>CAVUKP010000004.1:0-788457 GCA_963742135.1 uncultured Thermoleophilia bacterium | reverse complement strand
TCGGACGCTGCCACCCGCCGAAGACTGACAGTGAGTTCGGGAATATCGCGCCGAGGTCATGCCGGGCAAGCAATCGCGCAACGCGCCTAAGGCGGTGGCCTTGCGCTTTACCGGGCGCGCCCCGAGGATTCGGTGATGGCCGGGATGCTGTACGACGACAAGGCAGCCGCGCAACTCGAGCAGGCGTACGCGACGACCGACATGATCGTTCAGCGCGAAGAGTTGCGACAGTCGCGTCGAGCATCAGCCGGCGAATCGATCCTCGACCTCGGTTCGGGCCCCGGGTTCCTCGCCTGTGAGCTTGCACGGGAGGTCGGTGCAACCGGCCGGATCGTTGGAGTGGACATTAGCTCTGACATGAACTCGATCGCCTCAAAGCGGATCGCGGCCGCGGGACTCGGCGACCGGGTCGACATCTGCGAGGGCGACGCGACCGCCCTTGTGTTTGCAGACGCGGTCTTCGAGGCCGCTGTCTCGACGCAGGTCATTGAGTACCTCGCCGAGCCGGACGCTGCGCTCCACCAGCTTGCCCGCGTCCTGCGACCCGGCGGACGACTCGTGATCATCGACACCGACTGGGACTCGCTCGTCTGGGCGGCCACGGATCGCCGCCGCGCTGCTCGGATCGCGGCCGCGTGGAACGAGCACCTGCCGACCCCTACCTTCCGCGCTCGCTCGCGCCCCGCCTCCGCGCGGTCGGATTCGAGGTCACAGAAATCCGGATCGTCCCGATACTCAACACGGCGTACGACGCCACGACCTTCAGCTACAACATCGCCCCGCTCATCGCCGCATTCGTGCCCGGGCGCGGAGGCGTATTAGAAGACGAGGCAAACGAATGGCTCAACGACCTCGCAGAGCTGCAGCACCAAGGGCGGTACTTCTTCAGTATCAATCGATACCTCTTCGCCGCCTCGCGCCAACAGAGCGGCGGCCCGCGCTCCGCCACTGGTCTCTGACGATCAGACTCCCTCGCCTGCGCGAGCGTCCTCCCACCTGAATTGTTCGCGCCGCCGCTGCGGCGTGTTCTAGCGGCGGACATCGTGAGTGCGGACCAGACGCGACGCGACGCGCCGCCAACCGCCGACGGTACCGGGGCCAGTCTTTTCTACGGCAGACGGCGCCCTACCCCAACTCGCCGAAGGGAGTGTCCGACCATCTGTGTAGGCATGGATCGAAAGGAGGATCCATGTCTTCGACAATCGCAGGCAGGTTGGACGAGTCCACGGATGCTGGCGGGCGCTCGGCTCAAGGGCCGGAGCTCGCTCAGGAGCTGAAGGCGCTCCTGCCCGACGAGCTGCTCGACGAGCTGCTCGCCGGTGCCAGGACGGAGGAGGAGATCACCGGTCCGGGCGGGCTGCTGTCGCAGCTGACCAAGCGGCTGGTGGAGCGGGCCCTCGAGGTCGAGCTGACCGGCCACCTCGGCTACGAGTCGCACCAGGAGCCGCCCGGCGGGACCGGCAACACCCGGAACGGCTCGACGCCGAAGACGCTGATCACCGAGCACGGGGAGGTGCGGATCGAGACGCCGCGTGACAGGAAGGGGACGTTCGAGCCGCAGATCGTGCGGAAGCGGCAACGGCGGTTCGAGGGCTTCGACGACAAGATCCTCGCGCTGTACAGCCGCGGCCTGTCGACCCGCGACATCGAAGCGCACCTGGAAGAGATCTACGGCGTCAAGGTCGGCCGCGACCTGATCAGCCGCGTCACCGACGCGGTCATGGACGACGCCAGGGCATGGCAGACACGGCCGCTTGACGACGTCTACCCGCTCGTATTCCTCGACGCGCTGGTGCTGAAGATCCGCGACGGCGGCTCGGTGCAGCGCAAGGCCTGCTACCTCGCGCTCGCGATCACGCTGGACGGCGACCGCGAGGTTCTCGGCATGTGGTTCCAGGACAGCGAGGGCGCGAAGTTCTGGATGCAGGTCCTGACCGACCTGAAGACGCGTGGCGTCCGCGACATCCTGATCTGCTGCGTCGACGGTCTCAAAGGCTTCCCCGAGGCGATCGAGGCCGTCTGCCCGGCCACGACGGTGCAGACCTGCATCGTCCATCTGATCCGGCAGAGCCTGCGCTACGTCCCGCGCCGCTCCTACGACCAGGTCGTCAAAGACCTCCGGCCGATCTACACCCGCAGTCGACGCCGACGCGGCCATGGCCGCGCTCGAGGCGTTCGAGAAGTAACGGGGCGAGAAGCTGCCGGTGATCGGCCAGGCCTGGCGTAACAGCTGGGAGTACGTGATCCCGTTCTTGGCCTTCGAGCCGGAGGTGCGTCGCGTGATCTACACGACCAACGCGATCGAAGCGCTGAACCGCCAGCTCCGCAAGGCGATCAAGACCAAGGGCAGCTTCCCGAGCGAGGATGCGTCCCTGGAAGCTCGTCTACCTCGCGATCCAGAACGCCGTCCCGCAATGGACGCGCACCCGCGGCTGGACGAAAGCCCTACGCGCATTCAAGATGACCCGGACCCCAGTGGCGCGTAGACACCCGCCTGGTTGAGGATTTGTCGGGCGCGCGGTCGGCGCGGAGGCTACGGCCCGTAGGGCCGAGCCGGAGCGGCGATCGCGTCCGGCGCTCCTTCCAGGATGGGCCGCTCAACCCGAGAGGAGTGAGGTTGAGCGAGCAACGCAAGTACCGGAGCTGGACGGCAAAGCAGAAGCTGGAGATCGTGCTGGCTGGGTTGAAGGGCGACCGCTCGGTCCGCGACGTCTGCCGGGAACACGGGATCTCGGAGACGCTCTACTACGGCTGGCGCGACAAGCTCTTCGAGGCCGGCCGTCCGGGTCACTGGCCGCGGTTGTTCTATTTCGTGCGGCCGGAGGCGGAGGCGGCGGCGCAGCGTTTGTTCGGGCGGAGCGAGTTCAGGCGCATCCTTGTGGTTGGGCGTCTGGGCGCGCGGGGCCGTGACGAGGTGGTCGCATACGCCCGCGAGCGGCGGGTTGAGATCGTCGAGTTCCCGGAGGTGCTGAAGTACCTGCTTGAGCACACGCCGACGCGGGGCAAGGCGCCGGCAGCGAAAGCGAGCACGTGATCCGGCTGATGAAGATCTACGGCCTGGTGGTGCCGGGCACCGCCGACAGCTAGCGCAGACGCAGGTCGGCGGCGGTCTTCTGTGCGTCGGGCGGCCGTCGGCGCCGTTGTTCAGTACCAGATGGCGGTTGGGTGTCCGTCGATGATTTGCGGCGGGTCGGGGAGCGAGTGCGCGGTTGCGGTGGCGATGCGGTGTGCGGTCCAGGCGGCGGCTGCGGCGTCGAGGACATCATCGAGGGGGACGATCGAGAGTTCGGCGAACTGGTCAAGGTGGATGCCGTGGGCGGCAAGGAGCTTGATTCGCTCGAGCGCGCCGCCTGCGGTCTTCTTGCGGTAGCGAAGCGGCCGCCCGTCGTTGGTGGCGCGGAACGACACTTCGGGGTGGACCTCGTAGAGGCGCGGGTTCGTTTGGGCGAGCGCGGTGACGTGGAGGACGCGCGGCCCGAGCGCGTGCGCTTGCGCCGACACGCCGAGGCCGGCGCGGAAGGGCGTTCGAGTGTGACGCGGCTTGGTGTGGTGAAGACGGTGCTGGCGGCGCCCGTGAGATAGGCGCGTGCGGCCGCGTCGGCGGCTCGCGGCCCGAAGCCGATCGGCACGTACCTGTGCGCCTGCGAGTTCGGCGAAGTCAGTCTCGAGTGGAAGCAGGCGGTCGGCGGCGAAGCGGCCGTTGGTGAGCTCGATTACGGCCCAGCCCGTCTTGGTTCCGTCGATCCCAGCCACGTGCATGGCGTGAACCGTAACGCCCACGGGCGAGGGTCGGGCTTGTCCGATGCGCAGCGGCCCGCGCGCCGCAAGGCGTTGGCGTTGCTCCGATAGGCGGGGCGTGCAGAGTGGACGGCAGCGGGTCACGAGCGAGCAGCGTGAGCGGGTGCTGGCGCCGGTTGCGGCGGGCCGCAGTTACCGGTCGGTGGCGCAGGAGGTGTTCGGTGAGGCCGGGGTGTACGGCCGGGTGGAGCGGATCGTGAAGGCTGCGGGGACGGCGGCGAGCGGGCCGCCGCGGCGGCTGATCTGGTCGCCGAGGCGCGCGCCGAGGAGGGCGTGCAGGGTGGCGGGGAGGGGTCGTGGTTGGAGCGGTTGGTGCCGTTGTATGGAGCGGTGTTGAGGCGGCGGTTGGAGGCGGACGTGTTGGTGTCGGGGCGCGATCTGCTGGCGCTGGCCGAGCTGGAGCGGCGGCTGGAGGCGGAGCTGATGCTCAAGCGGGTCAAGCAGCTCGACCCGTGACCCCGACGAACTGGTTAAGTCCGTCGATGCGGCCGCTGGGTTGTGGCGGTGGCGGTGGACGCGGGCTGCGCCGGCGGCGTGGGTGGGGCAGTAGCGGCTGTTGCCGTGCGCGTCGGGCGGAAGCTGGTGGTGGCAGCCGGGATGGGCGCAGCTGCGGCTGGCGCGTTTGCGTTTCTTGAGCCGGTTGTAGATGCCGGAGCGGCTGAGGTCGCGTCCGAAGAGCTCGGTTCGCGCTTGCTTGATTTTGCTGTTGATGCTGATCGCGCTGTCCCAGTCGGTGGCGAGCTCGGCGGGGGTGAGCCGGTCGGGGAGGAAGTCGTCGAAGAGGGCGGCTTCGCGGCGTTCGCGGGCATTACGGGCGAGCGCCTGTGCGTACTCGAGCCCCTTGCGCGCCGTTGGCGAGAGCGCGCGCACGTCGCGGTCGTTGTGCTGGAAGTGGAGCGCCCAGCCGTAGCTTTGGCGGCCAGGTTTGCGTGTATGCGGCATCGCGCCGGCGACTGTAACAGAAACATGGACGATCGCTCCGATAGGCGGCTCCGACGTCCATCGAAGGAGCAGCCATGTCGACCACACCGATCGAACCGACACCGCCTCTTGCCCGCCCGCCGGCCGGGCTGGCGCCGCACCCGGCGGCGGAGGCGATCCCCGTGATGCCGGAGCCTGAGTACCAGGCGTTCCGCACGGACATCGCTACGCGCGGGCTGCTGGTCCCGCTCGAAATCACGGAGGCCGGCGTTGTGCTTGATGGCCGGCAGCGGCTCCGTGCGGCGCGCGAGCTCGGCCATCAGACGGTGCCGGTGCGAGTCGTCGAGGTCGACGATCAGCTCGACTACATGCTGCGCGCGGCGGTGCTGCGCCGCCAGCTCACCGCCTCACAGCGGGCCGCCCTGGTCGTCGAGCTCGACCAGTACCTGCAACTCCGAACCGACGGGGAGCGGCGGCAGCGCCAGAACCTGCGCCAGACGGCGGTCGAGGTGGCAACGTTGCCAGCCTCGGGCCAGACCCGCGACCAGGCGGCCAGCTGGGCCGCCGTCTCCCCGGACGGTTCAGGACGCTGCGACGGTGCGCCGGCACGACCCGCAGCTGTTCGAACGGGTTAAGCACGGAGAGGTCGCCGCCTCGCTGGCGGCGCGGCGGGTGCGGCGAACGCTGCGCGATCAGACGCTCGCGCCGGCGCCGCCGCTGCCGGAGGGGCCGTTCGGGCTGGTCTACGCCGACCCGCCCTGGCAGCTCGGCAACCCCGACGGGCCGCATGCGCCGCAGAGAACCACTACCCATGCATGCCGCTGGAGGGATCAAGTCGCTCGCCGTCCCAGCAGCCGACGACGCGGTGCTTCTTCTTTGGGCGGTCGGGTCGCTGCTCCCGGAAGCGCTGGAGGTGATCGGCGCCTGGGGGTTCACCTACAAGAGCAACCTGGTCTGGGACAAGCAGTCGATCGGCCCCGGCGTCTGGTTCCGAAACCAACACGAACAACTCCTGCTCGCGGTGCGCGGCAACGTCTCCCCGGCCGAGCCTGAAGACCTCCCCCGTCGGTGATCAGCGCCCGGCGCGGCCGCCACTCGGAGAAGCCAGACGGCCGTCTTCTACGAGCTGATCGAGCGCCATGTACCCGCACCGCTCGAAGCTGGAGCTGCGGAAGGATGTACGCCTTCGAGTCCGTCCGGTCGACAGCGCTTCCGCGCAGGATCTCCGCGCAGTTCCATAGGTGGGACTTGAGCTCGTTTAGCGTCAGTGACAAATGGGCGCTCACCGATGGGTCAGGCTGCTGTGAGCGAGGTTACGCCATGACTTGCGAAGGTAGAAGAGCCGCTCCTTCATGGGGCCTCGCCTCGCGCGCCCCTGCGAGAACGCGGCCGCCCAACCGGTTGCCTTTGACTCAACCCAGCTGGGAACACTCGGCGGTATCGCGCCGGATGTCGTTCTTGACCAAAGCTTGACCACGCGGTTCTCGACAGCGTCCACTGCCGATCGAGAGAACAAAAGGCCCGCAGATGCGGGCCTTCCTGAGGTGGAGCTAGGCGGGCTCGAACCGCCGACCTCCTGGGTGCGATCTACCCGAAAACCGTTTCCACGCGTCGTCATGCTTCGTCGTGTGGCTCAACCGCCCCGATTGTGGCGGGAGCCCTTTCGCCACCTTTCCCCGCCGTCTATCACCGTTATTTGACCACCGTTTGACCACGCAGGAGTCGCTGTGCGCGAGGGAGACGGTCGTGTGGTGAGAGCCGGACAGGCGCAACCGATCGGAGGCGCGCGGGGGCGGACCCGCTGGCAGTTCAGCGTCGGGGGGAAGCTGCACTTCAAGATCTTTGCTCTCGACGCGCTGCTGTCGGCAGCGGCGGGTGAGGATCCCGATGCGCCGTTCGCACGACGAGATCTCCGTTTAGCCGTCGCGGCGGCAGCCGGTGTTTCTCGCGACCGCGCCGCTCCTGCACTGCTCGCTCGTACTGGACCGGTGCCGAGAGGAGCCCCGGTTCGTAGGAGGGGGCGGGCGCCAGTTTCAGCCGCGCAGGGCGCGGAGTGCGTTCAGGATGACGCCGACGTCGATCGCCTCCTGGAGGAGGGCGCCCGTCACCGGCGGCAGGTAGCCGACGGCGGCGACGCCCATCGCGACGAGTGAGGCCCGATCCCGGCAAGACGCTCTGACGGGCGATCGTGCAGCGATCGTCGGCCGATCCGGATCGCGTCGGCGACGCGGTCGACGCGGTCGACGAGGATGACGGCATCGGCGGTCTCGGAGGAGACCGTTGCTCCGATCGTGCCCATCGCGACGCCGACGTCGGCGAGGGCGAGCGCCGGTGCGTCGTTGATGCCGTCACCGACCATGACCACGTCGCGCAGATCCGGCTCGCCCGCAGCGTGCGGACGACCTCGAGCTTCTCTTCCGGTGTCTGTTCGGCGTAGACGCGGTCGACGCCGAGCTGTCTCGCCGACCCGCTCGGCGACCGCGGGCTTGTCGCCGGTGACGAGCGCGACGTGGCTCGATCCCGCCGTCACGCAGGCCGCGGCACGAGCTCGGCCGCGTCCGCGCGGAGGCGGTCCCCGAGCAGCAGGACGCCGGCGGGGGCACCGTCGATGCCGACGAGACGTTGCGCGGCGCCGCCGCCGAGCGCTCGGGAACTGCGGGTCGATCTGTGTTCTCGCAGCCAGCGGGCGCTTCCGACGAGGACGCAGTGACCGTCGACGACGCCCTCGATGCCGCGGCCGAAGGCCTCTTCGGCGTGCTCGGGGAGCGCGAGCTGCCAGCCCGCGCTGCTCGGCGCCGGCGACGAGCGCCTTCGCGAGCGGATGCGCGGAGAGCTGATCGACCGAGGCCGCGAGCCGGAGCATCTCGTCGGCCGGCAGCCCGTCGAGGGAACGACCTCGCCGAGCTCCGGGTGGCCGAGCGTGACCGTGCCGGTCTTGTCGAACAGCACCGATCGTGCCTCGCCGAGCCGCTCGATCGTCCCGCCGCCCTTGACGACGACCCCGGCCGTCGCCGCGCGCGACAGCCCCGACATGAGCGCGATCGGGGCGGCGAGGATCAGCGGGCACGGCGTCGCGACGACGAAGACGGCAAGCGCCCGCACCGGGTCGCCCGAGACCGCCCAAGCGACGCCGGCGATCACCATCGTCGGGCAGGAAGAAAACCGCGTAGCGGTCGGCGATCCGCACAAATGGTGCCCGCTCGTTCTCGGCGTTCTCGACCAGACGCACGACCGCCGCATACGCGCTCTCGGAAGCCGGCCGGAGCGCGCGCAACTCGAACGCGACTCCGGCCGCCGCGGTGCCGCTACGAACGTGCCCGCCACGGTGGACCGTGACCGGCAGCGGCTCGCCCGTCAGAGCCGATTCGTCGACGATAGCCTCGTCGCTCTCGACCATCCCGTCGACCGGCACGACCTCGCCCGCCCGCACGAGCACCACGTCGTCCACGACAACGTCGTCGATCGGCACCTCGACCAACTTGTCACCCCGCCGCACCAGCGCCGAGCGCGGCGCCCGCTCGCACGAGCGCCGTCAGCTCACGCCGGGCGCGCCGGTTCGCCGCCTCCTCGAGCGCGTTCCCACCGGCGAGCATCAACGCCACCACTGCGCCGGCCAGATACTCGCCGAGAGCGAGCGCCCCCGCCATCGAGACGAGAGCGATCGCATCGACGCCGACGTCGCGACGCAGAAGCGAGCGCAGCACCGAGAAACTCAGCGGCACGAGCAACATCGCCGTCGTCGCCGCCCACAAGATGTCCGCGGGGCGGTGCATGTCCAGCACCGCCAACACGAGGCCGAGTAGGACGGCGACCAGCGCGACGCCACCCGTCAGCCGCGCCGCGTTCGCCCGGGCGCGCACGACCAGCCCCGACGACGGCACGATCTCCCGCGCCGACTTCCTCCATGGCACCCGACGAGCGAAAGACGCCACGCCTACCTTCGATTGATCGCCATCACCGTTCACTCCAGCAACTCTGGTCGTCGCCGGCATCCGCGACTTCCCGCTACTCGCGCGCGGCGAGCCCCAGCCCAGGCCCTGTCCTGCGTCCTGCCCTGAATGAACGGATGATGCGCGTCTTCCAGACACAGCTGCGGCTTGCAGGCGTCCCACAGACAGATCCACCGCGCGTACTTCGGCTTGCGATAGCGACCGCGGTGACCGCCAGCACCCTCGCCGACGATCATTGTCGATACGCGAGACTGCCGTCGACACAGCTCGACTGACGAGGAGGAGAGAGATGACCGAGAGACGTCGAACCTCGCTCGAGGAGGCGCAGCGTGTCGGCGACGCGATCGGCGTCGACTGGAACCGCTTCGAGCTCGAGCAGTTCCGGATCGGAATGGACGTCGAGTCCGAGCACGGCAGCCACGACCCGCAGACGGATGTCACCCAGGACGACCCGATCATTACGGGAAAGATCGCGTTCGCGCACATGAAGGAGTTCCCCGACTACTACGAACGCCTCGAGCGAATGGAACGCGAAGCCGAACGGGAGCGGACCGACAACGTGGGGTGAACGAAGCCGGGTCTGGTTGGTGGCACCCCGGGCGCGCGCAGGCGCGCTCCTTACCGTCTCCATCTCCCACTGCGAGGCGGCGGCCCGCCCGCGGCCGCTCCGACCCTCGGTTGGTTGTCGCTCAGTCGTCGAGGTCGTCGCCCTCGTGGTGGTCGTCGGTGGTCTGCGTCGTCGCGGGCGCCGTGGTCGTCGGGTGGTCGATCCGGGCGCGCGGGCTGAGGTTGCCGACGCGGTCGGAGCGCTCGCTCCCGTAGCCGAGCAGGACGACGTTGGCGAGCGCGATCGCGGCGACCGAGACGAGAACGGTGAGGAGGACCGGCAGCGCGCGCATCGGCCGCCAGGTTACGCCGCGAGCTCGCGCCGGAGCCGGGCGACGGTGTCGGCGCGGTTGGCGGCGAGCGCTGCGACGAGGCGGCCGTCGCGGTCGAGGTAGCGGGCCGCGAAGGAGTCGTCGTCGCCTTCGAGCTCGACGGCGGCCCAGGTGTCGGAGCGCGAGAGGTGTTGCAGGCGCAGGCCGAACTGCTCGGACCAGAAGTATGCGGGGGCGTCGTACGGCGCAGGCTCCCCGGCGATCGCGTGTGCGACGGCGCGCGCCTGCCCGGCGGCGCCGGTCCAGTGGCCGCCGGGCCGCCCGTTCCAGAGCGCGACGTCGCCGCAGGCGTAGACGCGGGGGAGGCCGGTGCGACCCGACGCGTCGGTCGCGACCGGCCCGCCGCCGAGGAGCTCGCCGGCCGGCGTCGCACCGATGCCCGCCACGATGAGATCGGCTTCGAGCGTTCGGCCGTCGGCGAGAACGACCCGGCCCTGCGCGGGCTCCACCGCGCGAACCGCGGCCCCGAGCAGCACGTCGACGCCGCGGGCACGGTAGCGCGTGGCGAGGAGGGCGCCGACTTCGTTTCCGAGCGCGCGGTGGAGCGGCTGTCGTCCGGGCTCGACGATCGTCGTCGCAGCGACCCGTGGCGCGAGCGTCGAGGCAACCTCGGCGCCGACGAACCCTGCGCCGACGATCACGACGCGCGCCGAGGGGCGCGCCAGGTGCGCGATCCTCCGTGCGTCGTGGAGCGTCCGCAGCGACACGGCGCCCGGGAGTGTCCTCGCACGCGCCCCCGTTGCAAGCACGAGCGCGTCCCAGTGGAGGAGCTCGCCGCCGACGACGGCGGTCCGGGAGCAGACGTCGACGCGCTCGACGCGCTGCCCGCGCCGCAAACTCGATCCGCTGCGACTGCCAGAAGGACGGCGGGCGGAGCGAGACGTCCTCGCGCTCGCCGGCGAGGAACTCCTTCGACAGCGCCGGGCGCTCGTACGGCGCGTGCGGCTCGTCGCCCGCGAGCACGATTCTCCCCCGCAGGCCGAGCGCGCGCAGCGTCTCGGCGACGCGTGCGCCAGCGAGGCCGGCGCCGGCGATGAGGACGGTCTCGGCGCTCACGCCGCTCGCACCTCCTCGACGACGATCGCGCCCATCGGGCACGACGCGGCCGCGTCGAGTGCTGACGGGTCGTCGGTCTCCCAGACACGCGCCCGGGCGAGGCCGCCGCGCTCGAGGACGAAGATGTCGGGTGAGGCGTCGACGCAAGCGCCGAACCCCGAGCAGAGCGTGTCGTCGACGCTGATTCGGTAGGTCATCATGGTGTTGCTCCTTTCCTGCGGGTGGTGACCGGCCGACGGCGTGGCGCCGTGAGGCCGCGCCAGGTGGTGGCGGCCGCGACCGCGGCGATCGCGCCGACGTAGAGCGGCGGGCCCCACGGCTGCGCAGTGTCGGTGCCGGCGGCGACTCCGTGGAGGGTCGCGAGCGCAAACAGCGCGTAGGTGAGCCAGTGGAGGCGGCGCCAGGCGCGTGTGCCGATCCGCTTGCGGGCCCAGAACGAGAGCGTCACGAGCGCCGTCAGCCAGGCGGCGACGACGCCGGCCGCGACCGCGGCGGGGCGGTAGGAGACTAGCCCGGGGACGAGGAGCGCGGCCGGCGAGACCTTCACGGTCGTGTCGAGCACGAGCGCGACCGCGTGCAGCGCGAGCGCCCCGAGCGCGGCGAGGGCGAGCGTCTTGTGCACCTCGATCACGCCCGTCGGGCGAAGCCGCGGGAACGGCCGCGACTTGAGCGTCAGCCCCGCGAGCACCGACAGCGTCAGGACGACGTAGGCGGCGAGGCCGGCGGCGCGCGCGAGCAGCCAGAAGGTCGGATCGTGGGTCACGTCAGCCCTCCCACGAGCCGGGTGGAGCCGTCCTCGCCGACGAGGACGGCCGGCACACCGGCGGCCTCGGCCTCGCGCGCGCCGGAGACGAACAGAGCCGTGGCCCGGACCTCCGCCTCGACCGCGTCCGCGCCGAAGGCGGTGACGCGCAGAAGGTCGCTGGCCGCGGGCATCCCCGTCGACGGGTCGATCAGGTGGTGGAGCAGACGTCCGCCGCGGCGCCAGCGCCGCCGGTCGGTCCCGGAGGTGGCGAGGCCGCCGCTTTCGAGTCCGAGCGTGAGTGCATCGTCGACTGCGACCGCCCACACGCCGCCCGCCGGCGCGCCGCGGACGGCGACATCGCCGCCGGCGCTGACGAGGCACGGCCCCGCGAGCGCGAGCAGCTCGGCTGCGCGCTCCGCGGCGAAACCCTTCCCGATCCCGCCCAGATCGAGACGTACGCCCGGCTCGAGCTCAATCCGGCCGGCGTCGAAGCTGACGCGACCGCGACACCGAGGCGGCGGCTCGACGACCGCGGCGCCGTCGGCGGGAACCTTCGAGAACGTCCGGTCGTAGCCGGCGGCGACGAGCGCGTCGTGCACCGTCGGGTCGAAGCGGCCGTCTGTCCGCTCCCGCGCGTCGATCGCGCGCTCCACCACCTCGACCAGGTCGGGCGACGCCTCGATCGCGCCGTCGCGGTTCAGCTGCGACAGCTCCGAGTCCGGCCGGAAGCGCGACATCACCTGTTCCAGCCGCTCGAACTCGGCCTCCGCCGCTGCGAGCTCGGCGTCGGCCCCGTGGCCGTCGACGACCAGCTCGACCGTCGTCCCCATCGACCGAAAGAGGCGGCGCTCCATCACGACGTCCTCGTCACGACGAGCGGCGGCAGCGTCACGACGCGCACCCGTGGCGCAATCGCGCGCGCGGTCACGGCGTTCTGCCTCGACCGGGCGGACGCGACCGCGCCCTGCCGCGCGCGCAGCGCCGATCGGTACGCCGCCCAGCGCCGGTCGAGCGCCTGCTTCACGGCCACGCTCTCCTGCTGGAGCCGGAGCTGGCGCGCGGCGACGCCCGCGACGCGCGGGTCTGCGGCCGCCCTCGGCTGCCACGGGTGCGCGGCGACTACCGCCCAGAAGAGGAAGAACGTCGTGATTGCGGCGACGACGGCGTAGAGCCGCGCGACGTGGATCGGGGTGCGATCGGCGACCCTCGTCGGAGCCGACCTCGGGCGCAGCTCAGTCATCGAGCTGGCCTCCGTGCTCGCCGTCCCCGGGCTCGCCGTCCTCGTGCTCGCCGTGGCGCGGGTCGACGCGGACGATCGCGGGGGCGCGGCGGTAGACGACGGCCGGCGGCTCGGCGGCCGCGGGCGTCGTCACCGTCGGGATCGCCGGCAGCGCCGGCGGCGTCTGCCGCGCCTGCGCGCGTAGCGCCGCCTCGGCGCGGTCGAGCATCCCGTTCTGGCGATCGATCTGGGACTGCGCGACGTGCGGCGTCGTCGAAGACGCGAGCACGGTCGTGCGAATGGCGGCGAAGCCGCCGGCGACGGCCGCAACCGCGACCGCGAGGCTGATTGCGAGTGCATGGACGCGTCTCATGCGGTCGACGGTAGGCCCGCGCCGGCGAAGACCGGGCCACGGCTCGGACAGGGTTCGCTTCACGTTCGGTAAAGCCCCGATGCGCGCAGCAGGGCGCGTGCGACGATTCTCCGCGTGAGGATCCTGGTAGTCGAGGACGAGGACGCGATCGCCGAGCCGCTCGTCGAGGGGCTGCGCCGGGAAGGGTTCGAGACGACCCGCGTCGCGACCGGCCGCGACGCCCTCGAGGCGCCGCCGCAGGATGTCGTCCTCCTCGACATCCGCCTGCCCGACATCGACGGCTTCACCGTCTGCCGCGAGCTCCGCGCGCGCTCGACGGTGCCGATCATCGTCGTCTCCGCCCGCGGCGAGGAGGTCGACCGCGTCGTCGGCCTCGAGCTCGGCGCCGACGACTACGTCGTGAAGCCGTTCGGCCTCCGCGAGCTGGTGGCGCGCATCCGTGCCGTCACGCGACGGACGCGCCGCGACCCCGGCGACGACGACGTGCTCGTCGTCGGGCACGCTCCGCGTCGACCCGCGTGCCCACCGCGTCACGCTCGACGGCGACGAGATCGAGCTGACGGCGAAGGAGTTCGACCTCCTGGCGCTGCTCGCGCGCGAGCCCGGGATCGTCATGGAGCGCGAGCGGATCCTGCGCGAGGTCTGGCAGACGACGTGGTACGGCTCGTCGAAGACGATCGACGTGCACGTCGCGTCGATCCGGCGCAAGCTCGGCGACCCCACGTGGATCGAGACGGTGCGCGGCGTCGGGCTTCGCCTCCGCGCGGCGTGAGCCGCCGGCTCCTCGCGAGCTACCTCGCGCTGACGATCGTCGTGCTCGCCGCGCTCGAGATCCCGCTCGCCATCGTGAACGCGCGCAACGAGCGGCAGGACCTGACCGCGAAGCTCGAGCGCGACGCGTTCGTGCTCGCATCGCTCGTCGACGACTCGCTGGCGGCGGGCCCGACCGCGAGCGCGTCGGTGCGGCGGACCGCCTCGTCCTACGACGCCCGGACCGGCGCCCGCGTCGTCGTCACCGACCGCCGCGGCTACGCCGTCGCCGACTCGCGCCCGACGCAGACGGGCGAGGTGAACTTCACGACACGCCCCGAGATCGCGCGCGCGCTCGACGGCGCCACCGTCTCAGGCACCCGCCGTTCACGCACACTCGGCACCGACCTGCTTTACGTCGCCGTCCCGGTCGCGTCGGCCGGGCACGTGTTCGGCGTCGTCCGTCTCACCTACCCGATGTCCGAGGTCGACCGCCGCCTGCGGCGCTACCGGCTCGCGCTGCTCGCCGTTGCCGCGAGCGTCCTCGGCGCGGCAGCCGCGATCGGCGTCCTGCTCGCCCGCTGGATCTCGCGCCCGCTCGCGCGCGTCGAGGCCGCCGCAGCCCGCGTCGGCGACGGCGACCTCGGTGCACGCGCACCCGAGGACGACGGCCCGCCCGAGGTACGGCGGCTCGCGCGCGAGCTGAACGAGACGACCGTCAAGCTCGAGGCGCTCCTCCGCTCCCAGGAACAGTTCGTCGCCGACGCATCGCACGAGCTGCGCACACCGCTGACGGCGCTCCGCCTGCGGCTCGAAAACCTTGACCCCGTGCCCGAGAAGGCACTCGCCGAGGCCCAACGCCTCGCGGGCCTCGTCGACCAACTGCTCGCGCTCGCGCGCGCCGACACCGCCGCGGACCCTGCGCGCGACGTCGACCTGCTCGAGCTCGCGCGTCGCCGCGTCGAGGCGTGGGAGCCGCTCGCCCACGAACGCGGCGTCCGCCTCGCCGTCGACGGCCGCCGAACCATCGTCCGCGCAGGGGACGGGCGCGTCGAACAGATCCTCGACAACCTGCTCTCGAACGCGCTCGACGCGTCGCCCACCGGATCCACGATCCGTGTTGCCGCCGCCGACGGCGAGCTCCACGTCATCGACCAAGGCCCCGGCCTCACCGCGGACGAGCGCGCACGCGCCTTCGACCGCTTCTGGCGCGCCTCGACCGGGCCCGGCTCGGGGCTCGGGCTCGCGATCGCCCGCCGGCTCGCCGAAGCCGACGAAGGCGACATCGCGCTTCTCGACGCGGCTACCGGCGGCGTCGACGCCGTCGTCCGCTACGGCGCTGCGCCGCCGCTGCGGCACCGACCGGCCGCACGGTGAGCACGGGAGGCGGGGTACAGCCAGGGCAGCGGATCGATGCCGGGGACGGCGTCGAGGCGCCGCCAGCTGACGGCGATCGTGGCGGACGCGGAGGTCGGAGGCTTTCCGAAGTTCGTTCTCAACCTTAAGGATAGACGCGGCAGACTGGGGGGTCGAAAGGCAAAGCCGACCGAGAGGGCGTCGATGGACTACCGGATCTACCACGCGATCAACGTCTTCGTTTCCCACCATGGCTGGCTGGGCCGGGCGCTCTCCTTCGGCGAGACGTGGGCCGTGCCGCTGATCGCGATCGCGACTATCTCGCTGTGGTTTTTCGCCCGGCCGGGCGGTAATCGCAAGTGGAAGCTCGCGTCGGCGAGCGCGCTGTGCGGTGCCGCGCTCGGCCTCCTCGTCAATCAGATGATCGCGAAGTTTTCGCATCGGCAGCGTCCGTTCGTGACGCATCCGAGCGCGCATGTCTGGGGTACTCGTACGCATGACGCGTCATTTCCGAGTGACCATGCGAGCGCGGCGTTCGGCATCGCCTTCTCGGTCTTCTTCTTCGACCGGGTCGTCGGCGGCGTCTTCCTCGCCGCGGCGACGTTCATCGCGGGTGGGCGCGTGTTCATCGGTGCCCACTACCCGGCCGATGTCGTTGCGGGCTGTCTGGTCGGCTTCGGCGTCGCGCTCCTGATCGTGCAGATCGCCCAGCCGGTGGTGCGCGTGGCGGTGAAGGTCGTCGAGCGCGTCACGGACCCCGCCCTTGGCCGCCTCATCTGGCGCCAGAGGTCGCCGCGCGCTAAGGCGACCTGACCGTCGTCCCTGGCTCGACCACAACAGTCGGTCGGACTGCGTGCGCTGGATCGTTGATCACCGCGTCGCGCTCCTGAACCATGTCTTCGCGACGGGCGGTGAGTGCGGCGGGTGCGGGCGCTGCGTGCGCCCGCACCCGCGTCGTGAGTTGTTAGCTTCGGAAGTTGCCGCGGATCGCTCCTGCGGGATCGGTCGTCGTGTGGAAGTTCACGTAGTAGTTCGCGGGGGTCGTGCAGAGGGCGGCGGCAAGTGCCGCGTCGATCGTGATCGTGTCCGCGATCCGGATGTGTCTCGCCGTTGTTGCCGGGCCACTGAACAGTCCTTGGACGACCGCTCCGGTTGCCGTGAGGTGGATGTGTCCGGCCACGAAGGTCTCACCGGCCCGGTTCAGGATCTGGACGCGGTAGCGCAGCTGCCCGCTCTTGAGGACGACCAGCTGGGCGTGGCCCTTCGCGGTCGACAGCACCGGCGGCTCGTTGGCCGCCCGGAGCTGCGTGTTCAGGACGCACGCGACGCCGGCCGCCGCCGCGGTTTGCTGCCCGTTGCCGTTCCCGTGCGGGTGGCCGGGCTTGTGGTGTGCGGCGGCCGCCGCTGCGAGAACGAGCGCCGCAGCCGCAGCGAGCGTCGCTCCCAAGACATAGCGCCGCATTCGCTCTCCTTTCAGTCGCTTCGCTGTCTCACTTATATGCAGCTGGGCTGATTCCCAACCCTGAGCTGCTCCCGCGTTGGCTTACCGCTTCAGGCGCCGGAGAATGCTGCGCGTCCGGTCGCCGGAGGCGCGACTTCAGCGTCCGCGCCGGGCCGCTTCGCCGATAGGCAGAGGCACGCCACCGCTACGTCCAGCGGGTGCCAGCTCCGCTGACAGTCCGCGCTCGCTACAAACGGAACCGAATATGGAACTGTCCCAGCAGCAGTGGGAAGGATCCAATTATCGGCGCCCCTTCTAGAAAGTCCTGCATTTGTCCTGAATGTTCGCGTTTTGCAGTTCTCGGCCGCGCAGTTCGTCGTATGCGATTACCGCTGCCCACTCGGTGGTGAGCCGCATCGAACGGGCGTGATCGGAGAGACACCGTGTGGCGCTCGCGGCCTCGGGCGACGGGATGGCCGTTCAGCTTGACGCGTTGACGGTCTCCCCTCTGAGAGCGGTCTCGATCGCGGCGACGTCGATCTTCTTCATCGGCATCATCGCCTCGAACGCTCGTTTGGCCGCTGCGGTGTCAAGGCTGGTGGTGGCGTCGAGCAGGACGCGGGGAGTGATCTGCCAGGAGAAGCCCCACCGGTCCTTGCACCAGCCGCAGGCGCTTTCCTCGCCGCCGTTGTCGACGATCGCGTTCCAGTAGCGGTCGGTCTCGGCCTGATCCTCGGTAACAACCATGAAGCTGACCGCTTCGTTCGGGGTGAAGTTGGGGCCGCCGTTGAGGCCAACGAACTTCTGGCCGAGCACGCTGAACTCGACGGTCAGCTCGTTGCCTTCCTCGCCGCCGGGGAAGTCCGACGGTGCCTTGTGGGCGGCCCCGACCCGACTGTCAGGAAAGACGGAGGCGTAGAACTCCGCCGCCTTGCGGGCTTCGCCGTGGTCGAACCACAGGCAGGTGATCATCGTGTCGGTCGCCATTTCCGGTCTCCTTCCGTCGTGGATGATGCTGAGCGCTCTGCGCCGGCTTCACGGATCGCTTCGCCGGGAGGCCTAGCCCGTCCCGCCGAGTGCGAGAGACGCGTTCACGATCAGCTTCGGCATCTCGTCTCCTTCCCAGGTCGGTCGTGGTTCAGACCGTCCCGTCCTGCGGAATTCATCGCTGCCTCAAGCTCTAGGCGCGTCCGTGGTTGGGAACTACGGCCGGTGGCCGCTCCGCGCGAGCGAGGGCCGCGGTCGCCAACCTCGGCTCCGCCGGCCGCACTGACGATGTTCGCGCTCATCCGGGGGTGGAGGGTGCGCGTGGGACTGGCACCTGGTGGCGCGTTGGGTTGCACGAACGCGGCACGACGCCGTCGCGGTGGATCTACCGTTCGAGGACGACCCGGCCGGTTGGGGAAGTAGACCGATGCGTCGTGCACCGTCCCGAAGCGGTCGCGTCTGGCGGACAACACCCCGCCTTCGCGGACGGCGCGCAGCACGCGGTTTGGAACGTGTGCGTCGCAGCAAGCGGTCGACGTCCCCTTCGCTGGCTCCTGCGCCGACAGCGTGTCGATCGCATTCTTCATCCTCGGCCTCCGTTCCAGTTGATCGGCTCCATGTCGATGGCAAATCGAAGAACATCGATACATTTACGCTCATCGATATGAGGTTGTCAAGCTCCTATGAACGCGAACCGAAATGAAGGGACCCGCACGCGTCGAGCGTCCCCGACAGCGGCCCGTCGGTGAGGCTCCTACTTGAGGGTCTTCAGGTAGGCGACGAGATCGTTGAGGTCGTCTTCGGGGATGATCCCGCCCCAGTGCGGCATGCTCGTGATCGGCGGCTTGCCGATGACGCTGCCGGAGCGGATCATCTGCTTGATCTTCGCGTCGGTGTTGAACTCCTCGCGGAAGTCCTGCCCGGACAGTGGCGGAATCGCCTTGTCCTCCGAGAGGGGATTGGGGACTCCGCCGAGGCCGCTCGGCCCGTGGCAGTTGATGCAGCCGTAGCGCTGGTAGAGGGCGGCCCCGGCGACGGTGGCTCCCTGATCGCGGGGCACCGCGACCGGCGTCGCATCCTTGACCTTCGGAAGCCCTGCCTTGATGTACGCGACTAGATCGCTCACCTGCGTCGAGGAGATCACGGGCCCCCAGACGGGCATGTACGGCTTCTGCGGGTTCTCCGACTCACCCAGCCCGTGGTTGATGATCGTGCTCAGCTGATTCACGGTGAGGCTCTTGCCCGACGTCCGTCAACGCGGGAACGTCCGGCGACACGCCGCCCTTCCCCTGCTCGCCGTGACAGGAGGAACACGCGAACTGGACGAACAAGTGCGCGCCCATCGCCTCGTGCGGATCGCCGGGGTTGATGCCCTCGCCGCCCCCTCCACCACCGCAGCCCGCAACAACGCCGACACTCGCGATTCCAAGCACCAGCGACGCGATCGCCACCACGACTCCGTGGCGCATGACAGCATCCTCGCACCGCCACCCTGTCCGTGCAAACGCCGTGGTTCGGCAGAGGCTCATCCTGATTCGAGTTCTAAGAGGGGAGGCCGCCACGAGGGCGGCCTCCGCGTTCACCGTTGGGGGAAGGATCGGCGCTAGACGAGCGCCTTCCAGAACAGCTTGACGTCCTCTGCTGGGAACGTCTCGGTCTCGAACACCTCGAGCTTCGGGATCTTGCCGAGAACGCGGAACGCTGCCTCGAGATCGGGATACTCGAAGATGCCGAGATACTCCCACGGGCCCATGACTGCGAGGAAGCGCTCGACAGTCCCGCCCTCGGCCTCGACGATCTTGTAGATCTTGATCGCTTTCCTCCTGACTTCGTACGCGTTCGACGGGCCGTGGGTAGCAGAGATCCGGTGGGCTACCTTCGTGACCCTCGGGCTGGCACCGGCCGTGTTGCTGATTGGAGTCCTTCACGATCGTCTCGTCCGGTCGGCGGTCGGGGAGCTTTTCCTCGAGCTGCGGGCGGATCCGGCGCCGGCGGATCTTCGCGACGCGCTCGCACGGGCGCTTCGGGATCCGTCTCTGATCTTTGGCGTATTGGCTGCCCGAATTCGGAAGCTACGCAGATCACGATGGGCGGCCGGTGGAGGTGCCGGATCCGGACGGGCGTCGGGCGGTGCGCCTGATCGAGCGTGACGGCGAACGCGTGGCGGCGCTCCTGCACGATCCTGCGCTGATGGATGAGCCGGAGCTTCTGACTGCGGTCACCGCCGCTGCCGGGATCGCGCTCGAGAATGCGCGACTGAACGTCGAGCTGCGAGCTCGCACTAACCCGGAGTCCGGTTGCGACGGCTCATCCTCCGTGGCGCCGCGCGGAAGTGGATCGGCGATTGGTGCAGCAACGCCGCGCATCGTCAACGGCGGCCCGCTGGCAGTGTCAATTTTCCGTAGTGTCGTTGCGCCGCAAAGACGCGGACCACCCGTCGTGCTGCCCCGACACCTCGGGATCGATTGGCTCTCGCAGACGACCGCTGAGGCGCACACAACGAAAAAACCCCCGCCGTAGCAGGGGTTTCGAGGTGGAGCTAGGCGGGCTCGAACCGCCGACCTCCTGGGTGCGATCCAGGCGCTCTCCCAACTGAGCTATAGCCCCGCAGGCGGTGCGTAGTGTAGCGCTGGATGCGCGCGGTCGCCCTCGACGACGCCGGTCTTCCGCAGGTCGTGGCCTTGCCCGAGCCTCGGGGGCCGGGGCTGCTCGTCGGCGTGCGCGCCTGCGGGCTGTGCGGGTCCAACGTCGAGAAGCTCGGTCGAGCTGCGGCCGGAACAGTGCTCGGGCACGAGGTCGAGGGGGAGCTCGAGAACGGCGACCGGGTCACCGTCGTCCACCGGGTCCCGTGCGGCACGTGCGAGCGGTGTCGCGCGGGCCACGCGTCGACGTGCGGCGAGTTCCAGGCGACGCGGATCGATCCCGGAGGGTTCAGCGAGTACCTGCGCGCGACGCACTGCGTACCGCTTCCTCCTTCGCTGGGCGAGCTCGACGGCATCTGGGTCGAGCCGCTCGCTTGCGTGCTGCGGGCGGCCGAGCTCCTGCCGCCGGGGCGCGTCAGCGTCGTCGGCTGCGGGGCGGTCGGGCTCCTGTGGACGCAGGTGCTCCTGCGACAAGGACGTGAGGTCGTCGCTGTCGACCCGCGACGCGATCGTCTCGAGCGCGCGGTCGCGGCCGGGGCGCGCGCCGACGGCGACGCCGTCGCCGCCGCGGTCGTCACCGCGCCGGCGGGACTGAACGAGGCGTTGCGGCGACTCGAGCCCGGCGGCACGCTCGTCGTGTTCGCCGCTCCGCCCGACGCCGCATCCGACGGCGCTCGATGCGGTCTATCGGAAGGAGCTGTCCGTCGTCGGGTCGCGATCGGCGACGCCTGCGTACTTCCGCGCGGCGCTCGACGTGCTCCCGGCGCTCGACCTCCCCCCGGTGACGCGGCTCCCGCTCGAGCGGTTCGACGAGGGGCTCGAGCTGTACCGGCGCGGCGAGGTTCTCAAAGTCGCATTCGTTCCGTGAGGGCGGCGCTCCTGTACGCGCCGCGCGACCTTCGCGTCGAGGAGGTGCCGCGGCCCGAGGCAGGGCCGGGCGACGTCCTCGTCGAGGTCGAGGTCGCGCTCACCGACGGCACCGACCTCAAGACGTTCCGCCGCGGACATCCGCTGCTCGCACGGGAATCGCCGGCGCGGTTCGGGCACGAGTTCTGCGGGATCGTCGACGGACGGCGGGTCGTCGCCGCCAACAGCGCGCCCTGTGGGAGCTGCGGCGGTTGCCGGCGCGGCGAGCAGTGCCGCGAGCTCGCGTTCCTCGCGGGTGCCTACGCCGAGGCGATCGTCGTCCCGGAGGCGATCGCGCGCGTGAATTTGCACGACGTCCCGCGCGGGCTCGCGCCGCACGTCGCCGCGCTCGTCGAGCCGCTCGCCTGCTGCCTTCGCGGCGTCGGGCGGGCCGGCGTGGAGCCGGGGGACTCCGTCGCCGTCCTCGGCGCCGGCCCGATCGGGCTCATGCTCTCGACCTGCGTTGCCGACGCCGGCGGCCGGCCGGTCGTGGTCGGCGGCCGCCGCGAGCGGCAGGAGCTCGTCGCGGAGTTCGGCGGCGAGGCCGGCGAAGGCAGGGGCGCCGACGTCGTGATCGAGGCCGTGGGGACCGAGGAGGCGTGGGGGACAGCCGTCGATCTCGTCCGCCCCGGCGGGACGGTTCTCCTCTTCGGCGGCCTGACGCGCGACGCGCGGCCGCCGCTCGACGCCTACCGCCTCCACTACGACGAGCTCACCATCAGAGGCTCCTTCCACCACACCCCCCGGACGGTGCGCGCCGCCCTCGCGTTCCTCGCGAGCGGGGCGTATCCGTGGGAGCGCCTCGTCACCCACCAGGTCGGCCTGGACGGGCTGCCCGCGCTGTTCGCAGACCCGCCGCGCGACCTCCTCAAGGCCGCGGTCGTTCCCTAGGGCTCGACGTGACGGCGCGGACGCTGACGCTGCGCGACCTGAACCGCACGCTCCTCCTCCGTCAGATGCTGCTCGACCGCAGGCGTGTGTCCGTGGGGCGCGCCGTCGGGCGCCTCGTCGCGCTTCAGGCGCAGTACGCGCCTTCGCCGTACGTCGCGCTCTGGTCGCGGCTGGACGGGTTCGCGAAGGAGCAGCTGACCCGCGCGCTGACCGCGGGAACCGTCGTCAAGGCGACTCTCCTGCGCGGGACGCTGCACGTCGTGACGCGCGAGCTCTACCCGCTGATCCAGGCGGCGCACATCGAGTCGCAGCGCGGTCGGGTCGACGGCCTCGGGACCGATCCGCGACGTCTCGCGGAGCTCTGGCCGGACGAGCCCGTCGACAGCCCCGCGTCGGTCGCCGGCGACTTGCTCGGGACTCACGATCCGTGGACGGTCGCATTCAGCGTTCGCGCGATGCCGTTTGTCCGCACGGCGCCGCTCGGCCCGTGGCCGCATACCAGGCCTTCACCGTCCGTCCTCTGGCGAGAGCCGCTCGCGCCGCCCGAACAGGGCGCGCGCGAGGTCGTCGGCAGGTACCTCGCGGCGTACGGCCCAGCAGCGCGCGCCGACGTCGAGCAGTTCACCGGGTTCCGCCTCGGCCAGATCGACCCCGCGCTCGACGGGCTGCGGACGTTCCGCGACGAGGACGGACGCGTGCTCTTCGACCTGCCGCGCGCGAAGCTTGCCGACCCCGGGACGCGGGCGCCGGTCCGGTTTCTGCCCGCGTTCGACTCGATCATCCTCGCGCACCGCGATCGATCGCGGATCGTCCCGACCGAGTATCTCGATGCCGTCTTCAACAGGAGGAACGCGACGACGAAGAGCACGTTCACCGTGGACGGCCTCGTCGCAGGCTCCTGGCGGGTCGAGAAGCGGGGCGTGGTCGTCGATCCGTTCGCGCCGCTGCCGCGGCGCGTGCGGCGCGAGGTCGACGCGGAGGCCGCGCTTCTCGGCGCGTTCTACGCGAGCTGAAAGAGCGTCAGCTCGGGCTCGCGCTCGCCGCGGAGCAGCGCAAGATCGACCTCGGCGCACCCGATCGCGCGCGACTCGGCGAGCGCAACCGCCTGCGGCTTCAGCACCTGCGCCGCAAGGATGCCGCGACAGGCCGATCGGGCCGGGTCGCAGCGGATGCAGTCGAGGTACCGCGTCAGCTGCTCCACCGCCTCGATCGTCCCAACGCGCTTGATCTCGACCGCGACCCAGGCTCCGGACTCGTCGCGGCACATCAGGTCGACGGGCCCCACGTCCGTCGGCCACTCGCGCCGCTCGAGCCGAAGGCCCGCCTCGATCGCGCCCGGGTCCTCTGCGAGCAGGAGCTGCAGGTCGCGCTCGACGCCGTCCTTCTCGAGCGCCGCCGCCTCGCCCATGTCGTGGCGCACGTCCGACAGCACCTCGACGAGCCGGATCTCGAGCCGGTCCTCGCTCCGGCCGGCGCGCTTGCGGACGACGAGTCGGCCGTCCTCGTGCTCGATCACGGTCGGAGGCGTCATCCAGTTCAGCGGCTTGTAGCCTCCCGCGTCGGCGTGGACGAGGACGGAGCCGTCGTCCTTCAGCATGAGGAGCCGCGTGGACTCCGGCAGGAACGCGGTGAGGCGGCCGGTGTAGGTGACCTCGCAGCGGGCGACGATGAGGCGCACGGCCCGGCGACATTACCGCCCCGTTCGGACGTGTCCCGAAAGGAGAGCAAGCAGACGGTCAGGCGTGCCGCCGGACCGCGGAAAGCGCCGCCGGCGACGTGGTCCCCGCGAGTGCGCGTGGGAGCACGATGGAGAACCTCGTCGAGCCGGGGCGGCTTTCGACCGAGACGTGCCCGTTCATCGCCCGAGCGAGCTCCTCCACGATCGCGAGGCCGAGGCCGGTCCCGACGGGGCGCCGTCCCGTGTACCGGGAATGGAGGAAGAACCGCTCGAACGCATGCGCGAGCTCGTCGGGCTGGAGCCCGGGCCCGTCGTCCTCGACGACGACCCGGCCGGCGCGCGCGACGATCCGCACCGTGCCGTCGGGCGGGATCACGCGTAGCGCGTTCTCGACGAGGTTCGACAGCGCCTGGAGGATCCGGTCGGCGTCGCCTGTCGCCGTCGCGTCGTCGGCTGCGTCGACCGCGACGGTGACGCCGAAGGAGTCGTACCGAAGCGCGCACTCGTGCGCGAGCTCGGCCAGGTCGACGACTTCCGCGCGGACGCTGAACCCGATCCGGTGCATGCGCGCGAGGTCGAGGACGTCCCTGATCAGCCGGTCGAGCCGCTCCGCCTCCTTCGTGATCGTCCGCGCGGCCTCCTCGACACCGACCGTCCGGTCCCGCAGGGCCTCCGCGTACCCGAGGATCGGCGTGAGCGGCGTCTTCAGCTCGTGGCTGACGGAGAGCAGGAAAGCACGCTCCGCGTCGCGCGCGTGCTCGAGCTGCGTCGCCATCTCGTTGAACGAGTCTGCGAGCGAGGCCAGCTCTGCCGGCCCCTCGGCCGGCACTGCGACGGTCTGCCCCGCCGCGACCTGCCGCGTCGCCTCTGCCAGCCGGCGGAGCGGCCTCGAGATCCGCCGCGCGAGCAGGAACGAGACCGCGGCCGCGAGCACCCCGGCGACGGCCGCCGCGATCAGGAGGCCCTCCAGGTACGGGCGCCACGCGGCGGCGCCGACGACGCGCGGGCGCAGGAGCACGAGGGCCGAGCCGCCGACCGCGCGGGCCGCGAAGAACCATGCGCTCCCGTCGGCGGTCAACGTCCCGTCGGCCGAGCCCTTCGCCCGCACGCGGACGGCGGCGTCGCCGGGAAGGTACGGCGACGGCCTGTCGAGCGGCGCGACGACGGCCCGCTCGTCCTGGCGCGCGAGGAACGTGCGCAGCGAGCTCAGGTGCCCGAGCGGGAGCAGCGCGACCCGCTCGCGCTCGGCGATCAGGTCCGCCTGTTGGGACACGTCCCGCAGCACCGCGCGCTCGGTCGCCCGCCGCGTCAGCGCGCCCGCGACCGCAAGCGTGATCGCCGACGACAGCACGATCACCAGCAGGATCGCGGCGAGCAGCTGCATCCGCAGGCTGCGCGGCTTCATCGCGCGAGCTTGTAGCCGGCGCCGCGCACGGTCCGGATGAGGTCCGGCCGGCCGAGCTTCCTGCGCAGGGTCGCCACGTGCATGTCGACGGTGCGCGTCCCGCCGGGAAAGGACAGCCCCCAGACCCGGTCGAGGAGCTCCTCGCGGCTGAGCACGGCGTCCGGGTGCCCGAGCATGAAGGCGAGCAGGTCGAACGCCTTCCCGGTGAGCTCGACCGGCCTCCCGTCGACGAGGGCCTCCCGCGCGTTCGGCCGCAGGACGACGTCGCCGTGCCGGAGCTCCGGCTCGTCCGTCCACGTCTCGACGCGGCGCAGGACGGCGCGGACGCGCGCGAGCAGCTCGCGCGGCGAGAACGGCTTCGTGACGTAGTCGTCGGCGCCGAGCTCCAGGCCCGTGATGCGGTCGGGCTCCTCGTCCCTCGCGGTCAGCATCAGGATCGGGACGCGCGACGGCAGCGTCCGGATGCTGTTGCAGACCGAGAAACCGTCTGTGTCCGGCAGGCCGACGTCGAGCACGATCACGCGGAGCGGCCTGCTCTGGACGACCGCCACGGCGTCGGCGCCGCACGCGGCGCGGACGACGTTGAACCCGTCGCGCTCCAGATACGACGTGACGAGCGCTGCGATCGAGTCCTCGTCCTCGACGACGAGCGCCGTCCCGGCGGGTCGGGTCGTTCCGGGAGCGTGCTCGTCGGCGGCGGTCACGGGCCGACCTGCACGGTCTCCGCCGGAGCGTCGCCGTCACGCACGGTCGTCGCCACGCGGCCGGTCATCCGGCGGAGCCGGTTGACCGGCACCCTCCGCCCGCCGACGCGGACGTCGGCGGTCGGGGCGAGAGGAACGTCGACGGTCGTGCCGTCGCGCTCGAGGAGCGACACCCGTCCGGCGCCTGCGCTGCGAATTCGGCCGCGGTCGATGCGGTAGTCGTGGAGCGTGCCACCCTCGGAGAGGACGACCTCCGCCCGCACGAGCTTCGGGCCGAAGAAGAGGGCGCCGAGCGAGCCCGGGCCGGCGGCGCCGCGCTGGACGAGCGCGAGCGAGCCGAGGGCGACTGCGGCGGCGACGACTGCGGCTGCGCGCTTCATGGCCCGAATTCTGAGGAGCTTCCGTGAGCGCCGACGTCCGCCCGTGTAAGGGGAACGTAAAACGGGTGAGGCCGCCCGCGCGGCCTCACCCGTTCGTCCCCCCGTCCGCTCGCCTTACGGGCCGGCCGGCTCGTGGTCGCCGACGTGGCGCGCCGGCGTCGACTCGACCTCCGCAAGCGTCGACCCAGCCTTCGCGCGGACCCGGATCGTGATGCGGTCGCCGGCCTTCAGCTGCGCGGCCGAGACGACGGTCGGAACCTTGCCCTTCCAGAGGAGGAAGATCGTATCGGGGCCGTACGCGAACGTCTGCTCGCGCTGCTCGCCCAGCAGGAGCCGCAAGGCCCGCGGGTTCGCGCGCGCGACGCGGATCGTGAGCGTGGCCGGCCCTGCGGAGACGAACGCGCCGCGGAAGAGGAAGAGCGGCTGTCCCGGGGCCGTCGGTTCGACACCGCGGTCGGAGACGATCCCGGCCGCCTTGGCCTCGACCTCCGCGAGCGTCGCGCCGCGTGGTGCACGGACGTTGACGACGACCCAGTCTCCGGCGGCGAGGTCGCCCGCGCCGACGACCGTCGGAACGCCCTTCGACCACTTGAGGAACTCGGTCGAAGGCCCGGCGGCGAACGTCTGGTCGACGCTCGCTCCGAGCATCTTCCTGAGCGCGAACCGGTTGCCGCCCTCGACCGAGACCGACACCGAGGTGGCGGAAGATGCCTTGAGGTGGCCGCGGAACTGGTACAGGACGTCGTGGCCGCGTGGCCCCGCGGCGACGGCGGCCGCGGTCGCGAGCAGGGCGAGCAGGAGCGCGCCCGCGGCTGTGAGAGACACATGTCTCGCGTTCATCGGAACCTCCGCGTTCGGTTGAACCTGTCGCGCGGAGTCTCGGGGCGCGGGTCGAACGTCTCGTGAAGGCGGGGTAACGGGCGCGTAAAACGCGCTGTCAGGCGCGGCGGATCAGCGTCATCCCGTCGCGGACCGGCAGGATCACGGCAATCGACCGCCGGTCCTGCGCGACGTGCTCGTTGAACCGTGCGATCGGCCCGTCCGCGTCGTCCAGGACGCGGCCGCTCCACAGGGTGTTGTCGGCGACGATGAGGCCGCGCTCCGCGAGCCGCGGCAGGACGGCTTCGTAGTAATCGATGTAGCCGTCCTTGTCGGCGTCGAGGAAGACGAAGTCGAAGTCGCCGTCGAGCCCGCCGAGGCTTTCGAGAGCCGGGCCGAGGTGGAGCGTGATCCGGTCGCCGTGCGGGCTGCGGTCGAACCAATGTTGGGCGACGGTCGCGTGCTCAGGATCGAGCTCGAGAGTGTCGATCCGCCCTCCTGGAGGAAGCGCGGCCGCCATCGAGAGCGCGGAGTGACCGCTGTAGGTGCCGATCTCGAGCACGCGCTGCGGCGCCGCCGCCCACACGAGGAGCTCGAGGAACCGGCCGGCGAGCGGCCCCGTGAGCATCCCCGGCATCGACAGCGTCGCGTGGGTCTCCTCGGAGAGTTCCGCGAGGAGCGGCTCGTGCGGCGCGGAGAGCCGCTCCACGTACTCGGAGATGCGGGGGTCGACGATGTCCATCGGGTGCGCGCGGCGCCCGCGCGTCAGGCCGCCGACCCGCTCCTCGGCGCGTCCGCGAGCTTCCCCGACCGGATCCGCTCGGCCATCGCCTTCGACTCCTCGCGGTACACGGAGCCGTCCTCGAACTCGATCCACGGGTACTTGTTCTGGCCCGTCTTGTCGACGGTGTCGGCCCGGTCGCCGCGCTTCGTGGGGCCCGTGGCGAGCTCGTACTCGACGCCCGCCTTGTCGAGTTCGCGCTGGACCTTCCAGCAGGGGTGCATCGGGATCTTCACCCAGACGTTCTTGCACCGGTGGAGCTTGATCGCCATCGCGTCCCCTCCTTCTCCTGCGACACCTTTGTCACGAGCTTAACCGGCCGCGCGAACCGCCGTCACGGCGCGCCGGGGTGGATACGCTAGACCCGAGAACCCGGAACCAGGAGGACGAATGCCAGGCCTGATGGGGCGCGCGTCGACGATCGTGAAGGCGAAGCTCTCGAAGATCCTCGACCGCGCCGAGGACCCCTCGGAGACGCTCGACTACTCGTACGAGGAGCAGCTGCGCCAGCTCCAGAACGTGAAGCGCGGGATCGCCGACGTCACGACGGCGAAGAAGCGGCTCGAGATGCAGTACACGTCGATGCAGCAGCAGGCGGACAAGCTCGACGGGCAGGCCCGCAGCGCGCTCCAGCAGAATCGCGAGGACCTCGCGCGCGAGGCTCTGACGCGGAAGGCCGCGATCGAGAGCCAGCTCGAGGGGATCATGCAGCAGGGGCAGCAGCTCGAGGCCCAGCAGCAGAAGCTCGTCGCCGGCGAGAAGACGCTGCGCGCGAAGGTCGAGGCGTTCCGCTCGCAGAAGGAAGTGATCAAGGCCCAGTACTCGGCAGCCGAGGCGCAGGTGCGGATCGGCGAGGCCGCGACGGGGATCGGCGAGGAGATGGCCGACGTCGGCCTCGCGATCCAGCGCGCGAAGGACAAGACCGAGCAGATGCAGGCTCGCGCGGGCGCGATCGAGGAGCTCACCGAGTCGGGAGCGCTCGAGGACTTCACCGGCGGCGGCGACGACATCGATCGCCAGCTCGCGGCGCTCGGGCAGGGCGCGCAGGTCGACGACGAGCTCGCGAAGATGAAGGCGGAGCTCGGCGCCGGCGGCGAGAAGAAGCAGCTGGAGGGCGGCGAATGATCGTTCGCGTGATGGGCGAGGGCCAGTGGCGGGTCGACGACGCGCTCCGGGGGCGGCTGAACGATCTCGACGACCAGGTGGGCGCGGCCGTCGAGGCGGGTGACGAGGAGCGCGTGCGCGCGGTTCTCCGCGAGCTCGCCGAGACGGTGAAGTCGGAGGGCGAGAAGCTCGCCGACGACGACCTTCATCCGTCGGAGGCGATCGTGCCGCCGGAGGACCTGTCGCTCGACGAGGCGCGGGAGCTGCTCAGCGGCGAAGGCCTCATTCCGGATCTCCCGGCGGCGTAGCCGCCCGGCCCCGAACCCGTCAGATCGGAGCGTCGAAGAGAGCGAGCCAGCGAGTCAGGTCCTGCTCGATCGGGAGCTCGCGCTCGAGCTTCGCCTTGAGCTCGAGCTCCGTCGCGTTCTCGCGATTCTTGCCGTCGCCCGCCGGGACGAACGGCCAGAATGCCCCGCGCTTGAAGCCGTAGATCCAGTACACGGGCTTGGATCCACCGTCGAACCGGAAAGCCGCGGCGAGGAGCTGCGGCCCGAAGCCCTGTGCGGTCAGCTCCGACGCCGCCGCGTGAACGGTGCCCACGAGATCCTCGATGTCCGGATCCCGGACGATCACCCACTCGTACCCGAAGTCGTCGGTCGTCCGCTCGATCTTCGAGCCGGAGCTCTGCGCGAGGGCGTCGACGAGTGTCTGGACGTCGTCGCTGACGCGCGTGAAGTCGCCTGACGACAGCGGCTTGAACGTGATCGCAGCGACGCCGGCCGGCCGGAGGCCGAGCTCGACCTCGAGCGTGACGCAGGCCGTCGTGAGCGCGAACAGCGCGTCGCCCTTCGGCTCCGAGAGCTTCTTGCGGCCGAACAGCACGTCGCGCAGACCCATCGGAGCCGAGGTTAGCGGTGGACGAACTCGATCCGCGTCGACCCGAGGAGCGACTCGCCGACGATCGTGAAGCGGCAGACGCGCGGCGAGGGGCTCGGCGGCACGTTCACGGTGCCGTTCCAGTACTCGAGGCCGCCGATGCGCTCGCGCAGCGCGACGCGCCCGTCGAGGAGCACGGTCACGACGTTCGTCGCCTTCGGGAGCAGTGTGAGCTCGAGCCGTCCTCCGGCGCAGTCGTACGCGCGGACGTGCCCCGGCTCCGTCATGTCGCCGTCCGGACGGATGCCGCGGCGGATCGTGGCGAGCCGTGCCGGCGGGTCGAGCCGCCACAGTGTCAGCCCGCCGACGTCCTCTCCGAGCTGCTCGATGCTCGCCACCGGCCGCCCGACGAAGGCGTGCGGCGTCGACGCGACGACGTACCGCTCCGGGAACCTCAGCCTGCCGTCGGCCGGCGTGGCAAGGCTCTCCTGCGGCATCGGCCCCGGGACGCGGGTCCGGCCGAGCGAGACGACGCGATCGATCCGGTCGTTCCAGAGCACCGCCTGCCAGACGCCGTTGAAGTACCGCTCGCCGTCGTAGAGGTACGCGACACGGCCCCCGCCGGCGCCGCGGTCGATCCAGTCGCGGGGCGACCCGACCAGATTCACCTGGTCGTAGCGGATCCGCGCGGCGACCTGGTCGGCCGCCGCGACGGACGCGGCGACGAGCACCCCACCGACGAGGACCGGGAGCACGGCCCGCAGGCGCCACGGCACGAGCGCGAATGCCGCGAGCAGGACGGCGCCCGCGATTGCGACGACGGCCGCCGGGTCCTTGCTCTGCAGCCGGTCGAGGATCACGAGCCCGAACGTGTCGGGGAGCGCCTCGACGTCGTCGAGCCGGCCCCAGGGGAGCGCGACCACGAGCGCGAGCAGCCCGAACGCGACGACCGACGCGAAGACCCGCGGGCGCCCGCCGCGTCCGAGCCAGACGGCGAGGACGACGAACAGCACGGGAGGCAGCGCCGCGAGGTCGCGCTCGAGGAGGTGCGGCGCGTACCGCGCGGCGAACATCCCGACCTGCGCGACGACGAGCACGACGGCGGCGACCGCGACTGCGCCGAGCGCGCGGACCGCCGGGTCGCGCTCCCGTCCGGCTGCCGCCTTCCCGGCGAGCAGAAGGAGAGCCGCCGCCGGGACGAAGCCGGTCGCGACGACGATCCAGCCGGCGTGCCACGCCGTGAGTCGCAGCGAGTCTGCGACGGGGTAGCCGCGCCCGACGACCTCCGCGTACGAGCCGAAGACGCCCGGCGTTGCGAGGGTGACGACGGCACCGGCGGCGAGCGTCGCCCACAGCGGCCAGAACCGGCGCAGCCGGCGCGGCGACCGCGCGAACGCCGCGTCGAGCAGGACCGCGAGCGCGAACACGGCGACCAGGACGATCCCCTGCACGCGCGTCAGGAACGCGAGCGCGATCACCGCGAGCGCGAGGACCTGAGCGCGCACCGTCGCGCGCTCGACGGCCAGCGCCACCGTCCCGAGCGCGAGCGCCGCGACGGGGTAGTAGAGAACCTCGGTCATGACGAGGCCGGAGTAGAGGAGGAGCGGCGAGCAGAGCGTCAGCGCCGCCGCCGCGAGGCTCCACGCCGGCGAGGTCATCCGCCGCGCCCAGAAGAAGACCGGCACCGCGGCGAGCGACATCGTGAGCGCCTGCAGCAGCTTCAGCGAGTGGTACCCGGTCGCGAAGTCGCCGAGCGCGAGCGTGGCGCCCGCGAGCGCCGGGTACAGGACGCCGTAGCCCGCGCCCTCGCCGTGCAGGAGCGCCATCCGCCCGTGCTCCCACAGCTCGAGGCCCCGACGGGCGTAGATCGCCTCGTCCGGCATGATCCAGAACCCGTCGAAGCGCCGCGCGGCGAGCCAGTGGACCAGCGTCGAAGCGCCGACGAGGGCGGGGAGGACGAGCGCGTAACCGATTCGACGCCGCGGCACGCGGCGGGACGCTATGCGACCGGGCGGCCCATCTCGCGCGCGATCTGCGCGAGGGCTGCGATCCGCTTCTCGATCGGTGGGTGGCTCGCGAACAGCTCGCCGGCCGCGCCGCGGACGCTCGCCGGGATGATGAAGAACGCGTTCATGCCCTCGACCTGGCGGAGGTCGCGATTCGGGATCAGGGTCATCTGCGACGAGATCTTCTGCAGCGCGCTCATCAGGTACTCGGGCGCGCCGGTGATCAGCGCCGACCCGCGGTCAGCCGCGTACTCGCGGTAGCGCGAGATCGTCCGGATCAGGATGTAGCTCAGGGCGTACGTCAGGATCGAGACGACGAAGATGATCAGCCACACCGGCGGGCCGTTGTCGCGGTTCCGGTCGCCGCCGGAGAACATCCCGCCGTACAGGCCCATGCGCGTCAGGAAGGCGGCAAGCATCGCGAAGAAGCTCGCCACGGTCATGATCAGGACGTCGCGGTTCGCGATGTGCGCCAGCTCGTGCGCGACGACCGCCTCGACCTCGCGCTTGTCGAGCCGCTCCCAGAGACCCGTCGTGACGCACACGACAGCCTTCTTCGGCGACCGTCCGGTCGCGAACGCGTTCGGCACCGCCGTGTCCATGATCGCGACGCGCGGCTTCGGCAGGTCGGCCATCGCGCAGAGGCGCTCGACCATGTCGTGCAGCGCCGGAGCCTCCTCGCGGTCGACGACCTTGGCGCCCGCCGCTGCGAGCGCGAGCTTGTCCGAGGTGTAGTACTGGAAGACTGCAATGCCGACGACGATCACCAGCATCGGGACGAATCCGAAGCCGACGACCTGCATCAGGACGACGGCGAAGAGGACGTACAGGAGCCCGAGCATCCCGCTCGTGGCGAGGATTCGGAGTGACAGGCCGGCGTCGCGGCCGTAGGCCTTGCGCTTCATACCGACGATTGTAGTTCTGCTGCTCCTGCTCGCCGCGGGACTTAATCACGCCTCAACAGCGAACGCCTCCGACCGGTGCCTTCGCGTCGGCTCGCAACCGCGGTCGCCGCAGGCGCTCGTCGTCGTGCGGCCGGGAGTCGATCAGGCTCGCGCGGTGGAGCGCGACGCGCAGGACGGCAAGGGCTCCGTCGTCGTCCCGCGCTCGCGCTCGGCGTGCGGGCGGACGTTCTGGATCGAGCCCGGCACGCGGTACGGCCGCCTCTGGGTCGACGGCTGGCGCGGCACGCTCTCGTCGGACGCGACGCGTCTTCCGGGGCTCGTCGCGGCGACTGACGTCGCTGACGCCGTTCGTGGCAAAGACAGCCTCGAGCCCGGCGGACACGCGGATCTCGCGAAGCTCGCCGACCGACTCGGCGGAGTCGCCGACGCACGGATTCGCGCGCGGGTCGCGCTCGCCGCGATCCTCCTCCTGCTCGCGCTCCTCGCGCCACGTCGTGCGCTCGTCGCCGGCCCGGCGGCGGTGACGGCGGCGCTCCTGCTCTCGGCGCTCGGTTGGACGAGCGCTGCGCTCTTCGCGGCGCTGACGGTCGCGGGATCGTTCGCGCCCCGGCGCGCGTTGTGGGGGTTCTTCGCCGGGTACTTCGTCCTCCTCGTCGTGTCGCCCGAGACCCAGTCGCTGGCGCTGCTCGGGCCGCATCCCGACAACGGCGGCCGCTTCTACGGCGTGACGAACGAGCTCGAGACGCTGCTCCTCGCCCCTGCGCTTCTGCTCGGCGTCGCCTCGGCGCTCCTCGTGGTGCCGCTCGTCGCGTGGAGCCGCGCCGGCGCCGACGGCGGCGGCGCGCTCGTCTTCCTCTCCGCCTACGCCTGGCTGGCCGCGCCGCGCGAGAGGCTCCGGGGAAGCTTGTGGCTGCTCGTGGCTGCTGCGGGCGTCGTCGTGCTCGGCCTGGCTCTCGTGGGTCTCGACGCTGCGACGGGCGGGTCGAGCCACGTCACCGCGACGGTCGGCGACGGCCCCGGCGCCGTGTGGGACGCGTTCGCGCGACGCTGGTCGGCGTCGTGGCGCGACGCGACCGCGACGCCTGCCCGAACGGCTCTCGACGTCGTCCTTCTCGGGGCGCTCGTCTGGGTCGCCGTGAGATCGCCGCGCCACCGGCTGCGCGACGCGTTCCTCGTCGGAATCGCCGTCTCGCTCGTCGTCAACGACACGCCCCACGACGTCCTTCTGTGGGGCACGCTGCAGGCTCTGGCGCTGAAGCGCGCCGTATAGACTGCGCCCCCGTGCGCCGCCTCGCTCTCCCGCTCGTCGCGCTTGCCGTGCTCGTCGGCGCGACCGGGTGCGACCTCGGCGTGCCGGGCGGAGAGACGGTCCAGGCTCGCCCGGAGACGGTCGTCGGAACCGTCCCCGAGGAGGAAAAGGTCGAGGTGCCGCAGGAGTTCGCGAAGGGCGACCCGGCCGGAGGCAAGACCGTGTTCGCGGCGAACTGCACCGGCTGCCACACGCTGAAGGCGGCCGGCTCGCACGGCAACGTCGGGCCGAATCTCGACCAGGCGCAGCCCGACCTGGCGCTGGTCGTCAAGCGGGTGCGCAAGGGCCAGGGCGGGATGCCGCCGTTCGAGGGCAAGCTGAAGGTCGATCAGATTCGCGACGTCGCGGCGTTCGTCTACGACTCGACCCACGGCACCGGCTGATCGACCTCCCCGACGGGTTCCCGTGCGACGTCTCCGTCGTCGCGACCGATTTCGACCGCACGCTCGTCTGGGAGGACGGCGTCCTCCGGCCGCGGACGATCGCCGCGCTGCAGCGGGCGCGCGACGCCGGGCTCCACGTCATCGTCGTCACGGGCCGGATGGTCCGATCCGTTCGGCGGTTCCTCGAGCCGGTCGGGCTCGACGAGCCCGTCGTCTGCTACCAGGGCGCCGCGGTCGTCGCGGCCGACGGCGAATGGCTGCGGCACGAGCCGATCGAGCTCGAGCTCGCGCGCGAGGCGATCGCGGCCGTCGAGGCCCACGGCTACGGCCCGAACGTCTACGTCCGCGACGAGCTGTACGTCCGCGAGGAGACCGAGGCGGCGCGCGACTACGCGAACTTCCAGCATCTCGAGATCCACTCGGTCGGGAACCTCCTGGACTGGCTCCGCGAGCCGCCGACGAAGCTCGTCTGCGTCGGCGAGCCGCGCGCGCTCGACAGCCTCGAGGTGCGGATGAAGGCGCTGCTCGGCGACCGCCTCTACATCTCGAAATCGCTGCCCTACTTCCTGGAGTTCGCGGCCCCGGGCGTCACGAAGGCCGCGGGCCTCGACTTCCTCGCCGAGCGGATGGGGTTCACGCCCGCTCAGGCGATCGCCTTCGGCGACGGCGAGAACGACGTCGAGCTCGTCGCGTGGCCGGGCTACGGCATTGCGGTCGAGAACGCGCACCGGCGCGTGAAGGCGGTAGCCGACTGGGTGTGCCCGTCTGCGTCCGAGGAAGGCGTCGCCCAGGTTCTGGAATCGTTTCTAGACTCGCGAGGATGATCGATCTCCGGAGCGCCCGGGCGAATCCCGAGCCCATCCGCGCGGCGCTTGCGCGGAAGGGCGGAGCCGAGGCCTTCGAGGAGTTGCTGACGGCCGACACGGAGTGGCGCGAGCTCGTCCCGCGCGTCGACGAGCTGCGGTCGCGCCAGAAGCTGAAGGGGAAGCCCACTCCCGAGCAGATTGCGGAGCTGCAGCGGGTCAAGGCGGAGCTCCAGGAGCTCGAGCCCCGGCTGGCCGCGGCGGAGGAGCGCCGCGACGCCCTGCTCGTGCGCGTGCCGAACCCACCGGACGACTCGGTGCCCGACGGCGACACGGACGACGACGCCGAGGAGATCCGCCGCTGGGGCGAGCCGCCGGCGATTGCGGAGCCGCGCGAGCACACCGAGATCGGGCGCTTCGACATGGAGCGCGCGGCGCGCGTCTCGGGCGCGCGGTTCGGCTACCTCGTCGGCGATACCGCGCTGCTCGCGTTCGCGCTCTACCGCTGGGCGGTCGACCGGCTGGTCGCGCACGGCCACGTGCCGCTGATCCCGCCGGTGCTCGTGCGCGAGGAGGCGATGTACGGCACGGGGTTCTTCCCGACGGAGAAGGGCGACTTCTACGAGATCGGCCTCGACGGCCTCTACCTCGTCGGGACGAGCGAGGTGCCGCTCGCCGCGTTCCACATGGGGGAGGTGCTCGAGGAGCTGCCGCTCCGGTACGCGGCCTTCTCGTCTTGCTTCCGCCGCGAGGCGGGCGCCGCCGGCCGCGACACGCGCGGGATGTTCCGCGTTCACCAGTTCCAGAAGGTCGAGATGTACTCGTTCGTCCGTCCCGAGGCGTCGGCCGAGGAGCACGAGCGGCTGCTCGCGATCGAGGAGGAGCTCGCGCAGGAGCTCGGCATCCCCTATCGCGTCGTCAACGTCGCCGCCGGCGACCTGGGCGGATCCGCGGCGAAGAAGTACGACGTCGAAGGCTGGTTCCCGTCCCAGGAGCGCTACCGCGAGATCACCTCGACGTCGAACACGACGGATTACCAGGCCCGCCGTCTCGGCATTCGCTTCCGCGACGACGGCCGGCTCGAGACGCCCCACACGCTCAACGGGACCGCGGTGACGGACCGGTGGGCGCTCGCGATCCTGGAGAACTTCGGCGGCGAGGTCCCCGAGCCGCTGCAGCGCTTCGGCGCGCCCGCGCGAGTCGCGCGCTGAGAACGCCCCGGCGGCAGCGGCCGAGCAGCGGCCCCGGCAGGGCACCAGGACCTCCATCGTCTCCTGAGCGACCTGCCTTGCCGGCGTCCCGCTTCAGGCAGATACTGGCGCGGGTCGTAGTAGTCGAGGGAGCGGTCGTGGGCAGAGTGGTGCTGCTGGTCCTGTTGGGTGTGCTCTGCCTGGGCGCGTGCGGCGGTGACGAGGACGACGCGGCGGACACGAGGGTGGCCTCGACCGCGCCGCGACGGGGCGAGCCGATCGTGATCCGCGGGAAGCTGATCGTCGCCGCGACGGCGCATTCGGAGCCGACCGCCACCGGCACGATTCTTGAGGGGTCCACGCTCGGGGGCTCCGCGTTCTGCGCCGGCGGGACGATCCGAGATTCCCATGCGAGCCTCGATCCCAAGATGAAGCCTTACCTGATCGACCGGAAGATCACCTGCCCGGACGGCACAGTGAGGATCGGCATCACGCCGGAGGTCGCCGCCGCGCCGCAGCCTCAGACCCAGACCGGCTCGTGGACGATCGTGAGCGGCACCGGAGCATTCGAAGGGCTAGGCGGAAGCGGGAAAAGCGAGGCCGTGTACGGTGCAAACCCCGATTCGCCAGTCCGGGAGACGCTGACCGGGACCGTCACGCGCTAGAGATCCAGGGACAGTGGCCGAGCGGCCCCCATCGACCCTCGTGCGACCTCTTTCCTTCTCCTTTTAACGAGGGTTCGCTCCACCGATCGAAAGGAACGCGCGATCGCCGACGAGCACAAGAGCACGTAGAGCACGCGATTCGAGAGAACGACAGTCGAGAAGCGGTCGCTCACGACTGACGCCGCGCGCATGGTCCGGGTCGCCGGCGCGGTCGAGCTCGCCGCGGCTCGAGCGTGCGCTCGACGGTGGCGTGAGCCTGCTCGCTTTCACGATCGACGAGCGCGCGGTCATCCTGGCCGAGCTCGACGACCCGCCCGCCGGGCTCGCTCGAGCTGCGCCGCCGCGCCGGAGCAGAGGCGGCCGACGGGCCGAAGGGCGAAGCCGCATAAAGTCAGGGCCTGGCGGGGTGCCGGAGCGGCCGAACGGGACGGTCTTGAAAACCGTTGACGGGGCGACTCGTCCGTGGGTTCGAATCCCACCCCCGCCGCCTGTCGTTGAGCGAACACTCCGTATTGCAGCGCCTTCACGCGTTCACAACGAGGTCTCGAATATTCGGCGCCTCTCCGCTCAAAACCGCTCAACACCGCTCGGTGACGGTGTTCACTGGCGCACAACTGGCGCGCACGACGCGGTTCGACTGGGCGCTACTCGGCGTCCGCCACCGAGACGGACGCCGGTAACGGACGTCGGTTCTAGGCAGCCTCACGCGCTTCGAGTTCACGCCGCAACTCGGCGATCCGCGCGGCCGCCTCGTCCCGCGTATCGCCGGGGTTCGGTTGCCGCGATCCCGCGGCCACCTTCTCCCAGTAGGCGAGCCACTCCGCGAGGAACCTCAGGAAGTTCTTCATGGGCCGCGGGCTCTCGGCGTACATCCTCCGAAGAAGCGGCTCAGGCCACGCCTCATCTGCGGGCTGGGGGCGGGCGACGATGAAGGGGTGCTTGCGGGGGCGTCCGCGGTCGGGTCTGTCGCGCCAACGCGCGCAACGCCCCGAGGAACGCGAACGCGACCGCGCGGGGCTCCGGCGCGTGGCCCTCCGCCTCCACGCGGAGCAGCGCGACCTCGAGCGCCCGACGCTGCGGAGGAGGCAGCAGCTCTCGTACGTCCTCAAGGGCCGGATCGAGGAAGTCTGCAATGGCGGCGAGCGAGAGCTTCGCCTCGGGCTCAGCCGGACGGGCAACCAGCACCTGGAGTGATCTGTCACTGCTCGCCTCGAGGCCGGCCTCCCAGAGGGTGGTCTTGCCGATCCCGGCCTCGCCCGTCAGGAGGATCCCCACCGGCCCGTGCCCGTCCGCGACCGACGACAGGAGCGAGACGATCGTCTCCGTCTCCTCTTGTCTTCCGATGACCCCTGCGCCCACCCTGGCTCATCATCGTAGGAAGTTGCACCTCGAAGTGGCGGCGTTGTCCCCTCGCCCGCGAGGCGCTAGCGCAGCGACATGCCGAAGATGAGCACTACGCCCGCCAGAGACGCGACGAACGCGAGGATCCACCCCGGCGCGCTGCCCGGCAGGAGCTGATGCCACAGCCACCACGGGACTGCGACCGACGCGACGAAGCCGAGCCCGAGCAGGGCGAGGTAGCCGGTTCGAGGCTCGCCGCTCCGGCTGCCGAAGCCCTGCACCTCGAACAGCGCGGCGAGCACCGACCCGAATGCGAAGAGCGCGCCCAGCGCCACGGCGGCGGCGACGATCAGGCCCTTGAGGACCGTCATGTCGCCGCCGCCGCGAGTCTCATTGCGTCGTGCGGACTCGGTCGCAGGCGGTGAATGCCCGCGTGTCCGGGAGAACGCCGCGGAGGCACAGCGACGTCATTCCGTTCACCAGGCCGATTTCCTGGTTCGTGAACTGGAGCATCAGGTCGACCCTGCCGTCGCCGTTCACGTCCTCGTTGTGGACGCCGTTCGGCGCCGTCGGTGCGCCGTTCGGCCCGAGGCGCAACGTTGTCGGGTCGATCGTCGTCGTGTCGAGCGACGCGGTCGAGAGGAGCGCCACCGGCACCTTGCCCGTCGCGCCGACGTTCATCGGGTTCTCGATGCTGCCCGGCTTCACGTCGATCGGAACGGTCGACACCGTGACGAAGTCGGTCAACCCCTCGTTGTCGGTGACGACGAGCGTGACCGACTGGGGATCGGTGCCGGGCGGAACCGACACGATCTTGCCCTGGTAGACGAGATCGTCGGTCGCGGTCGAGACATACCAATCCCACTGCACGACCTCGCCGTCGGGATCCGACGACCGGCTGCCGTCGAGCACCAGGTCGGGGCCGTCGCGACGGAGGTCGATCGCGCCGATCGGCCGCTTGTTCCGCGGCTTCTCCTGGTTGACCTTGATCGTCACCTCTTCGCCGCCGGGCTTCACGTTCGCGCCGAACAGGCTGGCCGTCCACTCGCCGGGCTCGGGGTTCGGGATCTGGAACTGCTCCCATGTCTTCCCGTGCGCGTGGTACACGCCGTTGCCCGGGACTGTGCGCGTGTATGTCTTGCCCGACGGAGACGTGAGCGTCAGGACGACGTCGCTCCCCGGCCACTCGATGATGATCGAGAGCAGCTCGAGGTTGCCGCTCGCGCGTGAACCGGTAGATCACGGTTTCGTTGGGGCCGACGACAACCTTCGGCAGGTCGCCGCTCGCCGCGAGCGCGTCGACGATCGTGCTCGCGAGCGCGATGTGGCCCGACTGGTTCGGGTGGTACTTGCCGGCGGAGAGGATCGGGTAGAACCACTCGTCGTCGCCGCTGCAAAGCTCGTGCCCGAGGAACCTGCTCGTCGGGTTCGCGAACACGAAGCCGTTGCGGAGGTCGTTGCGCTGGATGATCCCGTTCATCTCGGCGACCTTCTCGACCATCCACCGCTGGTCGGCCTTCTTCACGCCCTCGCAACGTCCGCCCGGAAGGAATGTCCGGTCGCTGCCGCCCGCGGTGAAGAACGGCGGGTAGCCGACCTGCACTCGCGCCGCGTACGGCGTGCGCGTGCGCACGTCCTTGAGGAGCGTGTCGTACGGCGTGATGCTCGTCGGGGTCGCGGTCTGCCCGTCGAGGCGTGCGAACGCCTCGGCGATCGGCTTCGTCACCTTGTCGTCGTTGTAACAGGTGTTGAACGGGAGCAGCTCGAAGCCGAGGATGCACTCCTTGAGGATGTCGCTGAAGTGCGCGTCGTTTCCTCCGATGCTGAACGTGACGAGTCCCGTGTCCTCGTCGAGGTAGTCGAGCTGTGGCGACTCGCCCCACGACCCGCCCTCCCTCGGGTGATAGAAGTCGTCGGTCACCGCCCCCTGGCACGCGTGGAAGTTCAGCGTGAGGCGAGCGATCAGGCTGTCGAGGACCGGTGCGAACGCGAGCTGCGAGCGCTGGCAGTCGTTGCTCGTCCCGTCCTTGTGAGTGCCGGGATAGAACGGCTCCATCCCGAAGCCGGACGAGTAGGAGTCGCCGAGGCCGACGAACGTCGTGTGCTGATCGGCGAGCTCGGCGCCCGGCTTGCAGTCGGTCGTGACGTTGCCGACGCGTCCGAAGCGTAGGTTGTCGACGAGCACCGCGGAGTCGTACACGCGATCACCCTGGTCGAAGATCGACAGGAAGAGCGAGTGCGGGCCGGGCGTGATCGGCGTCGCAGCCGTCAGCAGCGGCGTCGCGCCGTCGTACGTCGTACCGCCCGCCGCCCCGGACGTCATCGACGTGGTACCGGCCGCGTTGATCGTGATCGGGTTTCCCTGAGGATCGAACGCGAAGTTGCGCGGCGCGACGATGTCCGACACGCCTGCGGTCGTCCACGTGGACTGGTCGAGCTCGGCGATGAACGCGTCGTTGTAGCGGGTGCCGACGTACTCGGGGTACTCGTCCGAGAGGAACCGGAAGTCCATCCCGACGAGGCAGTTGGCGCTTGCCGGGACGTTCAGGTCGATTCGCAGCACGACGACGTCGTAGGCCGAGTTGCCGCGCACGAGCGGACCGGCGTTGTCGGCGCCGCTGCTCCCGCTCGTGTTCGCCGTCGGCGCGAGCGTCGCGTCGCCGGTCGTGAGGATTGCGTAGTCCCCACCGTTCGTGGGAAAGCTCGCGAGCGAGTCGAACCCGACGGCGACGGGCGTGCCGCTCGGCGGCAACGCGGTGTACGCGGCGCCAACCACGATCGACGGGTCCGCGACGGCGGCCCGCGCGAGCGTCAGCGCGTCGGGGTTCGTGATCATCGCCGCGCTCGACGCGGCCGGCAGCGACAGCGCGATAAGACCCGCGGCCGCGGCAAACGTGACCGCGACGCGACGCAGCCTCTTCGTTTTCATGCAGCTCCTCCGTTCGGTGAACGACCCGGCGCGACGGTCGCGCCCTGCGCTTCATACAAGGTCACACCGTCGCGCGCAACGCAAATGGCCCAAACGCGTCATGCACCAGTCGCAGGCCCATTTGCGAGTTCCGTCGACGGGGCGGCGTGACCGCGCGTCGCTTCGAATGCACGTTCATCCTCGTCGGGATCGTCCGCGGTTCTGGCGATCATCACCCTGCAGACCGACGCAGCGGGCGGCGCGCGGCCCCGTGTCGTCTCCCTCCGCTGAACACGACCTAGCCTGGCTGCACGACGATCACGGTGATCGTCGCGATCCCGAGGAATACCCCGAGCGCGGCGAAGACGAGCCCCGCCTGTGTCGCGAACGGCGCGTACTCGCCGCGTTCGAGCGCCTCCTCGACCTGCTTCTGGCGGACGTACCCGTACGTGATGAAGAGCAGCCCGACGAGCGCGAACGCGATGCCGAGCGCCTCGAAGGGCCAGGCGGCTCCGGACGAGACCTCCGGGATGAGCTTTCCGGCCCCGACGCTGACCGCGAAGGTCGTCAGGCCGGTCCGCCACCAGGCGAGGTACGTGCGCTCGTTCGCGAGGCGCGTTCGCCGCGTCGCATCGCGCGCCTCGTCGAAGCTCGCCGCCCCCACAGTCGCCGATTCGGCGGCACACCGTGGCTCCCTGCCCTTGCGGTCGTGGAATGGCCGGCGACCGGCTCGCGGGCGACGTCACGCGGCCCGGCGCGCGCGAACGCTGTCTGCGCTCACCGCAGCCCGGGTTGCGCCGCGCCCGCCGGCGGCACGGTCGGCTCAGCCTCCGTGGGTCGCGTCGAGCGTGCCGCGTCTTCGGCGCGATACCGCTCCAGGAGCTCCTGCTCCTCCTGCTTCCGGGGGAAGACGAAGAAGACGAGGATGGCGCCGATCAGGATCGCGACGATGCCGGCGAAGTAGGCCCACTGGTCGCCGTGCAGGAATGCGGTCCTCGCGCCGGCGATGATGTTGTCCTGCACGGAAGGTGGATACGAGGACGCCGTGTTCGCTGCGCTCGAGAACGACTTCGTCAGCTCGGCCTGCGTGGCGTCCGTGACGTCCTTGCCGGAGCTCGCGATCAGCGCGCCCGCTGCGGAGGCATAGCCGGCCGTCAACAGCGCGCCGAAGATCGACTGCATGATCGCGCCGCCGAGGTCGCGCTGAAGGTCAGCCGTCCCCGACGCCATGCCCGCACGCCGGACCGGAACCGAGCTCGTGAGCGAGTGCGACGCAGGCGTGCCCGCGAAGCCGACGCCGACGCCGATCAGCGCGTACGCGACGAAGATCTCCCAGTAGGAGCTGTCCTCCTTCCAGACGAGCAACATCGTCGCGAAGGCGAGCAGCAGGAACACGTATCCGCACAGCAACGTGAAGCGGGCACCGCGCGCCTCGACGAGCTTCGCCGAACGCGGTGCGACGAGCACCATGCAGAAGACGGCCGGCAGGAACGCTGCGCCGGCCTCGAGCGTCGAGTAGCCGAGGACGTTCTGCAGGTACTGCTGGCTCACGAACGCCGCGCCCATCAACGAGCCGAAGACGATGATGCCCGCGCAGGCGGCGACCCAGAACGTCGGCCGCGACGCGACCTTCAGGTCGTAGAGCGGGTTCGGCGCGCGGCGCTGCCGGAAGTAGAAAAAGGCAAGCGCGGCAAGCGCGATCAGCGCCAGCACGACGCTCAGCTGGCCCTTGTTCGGGACGGGCGCGAAGTTGATCGACAGGATCAGCGCTCCGACGAGGACGAGCGAGAGGATGCCGCCGAGGTTGTCCACCCGCTCGGTCGACTCGTTGATGTGCGCGGGCACGAGCCACCAGGCCATGAGGATCGCGACCACGGCGAGAGGCAGCGTGATCAGGAACACCGATCCCCAGTAGAAGTGCTCCAGCAGGAAGCCGGAGAGCAGCGGGCCGAGCGACGCGATCGCGCCGCCGAGCGCCGACCACAACGCAATCGACTTCGTGCGTCCGGGCCCGGCCCACAACGCGGTGATCAAGGCGAGCGTCGTCGGATACGCCATTCCGGCCGCGATGCCGCCGCCGAGCCGCGCGGCGAACAGCACGATGTCGTTCGGCGCGTACGCGGCAAGAAGCGACATCGGAATCGCGAGCGCCGTGCCGAGGATCAGCAGCAGCTTGCGTCCGTAGCGGTCGCCGAGCGCGCCGAGCCAGAGCACCGAGCACGCGAGGCCGAGCGAATAGCCGACGGCGATCAGGTCGAGCGTCGTCTGCGAAGAGTCGAAGTGCTTGCCGATGTCCGGCAGCGCCACGTTCGCGACCGACAGGTTCAGGTTCGCGACGCCCGCGACGACGATCAGCGCCGCGAGGACGAGGCCCGCGCGCGCCGGTGCTGTGGCCGCCTCGTCGCGAGGCGACGCGGCGTCGCTCACTGCACTGCTCCGTCCGAGGCGAGTACCACCGAGGACGATCATCGCACTCCCACCCCTGGCTGTCGCGTCGGCCGCGGCACGACAGGGTGCAAACGCAGCTTTGAACGGGGCAACTGCCTCGATAAGCTCTGCCGGACGGGGCAGTCGTTAACGGGAGAGGGGCCGTGGGCGAGCAAATTGGGATGCGCGAGCCTGTTCGGCTGCCACGTCATCGCGGCTCTGGGTCACGCCCTCGTCCCGACCGTCGCTCCCGCGGCGCAAGCGCCGACACATCCGTGACCGCCGATAGCTCGACCGAGAGGAGCGACGAACGATGAGCAAGCAGTTCAAGGGCAGGATCGAGGTCGACGACCGCGACTCGGTTCCCGACTGGGAGCCGTACCTCCAGCCCGTCGCTCCCGAGGGAGCGCCGAACGTCCTCTACATCGTGCTCGACGACGTCGGCTTCTCGGCGATGGAGCCGTGGGGCGGGCTGATCGAGACGCCGAACATCAACAAGCTCGCCGAGAGCGGCCTGACATACACGAACTGGCACACGACCGCACTCTGCTCGCCGACGCGCTCGTCGCTTCTCACCGGTCGCAACCACACGACGAACGGGATGGCGTGCATCGCAGAGGCGACGACCGGCTTTCCGAACTCCAACGGCCACATCCCGTTCGAGTGCGCGACGATCGCGGAGGTGCTCGGCGAGCGCGGCTGGAACACCTACATGCTCGGCAAGTGGCACCTCGTCGCGGCCGACGAGATGAACATGGCGTCGACGAAGCGCAACTGGCCGATCGGCCGCGGCTTCGAGCGCTACTACGGCTTCCTCGGCGGCGAGACGAACCAGTGGTATCCCGACCTGATCTACGACAACCACCCGTCGAGCAGCCGTCGACCCCGGAGGAGGGCTACCACCTCACGACCGACCTGACGGACAAGGCGATCGAGTTCGTCAAGGACGCGAAGGCGATCGTTCCCGACAAGCCGTTCTTCATGTACTTCTGCCCGGGCGCGACGCACGCGCCGCATCACGTCGCCAAGGAGTGGATCGACAAGTACAAGGGCCGCTTCGACATGGGCTACGAGGCGTATCGCGAGCTCGTGTTCGAGCGGCAGAAGCGGCTCGGGATCTTCCCCGGAGGACGCGGAGCTGACGCCGATCAACCCCTACGTGGACGAGACGAGCCCCGACGGAAAGCCGTGGAACCAGGTCGACGTCGTCCGCCCGTGGGACTCGCTCTCCGACGACGAGAAGAGGCTCTTCTGCCGCATGGCCGAGGTGTACGCGGGCTTCCTCTCGCACACCGATCACGAGATCGGGCGGCTGCTCGACTTCCTCGAGGAGTCGGGCGAGCTCGAGAACACGATCGTCGTCTTCGTCTCCGACAACGGCGCGAGCGGCGAGGGCGGGCCGAACGGCTCCGTCAACGAGAACAAGTTCTTCAACGGCATCCCCGACACGATCGAGGAGAACCTGCAGTACATCGACGACCTCGGCTCGACGCGGACCTACAACCACTATCCGGTCGGCTGGGCGTGGGCCTTCAACACGCCGTTCAAGATGTGGAAGCGCTACAACTTCGAGGGCGGCGTCGCGGATCCGCTGATCGTCGCGTGGCCGAAGGGAATCGAGGCCAGGGGCGAGCTCCGGCACCAGTTCCTGCACGCGACCGACATCGTCCCGACGATGTACGACCTGCTCGGCGTGGAGCTGCCCGAGGTCGTGAAGGGCTACCCGCAGAAGCCGCTCGAGGGCGTGAGCTTCCGCTCGACGTTCGCCGGCGACGACGTCCCGACGCCGAAGGAGAGCGCCTTCTTCTCGATGCTCGGCTCGCGCGCCGTCTGGCACAAGGGCTGGAAGGCGGTCAGCGTCCACCCGACGATCGCCGGCTGGGGCCGCTTCGACGAGGACCGCTGGGAGCTCTACGACACGGAGAACGACCCGACCGAGTCGCACGACCTCGCGGCGGAGCACCCGGTGAAGCTCCAGGAGCTGATCAACCAGTGGTTCCACCTCGCCGGCATGTACAACGGGCTGCCGCTCATCGACAAGACGCCGGTCGAGGTGCTCGCCGACCCGACGCGGCCGCAGGTCGCGCCCGCCCCGCGACCGCTACGTCTACTACCCCGGCGCCGCCGAGGTGCCCGAGACAGCGGCCGTGAACATCCGCAACCGCAGCTACTCGATCGCGGTCGAGGTCGACGTCGAGGACGCGGACGCGTCGGGCGTGCTCTTCTCCCACGGCGCGCGCTTCGGCGGCCACGCGCTGTACGTGAAGGACCGGAAGCTCAAGTACGTCTACAACTTCGTCGGCAGCAACGAGCAGATCGTCGAGTCGACGAGGGAGATCCCGACGGGCAAGGTGATGCTCGGCGCGTCCTTCGTGCGCGAGGGCGAGTCGATGCCGACGACCGGAACGCTCTCGCTCTTCATCGACGACGAGCTCGTCGGCCAGGGCAGGATCATGACGCAGCCGGGCAACTTCTCACTCGTCGGCGAGGGGCTGAACGTGGGCAAGGACCCGGCCGAGCCGATCACCGACGACTACGCGGGGACGTCGCCGTTCGCGTTCACCGGCGGCACGATCAAGGAGGCCGTCGTCGACGTCTCCGGGGAGCAGCTACGTCGATCTCGAGCTCGAGGCGCTCGCGATGATGAAGCGCGAATAGGCCGGCTCAGGTGAAGGCGTTGACGGCGCGCGCGACGATGAGGCCGAACAGCGCCAGCGCGACGGTCGACTGGACGAGCATCGTGTACTTCGCGCGGTGGGTCAGCGGCATCACGTCAGTCGGGCTGAAGGCGGTGGCGTTCGTGAAGCCGAGGTGTAGGTAGTCGAGGAAGACCGGCCGCCAGCCGGGCGGCGCGAGCTCGGGGCTCATCTGCTGCGTGAACGCAAAGTCGACCGGCATCGGGTTTCGCACGCGCGAGATCGGCCCGCCGCTGTCCATGAGCCAGTAGAGCAACGCGAACGCGAGGTTGTTGCCGAGCCACACCATCGCGCCGGCGGCGAGCAAGTCGCCCGCTTCCTGCGTGACGCCGATGCCCTTGATCAGGTCGTAGACGAGCAGCGTCGGTCGCCCACAACGCTGCGCCGACGAGCATCACGACGATCCCCATCACGATGCGGCGCACCCACGGCGTGCGCCTCGCGAGGCGGCCCGGGTCTCCGAACAGCAGGACGGCGAGCAGAACGGCCTCCACCGCAGGAACAAGCCAGGGGGCGCGAATCGCCGAATCCCCCGGCAGCCAGACGCGAGCCGCGATGTTGAGCGCCATGTAGACGAGCAATGCGGCGACGGGCGGCCAGCGCGACTCGCGGATCGGTTCTGCTGCTGTCGCGTCGGAAGGCACTGCGGCGTAGGCGTCGCCCGGCGGGGTCACGAGGCGATCGTCTCACAACGCACGGCGAGCGCTGTCCTCGCCGAAGTTCATGCTGACGACCGTGGACGCGAAGAACGAGCGGCGGCTCGAGCTCGCCGCGACGGTGCTCCTCGCGCTCGCGACGGTCGCGACGGCGTGGTCGGCCTACCAGGCGCGCGAATGGACGGGCGAGCAGGCCCAGGGGACGGCCCACGCCACCGCGGCGCGGATCGCCGTGAATCGCGCAGCGGCGCTCGCGAACCGTCAGGTGCAGATCGACGTCGCCACCTTCATCCAGTGGGTCGACGCGCGCGCCGAGGGCCGTCCCGGCGCTGGAGAGCTTCTACCGGACCCGCTTTCGGAAGGAGTTCGAGCCGGCGTTCCTCGCCTGGCTCGCGACGAAGCCGTTCACGAACAGCGCCGCGCCGAAGACGCCGTTCGACGCTGCCGCAGTATCGGCTCGCGGCGGACGCAGCGAGCCAACGCCTCGAGTTGAAGGCGGCTGCGGACTCCGGCAAGTCCAAGGATGCGAACGAGCGCGCAGACAACTACATGCTCGCCGTCGTCCTCTTCGCCTCCTCGCTCTTCTTCGCCGGGCTCAGCACGAAGCTCAAGACGTCGACCGCCAAGCTCGTGCTCCTCGGCCTCGGCGGAGCGCTCTTCCTCGGAACCGCGATCTGGCCGCCGACGCATGCCGACGTCAGCTGACGATCTAGGGCTAGTGGCTGAAGCCCGCGGCGGTCGCCTCGTCGTGAACCGGCTCCGGCTGTGCCTGGAGACGAGGGAGCTGGCGCCGGATGTCGTCGATCAGCAGGTCGGCCATGTCGTGGCCGAAGCCCTGCCGCACGACGACGCGGAGCGCGGCCAGGTCGGTCCGGTTGGCCGGGAACGTGTAGGCCGGCACCTGCCAGCCGCGCTCGCGAAGCGCGTTCGAGACGTCGAAGACCGTGAAGTTGTCGACGTCGTCGTTGAGCGTGAACGCGAACACGGGCAGCTCGTCGCCGGTCGTGAGCAGCTCGAACGGGCCGAGCTCGGCGATCCGCGCCGACAGCGTCGTCGCCACGTCGCGCGCGTAGGCCTGCACCCGCCGGTAGCCCTCGAAGCCGAGGCGCAGGAAGTTGTAGTACTGCGCGACGACCTGCGCGCCCGGCCGTGAGAAGTTCAGCGCGAACGTCGGCATGTTGTCGCCGAGGTAGTTCACCCAGAAGATGAGGTCCTCGGGCAGAGCGGTCTGCGTCGCGCCAGACGATCCAGCCGACACCCGGGTAGACGAGCCCGTACTTGTGCCCGGAGGTGTTGATCGAGGCGACGCGCGGAAGGCGGAAGTCCCACTCGAGGTCGGGATCGATGAACGGTGCGACGAACGCCCCCGATGCGCCGTCGACGTGGACGGGGACGTCGAGCCCGGTGCGCTCCTGCAGCTCGTCGAGCGCGGAGCAGATCTCTGCGACGGGCTCGTACGAGCCGTCGAACGTCGAGCCGAGAATCGCGACGACGCCGATCGTGTTCTCGTCGCAGCGCTGGACGGCCTCCTCGGCCGACATGTTGAAGCGATCTCCCTCCATCGGCACGAGACGCATCTCGACGTCCCAGTAGTTGGCGAACTTCTCCCAGCAGATCTGGACGTTGATGCCCATGACGAGGTTCGGCTTGTCGGCGGGCTTGCCCTCGACGGCACGGCGCTTCTGCCAGCGCCGCTTGAGCGCGAGGCCGCCGAGCATCGCAGCCTCGCTCGACCCCGTTGTCGAGCAGCCGGTCGCCTGCGTCGCGTCCGGCGCATTCCACAGCCGGCTGAGCATGTTGACGCAGCGCGTCTCGAGCTCCGCAGTCTGCGGATACTCGTCCTTGTCGATCATGTTCTTGTCGAAGCATTCGGCCATCAGCTTCTCGGCCTGCGGCTCCATCCACGTCGACACGAAAGTCGCGAGATTCATGCGCGCGTTGCCGTCGAGCATCAACTCGTCGTGAACGATCTGGTACGCGACATCGGCGGGCATGTCGCCCGCCGGCATCTCGTGGCGCGGGATGCGGCCGGTGCCTTCGAGCTCGAAGATCGGCAGGATCGACAGGTCGCCGCTCGAAGCAGCCGGGCTCTGGGGATGACTGAGCGTCACGAGGTCTCCTTTGTGGACGGGTGCCCGGCAGCATCCAGCGTCAAGCCGCGCCCGGCATCGTCCGATACAGGTGACGCCTCGGAGCCCTGCGGGAGCAGCAGAACGGCTCCGATCAGGAAGCAGAGCGCGCCGAGCGACGTGAATACATTCGCAGCGGCGAGATCGAGGGCGTCGCCGGTCGACGGGACGACGTACGCAGCGACCGCCGAGATGCCGAAGGCGACGCAGCCGACCAGATTCACGAGAGAGATCCACCAGTCGCGCGTGGGGCGCGCGCTCCGGACGGCGAGCATCGCGAGGCAGCCCGAGACGAGGAAGCAGATCGAGCCGCGCGTGTCCGGCGTCCACACGAGCCGGTCGTACTCGTTCGCGTCGAGTCCCCTGCGAAGCGCGTCGAAGGTCGACACGTTGAAGAACAAGGTGCCGACGAGCTGGGTCGCGTTGCTCCACCAGTCGAGGCCGCGCGGCCGGAACAGGCCGCCCTCGACGTACTGCAACGCCGCCGCCGACGTGAAGAAGATCGAGCCGACGAAGAACACGGCGGCGTCGATCTCCGACCCCACGAGCTCCACCAGGCCGGGCAGGGGCCCGACCAGGAAGCACGCGGAGCCGATGGCGAAGAGGACGCCGATCCACCACGTGCGGCGTTGCGGAGCCCACCAGCGTCCGGGCGACTGCATCCGTCCAGCATCCATGGCCTCACCAGTCCTCGCGATCGAACGGGCCGGGTAGAGCAGCGGCAGCGGTTTGCTGCCGGCTTGCGTTCAACGCTCGGTCGGACTCGTCGTACCGCAACCACGGATGAGGACGACCACGCCGCTCAGACCTTGCCCCAACCCTCGAGCCGGCTCGCCTGCTTCACCCAGTCCACGAACTGGGCGTCATCGAGGTGATCGCCCTCGCGGAGGTCGAGGTAGCGGACGTCCTTGTCCTTCGACTCGCCCGGAGGAAGCGGGCTCAGCGAGGCGCCGCGGAAGAACGCGACTTTGACGTACTTCGTGAAGCAATGGAAGTTGAGGAACCAGCCCTTGCCCTCTATCCCGTAGAAGGGCGAGTTCCAGCGAACGCCCTTCTGCACTTCCGGGACGGCTCGCACGATCAGCGCGTCAAGCCGTCGCCCGACCTCACGCTTCCAGCCGGGCATGGCGGCAATGTAGGCCTGGACCGGCGCGTCACCGTCACCTTTCGCGATCTGAGGGTTCCCGCCCGCGAGGAGCACTGGTTCCGTCGGAGCTCGTTTCTCGTTTTGCATGACCCTTGGCCTCAGCTCGTCGATACTCCAAATTGCGGGCTCAGCGGAGCGCCTGCTCGAACCGCGGATCGTCGCGTACGGCGGCAAAGTCGTCGTCTCTGCGTGCGTCTTCGCGGAACCGCGGGAACAGCTCGACCGAGCGGCGGAGGTGGACGAACGTGTCGTCGCCGGTGTCGCCCGCGAGGGTTGCGAAGCACGCGTAGTTGTAGTGCAACCCCGCGTGGTCCGGCATGCGCTCGAGGGCACCGCGGACCGCTTCGAGCGCGTCGCCGTACCGCTGTTCGCCGTAGGCCTTCATGGACTCGCTGTGGAGCGGCCACGCCTCACCCCAGTCGATCCCCTGGTACGCCTCGCCGGGTGTGCCTCCGACGACGAGGACGGTTCCTTCGCCGGTCGCCTTCCGCCGCGTCTCCGGCCCGACGAACACGAGTGTTCCCGGCGGCGCGTCGACCGCCTCGCCGTCGACCTCGAACGTCACCTTCCCGTCGAGCACGATGTACAGCTCCTCATGGCCCGTCCCGGCCTCGTCGTGCTCGTTGATCAGCGTGCCGTCCTCGCCGGGGGTGTAGGCGTTGATTCCGAATCCGTGGATCCCGAGATGCTCGCGCACCGGGATGTCTCTGCCGCGCCGCTCGATGTCATCGAGGTGCGCAACTTTCCAGTTCGACTTCTCGTTCATCCGATCACCTCCGTGTAGCGCGCGTCGGTCGTCGTCGGATCGTAATGGCCTTCAAACACCCGGCGTCACGACAGCCCGAGTTCCGGTCGAGGACGGCGATCGTAATCCAGGCCTGCGCGGCCTACCCTGGGCGCATGGACGCCGACCAGACCCGTGTCCTGCGCCTGCTCCGGGTCGCGCTGCTCGCGCTGCTCGTCCTGTGGTTCTTCTCGCCGCCGGAGTGGCGGTACGCCGTCCCGCTATGGCTGCCCTTCGCGACGGCGCTTCTTCTCGAGGTGCAGTTCTTCGTCAGCGGGCTCCGTGGTGACGGCTCCGTCCTGCGGCGCGACCGCGACCGCGGCCCGCAGCACGCAGACGTCGAGCGGTTCGGCTGGCCCGGGGGCGAGGAGCCGGAGGACGACGAGGAGTTCTGGCACTCGCCGCCGGCGCCGCGGCGCGCCCGCGAGCGCGGCGCCCTCCGACGCGTCGGCGAGGCCGCGGTCGTGCTCGCGGCGGTCGCGGTGATCGCGTTCGCGGTCAACATCCGCCGCGGGTGGAGCAGCGTCCCGTCGGAGGCGCGGGCGCGAGTCGAGCAGACGCTCTCACGCGAGGCGCAACGGATCGCGGCGCACCGGACGAGCGTCCGCTGCGACACCTCCGGCCGCCATGTCGGCGCCGTCCAGGAAGCCGACGGGATCGCCGCCGTCGGCGGCCGCGACGCGTGGCTGACGCCGGGGATCTGCTACCGGCTCTACCGGCTCGCCGAGCACGGCGATCAGGGATCGTTCAGTGCAACCGGGCGCGCGATCGCGGTGCTGGCACACGAGGCGTGGCACCTCCGCGGGGTGAGCGACGAGGGTGTCGCCAACTGCTACGCGTTCCAGTCCGGCGTCGACGTCGGTGCCCGGCTCGGCCTCTCGCGCGGGACGGCGCAGCGGATGATGCGGCAGCAGCTCGGCGACAACGGCCTCGACGCGAGCGACCCGCGGTACCTCGTTCCGCCGGGTTGCCGCGACGGCGGCCGCTACGACCTGAACCGGCGGTCGTCCACCTTCCCCTGATCGCCCCTGGTCGCTTCAGCGGCCGTCGACCACGACTCCGTCGCCGTCGACCTCGATCCGCTCGCGGCGCAGGTCGGCCTCGACGCGATGCTCCTCGGAGATCGTCCGCTTGCGGATCACGATCCGCTCCCGGACGACGAGCCGCTTCGTGACGACCAGCTGCTCCTCGAAGAGCGGGATCGAGACCGAGTCGTCCGGGAGCGTCTCGATCTCGCCCGAGTCGCCCTCGACCGGCTCCAGCCGCTCCACGTCGGCGTGCTCGAGCTCGCGCGGCACGTACTCGGCGACGTGGTCGGTCTCGGTGGTCTTCCGCGCACGAACCGAGCCGACGACCGTCTCCTCCGTCCCGACACGTAGCTCCTCCTCGTGGCGGACGGTGTCCACCGCGGGCGTGTCCACTTCCTGCTCTCGAATCCCATGGCCCCTCCTCGGACGGGGAGGGGGCGCGTCCGCGCCCCCTCCCGCTTCGACGTCAGCGCCGTGCGACGTCCCCGTCGCCCTCGACCTCGACGCGCTCCTTGCGCACCTCGTCGCCGACGGTCTCCGTGTGCGTGTCGACACCCTTCTCGACCGCGACGCGCTCCTTGGCGACCACCTGCTTGCCGACCACCGCCTCCTCCGAGGACAGGGGAACCTCGACCTCCTGATCCTCGAAGGCACCCGTGTCGCGGCCGATCGGCTCGTCGACCGGCTCGCGCACGACGCGCGCCGTCTCGTGCTGCAGCTCGACCTGCGTCTCGACCGGCTCGGTCTCGACCCACTTCCGCAGCCGGACGCTGCCGGCTGCGACCTGCTGCTTGCCGACCTGCATCTCCTCCTCGTGCCGCACGAAGTGGCCGCGCACCTCGCCGTACCGGTCCTCGTCGAGGTCTTCGTCGTCCCAGCGTGGTGCCTCGTCGAAATCACCGCGTCCGTAGGTGACGTGCAGCCCGTCCTCCTGGAGCACGGCGCCCTGGGCCGGGATCCACTGGCGCTTCATGCCGAACCAGCCGCCCTTGATCCCGACGCACTCGACGTGCTGGCTCTCGTCGTCGTAGTAGATGTCGCCGACGTGCCCGATCTCCTCGCCGTTCGCGTAGACGGGGACGTCGCGAAGCTGCGGGATGTCGTTCTCGGTGAACGACTCGATCGACCGACCCCCTGCGTTGCTCATCCTGTTCCTCCTCGTTTTGGTTCGATGTCTAGGCGCGTGCGCCCTGATAGGCCTCGCGCTCCGGCCGCCGGCCGCGCAACGCGACGCCGAGCCCGACCATCCCGCCGCCGAGCGCGAGGTGGAGCCAGTCATCGGTGTCGTCCGCCGGCAGCCAGTCCATGGCGCCGATGATCCCGACGAGCCACAGTGCGAGGTACACGGCGCCGCCGCCGATCAGGAAGTTCCGCGACCCCTCCCACGTGCGCGAGAGCGCGAGCCCGGCGATGCCGAACAGGAGGTGGACGATGTTGTGCAGGACGCTCGTCTGGAACACACCGAAGAGCGATGCTTCGGAGTCCTCGCCCGCGAAGCTCCCGGGCGCGTCGTCCGTGATTCCCGGGATGAATCCCAGGATCCCGACCAGCAGGAAGACGATGCCGACGGCACGCGCAGCCTTCTGGATCGTCGAGCTCTCTACCACCCCTACCTCCTCAGTTGCGAATCAGGTTGCCCAGGCGGGGTATCCGTATGAAGTCGACGAAACATGGACAAAAAAGGCGTGCTCGAGCCCTGTTTCGCAGGGATTCACGGGGGCACGTGGAATGCGTTTTTGCCCTTGAACACCGAGGCTGGAGGCCCCATGGGAGACCGGACACCCGTTCAGACGCTCGCCCTGCTCGTCGGCGCCACGTTCCTGCTCGTGGGCATCCTCGGCTTCATCCCGGGGATCACGACGAACTACGGCGACATGGCGTTCGCAGGCTCGGATTCGGACGCCAAGCTGCTCGGCATCTTCCAGGTGAGCGTCCTCCACAACATCGTCCACGTGCTCTTCGGTCTGGCCGGGCTCGCGATGGCGCGGACGTGGGAGAGCGCGCGCGCCTTCCTCATCGGCGGAGGCGTCGTGTACCTCGCCTTGTGGCTCCTCGGGATCGTCGGCGGCGGCGACTGGATTCCCGTGAACTCGGCGGACAACTGGCTCCACTTCGTGCTCGGGCTCGGGATGGTCGCGCTCGGGTTCGTGACGACGCGCGAAGCGCCCCGAACAGCGCGGACCGCGTAGCGGCTCGACGAACGCGGGCGGGGCGCGCAGTGCGGCGTCCCGCCCGACCCGGGCCGTCGCCGCGCGCGATGATCCCGTCGGTGGATGCCGTGCAGGCACTCCTCGAGCGGGTCGAGGCCGGCGAGCTCGGCGACCCGCTGCCGGTGCTCGCGTACGTCGCGGGCCAGCGGGTCGAGCTCGACGCCGACGCCGTGAACGCGGCGAAGCGCCGCGCGATCACGGTGATCGCGGCAGACGGAGACGTCCACCGAGAGCTCACCGTCGACGAGGTCGCGGTGAAGCGGCTCGCGGTCGAGCTCTACACCGACGAGCGGCGCGCGCAGCTCGGCTCCGGCATCGACGAGCTCGCGCTCCGCGCACGGTCGCTCCCGCTGGTCCGCGAGGCCGCCCTCTTCCTCGCCGCGGACGTCGACCTCGCGTGGCGCCTGTTCTCGCTCGGGCTCGTCGTCGAGGATCTCGCGGAGTGACGCCGGCGGTCCGCATGCTCGAGCGCGCCGGCGTCTCCTTCCGGCTCCACGAGTACCGTCACGCGACCTACGGCGACGGCGACTACGGACGCGCGGTCGCCGAGGAGCTGGGCGTCGACCCCGACCGGCTCTTCAAGACGCTCGTCGTGTCGGTCGACGGCGACCTGCGCGTCTTCGTCGTTCCGTCGGACCGCCAGCTCGACCTGCGCGCGGCGGGGAAGCGCGCGCAGATGGCCGACCGGACGCGCGTCGAGCGCGCGACCGGGTACGTCGCCGGTGGGATCAGCCCGCTCGGGCAGCGCCGCACGCTCCCGACGACCGTCGACGACTCGGCGCTCGTCCACGAATCGATCCTCGTCAGCGCCGGCAGGCGGGGGCTCCAGGTCGAGCTCGACCCGCGCGACCTCGTGCGGCTCCTCCGCGCAGACACCGCAGCCGTCGCGCGGGCCTGAGAACTGGCCGCTCGCTCGGCGCCGCTGACGGCGCCCGCCGAAGCTTTAGCCTTGGCGCGTGGACGAGCAGGGAGCCGACCAGCGTGCGCTCTTCCGCCGGTGGCCGGCCGGCGTCTCCGTCGTCGTGGCCGAGGTCGACGGGCGGCGCGCCGGCCTCACCGTCTCGTCGCTCATCTCACTGTCGCTCGAGCCGCGGCTCGTGGGGATCTCGATCGCGCTCCAGGCGTCGCTCCACGGGGTCCTGCGCGAGGCACGCGACTGGGCGGTCTCGATCCTCGGCGGCGAGCAGGACGCCCTCGCGCAGCATTTCGCGCGCGGCGTCCCGCCGATCGCCCTGTGGGAAGGGATTGCGGTCCGCGACGACGACCCGCGTCTGCTCGCAGGCGCGGCCGGATGGGTTCGGGCGCGGACGATCGCGGAGGTGCCGACTGGCGACCACACGTTCTTCGTCGGCGACGTGCTCGCGCTGGAGCATGGCCCGGCGCCGACATCGCTCGTCTACGTGAACCGGGAGTACCAGGCGCTGTGATCGCGGCGGTCGTCTTCGACCTCGACGGCGTCCTGATCGATTCCGAGCAGGTGTGGGACGACGTGCGCGAGGTGCTCGCGCGCGAGCGCGGCGGGCGCTGGCATCCGGGTGCGCAGCGGGACATGATGGGCATGAGCTCGCCGGAGTGGTCGCGTTACATGCACGACGTCATCGGCCTGCGCGAGCCTCCGGAGGAGATCAACCGCGAAGTCGTGGCGCGGATGCTGGTGCGGTACGCAGGCGGCCCGCCGTGGCTCCCGGGCGCCGTCGATGCGGTGCGGCGGATCGCCGCGCGGTGGCCGCTCGGGCTCGCGTCGTCGTCGAACCGGGAGCTGATCGACGCGGTGCTCGAGGCGGGCGAGCTGACGGCTGTGTTCGCCGTGTCGGTCTCGTCGGAGGAGGTCGAGCGAGGGAAGCCCGCGCCGGATGTCTATCTCGAGGCGGCGCGTCGCCTCGGCGTTGCGGCGGAGCGGTGCGTCGCGGTGGAGGACTCGCACAACGGGATCCGCGCGGCGAAGGCGGCCGGTATGGCGTGCATCGCGGTACCGAACCCGCACTTCCCGCCGGGCGACGACGCCCTCGCCGAAGCCGACGCGGTGGTCGCCGCGATCGCCGACCTGACGCCGGACGCGGTCGCGCGGCGGTAAGCGGTCGGGCCTCCGACAATCGCTAAGGTGCGGCCGTGGTCGAGGCGATCCACTTCGGAAAGGAGCGCGTACCGGAGCTCTGGGAGGTCTCGTCGGCGACCGCCGTCGCAGGGAAGGGGCTCGAGGGCGACCGGCACTTCTTCGCCGACGGCGCGCGGCCGGGCCAGGCGCTCACGCTCGTCGAGGCGGAGGAGGTCGAGCGCGTGGGCCTGCCGCCCGGAGGGACGCGGCGCCAGCTCACGACGCGCGGCGTCCGCCTGAACGAGCTGGTCGGAAAGCGCTTTCGCGTCGGCGAGGTCGAGTGCTACGGCGTCGAGCTCTGCGAGCCGTGCAAGCACCTCGAGTCGATGACCCGCCCCGGGATCATCAAGGACCTCGCGCACCGCGCCGGCATCAACGCCGACATCCTCACCGACGGGACGATCTCCGTCGGCGACCACGTGAGAGTCGACGCGTAGGCGACGCTACGCGCGTCCGACGAGGACGCACCCGTTGTGGCCGCCGAGGCCCATCGCATTCGACAACGCGACGTCCACCTGCACGCGACGCGCCTCGTTCGGCACGTAGTCGAGGTCGCACTCGGGATCCGGCTCGCGGTAGTTGATCGTCGGCGGGAGAACCCCGTCGCGGACGGCGAGGACGCACATGATGGCCTCGATCGCGCCCGCGGCGCCGAACGTGTGGCCCATCATCGACTTCGTCGAAGAGACGGCGAGCCCGTAGGCGTGGTCGCCGAACACCGCCTTGATGGCCCTCGTCTCGGCGGCGTCGCCGAGCGGCGTCGAGGTGCCGTGCGCATTGACGTAGCCGACGCGCTCCGGCTCCACGTGGGCGCGCGCGAGCGCGGCGCGCATCATCGCCGCCACGCCCTCCGCCTCCGGCTCCGGCTGCGCCATGTGGTGGGCGTCGTTCGACGCGCCGTAGCCCAGCACCTCCGCGTAGATCTCCGCGCCGCGCGCCTCGGCCCGCTCGCGGTCCTCCAGTAGCAGCGCACCGGCTCCTTCGCCCATGACGAAGCCGGCACGCGTCGCGTCGAACGGGCGCGATGCCCGCGGCGGGTGCTCGTCCTCGGCCGCGAGGCCCCGCATGGCCGTGAACCCCGCGAGGATCAGCGGGTGGATGCACGCTTCGGTTCCGCCGGCGATCACCGCGTCGGCGTCTCCGCGCTTGATCAGCTCGGCGGCCTCGCCGACGGCGTGAGACCCCGTCGCGCACGCGGACACGACGGCGTAGTTCGGGCCCTTGATGCCGAGCGCGATCGCGATCTGCCCCGATGCCGAGTCGACGAGGACGTTCGGCAGGAAGTTGGGCGACACGCGACCCGGCCCGCGGTCGCGGAGCACGTCGGCCTGTTCGACGATCCCGCTCACGCCCCCGATCGCCGACCCGAAGACGATCCCCACGCGCGCCGGGTCGAAGTCGACGAGGGCGGCGTCCTCGAGGGCCTCCCGTGCCGCGGCGACCCCCAGCAGCACGTTGCGCTCGAGCTTTCGCACCTCCTTCGCGGATGCGACCGTCGTCGGATCGAACCCCTTCACCTCGGCGGCGACGCGAACGGGGAGGCCGTCGGCGTCGAACGCCGAGATCCAGTCGATGCCGCTCTCGCCGGCGATCGCCGCACCCCACGTGGCCGGAGCGTCGACTCCGAGCGGCGTCACCGCGCCGATGCCGGTCACGGCAACGCGTCTCACTGCGCAAGCGTAGCCCTTCGTTTGGCCGCTGCGAGCGCTGGGCATAAGCTGGACAAAACGCCGACGCCCGGACCCCGCGCCGCACCCAGGAGGTACTTCAGCATTGTCCCAGGTAGCGCATGGCCCGAAGCCCGGGCTCGTCTTCTTCCATTCGAGCGTCTCCGGCCGCTGCCGCCGCGTCGAGGGCTTTCTCGCACAGGTGCTGCAGCGCCGTCGCAATCACGACACCTTCCGCTTCTACTCGGTCGCGCGCGAGGAGAGGCCCGACCTGGTCGAGAAGTTCAGGGTCGACTCGCTCCCGACGCTCGTCGTGCTCGAGAACAAGGAGGTCCGGGCTCGCCTGGCTGTACCGCGCGGGTGCCGCGAGATCGAGACCTTCCTCGCGCCCTGGCTTGCGTAGCCAGGGCGCGGGCCTTTACGCCAGGACGCCCTCGTCCTTCAGCGACAGCGAGGCGAGCTTGTCCCAGTTCTGCTCGATCGTCTCCGCCATCTGGCGCTCCTGGGCGATGATCTCGTCGCACGCCGTCGCCGTCTCCTCGTCGCCGGCCTTCTGGGCGACGCGCTTCAGGAGCTCGTAAGCCGCGATCTCCATGTGCTCGGTCGTGTAGCCGTCGCGGGCGTTCCGGCCCGCCTTGTCGCCGCGGACCATGTCGAGCGGCATCTTCGCGAGCGCGCCGACGATGCCGGTCATCTGGCGTACCGTCGAGGGAGAGCTCCCGTGCGCCTCGAGGCGCTGGCGCATTCGCTGCACGTGGCCTTCCGTCTCCATCTTGTGGTGCTCGAGCTCCTGAAGGATCTCGGGGTCGTCCGTGGTCGAGATCATCCCGTCGAGCATGCGGAGCACGTTCTGCTCCATCGCGTGCGCCTCGTCGATGTGCTTGATCAGCTGGTCGTTGATGGTCGGCACTGTTCCTCCTTCGATTCTCGTCATGGCGAAGCGCCCGAGCTCGCGGCCGAGGAACCTGAAGGACCCGTCGAAGCCGTCGCCCGCCGGCTCCAGCACGTCGACGAAGCCCTGGAAGGGCGCGCGGTACCGGAGCTCCGTTCCCACCACGTCGAAGGCGACGGCAATCCGGCCGTCGGCGACGAGCGTCGATCCGCGCGTGCCCGAGATCCGCTTGCGGACGCCGAGCATCGGCGGCAGCAGCCCGCCGACGCGCCGAACGTCCCAGATTCCGTCGAGCTCGAGCATCGGAACTAGGCTTCCACGACGTGCCCGGTCCAAACGTCCCGTTCCCGCCGATGGAGGCCGAGCTCGTGCGCGAGCTCCCGGAGGGCGACGGCTGGCAGTACGAGCCGAAGTGGGACGGCTTTCGGGGGATCCTCGAGAACGACGGCGGCGAGCTCGCGCTGTGGTCGCGGAAGGAGCGGCCGCTGCTCCGGTACTTCCCCGAGCTCCGGCCGCTCGGCGACCTCCTTCCGCCGCACTCGGCGCTCGACGGCGAGATCGTGATCGCGCACGACGGCGTCCTCGACTTCGACTCGATGCAGACGAGGCTCCATCCCGCCGAGTCGCGCATCCGCCGGCTCTCCGCCGAGATCCCGGCGCAATTCGTGGTCTTCGACGTCCTGCTGTGGGAGGGCGACCCGGTGTGGGAGCGGCCGCTCGAGGAGCGCCGTGGGCGCGTCGAGGCGCTCTCCGGCTTCCGGCTCTCGCCGGCGACGCGCGATGCCGGCGACGCACGCGGATGGCTCGACCGCTTCGAGTCGATGGGTCTCGACGGCGTCGTCGCGAAGCGCCTCGGGATGCCGTACCTGCCGGGCTCGCGCGACGGCGTCGTCAAGGTGAAGGAGGAGAAGACCGCCGACTGCGTCGTCATCGGGTTCCGCTGGAAGGGCGGCCGTGACGCAATCGCGACGCTTCTGCTCGGCCTCTACCGCGACGACGGCGGAATCGACTACGTCGGCACGTGTGCGGTCGCCGCCTCGCGCCGAACCGAGGTCGCCGATCGTGTGCTCCCGCTGCAGGAGCACGCGCCGGACCGGCGGTTCTCGGAGCCGAACCGGTGGGGAACCGGCGAGCTCGAGCAGGCGGCGGTGCGCGCCGAGCTCGTCGTCGAAGTGCGCTACGACAAGGTGCAGGGCGACCGGTTCCGGCACGGCACGAAGTTCCTCCGCTGGCGCGAGGACAAGGCGCCCCGCGACTGCACATGGCGCGAGCTGCGACCGCCCCGCGACCCGAACGCGCCTTCGGTCGACGACCTGCTCGGCGGGTGACAGGAACGACGGCCGGCGCCGCGGGCGCGCTCGATCGCCTGGGCTAACGGACGACGACGACGGGGCTATACGCCTCGTCGCGCGGCGACCACACGCGGAAGATGTCGCCCCTCGCGGCGTTGACAGTGCGCGTGAAGAAGCCGCGTGACGTCGTGCGGGCGGTGCCGCCGACGGAGCGCCAGGCGCCTCCGTAGAGCTGCTGGAGGCGGTAGGCCTGGACGCCCGTTCGCGGCCGGATCTGGCCCCAGAGGGTCGTGCGGAGCCCCGTTCGGGAGCTCTGCGCAAGCGGGAACCGGAAAGCCGTGTACGCGGGCTTGACGGCGCCGCTGCTCGACATCAGGCCGCTCTGCCACCGGGCGACGTCCGGCTCGTCCTGGATCAGGTACTGGATGAGCATGTCGACCCGCGGCGCCGCGAACGCGCGGAGGGCGGCCTCGGCGACGAAGCGCGCCTGCGTCGCCTTCGAGACGCCGAGGAAGCGGTCGGGCGGGTTCGTCTGGTAGCCGAACTCCGTCAGCCAGACTCGCTTCGGGCCCCACGCGCGCGAGACGCTCGTGAGCAGCCGCTCGACCGTCGCCATCGTGATCGTCTCGCAGTGCGCGCAGCCGCCGGCCCACGGCGTCTCGCCGGGCTGGAGCGCGTACGGGTTGTGCGCGTACGCGTCGAGCCGGGCTCCCGCGGCGCGCATCCCGGCGATCCAGGCGACGGGTGACACGCCGCCGGTCGAGCCGCGCGGAGCGGTGACGCCGCCGGCGACGAGCGCGCTCCGGCGCACGCCGTGGAGCGCGGCGTATGCGGGGTTGAGGAGCTTCTGCACGTAGGCCTGAGGTGTGGTCGGGCGGAGCCAGCGCTGCTGGTTCGGCTCGTTCCAGACGAGCCAGCGGCGGACGAACGGATAGCGCTGCGCGGTCCGGCGGACGAAGCTCGCCCACGTCGAGCCGCTCTTCGGCGCCCAGTTGGAGGCGCGACCGCCGTTCGCCCAGCGCGGCGTTCCGTACAGCGTCACGACGGGCTCGATTCCGTGGTCGTGCAGACCTCGGAGGAGAGCATCCGAACGCGACCAGCTCGGCTTGCCGCGCGTCCGCTCGATGGTGCTCCAGTCGAGCGTCACGCGAACGAGGTCGACGCCCGTCGTGTCGAGGCGGTCGAGGCGGCTGTCGAGCGTGCCGGGGCCGAACTCGAGCCAGGCGTCGTCCTGGATTCCGTAGCGGACGTACGGCGACGCCTCCGCGCGGGCAGGAACGAGGACGGCTGCGGCGACAGCCGCGAGAAGGACGATCCGGCGCACCGCGCCACGGTACGCGTCTCATTTTAAAGTCGTGTAAGGACCGTCACGGCGTCGGCGGCTCGAGCCCGAGCCGCTCGAAGCGCGTCCGGAGCGAGACCGCGCGACGCCACATGCCGATCATCGGGTCGCCGACCGCGGCGACGCGGGCGCTCATCGTCTCGAGCGTGAACGCCTCCGGCTCGACCGAGGGGACCTCGTTCCAGAGCAGCGGCGCCGAGACGCGTGCATCCGCCGTGGGGCGCACCGAGTACGCCGACGCGATCGTGCGGTCGCGCGCGTTCTGCCCGTAGTCGACGAAGACGCCGACGCGGTCGGCAACGCGCCAGGTGGTCGTGGCGACCCGCTGGTCGCCGACGCGCCGCTCGACCTCCTGTGCGAGCGCCTTCGCGAACCGCCGTACCTCGGGGAACGCGAGATCGGGACGGATCGGCGCGAGGACGTGGAGCCCCGTCGCGCCCGAGGTCTTCGGGAACGACGTGAGGCCGAGCTCGGCCATCACGGCGCGGACGACCAGCGCGATCTCGCGCACGAACGGCCACTGGCCGTCGCTCGTCGGGTCGAGGTCGATCAGCAGGTAGTCCGGCTTCTCGATCTCGGGCACGCGCGAGTGCCAGGTGTGCAGCTCGATGCAGCCGAGGTTGACCACCCAAGCGAGCGCGTCGGCGTTGTCGACGATCGCGAACACGGTCGAGTGGCCGCTCGGGAAGCGGACGAACACCTCGTCGACGAACGGCGGGTGGCCCGCGGGCACGCGCTTCTGGTGGAAGAAATCGCCCTCGACGCCGTTCGTGAACCGCTTCATGTGGAACGGCCGGCGGCGCAGGTGCGGGAGCGCGTGCTCGGCGACGTCGAGGTAGTAGGCGACGAGATCGCCCTTCGTCAGCCCGCGCTGTGGGAAGAAAACCTTGCCGGCGTTCGTAATGCCCGCAGTACGATGCGCATCCCGGGTCAGACACAGGAGGGTAATTCAGAAATGAGGAATGTCGTCATCGCGGTTGCCGCGCTGGTCGTGCTCGTCGCGGCCGCAGCGTCGACAGCGCACTCGACGCCCGCGGCGCCTGCGGCGGTCGCGGGTTGCCCGAAGGACTCGCTGAACCTCGTCGAGGACGGCGCCCTGACGATCGGCACCGACAACCCTGCCTACCCGCCCTGGTTCGGCGGCGGCGAGTTGAAGGGATCGTCGTGGAAGATCAACGACCCGACCACCGGCAAGGGATTCGAGTCCGCGGTCGCCTACGCGGTCGCCGCGCGGCTCGGGTTCGCGAAGAACGAGGTGAAGTGGGTCTACACGCCGTTCAACCGCGCGTTCGCGCCCGGGCCGAAGAAGTTCGACTTCGACATCAACCAGATCTCGTTCACGCAGGATCGCGCGCGGGTCGTCACGTTCAGCGCGCCCTACTACCGCGTCAACCAGTCCGTGGTCGTCCTGAAGGGGACGAAGATCGCGAACGTGAAGTCGACGAGGGGCCTCAAGACGTACAAGCTCGGCGCCCAGCTCGGAACCACGAGCTACAGCTACATCGTCAACCACATCAAGCCGAAGCAGCGTCCCGCCGTGTTCCCGAAGAACGATGCGGCCGTCCAGGCGCTCAAGAACAAGCAGATCGACGGCCTCGTCGTCGACCTGCCGACGGCGTTCTACGTGACGGCGGCGCAGGTGCCGAACTCGAAGGTCCTCGGCCAGTTCCGGTCGCAGCCGGGCGGCGAGTACTTCGGGATGGTCTTCCAGAAGGGGAACTCGCTCGCCGGCTGCATCAACAAGGCCCTGGCGGCGATGACGAAGACCGGCCAGCTCGCGAAGATCCAGCAGCAGTGGCTAGCGAAGGCGACCGGCGCGCCGGTCCTGCGCTAGAGGACCGCGAGTCGCGGATCCTGCGCGGTGGACGCTCCGGCGGCGAGGGCCGCCGGAGCGCCGCCGTAGCGCTGGCGAGCACCGTCGTCTTCCTCCTGATCGTCGCCGTCGCGCTGACGCAGTCGCCGGGGTGGGACGAGGTCAAGCGGACGTTCTTCGATTGGGAGATCTTCAAGGACTCGCTGCCGGAGATAGCGCGCGCGTTCAAGCTCAACGTCAAGATCTTTTGCATCGCGGAGGTCTTCATCCTGATCTTCGCGCTGCTGCTCGCCGTCCTGCGGTCGCTGCCGGGGCCGGTGTTCTTCCCGCTGCGCGCGCTCGCGATCGCCTACGCGGACTTCTTCCGCGGCGTGCCGACGATCCTCGTGATCGCGCTCCTCGGCTTCGGCGCACCGGCGCTCCAGGTGCGGGGGGTCCCGACGTCGGTCACGTTCTGGGGCATCGTCTCGCTCGTCCTCGTCTACACCGCGTACGTCTCCGAGGTCTACCGCGCCGGGATCGAGTCGGTCCACCCGTCGCAGGACGCCGCCGCACGGTCGCTTGGCCTCACCCGCATGCAGGCACTTCGCTTCGTCGTCCTGCCGCAGGCCGTGCGGCGGGTCGTCCCGCCGCTCCTCAACGACTTCATCGGCCTCCAGAAGGACACGGCGCTCGTCGGCACGCTCGGCGCGATCGAGGCGTTCAACCAGGCCGCGATCGACACCTCCGCGACCTTCAACTACACGCCGTACGTGGCCGCGGCCGTGCTGTTCGTGGCGATCACGATCCCACTGGCGCGGTTCACCGACTGGCTGATCCTCCGAGACCGCCGGCGTCGCCAGTCGGCGGGCGCGCTCGCGTGACCGATGCGCTCCGCCTCGACGGCGTCTGGAAGGCGTTCGACCGCAACGTCGTGCTGCGCGGGATCGACCTCGACGTGGCCGAGCACGAGGTCGTGTGCCTGATCGGCGCGTCAGGCTCGGGCAAGTCCACGCTGCTGCGCTGCGTGAACCTCGTCGAGCCGATCGACGTCGGCCGCATCGTCGTCGAGGGGGAGGAGATCACGGCGCGGGGCGTCGACGTCAACCGGATCCGCCGCAAGATCGGGATCGTCTTCCAGGCCTTCAACCTCTTCCCTCACATGACCGTCCTGCGGAACGTCACGCTGGCGCCGCGCGAGGCGCTCGGGCTGTCGCGGCGAGACGCCGAGGAACGTGCGCTCGACCTGCTCGCGCGGTTCGGGCTCGCCGACAAGGCGCGCGAGTACCCCGACCGGTTGTCGGGCGGCCAGCAACAGCGCGTGGCGATTGTGCGCGCTCTCGCGATGCAGCCCCGGCTGATGCTCCTCGACGAGGTGACGAGCGCGCTCGACCCCGAGCTCGTCGCCGAGGTGCTGGAGGTGATTCGCGAGCTCGCCGCCGGCGGGATGACGATGCTGATCGCCACGCACGAGATGAGCTTCGCGCGCGAGATCGCCGACCGCGTGTGCTTCCTCGACGGCGGCACGATTCTCGAACAGGGCCCGCCGGATCGGATCTTCGGCGCACCGCGCGAGGCGCGGACGCAGCAGTTCCTGCAACGGATCGTCGCGGCCGGGCGTCTCTAGCGCCGCCACCGCCTACCTCGGGCGGTTCGCCGCGAGCTACCCTGCGAAGAGATGCTCGACCCATTGCCTGCGACCGACGTGACGCTCGAGCCGCTCGACGACCACCTCGTGGTCGAGCCGCTCGACGAGACCGAGACGGCGACCGGGCTCATCGTCCCCGTGAACGAGGCGTCCCAGATCAGGACGGGCATCGTCTCCGCCGTCGGCAACGACGTGACCGGGGTCGACCCCGGCGACAAGGTGCTCTTCCCGCGCGACGCGGGCTACGAGGTCCGCCTTGCCCGCTCGAGCCATCGCGTGCGAGTCCTGAAGCGCGAGCACCTGATCGCGCGCATCAACGACTAGAACGTTCCGAGAGACGCACGTGCCGGCTCAGCCGGCGCGTCCGTGGGGGGAAACCGGCGGTCTCCCCCCACGTCCGAGGCGGAGAGGGCGGGATTTGAACCCGCGACCCGCCTTTCAGCAGGTACGCGATTTCCAGTCGCGCTCCTTAGGCCACTCGGACACCTCTCCGGGCGGCGACAGCGTAGACCATCGGCGCCACGTATCCGTGTGGCGGATCTGGCGAAATCGCTTTAAGGTCGTCGGGCGCAGCATCGCGCTGCGCGCCCCGCTGCTGGCCGGGTACATGCGGGGCACAGATCGACGGGAGGGAGCAGCTTCATGAGCAGGGGCAGGAGCCGTGTATCGCGCCTGGGCGCGATCGTAGGCCTCGCCGCCGTGGTCGTCGTGCTTGGGGCATTGGGAGCCGCGTTGCAGGCGAGGGACACGCACGCGTCGGCCAATGAGGCGAAGATCGCCGGCGGCGTCTTCGACGCGACGGCCAACGGCAACGAGACGTCGTTCATCGTCTACCTCAGCGATCAGGCGGACCTGAGCAAGGCCGCGGCGATCAAGAACGAGGACGAGCGGGGCTGGTACGTCTACGACAAGCTCACGCAGGAGGCCGCGCGCACGCAGGCGCCGATCAAAGCGGCGCTCGACGCGGAAGGCGTCTCGTACAAGTCTTACTGGGCGGCGAACATGATCGTCGCCGAGGGCGACCGCGGGCTCGTCGAGGATCTCGCGGACCGCGACGACGTGAAGGCGATCGAGCCGAACGCCGTGGTCGACGGGCTGAACGGGGAGGACGGTCCGGAGTCGATCGACGAAGGCGACGCCGTCGAGGCGACGGAGGTCGGCGTCACGAACGTCCAGGCGCCGCCGCTGTGGACGCTCGGGTTCAAGGGCCAGGGCATGGTCGTCGCGAACCAGGACACCGGCATGCGCTGGACGCACGCGTCGCTGCGCACGCACTACCGGGGCTGGATCACCGGCACCACCGCCGACCACAACTACAACTGGCACGACTCGGTCCACGCCCGGATCACCGGCAGCGACGGCGGTACGCCGTCCTCGACGACGACGCCGAACTCGTGCGGGTTCAACCTCGTCGCGCCGTGCGACGATCAGGGTCACGGCACTCACACGACCGGCACGACGATCGGCGACGACGCCGGCGCCGGGGTCGGCACGGGCGCGAACCAGATCGGCGTCGCGCCGGCCGCGAAGTGGATCGGCTGCCGCAACATGGACGCCGGCAACGGTCGGGCTGCGACCTACACCGAGTGCTTCCAGTTCTTCCTCGCTCCGACGAACCTGGCGAACCAGAGCGCAGATCCGTCGAAGCGGCCGCACGTGATGAACAACAGCTGGGGCTGCCCGCAAGTGGGCGAGCTCTGCGCCCCGAACGTCATGCAGACGATCGTCGACAACTCCGAGGCCGCCGGCATCTTCGTCGAGGCCTCTGCGGGCAACGACGGGTCGGCGTGCAACACGGTGAAGGATCCGCCTGCGATCTACGCCTCGGCGTTCTCCACCGGTGCGATCAGCGGCACCTCGAATGCCCTCCAGGGCTTCAGCAGCCGCGGGTGGGTCACGGCCGACGGCTCCGGGCGAATGAAGCCCGACCTGTCGGCGCCCGGCGCGAGCGTACGCTCGTCGCTCCGGACGAGCGACACGACCTACGGCACGATGAGCGGCACGTCGATGGCGGGCCCGCATGTCGTCGGCGTGGTCGCCCTGCTGTGGTCGGCCCGGCCCAACGCTCGTCCGCGACATCCCGCGGACGAAGTGGCTGCTGACCCGGAGCGCGAACCCGAATGTGACGGTCGGGACGAATGCCGCGGGTTGCGGCGGGATCGCCGCCCGGCCGAACAACCACTTCGGCTGGGGCCGGGTGGACGTGACGGCGGCTTACAACCTCGAGCCTTCGCTGAACCAGTCGATCACGTTCGGCCCTCTTGCCGGGAAGAAGCTCGGTGACGCCGACTTCGCGCTCGACGCGACGGCGAGCTCGACGCTTCCGGTGAGCTATGCCGCGAGCGGCCCGTGCACGGTGAGCGGCGACACGGTGCACATCACCGGCGTCGGCTCGTGCACGATCACGGCGTCGCAGGCCGGGCTCGACACGTACGACATCGCAGCGAACGCCGCAAAGCCGTGGTACCCGGCGGCCAACGTGGCGCAGTCCTTCGCGATCACGTACCCGTACACCGGGTTCCTCGCGCCGGTGGACAACGGCAAGCTGAACGTCGCGCAGGCGGGAAGCTCGGTGCCGGTCAAGTTCAGCCTCGGGAGCGACCAGGGGCTTGCGATCCTCGCGAGCGGCTTCCCGACCTCGCGCCCGATCTCGTGTGCCACGGCGCTGCCGAGCGATCCGGTCGAGTCGACGGTGACGGCGGGCCAGAGCAGCCTCAGCTACGACCCGCTGACGGCTCAGTACGTCTACGTCTGGAAGACGGACAAGGCGTGGGCGGGGACGTGCCGGCAGCTCGACGTCAAGCTCGTCGACGACACGACCCACAGCGCGACCTTCCAGTTCAAGAAGTAGCGCGACGCGAAGTGCGGGGGCCCCGGCACGACCAGGCCCCCGCACTCGCGAACTGCACACGCTCCCGGCGCGGTCCTACTTGCCGTCGCGCGGTAGCGTTGGATGGTCGGTGGGGTACACGCCGAGCGCGAACCCGTAGACGGTCTCGCCCGACCGCGGAAGCCTGTCGAACTCCGTCACCAGCTCCGCCATACGCTCCCAGAACTCCGACACCTGCGCCTCCGAGACACGGGCGTGGCGGATGAACCCCCACAGCTTGCCGTCCTCGTAGGCCCTGGATGACTCGCGAGCGGCGACCTCGAAGTCGTTGAAGTCCCGAGGCATCTCGTCGCCGTCCGCGCTCCGCTCCACGCCGACGTAGAACATGCGTGCTGTGCGGCCGTAGAAACGCTCCTCGATCGCCCGCACCCGCCGGGTTCTCACGGCCTGTACGAGCCCCTCCTCGGCGAGCACCTTGACGTGGTAGGCCACGGTGCTCTTCGGCCTTTCGAGCGCGACCGCGAGCTCGCTCACAGTGGCTGCGCGCTCGTGCAGGAGGCCCAGGATCGTCGTGCGGAGGGGGTGGCCGATCGCCTTGACCTGGGAGGGCCTGGTGAGCGCGATCCGGTCGGCGAGCTCGTAGTCGGGCGGAGACGCGTTGCCGGCCACAGCCTGATTAGGCTAACATCCCGGAACGTTCCACTTAAATGGATCAATCAGTGAGGAGGCTGGCAGATGGCCGAGGTTGTCCTGTACCACCATGTCCAGGGGCTGACCGAAGGCGTGCGGTCGTTCGCCGACGAGGTTCGGCAGGCGGGACACACGGTGCACACACCGGACCTGTTCGACGGGCGCACGTTCGACACCATCGAGGACGGCATGGCCTTCGCGCGCGAAGCGGGCTTCGGCGCGCTCACCGAACGCGGGGTGGCCGCGGGAGAGGCGATCCGGCCCGACGTCGTCTACGGCGGCATCTCGTTCGGTGTGATGCCCGCCCAGCAGCTCGCGCAGACCAGGCCCGGCGCCCGGGGCGCTTTGTTCATGTGCGGCTGTCTCCCGGTCTCCGAGGTCGGGGCCGCGTGGCCCGCGGGCGTCCCGGTGCAGGTGCACGGGAAGGAGAAGGATCCGTTCTTCCTCGAAGACCTCGCGGCCGCGCAGGCGCTGGTCGAGTCGGCCGATCGCGCGGAGCTGTTCCTCTATCCGGGGGAGGAGCACCTCTTCGCCGATTCTTCGCTGCCGGCCTACGACGCCGCAGCCGCGGCCCTGCTCACGGAGCGTGTGCTGACGTTCCTCGCCACGATCCAGAGCCAGGGGAAGTAGGCCCAACCTCTTGGTCGAGAAGACGAGATACACGAAGAGGGCTCTCGATGAGTCGACGTGGGACGCGTTCGCCGCTCTGGTCGAGCGCAACAACGGCGTCTTCGGCGGTTGCTGGTGCATGGGCTTCCACCCCGAGGGGGTCGGCAAGGAGACCACGGCGGCCCTGAACCGCAGGCGGAAACTCGATCGTGTACGGGCAGGAACGGCGCATGCGGCTTTGGTTTTCGATGGTGACGGCTGCGTGGGCTGGTGCCAGTTCGGCGCTCCCGCCGAAGTGCCGAAGATCAAAAGCCGCGCCGCCTACGAGAAGGGCGTCACGACGTTGCCCGACTGGCGGATTGCGTGCAACTTCGTCGGCAAAGGGCACCGACGCAAAGGTGTGGCGACCGCTGGGCTCGAGGGGGCGCTCGAGCTCATCGCCGGCCTCGGCGGCGGACGGGTCGAGGGCTATCCGGAGGACGCAGACTCGGTGCCCGCCGGCTTCCTGTTCAACGGTGCCCTCTCGACGTTCGAGAAGTTCGGCTTCGCCCGCGACCGCAAGATTGGCAAGCACCGTTGGGTCGTCACCAAGACGATCTTGGTCCCGGCTCGGCTCCCGGCCGGCGCGTCCGTGAGCCCAGGGCGTCGGCCGTCTCGCGGATTTGATCGGAGCGGAACAGGCTAGCCCGCCGTGCAACGCGGTCGAGTTTCTCCGGCGCGGTTCAGGCGCTACGACGACGCGGTCGTGGGATACGTCTTCTGGAGCGCGCCTTCGATCGCGGTGAGGTTCTGAGCGCGGTTCGGTCCGGTCGTGACGAGGATGAGCGGGCCATACTTGGCCGACGAGCTGTTCGGGATCGCCACGTTGACTTTCGCGTAGGCCGCGTCGACCGCCTGTTTGCTGTCGTATTGAACGACCATCGCAACGTCCGGCGACGTTTTCTCGCCCATGCAGTCTTCCGCGACGAAGAACGCGCGCGCGTTCTGAACGCCCGACCCGTTCGCCAGCGTCTGCGGGACCTGGTCATCCGCCTCGCTGCACACTTCGAGTCCTGCGTCCTTGAGCGTCGTGTGCGCCGGGTCGTACTTCGCTGAGGAAGGATCCCCGCTTCCACTGCTGCCGCCGCATGCCGCCAGTCCGATCGTCAGCGCGAGGATGAGGAATGAGAGCGGTGCAGTCACGGCGACCCGACTCACGCACGAGAGGCTACATCGTGAGCGCGCGTCGCTCGTTGTGCAGATCGCAGCGGCGCTGTAGCTCGCATGGAGTCTCGCGCGGGCGTGATCCCCCCGATCGCCTTCTGACTCAGCCTGTGATCGCCTGCGCGATCCGCTCGGCGGCATAAGCGATCGCGAAGCCTCCGGCCGGTCCGAGGAGCCACCCTTGCACGATCCCGACGAGGGTCTGCACGTGCACCGCCTCGCGGCCGCGGGCGAAGCCGGCGCCGGCCATCGCCGCCACGAGCGCCTGGTTCATCGAGGTGAAGAAGCCGAAGGCGACGGCGACGAGGACGACCGCCGCCTGCACGAGCTGCGCGGCGGTCGCCATCGCGCGGTCGACCTCGACGATCTCGAAGGCGACGCGACGCAGGAGCGGCTTCCCCCAGGTGAGGACGCCGAGTGCGAGTCCGGCGCCGCCGACCGCGCCCGCGGCAAGGGGGCTGAACGTGCCGGTGCCGACAAGGGCGCCGCTCGCGTTCGCAACGTCGTTCGCGCCCATCGCGAAGGCCGCCACCGCCCCGACTGCGACGAGCGCCAGGCCGACGCGGTGTCCCAGCGGCAGGCGGTCGAGGCCGAGGGTGAACACGGCGCCGAGGACGAGGGCGGCCAAAGGCGCCGCTGCCCAAACGATGGCGAGGTGCAAGATCGAGGGCCAGTGGACGCCGGTCCCGCCCGCGATCGCGGTGCCGACGACGGCGAAGACGAGGATCTGGATCGTCGACGTCGGCACCTTCAGCCGGTTGTACGCAGTGGTGACCGCGAACGCGGTGCCGATCACGACCACCTGCTCGGAAACGGAGAGCTGCGCCGCCGTGAGCCCGGAGCCGACGTGCCTCTCCACCGCGTGGCTGGCGAGGGTCGCGCCGACGAACGTCAGCGGCGCCATCAGGAGCAGCGCCGGCCACGCGCCGATCGCGCGTAGCGCATGCGGCATCCCCATCACGGCGCCGGTGTAGTGCGCGCCCATGCTCCACGCGAAGGCGACCGCGAGGACGATGAGCAGAGCTGTCACATCGCGGAGGCGATCCGCTCCGCCGCCGCGCGGAGCTGCTCGTCCGGCACGTTCGGCAGGGCGTCCTCCCAGACCGGCAGGGCCATTCCCGACGCTTCGACCATGCCGAGCGGCCGCGGCAGGAACCAGACGTGGAAGTGCGCGCCGCCGTCGCCCCAGCGGTAGAGGTGCACGCGCGCGATGTCCCCCAGCGCGAGGATGGCGCGCTCGACCCGCGCCGCAACACGGCCGAAATCGGCCTGCAGTTCCTCCGGCAGATCGGAGAAGGAGTCGACGTGGACGCGGCTCGCGAGCCAGACCGAGCCGGGCAGGCTGCCGCCGACCGGCGGATGCAGTGTCCAGTTGTCGTCCGACCAGACCGCCGAGGTCGTCTTCCCGCCACAGATCGCGCACGGCGGGCCGCCAGGCTCGCCGCGGCGCGGCGGCTCGGGGATCTGGCGTGAGCCGGGCTCGCGCGGCACGAGCGGCTCCTGGTACGGCAGCGTCATGTTGCTCATTCGCAACTCCTTTCTTCAGGCGACTTGCGAGCGGTGAAGAGGAGCCCCTTGCCGGCCGAGACGGTGACGTGGCCGAAGCCGGCCGCCTGCAGGAAGACGAACAGGCGGGCGGGATCGATCGGGTTGTACGTGTCCCGCTCGTGGAACTCGTGCAGTCCCTGGCTCGCGAGGCTGTCGGCGCCGATGAGTACCCCGCCGGGCCGAAGGACGCGGTAGGCCTCGCAGAGGATCGTGAACTGCTCGTTCGCCGTCGGTACGTGGTGGAGCATCGTGAAGCAGCCGACGGAATCGAAGGACGCGTCGCCGAACGGCGACCGCCTCGCGTCGCCGACCCGAACCGTGACGTTGGTGCCGGCGAAATCGTCTGCGAGGCGGGTGGCGACGTCGGGGTCGAGCTCGAGTGCGACGAGACGCTTCACCCGTTGTCGCAGCCAGCGCGTGGTGGCGCCGGGGCCGGGGCCGATCTCGAGCATCTCGGCCCCGAGATCCAGGCCGGCCGTGACGGGCTCGAGCACCTCCGACTCCATGAACTCGGCCCACTCGGGCGTGCTGCAGAGGGCGTGGTTCTCGTTCACGAGGCGGACGCTAACGAGGCCGGCGCGTTTCCGAAAGGGAGTATGCTGCCAAGTTGTGTCGACGAACGGACAACCTTCTTCGGCGGCCATCGTCTGCACGTTCCAGATGCCGATCGGGACACGCTTCGAGTGGCACGCACACGGCGACCATCAGATCGCGTGGTCGCCCGAGGGGGTGCTCGTCGTGCTCGTCGAGGGCGGCGGCAGTTACGTCCTGCCGCCGTCGCGGGCGCTCTGGATCCCCGCCGGCACCGTGCACGAGACCCGGGCGGACGGCGCCGCCGTCCTCCGCTCCGTCTACCTGAACCCGCGTCGCTGCCCGATCGACTGGACGGCTCCGACGCCGGTCGCCGTCAGTCCGCTCCTCGGCGAGCTCATCCACCACCTCGACGACCATGAGCTCGGCGACGAAGAGCGCTCCCGTGCCGAGGCGGTCCTCTTCGACCTGCTGGTGCCGCTCCGCATCGCGACGATCGACGTCCGACCGCCGACGGATGCCCGCGCCCGGGATGTCTCCGACGCGCTCATCGCCGATCCCGCCGACCCGCGGACGCTGCACCAATGGGGTCGTACCGTCGGCGCGAGCGGCCGCACGCTCGCGCGCGCCTTCCTCAACGAAACGGGCCTGTCGTTCGGGCGCTGGCGCACACTCGTCCGCCTGCAGGCATCGCTGCCATACCTCGCCGAGCAGGAGCCGGTGAACGCCGTCGCGAGACTCGTCGGGTACCGAACGACGAGCGCATACGTCGCCGCGTTCCGCGCCCACACCGGAGTCACGCCGGGCCGCTATTTCCAGCCGACGTCGGCTCGGTCACTCGCAGAGCGCACCACGGGCGGCGTGCCCGTCGAGGGCCTCGGCGAGCGGGTCGACTAGCGGCGTCGGCTCGCACCGACGCGGAGCACGCCGGTCAGCATCGGCAGGGTGAATTCGCCGCGAGCGGTCTCGGGTCTACTCGCAAGGAAAGCGCGGATCCGACCGAGCGTGGCCTCTTGTTCCTGTTGTGGCATGAGCAGTATCCCCGCCTTCGTCGCGAACGTCGCGACGAGGGAGGCGGCGGTCCGTCGCTGCCCATGCGGGAACTCGGCATGCTCCGGCGAGCCGAGCTGGAGACTTGAGCCAATGTCTGGGAGGTGCGCCTCGGCCGTCTCGGTGCGCCAGCTGCTGAACGTGTCCCTCGGCCCAATCGCCGCGCTTCCGCTGATCCGTTCGAGTTCGGCAACCCAGTCGACCCGGTTGTCGAAGACGTTCCACAGGCCGGCCAGGATGCCGTTTGGTTCTAGGACTCTGGCTATCTCGGGTTCCGCGACGTTCATGTCGAACCAGTGCATCGCATTGCCGGCGAGGACCGCATCGACGGACGCGTCCGGAAGCGGTATTGCCTCGGCACTGCCCGGCAGGGCGGGGACAGCCGGCAGCGCGCGGCGCAGCTCGGCGAGCATCGCCGGGTCGGGCTCGACCGCAATGACTTCGACGCCCAGCGAGAGAAGCGTGGCCGTTAGCTTGCCGGTTCCCGCGCCGAGGTCGAGCACGCGCGGGCCGGGGCTGCGTTCCAGCGCCCAGAGCACTGCGGCCCGCGCGTAGTCCGGCCGGTGCTCCGCGTATGCGGTCGCTGCTGCGCCGAACGACGAACCCAGAAGTAGCCGTTCGTCCCGTCCCGCGTGGTGAGGGTCTCGGTGAATGGGGCTCTCGAGCTGGTGTCAGTTGTCGCCGTGCCAGGAGTTCCAGAGGGCGGCGTAGGAGCTGCCGTTCCGGACGAGCTCCTCGTGTGTGCCGAGTTCCTGTAGCCGGCCTTCCTCGACGACCGCCACGCGGTCGGCGTCGTGGGCGGTGTGCAGGCGGTGCGCGATCGCGACGACGGTCCGGCCACGAAGTACGGACGCGAGCGAGCGCTCGAGATGGCGTGCGGCGCTCGGGTCGAGGAGTGAGGTTGCCTCGTCGAGGACGAGCGTGTGTGGGTCGGCGAGTACGAGTCGTGCGAGCGCGACCTGCTGCGCCTGGGCGGGTGTGAGGCCGTGCCCGCCCGCGCCGAGCACGGTTTCCAGCTCGTCCGGAAGTGCGTCGGCCCACTCGCGCGCGTCGACTGCTTCCAGTGCGTCTCGAAGCTTGTCGTCCGAGGCGTCCGGCCGCGCGAGCCGGAGGTTTTCCGCCAGGGTGCCGACGAAGAGGTGCTGCTCCTGCGTTACGAGCGCGACCTCCTGTCGCAGGGTCTCGAGCGGCAGGTCGACGAGCCGCACGCCCCCGATGTCCACGCGGCCGCGCCGCGGCGGGTGGATGCCTGCGAGCAGGCGGCCGAGCGTCGACTTGCCCGCGCCGGAGGGACCGACGATGGCGACGCGCTCGCCGGGCTCGAGGTCGAGATCGATGCCGTGCAGCACGTCCCGCTCGTCGACGTACGCGTAGCGCACTTCTGCGGCGCGCAGCCGGTCGTCTTCGGGGATGTCGTCCTTGGCCGTCCGGTCGGGTTCCACGGCCGCGATGCCGACGAGGCGTGCGAAGGACGTGGCGCCGACCTGGATCTCGTCCAGCCACGAGATCAGTCGGTCGACGGGGTCGGCGAGCTGAACGACGTAGAGCGCGATCGCGGTCACTTCGCCGATCGAGGCGTGGCCGGCGGAGACGAGCCAGCCGCCCCAGGCGAGCGCGGCCGCGACGGGCAACACGTACGCGAACTCGGCGGTCGGGAACCAGACCGTTCGCAGGTAGAGCGTCCGCTTCTCGGCGCGCAGGGCGTCCTCGAGGTGGGCGTCGAAACGGCGGACGAATTCCTCGCGCAGGCCGAGCGCCTCGATGGTGCGGCCGCCCTCGACCGTCTCGCCGACGATGCCGGCGATCCTTGCGTAGGCGGCCCGCTCCCAGAGGTAGCCGGCGGGCGCGCGGCGGAGGTACCAGCGGGTGCCGACGACGAGCGGCAGCACTCCGGCGAGGCAGGCGAGCGCGGCGGGCGGGCTCACCCAGACGGCGGCCACGACCGTCAGCACCGTCGTCACGGCGGCGATCAGCGTCTCCGGGACGGCGAAGCGGACGGTGCGCTCCATCGCCGCCACGTCGGCGGTCGTGCGCGAGACGAGATCGCCGGTGCCCGCGCGCTCGACGGTGGAGAGCGGCAGCGCGAGCACGCGGTGCATGAACTCCTCGCGCAACTCCGCGAACATCTGCTCGGAGAGCACGAACGAGGCGCGGCGCGCGAACCACGTCAGCACCGTCTGCGTGAGCAGGAACGCGGCGAGCACGAGCACCGTCTTGTCGACGTACGAGCTCGTGGTGCCTTCGTCGACCGCCTGGACGAGGCGGCCGAGCAGCGCCGGCCCGGCGAGGCCCGCAGCAGCGGCGGCGCCGTGGAGCGCGACGACCAGTGCCAGCCCGCGGCGGTGGCGACGCGCGAGGATGCCCGCCTGATTGCGCAGCTCGCTGCCGCCGGCGATCGGGAGGAGCTCGCTCACTCGTCCTCTCCTCGCGTCACCGTCTCGCGATATTCGGCGTTGTCGCGCAGCAGCGCGCGGTGGCCGCCCTCGGCGGCGACGCGGCCGTCCTCGACGTAGACGACGGTATCGGCCTGGTCGAGTAGCAGCGGGCTCGTCGTGACGACGACGGTCGTCTTGCCGGCGCGTGCTTCGTGCAGGCGCCGCGCGATCCGCGCCTCGGTGTGCGCGTCGACGGCGCTCGTCGGTTCTACGAGAACGAGCGTCTCCGCCTGCGAAAGCAGGGCGCGCACGAGGACCAGGCGCTGGCGCTGCCCGCCCGAGAACGAGCGTCCGCGCTCGTCGATTCCCGCGTCGAGCCGCTCCGGGAGGGCGTCCAGAACGTCCTCCGCGTTCGCGATCGAAACGGCGTCGAGGATCTCCTCGTCGCTCGCGCGCTTCCAGGGGTCGAGCTCGCCGCGGAGGCGGCCGGAGAAGAGCACCGGATCGGCCTCGCTGACGACGATGCGGCGGCGCAGCACGTCCGTCGGCAGATTCGCGATCGCGACGTCCCCGAGCATGACGCCGTCGCTTTCTCCGAAGCGGCCGAGGCGGTCCGCGATCGCGGTCGTCTCCTCCGGTTGCGACGAGACGAGCGCCGTGAGCCGACCCGGCTCGACGACGAGCCCCGAGCGCGGGTCCGCAAGCGGCACGTCGTGTGCCGGCTCCGGCGCAGGATCGGCGGGCTCGTCTATCTCGCGCTCGACGCTCAGCACCTCCAGCATCCGGCGCGCGCCCACGAGAGCGCGCGTGATCTTGTCGACGGCCTCCGCGGCTGTCCGCAGCGGGATCACGAGGAAGGCCGCGTAACCGTAGAAGGCGACCAGCTCGCCGGCGCCGATCGTCCCGTCGAGCGCGAAGTGCGCGCCGAGCCACGTGACGAGTACGACGAACAGACCGGGGACGAGCACCTGCGCCGCGTCGAGCGTCGACTGCGGAAGCGCGACGCGCACCCCCGCCCGGCGGACCTCCTGTGAGCGGTGGCGGTAGCGGTCGAAGAAAGCCTGCTCGCCGCCGATCCCACGCAGCACGCGCAGGCCCGCGGCCGTGTCTGCGCCGAGCGCGGTCAGCTTGCCGACTTCCTCGCGCTGGTCGCGCTGACGTGTCTGCAACGGTTTGATGATGGTGCCGAGCACGAGCACGAGCAGCGGAATGCCGACCAGCACGACGAGCCCGAGCGTCACTGATGACGAGAGCAGGATGACCGCGACGACGCCGTACGCGGCGACCGCGCCGGCCAACCGCGCGGTGATCTCGAGCGCGCCGCCCGCGCGCATGCAGTCGTTGGTGACCGTGGCGACGACCTCACCCGTCGACAGGCGCGCCCGTACGGCGGGGCCTGCGCGAGCGGTGTGGTGCGAAACGGTCTGCGCGAGGCGGAACGACGCACGGAGCCAGTTCCAGACCGCGAATCGATGCCGCATCACGCCCGCGGCCGCCTGCACCGCGCCGAGACCGAGCAGGATCAGCGCCCACCGAGCGAGCGCCGCGTTGTCGCTCTCGATGATCCCGTCCTGAATCGCGCGGCCGATTGCGAACGGCATCAACGCCTGAGCGAGCATCCACGTCACACCGAAGCCCACGCCCGCTAGCAGCGTCGGGATCTGGTGCCTACCGACCCACACGAGCAGCCGAACAGGCGACCGCACGTCCGGCGTGCCGGCGTCGCGAAGCGGAAGCTCGATCAAGGCTCGATCCGGTCCATAGCTGTCTGCGGACGGATCCGCGCCTCGATCCTAGCCACGCCTCAACGCACCGCAGGGAGGCGCAGTGCTGCCCCACGCCTCCCGTGGTGATCACCGTCGACCGGTGGGCATTCTGATGCGCGAACGAAGGCAAGCGGCGGCGCTGCCCGAGACCCTCCTGACGCGAGGGGGCGCCGCGATCGCGCGATTCCCTCGGCCAGTCGTGCGCCGGTCAGCACCTCAAACGGTCGACTTCCTCACCACCCCCTCGACCGCGGCGGGAGTCATTTAGGTCGGGCGGTCCAAGAATCGGACGCAGCGCTGCGCCGGAGCGAACCGTTAGCCCGTCGGTTGAACCTCACGCATCAGGATGATCGCCTGCGGTGGCGCAATCAGTAGCTGCTTCTTCGTGGTCACCGCGACCACTCGCCAGCCTTCGGCCCCCAGCTGGTTGAGCTCCTCTTCGACGTGCTTGCCGGTGTCGATGACCCTGTACTCGTATTGCGCCGTTGCCGTGGGAGCGAACGACTCGAACGTGGTCGACACAGAAACCACCACCTTTCAGGTCAAGTCTCGCGCGTTCGTGGCTCTCCGCCATCCGCGGATCCCACTACCTCAAGCGCACCGCGTCTGCAGTTGCAGGTGCGGCAGAGGACTTGGAGCGGGTCGAGCGGGGGGCCGCCGAGGGCGATCGGGGTGATTCCAGGATCAGCACCGGAATCACCGCCGGCGTCGCCGCGACACCGAGACGCTGTGCGGCACGACACCGCGAAGTGGACGGCCGGGACAGCCGACGTCGAGGAGGCACGAAGGTCGCGTGCGCCGCCCTGAATGCGGACGACGACGGACGCCCCTGGGGAGTGTCACCGCTCGCGAATCCGCTTGATCATGCGGATTTGCGAGCGGCTGAGCGGAGGGGGAGGGATTTGAACCCTCGTCGGACCTTGCAGCCCGAAACGGTTTTCGAGACCGCCGCATTCGACCGCTCTGCCACCCCTCCGACGTGCCGCGACAGAGTAGCGATGCGGGCCGGCGGGCGTGCCCGCGAGTGGGAGAGAACGCGAGGGAGGTGCGGTACGATGCGCGCGCCCGGAGAAGTGGCCGAGTGGCTGAAGGCGGCGCCCTGCTAAGGCGTTAGGTGGGGAAATCCCTGCCTCGAGGGTTCGAATCCCTCCTTCTCCGTCCGAACGACGCCGCTGCGCATCCCGTAGGACGTCGCGTGTCGCCGCCGGCTCCCCGGATCACTCGTTCGAGGCGCGCAGTTTCCCCCTCCGAGGCACGTCCCGGAAGGGAGCGCAGGCCCGGTGTTGCGATACGCCCGGAACGGTGAGATCTTCGTTCGCAGCTGATGAGCGCGACCTCGTACGAGCAAGCGTGCGCGGCGCATCGCTGGGACGTCCCGGTGCGCTACAACATCGCGTCCGACGTCTGCGACAAGCACCCTCGCGACAAGCTCGCGATGGTGTGGGAGAGCTTCGACGGCTCCTACAGGGAGCTGGCGTGGGGTGAGCTCCAGGACCTCGCGAACGGGGCGGCGCACGTGCTCCTCGAGCTCGGGGTCGAGCGCGGCGACCGCGTGGCGGTCGTGCTCCCTCCGACCCCGGAGACCGCGGCGATCTTCTTCGGCGTCTGGAAGCTCGGCGCCATCCTGCTCTCGATGTCCGTGCTCTACGGTGACGAGTCGATTCGGCATCGCCTCGCAGATTCGGGCGCGAGGCTGGTGGTCACGGACGCGGACAACGCGCCGCGCTTCGCCGACTCGGGCGTCCAGATGCTCGTGCTGGAGGGAGACGCGCTCGCGGGCGCCTCGAACGCGCCCGTCCCGGGCGATACCTCGGCCGAGGATCCTGCCCAGCTCTACTACACGTCGGGGACGACCGGGCTCGCGAAGGGCATCGTGCACGCCCATCGCTACATCCTCGGCCACGAGGAGTTCGTGTACTGCCACGAGGTCGCGGACGGCGAGCGGTTCCACGGCATGGGCGAGTGGGCGTGGGCGGCTGGGATCGCGCCGCTGCTCGGCCCGTGGCGGCTCGGCGCGATTCAGTGCGTCTATCGGCGCGAGGCCGGCTTCGACCCGCACCGGCAGCTCGACTTCCTCAGCCGCCACGACGTCACGAACGTCTTCACCACGCCCACGGCGATGCGGGCGATGATGGCGATCGACGACGCTGGGACGCGGTACCCGCAGAAGTTCCGGCGGGTCTGCTCCGCCGGCGAGCCGTTGAACCCGGAGGCGATCCGCTGGTTCCGGGAGCAGTACGGCGTGACCGTGCTCGACTACTACGGGCTGACGGAGTCGTATCCGCTCGTCGCGAACTACCCGTTCCAAGACGTCAGGGACGGCTCGATGGGGAAGCCGATGCCGGGCTGGGACGTCGAGATCCTCGACGAGGACGAGCGCCCCGTCGCCCAGGGCGAGCGCGGCGAGATCTGCCTCCGCGCGCGCACGAACCCGCACTACCCGCTCGGCTACTGGAACCGGCCGGAAGAAAGCGAGGAGGTGTTCGGCGGCGAGTGGTTCCACACCAAGGACGCGGCGAGCCGGGACGAGGACGGGTACGTGTGGTACGAGGGCCGCGCCGACGACGTGATCATCGCCGCCGGCTACCGCGTCGGCCCCTTCGAGGTCGAGTCCATCTGCCTCGAGCATCCGGCGGTGCGCGAGGCGGCCGCCGTGGCCTCGCCCGACGAGCTGCGCGGGAACGTGGTCAAGGCGTTCATCGTTCCCACGGCCGGCCACGAGCCGTCCGAGGCGCTCGCCGACGACATCAAGGCATTCGTCCGCGAGCGGTTGTCCGCGTACGCGTATCCGCGGCGGGTCGAGTTCGTCACGGACCTGCCGAAGACCCTGACGGGGAAGATCCGGCGCATCGAGCTCCGCCGGCTGGAGCTCGAACGAGCGAGCGCCGCGCGCGGCGGAGCCGGTCGCTAGCCCTGGCGCAGCTCGGTCGACGACGCTAGGAGTGTGTCGCCGAGTACACGTACGCGACCACGTCGGCGATCTGCTTGTCGCTCAGCTGATCCGCAAACGACGGCATAGCGCCCTTGCCCTGCGTGACCCTCGTGTGGATCAGATCCTCGTCGGGCTTCGCGTCGTCGAGGTTCGGGCCGACGTTGCCGCTCGACCCGGCGTCCTCCAGCGTGTGGCAGCCGGTGCAGCCGGCGCTTGCGAAGACCTGCTTCCCGGCCGCGGGATCCCCGGCGCTTTCCGTCTCGCCGGTCTCTGCCGTAGTTGTCTCGCCCGTGGTTGCGGTCTCGGTCTCTGCAGTCGTCGTCCCGGTCGTGGTCTCGGCCTCCGTGGTCGTCGTCTCCGCGGCAGGCGTCTCGCCCTGCGCCGACTCGGGCTCCTCCTCGACGCCGAAGACGAGGATCGTCGTGATCATCGCCAGGAAGAGCACGAAGGCCGCGAGCACGTACAGGCCGACGTTCCGGTTCGGAAAGTTCGGGTTCCGCCGCGGGATCACGAACGACGACACCAGCGCAAAGGCGATGAAGATCGCCGCCATGCCGCCGACCACGAGCTTGTTCGCCGTCGAGAGCGCGAGGATGATCATTCGGGGCCGGAACCTACAGGAACGACGTCGCCGTCAAACGACTACTAGTCGAGCGCGGCGTCGCCCGGGCGCGGCTCCTCGAGCCCCGTCTCCGGCGGGCCTACCGGAACCGGCTGCACCGGCCGTAGGTACAGCAGCTCGTAGACCACGGCGGCGATCACCCCGCCCGCCAGCGGCCCGACGTACCAGACCCACGCGTCAGTCCAGTCGTTGCGCACGAGCTGCGGCCCGAACGCGCGTGCGGGGTTCATCGCGGCGCCCGTCAGGCCGCCTGCTACGAGGGTGCCGAACGTGATCGTGAGGCCGGTCGCGAGCCCCGCGATCTGCTTGAACGCGCCGCGGGGGTCGACCGCGGTCGCAAAAACGACCCAGACGAGGAAGAAGGTGAGGACGGCCTCCGTGACGACGCCCGCACCCGCGTTCACGCCGTCGCCGAGTGCCGGAACGCCGAGGTTCGACTGGTCGGCCAGCGTCGCCGGGAGCACCCACTTGAGGAGCAGGGCGGCGAGCGCTGCGCCCCCGAGCTGCACGATCCAGTAAACGACTCCGAGGACGGGGCTCATGCGGCGCGTGACGAGAAAACCGAGCGTGACCGCCGGATTGAAGTGACCGCCGGAGATATGGCCGACGGCGGAGACCATCACCGCGATCACGAGCCCGTAGGCGAGCCCGATGTCCGTGTAGGTGCGGGCGAAGGCGATCGCGCCCGCGGCGACGAAGACGAGCGCGAAACTGCCGATGAACTCGGCCACGGCGCGCCGGAGATAGTCCCCCTGCACGGGCGCGAACGGTAGAGGCGCCGCCGGACAGACCGGCCGCCGTCGCGGCTCTCAGGCGGCGGAGTCCACCGCCGCACCGCTCCGCAACGAGGCGCGCTCGGCGAGCGCCGCGCCCACGGCGGTCAGGACCGCGACCGTCTGCGCCGTCAGCACGACCGCGAGCACCGCCCGTGTCTCGAACCGCGTGAGCGCCCAGCCTGCGATCAGGAGGCCGACCGGCACAGCGATCGAGTTGAAGACGCCGAAGGCCGCCAGCGCCTGCGGACGGAGATGGCGCGGGATCCGGAGCATGTTGAGCGCCTGCATCGGCGAGTTGACGAGCGACATGAAGAACCCCGCCGCAGCCATCCCGAAGAACGGGATCAACCACGGCCCGGGGACGGCGACAAACCAGATCGCCGCCATCTGACAGAGGAACATCGTCGCCGTCATCGTCAGCGGGTCGATTCGCCGCACCAGCCGAAGCGCAAGGAACGCGCCCACGAGCGCTCCGCCTCCGAGAGCGCCGAAGAGCCACCCGAGGATCCTCGGGTTCGCGTCGTACTCGGTCGCGACCAGGACCGGGAGCGACGCGAAGATCAACGTCCACGCCGTGTCGAGGAGCGTGAACGCAGGTGTCCACACGCGCAGCAGGCGGTCGCTGAACAGGAACCTGACTCCTGCCAGGACGCCACGCCTGTCGGCGGGCGCCTGGACCTCGGGCGGGTGCACGAACGCCGCCACGAGCGCGAACGACAGCACGTACGACGCCGCGTCCAGGTAGAGCACGTTCGCCGTCCCGATGACCGCGATCAGGACGCCGGCGAGCGGCGGGCCGAGGAAGATCGTCAGCCGGTTCGCGGCCTGGAAGAACGCCGTCGCCTCGGCGACGTCGAGCTGCTCCTCCCCGACGAGCTCGGGGATCACGGCGCGCTGGACCGCGAAGTACGGCGCGATGAAGACGCCCGTCGCCGCGACGATCGCGAGGAGCAGCGGGAACGTCAGGAGGTCGGCCGAGTGGAGGAGCGGGATCGCGGCGAGGAGCGGCGCCCGCGCGATGTCACAGATCAGCATCGTCCGACGGGTCCCCAGACGCGCCGCGATCGCGCCGCCCCAGAAGCCGAGGACGGCGACCGGGACGACCTCCGCGATGATCACCCAGGTCATCCGTTGCGGCGACCCCGTGCTCTGGAGTGCGAACCACGGCAGCACGAGCCACGTCATCTGCGTCCCCATCGACGAGACGACCTCGGCGGCGAGGAGCGCCGCGACGCGCCGGTCGCGCAGGAGCTTCACGCGCGCGGGACGGCCTGGAACGACACGACGACCGCCTCGGCGCCGGAGGCAGCGCCGCCGCGGTACTCGTCGAGCAGCGCCTCGAAACGCTCTCCGAGCTCCTCGAGCTGCGCCGGCGTCAGGTCGAGCGTTGCGAACGACGTCTGGATCGCACGGCGCCAGCGGGGCGGGAGCGACGCGTCGAGCGCCTCGCGCACCGCGCGGTGGGCGCGAAAGACGAGCTCGTCGCGCAGGACCGCCGCCTCGACGGTGCCGTCGGGAAACTCGATGCGTGCCGCCGTCGCGCGCCAGGGGCGCTCGCGGCCGACGCCTCCGGGCGCCTCCTCGACCAGGCCCCACCGCGCGAGCGCGCGAAGGTGATAGCTGAGCGCAGAGGGGCTCTCGCCGACGACCGCGGCGCACTCCGTCGCCGTCGCGCGGTCGACCGAGTGGAGGTGGTCGAGGAGCGCGAGCCGCGACGGGTGCGCGAGCGCGCGCATCGCGCGCGGATCGGTCAGAGTGAGTGCGGCTTCGAAAGAGATGCTTCGAAACTATCCTTTCGAACGCCACTCGTCAAGCAGCTGCTGCTCCTTTCCGCGATCGAGGCCTGCCGGCGGATCGACCGGCGCGAGGCCGGCGAGCACCCACTCGAGCGTGTCGCGAACGGTGTCGGCGAGGGGTCGGATGCGCAGGCCGTTCGCGAGCGCGCGTCCCGGATCGACTTCGAGCATGCGGCGGAACTTCGGGTCGTCGATCCAGAGCGGAAGCTCCATCCACTCCTCGACCTCGTGCTGGGCGAGGAACGACGCGTCGACCCAGACCGGCTCGGCGTCGCTCCCCGCCACCTCGCGGCACGTGGCGAGGAGCTCGGAGAACGTGAAGATCGGCGAGATCGCGTTGAGCGTCCCGTCCCGGCCCTGCTCGAGCGAATCGACGATCCACGCCGCGAGGTCCCGCACGTCGACGATCTGCGCGGGCCGCTCCGGCGGAGCGGGGGCGAGGACGGGCCCGCCGTCGGCGACGCGGGACGGCCAGTACGTGAACCGTCCCGTCGGATCCCACGGGCCCGAGATCAGGCCGGGACGCACGACGAACGCCTCGGGGAACCGCTCGCGCACGACGTCCTCGCAGAGCGCCTTCAGGGGGCCGTACGTGTCGCCGTCGATCTCCTCCGTGTCCCGGTCGAGCGTCGCGACCGGCGAGTCCTCGTCCCGCAGCGCCTCGAACGTGCCGTAGGCCGAGATCGACGAGACGAACGTGTAGTGGCCGACGTCGCCGAGCGCGTGGATCGTCTCGCGGACGATCCGCGGGACATAGCCCGAGGGATCGACGACGGCGTCGAAGGAGCGACCGGCCACGGCGGCGAGGTCGCCGTCGCGGTCGCCGCGAAGCTTCTCCACCTCCGGAAACAGCTCCGCGTTCGTCTGCCCGCGGTTGAAGAGCGTCACGCGGTGACCGCGCGCAAGCGCCGTCTCGACCACGTGCCGGCCGACGAACTTGGTGCCTCCCAGGACGAGAATGTGCATACCCTGAGCGTATGCTCTGGCTCGTCCGTCACGCGATGGTCGAGCTGCGCGACGACGTTCCGGCGCCCCTCTGGGAGCTGACGCTCGAGGGGCGGGCAGCGGCGGACGAGCTCGCGGGGCGGCTACCGCGCTTCCGCCGCGTCGTCACGTCGCCGGAGCCGAAGGCGATCGCGACGGCCGAGCCGATCGCACGCGCGTCGGGCGTCGACCTCGAGCTCGACGAGCGGCTGCGCGAGGTCGCGCGGCCCACGGGCGTGGTCGACGACTACGCCTGCCGCGTGCGCCGCTACCTGGGCGGCGAGGCGCTCGACGGCTGGGAGCCGCGCGAGGAGGCGAGAGCGCGCACGGCGGCGGCGCTCGCCGGCCTCGACGGGTGCGCCGTCTCGCACGGCCTGGTCATGTCGCTCGTGCTCGGCTACGACTTCGACGCCTGGCGCGCGCTTCGCCTGCCCGACGCCGTCGAGGTTCGCGTGCCCATCGACGTTCAGGGTGCGCCCGGGTTCTGATTAGGTACTCGCGAGATGCCCGACGATCAGGCCGTCTCGGATCTCATGCAGGCGCAGTACCGCCTCGACCCGGCGGAGGTCGAGCGTCTCCTCGCGGCGGGGCACGAGCCGAACGCGCACGAGGCCGCGGCGATCGGCGACGTCGAGCGCCTTCGCGCGCTCCTGGACTCGGCGCCGTCGCTCGTCGGGGCGTGGTCGCCCGACGGCGCGCAGCCGCTCCACTTCGCAGCCTTCTTCGGCCGTGTCGACGCGTGCAGGCTCCTCGTCGAGCGCGGCGCGGACGTCCGCGCGCACGCGCGTGGGTTCAACGGTGTCGCGCCGATCAACGCAGCTGCGGCGAACGACCCGAAGCCGAACGACGTCTGCACGGAGATCGTCGGCCTCCTCCTCGACGCGGGAGCCGACGTGCACGCGGCGCAGGGCGGAGGCGCGACGGCTCTCCATAGCGCCGCCTTCTGCCGCAACCGCGACCTCGCCGACGCGCTCGTCGCGCACGGCGCCGATCCGGACGCCGCGAAGGCCGACGGCCGGACGCCGCGCTCGATGGCGCCCGAGCTGTTCGAGAGCCGCTGACCGCGATACTCACCGCGTGCGCAGCCGCCGCGCCCCCGCAACGGAGATCGTCCATCCGCTTCCTTACGACGACGTCGGCGATCCACGTGGCGCGCCTGTCCTCTATTTCCACGGAGGCGGCGACTCCCGTCGCACACGTCATCCCGACGACTCGATCGCAGCCGCGCTCGGCGTCCGGCTCGTGTCGGTCGACCGGTCGCAGCTCGTCGACCGGCGGCGCACGCTCGTCTCGTGGGCGCGATCCGTCGGCGCGCTCGCCGACGAGCTCGCGCTCGCGCGCTTCGCCGTCGCCGGTTGGTCGGCCGGTGGGCCGCACGCGCTCGCCGTCGCGGCGACGCTGCCCGACCGCGTCGACCGCGTCGCCGTCGTCGCGGGAATGCCGCCGCCCGAGGGGCTGGGCGCGATGCCGCGCGACACGCAGCGCGCGGTCCGGCTCTCCCGGGTCTCGCCGAGGCTGACCGCGTCGCGCCTCGAGCAGTGGGGAAGGCGACCGGTCGCGCCGACGGGCGATCCCGAATGCGATCGAGCCTACGCCGAGGGCCGCGCGGCGGCCTTCCGCGACGGCGGCCTCTGGCTCGCGGTCGAGCTCGCGCTTCTCGGCCGGCCCTGGGGATTCGCGCTCCGCGACGTCCGCGCGCGCGTCACGCTGTGGTACGGCGACACGGACCGCGTCACGCCCGTCTCGATCGGGCGCGACTTCCAGCGCCTCCTTCCGCATGCGACCCTGCGCGTGGTGCCCGAGGGGCACCAGCTCCTCTTCCCGCGCTGGCGCGAGATCCTCGCGGATCTCCTCCTGGATCGTCAGTGACCGCGTAGCCAGTCGAGCACGAGCCGGCGTAGCGCCGGCCGTTCGAGGAGCGGCGCGCCGTGCTCGCCGCCCTCGACGAGGACGAGCCGCTTGTCGCGCGCGGCCGACGCGCCGTAGAGCGTGCGCGCGTCCGCGGCGAACTGCGCGTCGCGGCGTGCCGCGACGAAGAGCACCGGGACGGGCGAGCGTCGCGCAAGCGCCTTCCCGTCGAACCGGACATAGGTCTCGCCCGCGGACACCGACACGACGCCCGCGACGCCCGAGCCCGCGCGGGCCGCCTCGGCGAGCGCCACCGTCCCGCCCAGCGATGCGCCCGCCAGGAGGAAGCGCCGGCTCCCGAGCGAGCGTGCCTTCGCGATCGCGGCTCGCAGGTCGAGGTCCTTGCGCAGGGTCGCGGGATACGCGCGGTCGGGGGAGAGCCCGTAGCCGCGGAAGTCGAACGCGAGCGCGCGCAAGCCCGCGGCGGCGACCTTCTCGGCGAAGGGCCACCACGTGCAGAGGTCGCCGTTTCCCTGGTGCGCGAGGACGACCGCCGTCGCACCGCGCCCCGTCGCCGCGAATGCGACGCGCCCGCCGTCGGACGCGCGGAGGAAGCCGTGAGCCGAGCCGGCGCCGACGCAGCCGTGCCAGGGCGCCGTCGCCGACGCGGGCGCGCGCGTCGGCTGGAGACGGGCGACGAGGAACGCCGCGCGGTCGGCGAACGCGCGCTCGTTGAGCGCGTGCAGGGCCGGGTACCACTTCACCGTCGTCCGCGCCGCCTTCGCGAGCGCGAGTGCCTCCGCGCGAGGAGTCCCCGAGTCGCGGCTCCCGTTCTGGACGAGGATCGGCGCCTTGCTCTTCCCGACCCAGCGGACGGGATCGATCGCCTGCAGCGACTTCACCATCGACGCCGTCGCGCCGCAGTACTGGCGGGCGGCGGTGGAGTGGTGGGCGCGGCCGGAGTCGAGGACGACCGCGCGCAGCCGGGGCTCGACGCCCGCCGCGGTCGCGGTGACCATCGCGCCGTAGCTGAACCCGACCGCGCCGAGCCGCGACCGGTCGATCGTCGGAAGCGACGAGAGGACGTCGATCGAACGGCGGAGCAGCACGACGTTCTTCGCAAACGTCGGGCGCTCGCGAGAGTCGCACGTCAGCACAGGGCCGGCGGGCTGCGGGAGGAATCCGGCGATCCCGCGCTTCGCGACCGTGCGCGCGTCCTCCAGCAGGTGGTCGCGTGTCCCGTTCGACCCCGGCAGCCACACGACGGCCGGGAACGGCCCGTCGCCGCTCGGGAGGACGAGGTACCCCGAGACGCGGCCGAGCTTCGGCGCGAGGAACGAGACGTCGTGGACAGACACGCCGTCACGCGAGTCGTTGACGCCGGCGTCCCGGTAGCCGAGCGGCGCGGACGCGTCATAGGCGAAGAGCCCTCCGCCGGCGAGCGCGAGCGCGACGATCAGGGCCTTCACGCGCCGAGCTCCTCGAGCGCCTCGTCGGCCCAGGCGATGGTCGCCCGCGCACGGGCGATGCCGAAGCGGAGCGTCACGTACGGGAACCGATCGTGCTCGTTGCGCGCGATGCGCCGCTCGATCTTCTCGTGATCGCGGAGGCGGTCGGCAGCGTGCGCCGTGGTGGTCGCCATAGTCCGGACCGGACTATACGGCCGGCGGCCGCAGGAAGCCGAATTGATCGGTGATCTCGATCTTTCGCGACGAGAAGCGGAAGAGCGCGGCGGGGCGGCCGCCCGTGCGGCCGGGGCCGCGGTGCGCGCCTGTCGGCTCGAGCACGCCCCGCCGCACGAGCACGCGCTGGAGGTTCGTCGCCGACACGTCGTGGCCGAGGGCGGCGGTGTAGATCTCCCGGAGCTCGGACAGCGTGAACGTCTTCGGCGCGAGGGCGAAGCCGACGTTCGTGTACGACAGCTTCGCACGAAGTCGCGCGCGCGCCGCGCGCACGATCGCGTCGTGCTCGCCGGTGAGCCCGGGATCGTCCGCATCCCGCCAGGTGCCGGCCGCGGCGACGTCCGCGGCGACGAGGCCGAGGTAGACGGTGGCGACGGTCGCTTCCGACCGGGCATCTCGCTCGGCCTCCGCCGCGTCGCCCGCGGCGGCCGTCCGCGTCTCGAGTTGCTCGAGATGCGCGAGCGTGTCGGCGTCGACGTGGCGGCGCGCGCACGCCTCGAGCGTCTCGTCCGCCTCCAGCTCTCCGCCCGGAAGCCGCTCGCCGTCGACGAGCACCGCGAGCCGGCCGTCTCGCATCGCGAAGACCACGACGAGTACGGCGTGGCGCAGGCGGGTAGTAGAATCGCGCAAGGTTTTCGTCCCGCAGTCTAAAACTGCCTCCGGGAGACGCCGTTGAGAAAGAACCTCCTGCTCCTGCTCGCTCTGCTCGGCGCCGTCGCGCTGCTCGCCGCAGCGTGCGGAGGAGGCGACGAGGAAGCTGCGACCACTGCGGCGACGACGAGTTCGGGCGAGACCACGAGCGGCAGCGACTACAAGGTGGGTCTCGTCACCGACACGGGCGGCCTCAACGACCGCGGCTTCAACGCGCTCGCGTACAAGGGCCTCCAGCGGGCGGCGCGCGAGCTCGGGGTCAAGACGCGCGTCGTCCTCTCGCGCTCGCCGCAGGAGTACATCCCGAACCTGACCGCGCTCGCGCGGCAAGGCTACGACTTGGTGATCGGCGTCGGCTTCACGGAGATCCAGGCGATGGACGAGGTGTCGAACCGCTTCCGGGACACCGACTTCGGGATCGTCGACGTCTCGGCCGACGACATGACGAAGCATCCGCAGAACGTTCAAGGCCTGCTCTTCCACGAGGAGGAGACGGGGTACCTCGCCGGCTATGCGGCGGCCCTCGCGGCGAAGGATCGCGGCAAGAGCGTCGTCTCGAGCGTCGGCGGCCAGAGCCAGCCGCCGGTCAACCGGTTCATCGCCGGGTACCAGGCAGGTGCGAAGAAGGCCGTCCCCGGGATCAAGACCCTGAACGGGTACTCGCAGGACTTCGCGGTCCAGGCGAAGTGCAAGGAGATCGCGCTCAACCAGATCGCGGCGGGGTCGGCCGTCGTGTTCCAGGTCGCCGGCGGCTGCGGTCTCGGCGCGCTCGACGCGGCGCAGGAGAAGCGGGTCTGGGCGATCGGCGTCGACGCCGACCAGTCGTTCCTCGGCCCTCACGTACTGACGTCGGCGACGAAGGGCGTCGACCAGGCGGTCTTCCTCGCGATCAAGGACGCGGAGGCAGGCAAGTTCAAGGGCGGGACCGACTCCGTCTACGGTCTCGCGCAGAACGGTGTGGGGCTCGGAAAGTTCAGCCCGAACACGCCGGCAGGCCTCGAGGAGAAGGTCGACGCGGTGAAGCAGCAGATCATCGACGGGAAGGTGAAGAACATCCCGACCGAAGTCGCGAAGTAGCGCCCCCGCGCGCCGTCAGCCGCCGACGATCTCCGCGAAGCTCGGGTCGTCGCGTAGGGCCGCGAGATCGCCGTCGCCGCGGGCGTGCTCCGCGAGCGCCGGCGTCGCCGCCAGAGCCTCGCGCAGGTGTTCGAGCGCACGCTCGCGCTCGCCCATGAGCGCCTCCGCGCACGCGAGGTTGTAGAGGAGCCCGCCCTTGTCCTGGTAGACGTCGAGCGCGTCCGTGAGCAGGCGTCTCGCCTCCTCGTGCTCGCCGCGCTCGAGGAGGGCGAAGGCGTCGGCGTTCGTCTCCCAGGCCCGCGGGGCGAACGCCTCACCGGGAACGCCGCCGACGGACAGGACCGTCGTCCCGGCCTCGGTCGCGACGGCGCTGCGGCTCGACGCGGGGTCCGGGACGTAGACGATCGTCCCGGCGGGGGCGTCCGTCTCGGTCCCGTCGACCGTGAAGGCCGCGCGGCCGGAGACGACGACGTAGAGCTCCTCGTGCCCGGCCGGCAGCTCGTCGTGCGCGGGGATGATCGTCTCGCCCCCGTCGCGTCCGGTCCAGGCGTTGACGCCGAACGAGCGAATGCCCAGGTGCCGCCGGATCGGCGACCAGCCGCCCGGGCGCTCGAGGTCGACGATGCGCGCGACCTTGAACGGCGCGGGAGGCACCTTGGCCTCCTCTTTCACGCGGTGTAGAGGCCCGTGGAGCGGGGATGCGACGTACGGTTCGGCAAGAGCGTGAACGCTAACGAAAGGAGCCCGGATGGCAACGCTGACCGATGCGCAACGCGCATTTCTCCGCGAGAACGCGTTCCCCGCGACGGTCACGACGCTGCGCCCCGACGGCTCGCCGCACTCGACCGTCGTCTGGATCGACGAGGTCGACGGGGAGGTCTGGTTCAACACGGCCGCCGGACGCGCGAAGGAGCGCCACCTACGAAACGACGCGCGCGCCTCTGCGCTCGTCATCGACCCCGCGAATCAGTACCGCTGGATCGCCGTCTCGGGACCGACCGCGATTCAGGAGGAGGGCGCGGCCGCGCACATCGACAAGCTCGCGAAGAAGTACCTCGGCCAGGACCGCTACCCGTGGCACAGCCGCGACGAGCAGCGCATCATCGTCCGGCTGCGCGCCGATGTGATCGACTCGACCGGCCTCGAAGACTGACGAGCCTCGCTACCCGTAGTTCTCGGTCGGCCCTGGCTCGGCGGCGAGCGACCGCGCGACGTCGATCGTCGACAGGACGCCGATCGGCAGGCGCGTCTCGTCGGCCACGACGAGAAGGTGCGCCGTCGCGTGCTCGCGCATCAGTTGCGCCGCGCGCACCAGCGTCTCCGCGGGTGTCGTGGTCACGACCGGCGTCGCGGCGATCGCGCCGGCGGTGGCGTTCCCGCCGATCGCGCCGATCAGGTCCATGTCGGAGACGACGCCCCACGGCGCCACGTCGTCGTCGTGGCCGAAGACGACGATCGAGTGCACGCGGTAGGTCGCCATCATCCGCGCGATGATTCGCAAGGGGGTCTCGGGCAGGCACGTGATGACGCCGGGGCTCATGGCGTCGCCGACGGTGCCGGTCGAGAGCTCGGGAAGGACGACGGTCATGGGTCTACCTCCTGGTGAGCGCGCGGTCGCCGCGCGCGACCCCGGTGGCGACGGCCGCCTCGGCGACCGCGCCCGCCACCGCGGGTGCGATCTCGCGGTCGAAGACGCTGGGGATGACGTAGTCGGCGGAGCGGTCGTCGCCGACGACGCCCGCGATCGCGTGCGCTGCGGCGACCTTCATCTCCTCGTTCACGGTGCGCGCGCGCACCGAGAGCGCGCCGCGGAAGACTCCGGGGAAGGCGAGGACGTTGTTGATCTGGTTCGGATAGTCGGAGCGGCCCGTCGCGATGACCGCCGCGAGATCCTCGATCTCCTCCGGGTCGATCTCCGGGCGCGGGTTCGCGAGCGCGAGCACGATCGGGTCGGGCGCCATCCGCTGAACGCCGGTGCGCGTGATCGCACCGGGGACGGAAAGGCCGATGAACACGTCGGCCCCTGCGAGGAGGTCGTCGGCGGCGCCGCGCTCGTTCGCGGGATTCGTGATCGCGGCGTACGCGGCCTTCGCGGCCGTGAGGTCGGGGCGACCGCGATAGAGCGCGCCGCCCTCGTCGCAGCCGACGATCGTCCGCGCGCCGGCGGCGAGCAGGATCTTCGTGACGGCGGTGCCGGCGGCGCCGCAGCCGGTGGTGACGATCTTGACCTCGTGGAGGCTCTTGCCGACGACTGCGAGCGCGTTCAGGAGCGCCGCCAGGACGACGATCGCCGTCCCGTGCTGGTCGTCGTGGAAGACCGGGATGTCGAGCTCGTTGCGCAGCCGCTCCTCGACCTCGAAGCAGCGCGGGGCGGCGATGTCCTCCAGGTTGATCCCGCCGAAGCCTGGTGCGATCGCCTTGACGGCGGCGACGATCCCGTCGACGTCGGTCGTGGCGAGGCAGACGGGGAACGCGTCCACGCCGCCGAACTCCTTGAACAGCATGGCCTTCCCCTCCATCACGGGGAGTGCGGCCTCCGGGCCGATGTCGCCGAGGCCGAGGACGGCCGTGCCGTCGGTGACGACGGCCACCGTGTGCTGCTTGATCGTCAGGTGCCAGACGTTCTCCGGCTCGTCCGCGATCGCCTTCGAGACGCGTGCGACGCCCGGGGTGTAGGCCATCGAGAGGTCGTCCCGCGTCTTGACCGGAACCTTCGGGACGATTTCGATCTTCCCGCCGAGGTGCATGAGGAAGGTGCGGTCGGAGACGTGAAGGACGTCGACGCCGTCGACGGGCCGGATCGCGGCGATGATCCGGTCGAGGTGGGCCGCGTCGTCGGCGAGGACGGTGACGTCGCGGATCTTCGTCCCGCTGCTCGACGCGGACGAGGTCGATCGCTCCGAGCGACGCGCCCGCCTCGCCGATCGCGGCTGCGAGGCGCGCGAACGCCCCGGGGCGGTCGTCGATGCGCACGCGGACGCTGGCCGAGAACGAGGCGGATGGATGAGCCATGCCGCGACCGTAGGGGAGGCCGTAGGTCTCCGCATCCGTGCCTTCCGCGAGGGTCGTTGCGTGGAAACTACCCTGGCAACGTGAAGGTCACCGTCTGCGACGTCGGGCCACGCGACGGGCTCCAGAACGAGCCGACCGTGCTTGCGCCCGAGACGCGTGCCGAGCTCGTCTCGCGCCTCGCGAAGACCCGGCTTTCCCGGATCGAGGCGGTGTCGTTCGTGCGCGACGACCGCGTGCCGCAGATGGCGGGCGCGGAGGAGGTCGTCGCGGCCGTGGAACGCGCGCCGGGCGTCGAGCTCAGCGGGCTGGTGCTCAACGAGCGTGGCTACGAGCGCTTCCGCGCGACGCCGCTCGACCGGCTCAACCTGACGCTCGCCGCGACGGACACGTTCAACCGGCGGAACGGAAACGCCTCGCTCGACGAGGCCGTGGCGAGGGTGCAGGGCGTACTCGGTCGTGCCCCGTTGGACGAGCGGCCGGCGACCGTCACGGTCTCGTGCGCGTTCGGATGCCCCTTCGAGGGCGAGGTCGACCCGGGGTCGGTCGCCGACCTCTGCGAGCGGCTGGACGCGGACGAGCTCGTTCTCGCCGACACCATCGGAGTCGCGACTCCTCGCCGCGTGCGCCGCCTCGTCGAGCGGGTGTCGATCCTCGGGCGCCGAGTCGGGTTCCACGGGCACGACACGCGGAGCACCGGGTACGCGGCCGCGTGGGGCGCGCTCGAGGGCGGCGCGACCGTCCTGGACGCGTCGGTCGGCGGTCTCGGCGGCTGCCCGTTCTCGCCTCGGGCGACGGGCAACGTCGCGACGGAGGACCTCGTGTGGCAGCTCGAGCGCGAAGGGATCGAGACCGGCGTCGACCTCGAGGCGCTCGTTGACGTCGCACGGTGGCTCGGCAACGTCCTCGGCCGGACGCTGGACGGCCGCGTCTACCGCGCGGCGACCTGGCCGGCAGCCGCGCGATAGGCGGCGAGCGCCCGCTCGATCTCCGCCTCCGTCGTCTGCCAGTTCGACACCGAGAGGCGGATCGCGGCCCGTCCGTCCCAGATCGTGCCGCTCATCCACACCTCGCCGCTCTCCTGCACGCTCCGGAGGATGTCGCCCGTGCGCTCGTCGTCCTCGTAGCGGAACAGGACCTGGTTCAGGACGACGTCGTTGAGGATCTCGGCGCCGGTCTGCGCAATGCCGGCCGCGAACGCGCGCGCACAGGCGCAGCACCGGTCGACGACCTCGGCGACGCCGTTGCGGCCGAGCGCCCGGAGCGCGGCGTAGACGGGGAACCCACGCGCCCGGCGGGAGAACTCGGGCGTCCAGTCGAGCTGGTCGCGCGCGCCTCCCTCGTCCTCCTGCACGAGATACGCAGCCGTGATGCCCATCGCGGCCCGGTGCGCCGCCGGGTGCGCGCAGAAGGCGATGCCGCAGTCGTAGGGGACGTTCAGCCACTTGTGCGCGTCGGTCGCCCACGAGTCCGCCCGCTCGGCGCCTCGCGTCAGGTGGCGCAGCGACGGGCTCGCGGCGGCCCAGAGCCCGAACGCGCCGTCCACGTGCAGCCACGCCCCGGCGGCCTCCGCGGCGTCGGCGATCGCCGTGAGGTCGTCGCAGGCGCCGGTGTTGACCTCGCCGACCTGCGCGCAGACGATCGTCGGCCGGTGGTCGAGCTCGAGCGCGTCGACCGCCATCCGCCCCTGGTCGTCGGCCGCGATCACCTCGGGCGCGCCCATTCCGAGCAGCCGCAGGGCCCGGTCGACGGTGACGTGACGCCTCGCGCCAACGATGACGCGCACGGGCGGCGCGCCGTACAGCCCGTCGTGGGCGACGTCCCAGCCGCGCTCGCGGAGGACGTGGAACCGCGCGGCGGCGAGGGCCGTCACGTGCGCGATCTGGCACCCCGTCACGAAGCCGAACGACGCCGACGGTGGCAGCCCGAGCAGCTCCAGCAGCCACGCGCCGGCGACCTCCTCGACGGCGGAGGCGGCGGGGCCGCCGACGTAGAGCCCGGCGTTCTGATCCCACGCCGACGTCAGCCAGTCCGCCGCGAGTGCGGCGGGGAGGGTGCCGCCGATCACGAAGCCGAAGTAGCGGCCCGACGGGATCGCGACCGTCCCGCGGTCGGCGGCAGCGGCGAGGTCGGCAACGACCTGGCGCGCCGGCGTCGATCCGTCGGGGAGCCGGCCGCCGAGCGCGTCGCGCAGCTCGTCGAGCGTCGCCGGCGGCCACACCGGCCGCTCCTCGAGCGACTCGAGGAAATCGGAGGCGATGTCGGAGGTGAGCGCGAGCAGGTCGCGGAGCTCGCTCATGGACCCGACTCTACGACGACGACTCCGCGCGCCGCGAGCGACTCGATCTCGGCCTGGGCGTAGCCCGCCTCGCGCAACGCGTCGCGTGTGTGCGCGCCGAGCCTCGGAGGCGGGCCGGTGTGCGCGACGCGGTCGCCGTCGACGGAGAGCGGCAGCCCGCCGAGCCCCGCCAGGAGGCCGAGCGCCGCAGTCTGCTGCGACGCCGCGACGTCCGCGACGTCCGCGACGACCGCCGCGGGCACGCCGACCGCCGAGAGCCGCTCGACCCACTCGCGCCCGGAGGCGTCGGCGAGGCGCGCCCGGATCGCCTCGTGCAGCTCCGAGCGCCGGCGGACGCGGTCCGGGTTCGTCCTGAACCGCGCGTCGTCGGGGAGACCGAGCTCCTCGCGGAGCCGCTGCCACAGGCCGTCGTTGCCGGCCGCGATCATCACGTCGCCGTCCGCCGTCGGGAAGACCTCGTACGGCGCGATGAGCGGGAACGCGGAGCCGTGCCGCGCGGGGACCTCGCCGGTCACCTCGTAGCTGCGCAGGTGGTATGCCATCAGCGCGAGCGCCGTCTCGTACAGCGACACGTCGATCGTCTGCGCGCCGCCCGCGTGCAAGGCCGCGAGGACGCCCAGCGCGGCCCACAGGCCGGTCGTCAGGTCGACGATCGAGACGCCTACGCGAGCGCCGGGGCCGCCCGGCTCGCCCGTGACCGACATGATCCCCGACGCGGCCTGGACGAGCGGGTCGTAGCCCGGGCGCGACGCCAGCGGGCCGCGCGTGCCGAACGCCGAGATCGTGCACGCGACGAGCCGCGGGTTCCGACGCCGCAGCGCCGCCGCGTCGAGCCCGCGCTCCTCCGCGAGGCCTGGGCGGAGGGACAGGACGACGACGTCGGCGCGATCGGCGAGCCGTCGCACCGCCTCCCGTCCCTCCTCCTCCCGCAGCGAGGCCGCAACCGAGCGCTTCGACGCGTTCGCGGTCAGGAACAGCAACCCCACGCCGTCCTCGAACGGCGGCCCCCAGTGGCGCGCCTCGTCGCCCGTCGGCGGCTCGATCTTCAGCACGTCGGCGCCGAGCGCGCCGAGGATCGACGTGCAGGTCGGCCCTGCGAGCGACGTCGTCAGGTCGACGACGCGAACGCCGGCGAGCGGGCGGGACGTCACCGCGTCACGCGCCGCGCCGGCGGATCAGGAAGCTCCGTTCGAACGCCACGACGGTCTCGCCCCGCTGGTTCTCGCCGCGCGTGCGTACCGTGACGATGCCGTGATCGGGGCGGGACGCGGAGACGCGCGTCGCGAGCACCTCCGTCTCGGCGTGCAGCGTGTCGCCGACGAAGACCGGGTGGGGGAGGGTGACCTCACGCCAGCCGAGGTTGACGCCGGAGCTCTGCGTCGTGTCGGCGACCGACAGCCCGAGGACGAGCGCGAGCGTGAAGGTCGAGTTGACGAGCGGCTGCCCCCACTCCGTCTTCGCCGCCGCCTCCGCGTTGAAGTGCAGCTCGTTCGTGTTCATCGTCAGCATCGTGAACAGCAGGTTGTCCGTCTCGGTGACGGTCCTGCCGATCGCCGAGCGGTACACGTCCCCCACGTGGAACTCTTCGTGAAGCCGCATGTTCGACTCCATCTTCCACCTGCTGTCGGACGCGCCCCAGGCGTACCTGATCCTGTTCGCCGTGGCGGCCGGCGACGCGATCTTTCCCGTCCTCCCGAGCGAGTCGGCCGTGATCCTGGCCGGGCTACTTGCGGTCGTCGGCGACCTGTCGCTCGCGTGGGTGATCGCCGCCGCCGCGGCGGGCGCGTTCGTCGGCGACTCCATCTCGTGCTCGATCGGCCGCTACGCGGGGCAGCCGGTGCAGCGGCGGTTCTTCGACGGGCGGCGAGGAAAGGCGACCATCGACTGGGCGCGAGGCCAGCTCGACCGGCGGGGCGGCACGCTCATCCTCGTCGCGCGCTTCATCCCCGGCGGTCGCACCGCGACGACCTTCAGCGCGGGCCTCACGCGCTTCCCGCTGCGGGTCTTCATCCCGTTCGCGTTCCTCGCGGCGATCGGCTGGGCGGTGTACGGCGGCCTGCTCGGCTACCTCGGCGGCCGCACATTCGAGGACCGTCCGTGGCTCGCCCTTCTGGTCGCGCTCGGGGTCGCCTTCTTGATCGCGGGGGCGTCCGAGGGCTTCCGCAAGGTCAGAGAACGAGCTTGAGGAGCAGCAGGACGACCAGCGCGACGGCGGCAACCGCGAGCACGACGACCGTCGTCGATCGTCCCTGCGACCGCGAGCGCCCACGGTCGCCCGGCACGTTCGCCGTCGCGTCCGTGAACGCCTGCTCGAGCTGGCGCTCGACGTGGGCGTGGATCCGCTCGGCGAGCGCTTCCCCCGACGATTTCGGCCCTTCCGCCTTGAGCGGCGGGAACTCGGTCGGCCCACCTGCGAAGGAGACCTGGTAGACGTGCTCGTGCTGGATGTCCTTCAGCGACGTCTCGCCGAGGTCGTGCACCGAGACGCCGTCGGGCAGCTTGTTGCCGAGGAGCGCGCGCGTCGTCTCCGAGATGAGGATCTGGCCGCCGTGGCCGGCGGCGGAGATCCTGGCGGCGCGCACGACGTCGAGGCCGAGGTACCCCTCGTCGCCGACCTGCGGCTCCCCCGTGTGCAGACCCATCCGAACCCGAACCTCGCTCCCCCGGGGCCACCCGTGCGACGCGAGCGCGCGCTGCGCCTCCACGGCTGCGGCGACCGCATCGGTCGCGCGCGGAAACGAGAAGAAGAACGCGTCTCCCTGGGTGTCGACCTCGGCGCCGCCGCGGGCCGCGAAGGCGTCGCGCACGATGCGGCGGTGGTCGCGCGCGACCTCGGCGTAAAGGTCGCCGAGCTCCTGCAACAGGCGCGTCGACCCCTCGATGTCGGTGAAGACGAACGTGACGGTGCCGGAAGGAATCGTCGTGCTCACCGCGGGAACGGTAATCGCCCGTGAACCGCCTCGCCCAGGAGACGAGCCCTTACCTCCTCCAGCACGCCGGGAACCCGGTCGACTGGTACCCGTGGGGCGACGAGGCGCTGACGGCGGCTCGCGAGCGCGACGTTCCGATCCTGCTCTCCATCGGCTACGCCGCGTGCCACTGGTGCCACGTCATGGAGCGCGAGTCGTTCGAGGACGCCGCGACCGCACGGATCATGAACGACCTGTTCGTGAACGTGAAGGTCGACCGCGAGGAGCGGCCGGACCTCGACGCGGTGTACATGGACGCCGTCGTGGCGCTGTCGGGGCACGGCGGATGGCCGATGACCGTCTTCATCACGCCTGCGGGCGAGCCGTTCTTCGGCGGCACGTACTTCCCGCCCGAGGCGCGGCACGGGATGCCGGCTTTCTCCGACGTCCTCCGCGCCGTCGCCGAGACGTGGCGCGACAAGCGGGCCGACGTCGACCGCACGGCGCGGGAGTTGACCGACCACGTTCGCTCGGGCGCGCGGCTGCGGCCGTCGCGCGAGCCGCTCACAGACGACGTTCTCGGCGCGGCGACGCGCGGGCTCGCGGCCGGATTCGACGCACGGTGGGGCGGCTGGGGCAGCGCGCCGAAGTTCCCGCCCGCCTCGACGCTCGAGCTCCTGCTGCGGCGCGGCGAGACGGAGATGACGCGGCGGACGCTCGACGCGATGGCGGCCGGCGGCTTGTACGACCTGGTCGGCGGCGGTTTCCATCGGTACTCCGTCGACGAGCGCTGGCTCGTGCCGCACTTCGAGAAGATGCTGTACGACAACGCGCTCCTCGCGCCGGTCTACCTCCACGGCTGGGTCGTCCTCGGCGACGAGCGCTACCGGCGCGTGACCGAGGGGACGCTCGACTACGTCTTGCGCGAGCTCGCGCTCGACGGCGGCGGCTTCTCGTCGTCGCAGGATGCCGATACCGACGGCGTCGAAGGCCTCACGTTCACGTGGGCGCCCGGGGAGGACGCGCCCGACGAGCTGCTGCAGCCGTTCGAGCACGGCCGGTACGTCCTCCGCGGCGAGCTGGACGAGGAGACGCGGTCGCGGCTGCACGAGGTCCGCGAACGGCGGCCGAAGCCGCTGCGCGACGACAAGGCGGTCGCGTCGTGGAACGGCCTCGCGCTCGCGGCCCTCGCCGAGTGCGGACGCGTTCTCCGCCGCCGGGACTGGCTCGACGCCGCGAGGCGACTCGGCGAGTTCCTGCTCGGGCCGCTCTCGACCCCCGACGGCCGCCTTCACCGCACGTGGCGCGAGGGAGTCGCGAAGGGGACCGGCTACCTCGAGGACTACGCCGACGTCGCGAACGGCCTGTACGAGCTGCACGTCGCCACGGGCGAGCTCCGGTGGCTCCGCGAGGCCCACCGGCTGGCAACACTTGCCGTCGGCCTCTTCGGAGACGACGACGAGGGCGGCTTCTTCCAGACATCGCGCGACGGCGAGCGCCTCGTTGCGCGCAGGAAGGACCTCGACGACCACCCGACGCCTAGCGGGAACGCAATGCTCTCCTACGTGCTACTCCGCCTCGCGCGCGTCTTCGGCGACGACGAGCTCGAGCGCCGCGCGGTGTCGGTCCTGCGGCTGCTGCGGGATGCGGTCGTCAGGGCGCCGTCGGCGTTCGCGTGGTCACTCGTCGCGCTCGACCTCCACCTCGCCCCGCGGCGCGAGATCGCGATCGTGGGGCCCGTCGACTCCGATGTCGCCGAGGCGGCGCTCGCGCGTTGGGATCCCCGGGCCGTGGTCGCGTTCGGGCCCTCCGAGGACGTCCCGCTGCTCGTCGGGAAGGGCCTCGTCGACGGCAGGCCGGCCGTCTACGTCTGCGAGCGCTTCGCCTGCCGCGCTCCCGTGACGGATCCGGCGGACCTCGCTGCTTAGACAGAAGAGCCGGCGAGGCCGCGGCCACGGCCGCCGTGGGGGAGTGACGCGCAGGGTCCAAACAGAGGAAGGAGGTGCACTCGACGCATGAAGGCCCTAGCAAGCCCGGAACAGACGACGGAGGAAGCACCCCCTTCCGAAGGATACTGACCCGCCGCCGCCAGCCCTCTTTGCGGTCTGCCCGTAGTCATCGTGGAGGGCGCTCTAAGCTCCCGACCGGATGGCGTTGCTCGCGGTCACCGACGTCACGCGTCGCTTCGGCGGGATCGTCGCCGTCGACGGCGTCTCCCTCGAAGTCGAGCAGGGGCAGATCGTCGGCCTGATCGGGCCGAACGGCGCCGGGAAGACGACGCTGTTCAACGTGATCACGCGGCTCTACAAGCCCGACGCGGGCGACCTCAGATTCGCCGGCAGGACGCTGCTGCGCACGCCGCCGCACGGGGTCGTGCGTCGCGGAATCGCGCGCACGTTCCAGAACGTCGCGCTCTTCCCATCGCTCAGCGTGCTCGACAACGTCCTCGTCGGCGCGCACACTCGAACGCGCGCATTTCGCGGCCGGCGCGCGCGGGCCCGTGCGCGCGAGGTCCTGGACTATGTGGGCGTCCGGTGGCTCGAGTCGCAACCGGCGACGGGGCTTCCGTTCGGGACGCTGAAGCGCGTCGAGCTCGCGCGCGCCCTCGTCGCCGAGCCGCGCCTGCTCCTCCTCGACGAGCCGGCGGGCGGCCTCAACCACGAGGAGGTCAACGAGCTCGGCGCGTTCGTCCGCCGCCTGCGAGACGACTTCGACATGACGGTGGTGCTCGTGGAGCACCACATGGGGCTCGTGATGGGGATCGCCGACCGCATCCACGTGCTCGACTTCGGCCGGAAGATCGCCGAGGGGACGCCGGCCGAGGTGCAGGCGAACCCGGCGGTCGTGGCGGCGTATCTGGGAACCGAGCCGTGACGAGGACGCTCGTGTGGGACGGGTGCGTCAACGTCCGCGACCTCGGCGGGCTGCCGGCGGCGGGCGACACGCACACGCGCGAGCGGGCGCTCGTGCGGGCCGCGAACCTCGGTCGCCTCACCGCGTCGGGGTGGGATGCGCTCGTTGCCGACGGCGTCCGCCGCATTGTCGATCTGCGGTGGCAGGTCGAGCTCGACGAGGAGGGGTACGAGGCGCCGGTCGAAGTCGTCCACGTCTCGCTCCTCGGCCCGGAGCCGAGTGACGACTACTGGATGCAGTTCCTCGAGCGGGCGGACGGGCTCGCGGACGACGCGGCGCTCCTCGCCGCGCACTACGTCGACATGCTCGACCTGCACGCGGCGGGGTTCGCACGAGCGGTCGAGGCGGTGGCCGACGCGCCGGCGGGGGCGGTCTGCGTCCACTGCGCCGGCGGCAAGGACCGCACCGGGATGGTCGTCGCGCTCGTGCTCTCGCTCGTGGGCGTACCCGACGTTGAGATCGCCGCCGACTACGCGCTCTCGGCCGCGAACCTCGCGGGCGCCTGGGACGCCGAGGCCTGGATCGACGGGGCGGAGGACGAGCGCGACCGGCGGTGGCGGCGCGCGCTGACGACGACGCCGGCCGAGGCGATGCTGCAGACGCTGGCCGAGCTCGACGGCCGCTTCGGCGGGGTCGAGGGATACCTCGGCGCGGCCGGCGTCGACGACGAGCGGCTCGACCGGCTCCGGGAGCGGCTTGCCGCTCCTTGAGCTGCGCGGGGTCGACGCCCGCTACGGCGCTCTCAAGGTCCTGCACGGCGTGACGCTCGCGGTCGAGGAAGGCGAGCTCGTGTCGATTCTCGGCGCGAACGGCGCGGGGAAGACGACGACGCTGCGCGCAGTGTCCGGGACCGTTCGCACGACCGGCGACGTCGTAGTGGACGGCAACCGCGTCAGGCGCCACTCCCCTGACGCGATGGCGAGGCTCGGGATCGCTCACGTGCCGGAGGGCCGGGGCACGTTCGCGTCGCTGTCGGTCGACGAGAACCTCCGGCTCGGCGCGTGGACCCGTCGCGGCCCGATCGACGACGACCTGCGCCGCGTGTTCGACTTCTTTCCGCGGCTCGAGGAGCGGCGGGGCCAGCAGGCGGGGACGCTCTCGGGTGGCGAGCAGCAGATGCTCGCGCTCGGCCGTGCACTCGTCGCGCGCCCGCGGCTGCTTCTCCTCGACGAGCCGTCCCTCGGTCTCGCCCCGCTCGTCGTGCGCGAGATCTTCGCTGCGCTCGGGCGGATGAACGAGGACGGGACGACGGTCCTCGTCGTCGAGCAGAATGCGGTGCTCGCGCTCCAGCACGCGGCGCGCGCGTATCTCCTCGAGACGGGGCGCGTCGTCGTCGACGGGCCTGCCGCCGAGCTGCGCGAGCACCCGTCGGTGCGGCAGAGCTACCTCGGCTACTGAGGCCCCGCGGGTGACCGAGCTGCTGCAGCAGGTCGTGTCGGGGCTCGCGTCCGGAGGCATCTACGGGTCGCTGGCGCTGGCGCTGGTGCTGATCTACCGCTCGACCGGGGTCGTCAACTTCGCCCAGGGCGAGATGGCGACGCTGTCGGCGTTCGTGTGCTGGTCGCTGATCGATCACGGCCTCGGGTTCTGGCTTGCGTTCGCGATCACGCTCGTCCTCTCGTTCGGCGGTGGCGTCGCGATCGAGACGGCGCTCATCCGGCCGCTCGCGGGGGCGCCCGTCCTGTCGGTCGTCATCCTCACGATCGGGCTGCTGATCGCGCTCAACGGGCTCACCACGTGGATCTGGGGCGGCGCTGCGAAGCAGTTCGAAGGCCCTTTCTCGACCGAGCCGATCGACGTCGGCGGCGTCCGCTTCTCGAAGCAGGACCTCGGCGTGATCGCCGTCTCGCTCGTCGTGATCGGGCTGATGTGGCTGCTCTTCTCGCGGACGAAGGTCGGCCTCGGCCTGCGCGCGGCCGCGGCGAACCCGCGGGAGTCCCGGCTGGTCGGCATCCGCGTGTCGCGGATGCACGCGCTCGGCTGGGGCCTCGCCGCCGTCCTCGGGGGCGTCGCCGGCGTGATGGCGGCGCCTGCGCTCTTCCTCGAGCCGAACATGATGCAGAGCGTCCTCCTGTACGCGTTCGCGGCCGCGGTGCTCGGCGGGATGGAGTCGCCGCTCGGCGCGGTCGTCGGCGGGCTGATCCTCGGCGTGCTCCTGAACCTGGTCGGCACCTACGTCGACTGGGTCGGAGGGCAGCTCCGGCTCGCGACGGCGCTCTCCGTCATCCTCGTCGTGCTCCTCGTTCGGCCGGCGGGCCTGTTCGGGCGCCAGGCGGTGCAGCGGGTGTGAGTCGCACCCTCGTTGCGAAGTGGGCCGCGGTCGCGGCCGGCACGGCGGTCGTGATCGCGCTGCCGTTCCTCGTCTCGCAGTTCCGGGCCGTGCAGCTCGCGACGGTCGCCGCGTACTTCATCGCGATCGTCGGCCTCGACATCCTCACGGGCACGAGCGGCCAGATCTCGCTCGGCCACGGCGCGCTGATGGCGATCGGCGGCTACGCGACCGGGATCCTGATGGTCGACCACGGCGTCCGCGACCTCTGGACGATCCCGGCCGCCGGAGTGGTCGGTTTCGGCGTCGGGATCGTGGTCGGCATACCCGCTCTCCGCCTGCGCGGGCTCTACCTCGCGCTCGCGACCTTCGGGATAGCGGTGGCGCTGCCGACGATCCTGAAGCGGTTCGAGGGGCTCACGGGCGGGTCGACGGGCCTCTCGCTCTTCTCGCAGCTGACTGGGCACGGCGTCGGGGTCACGATCGGCGGGCACGCGCTGACGAACAACGACTGGCTCTACGCGCTCTGCTGGTCGATCGCGATTCCGCTCTACCTCGTCGCGTGGTGGCTGCTGTCGTCGAAGTTCGGCCGGTCGCTGACCGCGATCCGCGACAACGAGCTCGCCGCGGCGGCGTCCGGGATCAATCGCTCGACCTACAAGGTGCTCGCGTTCGGGGTCTCGTCGGCCTACGCAGGGGTCGCGGGCGCCCTCTACGCGATCATCGCGACGTTCGTCAGCCCCGACACGTTCCCGATCACGCTCTCGCTCTACCTGCTCGTCGGCGCCGTCGTCGGCGTCTACGGCTCGATCTGGGGCGCGCTCCTCGGCGCGCTCCTCATCCAGTTCCTGCCGGATCTCGTCGATCTCGTGCCGGCGGTCGACGCCAAGTCCGGCGGCCCGAGGACGTTCTTCTTCGGCGCGATCCTCGTCGGCGTGATGATCCTCCTGCCGCTCCTCTCACGCCTAACAAACCGGCTGTACTCTCGGTCCTAACGCCGGGTCATGAAGCGGATCGTCGTTCTTCTCCTCGTGCTGGTCGTCGTCCCCGCCGCGCTTGCGGGCGGCACCGCCGACCCCGGCGTCTCCAAGGACCGGATCCTGATCGGGTCGAGCGGCCCCCTCACGGGCGAGGCCGCCGCGGCCGCCGGAGTCCTGCGCGGCGCCGAGGCGTACTTCAAGTACGTCAACGCGCGCGGCGGCGTCAACGGGCGCAAGATCGCGTTCACCTACCTCGACGACGGCTACGACCCGGCGCGGACGGTGCAGAACGTACGCGAGCTGATCCAGCAGGACGGGGTCTTCTCGCTCTTCTCGGTCGTCGGGACGAACTCGAACCTCGCGATCCGCGACTTCACCAACGCCTCGAAGGTCCCGGTGGTGTTCTCGGCCGCCGGCGCGACGACGTTCGGCCGCGACTACAAGCGCTACCCGTACACGATCGGGTACCTGCCGCCGTACGGGGAGGAGGGCGAGATCTATGCGCGCCACGTTCTCGCCTCGAACCCGAAGCGCGCGAAGATCGGCGTCCTCTACCAGGAGGACGACTACGGCAAGGACCTCCTCGCGGGCCTCAAGAAGGGGCTCGGCAAGAACCGGAAGCTGCTCGTGAAAGAGGTCGCCTACGACCCGACCGCCTCGGACGTGCAGTCGCAGGTCGCCGAGCTGAAGGCGAGCGGCGCGAACACGCTGATGGTCTTCGCGTTCGGCAAGTTCGCCATCCAGGCCGTCGTCTACGCCAGCAAGCTCGGCTGGAAGCCGCAGCTCTACATCAACGATGTCGCGTCGGCGTCGGCCGTGATGGCGCTGATGCCGCAGAAGACGGCGCAGGGCGCGATCTCGATCGTCTTCGGGAAGGATCCGGCGACCCCGAAGTGGGCGAACGATCCCGGCGCCGCGCTCGCGGCGCGGATCATCAAGAAGTACGTGCCGGGCGGCAATCCGAAGGACGGTTTCCTCGTGGCCGGGATGGCGAGCGCATACTCGTTCGTCGACGCGCTGAAGGGGGCCGGGAAGAACCCGACGCGCGCCGGCCTGATGCGCGCGGTGACGACGATGAACGAGCCGTCGAACCCGTTCCTGTTGCCCGGTATCAACGTCAAGACGAAGCCCACGTTCCGCTTTCCGATCTCCCAGGTCGGCCTCCAGCGCTGGCAGTCCGGCCACTGGGTGATCTTCGGCGGGCTGCAGTCCGCACGGCCGTAGCGGCCGCCGCTCGTGACGCCGTGCCACGAGCAACACGCGACGGAGGAACGCGGCGGCGAGAGGCGAAGGTTCGTCTCCCGTGCGTCGCTTCGTGCTTGCAACGCTGGTCGTGGTCGTCGCACTCGCCTGGACGAGGGCCGCGTCGGCGAACCCGCAGCATGCGGGGATCCAGGTCGCCCTCCGCGCCCACGGGCTGTACCTCGGGCCGATCGACGGCCGCGTCGGACCGATGACGGTCGCCGCCGTCCGCGCGTTCCAGCGCAGGGCGGGATTGCCGGTGACGGGGAACGCGGACGTTCGGACGCGCCTCGCGCTCGGCCCCCTGGGCCGGCCGCTCTTCGGCGAACGGACGCTCAGGGCGGGCTCGTTCGGCCTCGACGTCGCCGTGTTGCAGTTCCTTCTGACCCGCCGTGGCCTCTACGACGGGGCGCTCGACGGCTACGTCGGGCCGGAGACGGAGGCGGCGCTCCGCCGGTACCAGCAGCGGATGCGGCTCGCGGCCGACGGCATCGCAGGCCCGCGCACGCGCGCGGCGATCGTGCTGCAGGCCGACGTTCCGGTCCGGTCGCAGCCGGTGCAGTCGCAGCCGGTCAGCAACAGCTCGACCTACGTCGTGCGGCCGGGTGACACGCTCACCGCCATTGCGGCGCGCAACACGACGACCGTCGCGGCTCTCGCGCGCGCCAACCGCCTCGACCCCGCGCGCCCGATCCTGATCGGCGCCCGGCTGAAGCTTCCGGCCGCCGCGCCCCGCGTCATCAGGACGGCGCTCGCGGCCTCGCCGTCGAGCGTCCGCGACACCCTCGACCGGTGGTCGGTGCGACTCGGCATGTCGCAGTCGCTCATCCGCGCGCTGGCCTGGATGGAGTCCGGCTTTCAGCCGGAGATCGTCTCCGCGGCCGGCGCGCGCGGGGTGCTTCAGACGCTGCCGATGACGCGCGACTTCGTCGAGGACGTTCTCGTCGGCCACGCCCTTCCGCGAACGGTCGACGGCGACGTGCAGGTCGGCATCCTGTACCTCCGCCACCTGCTGCAGCGTTTCGAGGGCAACGTCAAGCTCGCGCTCGCCGCGTGGTACCAGGGCGAGGCCGCGGTTCGCCGCGACGGCGTCTACACGGTCACGAAGCCGTTCGTGCGCAACGTGCTGGCGCTCCGCGAGCGGTTCTGAGCCGCACGGGCGTCGCGAACGGCCACGTCCGAGTGACAGTCACCAGGACGTGGCCGTTCGGCCGTCGGGGTCGCGGGTCAGGCCGCCTTCGGGATGAGGACGCGGTCGATCACGTGGATGACGCCGTTCCGCGCCATCACGTCTGCCTTGAGAACCTTGGCGCCGCCGACGGTGAGTGTCGAGCCCGACATCCCGATCTGGAGCGGCGGGCCTGCAAGCGTCGTCGCGGAGTCGAGCTTCATCGCCTTCGCCGCGGGCACGCGGCCGGCGACGACGTGGTAGAGGAGCACGCGCCGCAGCGCCGCCTTGTCCTTCTGGAGCGCGACGAGCGTCGCCTTCGGCACCTTCGCGAACGCAGCGTCCGTCGGCGCGAAGACCGTCAGCGTCTTCGTCGAGAGGGTGCCGGCGAGACCGGCCTTCTTCGCCAGGGCGATGAGCGTCTTGAACTGGCCGGCGCTCGCGGCCGTGGTGACGATGTTCGGTTTCGCCGCCACTGGTGCGGCTGTTGCAGCGGTGCCGCCGAGCGTGAGCGCGGCGACCGCGGCGAGGGCTGACAGGAGCATTGGCATCGGAGTCCTCCTACGCAGAGATGGGAAGTACGTGGTCGATGACGTGGATCGCACCGTTCGAGGCCGGGATGACCTCGACGGCAGGGGCGAGAGCCGGCGAGGAGACGCCCTCGACGACGTGGGCCTCGAGAAGCTGCGTCAAGCGGTCGAGGTCGACGAGCAGGCGCTCGATCGTCCCGGCTGGGAGCTCGGCGAACGCGTCGTCCGTGGGAGCGAACAACGTGAACGGGCCCTCCGCCTTCAGCCGCTCGTCGAGATCGGTCGCGACGAGAGCGGTCACGAGCGTGCGCAACGACCCGGCCTCCTTCGCACTCTCGACGATGTCTCGCATCAGTAGCTCCGCGCCGGAGCCGGGGTGGTGGCGCGAACGATCGCCGGCAGCCGGACGAGCTCGTACACGGCGGCGGTCCCGACGAGGAGGTAGACGGTCCGCGAGAACCAGTTCGTCTCACCGAATTCGAGGCCGCCTGAGATTGCGGCGACAAGGTCGAACTCGGCGAGGCCGACGAGGCCCCAGTTGATCCCGCCGACGATCACGAGCGCGAGGGCGGCTATGTCGAGCTTACGCATCTGACTCCCTTTCTGTTCAGTGTCTGTCTAGATTTCGTCGAGGAATGTAACGGTCGCACGAACGCCTGTCAAGTCTTTGTCTAGAATCTGCTCATGGTGAGGATCGGCGAGCTCTCGAGGCGGTCCGGAGTAAGCCCGGAGCTGCTGCGGGCGTGGGAGCGGCGGTACGGGCTGCTCCGGCCGATGCGGACGGAGGGTGGCTTTCGTCTGTACTCCTCGGACGACGAAGCGCGGATCGTGCGCATGCAGGCTCATCTGCGCCAGGGGCTGTCGGCGGCGGAGGCGGCGCGCCTCGCTGCGAGCGAGCCTGCCGCGGGTACGGCCGGCGATCACGACCGCGGGCTGCTCGACGCGCTGCTCGCGCTCGACGAGACGCGCGCGCAGTCCGTCCTCGACACGTTGTTCTCGGAGCTCACTCCCGAGACCGCGATCCAGGGGACGATCCTTCCTGCACTGCGCACGATCGGCGAGCGGTGGGAGCGTGGCGAGGCGTCGATCGCGCAGGAGCATTTTGCGAGCAACGTCGTTCGTGGCCGCCTCCTCGGCCTCGCGCGGCGGTGGGATCAGGGGGTCGGTCCCCGTGCGCTACTGGCGTGCGCGCCGGGCGAGCTTCACGACCTGCCGTTGATCGCTTTCGGCATCGCGTTGCGGTCACGCGGGTGGCGCATCCTGAGCCTCGGCGCCGACACGCCGCTCGAGACGGTCGCGGCGGCCGCGGGAACCCTCGATCCGGAGCTCGTCGTCATCTCGAGCACGCTCGAGCGGGACGTGCCGGACGCGGCGCTCGAGCCGCTCGCCGCCGGAGGGCGCGTCGCGCTGGGGGGTCGCTGGCGCGATTCATCGCTCGACGTCGAGCGACTGGCAGGCGATCCCGTGGAGGCGGCCGCGCGGGTCACTCCGTAGCCGCGGGCAGCGCGCGGCGTCAGCGCGGAGTTGGTGCAGGCGCGACGCTTAGCGTGCACCGTGCGTGCACGACTTGCGCCGGCGTGCATCGGCGCTCGCGGTCGCCCGGGACGGACGTTCGTGCCGCTCGTCGAAAGTCACACAATCGTTCCGTTCCTGCCACGGACACGGCACGAGTCCGCAGGTAGCCTGACCGGCGGGTCGTGGGCGGCGGACACCCCACCCAGGGTGGGGGCTGAGGAAGAACCGGCGCGAGAACTACGATGCGCCACGTGGAGTTGCTCCGGCGCCCGCTCGACGAGCTGATGGCCGAGGCGCGGGAGGTGCGCGCACGGTCGCGCGGGCGGCTCGTCACGTACAGCCCGAAGGTCTTCATCCCGCTGACGAAGCTCTGCCGCGACGTCTGTCACTACTGCACGTTCGCGCGCCCGCCGCGTCGCGGCGCTCGGGCGTACATGACGCTCGACGAGGTGCTCGAGGTGGCACGCGCCGGCGAGCGAGCCGGCTGCCGCGAGGCACTCTTCACGCTCGGCGACAAGCCGGAGCTTCGCTACCGCGCCGCGCGGGAGGAGCTCGACGCCCTCGGTTGCTCGACCACGATCCAGTACCTCGCGCGCGCCGCGCGGGCCGTCCTCGACGAGACGTCGCTCCTGCCGCACCTCAATCCGGGCATCCTCACCCGCGCCGACTTCGAGCTGCTGCGGCCGGTGGCTGCGTCGATGGGAGCGATGCTCGAGACGACCGCCGAGCGGCTCTCGCGCCGCGGCGCGCCCCATTTCGGGTCGCCGGACAAGCTGCCCGCCGCGCGCCTAGAGACGCTCCGTCTCGCGCGTGAGGCGCGGGTGCCGTTCACGACAGGGATCCTGATCGGGATCGGCGAGACGCGCGCCGAGCGGTTGCACGCGCTCCGCGCGATCGCCGCGGCCGGACCGCAGGTCCAGGAGGTGATCGTCCAGAACTTCCGCGCGAAGCCGGGAACGAGGATGGCGACCGCGCCGGAGCCGGCCCTTGACGAGCTTCTCTGGACCGTCGCCGCGGCGCGGCTGATCCTCCCGCCGGAGATCGCCGTTCAGGCGCCGCCGAATCTCACCGACGACTTCGCCGCACTCCTCGACGCCGGGATCGACGATTGGGGCGGCGTCTCGCCGGTCACGATCGACCACGTCAACCCGGAGGCGCCGTGGCCCGATCTGGTTCGGCTGCGCGAGGCCACGGAGTCGCGAGGCCTCGAGCTCGCGCCGCGGCTCACGGTCTACCCCCGGTTCCTCGACTCGGAGTGGCTCGACCCGCGCGTTCTGCCGCGCGCGCTCCGCGCCGCCGATGCCCTCGGGCTGGCTCGCGAGGACGCGTGGGCACCCGGCGAGGTGTCGGCGGTCCCGTTCCTCGTCGGCCGGGACGCTCTGCCGCTCGTTACGCGAGACGAGCTCGGGGAGGACGAGATCATCCGCCTCTTCCGAGCGCGTGGCGAGGAACGCCGCCGCGTCCTCGCGGCGGCCGACGCGGTTCGTCGCGAGATGTGCGGCGACGTCGTCACGTACGTCGTCACGCGCAACATCCAGTACACGAACGTCTGCTATTTCCGCTGCGGCTTCTGCGCGTTCTCGAAAGGGAAGCTCGCGCGCAACCTCCGCGGAATGCCCTACCTCGTGCCGCACGAGGAGATCGCCCGCCGATCCGTCGAAGCGTGGGAGCGGGGCGCGACGGAGGTCTGCCTCCAGGGCGGCATACACCCGGCTTTCACCGGGGACTACTACGCCTCCGTCGTCCGCGCGATCAAGGACGCCGCCCCCGAGTTGCACGTGCACGCGTTCAGCGCGCTGGAGGTCTGGCAGGGCGCGGCGACGCTCGGGCTCCCGCTGGACGAGTACCTCGCGCGCCTGCGCGACGGCGGGCTCGGCTCGCTTCCGGGGACGGCGGCCGAGGTGCTCGACGACGAGGTGCGTGCGGTGATCTGCCCCGACAAGATCTCGACGGACCAGTGGCTCGACGTGCACCGTGCGGCGCATCGAAACGGGCTGCGCTCGAACGCGACGATCATGTTCGGGCACGTCGACGGCCCGCGGAACTGGGCGCGTCACCTGCTCGCGGTTCGAGCCTTGCAGCGCGAGACGGGAGGCTTGACGGAGTTCGTCCCGCTCCCGTTCGTCCACATGGAGGCGCCGCTGTACCTCAAGGGCCTCGCGCGGAAGGGGCCGACGTTCGGCGAATTCCTGCTCATGCACGCGGTTGGCAGGCTCGCACTCCACCCGTGGGTGTCGAACATCCAGGTCTCGTGGGTCAAGGCGGGCCCGGACGGCGTCGTCGAGGCGCTCCAGGCCGGGGTCAACGACCTCGGCGGCACCCTCATGAACGAGTCGATCTCGCGCGCCGCCGGCGCCGCCTGGGGCCAGGAGCTTCCCCCGGAGCGGATGGAGGAACTGATCCGCGCTGCCGGTCGCGTCCCGCGCCAGCGAACCACGCTGTACGGCGACGCTCCCGCCGGGCAGGTCGTGCGGTCGTTCTCTGCCCCGCCGCTCGCGGAGCCGTCGAACCCGCACGTCAACGAGGCGCGTCTTCGCCGTCCGCCGCGCGTGCTCCGGCCGGCGCTTCCATGAGACGAACGGCGCTCCTCGCGCTCGGCCTCGTCGCGGGCGTTGCAGTCCCCGCGGCGTCGGCCTCGCGCGAGGACGGCGCTCTTCGCCGACCGCACGTCCCGCTGCAGTGGGAGCAGCGCCGCGCCGTCTCCGCGCTCGTCCACAGCGGCCGCGTGGTCTTCTGCGGCGGGGGCCGCTCGAACGCGGTTGCGCTCACCTTCGACGACGGGCCGGGGCCGTACACCGATCGGCTCATCCGCGTTCTTCGCGCGAACGATGCGCACGCGACGTTCTTCGTCGTCGGGAACCAGATGCCGTATCGAACCGGCGTGCTGCGCTCGCTGACGACGGTCGGCGCAATCGGGAATCACAGCTGGAGCCACGCTCGCCTTCCCGACTTGCCGCCGCTCTTCGCGTGGCTCGACCTCGTCCGAGCACAGCACGACGCGCGCGCAGCGATCGGCTGGAAGCCGCGCCTCTTCCGCGCCCCCTACGAGCGGCGGAGTCGCGCGCTCGACCTGATGGTGCGGCGAATGGGGCTCCTCCAGGTCTACTGGAGCGTCGACTCGCGGGACTGGGTGAGGGGCACGACGGCGGCGAAGGTGGTTCGGAACGTCGTGCCGCAGCTCCGGCCGGGAGCGATCGCAGTCCTCCACGACATCCACCCGTGGACCGTCGACGCCGTTCCGCAGATCCTGCGGGCGATCCGTCTACGCGGCCTTCGCGCCGTCAGCATCCCCGAGCTCGTGGCGCTCGACCCGCCGCGCGCCGGGACGCGCTGCGCGGCTCCTGCGTCCGCTCCGTAGTCTCAACGGATGTGCCGCCCGGGGCGGCGCGACCATGATCGCCGCGTGAGGAAGTGGATTGTGCGCACGGTGGTAGCGCTCGTGGCGCTGTTCGCGCTGGCGCAGCTCGTGCCATACGGTCGAGCGCACTCGAACCCGCCGGTGACGGCGGAACCGCGTTGGGACTCGCCTCGAACGCGCGAGCTGGCCCGGGACGCCTGCTTCGATTGTCACTCGAACGTGACGAAGTGGCCGTGGTACTCGAATGTTGCACCCGTGTCGTGGCTGCTCACGAACGACGTCAACGGCGGCCGCACGCGGCTCAACTTCAGTGAATGGAACCGGCCGCAGGGCGAGCTCGACGACGCGATCGAGGCGATCCGGAGCGGTGAGATGCCGCCGTGGTACTACGTGATCAGGCACCCGAAGTCGAAGTTGTCGGCCGCGGAGAAGGCGCAGCTCGAGCAGGGCCTCGACCGAACGTTCAGAGCGTCTCCCTCCGGCTGAGGCTCCGTGCGAGCGCCACGCATCGCACGGCGCGGCGACGGCGGACGGCCAACGTTTCCCTCCCAGCCTCGACACGGTCCGCGCCCCACCCACCCGGGGCTTCCACCCACCCTGATCCAAATCCTACGCCTGCACGCGTGACGTAACCGTCACGAGACCGTGAAAAGGCTGCAACTTCTCGCTCCTCCCGCCGTCGCGGCGCCGTAGCAGCGCCGGGGCCACCTCACACCTCGAGCGCGAGCAGGTCGTCGATCGTCTCGCGCCGGCGGATCACCCGCGAAGCGCCGTCGGCCACCAGGATGGCGGCCGGCCGTGGCACCGCGTTGTAGGCGCTGCTCATCGCAAGCGTGTAGGCGCCGGTCGCCGGCACGGCCAGCACGTCGCCGCGGCGCGGCTCGGGGAGGTCGACGCGCTCGATCAGCACGTCCCCCGACTCGCAGTGCCGGCCGGCCACGGCATACGGCCCGGCCGGCTGCTCGTCCGCCCGGTTCGCGAGCACGGCCGTATAGCGCGCGCCGTAGAGCGCCGGCCGCGGATTGTCGGACATGCCGCCGTCGACGGAGACGTACGTGGTCGCCGCGCTGGCGCGCTTCACCGTCCCGACTGAGTAGAGCGTGACGGCCGCGCGCGCGACGAGCGACCGCCCCGGTTCGAGGATCACCCGCGGATCGGGCAGCGCCTGCAGGTGCCACGCACGGTCGAGCTCGCCGATCAGCCCGCGGACGAACTCCTCGACGGCGAACTGCGGCTCCTCCGGCACGTGGCGCACGCCGAGCCCGCCGCCGAGGTTCACGATCTGCGGTGTCCAGTCGACCTCCGCGCGCGCCCGGGCGGCGAACGTCGCGAGCCAGTCGACGGTCATCAGGGCCGCGCCGAGGTGGAGGAGCTGCGAGCCGACGTGCACGTGCACGCCCACCGCATGCGGCGCCCGGCGGAGCGCCTCGAGCGCCTCGGCCGGCGGAAGCCCGAACTTCGATCCGTGGTGCGCCGTTCGCACCGCTTCGTGCGTATCCGCCTCGATCCCCGGCGTCACCCGAACCAGCACGCGCTCGACACCGGCCGCCGCGGCGCGGTCGATCTCCTCGAGCGAGTCCAGAACGAGGAGCGCGCCGGCCGTTGCGGCGGCGGCCAGCTCGGCGTCGGTCTTGTTGTTGCCGTGCACGACGAGGCGTCCGCCGTCGATCCCGGCGCGGCGCGCGAACTCCAGCTCGCCGAGGGTCGAGACGTCTGCGCCGAGGCCCTCCTCCGCGAACAGCCGCAGCACTGCGAGCGAAGGAAAGGCCTTCGTGCCGTAGACGACGAGCGCGTCGGGTGCGGCCGCCGCGTACGCGCGCGCCTGCGCGCGCAACGTCGCCTCGTCGTACACCACGAGCGGGGTGCCGTGCTCACGGACGAGATCCGACGTGCGGGCGCCGCCGATCGTCAACTCGCCGCCGTCGACGCGCGCCGTGTCCGGGAAGAGGCCGAGGAGCAACTGGTCCACGCGCCCATTCTGCTCGCGCGGCGTAGCTCGCGCCGTCCCTCTCGAACCTCAGGGGTGATCCTTGTCGCGGGCGCGCAGGCCCGCGTCGTGGTCGCGACCGACGTGACGATGTGCGGGCGTGTCTCCCGCCGGCGCGGCGCCCGTCCTTCGGGCGCTGGACCTGGTGGGCACGCCGCGTGCTCCGGCGCTACGATGCCGCGATGGAGCAGCTTCTTCGTTAAGGCAGGAGGCCGCGCGGCGCACGCCGCGACAGCTTCCCACGGCCTCTCACGCGAGAGGCTTTTTCGTCTCTGAGGACGGTATGGACGCATACGACCCCCACGCAATTGAGCCGAAGTGGCAGGAGACCTGGGCCTCCGAGCGCGCCTTCGCAGTCGACAATCCCGAGCCGGGCGCCGCGCGAGACGCGCGCAAGTTCTACATGCTCGAGATGCTCCCGTACCCGTCCGGGCACCTGCACATGGGGCACGTCCTGAACTACACGCTCGGCGACGTCGTCACGCACTTCAAGCGTCGACACGGATTCACCGTCCTGCGGCCGATGGGCTTCGACTCGTTCGGGCTGCCGGCGGAGAACGCGGCGATCCGCGAGGGCGGCCATCCGCTCGAGATCACCGAGCGCAACATCGCGTCGATCACGGGCCAGATGCGCCGGATGGGGTGGGCGATCGACTGGGCTCGCGAGGCCTCCGCACACGAGCCGAGCTACTACCGGTGGACGCAGTGGCTGTTCCTGAAGTTCCTCGAGCACGGACTCGCCTACCGCAAGGAGGCGCCGGTCAACTGGTGTCCCAACGACCAGACCGTGCTCGCGAACGAGCACGTGGTCGACGGCCGGTGCTGGCGGTGCGGTGCGGAGGTCGAGGCGCGGAACATGGCCCAGTGGTTCTTCGCGATCACGGCGTACGCCGACCAGCTCCTCGCCGACCTCTCGACGATCGACTGGCCGGAGCGGACGAAGAAGATCCAGACGAACTGGATCGGCCGCTCCGAAGGCGCCGAGATCCTCTTCCGCGTCGACGACCTCGAGCTCGACATCCCCGTTTTCACCACTCGTCCGGACACGCTGTTCGGCGCCACGTTCTTCGTCGTAGCGCCGGAGAGCCCGCTCGTCGATCGGCTCGCCGAGGGAACTCCCGAGGCCGAGGAGGTCCGCGCGTACGCTCGCGTCGCCGCGACCCGTCCGACCGCGGAGCGCGAGGCGCGCGAGAAGAACGGCATCTTCACGGGCCGCTACGCGACGAACCCCGTGAACCGGGAACGGATACCGATCTGGGTCGCCGATTACGTCCTGATGGAGTACGGGACAGGCGCGATCATGGCCGTTCCCGCACACGACGAGCGCGATCGCGAGTTCGCCGAGCGGTTCGGGCTCGAGGTGCGGCCGGTGATCGACGAGGACGGGCGGCTGATCTCCTCGGACGAGTTCGACGGACTGCCGTACGAGCAGGCGAAGCGGGCGATCGTCGACCGGCTGGACGAGCGCGGCGCGGGAAAGCCTGCGATCAACTTCCGCCTGCGCGACTGGAGCTTCTCGCGCCAGCGTTACTGGGGCTGCCCGATTCCGGTCGTGCACTGCGAGCGGTGCGGCGTCGTTGCCGTCCCCGAGGACGAGCTTCCCGTGCTCCTCCCGGACGTCACGGACTACCGCCCGAAGGGGCAGCCGCCGCTCGCCTCGAACGAGGAGTTCATGAACGCGCCGTGCCCGCAGTGTGGCGGGCCGGGCCGTCGCGAGGCCGACACGATGGACACCTTCGTCGACTCGTCCTGGTACTTCCTCCGCTACGCAGATCCCGACAACGAGTCGGCTCCGTTCGACCGCGAGATCGCCGACTACTGGATGCCGGTCGACCAGTACGTCGGAGGGATCGATCACGCGAAGGGACACCTCCTCTACTCGCGCTTCTTCGTCAAGGCGATGAACGACCTCGGGATGCTGGGCGTAAGGGAGCCCTTTCAGCGGCTGTTCCACCAGGGTTGGGTGAAGCTCGCCGGCAAGCGGATGTCGAAGTCGCGGGGCGGCGTGTCGCCGGACGAGCTGATCGACCAGTTCGGCGCCGACGCGATCCGGATCTACATCCTCTTCCAGGGCCCGGCCGACCAGGACATGGACTGGACGCCTGACGGCATCGAGGCCACCGTCCGCTTCATCAGGCGGCTGTGGCGCGTCGTGAACGAGGCTGCCAAGCGCCCGCCGTCGCCGGAGGGCGTCGACACCGCGCTCGCGCGCAAGGCTCACGAGACGATTGCGCGGGTCACCGACGACATCGGCCGCCGGTTCGTCTTCAACACGCCGATCTCGGCCGTGATGGAGCTCGTGAACGACCTGTCTCGTTCGCCCGACGACCCGGCCGCCCGATTCGCCGCCGAGACCGCCGTCACACTGATCCAGCCGTACGCGCCGCACGTCGCCGAGGAGCTCTGGACGCAGCTCGGTCGCGAGCGCCTGTGGGAGGAGCCGTGGCCGGTCGCAGACGATGCCCTCCTGCGGCACGAGACGATCGAGCTCGTCGTGCAGGTGAACGGCAAGGTGCGCGACCGGATCCAGGTTCCGGCCGGGCTGCCCGACGAGGAGCTCGTCGCGCGCGCCAAGGCCTCGGAGCGCGTGCGGGCGCACCTGAACGGCGACGAGGCACGCGCGATCGTCGTGCCGAACAAGCTCGTCAACCTCGTCGTGTAGCGCCGGCGCGGCCGCGGGCGTCGCGCGCGGCCACCGTTTGCGGCCTCCGACCGGTGCACCTCTCGCCGCACAGGCGCCTGTGGACGACAAGACGCACATTCGGCGCGACTCGGTCGAAGACATGTGACGGTCTCGGAGGCAACCTTGTCGAATGCCGAGCTTCGCCCTCACTCGCGGCCGCGCGCTCGCCGCGGCCGCAGGCGCCGTCGCGATCGTGGTCCTCGCCGCGCGGTTCGTCCTTCCGCCGGCGCCGGCACCGGCGCCGGCTGCATCTGCGCGAGCTGCGCCCGCGGGCGTTCGACGGGCCGAAGTCGTCGTGCACGTCGTGGGTGCGGTCAGGCGGCCCGGCCTCTATCGACTGCCGCAGGGGCGGCGGATCGCAGATGCCGTCGCGAAGGCGGGAGGCGCGACGCGACGGGCCGACCAGGCGGCCGTGAACCTTGCGGCGCCGGTGGCGGACGGGCAGCAGATCGTCGTGCCTGTCCGCGCGCCGCAGGCGGTCGCGGCAGCGGCCGCCGGCGGGGACGCGGGTGATGCCGCCGCTGCCGGCCCCTTGCACCTGAACACGGCTACGGCGGAGCAGCTCGATGGGCTTCCGGGTGTCGGCCCCGTCACGGCGGAGAAGATCCTCGACTACCGGCGGCAGCACGGCGCCTTCTCGTCGATCGACGAGCTCGACGCGATCTCCGGGATCGGGCCCCGGCGCCTGGAGGAGCTCCGACAGGTGGCGGCGCCGTGATCCGGTACCCGATGCACCTCCTCGCGGGCGCGGGCTGCAGCGGGATCGTGGCGGCGAACATCGCGCGGCTTCCAGGGGCGGCGATCGTCGCCGCGATGGCAGCCGCGGCGGCCGTCGCGGTCGTCGACGACGCCACCGCGCGCCTCCTGCTCCTCGCGGTGACCCTCGCCCTGGGCGGGTGGTGGTGGGGGAGCGCGCGCCTCGACGCTCTGGACCGGAGCCCGATGCTCGCCGAGGTCGGCCGCGCCGGCCGCGCCGTCGCGGTCGTCACCGCGCCACCACGCCGGGGACAGTTCGCAATCCGGGCTCAGGCCGTGCTCCGGTCGTACGGTGGTGCCGCCGTACAGGAGCGCGTCCAGCTCGAGCTCCCGCGCGGTCGCTCACCTCCGCAGGGTGCAGTGCTCGGGGTTCTCGCGAGGGTCGTGCGACCGCGAGGCCCGTCGGTCGGGTTCGACGAGCAGACGTGGCTCCGCCGTCACGGCATCCACGTGGTGCTCCGCGTGGACCAGTGGCATCGCCTCGGCCGCCGCGGCGGCCTCGGCGGAATCGCCGACCGACTACGTGAGCGCCTCGCGCAGGCGATCGCTCCGCGCCTCGCGGGCGAGCGGAGAGCGCTCCTCGAGGGGATCGTTCTCGGCGACGACGACGCGCTCTCGGAGAAGACGCGAGACGAGTTCCGGGCATCGGGGCTCTACCACCTGCTGGCGGTGTCGGGTCAAAACGTCGTGCTCGTGGCCGCAATGGTGCTCGCCGTTGCCTGGCTGGCCGGGATCCCGCGCTGGGTCGGGGAGATCGGAGCGCTGGCCGCGATCGCTGGCTACGTCCTTGCCGTGGGGCCTCAGCCGTCGGTCGTGCGTGCCGGCATCGCCGGCGCGGTCGCGTCGCTGGCATCGCTGACGGGGCGGCTCCGCGACGCGTGGTACGTGCTCCTGCTGGGAGCCGTGTGTCTCCTCGCGTGGAACCCGTACCTCGTCTTCGATGCCGGTTTCCAGCTCTCGTTCGCGGCGGTGGCGGCGATCTTCACGCTGGCGCCGCCGATCGCAGTGCGGCTCGAGGGTTACCCGTTGCCGCGGACGCTCCGGACGGCCGTCGCGGTCTCGACGGCCTGCGGAACGGTGACTGCGCCGATCCTGTGGTTCCAGTTCGACGCATTGCCGCTTCTCGGCGTCCCCGCGAACGCCGCCGCCGAGCCTGCGATGCCGGCGCTGCTCGTGCTCGCCTTCGCAACGGCCGCGCTCGCCGCCGTGTCACCGCCCGCAGCGGCGGTCGTCGCCTGGGTCAACGGGTGGGTGGCGGCGTACATCGCCGCCTGCGCGCACGCCTTCGGGTCTCTTCCATTCGCCCAAGTCCACGGTCCGTGGTCGACGATCACGCTCGTCGCCACTCTCGGCGTTGCCTTCTATGCGTGGCGCCGGTTGCGAACGAACTGAAGGGAGAATGCGGTCGCGCGGAAGCGCCGCGTCGTTCGCGGAGAGCGCCTCCTGTCGGCGGCGGGGCGCTCGTCCCCGCGCACCCTATGCTTGGCGACGGTGGCGGACGAGCTGAAGGCTGCGTATCTGATCGCCGGCGCGGACCGGCCGAAGATCGACCGCGCCGTCGCGCGGCTCCGGGGGCGGTTCGCGGCGGACGCCGTCGACGCCTACGACGCAGGCGAAACGTCCGGCGACGACGTCGTCGCCGCGTGCAACGCGCTCGGGCTCTTCGCGGGTGACGGTCGCCTGGTCGTCGTTCACGGCGTGGAGGCATGGAAGGCGCCCGACGTCAAGGCCGTCGCGGCGTACCTCGAGGCGCCCGCCCCCGCGACGACGCTCGCGTTCGTCGGGGGCGCGCTGAAGAAGGAGGCGCCGATCGCGAAGACGATCGCCGCGGTCGGCGAGGTGCTCCTCTGGGACGTGCCGAAACGAGGACTCCCCGGCTGGGTCGCCGAGCAGTTCAGGGTCCGCGGCGGTAGCATCGAGCCCGACGCCGCGAGGATGCTGATCGAGCTCGTCGGCGACGACCTGTACGAGCTCGCGACGGAGGCGGACAAGCTATCGGCGTGGGCGGACGGCGATCGCGTGACCGAGACCGACGTCGAAGGGCTGGTCGCCCCTCGCGCCAGCGTTGCGAACTTCGCGCTGACGGACGCATGGGGAGCACGCGACGTGCGCGGGGTTCTCCGGGCCGCGGAGGCGTTGCTCGAGCGGACCGCGAACCCGCGGTCGCGGACGATCCCGAGCGTCGTCGGATCGCTGACGAATCACGTTGCGCGCATCCGACAGTGTCAGGCGCTCCAGGCCGACGGCGTGAGCTCGAAGGACGCGGCAACGACTCTGAAGCAGCACCCGTTCTACGTGCAGAAGCTCTTCTCGCAGGCGCGGAACTACACGGGCGAGGAGCTGCGGCAGGTGACGGTGAGGCTCTCCGAGCTCGACCATGCGCTGAAGGGCGGCTCGCGCCTTCCCTCCGACCTCGAGCTCGAACGCGCGCTCGTCGCAATCACCGCAGGCGCAGAAGCAGAGCCGGCCGCGACGCGGTAGGTCGCTACGACCGCGGCTGCGCGAGGCGCGCGGCTTGCGACTTCTTGCGCGCGCCGGCGTTCCGGTGCAGCGCGCCACGGGCGACGGCGCGGTCGATCAGCTGGACGAGTTTGCGGTGCTCGTCGGCGACGGTCGTGGCGTCGCCGTCCTCGGAAGCAGTCGCGAGGCGCTTCGAGAGCGTCTTGATGGTGGAGCGGTAGCGGAGGTTCGCCAGCCGCTGTTCTCCCGCGACGCGGACGCGCTTCTTCTGTTGCTTGATGTTCGGCATAGGCGTAGAAATGCCCGCTCCTGCGGGCGCGCCGATCGTAGCAGAGCAGGGGCCCGGTCGCCCCCGATCGAACTGCGTATCGTGCCCGTCTCGGTGAGAGCGTGACGACTCCGAACGCCGGCGAGACCGCCGATCCGGGCGCTCCGGCGGGACCGAATCGCCCCGCGACGCCGCACCGCCGCCTCGCCGTCTCGACGCTCGTCTTCTCTGCGGCGACAGGACTCTCACGGGTGCTCGGCCTCGTGCGCGAGATGGTGGCGGCCTACTACTTCGGCGTGCGCGGGCCGATCAACAACTTCACGATCGCGTTCCAGCTCCCGAACCTCTTCCGAGCGCTCGTCGCGGACGCCGCGCTCTCGTCGGCCTTCGTCCCCGTGTTCAGCGAGCTGCTCGAGAAGGGGGATCGGAAGCGCGCTTGGCGCGTGGCGTCGAGCCTCTTCTGGCTGATGCTCCTCGGCCTCGGCGCGCTCACGGCCCTCTTCATGCTCGTCGCGCCGCTCCTCATCAGGCCGTTTCACCCACCCGACGTCGACCTCGCGGTCGGACTGTCGCGCGTCCTCTTCCCGATCGTCGCGCTGCTCGGTGCCTCCGGGATCATCGTCGGGATCCTCAACAGCTACGACCACTTCTCGATCCCGGCCCTGACGCCCGTGTTCTGGAACCTCGCGATCATCGCGGGGCTCGCGATCGGCGTTCCCCGCGCGGAAACCACCGACGGCGAGCTCTACGTCTACGCGGGCTCGATTCTCGTCGGGACGCTGATCCAGGTCCTGCTGCCCGTCCCCTGGCTGCGCGGTCGTGACGACAGGTTGCGGCTCGTCATCGACTGGCGCGATCCCGCCGTCGCACGAACGCTGAAGCTGATGCTCCCGGTGACGCTCGGACTCGGCCTGATCAACGTCAACGCGCTCGTCGACACGTTCTTCGCCTCGCGATTCATCGACCCCGAGATCGCGCCGACCGCGATCGACAAGGCCTTCCGGATCTACATGCTCCCGCAGGGGATGTTCTCCGTCGCCGTCGCGACGGTGCTCTTCCCCTCGCTCGCGCGGCTCGCGGCACGCTCGGACGTCGCCGGCTTTCGCCACACGGTTGCCGTCGGGCTGCGGCAGATCGCCTTCCTCCTCGTCCCCGCGAGCATCGCGACGGCCGTCCTCGCCGTGCCGATGGTGCGGCTCCTCTACCAGCGCGGCGAGTTCGACGCGCACCAGACCCACGTCGTTGCGGGCGCGCTCGCGGCGTTCAGCCTCGGGCTGATGTTCAACGGGACGATGCTGATGCTGAACAGAGCGTTCTTCAGCCTCCAGGACAACTGGATCCCGACCGCGGTCGCGCTCGGCAATCTCGGCGTCAACGCGGCGCTCGACCTCGTCTTCTTCCGTCTCGGGGTCTGGGGGATCCCGCTCGCGACGTCGGTCGTCAACGTCGCCGGAACGCTGGCGCTCCTCGTCGTCCTTCGCCGCCGGCTCGGTCCTATGGAGATCCGAGAGACGGCGATCGCGACCGCGAAGGTCTTCGCCGCGTCAGTCCTGCTCGCGGTCGTGGCTTATCCGATCTGGCGCGTGCTCGACGAGGTGCTCGGGCGAGGCTGGCCGGCGCAGGTCGTCTCGTTGGGAGTCGCTCTCGCCGCGGGAGGCGCCGCGTACCTCGCAGCGTGCCGCGCGCTCCGGGTGCGCGAAATCGAGGCGCTACTCTCCCTCCGAGGGCGCAGACGCGCGTAGACGACGCATGGACCAGAAGACGCAACAACCCCAGATCCGGAACTTCTCGATCATCGCGCACATCGATCACGGGAAGTCGACGCTCGCCGACCGGATCCTCCAGCTCACCGAGACGGTCTCGGCGCGCGACATGCGCGACCAGCTCCTCGACTCGATGGACCTCGAGCGCGAGCGCGGGATCACGATCAAGGCCCAGGCGGTCCGCGTGATCTGGAAGGGCCACGAGCTGAACCTCATCGACACCCCGGGACACGTCGACTTCACGTACGAGGTGTCGCGCAGCCTTCAGGCGTGCGAGGGAGCTCTCCTCGTCGTCGACGCGGCGCAGGGGATCGAGGCTCAGACGCTCGCGAACGCGTACCTCGCGATCGAGAACAACCTCGAGATCGTCCCCGTCGTGAACAAGATCGATCTTCCCCAGGCCGATCCCGCGGGCTCCGCCGCCGAGGTCGCAGATCTGATCGGAGAGGACGCCGACCGCGTCCTGCGGATCTCGGCGAAGACCGGGGAGGGGGTCGCGGCGGTGCTCGACGCCCTCATCGAGCGCATCCCGCCGCCTGCGGGAGTCCCCGATGCGCCGCCGCGCGCGCTCATCTTCGACTCGTCGTACGACCAATACCGCGGCGTGGTCGCGTTCGTCCGTGTCGTCGACGGCGCGTTCCACCGGCGCGAGCAGCTGCGCGCCATGGCGCTCGGAACGCAGTTCGAAGCACAGGAGATCGGGTTCATGACGCCCACGATGCGGCCGGTCGACTCGCTACGCGCAGGCGAGGTCGGCTACGTCATCACCGGCCTGAAGGACGTGGCGGACCTCCGGGTCGGCGACACGCTCACCTCCGAGAAGCGCCCGGCGAGCGAGGCGCTGCCCGGGTACAAGGACGTGAAGCCGATGGTGTTCGCCGGGCTCTTCCCCACGGACTCCGACGCGTACCCCGACCTCCGCGACGCGCTCGAGAAGCTCAAGCTGAACGACGCCGCCCTCTTCTACGAGCCGGAGACCTCGCAGGCGCTCGGGTTCGGCTTCCGCTGCGGCTTCCTCGGCCTGCTGCACATGGAGATCGTGCGGGAGCGGCTCGAGCGGGAGTTCGACCTCGACCTCCTCGTCACCGCGCCGAACGTCGCCTACCGCGTGCGCCCGATGAACGGCGAGTGGACCGAGGTTCACACGCCCTCGGATCTCCCCGACGCGTTCGACGAGGTCGAGGAGCCGTACATCAAGGCTTCGATCATCGTCCCGAAGGAGTTCGTCGGCACGGTGATGGAGCTGAACAACGACCGTCGCGGCCGGTTCGACCACATGGAGTACCTGTCGGAGCAGCGCGTGCACCTCGTGTACGAGCTGCCGCTCGCGGAGGTGGTGCTCGACTACTACGACCAGCTCAAGTCGCGCACGCGGGGCTACGCGAGCTTCGACTACGACGTCGTCGGGTTCCGGCCGGGGTCGCTCGTGCGGGTCGACGTGCTCGTCGGCGGCGAGGTCGTCGACGCGCTCTCCCTCATCGTCCACCGCGATTTCGCCTACGAGCGCGGGAAGGCGCTCGTCGAGAAGCTCCGGGAGGAGATTCCGCGTCAGATGTTTGACGTCGCGATCCAGGCGGCGATCGGCGCGCGGATCATCGCTCGCGAGACGGTCAAGGCACGGCGGAAGGACGTGCTCGCGAAGTGCTACGGCGGCGACATCACGCGGAAGCGCAAGCTCATCGAGAAGCAGAAGGCCGGGAAGAAGCGGATGAAGCAGGTGGGCGCCGTCGAGGTGCCACAGGAGGCGTTCCTCGCCGTCCTGAACCTGAACGAGTCCGCCCGGCGATGACCGGCGCCGGCGCGCGCCACCTGTACATCCACCTGCCGTTCTGCGCGCACCGCTGCGGCTACTGCGATTTCGTGACGGCCGTCGGACGGCGTGCCGACCACGGCGCATACGTCGGCGCCGTCATGCGCGAGCTCGAGGTCGAGGCCGCGGCGGGTCGGCTCGCCCCGCGCGTCGAGACGATCTTTCTCGGCGGCGGGACGCCGACGTTCACCGACCCGCGCGCGCTCGACCAACTCCTCGACGCGCTCCCCGACGCCGACGAGGTGACGGTCGAGGCGAACCCGGAGACCGTTACTCCTTCGCTCGCGCGCCTGCTGTCACGAAACCGTGTCGATCGTGTGTCGGTCGGCGCACAAAGCTTCCACATGCACCTTCTGGCCGTGCTCGGGCGCGTTGCCAGACCGGCCGACGTCCGCCGGGCCGTCTACACCTTTCGCGATGCCGGATTCGACAACATCTCGCTCGACCTCATCTACGGGATCCCGGGCCAGAGCGCCTCCGATCTCGGCCGCGACCTCGCCGAGGCCTTGGCGCTCGGGCCCGAGCACGTGTCCGCGTACGAGCTCGAGGCGAAGCCGGGCACGCGCTTCACCCACGAGCACGGGCACGAGCTGGAGCGCCAGGCCGAATCGATGGAGTCGTACTTCGAGCTGGTCGTCTCGACGCTGACGGATGGCGGGTACCGGTGGTACGAGACGGCGAACTTCTGCCGGGCTGGGAATCCAGGCGGGCGCGATCTCCGCGCGCGGCACAACCTCGCCTACTGGCTCGGGCGCGACTACCTCGGCATCGGCGTGGGCGCCGTCTCGACAATCGATGGGTTGCGCTGGCGAAACGCGCCGAGCATCGGAAGGTACGTGGCTGCGCTCGCTCGCGGCGAGTCGCCGCCGAGGACGATGGAAGAGCTGACGCCCGCCGTTCGTGCGGCGGAGCGCGTCCTGCTCGGGCTGCGCCTCGACGAGCCGCTGACGCTCGACGGGATCGAGGACACGATCGACCCGCAGGCGCTCGGCCGGTTGCGGGGACTCGGCCTCGTCGACGGCGACGATCGGGCGGTCGTGCTGACGCCGCGCGGGCGCTTCGTCGGCGGCGGCGTGACGGCAGCGCTCCTCGCGTAGCGGCGGACGAGCGCTCGTCGCAGTCGTCGACTGCGAGCGCGCTGTCGCACGCCGGTGATCGCGTCTCGCGGCTGCGCGCGTCCTCCCCGCCTGCCGTAGGTGTCGGCCGCCCGGAGCTCTCGACCGTCGACCGCGGTGCGCGCGCTTCAAGGGCCGAGGGCGCGCCGCGGTCCCGCAACCTGCGGTGGGCCGTGCGGTCACGCCGGCGGCCTACCATGGGCAGGAATGGCAGCGGTTGTGACGGACCGGCAGCGCGAGATTCTCCGTGTGGTCGTGGAGGAGTACGTCGCGACGGGCCAGCCAGTCGGGTCGCGGACGCTGGTCGAGCGCAGCGGCCTCCGCGCCTCTCCGTCGACCGTTCGCACCGAGTTCGCCGAGCTCGAGCGGCTGGGGTTACTGACCCATCCGCACACCTCCGCCGGCCGGATACCCACGGAGGCCGGGTACCGCCTGTACGCCGACGCGCTCCTGGCGCAGGCGGAGGCGCGGCCGGGCCAGTTCCCGCTCGATCTGGCGGCGGCGCGCGCCGAGGTGGAGGACGCGCTCCAGGCGACGACCGAGGCGCTCTCGCAGGTGACGCGGCTCCTGGCCCTCGTGTCGGCGCCGCCGCTCGAATCCGCCACGGTGCGGCACGTCGAGGTGCTCCCCTTGCAGCCGAACGTCGTGATGGTCGTCGTCATCACGTCCACGGGCACCGTCTCGAAGCAGCGCGCGGTGTTCGAGGCACCTGTCGACCCTGGTCTCGTCACGTGGGCGGCGGAATACCTGAACGAGCGGCTCTCGGGCGTGCGAATCGGGTCGAGGATGCTCCGCCGCGCGTTCGATGAGCCGAGCCTGTCCCTGCGCGAGCGGTCATTCCTGGCCGCCATCCGCGCTCCCTTCGAGCATGCGGCGGAGCAGGATCGCCAGCTGTACGTCGGCGGTGCGGCGGGCTTTCTCCAGGACCTTCGGGCGGAGGAAGTCGGCGCGTACCGGAGCGTGATCGACGCGCTCGAGAAGCGGGCGCAGCTCCTCGACGTCCTCGCGCGGTCGCTGGAGGCGCGGCGGCCCTTCGTCCGGGTCGGGGACGAGCTTCAGCACTCGGGTTTTCGGGAGCTCGCGCTCGTCGGCGCGACCTACGGTCTCACCACCCATACGCTCGGCGCCGTCAGCATCCTCGGCCCGCTCCGGATGGACTACGAGAAGGCGCTTCGCTCCGTCCGGTCGGCGGCCCACGAGCTGTCGCGGTTCGTCGAGGACGTCTACGCCGAGGACTGACGGGCTGACGCTGCATCGGCGCGGCGGGTGCTCCGGCTCGAACGAGTACGCGGCCCCTGGCACCATGTGACCCATGTCGACGACTGAGCGGGACTACTACGAGGTGCTCGGCGTCGCGCGCGACGCGCAGGAGCAGGACATCAAGAAGGCGTTCCGGCGCCTCGCGCGACAGCTTCACCCGGACGTGTCGGAAGAGCCCCAGGCGGAGGAGCGCTTTCGCGAGGTGTCCGAGGCCTACGAGGTCCTCTCGAACGCCGAGACGCGCCAGCTGTACGACCGCTTCGGTCACGCCGGCCTCCGCTCCGGGGGGTTCACGCCGACGCACTTCGACCTCGGAAACCTCGGCGACCTCTTCTCGGCGTTCTTCGGCGAGGACCTGTTCGGCGGCGCCGGTCGGGGCGGAGGCGGGCGAGCGCGCGGTGCCGACGTCGCCGCCGAGGTGACCGTCGAGCTCGCCGAGGCCTCGCGCGGCGTCCAGGTGAAGGTGCCCGTCGAGGTGGCGATCCCGTGCCGGAGCTGCGGCGGCGAAGGCGTCCAGCCGGGGACGACTCCGACGACGTGCTCCCGCTGCGGTGGCAGCGGTCGCCTCCAGCAGGTCTCGCGCAGCGTCTTCGGCGAGTTCGTCCGGTCCGCCGCCTGCGCGGCGTGCGGCGGGCGCGGACGCGTGATCGAGCACCCGTGCAGCGAATGCCGAGGCGCCGGCCGGACGGTCCAGGAGCGGACGCTCGAGGTCGACGTCCCGGCCGGAATCCACGACGGGCAGCGGATCCGGCTGTCCGGCGAGGGACACGCCGGTGTCCTCGGGGGCCGCGCCGGCGACGTCTACGTGCTCGTCCGCGTGCGGCCCGACCCGCGGTTCGTCCGCGAGGGCAACGACATCTTCTCGCAGGTCGACCTCACGATCGTGCAGGCGGCGCTCGGGGCGCGTGTGACGGTGGAGACGCTGGAAGGTCCGGTGGAGCTCGATTTCGATCCGGGGACGCAGCCCGGACAGGTGCGCGTGCTTCGCGGCCGCGGGATGCCGGTGCTCCAGGGCTTCGGCCGGGGCGACCACCGCGTGCTCGTGAACGTGAGCGTCCCGCGCCGCCTCTCGGCCGAGCAGCGCCGCCTGCTCGAGGAGTTCGAGCAGGCGAGCGACTCCGATACCTACCGCCACGACGAGGGCTTCTTCGAGAAGCTGAAGAGCGCCTTCCGCTGAGCGGCCTCCGCCGCGTGAGCGTCGAGGTCGCGGCCGAGCGGGTCGAGCCCGCGCGCGCCGTCATGCTCGAGTTGTTCCCCGGCGGCTTCGAGGAGGTCGACCGCGGCGGGTCGACCGAGCTCGTCGCGTACACGGACGCCGGCGGCGAAGAGCGCCTCTGGCACGCGTTCGGCGGCGCAGCCGCGGCAGACGTCGAGGCGGGGTGGGAGGATCGTTGGCGCGACTTCCACCGGCCGGTCCGGATCGGGCCGCTGTGGGTCGGGCCGCCGTGGGAAACGCCCCCTGCGGACGCGACGGCGGTCGTGATCGACCCGGGCCGCGCGTTCGGTACCGGCTCGCACGCGACGACGCGCTCTGTGTCTCGAGCTCCTGCTCTCGCTCGGCTCTCGCGGGAGCCTCCTCGACGTCGGGTGCGGGTCGGGAGTGCTCGCGATTGCGGCGGCGAAGCTCGGCTTCGAGCCGGTCGCGGCGGTCGACGTCGAGCAGGCCGCGGTCGACGCGACGATCGCGAACGCCGCAGCGAACGACGTGACCGTCGACGCGCGGCGCGTCGACGCGGCGGCCGACGAGCTCCCGGCGGCGGACGTCGCCGTCGCCAACATCGCGCTCGGCGCCGTCGAGGCGGTCGCGCCGCGCCTCGACGCGGCGCGGCTCGTGACGTCCGGCTACCTCGCCGACGAGGCTCCGGCGCTGACCGGATATCGCCGTGCGGAGCGCCGCGAGAGCGGCGGCTGGGCGGCCGACCTCTTCGAGCGCGAGTAGATTCGAGCGAGGCGCGGCCCCCGGCGCGTCGGGAGCGTCTCACGCCGGGTGGGGTGATGCACGCGAACAGGCGCCTACGCGAGGCGCCAGAACGCGCCTTCGCCGCGCGCGTCCTCGAGCAGCGCGCGCAGGTACTCGACGCCGCGGAGCTTCGCGTGCGGGTTGCCGACACGAGATGCGTAATGGCGCCAGGCGTTCCGGATGTTGACGGCATACGCCTCCGCGAGCCTTCGGTCGCCTCGTACGACGATGAAGTTCTCGTCGTTGTCCGAGCTTGCCGACAGGGAGAAGTTGTGGCTCCCCGTGACCACGATCGGGTCGTTCGAGAACGGGTCGACGACCAGCACCTTCGAGTGAATGATCGCGTGGCCGACCGCGCCGAGGAACTCGCGTCGCGTCGTCTCGGCGGCCCAGTACGTCGTCGGGTGCGACCTCCCCTCGGGCTGCACGACCTCGAAGGTGTCGGCGACCTGCGCGGGCGCGTCGGGCAGGCCGACGACCGTCACCCGCACGGACGTGGTCGTGCCCGTCTTCTCGTCCGCACGTCCGCGCGGGAGCTCGCTCACGACGCCGCGGACGAGCAGCTCCGGTCGCGACGTCTGGAGCTCGCGCACGTCGGCGAGGGTGCCGGCAGCGCCGGGGATGAACATCAGAAACAGAACGCCGTCGCGCGCAGACCGCACGATCTCGCCGAGCGCCTTCAGATCGACGCGATCCTTGGCGCGGGTGAAGTGGACCGAGACACGGCGCCGGCCGGCGCCGAGCTCCGTCGGCGCGCTGTTCGCAACCGCGAGGTCGCCGGGGTGGGCGCTCGCGGCATCGCGCAGCGCGTGCCACTGGCGGAGGTACGCGGCGGCGACGCCCGCGTGGTTCACGAGCAGCGCGTTGTTCAGCTGCGTGCAGAGGCCGGTCGTCGTCCAGTTCGTGCTGCCGGTCCACGCCCGTCGCGCATTCCCGCGAGCGTCGGTGACGACGAGGAACTTGTTGTGCGCCAGCGATCCGGGTGAGACGAAGCGGTTCCGCTCCTCGACGTCGGCGCCGGCGTCCACGAGCACTCGCCGCAGCGCCGCGTTCTCGTCGCGCGCCCGCGCCTGCGCCGCCGTCTCGAGCGCTCGCTTGGTGCGGAGGTCCCTCCGCACCTCGATCGACCCGTTCGCGAGGACGACGTGCGCGCGCGGCCCGAGCGCGGCGAGCGCGTTCGCAAGCTCCGCGTCCCCGAGCTCGAAGAGCGCGGCGTACAGGTGGCCGTCGCCGAGCCGGACCTCGTCGAGCAGCGCGAGCAGCCGCGTCCGCAGGTCGCCCGACAGGAAGATGCGGAGGCGGTCCTCGACACGCGCGGCGTCGGCCTTGAACTGCCTGAGCGCCTGCGTGCGCGTCAGCCCCTTGTAGTGCTGGTCGAGGTAGCGGCTCATGAACTGGGAGATCACGAACCCGCGGTTGAAGAACGGCTCGTAACGCGCGCTCCGCGGTGCGCCGATCTCGACGAGCCTGCTCCACCTGCTCGCGCCGGCGCCCGCGGGGGCCGACTCGAACACGGGCACGACGCGATAGGAGACGACGTCGCCGGCGCCGACCTCGTGGTCCGTCCACGTGAAGCTCCGGAACGGCCACTCGATGGATCGCTGGTACCTCCCGATGCCGCGCGGCGTCCGGAAAGGCGGCGCGTAGTTGTCGAGCCACTCGCGGGTCTCGGCCGTCGCGCCGGTACGGCGAAGCCTCCGCTCGATCGCGAACCCCTGACAACCGTCGTCGACGACGTCCGCGGTCCAGAGCAGCAACGCGTCGTCGCCGCTCGCATACGCGACGAGCCTCGTCCTCACCTGAGCCGACCCTACTCCCGGCGGCGGGCGCGGCCAAGCCGTCGACCCGCGGCGGCGACGCCGCCCGGACCGCATCCTCCGCGCACGACCGGCGGTGCGGCGAGACTTCGCCGATGCGCCTGAACGCGTGGCTTGCACGAGCGGGGATCGCATCCCGCCGCGGGGCCGACGAGCTGATCAAGGCGGGACGGGTGACCGTCGACGGCGAGACCGGCGAGCTCAACACCGCCGTTCCGGCGGGCGCGGACGTCCGGCTCGACGGCCGCCCGCTCGCGAAGCAGCCGCTCGCGTACGTCCTGCTGCACAAGCCGGCGGGCGTCGTGACGACGGCGCGCGACCCGCACGGCCGCCCGACCGTCGTCGACCTGGTCGACCATCCGGCGCGGGTCGTGCCAGTCGGGCGCCTCGATGCCGACACGACCGGCGTGCTCCTGATGACGAACGACGGCGCGCTCGCCCACCGGCTGGCGCACCCGCGGTACCGGGTCGACAAGGTCTACGAAGCGAGAGTCGTCGGAGACCCGTCGGGCGATGCCCTGCGTCGGCTCGAGCAGGGCGTCGACCTCGACGACGGCCCGACGGCGCCGGCGCGGGCGCGGCGCCTCTCGCGCGGGCGCGTCGAGATCACGATCCACGAGGGCCGGAAGCACCAGGTGAAGCGGATGCTCGACGCGGTGGGGCACCCCGTCACCGAGCTGCACCGGTCACGCTACGCCGGGCTGACGGTCGAGCACCTCGCGCCGGGCGAATGGCGCGAGCTCACCCGGGCGGAGCTCGACATTCTTCGCCGCGCCTCTACCCGGTGACGAAGCCCATCCGCTCGTACATCGCCGCAAGTGTCGGCGCGGCCGTCTCCCTCGCCTTCGCGGCGCCCTGCTCCAAGAGGCGGAGCAGCTCGGGCTCGTCGGCACGAAGCTCCTCGTAGCGCCGTCGGATCGGTGTCAGCAGCTCGACGACGGCCTCGCCGACCGCGTCTTTGAAGGCGCCGTAGCCCTGGCCGTCGAACCGCGCCTCGATCGCCTCCGGCGCGTCGCCGCTGACGACCGACAGGATGTCGATCAGGTTCGTGACGCCGGGCTTGTCGGGCGAGCGGCGCACCTCGCGCCCGGAATCCGTGACCGCCGTCTTGAACTTGCGTCGGACGACGTCGGGGTCGTCGAGGATCCGGATGGTCCCCTGTTCGGACGAGCCCGTCTTGCCCATCTTCCCGAGCGGGTCCTGGAGGTCCATGATCCGCGCGCCGACCTCTGGATAGACGCCGTCGGGGACGACGAACAGCTCGCCGAAGCGCGTGTTGAAGCGCTCCGCGATGTCTCGCGCGAGCTCGAGGTGCTGGCGCTGGTCGTCGCCGATCGGGACGATGTCCGCCTGGTAGAGGAGGATGTCGCCCGCCATCAGGATCGGGTAGTTGAAGAGCGCGGCGGAGGCGAAGCCCTGCTGCTCGCCCTTCTCCTTGAACTGCGTCATCCGGCCGAGCTGGCCGTAGCTCGTCACCGCCGACAGCAGCCACGCTGCCTCCGCATGCGCCGTGACGTGGCTCTGCAGGAACACGGCCGACCGCTGCGGGTCGAGACCCGTCGCGAAGAGCATCGCGGCCAGGTTGAGCGTCCGCCGGCGCAGCTCGGCGGGGTCGTAATCGACGGTGATCGCGTGCAGGTCGACGATGCAGAAGAACGCCTCGCCCCGCTCCTGCGTGGCCGCGTACTGGCGGAAGCCGCCGCTGTAGTTGCCGAGCGTCGGGTCGCCGGTGGGCTTGATGCCCGAGAAGATCCTGGTCATGCCCCTTTCACCTCACTCCAGTCGTCGGTGCGCGGAACCGGACGCGGCGCTGCGCGTCAGCGCAGTCTCTCGCCGCGCCCGTGGCGCCATGACCACCGGATACCGAAGGCGCGAGGCATGGCCGGAGGATAGCCGGTGTTGAGCCGGTTTCACGATGACGCTCGTCGCCGGGGCGCGATCGTCGAGCGCGAGGCAAGGACGCAGGAAGTCTCGATAGTCAGGACTATCGGGGCGACCGAGGACGCAGAATCGTGCCGTCGAGCGCGGCTCGGCGGCACAGACTTCATTGTGAAGCGAGCTCTTAGCCCGTCACTACACTCTTTCGAATGGCCCTCGCGAGCACCACGTGGTCGCCTTCCTCCTGGCGGGAGCGCCGGGCGCTGCACCAGCCCGACTGGCCGGACGCCGAGCGCGCCGATGCCGTGCGCACGCGCCTCGCGAAGCTGCCGCCGCTCGTCTTCGCGGGCGAGGCGCGCGCGCTGCGCGCGGCGCTCGCAGGCGTCGCCGAGGGGCGGGCGTTCGTGCTGCAGGCGGGCGACTGCGCCGAGTCGTTCCACGATTTCTCCGCGATCACGATCCGCGAGAAGCTGAAGATCCTGCTCCAGATGTCGGCCGTGCTCACGTACGGTGGGACGCTTCCGATCGTGAAGGTCGGCCGGATCGCCGGCCAGTTCGCGAAGGCGCGCTCGGCGCCGACGGAGGTGCTCGACGGCGTCGAGCTGCCCTCCTTCCGGGGCCACATGATCAACGACGACGCGCCTTCTCCCGAGGGGCGCGTGCCCGATCCGGAGCGGATGCAGCAGGCGTACTACCAGGCGGCGGCGACCCTGAACCTCGTGCGCGCGTTCACCAAGGGCGGTTTTGCCGATCTCACCCAGGTCCACGCGTGGAATCAGGAGTTCGTCGCGACGTCGCCGGCCGGCCGTCGCTACGAGGCCCTTGCGAGCGAGATCCAGCGCGCGCTCCTCTTCATGGCGGCCTGCGGAATCGATCTCGCCTCGGAGCGCCGACTCCACGAGGTGGACGTCTGGACGAGCCACGAGGGGCTCGTGCTGGACTACGAGGAGGCGCTGACGCGGCGCGATTCCACGACCGGCGACTGGTACTGCTGCTCGGCGCACCTGCTCTGGATCGGCGAGCGCACGCGCGGCGTCGACGACGCCCATGTCGAGTTCCTCTCCGGCGTGCACAACCCGCTCGCGGTCAAGCTGGGGCCGACGGCGACGCCGGAGGAGACGCTCGAGCTCTGCGAGCGCCTGAACCCCGCCCGCGTTCCGGGAAGGCTGACGCTCGTGGCGCGGATGGGCGCGAACGAGGTCTTCGACCTGCTCCCTCCGATCCTCCGTGCGGTGCGGGAGGCCGACCACCCCGTCGTCTGGCTGTGCGACCCGATGCACGCGAACGTCTTCAAGACCGACGGCGGCGTGAAGACCCGACGCTTCGACGACGTGATGACCGAGATCGAGGGCTTCTTCGCCGGTTGCCGGGGCGAGCGCGTGTGGCCGGGCGGCGTGCACCTGGAGTTCACGGGCGAGGACGTCACCGAGTGTCTCGGCGGCGGCGAGGCCGTCCTCGAGGAGCAGCTCTCATCCAGGTACATGACGCTCTGCGACCCGCGCCTGAACGCTCGCCAGTCGCTCGATCTCGCCTTCCGCGTCGCCGAGCTGATGCGCCGGTCCTGAGCGGTGCGCGTCGCCGTGGTCGGAACGGGCCTGATGGGGGCCTCGGTCGGGCTCGCCGCCGCGCGCCGGGGCGACGAGGTCACCGGCTGGGACCCCGACGACCACGCGCTCGCGGTAGCGGTGGAGCGCGGAGCAGTGGCGCGCGCGTCGTCGCTCGGCGACGCTCTGCAGGACGCCGACCTCGCGGTGGTGGCGGCGCCGATCGCACACCTTCCGGCGCAGGTGGCATCGGTGCTCGGCGGAAGCCGCGACGACACGACCGTCACCGACGTCGGCTCGACCAAGACAACGGTCGTCGCCGCCGCGGGCGGCTCGCCGCGATTCGTCGGGGGCCATCCGATCTGCGGCTCCGAGGCGCGCGGGGCGGAGCACGCGACCGCCGACCTCTTCGAGGGCGCGACGTGGTTCGTGACGCCGACCGCGCGGACCGATCCGGCGCGGCACCGGCTCGTGCACGGGTTCGTCAGCGACCTCGGGGCGACTCCTGTCGCGATCGCGCCGGACGCCCACGACCGGCTCGTCGCGCTGACGAGCCACGTTCCGCACGTGCTCGCCAACGTGATCGTGAACCAGAGCGGGGCGGCGCGCGTCGAGGGGCACGACCCGCTGCTCAACGCCGGCGGATCGCTCCGCGACATGACGCGGGTGGCCGGGGCGAACCCACGGATCTGGATCGACATCCTGCTCGACAACGCGACGGCGGTGCGAGAGGCGCTCGCCGAGCACCGGCGGCGCATCGACCAGGTCGAGGCGGCACTCGACGCGGGCGACGCAGGGTTCCTCGCGCGGTGGATCGGCGAGGCGGCGACGAATCGCCGCCGGATGCTCGAACGCGCCTACGCCGACCCGGGCGCGCTCCACCGGCTCCGCGTGCACGTCCCGGACCGCCCGGGCGTGCTCGCCGGCATCACCCAGGCGCTCGGCGCAGACCGGATCAACATCGACGACTTCGAGCTTCAGCACATGTCGCCGGAGCGAGGCGGAACGATGACGCTGCTCGTCTCCGGCGAGGGCGAGGCGCGCCGCGCCGCCGACCTGCTCGAGGCGCAGGGCTACGGCGTCGTCGTCTCGGCGGTGCTCGATGAGGATTGAGCCTGCGGCGGCCGTCCGCGGCGCGCTCGCTGTGCCCGGCGTCAAGGGGATCTCGCAGCGGGCGGTGCTTCTGGGGGCGATCGCCGACGGGACGAGCCGGATCCGGGGGTTCGGGCGCGCCGCCGACACCGAGTCGGCGATCTCCGTCGTGCGATCGCTCGGCGTGACGGTCGACGACGACGGCGACGAGCTCGCCGTGCACGGCGTAGGGGTTCGCGGCCTGCGCCCGCCGTCGTCTCCGATCGACTGTGGCAACGCGGGCACGGTGCTTCGACTGACGGCGGGACTGCTGGCGGGACAGCGCGGCACCTTCGAGCTCGTCGGGGACGAATCGTTGTCGGCGCGGCCGCACGAGCGGGTCGCCGAGCCCCTGCGCGCGATGGGCGCCGGCGTCGAGACGACCGACGGCCACGCACCGGTCCGCATCACCGCGGGGCCCCTGCAGCCGATCCGGTACGAGCTGCCCGTCGCCAGCGCCCAGGTCAAGTCCGCGGTCCTCCTCGCCGGGCTCCTCGCGGAGTCCGGGCCGACGACGGTCGTCGAGCCCGTGCGAACGCGCGACCACACGGAGCGCCTCCTCCAGAACCTCGGCGTCCGCGTGAGCGTCGAGGCGCATGCGGCGAGCGTCTGGCCGGTCGACCGCCTGCCCCCGCTCGACCTCGACATCCCCGGGGACTTCTCGTCGGCCGCGCCGTTCATCGTGGCCGCAGCGTTGCTCGCCGGCTCGGACCTCCTCGTGCGCGACGTCAACGTCAACTCGACGCGAATCGGGTTCCTGGACGTGCTGGAGCGGATGGGCGCACGGATCGCGGTCTTCGACCGGCGCACGGTCGGGGGCGAGCCGGTCGCGACGATCCAGGTCCGCTCGTCGCCGCTCGTCGCGGCGAGCGTGGGTCGCGACGAGGTCCCGGCGATGATCGACGAGCTGCCGCTCCTGGCGCTGACGGCCGCGTTCGCGCGCGGGACGACGGAGGTCACGGGCGCGGAAGAGCTGCGGCACAAGGAGACGGACCGCATCGACGCTGTCGTCGAGGAGCTGCGCCGCCTCGGCGTCCGGATCGAGGCGCGGCCCGACGGATTCGTCGTCGCGGGCGTGCCGTCCCGTCCACGGGGCGGGCGGCTCGACGCGCGCGGCGACCACAGGATGGCGATGCTCGGTGCGATCGCCGGGCTCGTGTCGCGCGAGGGTGTCGCCGTCGAGGGCGCGGAGACCGTCGCTATAAGCTTCCCCGGTTTCTTCGACCTCCTCGAATCCGTCACACACCGATGATCGTCGCCATCGACGGGCCTGCGGGCGCCGGCAAGAGCACCGTCGCGCGGCAACTCGCCGCCCGGCTCGGCTTCCGCTACCTCGATACCGGCGCGATGTACCGCGCGCTCACGTGGCTCGCGATGCAGCGCGGCCTGCCGCTCGGCGACGGGGCTCCGCTCGGCGAGCTCGCGCGCGAGCACCCGATCGCGTTCGACGAGGTCGGAAGGGTCTCGATCGACGGCACGGACGTCACCTCGGCGATCCGGCAGTCGCGCATCGACCGGATGGTTCCCGTGGTCGCGCGCCACCCGGCCGTACGCGAGGTGATGAGGGATCGGCAGCGCGAGCTCGCCGCGCTCGGGAACGCGGTCATCGAAGGTCGCGACATCGGCACGGTGGTCGTGCCGGACGCCGCCGTCAAGGTGTACCTGCGCGCGGACCCGGACGTCCGCACGCGACGGCGCCGCGCCGAGAGGCCCGACATCGGCGCGGACGCGCTGGCGACCGACCTGAAGACGCGAGACGAGTCCGACCGGGCCCGGATGCAGCCCGCGGGCGACGCCGTTCAGATCGACACGACGGACCTCGAGGTCGAAGTCGTCGTCGCGCGGATCGAGGCCCTCGTCCACGAGCGCTCGCTCGCGTCGCCGTGAACTACGGCGACCCCGCATGGCGTGTCGGGCGCCTCTACATGGGGTGGCCGGCGCTCCTCGCGACGCGCGCGCGCACGTACGGATGTGAGCACGTGCCGCCGACCGGCGGCGCCGTCCTCGCGATCAACCACCTGCACTGGATCGACGTTCCCCTCGTCGGCGCCGTCTCGCCGCGGAACGTCAACTTCGTCGCGAAGGTCGAGGCGCTCCGCGTCCCGGGCCTGGGGCGGTTCGTCCGCTGGCACGGCACGATCGCGGTTCGTCGCGGCGAGTCGGATCGCGAGGCGGTTCGCCTGATGCGTCAGGCGGCGCGGGACGGCCGCGTGCTCGGCCTCTTCGTCGAGGGGACGCGCCAGCGCGGAGGCAGACCGGGGAAGGCGCAGCCCGGGGCCGCGATGGTCGCGCTGCAGGAGGGGGTTCCGGTCGTCCCCGTCGCGGTGTACGGAACGCAGTTCTGGCGCCTCACCGACTGGTCGCCGTGCTCGGTCGCGTTCGGATCGCCCGTGCACTTCGACGCGCTTCCGAAGGGCAGTCGCGGCTACAAGGAGGCCACGGCCGAGATCGAGCGTCGGATTCACGCCCTGTTCGACTGGCTCGCCGATGTCCACCGCCGGGGCCGCCCCCGGTTCGAGTCTCCGCCGCTGTGAGCACGCCCGACGACCTCTCGGGCACCGCGTTCGGCGACCTTCTCGGCACGGTCGCGATCGTCGGCTTTCCGAACGTCGGGAAGTCGACGCTCGTCAACCGCCTCACGAGCTCCCGCTCCGCCGTCGTCCACGAGACTCAGGGAACGACGCGCGACCGGAAGGAGCTCCTCTGCGACTGGAACGGCAAGCAGTTCGTGCTGATCGACACCGGCGGGGTCGACATCGCCGCGCGCGACGAGCTGACGATGTCGATCGCGGACCAGGCGCGGGCAGCAGTCGCCGACGCCGACCTCGTCCTCTTCGTCGTCGACGCGCGTGCCGGGATCACACCGGGGGACGAGGAGCTGGCGCAGATCCTCCGGGCCGCGCGCAAGCCCGTTCTCCTGCTCGCGAACAAGATCGACGACCCAGCTCAGGAGAACATCGCCCTCGACCTGCACCGCCTCGGCCTCGGCGACCCGTTCCCGCTCTCGGCCCTCCACGGGCACAACACCGGCGACCTCCTCGACGAGATCGTGCGCCTGCTGCCCGGCGGCGGCGGCCGCCCCGCCGGCGACGAGGCGATCCGCGTCGCCATCCTCGGGCGACCGAACGTCGGCAAGTCGTCGCTCTTCAACGCGCTCATCGGCGGTGAGCGGACGATCGTGTCCGAGGTGCCCGGCACGACGCGCGACGCGATCGACACGATCCTCGAGCGTGGCGACCGGACGTTCATGTTGATCGACACGGCGGGGCTCCGCCGGAAGCGCCGGCAGCGCCAGGGGATCGAGTACTACTCGGAGCTTCGCGCGCTCGAAGCCGCCGAGCGCGCCGACGTGGCGCTCGTCGTCGTGGACGCGAGCCAGGGCATCGTCGAAGGAGACCTCGCGGCGGCCGACGTCGCGCGGCGAGCGCAGTGCTCGACGCTGGTGGTGCTCTCGAAATGGGACGTCGCGACCGTCACGATCGAGGACGTCAGGCCGCAGCTTCAGCGCCGGCTGCGCCAGCGCCCGCCGTTCATCACGACGTCCGCGGTCAGCGGGCGCGGCATCTCGCGCGTCCTGGAGAAGGTCGCCGTCCTCTACGAGAAGCACGTCTCGCGAGTCCCGACGCCCGTTCTGAACCGGTTCCTCGGAGAGCTCCGGGAGGCGCGCCAGCCGCCGTCGAAGGGCGGGAAGCGGCTGAATCTCCTGTACGGCGCGCAGGTCACGACGAGACCGCCGCGGTTCCGCTTCACCGTGAACGACACGAGCCTCGTCACGCGCGACTACGGGTACTGGGTCGAGAATCAGCTCCGAGACCGCTTCGAGATGGAGGGGGTTCCCGTCACGATCGACTTCAGAAGACGGTCGTAGGTGCCCGTCGACGCGAAGCTCACGAAGCACCGGCCGTGAAGGCGGTCGTCGTCGGCGGCGGGTCGTGGGGAACGGCGTTCGCCGTCACGCTGAAGGGGCGCGCCCACGACGTCACGATCGCCACCCACCACGCCGAGGACGCCGACGCGATCCGGGGAGCGGGGCGCAATCCGCGCTATCTGTCGCACGTCCCGCTCGACGGGATCGACGCGAGGGCGGTGGAGGACGCGCCGTTCGACGAGGCCGACCTCCTCGTCGTCGCCGTCCCGAGCAGCGTCTTCGCGGACGTCGTCGCGCGGCTCCCCGGCACTGCGCCGGTCCTGAGCCTGACGAAGGGTCTCGACCCCGCGACGGGGGAACGCCTCTCCACGCTCGTCACCGGGAGGAGCGTTGCCGTTCTCTCGGGCCCGAACATGGCAGAGGAGGTGGCGGCCGGGCTGCCCGGGGCGACGGTCGTGGCGAGCGAGGACGAGGGGCTCGCGCTCTGGCTCCAGGCCGAGATCAACTCCTCCCTCTTCCGCATCTACGTCAACACCGACCTGGTCGGGGTCGAGCTCGCGGCGGCGGCGAAGAACGTGATCGGGCTCGCCGCGGGGGGCGTCGACGGTCTCGGCCTCGGCGACAACGCGAAGGCGGCGCTGATCACGCGCGGGCTCTCGGAGATGGCGCGGCTCGGAGACGCGATGGGCGCCGAATCCGACACGTTCGCCGGACTCGCGGGGATGGGCGATCTCATCGTCACGTGCTGGCACCCGAGCGGCCGAAACCGCCGTGCAGGCGAGCTCATCGCCCGCGGGCGGACCCCTGACGAGGCTCGCGGAGAGATCGGTCAGGTCGTCGAGGGCCTGACGACGGCGCCGGTGCTCCAGACGCTCTCGCGCCGCGTCGGCGTCGAGCTGCCGATCACCGACGGCGTGTGTGCCGTCCTCGGCGGGCTCCCGCTGAGCGGTCTCCTCGAAGGGCTGATGGGGCGGAGGCCGACGGAGGAGTGAGCGACGATCCACGGCCGCGGCCGACTCGCCGCGGCGGCGCCGCCCTCACGGCACCGGGCGCGGCCGTCGCAATCGCGCTGACGCTCGCCGTGGCGACGGGAGGGTGCGGCGGCGAGGGAGCGGGGGAGAAGCCCGCGGTCGCGACCTCCGCCGCCGCCCTCGTGCCGCGAAGCGCGCAGCTCCTCGTCACGCTCGACACGCGGCGCTCGTCGGAGCAGGTCGCGGAGGGCGAGGCGTTCGCGGCCGACGTCCCCGCCGCGGGCGGCATCGTCGACGGAGTCGCCGCGACCCTCGCCGACGGCGGCATCGACGTCGGCGCGTTGCGCCGCGTCGCGGGGCGCCGGCTCGACGTCGCGATCCTTGCCGGGGCGGGTCGCCCGACCGTGGGCTTCGCGAGGCCGCCGAACCCTCGTCGGTTCGTGCGCGTCCTCGCGCGCCGTCCGAACCGGCTCCTTCACCTCACGAAGGACGGGTGGGTCGTCTTCGCGCGGCGCCGCGCGACGCTCGCGAGGGTGGCGAACACGACGTCGACGCTGGCGCGCTCCCGCGCCTACCGCGAGGCGAGCGATCAGCTGCCGGACCACGCGCTTGCGAAGATCTACGCGAGCGGCAGCGGCGTGCAACTCGTTCCGGCTCTCGCCCGCGCCGCGAAAGGCGTCGCGGCCGTGAGCCCGCGGTGGACCGCGGCGGCCGTGATCGCCCGGCACGACGGTTTCGAGGTGCAGGTGCACTCGAAACCGGCGCCGGGCACGACCGCACCCGTCGGTCCGCCGTACGAGTCGACGCTCGTCGATGACGTCGCCTCGGGATCCCTCCTCGCGGTCTCCTTCAGGAACCTCGCCTCGGGCCTCGAGGGGCTGCGGCGCAGCGGACTCGGCGCGCCGACCTCGCTCGACCGCTCGCTCGGAATCAGCACCGGGACGCTGGCTCGCGCGCTGGCGGGCGAGGGGATGCTCTACGTGCGCCCGGCCGCGCGCGGGGCGACCATCCCCGAGGTCACGCTCCTGGCGAAGCCGGCGAGCCCGCGCCGGGCCGCGACCGCCGTCGACGCCGTGATGCGGCACCTGGCGCCGCCGGGCACCGCTCCGGAGCCGACGACGGTCGACGGCGCTCCCGTCAAACGCCTGGAGCTCGGGGCCGTCGACGTCTACTACGGCTCGGTCGGCGACAGGTTCGTCGTGACCGACAGCGCCGGCGAGATCGCGCGCCTGCACGCGGGCGGCGGGCGGTCGCTGGCCGACGATCGCCGCTTCCGCGACGCGCGCGACGCGGTCGGGCTGCCGGAGAAGACGAGCGGCTGGGTGTATCTCGACGCTCGCCGTGCGCTGACGCTCGTCGAGGATCTCGCCGAGCTCGGGGGGGAGCGCGTGCCGGCGGAGACCCAGCGGGACCTCACCGCGGTTCGCAACGCGATCCTCTACCTGACCCGCGACGGCGGGATCGCGACGCTGAAGACGTTCGTCGGGACGCGGTGAGGGCGGCGTCCGGATGACGTAGCCCCTGACCCCTTCGGTAAGGTGCGCTCGGTCCATGGCGGAGCGCACCTTCCTCTTCACCTCCGAGTCGGTCACCGAGGGCCACCCCGACAAGGTCGCGGATCAGGTCTCGGACGCCGTCCTCGATGCGGTGTTGACCGACGACCCGACCGGGCGCGTCGCCTGCGAGACGCTCGTCACCACCGGCCTCGTCGTCGTGGCCGGCGAGATCACGACGTCGACGTACGTCGACATCCCGCGCCTCGTCCGCGAACGGATCGCGTCGATCGGCTACACGCGGGCCAAGTACGGCTTCGACGCCGAGACCTGCGGCGTCGTGGTGGCGATCGACGAGCAGTCGCCGGACATCGCCCAGGGCGTCGACACGGCCTTCGAGATCCAGCACGACCCGGGCGACGACGACCCGCTCGACCGGCTCGGCGCAGGCGACCAGGGGATGATGTTCGGCTACGCGTCGAACGAGACGCCGGAGCTGATGCCGCTCCCGATCATGCTCGCGCACCAGATCTGCAAGCGGCTGTCCGAGGTGCGGAAGGCGGACGTCCTCCCATACCTGCGGCCGGACGGCAAGGCGCAGGTGTCCGTCCGCTACGAGGTGGATGCGGACGGCCGGCAGCGCCCGGTCGCGATCGAGCGTGTGCTCGTCTCGACGCAGCACCGCGACGGCCTCGACGTCGACGCCATGATCAAGCCGGACGTCGTCGAGCACGTCCTCCGTCCGATTCTCCCGCAGGAGCTCGTCGACGAGTCGGACTGGAGCTCGCGCGACTTCGTCTACGTCAACCCGACGGGGAAGTTCGTGATCGGCGGCCCGATGGGCGACACCGGTCTCACCGGCCGGAAGATCATCGTCGACACCTACGGCGGCGCCGCGCCGCACGGCGGTGGCGCGTTCTCCGGCAAGGATCCGACGAAGGTCGACCGCTCCGCGGCCTACGCGGCGCGGTACGTGGCGAAGAACGTCGTCGCGGCGGGCCTCGCCGACCGGTGCCAGATCCAGGTCGCGTACGCGATCGGCGTGGCGCACCCGTTCTCGATCCTCGTCGAGACCTTCGGCACCGAGCGCATCTCCGTGGCGCGAATCGAGGAGCTCGTGAAGGAGCACTTCGACCTCCGGCCGGCGGCGATCCTGCGGGATCTCGACCTTCGGCGCCCGATCTACGCGAAGACTGCTGCGTACGGCCACTTCGGTCGCGACGACCACGATTTCTCGTGGGAGCGCGTCGACAAGGCCGACGCTCTGCGGGACGCGGCCGGCCTCGGCGCCCCCGCCGTGTCGGCCGCCTGATTCGCGCGACGCGCGCTACCGTGGCGGGCGTGACGACGCCGGCGAGCGGGTAGCTGGGCATGATGCGCATCCCGCTCGCCCTGCTCGCGCGCCGCCGCGGCCCCGAGGTCTCGGGCGGAAGCGGGTCGCCCGTCGTCGTCGTGCAGAAAGGACGGTCGTTCCTGCCGTTCCTCACGGGCGTGCTGCTCGTCATCGTCTTCCTGTTCATGCTCGGCTGGGTCAAGGGGCTGCTCCCGGACTGGGGCAACCCGTTCACCGAGCGCACGATCGACCGCAGTCGGCCGGCGGTGCTCAAGGCGCTCTCGAACCTCGGCGACTACCACGCGGCGTCCGGTCATTTCGAGGTGATGGTCGACGTCGAGAAGGACACGCGGTTCATCCCGTCGTTCCTGAAGGGCGAGCGCGATCTGTTCGTCGCTGCCGGCTCGGTCGACGCCGTCGTCGACTTCGACCAGATCGACGAGAGCGACATCACGGTGTCCCGTGACCGTCGCCGCGCCACGATCCTCCTGCCGCACGCGCGCTTCGGCGACGTCCACGTCGACCCGAAGCGGAGCTACGTCCTCGACCGCAAGCGCGGGATCATCGACCGCGTGGGGGCCGTCTTCGGCGACGACGCGAACAACGACCGCGAGCTGTACGTCCTTTCGGAGAAGAAGCTGCGCGCCGCTGCGGCGAACCGCTCGGGGCTCCTCCGGCGCGGCGAGCAGAACACGCGGGCGACGCTCGAGGGAATGCTTCGCGCGCTCGGCTTCACGTCGGTCGCCGTGCGCTACGGCGCAGGCGAGACGTGAGAGCCGGCGACCGACCCGCCGACGCGGCGCATCCGCCCCGCCGCCAGTAGCGCCACGGCGGCGGTCGCGAAGGCAGCTCCGAACCAGAACGGCGCCGACGGGCCGACCGTGGACCAGAGCACGCCCGCGGTGACGCTCGCCGCGAGGAGCGCGACCCCCGTCGCCGCCGAGAAGGCGCCGTAGGCGGTGCCGAGCGCGTCCGGCGGCGCGTGGTCCGCGACCCACGCGCGCGCGACACCCTCCGTCGCGGCGACGCTCGACCCGTAGAGCGCGAGCAGCGGCCAGACCGCCCACGACGCGTCCGCAGCGGCGAGGCCCGCGTACACGACCGCGAAGACCGCCACGCCGGAGCCGAGCACCCACCGCCGCGGGACCCGGTCCGAGAGTGCGCCGAGCGGCCACGAGAGGGACGAGTAGACGACGTTGTAGAGGGCGTAGGCGAGCACGACGAGCGTCGCCGACAGCCCGAGGTCGTGCGCGCGCAGCAGCACGAACGCGTCGCTCGAGTTGCCGAGGCAGAAGAGCGCCCATACGCCGAGGCCCGTCCAGAACGCGCGCGGGAGCCGGTGCGCGACGACCGCGGCGCCGGTGTCGGAGTCGTCGCGGGCCGGCGCCTCCCGGATGCGCGCGAGCAGCAGGAGCGTGACCGCGCCCCCCGCGGCGGCGAACCAAAGCACCGACCGGAGCGACACGCCGAGCGCGAGCAGCGTGACCGCCACGAGCGGCCCGACGACGGCGCCGATCGTGTCGAACGCCCGGTGGTAGCCGAACGCGGAGCCCACGAGCGGCGCAGGCGTCGACGCGCGGATGAGGGCATCCCGCGGCGCTGTACGCGTCGCCTTTCCGACGCGGTCGAGCGAGCGGGCGGCGAGCACCCAGCCCCACGCCGGCGCCAACGCGAGGAGCGGCCGCGACGCGGCCGTCAGCGAGTAGCCGGTCCGCACCCATGCGACGCGGCGGCCTCCGAGGCGGTCGGACAGCCATCCCGCGACCCCGCGAAGACCGGCGGCGGCGCCGTCGGCGATCCCCTCGATCAGGCCGACGACCGCAACGGGCGCACCGAGCGTCGTTGTCAGGAAGAGCGGCAGGATGGGGTAGAGGAGCTCGCTCCCGAGGTCGTTCGCGAACGACACCCACGACAGGGTGCGGACGTTCTCCGGTAGGGCGCGCCGCGCAGCGGCGACGCGGCTTCGGCGCGAAGCCCCGGACGCGGCCGCCACGCTCCGCTCGCGGCGGCGCTACGCCGCCGGCCGCACGAAGAGCCCATCGGCGGCGCGCTCGCCGATGGCCCGCTCGCCGCCGTCGACGCGCACGCGCAGCTGCCCTGCAGCGGGCTCGGCCGCGCGCAGCTCGATCTCGGCGCCCGGTACGAGTCCCTCGTCGTAGAACCAGTGCAGGAGGTCGCCGTCGTGCTCGGCGAGGCGCACGATCGTCGCGCGCGACCCCGGCGCGAGGGCCGACAGCGGCTCGAGCTCGTTGTTCTCGGCCCGTTCGACGTCCGGCTCGACCGGCCATCCGTGCGGGCAGCGGTCGGGGTTCCCGAGCCGCTCGTGGATGCGCTCGACCATGTCGTCGGTGAACGTGTCGCCGAGCTCGTCGGCGTGGACGTGCGCCTCGGCGGCCGTATACCCCATGAAGTCCGTCAGGAGCCGCTCGATGATCCGGTGCTTTCGCACGACCCGCTCTGCGCGGACGCGGCCGGTCTCCGTCAGCAGGGCCTCCTTCCGCGCGCCCCGCTCGATCAGGCCCTCCGCCTCGAGCCGCTTCAGCATCTCGCCCGCAGACGCGCGCGAGACGCCGAGCATCTCCGCGACCCGCGCCGCGAGCGTCGGCGACCCTGGCGCGCTCGGCCGGTACTCGCCGATCGGGAACGCGAGGAAGTAGATCGTCTCCAGGTACTCGTCGACGGAATGCCCCTGCGCCATCGGCGGCCACTCTAGTCGGTCGCTCGATCCCGCAGGTGAGCGGCCGCCCGGACTGCGGCCCGGGCGCGCACCGACGCACGGACGACGTCGCCGCGCGGGGCGCCGGTGGATGCGAGCCGAACCGTCTCGTCGAGCTGCCGGGACGCCTCGCGCTCCGCGGGCCCGTCGAGCGCCCGGAGATCCGAGGAGACGTCGTCGAACGCGTTTCGCGCCCGCTCGGCCTGAGCGACGGCTGCGGCACGGTCGACGCCGTAGTGGAGCCTGACCAGCTCGAGACCCTGCACGACCGGTCGCGTGCGCTCCTGGACCTCTCCGATGCGGTCGGCGAGCGACGGCGTGGACGCCGTCATCCGGCCCGCAACCGCGCCGGCGACCAGCCCGACGAGGAGCGCCGCGCCCACCGCGAGCGCCGTCGCGTTGCGGCGGCGCTGCGACTCGCGGTAGAGAGACATCAGCGCGCGACCACGGCGACGGCGACCGCGCCCGGGTGCTGTGCGAGCGCTCGCTCGGCGGCGCCCACGACCTCGGACGCTCGTCGCGCCTCCGAGAGGTCGAGGACGTGCGGCCCGCAGACGACCACGACGCGCGGGAGCATCGTCGCGAGGCCGAGCTTCAGCGATGCGTCGTCCACCTCGCGCTCCAGGCGGTGCAGGAACGACTCGCCCTCGTCGGCGAACACCTTCCGCGCCTCCTCGGCGACCGGCACCGCGCCGAGCGCGTCCACGACCGCCACGCGGCCGGACCCGTTCTCGGAGTAGACGCGGTAGTACTCGTTCGCGGCCACGAGCCCGAGCCGGGCCCGATCGACCGCGAGGGCGCCCGCCGCGGCGGCCGCACGGTCCTCGTCGGACAGCGGAACGCGCTCGGCCGCGCCCGACTCGAGCGCGACGGCGCCGGTCGCGACGGCGCGGACGACGTCGCCGCGCGTGTCGGCCGACGTGACGACCGTGACCGTCGCCGGCGCCGCGCCCGATTCGACGCACGCCCGCTCGGCCTCGCGCGTCAGCTCCGCCTGCGAGACGGTCCCTGCCGTGCGGGTGACCTCGGCGCGGACGAGCGAAAGAGCTGCCCCGATCGACGAGAGGACCTCCGGGTGCTCGGGGCGCACGACGTCGCGGCCGAGGGTGGCCGCGACTGCCGGGACGAGCGCCTCGCCGGCGCCGCCGAGGACGACGAGCGGAACCTCCCGCCCGAGCTCGTGCGCCCGCGCAGCTTCGGCGACGGCGGTCGCGATCTTCGACACGACGCCGTCGAGGACACGTTGCGCCGCCTCGAGAGGCTCGACGCGCAGCAGCGCCCCCAGCGGCGCGAACGCGGCGAGGGCCGCCGCCTGCGATCCGCGCGCGTACGCTCCCGCCGCGACGGAGCCGACCGCGTACGCCGCGCACGTCGCCGTGAGCGCCCACCGCCGCCCGTCCACCGCGACGATCGCGTACTCCTCCGGGTCGCCCGGCCGCGGCGAGACAAGCTCCAATTTCGCGCCCGCGAGGTCGTTCGCATCGGCGAACGACGCGTAGGGAAGAGCCGCGATATGGGCGCTCCGCGGCCCGACCTCGGCCAGCCGGCGACGTGCGAGGCGCGGCATCGAGCCGCCGGCCGCGCCGACGACCCAGCTGTCGATCGACCGGATGCACGTCGGCCTTCCCATCACCTTCAGCGTCCGAAGGACGGCGCGCCCCCGGCGGACGATCGAGATGTTCGAGCTCGTGCCGCCGCACTCGACGACGATGCCGTCGGCGATCCCGAGCTGGTGGAGCGCGGCGGCCACGCCCGCCGCCGGCCCGGACCCGATCGTCAGCGACGGGCGGTGCAGGAACGCCTCGACGCTCATCGCACCGCCGTCGCCGCGCAGGACGAGGAGCGGGACGTCGAGCCGCGCTTCGTCGAGCGCCCGGCCGACGAGCGCCGCCGTCGTCTCCACCACCGGCAGGATGCTCGCGTTGATCGCGGCGCTGACCGTCCGCGTCTCCAGGCCGTAGGCGCCGGTGAGGTCGTGCCCGGCGCAGGCGGGGAGCCCGCGGGCGAGCGCGCGCTCGACGACGGCGTCCTCGTGCTCCGGCGCGTCGACGGCGAATGCGCCGCTGACGGCGACCGAGAGGCAGCCGGCGGACTCCAGCCGGTCGAGCGCACGCTCGACGTCGCCGCCGCGGAGACCCCCCGTCGCGTCGAGGAACTCGTGCACCGTCCGCAGGAGGCGGCCACGCGCCAGCTTCACGTGGCCCACCCGCGTCCGTTTGCGCGCCCGCCTCAGGTCCGGCTCCTCGCCGATCCCGATCACGCCGACGGGCGCCACGTCGCCCTCGAGGAGCGCGTTCATCGCCTGCGTCGTCGAGAACGTCACGAGCTCGACGCGCCGGCCGTCCTCGCCCAGCTCCCGGAGCAACGCGCGAAGCGCGTCGGCGACGCCCGCCGCGACACCGCCGGCCGCGCGGTGCGACGTCGGGACGACGGCCGTGGCGCGCGGCGACCGCGTCTCCCCCTCGACTGCGACGGCCTTCGTGAACGTGCCCCCGACGTCGATGCCGACGCGGATGCCGCGGATCACGCCGCGCGGGCCTCGGCGACGCGCCGCCGCGCCGGCTTCCACCCGAACACGTACGCCGCCCCGGCGGCGTAGATCGCGAGCAGGACCCCCTGGACGAAGAGGCCCTCGCGCGTCGGGTGGATCCCCGTCAGCTCGGCGAGGAAGACCGGTGGCCGCGCCCACGACGCGTCGACGGGCGTGACGCGGACGAAATCTCCCTCCTGGAGAGACCGAACGGCGTTGCCGGCGAAGGTGACCGAGAGGAGGAGGAGGATCGTGGCGCCGGTCATCAGCATCGGCTTCAGCGGCAGCTTCTTCCCGAGCTTGAGGATCGCGTACCCGACGACGGCGAGGGCGGCGGCCGCCGTGACGATGCCGAGAACGACCCACACGAGCAGGCCCTCCGCGAACAATACGAGCGCCTGGTAGAAGAGCGCCGTCTCGAACCCCTCGCGGTACACCGCGGTGAATCCGAGCGCAGCGAACGCGCCGGCGCTCCCGGCCGCCACTGCCCCCGCAATCCGCGCGCGCATGAACTCCATTCGCCGCCGGTGCTCGAGCTGCTGCACGAGCCAGAACGTGACGAAGAAGAGGACGATCACCGCGAGCAGCGCCGTCACGCCCTCGAGGAGCTCACGCTGAACGGGCGCGACGTCGATGAACACCGCCGCGGCGACCCAGGTGACGATGCTGAGCGCGACCGCGGCCGCCACGCCGAGCCCGAGGGGGCGGCGGTACCCGCGGGCGCGGCCGGCCTCGAGCGACCCGAGCAGGATCGCGATCAGAAGCACCGCCTCGACGCCTTCGCGGAACAGGATCGAGAACGAGAAGAGGAACGCGATCAGCGGCGCCGCGAAGCCGGGGTCGGCGAGCGTGCGGTCGACGTCGCGAAGGCCCTCGCGGATCGTCGCGGCGGTCGATTCGACGCTGTCGACGGAGTCGCCGTCGCGGATGCCGTCGCGGAGCGCGGCGAACTGGAACTCGAGGTCGAGGACGAGGTTCGCGTCGCGAAGCCGCAGCGGCACCTCCGCGCGCTCGAAGTGATCGAGGTACGCGGTTCGCGCGACGTCGTAGGCCTCGTCGCGCCGCCCCTCGCGCGTCAGGGCCACCGACCGGTCGAGGAGCGCCCGCGCCTGGGCGACCTCGGCCCGCGCCTCCTGAAGGCCGTCGGCCGCCGAAGCGGCGGCCGGGAGGACGGCGGCGGCCAGGGCCAGGAGGACGGCTACGAGCGTCAGGCGCATCGGCTACTCCCGCAGCGCCGCGACGGCGCGATCGAGGTCGCGGCTCGCCTCGTCGATCAGCCGCGAGACGCGGGCCTGCGCGGCGCCCTCCTTCATCTCGTCGCGGATCTCGGTCGAGATCCGGTGCTCGAGATCCTCCATCAGCTCGTGGTCGCGCTCGCCGAGCGGGTCCTCGACGGCCTCGAAATGCTCGAGATACGCGTCGCCCACCGTCCCCTCGGCCGCCTCGGAGTCTCCGGCCCGGTACTGCGTCCGCGCCCGATCGAGCATCGTCTTGATCGTCGCGATCTCGGCAATCGCCTCGGTGGGGGTCGCGGACTCCTCGTCGGACTCGGACTCGGACGCGGACGAGCCGCAGCCCGTGAGCGCAAGGGCGGCGAGCAGTACGAGGGGCCAGAGCTTGAGCATGCAGTCGTTCCTCCGGTGGCAACGGGCGTGGAAGGTCACTGGACCTTACCGAAGGTGTAAGGGTCGCCTTACACAGAGACGTGCGCGTCGCTCGACCGGTCCCTGGATCAGGCGTCGGGCGAGCCCGGCTGCCAGCCTGTCGTCGACGCCCAGTCCGCGGCCGCGGCGACCACGGTGTCGCGTGCCGGGTCCTTCTCGGCGAGACCCGGTACCGCGGTCGAGCCGATGTGGTCGATGCGGGTTGCGCCGCTCCCCGAGCGCCTCTCGCAGCCGCGCGGCGATGGTCGCGAACTCGACTGGCCAGCTCTCGTTGTACGGAACGATCTCGACGCGCGCCATTCGGCCCGCATCCTCGCGGGCTGACGCACTGCGCGGTCGTTTGGGGAGCGCGGTTCGCCAGTAGCCTGGGGCCGTGGGCGCGTTCTTCGACGCCGTCGGCGTCTTCTTCGACCATCTCGCCTCGGTGCGCTGGGCTCCGCTCGGGATCGCACTCGTCCTGCACGTGCTCAAGCTCGTCTTCCGCGCGATCGCGTGGAGGACGATCCTGAGCGCTGCGTTCCCCGGCGTAGCCGTTCGCTACTCGACGATCTTCGGCGCCTACATCGCGGGAGTCGGGATCAACTCGATCGCGCCCGCGCGCGGCGGCGACCTCGTGAAGCTCTACCTCGTCAAGCACCGGATCCAGGGCGCGACCTACGCGGCGCTTGCGCCGACGCTCGTCGTCGAGACGATCTTCGACTTCTTCGTCGCCGGAGCGCTCATGATCTGGGCGGCTGCGATCGGCGTCCTGCCGGCGCGGGAGGTGTACGCGCGTCGCCCGTCGGTCGACTGGCGGTGGTTCGTCGAGCACTACCACGTGACGCTCGCGATCCTCGGGATCCTCGCCGTCGCGTGCATCGTGGCGTTCGTGTGGTCGCGGCGCCGCGTCCGCGAGTTCCGCTCGCACGTCGCGCAGGGTTTCGCGATCCTCCACGATCGGCCGCGCTTCTGGCGCGGGGTGATCCTGCCGCAGGCGGTGTCGTGGGTCTTCCGTCTGGGCGCCCTCTACTACTTCCTGAAGGCGTTCGGCGTCCACCCGTCGATCCACAACGCGCTCCTCGTCCAGGTCGTCGACTCGCTGGCGACCCTCTTCCCGGCGACCCCGGGTGGTGCGGGGACGAAGCAGGGACTGATCGTGCTCCTGTTCGAGGGCGAGGCGTCGCGGACGCTGATCCTGTCGTTCAGCGTCGGCATGAACATCGCTCTCGTCGTGGCGAACGTCCTCCTCGGCTTCGCCGCGCTCGCGCTGATGGCGCGGACGCTCTCGTGGAAGCGCCTCCGGCGCCGCCAGCAGGCGGAAGAGCAGACCGCGTGACACGTTTCGCGTCGGTGTACCCGCTCGTGACGACGCGGGCGCTGACGCGTGAGTTCACCTACGCGGTCGACGACGACGTCGACCGCGGCGCGATCGTCTCGATCCGGTTCGGCCGGAGCCGGACGCGCGGCGTCGTCGTACGCGTGGACGACGCTCCGCCGGACGGGGTGGAGCCTGTCGCGGTCGAGCGCGTCGTCGGCGCCGTGCCGCCGGCGCTCGTCGACCTCGCCCTGTGGCTCGCCGACTACTACGGCTCGACGCCCGCGCGCGCGCTCGCGCTCGTCGCACCGCCGGCGCCGAAGCGGCGGAAGGAGCAGTCGTCTCCCGCGACGCGGCACGGCCTCGACCTGCACGAGGTCGTCCCGACTCCGTCGGCGCCGCAACGGGCCGCCGTTGCGCGGATCGTCGAGTCGCTCGACGCCGGCGGGGCGAACTTCCTCCTCTGGGGCGCGACCGGGTCGGGGAAGACCGAGGTGTACCTGCAGGCGTGCGCGGCGGTGCTCGAGCGCGGAGAGGGGGCGATCGTGCTCGTGCCGGAGATCGCCCTCGCGCCGCAGACGGTCGGCCGCGTACGGGCGCGCTTCGGCGACCGCGTCGCGATCCTGCACTCCGCGCTGACCGAGGCCGAGCGGCGAGACGAGCGTGAGCGAGTCGCGACCGGCGCGGCGCCGATCGTCGTCGGCGCACGGTCGGCCGTGTTCGCGCCGCTCCCGCGGCTCGGCCTGGTCGTCGTCGACGAGGAGCACGACCAGTCGTACAAGCAGGAGTCGGATCCGCGCTACGACGCGCGGACGATTGCCGCGAAGCGTGCGGCTCTCGAAGGCGCAGTGGCTCTCTTCGGCTCGGCGACGCCGCGACCCGAGAGCTGGGCGAGCCTGGAGCGCCTCGAGCTCGGCGGACGGGTCGTCGGGAGCCTCCCGCCGGTCGGAGTCGTCGACCTCCGCCGCGAGGCGGGGTACCCGCTGTCCGCTCCGTTGCTCGCCGAGCTCCGGGCGATTGCGGAGGGCGGGGGCAAGGCGATCCTGCTCCTCAACCGGCGCGGCATCGCACCCGCGCTCCATTGCCGAGCCTGTGGGACGACGATCCGGTGTCGCGACTGCGACGTCGCGCTCGTGCTGCACCGCGACGGGACCCTGCGGTGTCACCACTGCGGCCGCCGCGAGCCGGTTCCGGCAACGTGTCCTGCCTGCGGGTCGGCCGATCTTGCGCGGCTCGGGGCCGGGACGCAGCATCTGGAGCGGGAGCTCGCCGCCGCGTTTCCCGAGCTCGCGCTCGTCCGCGTCGACTCGGACACGACGGCGCGACCCGAGCTGCTGGCCGAAGCGCTCGCGTCGTTCGCCGCGACGGATCGGTCGGTCCTCCTCGGCACGCAGGTCGTCGCGAAGGGTCACCATTTCAGCGGCGTGGCGCTCGCGGCCGTCGTCGACGCGGACACGTCCTTGAGCCTGCCGGACTTCCGCGCCGAGGAGCGCACGTTCCAGCTGATCACCCAGCTCGCCGGCCGGAGCGGCCGCGACGCGCCCGGACGCGTCCTCGTCCAGACGTTCCAGCCCGACGCGAGGCCGATCGCGCATGCGATTCGTCACGACGTCGCCGGATTCGTCGTGGGGGAGCTGGAGCGGCGGGAAGCGCTCGGATACCCGCCGTACCGCCACCTCGTCTCGATCAACGCCAGCGGCCGGGCGCTCGAACCGGTGCTCCAGGTCCTCGGCGAGGTGCGGGCGGGGCTCGTCGGGGTCGACGTCCTCGGTCCGGCGCCCCTGCTGCGTGTTCGTGGGCGCTACCGCGCGCAGCTCGTCGCGAAGACCGACCGGCCGCGCGCCGTTGCGGCTCGTGCCGCGCGCCTGCTCGCGGCCGCGTCCGTCTCGATGCGGAAGGCCGGCCTGTCCGCGGTGGTCGACGTCGACCCGCAGTCGGGCTGATTCGCGCGATCGGCACCCGCGACAACCGGACACGGCGCGGCACCACCACGGCACACTGTTCGCATGGCGACGCGGGCACGGAAGGGCGGCCGTCCGGAGGAGATCCTCGGCGAGTGGGGCATCCGCGACGTGACCCCGCCCTCGCGCGAGGAGCGCGAACGGCTCGACCGCGACCGCGATCTGAATCCGCTCAGAGGAAAGCCGCTCCGGCGCAGGCTGCGCAACTTCCGTCCGGAGGCCGACGCGCAGCTCGCGTCGCTCGGCGGGCCGCTCCCGTACATGCAGCGGCTGCGGCAGATCGAGCAGGAGGAGGCCGTGCACCTCGCGCGGCTCGCCGAAGCCTACGAGGAGCATCGGAGCGATCCGGAGTCGTGGCGCGCCGTTGCCGCCGCGTGGAGCTTCACGGCGATCAACGACCTGATCGACAAGCACAACCGCTGGTACCCCGTCGAGGCGCGACTCGCGATGGATCCGCGGACGCGCGACTTCGTCAAGATCGGCGGCCGCCCGTACAGGCGCGACCCGCTCGACGCTGCGTGGGTCCTGGCGCGGTTCCCCGCATAGACTTCCGCGCGATGGCCGAGGCCGAAGGACAGGTTCTGGAGGACGAGCGGCTGGACGCCGAGGCAGAGGCCCGGCGACGGCTGGCGCTCGCGCAGATCCGCCAGTACCCGGACGCGGCGCTCCGCCTGGTCGCGCGGCCGATCGAGGACTTCGACGACGACCTACGTCGGCTCGCCGACAGGATGATCGCGCTCATGCACGAAGCTCAGGGGGTCGGCCTAGCGGCCACTCAGGTCGGGATCCTGCGCCGTCTCTTCGTCTTCGAGCCGGACGACGACGGCCCGCGCGCGATCGCCAACCCGCAGATCGTGGACGCGGATGCGTCGACCGAGACGGCCGAGGAGGGTTGCCTGTCGCTCCAGGGCGTCCGCATCCCCGTCGAGCGCTCGACGGCGGTGACGCTACGGGGGCAGGATCTTGCGGGCGACGATGTCGAGTGGAGGTTCGAGGGGATGGGGGCGCGTGTCGTCCAGCACGAGCTCGACCACCTCGACGGCGTTCTGATCCTCGATCGGACGGACGGCGAGAGCCGGAGGCGCGCGCTCGGGACGCTGCGCCCGCAGCCGGTCCTCGGCTGATGCGCCTCGCCGTCGCGGCGACGGCTCCCTTCGGCGCAGACGTTCTCCGGCGGCTTGCGGCGAACCACCAGATCGAGCTCGTGCTCACGCGACCCGACGCTGCGCGCGGGCGAGGGCGAAAGATCGCTCCGCCGCCCGCCAAGGTCACGGCAGACGAGCTCGGCATACCCGTCCTCCAGCCTGAGCGGCCCGCGCTTCCGGAGCGGGCGCCGATCGACACGATCGTCGTCTGCGCGTACGGCCTCTACATCCCGCCGCCGCTTCTGGAGCGCGCGCTCTGGATCAACGTCCATCCCTCGCTGCTCCCGCGGTGGCGCGGCGCTGCACCGGTCGAGCGCGCGATCCTCGCGGGCGACGAGACGACGGGCGTGACGATCCACCGCACGGTCGAGGCGCTCGACGCCGGCCCCGTGGCCGCCGTGGAGGCGTTCGCGATCGGCAAGGAGGACGACGCCGGCGTCGTCTTCGAGCGCGCCGCGGAGATCGCCGCGAAGCTGCTCGGCGACGTTCTGCCCGACCCGCGCTTCGAGCCGCAGGACGAGGCGGGGGCGACGTACGCGGCGAAGATCGCGCCGCCGGATCGCGAGCTCGACCTCTCCGACCCGCTGGACGCGTCGCGTCGAGTTCGCGCGCTCTCGCCGCACATCGGCGCGTGGGCGACGGTGCACGGTCGTCGCGTCACCGTCTGGCGAGGGCGGCTCGAGGGTGAAGAGTTCATCCCCGAGATCGTCCAACCGGAGGGTCGCAAGGCGATGGCGTACGACGATTTCCTCCGCGGGCTGCGGTGATCTCACCCGCACGGCGGGCGGCCTTCGACGTCGTCCGGCGCGTCTTCGACGACGGTGCGTACGCGGACCGCGCATTCCCGGCTGCTGCGAAGGCGCTCGAGCCGCGCGACCGCGCGCTTGCACAGCGAATCGCCTACGGGACCGTTCAGCGCGTGCGGACGATCGACCATGGGATCGCGCGCTACGCGCGTCGGCCGGTCGAGAAGCTCGACCCGGCGGTCCGCGCGGCGCTCAGGATCGCGGGCTACGAGCTCGCCTGGTCGGAAGCTGCGGCGCACGCCGTTGCGAACGACGCCGTCGAGCTGGTCCGGGCGGCGAGGCTCGAGAGCGCGACGTCGTTCACGAACGCCGTCGTGCGGCGGCTCGCGCGGGAGTTTCGCGACCTCGTCGCGGCACTGCCCGAGGGGCCGCTCAAGCACTCGTACCCCGACTGGATCTACGACGTGTGGGAGCGAGACTGGGGGCCGACCGACGCCGGCGACCTCATGCGCGCCCAGAACGAGCCTCCGGAGCTCGTCGTGCGGTCGGCGACGCCCGTCGGCGACGTCACCGACGTTCCCGGTGCGTACCGCGTCCATCGCGTCGACGGGCGCGAGGTCGAGGCGGGGCGGGTGTGGCCGCAGAGCCGCGCGTCGCAGCTCGCCGGCCTCGTCGTCGGCTCCGGCGACGACGACAGGGTGCTGGATGCCTGCGCCGCGCCCGGAGCGAAGACGTTGATGCTCCGGGGCGCGGTCACCGCTGTCGAGGTGCATCCCGGCCGTTCACGGGAGCTCGCCGCCAACGTCGGCCGCGCCTCGGCGACGAACGTCCGCGTCGTGAACGCCGACGTCCGCGAGCTCGACGAGCGCGGGTTCGACTGGGCGCTCGTCGACGCTCCGTGCTCCGGGCTCGGCGTCCTCGCGCGGCGGCCGGACCTTCGTTGGCGGGCCCGCCCGCTGCCCGAGCTGCAGGTCGACCTGCTGCGTGCGGCGGCCGAGCGAACCCGCCCCGGCGGCCACCTCGTCTACTCGGTCTGCACGCTGAACGCGGACGAGAACGAGGCCGTCGTCGACGACGTCGGCCTCGAGATCGAGCCGCTCGGGGAGGAGTGGCCGCAGTACGCGCACCCGAAGCGCCCCGAGTTCCTGCTCACGACGCCGCACCGGCACGGAACGTCGGGCTTCTTCATCAGCCGGATGCGGACGTAAGCTCGCCGTATGGGTTGGACGGACGGGCTTCGCGAGGTCGAGATCGAGCCGTCGCTCTATGCAGCCGACTTCGCGGAGCTCGGCTCGCAGATCGACCTGTTGCTGGCCGCCGGTTGCCGCGTCTTCCATTTCGACGTCGGCGACGGTCACTTCGTCGAGCCGATAACGATCGGCCCGATCGTTCTCAGCTCGATCTCCGGCCGGATCCATCGCGTGGGGGGCGTCGTTGACGTCCACCTGATGGTCGAGGGGCCGGCGAAGCACTTCGGAGCGGTCGCGGCCGCGGGCGGCGACAGCGTGACCTTCCACTACGAGGCCGTCGACGACGTGCCGCGCACGGCACGAGCCGCGCGCGACGAGGGGCTGGGAGCGGGAATCGCGTTCAATCCCGAGACCGAGCCGGAGGAGGTCGCCGCGGTGGCCGCAGGGCTCGACCTCGCGCTGTGCATGGCGATTCATCCGGGCTACTCGGGGCAGGCGTTCCGGCCCGAGACGATCGATCGCGTCCGCCGGCTCGCGAGCCGGCTGCCGGCCGGCGTGCGAATCCAGGTCGACGGCGGTGTCGGCGCCTCGAACGCGCGCACGATCCGCGACGCGGGCGCGACGCTGCTCGTCGCCGGCTCGTCGATCTTTGCCAGCGACGACCCCGCCGCCGCGTACGGCGACCTCGCGCAAGCCGTCTCGTGACGTTCCTCGAGCGCGCGATCGCGCTCGCCGACGCGGCCGCGGGGCGTGCGTACCCGAATCCGACTGTCGGTGCGGTCGTCGTCCGCGACGGCGAGGTCGTCGGTGAGGGAGCGACCGAGGAGTACGGCGGTCGCCACGGCGAGATCGTCGCGCTCGACGCTGCAGGCGAGCGCGCACGCGGGGCCGACCTGTACGTGACGATGGAGCCGTGCGCCCATCACGGCCGCACGCCGCCGTGCGTCGATCGGATCGTGGCTGACGGCGTCGCGCGGGTCGTCGCTGCGTCCAGGGACCCGAATCCGTCCGCAGGCGGCGGCCTGGAGCGCCTGGCCGCGGGCGGAGCGGCGACGGAGCTTCGCGACACGTGGGAGGCGCGGCGTCAGAACGAGGCCTGGCGCACGTGGGTCGCGCTCGAGCGACCGTTCGTCGTCTACAAGGCGGCCGCGACGATCGACGGACGCATGACCATGCCGGGCTCCCGCTGGATCACCGGCGAACCGAGCCGGCGGCTCGTCCACGAGCTGCGCGCGCAGATGGACGCTGTCGCGGTCGGGACGGGAACGGTGCGCGCCGACGCACCGCGCCTCGACGCGCGCGACGTCCCGACACCGCGCGGGCAGCCGAGGCGGATCGCGTTCGGCACGACGCCGCTCCCGGCCGGGTCGCCGCTCGAGCTCCGGACCGGCGACCTTGCCGAGGAGCTCCGATCGCTCGCGGCCGACGGCGTTCAGTCGCTTCTCCTCGAGGGCGGACCGACCCTCGCGGGCGCGTTTCTCGACCGCGATCTCGTCGACAAGCTCCTCGTCTTCGTGGCACCGGCTCTCGCCGGTGCGGGGCCCGGGCTCGTCGCTGCGCTACGCTCTCCGCGGTTCCTCTCACGGCTGGTCGGACGACCGGTCGGAGAGGACGTTCTCCTCGAAGCCTATGTCCACGAGCCCTGACACCCAGCGCGCCGACGACCAGATCGTGACGCTGCTGTCGCGCTGGCTGACCGGAACGCTCGGCAACGACGAGCTTCGCCGCAAGGTCGCGGACATCGGGACGGACGAGCTCGCGCCGAGCGGGCGGTCGGCCGTGGCGAACCTGCTCGTCGACCTGGCTGCCGCCGTTCCGGGGGAGCGCGGGCAGCTGGAGGTCGTCGTGCGCGAGGCGATCGAGACGCTCGTCTACGGCGACTGAGCTCGCCGCCGGCGACCGAGCGCGTCTACCGCGGCTGAGCGCGTCTATCGCGGCTGAGCGAGTCGCGGCCGCGACTGCGCCGGCGCGCGCGGATCTGCCTGCAGCGCGAGGCGTTGCGGCGGCCGCCGTTTCTCTCTTTTGACGCCTCGTCGCTCTCTTTTCACCGAGTGGTGACACAACCGTTTCACCTTCGCCCGTAACGTTCGTCGCCCGCTCGGACTTTCTCCTCGTTCGACGGTGAGGGTGGGTGGACCCCCCGGGAGGGTGGGGCGCGGACCGTTTGCCGCCGACGCGCCGCTAGCCTGCCAACGTGTTCACCGGAATCGTGCGTGAGCTCGGGGCGGTGGCGGCGATCGACGGCGGCGCCGACGGCGTCCGAATCTCTATCGACGCGCCTGCGACCGCGTCGTCGGCTGCCGTCGGTGACTCCGTCGCCGTCAACGGCTGTTGCCTTACGGCCGTCGAGGTCGATGGAGTTCGCCTCGCGTTCGACGCCGTTCCCGAGACGCTCGGGCGCACGTCGCTCGGTGCTCTTGTGGCGGGAAGCGAAGTGAATGTCGAGCCGTCGCTGCGGGTCGGCGACCCGCTCGGCGGCCACTACGTCCAGGGTCACGTCGACGCCGTCGGAACCGTCGTCTCGATCGATTCCGAGGGCGAAGGGAAGCGCGTCTCGATCTCGACGCCCGACGGGACGCTGCGTTACGTGGCGGAGAAAGGCTCGATCGCGGTCGACGGAACGAGCCTCACGGTTGCGGCCGTCGACGACTCCGCGTTCACCGTCGCGCTGATCCCGCACACGCTCGAGGTGACGACGCTCGGCCGACTCGGCGTCGGCGACCCGGTCAACGTCGAGTTCGACGTGCTCGCGAAATACGTCGAGCGGTTGCTCGGCGCTAGCCTCTAGGGCGTGGCGACGACGAGCACGTTTGCGGCGGTCGACGACGCGATCGAGGAGATCCGGTCAGGTCGCTTCGTCGTCGTCGTCGACGATCCCGACCGCGAGAACGAGGGCGACCTCGTGATCGCCGCGCAGTTCGCGACGCCGGAGGCGATCAACTTCATGGCCACGCACGCCCGCGGGCTCATCTGCCTCTGCCTGACGGAGGAGCGGGCAGACCACCTCGGCCTGCGGCCGATGACCGACCGCAACGAGGCGCCGCTCGGGACGGCCTTCACCGTCTCCGTCGAGGCGAGGGAAGGCGTCACGACCGGAATCTCGGCCGCCGACCGCAGCCGAACGATCCAGGTCGCGATCCACCCCGACTCGACGGCGCACGATCTCGTTCAGCCGGGACACGTCTTTCCGCTCCGCGCAAAGCCCGGGGGAGTCCTCGAGCGGATCGGTCAGACAGAGGCAGCGGTCGACCTCGCGCGACTCGCCGGGCTTGCGCCGGCAGGCGTCGTCTGCGAGATCATGAACGACGACGGGACGATGGCGCGGGTCCCCGACCTCGTCCCGTATTGCGAGCGGCACGGCCTCCGGATGATCACGGTCGCAGACCTCGTCGAGTATCGCCGTCGCACCGAGAAGCTCGTGGAGCGCGGCGCGTCGGTTCGACTGCCGACCGAGTACGGCGACTTCACCGCCGTGGCGTTCCGCGAGACCCTCACGGGGAAGACGCACCTCGCCCTCGTCAAAGGCGACGTAGAGCGGGCCGAGAACGTTCTCGTCCGCGTCCACTCCGAGTGCGTGACGGGCGATGTCTTCCACTCGTTGCGCTGCGACTGCGGCGAGCAGCTCGAGCAGGCGCTCGCGCAGATCGAGAAGGAGGCATGCGGCGTCCTCCTCTACATGGCGCAGGAGGGGCGTGGGATCGGGCTCCTCAACAAGCTCCGCGCGTACGAGCTCCAGGAGCAGGGGCTCGACACGGTCGAGGCGAATCTCGAGCTCGGCTTTCCCGCAGATGCCCGCGATTACGGGATCGGGAATCAGATCCTCGCGGACCTCGGGCTGACGTCGATCCGCATCCTCACCAACAACCCGAAGAAGCTGACGGGGATCGACGGCTTCGGGCTGACGGTGGTGGGGCAGGTGCCGATCGAGGTCTCGCCTCGCCTCGAGAACCGGCACTACCTGCAGACGAAGCGGGATAAGCTCGGCCATCGCCTGCACCACCAGGACCTGAAGGACCTGCAGATCGAGCCGAACCCGGAATGAGCGAGATCGACGAGGAGCGCCGCGAGTCGGTCGCCGAGGCGCCGACGCCTCGGCCGGAGCCCGCGCCGCCGCCGACGCCCGGACCGGAGCCCGAGCCCGACGGCGACGATCCGTTCGAAGGGTGGCCGCAGCCGCAGTCGGCGGCCGTGATCGAGGACGTGCCGCCGGACGGCGGCAGCGTCGAGCACGTCCGCGGCGAGATCGACGTCCCGAGCGGGTACACGGTGATCGAGGGGACTCCGACGGGGCGTCGCCGTTCGGTCGCAGTCGTCGTGTCGCGCTTCAACGGCGGGGTCACGAACCGGATGCTCCGGAGCGCGCTCGACGCCCTCGAGGAGGCCGGTGTCGCACAGGACGCGATCACGGTGATGCCGGTCCCCGGGGCGTTCGAGCTCCCGCTCGCCGCGATGGCGCTCGCGAAGACGCGACGATTCGCATGCGTCGTCGCGCTCGGCGCGGTCGTCCGCGGCGACACTCCTCATTTCGAGTACGTCGCCGGCGAAGCGGCGTCGGGGCTCCAGCTGGCCGCGATCGAGACGGGTGTGCCGGTCGCGTTCGGCGTGCTGACCGTCGAGAACGTGGAGCAGGCCGAGGCGCGCATCGGCCGCGCTGCGGACGCGGTTCGCGGGGCGCTCGAGATGGCCGATGTGTTCGCACGGTTGCGCGCGTCGGCGCGTCCGTAGCTGCAGTCGCGCGTAGCCTCACGAGCAGGCCGGCCGGGCGGCGACGTGCGCTTCGGTGCTCGGCCCGCAACCGCGGCGCTCGCCGCACGGTCCGCGCCCCACCCAACCCGGGGGTTTCCACCCGCACCCGCAGCGTCAACCGTACCGCCGAGACCCGTCCACCGCAGGCGCAGAAGGAAAATCTTCTGGGCCTTCTCGTCCACAACGGCCCTAAGGGCCGCGTCCCCGCCGGCTTCGTCCTTTCCGAGGGCTTCCGCTACACTGCCCGGCCGCTATGTCCAAGATCTGCTCGATCTGCGGAAAGAAGCCCGCCTTCGGCCATAACCGGTCGCATTCGATGGTCGCGACGAAGCGGCGCTTCAACCCGAACCTCCAGCGCGTCCGCGTGCTCCTCAACGGCTCGCCGACGCGCGCCTACGTCTGCACCCGCTGCCTCAAGGGCGGCAAGGTGCAGAAGGCCGTCTAGCGGCGGCCCTTCGACGACCGCCGCTCGGAATGGCGCCGGCAGGCGCCGTGCTGTCTAATGACTTCGGCCGTGGCCGACCTCACGATCGACACGAGTCGCGGTACCGTCACGATCGCGCGCGACGTCGTCGCCGACGTTGCTACCGACGCGGCGGCGCGCTGCTATGGCGTCGTCAGGCTCTCGTCGGGATCACGCGTCGGCCGCATCCTCCGAAGGGAAGGTGTCGGCGTCTCGGGCGGACCGGACGGGCTGACGGTGGAGCTGCACGTGGTGGTCGAGCACGGGCTCAAGCTCGCGGAGGTCGCAGCGACGCTTCGCCGTCAGGTCGCCTACGAGGTGGAGCGGATGACCGGGCTCCGCGTCGCCGCGGTCGAGGTCGTCATCCAGAGCGTGAGGGAGAGCGCGTGAGGGAGCGTGTGCTCGAGCTCGCGCGTGGCGCGCTCGCGGCGGTCGAGGCCAACCGGCGCCGGATCGACAACCTGAACGTCTACCCCGTCCCCGACGGCGACACGGGAACGAACCTCGCGCTGACGATGCGAGCCGTCGTCGAGGCCCTGGAGGCGACGACCACGGACGAGCGACGTGCCCTCGCCCGCGAGGTGACGCGGTCGGCGCTGATGGGCGCTCGCGGCAACTCCGGCGTCATCCTCTCGCAGATCATCCGCGGGGCCTGCGACGTGCTGGGTCAGCGCGACGATCTTCCCGAGGCTCTGAGGGCCGCGGCCGGCGCCGCGTACCGCGCCGTGAAGACGCCCGTCGAGGGGACGATGCTGACGGCTGTCCGCGAGATGGCCGAAGCGGCGACCACCGGCGCGGACATCCAGCAGATCGTTGCGCGCGGCGATGATTGCGTCCGCCGCACGACAGAGATGCTCCCCGTGTTGAAGGCGGCCGGCGTCGTCGATGCGGGAGCGGCAGGCCTCGTGGAGATCGCACGCGGCGTCGCGGCCGTGGTCGCAGGAGAGCCTCTGCCGGAGGCGTCCGTCGACGACGGATTCTCGCCCGACGCCGTTCACCAGGAGCTCTCGCGCTTCCGGTACTGCACCGTTTTCGTCGTCGAGGGCGAGGAGCTCGACGCTGCCGCTCTCGAGACCGAGCTCGAGCGTCTCGGCGACTCGCTGCTCGTCGTCGGCGACCCCACGGCGCTCAAGATCCACGTCCACACCGACGACCCCGGACGCGCTCTTTCGCTCGGCGTCGCCCGAGGGGCGATCGGAGGCGTCGAGATCGCCAACATGCACCAGCAGACGCTCGAGCGCGAGGAGCGTCTCCTCCATGCCGTACCGGAGCTGTCGGATCGGACGTGCGAGGCGGTCGCCGTCGTCGCCGGCAAGGGAAACGCCCGCCTCTTCGAAAGCCTCGGCGCCCGCTCCGTCGACGGAGGGAGGACGATGAATCCGTCGACGGCCGACATCCTCGCTGCGGTCGAGTCCGCTGCGACGGCCGACGTCGTCGTGCTCCCGAACAACAAGAACGTGATCCTGAGCGCCGAGCAGGCTGCCGCTCACTCCTCGAAGGCCGTGCGCGTGCTCGCAACGGAGTCGATCCAGGCGGGTCTCGCTGCGATGGTCGCCTTCGATCCGAATCGACACGCAGCCGACAACGCGACCGAGATGGGAGCGGCGCTCGCCGCAGTGGCCACGGGCGCCGTCACCCTTGCCTCGCGCGACCTGGACAGCCAGGGTGGCGTCGTGATCCGCAAAGGTGCATGGCTGGGGCTCGCGGAGGGGGAGCCGGTGGTCGGAGGCGAGAGCTTCGACGAGGTCGCCCGCGCGGTCGTCGAGCGGATGCTCTCGGAGCCGAGAGGGATCCTCACGCTCCTGACCGGCGAGGAGCCGCCGGCTCTCGACGACCTCATCAACGAGATCGAGAAGGGCCACCCCGGGCTCGAGCTCGAAGTGCACGACGGCGGGCAGCCGCACTATCCGCTGCTCCTCGTGGCCGAATAGAAGCCGTCGACGGCGCCCGCGGACGCGCGCCGCCGGGTCTCGTAAGCTCCGCGACGTGCCGCGTCCGATCCGCGTCGTCATCGTCGACGACAATCCCGTGTTCCGCGAGACGCTCGACTTCCTCCTCGGATTGCGGTCCGACATCGACGTCGTCGCGGCGGTGGCGTCGGGCAACGACGCGCCCGGAGTCTGTGCCACGGTTCGACCGGACGTCGTGCTCATGGACTACCGCATGCCCGGGCTGAACGGCGTGGAGGCAACCGCGGCCGTGCTGGCCGCCGCGCCCCGTGCGGCCGTCGTCTGCCTCACGGCCTCGCTGTCGGCGCGCGAGAGCGAGCAATTGCTCGCGGCCGGCGCGGTCGCGTGCCTGACGAAGGACCGCGACCTCGATCAGATCGTCGCGGCCCTGCGCGACGCCGTCGCGCCGGCGGCTCGGCGGTGAACCTCACCGCCGCGAACACGGCGATCGTCGTCGACTCGACGGCCGATTTTCCCGACGCGCCGTCGCGGTTCGCGAACTGGCGGGTCGTGCCGCTCTACGTCCGCTTCGGGGACGAGAGCTACCGCGACTACGTCGAGCTCGGGCCGGATGAGTTCTACTCGCGTCTGCAGTCTGCGACCGACCTGCCGACGACGTCGCAGCCGACACCCGGCGATTTCCTCGCGACCTTCGAGGAGCTGCTGCCGTCCTACGACCGGATTCTCTCCCTGCAGCTGGCGTCGTCGCTCTCGGGCACCTACGCGAGCGCCGTCACGGCGGCCTCGATGCTCGGCGGCGACAAGATCCGGGTCGTCGACACCCGGACGGTCTCGGCGTCGCTCGCTCTGCTTGCGATGGGCGTCCAGCGGCGACTCGAGCGAGGGACGACCGATGACGAGGTCGACGAGTTCGTCGCGCGCTACCAGCGGGACCACAAGCTCCTCTTCACGGTCAACACGCTCGAGTACCTCGCACGCGGGGGCCGCATCGGCCGTGCGGCCGCGTTCGCCGGCAACCTGCTCCACGTGAAGCCGATCCTCACGATCCGGGACGGCGAGGTGGTGCCGTTGAAGCGCGTCCGCGGAAACCAGAAGGCATTCCAGGAGTTCCGCGAGACGTTCGAGCGCGAGTCGACGGACTCACCGAGTCTCGCCGTCGGAATCGCTCACGCCGCCGCGCCCGAACGACTGCGGGCTCTGGAGGAGCTGGTCGCGCACGTGCGCCCGCGGGCGACGATCGAGATCGCGACGACCCTCGGAGCGGTTGTGGGGACCCACGCGGGACCGGGAACCATCGGGTTCTTCTGGTTCGAAGACACGGGGGCATGACGACCGGCGCGCCGGCCTCTGGCCGCAACGCCTACGTCGTCAAGCTGCCGTAGAGCGCGACCACCTCGTCGGCGATCGCGCCCCAGCTGAACTGCTCGACGGCCCGCGCGCGGCCGGCGCGGCCCATCGCGTCAGCGCGATCGCGATGCGCGAGCAGCTCGTTCACGGACGCGGCGAAGTCGGACGCGAACCGTGCGGGGTCGACGGGGTCGCCTCCCGGGCCGAGCTCGACCGGCACGAGGAGCCCGGTCTCGCCGTCGACGACCACCTCGGGGATTCCGCCGACGGCCGAAGCCACAACCGCGGTCTCGCACGCCATCGCCTCCAGGTTCACGATTCCGAGCGGCTCGTAGATCGACGGCACGCAGAAGACGGTGGCGTGCGTCAGGAGCTGGATCACCTCTGGCTTCGGAAGCATCTCCTCGATCCAGACGACACCGTCGCGCGAGTCGCGCAGGCGCTCGACGCGCTCGCGCGTCGCACGCTCGATCTCCGGCTCGTCGGGCGCGCCCGCCGCGAAGACGAGCTGGGCGTCGCGGTCGAGCTCGAGCGCGGCGTCGAGGAGATGGACGATCCCCTTCTGGCGCGTGACCCGCCCGACGAAGAGGACGGTAGGCACATCGGTCCGCACGCCGTGGCGCTCGAGCGCATCGACGTTCGTGTCGGGGCGGTACTGGTCGGTGTCGATGCCGTTGTAGATGACCGTGACGCGCTCGGGGTCGACGTCGGGGTACGCACGCAGGACGTCCTCCCGCATCGCCTGCGACACGGCGACGACCGCGTCGGCGGCGAGGATCCCCGTCCGCTCGCAGAAGCTCGAGAGGGCATAGCCGCCGCCGCCGAGCTGCTCCGCCTTCCACGGCCGCATCGGCTCGAGGCTGTGCGTCGTCACGACGTGCGGGATCCCGTGCAGCTGCTGCATCAGGTAGCCGGCGAAGATCGAGTACCAGGTGTGGGAGTGGACGACGTCGACGCCTTCGCCGCTCGACGCCATCGCGAGATCGACCGACATCGTCTGCAGAGCCGAGCTCGCGCCCTGGAGCGCTTCCCACGGGCGGAACGCGGCTGCGCCGTCGCGGTCGGCGCCGAAGCAGCGCACCTCGAGCTCGATCCGCTTCGCGAGCTCGCGCGCGAGGTACTCGACGTGGACGCCGGCGCCGCCGTAGACCTCCGGCGGGTACTCGCGTGTCAGGAGCGCGGCCTTCACGGCGGCGAACCCTATCCGTCGGGGTCCGTCCGGTCCCGCTCCTAGAGTCGGTCCCGTTGGCGACGATGACCCGTATGCACACGGGTTTCGCGGGTGTGGTCCGTGACGCGGACTGGCGGCGCCCCCGCAGCTGGGGGCGACCCGAGAGGCTGGCGGCAACCGTGGACACGCTCCCCGGCGTCGGCGCGGCGCTGGCGCGAAAGCTCGGTTCGCTCGGGATCGAGACCGTCGGCGACGTGCTGCTCCACCGGCCGCGCCGGTACGAATCGGCTGCCGACGAGGTGCCGATCTCGCAGCTCTGGGGGGACGAGGAGGTTGCGATCGCCGGCACCGTCTCGAACGTGAGCACCCGTCGTCGCGGGCGCCTGACGATCGTGACGGCACGCGTCGCCGATGCGTCCGGCTCGATCTCCGCGACCTGGTTCAACCAGCCGTGGCTCGCGGACCGGCTCGCGCCGGGGACGCACCTCCGGCTGCGCGGCCGCCTCGGCAAGTACGGCTTCGACGTCAAGTCGTACGACGTCGGCGCGGCACGCGCGACCGCGGACTTCGCGCCCGTCTATCCGGCGAGCGAGGCGATCCCGTCGTCGCGGCTGCGCGAGCTCGCCCGCGCGGCGCTCGCCGCGCATGCGCGTGACGTCCTCGACCCGCTCCCGGCGGAGCTCGAGCTCCCGCTGCGGCGCGACGCGCTCGCGACGCTCCACTTCCCCGAGACGGAGGAGGAGGCCGAGCTGGCCCGGCGGCGGCTCGCGCTCGACGAGCTGCTCACGCTCCAGCTCGCCGTGCTCCGGTCGCGGGACGAGGACGCCGTGGCCACGCCGCTCGGCACGCCGGGCGAGCTGACGAGTCGCTACCGCGTCGCGCTGCCGTTTGCCCTCACGCCGCACCAGGAGCGCGCCGTCGCCGAGATCGACGGCGATCTCGCGCGGACGCTCCCGATGCAACGCCTCCTGCAGGGCGACGTCGGCTCCGGCAAGACGGCGGTTGCGCTCTACGCGGTCCTCCGCGCAGTCGAAGCGGGCCGCCAAGGCGCGTTGATGGCGCCCACCGAGACGCTCGCCGAGCAGCACTACCTGACGTTGGAGGGGATCTGCGAGGAGCTCGGCGTGCGGGCCGTGCTCGTCACGAGCGCGGTCGGCGGCAAGCGTGCGCGCACGGCGCTCGCGAGCGGCGATGCGCAGGTCGTTGTCGGCACGCACGCGCTCATCCAGCGCGACGTCGAGTTCGCGGATCTCGCCGTCGCCGTCGTCGACGAGCAGCACCGCTTCGGCGTCGAGCAGCGCCGCGCGCTCGCCGAAGGTCGGAGCCCGCACGTCCTCCACATGACGGCGACGCCGATTCCGCGCACGCTCGCCCTCACCGTCTACGGCGATCTCGCCGTCTCGGAGATCGCGGAACCGCCGGCGAACCGCAAGCCGATTCAGACGGCGTGGGTCGGTGCCGAGCGGTCGAGCGAGGCGTACGCACGCCTGCGGCGGCACCTCGACGAGGGCCGGCAGGCGTACGTCGTCTGCCCGTTGATCGAGGCGTCGGAGACGCGGCTCGCGCGCGCCGCCGAGGAGGAAGCGGAGCGCCTGCGGCGCGCCGAGCTCCGGGGCTACCGCGTGGGGCTCCTGCACGGCAGGCTCAAGACGGCCGAGCGGCGCGAGGTCATGCGGCAGTTCAAGGACGCCGAGCTCGACGTCCTCGTCGCGACGACGGTGATCGAAGTCGGAGTCGACGTGCCGAACGCGACGATCATGATCGTCCAGGAGGCCGACCGGTTCGGCCTCGCGCAGCTCCACCAGCTCCGCGGCCGGGTGGGGCGGGGCGCCGAGCAGAGCTACTGCCTGCTCATCTCGCGCGCCAAGGAGGAGCTCACGGACGCCGCGCAGGCGCGCCTGCAGGCGCTCGTCGACACGACCGACGGCTTCGAGCTGGCCGAGCGCGACCTCGAGCTCCGCGGCGAGGGCGCCCTGCTCGGAACGCGCCAGTCGGGGATCAGCGACCTCCGGTTCACGCGCCTGCGCGCCGACCGCGATCTCCTGGAGCGGGCTCGCGAGCTGGCGGCGGATCTCGCGGACGACGACGGGCCGTGGCTGGACGAGGCCGACCGCTTGCTCGTGGAGACGGACCCGGCCGGGCTCGCCTGAAGGTCAGCCCCGGCAATCGGGCCGTGGGACGAGTCGGTTCGTCGAAGGCGGACCGCGCCGCCGAAGTACCGCGCGCGCTCGTTCGGCCGCGGCCGGTCCCGACGTGTCCGCGACGGTCGCGCCCGGTGCCAGGCATGGTGAAGGAACCGTTCCGCGGACGTGACGCAACTGCTACGTCCCCTGCAAACGCCGGTCGCCGTTCGGACACGGCCGGTGCCAGGCACCGTGACAGAAGCGTCGCGAACGTTCGACATCTGTCTCCCGAGGACGCGGCCGTGCGGGACACGCCCCGGCCGCTGGAGGCCGTCGGGCGGCGGACCGCCGGCCACCACTACGCTCTCGCCCGTTGCGTATCGTCGCCGGCAGCAGGAAGGGCCACCGCATCGACGCGCCGAAGGGAACCGCGACGCGGCCGACGTCCGACCGCGTGCGGGAGAACGCGTTCAACCTGATCGGGCCCGTCGAAGGCGCGACCGTGCTCGACCTGTTCGCGGGATCCGGCGCGATGGGGCTCGAGGCGCTGTCACGTGGCGCGGCGCGCGCCGTCTTCGTCGAGTCGGACCGCGACGCGTGCCGCGTGATCAACGCGAACCTCGACAAGCTGCGGCTCAACGCCACGGTGCTGTGCAGCGACGTCATCCGCACCCTCCCGTCGGAGCGTACGCCCTACGACCTCGTGCTCCTCGACCCGCCGTACGACTTCCGCGACCACGACCGGATCGCTCCGCACCTGCCACGCGTCCTCGCCGACGACGGGCTCCTCGTGTACGAGACGGCGGCCCGGGTCGAGCCGGCGATCGAGGGGCTCTCCGTCCGCACCTCGCGCAGGTACGGCGCCGCACGGCTTACGCTGTTCGAGCATTGATCACCGCGATCGCCCCCGGCTCGTACGACCCAGTGACGATGGGGCACGTCGACGTGATCACCCGCGCGGCAGGGATCTTCGACCGCGTGGTCGTCGGCGTCGTCGGGAACCCGCACCACAAGGAGCCGCTCTTCACGGTCGAGGAGCGCGTCGATTTCCTCCGCGGCGAGCTCGCCGCCACGGCGAACGTCGAGGTCGACGTCTTCAAGGAGCTCGTCGTCGAGTTCGCGCGGCGGTGGGATGCGAAGGTGATCGTGAAGGGGCTGCGCGTCGTCTCCGACTTCGAGTGGGAGTTCCAGATGAACCAGCTCAACCGCCACCTCGCACCCGAGATCGAAACCGTGTACGTGATGGCGAGCCCGCAGGTGAGCTTCGTCTCGTCGAGCGGTGTGAAGGAGATCGCGTCGTTCGGTGGAAACGTCGAGGAACTGGTCCCGGACACGGTCGCGAAGCGCCTCAAGGAGATGTTCCCCGACGGGCGCGGCGGGACGCCGCTCAGCGCGCAGGAGTAAGATCAAAACCAATGGACGTCCTCGTTCTCATCGACAAGCTCGACGACCTCGTGCACAACGCGAAGGCCGTGCCGCTGACCGACCAGGTTCGGATCGACCGCGAGGAGATCTACGACATCCTCGACCAGATGCGGGCGACGATCCCGGAGGAGATCAAGCAGGCGCGCTGGATCGTGAAGGAGCGCCAGGAGATGCTTGCCGAGGCGAAGCGCGAGCAGGACCGGCTCCTGCAGGAGGCGCGCGAGCAGGCGGTGCGCGAGGCCTCCCAGACCGAGATCGTGAAGCTCGCGGAGCGGCAGGCGCAGGAGATCATCGACGAGTCGCGGCGGCAGGCGCGCGAGACGAGGCTCGAGATGGAGGACTGGGCCGACGGGATCCTCGCGACGCTCGAGACGAACCTCGACAAGTTCCTCGGCGCCGTTCGCCGCGGGCGCGAGCGCCTCCACGAGCGGTCGCAGGAGACGGTGGTCGCGGGCATCGGGCCGGTCGGGCTCGGCGGCGACGACGTCGACGGCTCGGGCTACCAGCCCGACTGATCGACGATCAGCTCGGCTGATCGACCCTAGCGAGAATCCGACTGGCGCCGATCGACCTGCCGCGGCCACCATGGCCCGATGGCCAGGGTCTGGGCAGCGCTCGGCGTCGTCTACCTCGTGTGGGGGTCGACCTATCTCGCGATCATGATCGCGATCGGCACGCTGCCGCCGCTCCTCATGAGCTCGGTGCGATTCCTCGTCGCCGGCGCGGTTCTCTTCCTGTGGGCAGTCGCTCGCGGCGGGCGGCCGGATCCCCGCACGTGGGTCGCCGCGGCGGTCGTGGGCGCGGCGCTCCTCTTCGTCGGCAACGGCGGGATCGCCTGGGCCGAGACGCGCGTCGACTCGGGGATCGCCGCGCTCGTCGTCGCCGTCGTGCCGATCTGGATCGCACTGATCGAGCTCGCCGTCTACCGACGGCGGCCGCGACCCGCGGTCGTCGTGGGTCTCGCGCTCGGCCTCGGCGGCGTCGCGCTGCTCGTCGGGCCCGGCGGCTCGGTCGACCCCGTCGGCGGCGTCGTGATCCTGCTCGCGTCTCTGTCGTGGGCAGCCGGATCGGTGTATGCGCAGCGGGCGCCGCTGCCGGGAGACCACCTGCTCTCAGCCGGGATGCAGATGCTGGCGGCCGGCGTCCTCCTCGGCGTCGCGGGCGGGTTCGCAGGCGAGCCGGCGCAGGTCCAGATCCCGTCGTGGGAGTCGCTCGCGGCGCTCGCTTACCTCGTCGTCCTCGGCTCGCTCGTCACGTACACGGCCTACGGCTGGCTGCTGCAGAACGCATCGGCGACGCTCGTCGGAACGTATGCGTACGTCAACCCGGCCGTAGCCGTCGCCCTAGGCGCGCTCGTCCTCCACGAGCGGCTGACGGCGGTGACGCTCGTCGCCGGCGCGGCGGTCGTCGCCGCGGTGATCCTCATCGTGAGCGGCAGCATGCGAGCCGACGAGCCCGAGCCCGTCGCGGCGCCGGCCCGCGAGCCGGAGCCGCTGCTCGAGCGCGCGGCGTAGAACAACCCGCGCGAGGCGCGCGAGCCTCCTTCGTTCGCGGCCGTCGTCGCGGCGTGTGTCCGCTTCGCGAGCGGGACTAACGGAACCCTTACGGCGGTACCCTCGGAGACATGACGAGCTTCAGCCTGCGCCAGGTCAAGCTTCGGCCCGGGGAGGAGTACCGGGACGAGCTCGAGGTCGACGTACCGCCGTTCGAGTTCGGCGGCCAGCGGTACGCGCCCGTGCCGGAGCGCATCGCCACCGAGTTCACCATCACGCGCGCGAACACGGGCACCGTGTTCTCGCTCGCGTTCCGCGTGCGGCTCCACGGGCCGTGCTACCGATGCCTGGGCGACGCAGTTCTCGAGCTGCCGATCAGGGTGCGCGAGTACCAGGCCGAGAAGCCGGACGACGACGAGCTGACGACGCCGTACGTCGCCGACAACCGCCTCGATCTCTCCGGCTGGGCGAGGGACGCGATCGCGCTCGCGCTCCCGGTCAAGATCCTGTGCCGCCCCGACTGCGCCGGGCTGTGCCCCGTCTGCGGCAAGAACCTGAACGAGGAGCCGCACGCCCACGACGAGGAGCGGTCCGACTCGCGCTGGGCGGTTCTCGAGAAGCTGAAGGAAACGCTCTGATCGCCGTCAGCACGGCGTAGCCCGCCGCACGAGCAACGCCGCGGTCGCCACCACGAGGCCGCCCGCGGCCAGCACGAGGGCGATGATCGCGATCGTCGACGGTCCGTCGTCCGGTGCGGCGGACGACTGCGCAGTGACGATGACGGGCGGCCGTATCGACCCTTCCCGAGGCGTCGGGCTGAAGGCCGACGTCGCAGCGCCGCGCCAGTGGACGACCTTGCCGTTCGAGTAGGTCTGCCTGACCTCGAACTCGTACTCCTTCGCCTCCTTCGGCCGAGCCACGAAGCCGAAGACCGCATCCTGCTCGGCCGCCTCCTCGAACTCCTCGTCTTCGTCGGCCTCGCCCGACTCGTCCTCCTCGCCGGCCTCCGCCGACTCGTCCTCCTCGCGCGTCCACACGGCTCGCTGCACGATCGTCTTGCCGCTCTGGATCGTCCAGTCGCGCTCCCACCCCGGCGACGGCGCGAACGACTGGATCTCGAAGCCGGGCGGAGCGTAGAGCTCGACGATCGTCGTCAGCGCGTCCTCCTGCTCCGGCTCGACGACGAGCGTGAAGAGCTGCGGCTCGTCGGCGACCGCGACGGGTGGGCTGACGACGGCATCCGCCGCCGCCGGCGTCGGCAGCGCGAGGACGGTGAGCGCGACGACGGCGGCAACGAGAAACGAGGGGCCGAGGCGGCGGAGCGCCATCGCCCGAGCGTACGCCGTCGTGGGCCTGCGTCAGGAGGCTCCTTCCGTTCGGTCACTCGCGCTCCCCGAGCGCAAGCGTGTGCGTGATCCGGAGCCGCTCGAGGAACCTGCGGTCGTGGCTCACGACGACAAGCGTTCCCTCGTAGCGCTCGAGCGCCGTCTCGAGCTCCTCGATCGCCTCCAGGTCGAGATGGTTCGTCGGCTCGTCGAGCACGAGACAGTTCACCCCGCGTGCGGACAGGAGCGCCAGCGCCGCGCGCGTTCGCTCGCCGGGGGAGAGCGTCCCGACCGGCCGGGCGACGTCGTCGGCTCCCAGCGCGAACTTCGCGAGCAGCGTCCGCGCCGCGGGCGCGTCGAGGCCCGAGGCCTCGACGAATACGTCGAGCAGCAACCCGTCGCGCTCGAACGTCTCTCGCCCCTGGTCGAGCTCCCCGATGCGCACCGCGCGCCCGAGACGGCGTGAGCCGCGCGCGAGCGGCAGATCGGCGAGAAGCGCGCGCAGGAGCGTCGTCTTTCCGGTGCCGTTCCGCCCGACGACCGCGAGCCGGTCGCCCCAGCCGAGCTCGAGATCGATCGGCCCGAGGCGGAACCCGCCGCGCTCGGCCACGACGCCCCGCAACTCGGCGACGACATCGCCCGCGCGCTCGCCGGCCGGCAGAGACAGCTGGAGCCGCCACGGCGTCCACGGCTTGTCGACACGCTCCAGCCGCTCCAGCCGCTTCTCCGCCTGATGCACCTTCGTCATCAGCGCGTGTGTCCCGCGGCGGTCCGCCTGCGCACCGCCGACGCGCGCCTGGTTACGGCGGACGGCGAGGAGCGACGAGAACCGGTCGCGCTCGTCGACGTAGTCGGCGAAGGCGCGCTCCTGCCGCTCGCGCGCCACCCGTCGCTCGAGCTCGTAGTCCGACCAGGTGCCCGCGTACTCCCGCACGCGCCGCGTCTCCGCCTCGAGCTCGACGATGCGGTTCGCGGTGCGGTCGAGGAACGCGCGGTCGTGCGAGACGAGCACGACGCCCGCTTCGAGCCGGTCGAGGAACCGCTCGAGCCGGTCGAGCCCGTCGAAGTCGAGGTTGTTCGTCGGCTCGTCGAGCAGGAACACGTCGAACCGCGCGAGCAGGATCGCCGCGAGCGCTGCGCGCGCCGCCTCGCCGCCCGAGAGCGACGCCGTCGCGTCGTCGAGGCGGGCCTCGAGCCCGACTTCGGCGACGGCGGCGCGCGCCCGAGCGGCGAAATCGGCGCCGCCGAGCGCGAGGAACCGGTCGAGCGCGTCGCCGTACGCGTCCGCGAGCCCAGGCTCGTCTCCGAGCCGCGCGGCGAGCGCGTCCATCTCGTCGCTCCGCCGCCGCGACGCCGGTGCGCCGCGCGAGGTACGCGCCGACGGTCTCGTCCGTTCGCGCCTCCGCCTCCTGCGGCAGATAGCCGGCGGCCCCGACGCGCTCGACGCGGCCCGAATCGGCCTCGTCGACCCCCGCGAGGACACGCAGGAGCGTCGACTTGCCGATGCCGTTCGGGCCGACGATCCCGATGCGATCGCGCGGCCCGACCCGCAGCGAGACGCGGTCGAGCACCGTGACGGCGCCGAAGCTCTTCGTAATGTCGTGTGCCGCAAGTGAGCCCGGCACGGGCGGACCTCCTGGTCGAAAGGACGAGAAGCGGGTGTCGACCTAGAAGTCCGTCATGAGACGAGCCGCGAAGGCTCGTCTACGACTCTAGCAGCGGCGTCGCCCGCGCGCCCTTCGGCTACAGTGTCGGCCGCTCATGGCCGTCCCGAAGAGAAAGACGTCGAAGGCGCGGCGCGACAAGCGCCGCGCGACGCACAGCCTCGAGGCGCCGCGCGTCAACGCATGCCCCCAGTGCGGGTCGCCCAAGCGGCCGCACCGCATCTGCCCGACCTGCGGCACCTACAAGGGCCGCGAGGTCGAGCCGCTCCAGCTCGACGCGCCGTAGCGTGCCGCCGACCGGCGCCGCGACCGTCGCGGTCGACGCGCTCGGCGGCGACCGTGCACCAGACGAGGTGGTGGCGGGCGCGGCCGAGGCCGCCGCGGACGGCATCTCGGTGACACTGCACGGCCCGGAGGGGCTGGACACGCTCGGACTGCCGCTCGTCGTGGCGACCGACCGGATCGAGATGCACGACAAGCCCGCCGAGGCGGTGCGCGGCAAGCCGGACAGCTCGCTCGTCTCGGCGGTTCGCGCCGTCGCGTCGGGTGACGCCGACGCCGTCGTGTCGGCGGGGAACACGGGCGCGATGCTTGCGGCGGGCCTCCTGCACCTGCGGCGCCTCCCGGGTGTCCTCCGGCCGGCGATCGCCGTTCCGATCCCCGCCAAGAGCGGTCCTTCGGTCCTGCTCGACGCCGGCGCGAACGCCGACGCGAAGCCCGAGAACCTCCTGCAGTTCGCGCACATGGGCGCGATCTTCAGCGAGGAGATCCTCGACACGCGCGATCCGGAGGTGCGGCTCCTCTCGATCGGCGAAGAGGACGAGAAGGGGAACCAGCTCACGCTCGACGCGCACGCGCTCCTGCGCGAGGCGCGCGATCTGCGCTTCGGTGGCAACGCCGAGAGTCGCGACCTTCTCCGCGGTGCGGCCGACGTCATCGTGACCGATGGGTTCACCGGCAATATCGCGCTCAAGCTCCTCGAGGGGACGATCGGCGAGCTCCTCGACGAGCTCCGCCGCGAGATCCGGTCGACGGCGCGCGGGAAGCTCGGCGGAATGCTGATCCGGCCGGCGGCGCTGCGTGTTCGCGCGCGGCTCGACCCGGACACCTACGGCGGCGCCTACCTCCTCGGCCTGCGCGGGCTCGCGGTGATCGCGCACGGCAGGTCGGGCCGGCGCGCCGTCGCGAACGCGATCCGCCTTGCGGCGCGGGGGGTCGACCACCGGGTCGTCGACCGGCTGGCGGAGAGGCTTCCGCAGCGGGTCAGTGTATGATCGGCGCGCTCTCAGCCCCCTAACCAACCAACGAGGTGTCATGGCAGCGTCGCGTGAAGAGGTCTTCGAGCGGGTGAAGGAAGTCCTGACCGAGCAGCTCGGAGTCGAAGAGGGCGACATCAACGAGGAGGCGTCCTTCCAGGAGGACCTCGACGCCGACTCGCTCGACCTCGTCGAGCTCATCATGGAGCTCGAGGATCACTTCGGAATCAAGATCTCCGACGAGGACGCGCAGAAGATCCAGACGGTCGGGCAGGCAGTCGACTACGTCACGTCCCACCAGTAAGACGCCGAAGTCGCTCGCCGATCTGATCGACGCGCTGCCGGAAGAGCGCGTCGCCACCGTCTTCACGCACACGTCCTGGGCCGTCGACCGGACCGAGTCGTACGAGCGCCTCGAGTTCCTCGGCGACTCGGTGCTCGAGCTCGCCGTCGCGCGGACGCTCTTCGACCGTTTCCCCGAGTTCTCCGAGGGGCGCATGGCCAAGATCCGCTCGCACGTCGTCTCTCGTGCGAGCTGCGCGGTGATCGCGCGTGAGCTGGGGCTCGGGGAGCGGCTCGAGGCGAACGCGACGGGCCTTCCCGAGGACGAGATCGCGCGTCTCGTCGAGAACCGGAACGTGCTCGCCGCGGTCCTGGAGGCGGCGCTGGCCGCGCTCTACCTCGAGCACGGGTTCGAGGCGATCGCCGGCGCCGTCGTCGACGCGTTCACGCCGCGGATCGACTACGCCCTCTCGAACCACGTCGATCACAAGACGGAGCTCCAGGAGCGGCTCGCACGCACCGGCCGCTCCGTCGTCTACTCGGTTCTCGAGGTCGAGGGCCCACCGCACGACCGCCTGTTCACGGCCGCCGCGACCGTCGACGGGGAGAAGGTCGGCGTCGGCCGCGGGCGGTCGAAGAAGGACGCGGAGCAGGAGGCGGCGATGAAGGCGCTCGAGGTCCTCGGCGACGGCACCGCGCCTGCCGCCGAGCCGCCGGACGAGTAGGTCTCCCCGCGCGGGCCTCCCCGTCCGCGCCGCCCGCTAGCCTCACCTCGCGTGCACCTGAACGCGATCAAGCTGCGCGGGTTCAAGTCGTTCGTGGAGCCCGTCGAGGTCCGGCTCGAGCCGGGCGTTGCCGTGATCGTCGGCCCGAACGGCTCCGGCAAGTCGAACCTGTCCGACGCGATCCTCTGGGCGACCGGATCGCTCTCGCCGCACGAGCTCCGGGCGGAGAAGCCCGACGACGTCCTGTTCGCAGGGTCGTCGGGGCGGCAGCCGACCGACTTCTGCGAGGTGGATCTCGTGTTCGACAACGAGGACGGAGGCTTCGGCGAGCTGCCGTTCACCGAGATCTCGGTCGCACGGAGGCTGCACCGGGGCGGGGAGGGGCAGTACCTCGTCAACGGGACGGCGGTGCGCCGCATCGACCTGGTCGAGCTCCTGTCGGACGTCGGGCTCGGCGGCGGGTTGCGGTCGGTCATCTCGCAGGGCCGGGTCGAGCTCGTCCTCTCGTCGAAGCCGGCGGAGCGGCGCGAGCTCGTCGAGGAGGCCGCGGGGCTGGGCCGTTTCAAGCGCCGCCGTCACCGCGCGGAGCTCAAGCTGGCCCGCGTCGCGACTCAGGTCGAGCGGGCTCGCGACCTCGAGGACGAGGTGCGCAAGCGCCTCCGTCCGCTCGCGCTCCAGGCCACCGCGGCCGAGCGCGCCGAGAAGCTCGGCGTCGAGATCCGTCGGATCCGTGCACGCATCGCGACGCTCGATCTCGAGCGGCTCGCGGCGCGACGGTCCCACGCGGACGCGCGGCGCAGCGCGGCGGCGGCGGAGCGACAGCGGCTCGACACAGAGCTCGACGAGCTCGCGCGCGAGCGCGCTCGTGCCGAGGAGGAGCTCACCGACGCGGCCGGCCGGCGCGAGGCGGCGACGGCTGCGCTCTACCGCCTCCGCGGCGGCGCCGAGCGCGTCGCGATGCGTCGCGAGGCGGCGGCGACGGCCCGGGGCCGCCTGCAGGAGGATCTCGAAGCGGCGCGCGCATTCGATCCCTCGGCTTCCGCGGAGCTCGAGGCGGCGGCGCGCGAGACGGCGGAGGCGGCGCAGGCCGCAGCGGCGGAGAGGGGGCGCCTCCAGGTCGAGGCGGAGGATCTGTGGGCGCGGGTCGCAGCCGCGGAACGACAGGCACAGGCCGCGCTCGCGGCGGATCTCGAAGTGCTCGTCGCCGCGCGCGCGCAGCTCGAGGGCGACCTGACGGGCGGCCGCCGCGAGACGCTGCTCGCGCTGCGGGGCGCGGGCGAGCGCGTGACCGTGCGTCGCGAATCGGTTCATCGGTTGCTCGGCGACCTTCGATCCGACCTCGCCGAGGCGCGCGCCGTCGCCGACGGGCCGTCGGCGGTCGATCTCGGTCGTGCGGCGGACGACGCCGACGCCGCGGCACGCGCTGCCGCACGGATGCGCGACGATCTCGCCGAGCGCGCGCGGCTGGCCGCGGAGCGCCTCTCGGCGCTCGACGGCGCCCTTGCCGAGCGCGAGGGGATACCGCCGGCGGCGCGGGCGCTCGCGGAGGAGGGGGAGAGGCTCGCGCTCGGACTGGTCGACGTCGAGTCCGGTCGGGAGCGGGCCGTCGCGGCGGCGCTCGCCCACCGCGCGTCGGCCGTCGTAGCGCCCGACGCGCAGCGTGCCCTGGCGCTCGTCGACCGCGCACGCGCGGCCGGCCTCGGCTCCGTCTTCATCCTCGTCGGCGTCGACCCGCGCGCGCTCGTCCTGCCGGTCGTGACGCGTGACGAGCTTCTCGACTCGCGCGAAGCTGTCGTGACCGCCGACGGCATCGGCTGGGACCCGCACCGGGGCGAGCTCTGGTTTGCCGGCGAGACGGCCGAGGCCGTGCTGCTCGAGCTCCAGGCGCACCGCCGCGCGCTCGCGGCCGAGGTCGACGGGCTCCGTCGGCGCGCGGCCGCTGCGGCGGACGACGCGGAGGCGGCCGCTGCTCGCGCCGCAGCCGCCGCCGACGCGCTCGCCCCGGTCGCGCACCTCCGGGGCGTTCGCCGGCTCGACCCGGCCCGCCTCGAAACGATCGTCGCGCGGGCCGAGCGGCTCGACGCGGTGCTCCTCGCCGTCGCGACGGTCGCCGCGAAGCACGAAGAGCCGCTCGCACGCCGCGTCGGAGAGCTCGGCGAGGAGCTGCGTGGTATCGCGGCCCGCGAGGCCGACCTGCGCCGAACGGCGGCCGATCACGACGCACGGGCCCTGGCGGCGGAGCGGCGGGCCAACGGTCGTGGCGCCGCTCCGGCCGAGGACGCGGCGCAAGCGCGCTCCGACGCCGAGGGGCTGGGGCGACGCGTGGATGCGGCAGTTGCGGTGGCGGACGCCGCCGCGGAACGGGCGCGCGCCGCTGCGCGTGCGCTCGCGGGCGCCGACGATCGCCGCAGCCGCCGACCGAGCGAGCTCGTGCTGGGGCGCCTCGTGACGGACGCGGTCCGGCTCGAGGCTGTGCTCGACGTCGCGGTCGAGCGGTTCGAGGGGCCTGTGCGGGCGCGCGTCGAAGCCGACGCCGAGCGGACGTCCGCGCTCGGCGCCGAGCTGCGCCGGCTCGGGGCGGAGGAGGTGGAGCGGCGGCGCGCGGCGGCGGAAGCGGCGGAGCGGCTCTCGGCGGTCGACGTGGAGCTGGCGCGAACCGATGCCGAGCTCGAGGAGGCGCAGCGGCGGCTCGAATCGGCCGGGGCCGAGCCGGCCGAGGGCGACGACCTCGCGGAGCTGACCGAGAAGCTGGGACGGTACGAGCGGCGCCGCGAGGGGCTCGGCCAGGTGAACCCGCTCGCCAAGGAGGAGTACGAGGCGGAGCGGGTGCGCCTCGACGATCTGTCGACGCAGCGGGGTGATCTCGAGCGGTCGCTGGCGGAGCTGGAGCAGCTGCGCGCCGACCTCACCGAGACTGTCGAGCGGCGCTTCGCCGAGACGTTCGCGGCGGTCGAGCGGCACTTCGCGGAAGTCGTCGAGACGCTCTTTCCGGGCGGTGAGGGTCGCTTGCGGCTCTCCGAGCCAGACGCGGACGGCGACGGCGAAGCGGAGGCGGGCATCGAGGTGGAGCTGCGTCCCGCAGGGAAGCGCGTCACGCGGCTCTCGCTGCTCTCCGGAGGTGAGAAGGCGCTCGGCGCGATCGCGTTCCTGTTCTCGCTCTTCCTCGCGCGCCCGAGCCCGTTCTACCTCCTGGACGAGGTCGAGGCTGCGCTCGACGACACGAACATCGGCAGGTTCACCGAGCTTCTGCGTCGGTACGCCGACCGCGCCCAGTTCATCGTCGTGACGCACCAGAAGAGGACGATGGAGGCGGCGGACGTCCTCTACGGCGTCACGATGGGCTCCGACGGCGTCTCGCAGATCCTCTCGCGCCGGCTCCCGCGCGACGAGGCGGCGGCGACGGCGACAGCCTGACCGACGACGGCTCGATCGGGCCGCGGCGGGCGCCGGAAGGCTAACCTTGGCCGCCGCATGACGCGGTCGTGGGCAGAGCTCCTCGGGGACTCGGAGGGGCCGCAGGAGGACGAGGCCGACCGGCGCGGGTTCTTCGGGCGCCTCCGCGAGTCGCTCTCGAAGTCCCGGCGGGCGCTCGCCGAGCAGATCGTCGTGGCGGCGTTCGACCCCGCGGACGACGAATCGTGGGAGCGTCTCGAGGAGGCGCTCATCCAGGCGGACGTCGGCGTCCGCGCGACTGCCGAGCTCGTGCGGCGGCTGGAGGCGCGGCAGGACCTCACCGACCTCGGGACGGCGCTCGCCGAGGAGATCGCCCAGCTCCTCGGAGAGCCGCCGGTGCTCGACGTCGACCAGCGGCCGACGGTGATCCTCGTCGTCGGCGTCAACGGCACCGGGAAGACGACGACGATCGGGAAGCTCGCGCAGAAGCTGCGGGAGCATGGGCGGGACGTCACGGTCGGCGCCGCCGACACCTTCCGCGCCGCGGCCGAGGAGCAGCTCGAGATCTGGGCGCGTCGTTCGGGCGCGAAGTTCGTGGGCGGCGAGCGCGGCGGCGATCCGGCTGCTGTCGCCTTCGACGCGGTCGGCGCGGGCGACGACGTGGTCGTCGTCGACACCGCGGGGCGGCTGCACACGCAGACGAACCTGATGGACGAGCTCGCCAAGGTCCGCCGGGTGATCGCGGGTCGTCTCGAAGGAGCCCCGCACGAGACGCTTCTCGTCGTCGACGCCACGACGGGGCAGAACGGGCTGCAGCAGGCGCGCCTCTTCAACGAGGCCGTCGGCGTCACCGGCGTCGCGCTCACGAAGCTCGACGGGTCGGCGAAGGGCGGGATCGCGGTCGCGATCGCCTACGAGCTCGGCCTGCCGGTGAAGCTGGTCGGCGTCGGCGAAGGCCTGGACGACCTGCGGCCGTTCGACCCGGACGACTTCGCGCGGGCGCTCGTCGCCGCCTGACCGCGGCGCGTCCGAACGGCGCGGTCGGGCAGTCGGGGGTCGGCGCGGGCGGCCAGTACACTGTCCGGCCGTGTTCGACGCCCTTTCAGACCGGCTCCAGAACGCCCTTGGCGACCTCCGCAAGCGCGGGAAGCTCGACGAAGAGCAGATCTCGCGCGCCATGCGCGAGATCCGGCTCGCGCTGCTCGAGGCCGATGTCAACTTCCAGGTCGTCCGCGATTTCGTCGCTCACGTGCGCGAGCGCGCGCTCGGCGAGGAGGTGCTGAAAAGCCTCACTCCCGGCCAGCAAGTCGTCAAGGTCGTCCACGAGGAGCTCACCGCGCTGATGGGGGCGGGCGCCTCCGGCCTCGCGTTCGGCCGCTTCACAGTCATCCTGCTCGCGGGCCTCCAGGGATCAGGGAAGACGACTTCGGCGGCGAAGCTCGCACTCCACCTGCGCAAAGAAGGCCGCAAGCCCGGCCTCGTCGCGGCCGACCTCCAGCGCCCCGCGGCGATCGACCAGCTCGAGCAGCTCGGCCGCCAGATCCAGATCCCGGTCTACCGCACCGACACGAAGGATGCGGTCGAGGCCGCGACGAGCGGGCTCGAGCGCGCGCGCGCCGAGGGCCTGGACACGGTGATCGTCGACACCGCAGGGCGGCTGCAGATCGACGAGGCGCTGATGGAGGAGCTCGGCCGCGTGCGCGACGCGGTCAAGCCGATGAACGTGCTGCTCGTCCTCGACGCGATGACCGGCCAGGAGGCCGTGAACGTCGCGCAGGCCTTCGACGAGCGGATCGCGTTCGACGGGGTCGTCATGACGAAGCTCGACGGCGACGCCCGCGGCGGCGCCGCACTGTCGGTCAAGGCGGTCACGGGGAAGCCGATCAAGTTCGCCTCGACGGGCGAGAAGCTCGACGCCCTCGACGTGTTCCACCCCGACCGGATGGCGTCGCGGATTCTGGGGATGGGTGACGTGCTCACGCTGATCGAGCGCGCGGAGGCAGCGGTCGAGCGCGAGGAGCAGGACGACATGGAGGCCCAGCTCCGCAAGGGCCGGTTCACCTTCGACGACTTCCTGCGCGCATACAAGATGCTCCGCCGGATGGGCCCGCTCCAGGGCGTGCTGAAGATGATTCCGGGGCTCGGCGCGCAACTCGGGGAGCTCGACATCGACGAGCGCCAGATGAAGCGTGTCGAGGCGATCGTCCTGTCGATGACGCCGAAGGAGCGCGCGGTGCCGCACTCGATCGACGGCAAGCGGCGGATCCGGATCGCCAAGGGATCCGGCGCGACGGTCGAGCAGGTGAACCAGCTGCTCGAGGCGCGGAAGCAGATGGAGAAGATGATGAAGCAGATGGGGAAGGGGAAGATGCCTGCGCTCCCGCCCCAGCTCGCCGGTGGCGACGGTGCCGTGCCGGCCGCGCCGCCGCGTCGCTCGGCGACGAAGAAGCGGAAGAACAAGCGCAAGGCCGGACGGAGGTAACGAGTGGCAGTCAAGCTGAGGCTCACCCGAGTGGGCTCGAAGAAGAACCCGATCTACCGCGTGGTCGCGGCGGACTCGCGCTCGCCGCGCGACGGCCGTTTCCTCGACATCGTGGGCCGGTACAACCCGCAGACCGAGCCGTCGACGATCGAGCTCGACGAGGCGAAGGTTCGCGACTGGCTCGGCAAGGGTGCGCAGCCGACGGAGCCCGTCGCGCGCCTGCTCAAGGTCAAGGGCATCGAGCGGTAGGTCGCGCGCAGCGTGGCTGAGCTGCTCGCGTACCTCGCGCGCGAGCTGGTCGACGAGCCGGACGCGGTGCGGGTCGAGACGGAGGAGCGCGACGGCTCTTTCGTGCTCGTCCTCCACGTCGCTCCCGGCGACGTCGGCAAGGTGATCGGGCGCGGCGGCCGGATCGCCCGCGCCCTGCGGACGGTGGTCCGCGCGAGCGCTGTCCGCGAGGGCAGGCGCGTCCTCGTCGAGATCGCCGAGTAGGTGCGCGTTGCGGCGCTCTACGACGTGCACGGGAACGTGCACGCGCTCGAGGCGGCCGTCGGCGACCTCGGCGCCGTCGACACCGTTCTCTTCGGCGGCGACATCGCCTCGGGCCCGTTCCCCGCGGAGACGCTCGACCTCGCCGATCGCTTCCGAACGCCCGAGCGATTCGCGGCAACGCGGACGAGTTGTCCTCGCCTGCGATGAACGAGGCCGCAACGGCCGCGCGGCGGTGGGTCGAAGCCCAGCTCGCGGACGAGGAGGTCGCATGGCTCGCGGGCCTGCCGTTCTCGTGGACTGCCGACGACACGCTGTACGTGCACGCGAACCCCTTCGACGTCTACGAGTTCGTCACGCCGCGTACGCCGGACGCGCGCGTGGCGGAGCTGCTCTCGGGAGTCGACGAGCGGCAGGTCGTGACGGGGCACGTCCATCTGCAGTTCGAGCGCGAGGTCGCCGGGATCCGGTGGATCGGCGCCGGCAGCGTGGGCTTCCCGTACGTCGAGGACGCGGCGGCCGAGTGGGTGCTCGTCCACGACGGCAACGTGTCGTTCCGGCGCACCGAGTACGACGTGGAGCGTGCCGACGCGGCGATTCTCGCGTCGGGGCACCCGCGCGCCGCCGACCTCGTCGACCGCGCCTCCGGCGCACGATGGATCGCGGGTGCGGCGTGAGGGTCGCCGCCCTCTACGACGTGCACGGGATGGCGTTCGCGCTCGAGGCGGTCCTCGCGGACCTCGACCGCGACGACGTGGAAGTTGTCGTCTTCGGCGGAGACCTCGTCGCAGGGCCGTTCCCGCGCGAGACGCTGACACTCGCACGCGCCGTCGAACGCGCCGTCTTCGTGCGCGGAAACGCGGAGCGCGAGCCGTCGAGCTGGGTCGCCGACCGCCTCTCGCCGGAGGACGTGGCGTGGGCGGGCGCGTGGCCGGCGACGGTCGAGGTCGACGGTGTCCTCTTCTGCCACGGGACGCCGCGCAGTGACGAGGAGATCGTGACCGACGCCACCACGGACGAGAAGCTCGCAGACGTCTTGCGTGGCATCGAGGCGCGGCTCGTGGTCGGCGGCCATACGCACATGCAGCAACAGCGCGGCCGGTACGTCAACGCGGGATCCGTGGGCATGCCGTACGAAGGCGAGGTCGCCGCGTTCTGGCTGCTCGTCGACGACGCTCGTCCGCACTTCAGGAAGACGCTGTTCGACGTCGAGGCCGCGGCGGAGGTGGTCGCCGGCTCCGGGTGGCCGGGGGCGCCGGAGTTCGTCGGCCAGAACCTCCGCACTGCAGTCGCGCGCGCCGAGGCGATCGAGGTGTTCGGCGGGTGAGCGCCCGCGTCGTCGTCGGCAGGGTCGGCCGGCCGCACGGGCTCGACGGGTCGTTCGTCGTCGAGGAAGCGAGCGAGGACCCTTCGCGGTTCGCGCGCGGCGCTCGGCTTCTCGTGGGCGACGAGTCGGTTGAGGTCGTCGCGTCGAAGCGCGGATCGGGCGGGCGGCCGGTGATCAAGGTCGACCGCGCCGTCTCGCGCGGAACGCGGCTGGAGGTCGAGCGCGCCGCTCTCCCGCCGACCGACGAGGACGAGTACTACATCTTCGAGCTCGTCGGGCTCGACGTCGTGGAGGAGACCGGTCGTGCGCTCGGAAAGGTTGCCGACGTGACCGCAGGTGTCGCCAATGATGTGCTTGAGCTGGACAACGGCCTCGCGCTGCCGATGGTCGAGGACTGCGTACGCTGCATCGATCTCGAAGCTGGACGTATCCTTGTGGCGCCGGGCTTCTCTGCCCCCGACTGAGACCTCTCCTGCCGACCGTTCAGCACATTCCGTTGTGCCGCCGACTCGCGCCGCCCGCACGGCGGCGCAGCTGGCTTCGCCTTTCCTCCGACCGGCCGTCCTGAGACCGCGCACCATGCAGCTCGACGTCTTCACGCTCGTTCCGCACGCCTACGCATGGCTGACGGAGCAGCGGCCGGTCGCGTCCGTCCTCGGGTCGACTCTCGACCTGCGCCTCTTCTCGTACCGCGACTACACGCCGCTTCGCGCGGGGCAGGTGGACGACGAGCCGTACGGCGGCGGCGCGGGGATGGTGTTGCGCGTCGACGTCGTCGCCGCGGCGCTCGAGGCCGTCTACGGCCCACTGGCGCCCCATCGCGTGATCGCCATGAGCCCGAAGGGCCGCCAGCTTCGGCAGGCGGAGGTCGAGGAGCTCGCGGCCGAGGAGCGGCTGACCGTCCTGTCAGCGCGCTTCGAGGGCTTCGACGAGCGAATAGTCGACAACCTCTGCACCGACGTCCTGTCGATCGGGCCTTACGTCCTCTCGAACGGCGATCTGCCCGCGATGGTGCTGGTGGATGCCGTCGCGCGGCGGCTCCCGGGCGCGCTGTCGCCGGGGTCGGGCGAGCACGAGTCGTTTTCGGACGAGCTGGCGGGCGGGCTCGAGTACCCGCACTACACGCGCCCCGCGGACTTCAACGGTTGGCGGGTCCCGGACGTGCTGCTCTCCGGGGATCACGGGCGCGTCGACCGGTGGCGGCGGGAGCAGGTGCGGTAGGCGGTGCGGCGCTCGATCTCGCACCGCGTGGCCGTCGGCGGCCCTCCTCGCGATGAAGCTTCGAGGGAGGCGGCGTAGTTGCGGAACCCGATCGACCGCCTGACGCACGGCATGCCGCATGGCTGGCGGATCACGATCGACTGGCTGGTGACGATCGTCGGCGCGATCGCGATCGTGCTGGCGATCAAGGCGTGGGTCGTGAACCCCTACCGGATCCCGTCGAGCTCGATGGAGCCCACCCTCCACTGCGCCCGCCCCGGCGCGGGCTGCGAAGCGCGCTTCTCCGACCGCGTCCTGGCGTGCCGGTTTTGCTTCCACCTCTTCTCGCCGAAGCGCGGCGACGTCATCGTGTTCCAGACGCCGCCGCTCGCGGCAGCACGCTGCGGCGCGGGCGGGACGTTCGTCAAGCGCCTGATCGGGCTTCCGGGCGAGACGTGGGAAGAGCGCAACGGCTACGTCTACATCAACGGCAAGCGCCTCGACGAGTCGTACGTGCGGCCCGACCGCCGCGACCCGCGCACGATTCCACCGAAGAAGATTCCGCCGAACCAGTACTTCATGATGGGCGACAACCGCGGCTCGTCGTGCGATTCGCGCGAGTGGGGCAGCGTTCCGAAGCAGAACCTGATCGGGAAGGTGTTCGCGACGTACTGGCCGCCCGACCGGATCTCGATCCGGTAGCGCGGCGGCGCCCTTGTCGGCCCGGCGGCTGTCGGCTGCGCGTCGCACGTAGCGACCGCGGCGTCGCGCGGCGGCTGCTCGGGGCCTGGCTGTGCACGGATCGGCACGGTCATTTGACACTTGCACGGCGCCGGGAGCGGTACGTTCCTTGTTCCCCCTTGGGTGGGAGGGGGGTGAGTGGGTGGGGGGACCACGTGCTGGTCCGGCACGTCGGAGGCAATCGACGAACTCGGCGGCGGCTCGACGCGGCGCGACGCTCGGCCGCCTTCCGCTACCATTCCGCGCGGCCTCCGGCCTCCTTTCGACATGAGCACCACGATCCAGGAACTCGAGCGCCGTCAGCTGCGCGACGTGCCGCGCTTCAAGGCCGGCGACACCGTGCGCGTGCATTTCCGCGTGATCGAGGGCACCCGGAGCAGAATCCAGGTCTTCGAGGGGATCGTGATCAAGCGCCAGGGTGCAGGTGCGCGCGAGACGTTCACTGTGCGCAAGCAGTCGTTCGGCGTCGGCGTCGAGCGAACGTTCCCGCTCCACTCCCCGAAGATCGACAAGATCGATGTCGGCGCGATCGGCGACGTGCACCGCGCAAAGCTCTACTACCTGCGCGGGAAGGTCGGTAAGAAGGCGCGCGTCCGCGAGCTCCGTCAGTCGTGATTTCTCTGTAACGACCGGCCGCGGCTTCCGTGGCCGGCCGGGCGCCGGGCTATTCTCGCTCGCATGGCGGGCCAGCGAAGGAAGCAGCCACCGGGTCACCGGCTTCTGCGGTTCGACCGCCGGTTCAACGCGCGGTTCGTGGCGGGCGCGGACGAAGCAGGGCGCGGGCCACTCGCGGGGCCGCTCGTCGTCGCGGGCGTCCTGCTCGATTACGACTGCCTCAGGGACCACCGCGTGCGTCCGCTCTCACGTCTCAACGACTCGAAGCAGGTCGACGCTGCGACGCGCGAAGAGCTGTACGGCGCGATTCTCGCGTGTGCCGCGAAGATCTCCGTCCACGTCTTCCCGCCGGCTGTGATCGACCGTCACGGGCTCCACCGCTCCAACCTTCGCGGGCTCCGCGCAGCCCTCGCGGGTTGTCAACCGGCGGACGTCTGCCTCGTCGACGGCTTCCGCCTCGGGCCGGCGGCGCCCGCGCATCGAGCCGTCGTCGATGGAGACACGAAGAGCGCGGCGATTGCCGCGGCGTCGATCGTCGCGAAGGTCACTCGCGACCGTTACATGCACGCGGCGGATGCGCTCTACCCCGCCTACGGCTTCTCGTCGCACGTCGGATACATCACCCCTGCTCACAGCGCCGTCGTTCGTTCCCGCGGCCCGTGCGAGATCCACCGACGGTCGTTCCGCGCCCTCTGCTACGCCGGCTTCGGGGCTGATGATGAGTCGCCGGTCGCGAACGCCGCCGAAGCCTAGGAACCGCGCTGAACGGCGTGCGGCGCGGTGGTACCGCCTCCGCGGCTACCTGATTCTCGACACAAACCGGTGGATCGCCGGCAACGAGCTCGACATCGTGGCGCGCCGCGGGCGCACCGTCGTCTTCTGCGAGGTCAAGTCCAAGTCCGGCCCTGCATTCGGCGACCCCCTCGAGATGGTGACGCCGACGAAGGTGAGTCGTCTCAGACGGGCGGCGGAGGCGTGGCTCGCCGAGCACGCGGAGCTCAACGGGCTCGCCGTGCGCTTCGACGTGATTGCGGAACGCGGACGGCGGCTGGAGCACGTCGCAGACGCGTTCTGACGCAGAGATTTCCCGCAAATGACACGCCCTCGTGGCAGTTCAGGCGGTAGGTTGACAGCGCGGGTTTTGGGAGGAAACCCCCGGGTTGGGTGGGGCGCGGACCGCACTGCGCGCGAGCCAAGCAGGACACGCCGAGACCGCCGTCGAAGTCGGCCTCGTTGGCGGTCACCCAGGAGAAGCTCTACGCGGAGATCGATCTGGACCTGTCGTGGTCGGAGCGTGAGCTCCCGGAGCGCGAGCGGACGAAGCACGTCCACCGTCTTCATCCGTACCTCGGAAAGTTCATCCCGCAGCTCGTAGAGGAGCTCCTCCGCCGCCACGCGCCGCCGGGCGGACGCGTCCTCGATCCCTTCGCAGGCTCGGGGACGACACTCGTGCAGGCGCTCGAGAGCGGCCTCGATGCGACCGGCGTCGACATCGCCGCGTTCAACTGCCTCCTCATGCGCGTGAAGACGCAGCGGTACAACCTCTTCGTCCTCGAGCGCGAGCTGCGGGACGCGCTGGCGCGGTTCGAACGCGGCTCCGCGTCGACTCCGCCCTCGTCCCGGTACGTCGAGGAGTGGTTCGCACCGCAGGCCGCGCGAGAGCTCGAGGCATACCGCGCCCTCGTCGAAAGCTACGAACACGCCGACGTCCTGCGCGTCATCCTCGCGCGGGCGGCGCGGTCGGCCCGGCGGACGACGCACTTCGACCTCGACTTCCCGCGTCGCCCCCAGATGGAGGCGTACTGGTGCCACAAGCACAAGCGCGTCTGCCGCCCCGTCGACCGAGCCGCACACTTCCTCAGGCGGTACACGCTCGACACGCTCGCCCGGCTGAAGGAGTTCGCGCACGTCAGGAGCCGTTGCGACGCCGACGTCCTTCACGCCGACGCGCGGTCGGTCGAATTCGACCGGCCCTTCGACGCCGTTCTCACGTCGCCGCCCTACCCCGGGCTCATCGACTATCACGAGCAGCACCGGTATGCGTACGAGTTGCTCGAGCTCGACGACCTCCGGGAGCGCGAGATCGGCGCCGCCGTCGCCGGCACGAGCCGTGCCGCACTCGACGCGTACGTCGACGGGGTCGCAGCGGGACTGCGGTCTGCGGCCGACGCGACACGCGCCGGAGCGCCCGTCGTCGTGGTGGTGAACGATCGGCGGGGACTGTTCCCCGCCGTGCTCGCGTCTGCGGGGCTCCAGCTCGAGCGGCGCTACCGCCGGCACGTAAACCGCCGGACCGGTCGACGGCCCGGCGAGTACTTCGAGGAGGTCCTGGTCGCCCGTCGCGCGTAGCGAACGCGCTCGCGCCGGCTGCCGGGGCCTCGAAAATTCACTCCTTTGGCACAGTCGCGGCGCACTCGCCTTACAGATCGCGGCCTACGGTGCAGAGGTGCTCGCACGCGCGGTCACTCACGCACTCGTCGGACTCGACCCACGTCGCGTCGAAGTCGAGGCGCATCTCCAGTCAGGCGTGCCCGCCTTCAGCATCGTCGGGCTCGCCGACCGAGCGTGCCAGGAGGCGAAGGAGCGAGTGCGAAGCGGGATCGCCTCGGCGGAACTCGAGTGGCCGTCGCGACGGCGCATCACGGTCAATCTCGCACCGGCGGATCTGAGAAAGGAGGGATCGGGATTCGACTTGCCGATCGCCCTCGCGGTTCTCGCTGCCTCCCAGCAGCTTCCGTCCGGCTGTCTTGCGGGTCACGCGGCGGTCGGTGAACTGGCGCTTGACGGTCGGCTTCGGCCCGTTCCCGGAGCGCTTGCGGCGGCCGAGGGAGCCCGAACGTCCGGGCTCGCGCGCGTCGTTTGCCCCGCCGAGTCCGGACCTGAGGTCGTCCTCGCAGGCGTCGATCCCGTGCCTGTCCGGCACCTGGCCGAGGCGGCCGAGTACTTCAGAGGTCACCGAGAACCGGCCGCATGCCCGCCGCCACTCGACGCCGACACGGGACGACCCTCGCCGGATCTCGCCGACGTTCGCGGGCAGGAGCGTGCACGTCGGGCACTCGAGATCGCCGCCGCCGGCGGTCACAACCTCCTGCTCGCGGGGCCGCCGGGAATCGGAAAGACGATGCTCGCGCGACGACTCCCCGGGATCTTGCCCCCGCTCGATCCCGAGGCTGCGCTCGAGGTGACGCGCATCCACTCCGTCGCCGGGACCCGGTTGCCCGGAAGCGGTCTCGTTACAACGCCGCCGTTTCGGGCGCCGCACCACAGTGCTTCCGCGGCGGCCATCGTGGGCGGTGGACCGGGTCCGCGGCTCGGCGAGGTGACGCTCGCTCACCACGGCGTGCTGCTCCTCGACGAGCTGCCCGAGTTCGCGCGGCCGGTCGTCGAGGCCCTGCGCCAGCCGCTCGAGGACGGAATCATCGCCGTCGCCCGTGTCAACGGGCGAGCAGTCTTTCCGGCTCGGTTCCAGCTCGTCGGGACGATGAATCTCTGCCCATGCGGCGCCCGTGGAGACGCAGGCGCGGAGTGCAATTGCTCGCCGCAGCGGCTCGACCGGTACCGCGACCGGATCTCCCGGGCGTTGCTCGACCGCTTCGACCTCGTCGTCGCGCTCCCTCGGCCTCGCGCGCGCGAGCTGGCGGCGACGCCCGCGGAGCCGTCGGAGCGGGTGCGGGAGCGCGTCGGCGGCGCTCGGCCCCGGGTCGCCGGTCTACGTGGATGTCGCACCCCCGCGGCGGACGACCTGCTCACCCGCGCAGTCGACCGCCTGCGGCTCTCGGCCCGCGGTCGGACGCGCGTCGCTCGGGTCGCGCGATCGATCGCCGCGCTCGCGCAGGAGCAGCGCGTTCTTCCGGAGCACATCGCCGAAGCTCTGTCGTATCGCTCACCGACAGAGCTGGGTGCGGGATGACCGAGTTGGCGCTGGCCGCGTTCGCCGCCGCGCGCGACGAGCACGCTACCGACCGGACGACGGCGGGCGTGCGGTTTGCACGGTTCGCCGCCGCCTTCGACGCCGATCGATTCGTCGCGGACCTCGAGCGCAGCGGGACGAGATGGATCGCGCGCAGCGACGGGCGTTTCCCGCGTCGACTCCGAGCGATCCACGACCCTCCACCCGGTCTCTTCGTCCGCGGCAGTGGATCGCTCGAGCTACTAGACCGCGTCGGTGTGGCGATCGTCGGCGCGCGGAGCTGCAGCGACTACGGCCACCACGTCGCTCGGTCGTTCGCCGAAGAGCTCGCACGCGCCGCCGTCGTTGTCATCTCGGGCCTCGCGCGCGGGGTCGACGGTGCCGCGCACCGCGGCGCCCTCGACGGGTGTGGCCCGACGATCGCCGTCCTCGGTTGCGGCATCGACCGCGACTATCCGCGTGCGCACGCCGCGCTCGCGGCGCGGCTCGCGGAGGACGGGCTGATCGTGTCGGAGTACCCGCCGGGCGTCGCGCCTGCGCCGTGGAGGTTTCCGGCCCGCAACCGGATCGTCGCCGGCCTCGCGGCGGCGACGGTCGTCGTCGAGGCCCGCGAACGGAGCGGTGCCTTGATCACCGCAGATCTCGCCCTGGAGGAGGGACGCGAGGTGCTGGCCGTCCCAGGCGCGATCACGTCGTCCCTCTCCGCCGGATCGAATGCTCTCCTACGACTCGGTGCGTCGCCAGCCACTTCTGCCGCAGATGTGCTCGAGGCAATCGGCGTCGAGCCTCCCACGGTGACTCCTCCTTCGTTGACGCCCGCCGGCGCAGCAGTACTCGGGGCGATCGTGGCCGGATCGGCGACCGCCGACGAGCTCGTTCGGGCAACGTCGCTCGAGCCCGCAGCTGTTGCCGCAGCGCTTCTCGAGCTCGAGCTCGCCGGAGTCGTTCGCGAGGCTGCGGGCGTCTATAGGAGGTGATGCGCCCGCATAGCATCGGCTGAAATGACGACAACTTCATACTGGCTCGACCCGGCGCACGATCCGGTGCGAGGTGCCGCGCGCACGGGCGGCGTGGACGTCGCGGTGATCGGCGCGGGTGTCACCGGATGCGCCTGCGCGCTGTCGCTTGCGGAGCGTGAGCTCGCCGTTCGCGTCTACGACGCGCGAACGGTGGCGGGTGGCGCAAGCGGCCGCAACGGCGGGTTCGCGTTGCGCGGCGGCGCGATGCCGTACGACGAGGCGCGCGCACGGCTGGGCGTCGACTCCGCACGCGCGCTCTGGGAGCTGACGGAGCGGGCGATCGATCGCCTCGAAGCGCTCGCCGGCGATGCGTTTCGCCGCGTGGGCAGCCTGCGGCTCGCGGCGGACGCGGCCGAGCACGCGGCGCTCGAGCGCGAGCACGCGGCGTTGCGTGAGGACGGGTTTGCGGTCAGCTGGGTCGATGATCTCGGGTCGCTGAGCGGTTCGTTCAGTGGCGCGATCCTCCACCCGCCGGACGCCGCGATGCACCCGGCGCGGTGGGTTCGACGGCTCGCGGCCGCCGCGGCTGAGGCCGGGGCCGAGATCGTCGAGGGAACGCGCGTTTCCGTTGACGAGCTGAACGCCGAGCACGTCGTTGTCGCCGTCGACGGGTGGACCGCATCGCTCGTGCCCGAGCTCGAGGCCGTCGTTCGACCGGTCCGTGGACAGGTGCTCGCAACGGAGCCGCTACCGGACCTGGTGTATCCGAGGCCGCATTACGCCCGCTACGGCTACGACTACTGGCACCAGCTTCCGGACCGCCGTCTGATTGTCGGCGGGCGGCGTGATGCGAGCTTCGACACCGAGAACACCGTCGACGACGAGACCACGACTCCCGTGATTCAGGAGCGCATCGAGGGGCTCGTGCACGAGTTGCTCGGATGGGCGCCGCGCGTCACGCATCGGTGGGCCGGCATCTGGGGAGCAACGGCTGATCAGCTGCCGCTCGTCGGCGCGGTTCCGGGGCGCGACAGGGTGTGGGTCGCAGGCGGGTACTCCGGGCATGGGAACGTGCTCGGGCTCGCGTGCGGCGATCTCGTCGCGCGCGCGATCCTCGGCGAGAACCCGCCTGAGCTCGCCCTCTTCGACCCGCGGCGACTGGTGTAGCACCCCGCGCGAGAAACCGCCGCTCGGGCGCGCGCGCGGCGGCTCAGTCGACGCGGATCTCTTGAAGCCCAGAGAGGCGGTCGAGCCCGTCGAGTGCGGCCAGCGCGACGGCGAGATCCTGGATCGCGAGGCCGGTCGAGTCGAAGATCGTGATCTCGTCGTCGTCACGGCGTCCCGGCGCGGCCCCCGAGAGGACGGCGCCGAGCTCGGTCGCGTCGGCCCGGGCGATCAGATGCGCCGCGAACGCGTGCTGGAGCTCGCCTCCATGGCTCGCCTGCTCCCAGTCGTCGCAGAAGATGCGGCACCGCGCCACTTCGCGCGGGTCCATCTCGACCTTTTCCGGCCCGTCCGCCCCCATGAGGCTGACGTGCTGGCCCGGCCGGAGCGATCCTTCGCGGAGGAGGACGTCGTGCCCCGGCGTCACCGTCACGACGACGTCCGCCGCAAGCGCCTCGGCAAGCGTCGGCGCGACCTCGGCGCCGAGTTCGCGGGCGACGGCCTCCGCGCGCTGCTCGTCGACGTCCCAGAGCGCGACGGATCGCCCACGTGCGACGAACGTGCGCGCGACGGCGCGACCGTTCACTCCAGCGCCGACGACCGACACCGTCGAAGAGTCGGGCCGCGCGAGCGTCTCGGTCGCGAGGACGGCGGCGGCGCCGGTTCGGAGCGCGGTGACCGCGCCCGCGTCGAGAACCGCGCGCAACTCGCCCGTCGACGCATCCGAGACGAGGACGACGCCGCTGACGGTCGGCAAGCCTCGGGCCGGGTTCCCCGGGAACGACGTCACCCACTTGAGGACGGCGTACCCGCCGCCGATCGCCGGCATCGCTCTGAAGTCGCCGGCCGGGTAGTTCGTGACGTAGACCTTCGGCGGCATCGTCCATTCGCGCGCGGCGTAGGCGAGGAAGCCGCGACGGACCGCTTCGACCGCGTCGTCGGGTGAGACGACGTGCTCGACGTCACGGCCGCTCAGGACGGGGACCCCCGTCACAGGGCCTTGACGCCCGAAACCAGCTTCAGAACCGAGTCCTTCGCGTCGCCGAACAGCATCACGGCCTTCGGGTCGACGAAGAGCGGGTTGTCGATCCCGGCGAACCCCGGGTTCATCGAGCGCTTCATGACGACGATCTGCTTCGCGTGGTCGACGTCCAGGATCGGCATCCCGTAGATCGGGCTCCCGGTGTCGTTGCGCGCCGACGGGTTGACGACGTCGTTCGCGCCGATCACCAGTGCGACGTCCGTCTGCGGGAACTCCGGGTTGATCTCGTCCATCTCCTTCAGCGCCGGGTACGGGACGTTCGCCTCCGCGAGGAGGACGTTCATGTGCCCCGGCATCCGCCCCGCTACGGGATGAATGGCGTAGTCGACGTCGACGCCCTTCTTCTCCAGCTCGTCCGCGAGCTCGCGCACCGCGTGCTGCGCCTGCGCGACGGCCATCCCGTAGCCGGGTACGACCACGACCTTGTGCGCATACGCCAGCATGATCGCGACGTCCTCCGCCGTCGCCGACCGGATCGAACCGTCGGTGATCGCGGCCGCGCCGGCGCCCTTCTGCACCTGCCCGAACGCGCCGAAGAGGACGTTGCCGATCGAGCGGTTCATCGCCGCGCTCATCATCATCGTCAGGAGCGTTCCCGACGCGCCGACGAGGGCGCCGCTCACGATGAGCACGTTCGACCCGAGCTCGAAGCCGGTCGCGGCAGCCGCCAGGCCGGTGAACGCGTTCAGGAGCGAGATGACGACCGGCATGTCGGCGCCGCCGATCGGCAGGACGAAGAGCACGCCGAACAGGAGCGCGCCGCCGATCATCGCGACGAGCAGCCATTGCTCCTCCGCGCCGGCGACGATCGCGGCCCCGCAAAGCACGATCGCCCCGAGCAGGATCAGGTTGCCGAACTTCTGGCCGGGGTACGTGATCGGTCGCCCCTGAATCAGCTCTTGCAGCTTCGCGAACGCGACCATCGAGCCGGCGAACGAGATCGACCCGATCACCGCGGACGCGATGATCGCGACCGAGACGTCCGCGTGCAGCCGGCCGGAATCCGGCGCGAGGTTGTGGAACTCCGCGAGCGACACGAGCGCCGCTGCGCCGCCGCCGACGCCGTTGAACAGCGCCACCATCTGCGGCATCGCCGTCATCTTCACGCGGCGGGCTGCAACCGCTCCGAACGCTCCGCCGATCAGCGCGCCGAGGACGATCTGCCACGTCAGGTGCACGCCCTTCATCGCGAGCGTTACGGCGACCGCGATCGTCATCCCTGCGGCGCCGATCCAGTTCCCGCGCCGCGCGGTCGTCGGCGACGACAGGAACCTCAGGGCGAGGATGAAGCAGACGATCGTAAGGAGGAAGAGGAGGTTCGCCCAGTTCTGGCTCATTTGGAGGCGTCCTCGGCTCGCGGCGACTCGCGCCGCTTGAACATCTCGAGCATCCGATCCGTCACGACGAACCCCCCGACGACGTTCGCCGCGCCCAGGATCACGGCCACGAAGCCGACCCAGCTCGTGAGCAGGTCGGGATCGGTCGCGCCAGCGACGATGATCGCGCCGACGATGACGATCCCGTGGATCGCGTTCGTCCCCGACATCAGCGGCGTGTGCAGCAGCGTCGGAACCTTCGAGATCACCTCGAACCCGAGGAAGATCGCCAGCGCCAGGATCGTCAGCTCGACGACGAGCTGCGCGAAATGGCTCACGCGGGAACCTCGCGCCGCGTCACGCACGTGCCCGACGTGATCTCGTCGTCCCAGTCGAGGGCAAGCGCGCCGCTCGGCGCGAGGTGGGCGAGGAGAGCGGCGACGTTGCGCGCGTAGAGCTGGCTCGCGTGGAACGGCATCATGCTCGCGATGTTGAGCAGCCCGACGATCGTCACGCCGTGCGCCACGACCGTCTCGCCCGGCTTCGTCAGCTCGCAGTTGCCGCCGGTCTCGGCGGCGAGGTCGACGATGACGGACCCGAGCCGCATCTTCTCGACCGCCGCAGCCGGTATCAGCCGCGGCGCGGGGCGGCCCGGAACCGCGGCCGTCGTGATCACCGCGTCGAAGTCGGGAATCCGCTCCTCGAGCGCGGCCCCCTGGCGCGCCTGCTCCTCCGGCGTCAGTTCGCGCGCGTAGCCGCCCTCCGTCTCCTCGCCGACGATCCCGAGGTCGAGGAACTGCGCGCCGAGCGAGAGAACCTGCTCGCGCGTGGCCGGCCTGACGTCGAATCCCGAGACGATGCCGCCGAGCCGACGCGCGGTGGCGATCGCCTGCAGCCCGGCGACCCCCGCGCCGAGGACGAGGATCTTCGCCGGAGCGATCGTCCCGGCGGCCGTAGTGAGCATCGGCAGGAACTTCGGCAGCGTGTCGGCGGCGATCAGCGCGGCCTTGTACCCCGCGACGGTCGACTGCGACGAGAGTGCGTCCATCGCCTGCGCCCGCGTGATGCGCGGAATCGACTCCATCGCGAATCCGACGACACCGGCGGACGAGAGCCGCTCGACGCCGTCGCGGTCCGTCAGCGGCTGGAGGAAGGCGATCAGCGCCTGGCCCTCGCGCAGCTTCTGCATCTCGTCCTCAACCGGCTTCGCGACCTTCGCGACGACGTCGACGTCGCTCCACGCGTCATCGACCAGCGTTGCGCCGGCCGTCTCGTACGCCTCGTCCGCGAACCCGGCCGCCGTCCCTGCGCCGCGTTCGACGCGAACGTCGATGCCGTCGAGCCTGGTGACGACGTCGGGAACGAGAGCCACACGCCGCTCGCCGGCCGCCTGCTCCTTGGGGACGCCGACGCGCATGCGGCTGCGAGGCTATCGCAGGTGCCGAGGAGCGCGGTAGGGAGAAGCCCGGATTCCCGGACGGGAGAAAGGCGCTCCCGAGCCGCGGTTCCCCCGCGTCGGGCGCCGAACGGCGTCAGCGGCGCGAGGCGCGGGGGGCGGTCCCGGCGGGCGTAGTCGAGAGCGCGACAAAAGCGTCGTCGAGCCGAGCTGTCCCCCCGACCGTGCACCCGCAACTCCCATGATCTCGTCGGGGCTCGCGTCCGCTGCGCACCCCGCTCCTACACTGACCGCGTGACCGGTCTGCTCCTTGCGCACGGCTTGCTCCTCCTCTTCGCGCTGGTGGCAATGGAGTCGGCCGGTGCGCCGTTGCCCGGTGAGACGGCGCTCGTCACGGCGGGAGTGCTGGCGCAGCGCGGCCACTACTCGCTCGTCGCGGTCATCGCCGTCGCGGCGCTCGCGGCGATCGTCGGCGACAACATCGGCTACTGGATCGGCCGCCGCGGCGGGCGCGCGCTCCTGCGGCGCACCCCGGTCATCCGCACCTACTTCGACCGCGCGCTTCCGCCCTCGGAGCGGTTCTTCCAGCGACACGGCGCGAAGACCGTCTTCCTCGGGCGCTTCATCGCCGTCCTGCGCGTGACGGCGGCGTGGATGGCAGGGATCAGCCGGATGCCGTGGTGGCGCTTCCTGCTCTGGAATGCGGCGGGCGGGATCGTCTGGGCAATCCTGGTCGCGACGCTCGCCTACAAGTTCGGCGACGCGGCCGCGGCTGCGGTCGGACGGTACGGCCTCTTCGGGCTCATCCTCGTCGCCGCCGCGGCCGCGATCGTCTTCGTCGGCTTCAAGGTGTGGCGGAACCGCGTCTTCGAGGGCGCGTGACGCCTCGTCCGTCAGAGCGTCGCCCACACCTCGAGCTTCGTCTTCGTCCGCCGGACGACCTCGTCCGTGAACTCGGACGTCGACGCGTGACCGGTGAGGTCGGCCGTCCGGATTCCGTGGGCAACGGCCTCGAGGGCCGCCTCGCGGATCGCCCGGCCCGCCTGCCGCCCCGCCTCGTCGTCGGTCTGCGCGAGCAGGGCCGCCGCAGCGAGGATCATGGCCATTGGGTTCGCGACGTTCTTGCCCTGGAGCGACGGCGCGGTCCCGTGCGCCGCCTCCGCCATCAGCGCCTTCGGCTCGAGGTCGTCCTCGAACGCCACGAGCAGCGATTCGGAGCCTGCGATCGAGCCGAACAGGGGCAGGACGAGATCGGAGAGGATGTCGCCGTCGCGGTTGAGCGCCGGGATCACCATCGCATCGCCTGTGGACGCGACGAGCAGCGCGAACGTGGCATCGATCAGCTGCGGCTCGTACGGAACGTCCGGGTGGCGCGCGGCCGCCGCGTCCATCTCTTCCTTCAGCAACCCCTCGTAAGTCGGCGACACCGTGTACTTCGGGCCGCCGAAGACCTTGGCGCCGGTGCGGGCAGCCTGGCGGAACGCGAACTCGGCGACGGCGCGGCACACGCGGCGCTCGATCCGCTCGGTGCGGTAAGCGACCTCGTCGTCCCCCTCGCCCTCGCGCCATTCCTTCGCGCCGTACGCGTCGCCGACAGCCATCCGCACGATCGAGATCGGGGCGTGGACGCCGCCGAACGGGACGACGCCGGGGATCCTCCGGCCGGTGCGGACGATCACCTTGCCGCCGATCTCCTCGCGGAGGATCCGGTTCGGCGACCCCACGTCGCCACGCGCCTCCGGCGTGATCGTCGCCGCCTTCAGCCCGAGGCCGCTCTCGCGGATCGCGGCCGCGGCCTCGTGCACCACGCCGTTCCCGGTCGCCCGCCGCGACTCGAGCGACAGGTCGTACCGTGGGAGGGCGATCCTCATCCCGACCACGTCGGGTGCGAGAACGCGCAGCGCCTCCTCGAGCAGCTCCTGACCCGTCTGATCGCCCTCGAGGACGACGATCGTCTCGCACCTCATGGCGAGGGAGATTAGCGTTGCCGCCGCCGGGCAATGCCCGTCGCGTGGCGCAGCGAGTCGGTTGGCGCCGTGAGGGGTCGATGCGGCGGTTCCGCTACGTCGACGCCGACGGGCGCGAGATCACGGACGCGGCGAAGCTGGAGCGGATCCGCTCGCTCGCGATCCCTCCCGCGTGGAGGGACGTCTGGATCGCGCCGAGCCCTCGATCGAAGCTCCAGGCGACGGGCGTCGATGCCGCGGGGCGGAAGCAGTACCTGTACCACCCGACGTATCGCGCGAAGCAGGAGCAGGCGAAGTACGACAAGCTGATCCGGTTCGCGGAGAGGCTCCCGAACCTGCGCGCTGCGATGGAGGAGCACATGGATCTGGAAGGGCTCCCCTTCGAGCGCGTCGCGGCGCTGGCGGTGCGGCTCATCAACCTCGGGTGGTTCCGTGTCGGAACCGACCGCTACGCGAGGGAATCGCGGACGTTCGGGATCACGACGCTCCGGAAGACCCACGTCGTCGTTCGGGGCAAGCGAGTCGTCTTCCGGTATCGCGGCAAGCACAAGATCCTCGTCCACGGCGCGTTCGTCGATGCCGAGCTGGCCGCGGCCGTGCGCGAGCTCGAGGCGACGCCCGGCACGCGGCTCTTCCGGTACGAGACGGAGGAAGGATGGTCGAATCTCGACAGCCGCAAGCTGAACGGCTACATCCGGACGTATCTCGACGACGAGTTCACCGCCAAGGACTTCCGGACGTGGGGCGGGACGCTCATCGCCGCGGTCGCCTTCGCCGAGCAGGAAACTCCGGAGAACCCCGCTCAGGCGCGCCGGCGGGTCGCCGCCGTCATGCGGCAGGTCGCGGAGCGGCTCGGGAACACGCCTGCCGTCGCGCGATCGTCGTACGTCAGCCCGGCCGTCGTCGAGCAGTATCTCGACGGCCGCACGATCGACGATTTCAGACCGCGTCATTTACGCGTTGTCGGCGCACGAGCCACGGGCCTCGACGTCGAGGAGCAGGCGACGCTGAGTCTGCTCCGTTCATGGCGAATTCGGTCCGCGCGCGCCGCCGCGTGATTCTCTCTACAATTGCGGCGATCTTCCCAAGAAGGAGGCGTAATCGTGGCTCGGAGAACCGTGCTCGTCTGCGACAATTGCGGCAAGGAAGTCGGAGAGAACAAAGGGGCCGCTCTTCGTCTGACGTATACCGACGCGCGCCGCGGCTCGAAGGTCGCAGACCTGTGCGACGACTGTGCCGGGAAGATGCCGGGCCGTGCGGCGGCACGCCGCGGGCGCCGGCCGAAGAGCGCCGCGGCTTAAAGAACTCGTTTCAGAATGAGGTCTGTGTCGCCGGAACGCGTCCGGCGGCGCGCGGCGGCGTCCTCGGTCGCGTCGATATGCGTCATATCGACGCTCCCTGCGTCGTTGCCGCGCGCTCACCGGCCGCGCCCCGTCGACGAGCCGTCATTCCGAAACGAGTTCTAAGAGGCTAGGCGGGCTGCCGCCGGAGTCGGTCGGCAGCGCGACGTTTTCCCCGAGGTTTCCCACAACCGCGACGGGCGGTGAGGAAACCCTGTGGATCGTGTGTGGAGATCCGCGGCGATTCCTGCTCGGAGCAGCAACGTTCGCGGGCGCAGGCGGGTGCCGTCCGACCGCCGATCTACACTCGGAAGGTTGGGTCTATCGCTCGTCGCAGGGCCCGCCCATGCGGGCAAGGTCGCGCTCCTGCTCGAGCGCTATCTGGAACGGCTCGAAGACGAGCCGTTCCTCATCGTGCCGAACCGGTCGGACGTCGAGCGCGTCGAGCGCGACCTGCTCTCGCGCGCGGGGTGCCTCTTCGGTGGTCGGATCGGCACCTTCGACGACGTCTTCGTGCACGTCGCCGCCGGCGGCGACGCACCGCGGCCCGTCGCGACCGACGCGCAGCGCGCGCTCGTCGTCCGCCGCGCGATCAAGGGCGCACAGCTCAACGGGCTCGCGCGCTCCGCGCGGTTCGGCGGCTTCGCGGACACGCTGCTCGCGACGCTCGCCGAGCTCGAGGCGGGCCTCGTCGACCGCGACCACCTCACGGGCGACCTCGCGCACCTCCACGCCGCCTACCGCGACGAGCTCGACCGGCTCGGCCTGTGGGACCGCGACCTCCTTCGTCGCGCCGCCGCCGAGCGCCTCGCGCGGGACCTCGACGCGTGGGACGGCGAGCCGGTGTTCGCCTACGGCTTCGAGGACCTGACGACGGCGGAATGGCGGCTCCTCGAAGCGCTCGGAGGTCGCGCGGACGTGCACGTGTCGCTCCCCTACGAGCCGGGGCGCGCGGTATTCGCGTCGCTCCGGCCGACGGCGGAGGCGCTCGCGGCGCTGTCCGACGGGCGCACGGAGGAACTCGCTCCGGGGTCTGCCCGCCACCTCGCTCCGGCGCTGGCGCACCTCGAGCGCACCCTGTTCGAGGAGGCACGCCCGTCGGGCCCGAGGCCGCCGATCGACGGTGCCGTGCGGTTTCTCGAGGGCGCGGGGGCGCGCGGCACGCTCGAGCTCGTCGGCGAGGAGCTCCTCGCGCTTCTCCGGGCCGGGACGCCCGCGGCGAGCGTGGCGATCGTCTGCCCGTCGCTCGACCGTTGGCGCGCGCCCCTCGACACGGTCCTGTCGACGCTCGGGGTGCCCTATGCGGTCGAATCGCGCGTCCGGCTCCCGAGCACGCCACTCGGGCACGCGCTGCTCTCGCTGCTCCGTTACGCGTGGCTCGGCGGGGGGCGGCGCGAGCTCTTCGCCTTCCTCCGTTCGCCGTACTCCGGCCTCGGACGCGGCGCCGTCGACTTCGTGGAGGGCCGCCTGCGCGGCCGCGCGATTCACACCCCCGAGCGTGTCGAGGAGGAGACGGAGCGCCTGCGGGAGGCGCCGATCCCGGCACTGCGCGACCTGCGGGCGGCAGCCTCGCCGCTCGACGGCGTGCGGACGCTGCTCCGATCGATGGTGCGCGCGGCTTACGGGCTGGACGCTCCGCCCGCGGGAGACACGTCCCGTCTCGACCTGCGCTCGTACGGCGCAGCGCTGCGCGCCCTCGACGAGCTCGAGGGATGGGAGCGCCTGGCCGGCGAGCTGGCGCTCGATGACGTCGTCGACGCTCTCGAACGTGCCGAGGTGCGCGTCGCCTCGACCGCCGAGGCGGGACGCGTCGCCGTTCTCGACCTGTTGCGGGCGCGCACGCGCCACTTCGAGGCCGTGTTCGTCCTCGGTCTCGAGGAGGGCTCGCTCCCGCGCCGCGAGCACGCCTCGCCGTTCCTCGCCGACGACGACCGACGCGCGCTCCGTCTCGAACGGCCGGACCGGGCGAGCCGCGACCGCTACCTCTTCTACACCGCGTGCACGCGCGCCGCGCGGCGGCTCTACCTCGTCCGTGAGGCCGCGACCGACGAGGGCGGGCCGCGCGAGCCGAGCCCGTTCTGGGACGAGGCGGCGGCCGCGTTCGAGCCCGACGACGTCGCGCACCACACCCGCCGCCGGGCGCTCTCGGACCTCAGCTGGAGCCTCGACGCGGCGCCGACGGACCGCGAGCGCGTGCGTGCGCTCGCGCAGCTCGCGGCCGTGGACGACGACGGCGCGCGGGCGCTCGCCGAAGCGAACGGGTGGGCGCGCCGGCTCGCGCGAGCCCGCGGCGCCTTCAGACGCGAGACGCGGCTCAGGAACCCGGTCGTGCTGGCGCAGCTCGGCGGACGCGCGACGTTCGGAGTGACCGAGCTCGAGCGCTTCGCCGACTGCTCGTCCGCGTGGCTCTTCGAACGCGTGGTGGACCCGAAGACGATCGACGCCGAGGCCGACGCGATGCTGCGCGGCCAGATCGCGCACCAGACGCTCTACAAGTTCTACTCGGGGCTGCCGAAGGAGGTCGGCGACGACCGCGTGACGCCGGCGAACGTCGATCGGGCAGTGGCGTTCCTGCGGGGTTGCCTCGACGACGCGCTCCGGGGAGGCGTGCGGCTGGAGCTGACGTCGCTGCAACAGGCGGAGCTGGAGGAGGGCCTGTGGCGCGACCTGGAGGCTTTCGTGCGCGGCGAGGCGGAGTCGGAGCTCGGCCTCGGACCACGGCACTTCGAGGTGGGCTTCGGCTCGGACCGGTCGGCGCCGCACCTGCAGCGCGGCCTCGAGCTCGGGAACGGCCTGTTCCTCAGCGGGAAGATCGATCGCGTCGACGTCGATCCGTTCAGCGCGCGCGGGATGATCCAGGACTACAAGTCCGGCCGCGGCGCCCACTCTGCCCGGCGGATCGACGACGAGCGGCGGCTCCAGGTGCCGCTCTACATGCTCGTCCTCCGCGACCTCGTCGGGATCGAGCCGCTCGGCGGCGTCTACCGCGCCCTGTCGGGCTCGCGGCCCGCACGCGGGATGCTGCGCGCGGAGCACGCCGACGACCTGCCGGGGTTCAAGCCCGCGGACTACCTCCCCGAGGAGGCGTTCTGGACGCAGGTCGAGACCGCGCGCGAGCGCGCACGCGGTTACGCCGAGCGAATCCGCTCCGGCGACGTCCGCCACGATCCGCGCGGCGGCGACTGCCCGTCTTGGTGCGACCTCTGGACGATGTGCAGGGTGCCGCGCGCATGAACAGCGACCAGCAGGCGGCGGTTGCGGTCCACGGCGAGGCCTTCGTCTCCGCCGGCGCGGGGACGGGGAAGACGACGGTGCTCGTCGAGCGGTTCGTGCGGCTGGTCTGCGACGAGGGCCTCGACGTCGGTTCGATCCTCGTCATTACCTACACCCGCAAGGCGGCGGGCGAGCTGCGCGCGCGGATCCGCGCGGGCCTGGCGGGCCGCGGCCGCCACGACCTCGCGCGCGAGCTGGACGGCGCGTGGATCTCGACCATCCACGGCTTCTGTGCACGGCTGCTGCGGACGCACCCCTTCCCGGTGGGGATCGACCCCCGTTTTCGTGAGCTCGCCGACGAGCAGGGGGCGGTCGTCCGCGGCGAATCGTTCGAGCGAGCTCTGACCTCCTTCTGCGCGTCGAGCGAGCCGGAGCGCCTGCGGCTGCTGGCCACCTACGGCGCCGCAGGGTTGCGTCGCATGCTCATCGGCGTGCACGAGACGCTTCGCTCCGCGGGCCGGCCGCTCGTCCTCGAGCTCGGCGAGCGGCGCGGGCTCCCGGAGCTCCTCGACGAGCTGCGTGAGGCCGCGCAGTGCCTCGTCGACGACCCAGGGGCGACGCCGAACCACCGCGCCGCCGCGTCCGCGGCGCTCGAGCTGCCCGCGGCGCCCGAGCGGCTTCTCGACCTGTCGGCCCTCCGCGCGTCCGGGCCGCGCGCGAAGACCTTCGACGACGCGCGCAAGGCGGTGGAGCAGGCGGCGCTCGAGGTTCTCGCCGCGCGCGACAAGGACCTCCTGCAGGAGCTGCTCACCCTGTTCGCGTCCGAGTACGCCGTCGCGAAGGAGCGCGAGGCGGCGCTCGACTTCGAGGACCTGCAGCTGCTCGCGCGCGACCTTCTCCGCGACAACCCCGAGATCCGGCGCGCGGAGCAGCTTCGCTTCCGCGCGATCATGGTCGACGAGTTCCAGGATACGAACGCGCTCCAGTGCGAGATCGTCGACGCGCTTTCGGGCACGCACGAGCCGGAGCCGGGAGACGGGCACGCGGGACGCATCGGTCCCCGGGACGTGTTCGTCGTCGGCGACGAGTTCCAGTCGATCTACGGCTTCCGGCACGCCGACGTCCAGGTCTTCCGGGACCGGCGCGCCGCGGCCGCCCGCCGCCTCACGCTCGTCGAGAACTACCGCTCGCGGCCGGAGGTGCTCGCAGCGGTCAACCACCTCTTCGCGCCTGTGTTCGGCGACGGCTTCCAGCCGCTCGCGGCGTCGAAGGAGTTCGCCGACCCGGTGTTCGGGCACCCGGTCGAGCTTCTCGTCACCGAGAAGGCGGCCTTCGCGGGGAGCGGTGAGCACTGGAGGCGCGCGGAAGCCCGGCTGATCGCGAGTCGCGTGCGCGAGCTCGTCGATGCCGGAGCGGCGGCGCCCGGCGAGATCGTCCTCCTGTTCGCGGCCGGGACCGACGCAGAGTGGTACGAGGAGGAGCTCCGCGGGCGGGGGCTTCCGACCTACCGCGCGACCGGCCGCGGCTACTTCGGCCAGCAGCAGGTCGTCGACCTCCTGATGTACCTCCGGCTGCTCCACAACCGCTACGACGACGAGGCGCTCGCGTCGGTGCTCGCCTCGCCGTTCGTCGGCGTCTCGAACGACGCGCTCGTGCTGGTCCGTCGCCACGCCGGCCGCAGGCCGCTCTTCAGCGGCCTCGAGCGGTCGCTTCCCGACGCGCTCGGCGAGGACGACGCGCGCCTGATCCGCGCCTTCCGGCAGCGGTACGAGCGGCTGGTCGCCGCCTCGGGGCACCTGTCGCTCGAGCGTCTGTGCGAGGCGGCGGTCTCCGAGCACGACTACGACCTCGCCGTCCTCGCGCGGTGGGACGGCAAGCGCCGGTACGCGAACCTCCGCAAGCTGATGCGGCTCGCGCGCTCCTACGAGGAGCTGCGCGGGCGCGACATCGAGGGCTTCGTGCGCTTCATCCGCGACCAGGAGACGCTCGGCGCGGCGCAGCTCGAGGCGGTGTCCGAGGAGGAGGGAGCCGACGCGGTGCGGCTTCTCACGATCCACGCGGCAAAGGGGCTCGAGTTCAAGGTCGTGGTCGTCGCCGACGCGGGTCGCGACACCGGCCGGGGGCCGGCCTCCGACGAGATCGTCGCGCTGTCGGACGGCCGGTTCGGGTTCAAGGTCGTGCATCCGGCGACGGGGACGCGCGCGCCGGTCTTCGACTACGACGACGTTCGCGCGGCCGGGGCCGAGATCGGCCGTGCGGAGCGGCTCCGCCTCTACTACGTGGCGATGACGCGCGCCGTGGACCGGCTGGTCGTGTCGGGCGCCGTCGACGACCGCCGCGAGACGCCGATGGGGTGGGTCCTGTCGCGGCTCGACTGCGCCCAGGCCGTCGCCGATGCTCCGGGCGCGTCGTTCGAGCTCGAGCGAGACGGAGCGACCTTTCTCGTGCGGGTGAACGCGCCGGCCGTCGACGAGGAGCCCGCGCCCGCCGCCGTCTCCGAGGACGGGCAGCTCGCGCTCTTCGCGGAGATCCCGTCGACGCCGATCGCGCGCGGCTACCGGCTGCCGGAGCTCGCTCCCGTCCCGGTACCGCCGGCTCATCGCGTCCGGCGGCTGTCGTACTCGGCGATCGCGCTCTTCGACCGCTGCTCCTACCGCTATTACGCGGAGCGCGTCGCGGGGCTGCGCGAGGAGCGAGGCGCGCTCTCCGCCGCTGGCGGCGCGGGCGGGCTTGCGGCCACGGAAGTCGGGGACGCCGTCCACCGGCTGCTCGAGCTCGTCGACCTGACCGCGCCGTCGCTTCCCGACGTGGAGCGCGTGCGGACGTGGTACCCGGCGGTGACCGACGACGAGCTCGACCGCATCCGCGCCTTCGTCGTCGCGTACTGCGAGTCCGAGCTGGCGCGGCGCGTCGCCACGCTGGCGGGCGCCTTGCCGGAGCGACCGTTCGCGTTCGAGCACGACGGCGTCCTGCTCCACGGGCGCTTCGACGTTCTCCAGCGGGACGGCAGCCGCGCGCTCGTCGTGGACTACAAGACGAACGCGCTCGGCGACGCCGACCCGGCCGAGGTCGTCGATGCGGACTACCGCCTGCAGCGGCTCGTGTACGCGCTCGCGTGCTTCCGCGCCGGCGCCGACGAGGTCGAGGTCGTCTACGCGTTCCTCGAGGACCCGGACGCGATCGTCGCGAAACGCTACGGGCGCAGCGACCTTGGAAGGCTCGAGGCCGAGCTGTCGGCGGCGATCGCGCGCATCGACGCCGGCGAGTTCGTCCCGACGCCGAGCGAGTTCACGTGCTCCGGGTGCCCCGCGCTCGACCTCGTCTGCGCGGGGCCGCGGCTCCACGGCGCACCCGCGCCGCTCGAGGCGCTGGCCGTCGGCTAGACACGCTCGAACGAAAGGTCGTCAGGGACAGGCCCCGCGGCGAGGTGTCCGAGTGACTGTCACTGCGACATGTCCCGACGCGCCGTGTCCGAGTGACTGTCGCTGCGAGGTTTTGCGACGCGGCCGCCGGAGATCGTCCGTGCCGTGCTGGAGCGCAACGTCGTCGACGGCGTCCATCGGATCGAGGACGCGTTCACCAACTGGTACCTCGTCGAGGGCGACGGCGGTCTCACGATCGTCGACGCCGGCGTCCCGTCGTCGTGGAAGTCGCTCGACAGCGCGCTCGACGATCTCGGCCGGTCGCGGCACGACCTGCGCGCGCTCGTCCTGACCCACGCGCATTTCGACCACATCGGGTTCGCCGAGCGCGCCCGCCGCGAGCTCGGCCTGCCGGTGCACGTCCACACGAACGACGTTCCGCTGACGCGCCATCCGCTGCCGCTACGGCCGCGACCGCTCGCCGCTCTACTACCTGCTGACGCGCCCGAAAGTCGCGCCCGTGGTCGCGACCTTTGTCGCGAACCGCGCGTTCTGGCCGAAGCCGATCGAACGCGTCGAGCGGTTCGGGGACGAAGGCGAGCTGCCGGTTCCCGGCGGGCTGCGGATCGTCCCGACACCCGGCCACATTCTGGGCCACGTCGCGTTCCAGCTCCGCGACCGCGACGCGGTGATCGCCGGGGACGCCGTCGTGACGTTCAACCCGGACACGGGTGAAGCCGGCCCGCAGCTCGTCGCGCGCTCCGCGACAGCCGATCCCGAGCGTGCTCTCGCGAGCCTCGACGCGCTGGCGGCCACGGGCGCGTCGGTGGTGCTGACGGGGCACGGGGAGCCGTGGCGCGAGGGCGCGCGGCGATCGCCGAGGCTGCGCGACGCGTCGGCGTGCCGTAGCGTCGGCCGCATGGCACGGAGCTACGTCCCGGAGGCGCGCAAGCGTGTCGGGCCGAAGCGAGCGCGGATCCGGCCGATCGTCGAACGGCTCGCGGTCGAGCATGCCGACGCGCGAATCGCGCTCCGATTCGAGACGCCGCTCGAGCTCCTCGTCTCCGTGATGCTGTCGGCGCAGACGACCGACGTGAACGTGAACAGGGTCACCGAGACTCTCTTCCGGAAATATCGGCGTCCCGAGGACTACCTCGCCGTCCCGCAGGAAGAGCTCGAGCGTGACATCTTCGCGACGGGGTTCTTCCGCCAGAAGGCGAAGTCGCTCCGCGGGACGATGCGGATCCTCATCGAGGAGCACGGGGGAGAGGTGCCGACGGATTTCGGAGCGCTGCTGCGGTTGCCGGGTGTCGCCCGCAAGACCGCGAACGTCGTCTCGGCCGAGCGCGGGTCGCCGCAGGGAATCGTGGTCGACACGCACGTCCGGCGGCTCTCGCAGCGCCTCGGCCTGACACGGCAGGAGGACCCGGTGAAGATCGAGCGCGACCTCGTGCGACTCGTGCCGCGCGCCGACTGGCACCGGTTCCCGCACCTGCTCATCTGGCACGGCCGGCGCGTCTGCATCGCGCGGCGACCGCTATGCGAGGAATGCGTGCTGGCAGATCTCTGCCCCGCTTCGCGAGTCTGACGGGCGGGGTCTGGACGCCGGCCGTCTCGGGTGCGAGGATCCTCGCGTCCGTCGATCCGGGGAGGGGAAGCTCGATGAAGGTCTGTGCAGCCGTTCTCGTCGTCGCCGTGGTCGCCGCCGTCTCGGCAGGCGCCGCGTCCGCCGACCCCGCGAAGGTGGGTTACCCGAGCTCGATGGCGGCGACGGGCGACTCGATCACACGTGCGTTCAACACGTGCTCGTTCCCGTTCCTCGACTGCACCGCGAACTCTTGGTCGACCGGGACCAGCTCGACCGTCAACAGCGTCTACCGCCGGATCCTCGCCGCGAACGGGCTCATCTCCGGCAGGAACCTGAACGACGCGAAAACGGGCGGCAAGATGATCGACCTGAACGGGCAGGTGGCAACGGCCGGCTCGCAGGGTGTCGACCTCGTCACGATCCTGATGGGCGCGAACGACGTGTGCACGTCGAGCGAGAGCTCGATGACGCCCGTCGCGACCCTCCGGGCGCAGTTCCAGGCAGCTCTCGACACGGTGACGAAGGCGCTGCCGAACGCGCGGATCGCCGTGAGCAGCATCCCGAACATCTACAACCTCTGGTCCATCCTGCGTGGGAGCTCGACGGCCCGGTTCGTGTGGAGCCTGTACGGGATCTGCCAGTCGATGCTCGCGAACGCGAGCTCGACGGCGCAGCAGGACGTCGACCGGCGCGTGAGGGTCGCGCAGAGGAACCGCGACGACAACGACGCGATCGCGGCCGTCTGCGCGCAATACGTTCACTGCCGGTTCGACAACTACGCCGCGTACAACCTCGTCTTCACGACATCGGACGTTTCGACACGCGACTACTTCCACCCGTCGGTCGGCGGACAGGCGAAGGCCGCGGCGACCGCATGGGCGAATTCGTTCGACTACCGGGACGCGGTCGCGCCGGTGTCGACGCCGGTCGTGGCCGGGGGATCGATGACGGTCACCGCGACCGACAACGCTGCCGTCGCCGGTGTGGAGTACCGGTTCCCGGGAGGAGCGTGGACGAGGTACGCGGCCCCGATCCCGCTCGCTTTCGGGCAGACCGTCGACGTTCGAGCCGTCGACGTCAACGGGAACATCGAAGCGTCGCGCAGCGTCGCCGGCTAGCTCTCCAGCGCCGTGGGTGGGGTCGAGCGTGGTGTCAACGCCACGAGCAGTCCGCCGTCGGCGTCGTAGGCGGGGAAGAAGTCGGCAGTGACGTCCTTGGTCCCGCCCGCGCGGGTGCGGAGCGAGAGCTTCTCGCCGAGCCGGCGCACGCCCCACTCGCGGACGAGCTCGATCGGCTTCGCGTCCGACAGCGAGAGCGCGTCGACGACGTCGTGGCCCATGAGGTCGGTCTCCCGATAACCCGTGAGCTCGAAGACCCCCCGACCGGTCGCGAGGACGCGGCCGCCCTGATCGCACACGACGAAGCCCGTCGCGGGGGCGGGATAGTAGTCGTCCAGCAGCTCGAACAGGAAGCCGAAGCCGCAGTGGCGGCACGCCGGCGCCTGATCCGACAGGCCCTCGTGCGCGTCGATGTCGAGCGAGCGTTCCTTGCACCGCGGGCAGATGTAGTACGGCACGCGGCCAGGGTAACCCGCGCCTGTCGCGGCTGGTGCGCGCCCGGCGTCCCGGCGCTCTCAGATCCAGCGTTTCCGGCGGAAGTACGCCAGCTGTGCAGCCGTGGACGCGATGATCAGCACCCACGACCACCAGTACCCGAACCGCCAGCCGAGCTCCGGGATGCGGCGGAAGTTCTGGCCGTACAGCCCGACGATGAACGTCGGGAGCAGAAGGAGCGACGCGACCATCGTCAACCGTTTCATCACCTCGTTCTGGTCGTTCGCGATCTTCGCCTGGAAGTAGTCGCGCACGCCGGCGACGAGGTCGCGGGAGGTCTCGAGCGCCTCCGTCGCGCGCAGGAGCTTGTCATAGGCGTCCGCGAAGTGCAGCTCGACGGGGCGGGGGAAGAGCTCGACGTCGTCGAGCTCGACGCGGTCGTCGACGATCTTGTGGACCGCATCACGCGTCGGCGTCAGCGTCCGCCGGATGTGCAGGAGGTCGTGCCTGAGTCGCGAGATCTCGTCGCGGATCTCGGCCGGCGGGGCGGTCAGCACCCGGTCCTCGAGCTCGTCGATCGCGTCGTTCAGGTCGTCGATCACATCGAGGTAGCGCTCGGCGACCTCGTCGACGAGGCGGAACGCGGCCAGGACGATCGGCTCCCCGGCGGGCGACGCGCCGATGCTGCCCGAGGTGTCGAACCGGTCGCCGGCCGCCGGAGTCTTCGTGACCGTCAGGAGTGTGTCCGCCGTGAGCACGAAGTCGACCTCCTGGTAGTAGACGCCGTGCGCGCCGCGGGTCGCCGCCGCTACGAGCAGGACGCCCACGACGTAGTGGCCGTGGGACTCGATCCGCGGGCGCGGCTCGTCGTCCGGCGCCGACCGCGCGGCCAGTGCCTGGCGAACCGGCGGGTGCACGTCCGGCGGTAGGTGCGCCCGAAGCGCCTCCTCCGTCGGGTCGATGAGGTCGGTCCAGCGCTCCGCCTCGGCCATGTCGGCCGAAGCTAGCGCGCGTGTCGGCTAGACCACGTGGGCCGGAACGCCGGACGCCGTGCGGGGCGCGGTGAGCGCCGTGCCCGGGTGACCCTCGACGGCCGCGAGGAACCGCTCGGCGTCCAGCGCGCCCATGCAGCCGGATCCGGCCGCCGTCACGGCCTGGCGGTAGATGCGGTCCTGGACGTCGCCGACCGCGAAGACGCCGGCGACGTTCGTCGCGGTCGAGCCCGGATGCGTAACGAGGTACCCGTCCTCGTCGTGGTCGAGCTGGTCGACGAAGAGCTTCGTGTTCGGGTCGTGGCCGATCGCGACGAAGAACCCGTCGGCGTCGAGCGTGCGGAGCTCGCCCGTCTCGGAATGGCGGAGCCGGACGCCCGTGACCTTCGCGTCGCCGATGACCTCGTCGACGACGTACGGCGTCAGGAACTCGATCTTGTCGTTCTCGCGTGCGCGGTCGACCATGATCCGCGACGCGCGGAAGTCAGCGCGTCGGTGCACGAGCGTCACCTTCGTCGCGAACCGCGTCAGGAACAGGGCCTCCTCGAATGCGGAGTCGCCGCCGCCCACCACCACGATCTCCCGCTCCCGGAAGAACGCGCCGTCGCAGGTCGCGCAGGCCGAGACGCCGCGTCCCTGGAGACGCTCCTCTGACGGCAGCCCGAGCCAGCGGGCGCTCGCGCCCGTCGCGACGATCACCGACCGCGCGCGGAGCTCCTCGCGGTCGACCCAGACCCGGAGCGGCTGCTCCGAGAAGTCGACCTTCGTCACGTCGTCCGTGAGGAACTGCGCGCCGAAGCGCTCCGCCTGCCGCCGGAAGTCGGCCATCATCTCCGGTCCGATCACGCCGTCGGGATACCCCGGATAGTTCTCGACGTCGCTGGTGATCATCAGCTGGCCGCCCCACTGGAACCCCTCGATCACGAGCGGCTCGAGGTCGGCGCGGGCGGCGTACAGCGCCGCGGTGTACCCCGCCGGTCCTCCGCCGATGATGATCAGCTCGCGCACGTCCGTTCCTTCCGTCAACGGTCCTCCTCGTTTTCTCGCCCGTCCTATCAAACGAATCGGGGCGGCTGGACGTTCCCGACGCGGTCGGGGTCGGCCGTCGCGGCACGGCGACTTTCGAGCCCGAGGAATAGAATCGTGCCACGGCGGTAGAAGGCGCGCGATGGCGGCATCACTGACATGGGACGTTCTCCGGGAGCTGGCCGGTTTCCGGTCGGAAAAGGGCTGCGCGATCAGCCTCTACGTCGACCTCGATCCGTCGGCGACTCCGACGGCCGGCGACATGGACACGCGGATCCGCTCGCTGCTCGGCGACGTGGAGAAGGAGGGCGACGGCCGGAACTACAACGGCGAGCGCAAGCAGGCGCTCCGGGCCGATCTCGACCGCGTCCGCAGCTGGTGGAACAACGATTTCGACCGCGACGGCGTCCGCGGTCTCGCCGTCTTCGCATCGTCGCTCGACAACTTCTGGCGCGCGCTCCCGCTCGCGGAGCCGCTGCCGGACGAGGTCCGGCTCACGAAGGACCTCTACCTCGCGCCGCTCGTGCCTCTCGTCGGCCGCGGCGAGGGCGCACTGGTCGCGTTCGTGAGCCGCGAGCGCGGCCAGGTGTTCCGGCTGCGTGGCGGCCGCCTCGAGGAGGTCGCCGACGAGACCGAGGAGCAGCCGGGCCAGCACGACCAGGGCGGGTGGTCGCAGGGTCGGTACCAGCGCCACATCGACAAGCTCGTTCACGATCACCTGAAGGCCGTCGGCAGCGAGCTCGACCGCCGGTTGCGGCGGCGCGGCGGGCTGCAGCTCGTGATCGTGGCGCCCGAGGAGATGCGCGGTGACATCGAAGGCGCTCTGTCGACGGAGGCGCGCGAGGCGATCGTCGGGTGGACGAACGCCGAGGCGCACGCGAACGCCACCGAGCTGCTCGACGTCGTGCGGCCGCATCTCGTCGACGCACGGTCGCGGCACGAAGAGCAGACGCTCGAGCGCTGGCGCGAGGAGGCCGGACGGAACGGCCGCGCCGCGGCGGGGTGGGAGCAGACGCTCGAGGCGGCGTCTGACGGGCGTGTCGAACTGCTGCTCGTGGAGACGGGTGCGAACGCGACCGCGTACCAGTGCCCGCAGTGCGGGCGGGGCTCGACGACCGACGGGTCGTGCCCGCTCGACGGAAACGGGCTCGAGCGGCGGGACGACGGGAACGACCTCGCCGTGCACCACGTCCTGGCGCACGGCGGCTCGGTGCTCGCGCTCAGCCGCGAGTCGCTCGCCGACCACGGCGGGATCGGCGCGCTCCTCAGGTTCTAGAGATCCTGCGCGTAAGTGCCGCTACGCGACCGGCCGCGAGCGCTCGGCGTGCTCGCGTGCCTGCGCGCCGAGCTGCTCTCCGGCCGCGAGCACGTGCCCGTGCGCGGCCCACGCGTGGGCCGCTGCGCGCGGAATCTCACCGGCGCGGAAGTGGCCGGCGCCAACGCGGCAGTGGTCGGCGGCGCGGGCGAGGTCGTCCGCGGCCCGCTCGAGAAGGAGCGCAGCGTGCTCGAGCCGCTCGCGACGCTCGTCCTCGCTCAAGCGGCGTCTGCGGCGCGCGCCGGCGGCAGCTCGATCGTCTGCGGAGGCTGCGTCGAGCGTTCGACGGGCGTGGGTGCGTCGAGCTCCCGGTCCGATCCGACACCATGCTCGACGAACCGCCGGGCCGACACGAGGACCCGCCGCTCGAGCGATCCGACAGCCTGGTTGTAGGCCTGGACGGCGCCGTCGAGCCGCTTCCCGATCGTGTCGAAGTGCGTCGTCATCGTCGCGAGCCGCTCGTACAGCTCGCGGCCGAGCTTCTCGATCTCGCGCGCGTTCTCGGCGACCTCGGCCTCGCGCCATCCCACCGCGATCGCCCGGAGGAGCGTGATGAGGGTTGCGGGACTTGCCACGTGCACGCGCTGCCCCGGGGCGAGCTCGAGGAGCGACGGGTCGCGCTCGATCGCGGCCCGGTAGAACCCCTCGCCGGGCAGGAACATGATCACGAAGTCCGGTGTGGGCGAGAACTGCTGCCAGTAGGCCTTCTGGGCGAGCTTCGCGACGTGGTCGCGGACGTGGCGGACGAAGTCGTCGAGGCACCGCTCGCGCTCGCCGTCGTCGGAGCACGTCTCGGCGTCGAGGAGCGCCTGGAGCGGCACCTTCGCGTCGACGACGACCTGCCGGCCGCCGGGTAGGCGCACCGTCATGTCGGGGCGCAGCCGCCCGTCCTCGGCGGTGACCGACGTCTGCTCGGTGAAGTCGCAGAACTTCAGCATCCCCGCGGCCTCGACCGTGTTCCTGAGCTGCAGCTCGCCCCACCGGCCGCGGACGGACGGCGAGCGGAGAGCGGTCGCGAGGGAGCCGGTCGTCGCGGCGAGCAGCCGGAGCTCGGTCGTCAGCGCGCCGTAGTCCTGCCGCCGCGACTGCTCGAGAGTCTTCACCTGGCCGTCGACGCGCTCGAGCGAGTCCTTGATCGGGCGCACGAGCTGCTCGAAGGAGTCGTGGCGCCGCTGGAGCTCCTGCGCAGCCGACGACCGGTACTGCTCGAACTGGCCGCGCGCCAGCTCGACCGTCCGCTCGAGCGTCTCCGCCGACAGCGCCTTGAAGCGCGTCGAGAGCTCGCCCGCGCTCTCCCGCTCGAGCTCGAGCGCCGTCTCGAGCCGTGCCACCTCGACCTGCCCCCGCGCCCGCGCGAGGAGCCACGCGGCGAGCGCGCCGAGGGCGAATCCGACGATGACGGCGGTCACGACCATGAGCCGACCCACGCTAGCCACCGCATCGGACGGACTCGCTCGCCGCGGCCGCGCCCGTTGAATGGACCGCAAACGTAAATCAGCACCGGCAAGTCCGAAGACCTCCCGGTGCTGAGTGCCAGATCCGACGAGTCCGAAGACCTACCGGATCTGACGCGGCAGAACGTATGCGAAGAGATCGGCCGAATCAAGAGTCGCCTGCGTGCCGAATATCGCTCGTTGCGGACGAAACGTCCCGGTCCGGGGGGAACGTCCGTTCGGTGCCGTAGGGTTCGCTCGATGCAAGGGACGTTCGGCCCCGGCGGCTCGCTCGCGCGCGCTCTCCCCGCGTTCGAGCCGCGCGCCGAGCAGGCGGCGCTCGCGGCGGCGGTCGAGCGCGCGCTCGCGACGGAGGAGCATCTCGTCGCGGAGGCCGGGACGGGAACGGGCAAGAGCCTCGCCTATCTGATTCCGGCGCTCGAGTCCGGCCGGCGCGTGGTCGTCGCGACGGCGACGAAGGCGCTCCAGCAGCAGCTCCTGGCCAAGGACGTGCCCGCGGCGGCGCGGGCGCTCGGGCGGGAGGTGAGGGTCGCGGTGCTGAAGGGCCGCCAGAACTACGTCTGCCGGCGGCTCCTGCAGTCGTTCGGGCCGATGCTCCTGGGCGGGCCACGCGACGCGGAGGCGTTCGACCGGCTGCTGCCGTGGCTCGACGCGACGACGAACGGCGACCGCGCGGAGGCGCCCGTGGAGCCCCCGGAAGGGCTCTGGGCGGAGCTCGCAGTCGGCGGAGACCGGTGCCTCGGCCGCCGGTGCGTGTTCGTCTCGTCGTGCTACGCGGAGGCCGCGCGTGCGCGCGCCGGCGAGGCCGACCTGGTCATCGCGAACCATGCGCTGTACTTCGCCGACCTCGCCGCCGGAGGCGGAGTGCTGCCGGAGCACGACGCCGTCGTGTTCGACGAGGCGCACCGGCTCGAGGAGAACGCGGCGACATGGCTCGGCGGCCGCATCTCGCGCGCCGCCCTCCGCCGGCTCGCGGCGGACGTCGAGCGAGCGTCCCGCGAAGGGGGCGAGACGCTCCCGGCCCGGGCGCTCGACCGCGTCGAGCGAGGCGGCCAGAGGCTCCTGCGCGCCGTCGCGCCGCCCTCGGGGAGAAAGCGCTTGCGGGATCCGCCGGCCACCGAGGCGGCATTGCTCGCGGACGCCCTGGATGCGCTCGCCGACGAGCTGCACGGTGGCGGGGACGACCTGGACGCGCTGTCCCGTCGCGCGGCGGCGACGGCCGGCGAGACGCGCGCGCTGCTCGAGGCACGCGCGCTCGACCGGGTCGTCTGGGCCGAGCCCGACGCCGTCGCGTGGGCGCCTGTCGACGTCGCGTCCCAGCTCGACGACCGCCTGTGGGGCGACGGCCCGACGGCGATCCTCGTGTCGGCGACGCTGACGAACGGCGAGGACGCGAGGTTCGTCCGACGCCGGCTCGGGCTCCGCGAGGCGCGCGAGCTGATTGTCGGCTCGCCGTTCGACTTCGCCGAGCAGGCACTCCTCTACGTGCCGCGGACGATGCCGGACCCGCGGTCGGACGGCTTCTACGACCGGGTTGCGGACGAGGTCGTGTCGCTCCTCGCGCTGTCGCGCGGGCGGGCGCTCGTCCTGACGACGAGCTACCGGGCGCTCGACCTCCTCCAAGCTCGCGTCCGCGGAGCGGTCCCCTACGACGTGCTCGTGCAGGGCGACGCGCCGCGCGAGCAGCTGCTCGAGCGGTTTCGCGACGAGGTGGATTCGGTGCTGCTCGCGACGTCGACGTTCTGGCAAGGCGTCGACGTTCCCGGAGAGTCGCTCTCGCTGCTCGTCATCGACAAGCTGCCCTTCTCGGCGCCCGGCGACCCGCTCCACGAGGCTCGCTGCGAGGCCGTCGAAGCGGCGGGCGGCGACTGGTTCGGCGACTTCGCGCTGCCGGCCGCGATGCTTCAGCTCCGACAGGGATTCGGCCGGCTCATTCGGGGCCACGAAGATCGCGGCGTCGTCGCGATACTCGATCCGCGTCTGCGTTCGCGCGCGTACGGCCGGGCGTTCCTGCAGGCGCTCCCGCGGTGCCCGATCGCGGAAGACCGTGCAGCGGTCGCGGCGTTCTTCGGCGCTACCCTGGCGGCGTCCGCCTAGAATCCGCCGCCGTGGCCCCGAAGAAATCACGCACCCCACCGCCTCCGCGCCGTCCGCAAGGCCCCCGCCAGCGAACGGACTCCGGGTCGCCCGACCGCGACCGCCGGAACCGGATGATCCTGTACGGGCTCGGCGCGTCGGGGGTGATCGGCCTCGTGCTCGTGCTCGCGCTGTTTGCCTTCGCCGGCGGATCGAGCGCCAATTCCGTCGAGAAGGCGATGACAGACGCGGGGTGCACCCTCAAGACCTACAAGGAACAGCCGCGGACGCCGCATTACACGCAGACGCCGCCCCCGAAGCCGTTCCCGTACAACTCGTTCCCGCCGTCGAGCGGGCGGCACTACTTCCAGACGGTCGTGTACGGCTTCTACGAGCAGCCCGTCGACAAGTACAGCGTCGTCCACAACCTGGAGCACGGCGCCGTTCTCGTCTACTGGGGGAACAAGGTGCCGAGGTCGGAGATCGACAAGATCCACGAGTGGTGGCAGAACGATGCGCGCGGGATCGTCGCGTCGCCGCTTCCCGCACTCGGGAACAGGATCGCGCTCGTCGCTTGGACGCATGTCGCGAAGTGCCCCGACTTCGACGAGACCGCGGCCTCGAAGTTCCGCGACGGGTTCCAGTTCAAGGGCCCCGAGCAGATACCGCCCGAGGCGATGGACCCGGGCACCCAGTAGCGCTCGCCGAAGGCGGATACGCTGTTGCCGCCGCTCGCCGGGGTGGCGGAACTGGTCAGACGCGCTCGGCTTAAAACCGGGTGCCCCTCGTGGGCATGAGGGTTCGATCCCCTCCCCCGGCATTATGCACTGTGACATTATGTCTCCGTGCATAACAAGCCGCGGACGAATCCCTTCACGTACGGGACGATTGCCCGGGACGCCGCGTTCGCCGACCGCGAGAACGAGCTGCGGGAGCTCCTGCGCGACTTCGAGAACGGCCAGGACGTGGTCGTGTTCGCCCCGCGACGGTTCGGCAAGTCGTCGCTCGTCCTCCGCGCAGCGAAGCGCGCAACGCGTGCCGGAGCGCTCGTCGCGTACTGCGACCTCATGCGGACGCCGACGAAGGAGCAGCTCGCGGCAGCGCTTGCGCGCGCGATCCACGAGAACCTGGCCTCGCCTGCAGAGAGGACGGCGGAGGCGGCGTCGCGGCTCTTCCGGGGGCTCCGCGTCAGGCCGACGGTCGAGGTCGCGACCGACGGCACCGTCCGCTTCACCTTCCAGGCGGCACGGCGGCGCGTCGAGATCGACGACACGATCGAGCAGCTCCTCGAGCTGCCGGCGCAGATCGCGGACGAGCGCGCACGACGGGTCGTGCTGGTCTTCGACGAGTTCCAGGAGGTCGTCGCGCTGGACCCGCGCCTGCCGAACCTGATGCGCGCGGTCTTCCAGCTCCAAACGGGCGTGTCGCACGTGTACCTGGGGAGCAAGCGGCACGTCGTCGAGCGCATCTTCAGCGACCGCAACGCGCCGTTCTGGCGGAGCGCTCGGCGCGTGGAGCTCGGGCCGATTCCGCGGAGGCAGTTCGCGTCGTTCCTGCGGCGGCGGTTCGCCGCGTCCGACCGCGAGATCACACCGGAGGCTCTGGACCACGTGCTCGACGTGACGCGCGGTCACCCCTACGCGACGCAGGAGCTGGCGCACTTCGTGTGGGAGCGCGTGCCCGAGGGACGGTTCGCGTACCCACACGACGTCGACGCGGCGCTCGAGGCCGTCCTCCGGTCGGAGAACAACCACTTCACGACGCTGTGGGACGAGGCCTCGCGTGGCCAGAGGCTGCTCCTGATCGCGCTCGCCGCCGAGCCGACGGCGTCGCTGTATGCGGCCGATTACCACGGGCGCCACGAGCTGCCGCCGAACCCGTCGCTGCAGACGGCGCTCCGCAGTCTCGTCGCCAAGGACGTCGTCGCCCGCGCCGATGAGGGCGAGTACCGGATCGTCGAGCCCTTCCTCGCCGAATGGCTCGCCCGGACTGTCGAGTAGGGAAGACGCCGGCGGCGGGCGCTACCGGCCGCTCGCGCGGGTCGCCGCCTGCAGCCTCGCCGCGAGCTCGTCCGTCAATGCGTCACGCTCGTAGCGCCACGCCCAGTTGCCCTCGCTCGTCCCGGGCATGTTCATCCGCGCCCCGTCGGAGAGGCCGAGCACGTCCTGGAGCGGCACGACGGCGACGCGGGCGACCGAGGAGAGCGCGAGCTCGATCAGCGACCACACCGGGTCGTCTTTGTCGACCGGCACCCGCGCGCGCTCCTTGGGCGTCAGGGCGTCCCACCAGCCGCGCGTCGTGGCGTTGTCGTGCGTCCCGGTGTAGACGACGGCGTCCTCGCCGTGGTTTGCCGGGAGGTACGGGTTGTCGGGGCTCCCGTCGAACGCGAACTGGAGCACGAGCATGCCGGGGAACCCGAGCTCGCGCCGCAGCCGCGTCACCGGCTCGGTGATGACGCCCAGGTCCTCCGCGATCACGGGAAGCGCCCCCAGCTCTCGCTCGACCGCGCGGAAGACGTCGGCGCCGGGGCCGCGCCGCCAGCGGCCGTGCTCTGCGGTCGGATCTCCCTCGGGGACGGCCCAGTACGAGACGAAGCCGCGGAAGTGGTCGATCCGGATCAGGTCGACGAGGTCGAAGGCGCGACGGAAGCGCTCGATCCACCACCGGTAGCCGTCTTCCCGCATCGCGCCCCACTCGTAGAGCGGGTTGCCCCAGAGCTGGCCCGTCGTCGAGAAGGCGTCGGGCGGAACGCCGGCGACCTCGCCCGAGCGGAAGAGCTCCGGGTGCGCAAGGTGGTCGACGCCGCCTCGCGCGACGTAGATCGGCATGTCGCCGATGATCCGGACGCCGCGCGTCGCGGCGTACGTGCGCACCGCCGCCCACTCGCGATCGAACCTCACCTGGTCGTCGACGGCGCCGCCGTGCTCGTGCTCCTCCCAATCGCCGATCCAGTACGCGTTGCGGCTGCGGAAGTCCGATCGCTCGTCGTCGGTCACCGGCGCCTCGGGCTCCGCGAGGAGCGCCGCGTTGCCCGCGAAAGCGGAAGGCGAGGCGTACGGAGACCCCGTGTCGTCGGCCGGCTGGAGCGGGAGGACCTGCCACCACGACTGCCCTGCGGCCGCCAGCCAGTCGACGAAGCGGTACGCGTCGGCGTCGAGCCGTCCGTTCGGAAGCGACGTCGGGTGGAGCAGGATCCCTGCCGAGCGTTCTATGGTCATGGCGTTTAGGAGCGTCGTGCCCCTGAAAGTGTCACGCAAGCGTGCCCCTTCCGAAGTCGAAGCAACCGCCCCCACGGATCCAGATCCAGCACGTCGAGCCGATCGTCGACTGCGGCCGGTACCCGCTGAAGCGGACCGTCGGAGAGGCGGTGGCGGTGTACGCGTCGATCTTCAAGGACGGCCACGACGTCCTCGGCGCGTCGGTGCGCTTCAAGCCGCCGGGGGCGACGCGCTGGCAGGAAGGGCCGTTGACGCCGCTCGGGAACGACCGGTGGAGCGGCTCGTTCGCGGTCGACACGCCGGGCCGCTGGTGCTGGCGTATCGAGGCGTGGACCGATCGGATCGCGACCTGGCAGCACGAGCTCAACCGGAAGGTCGACGCGGGCCAGCAGGACCTGACGGGCGAGCTGTCCGAGGGCGCCGTGCTCCTCGACGTCGAGTCGGTCACGGTGGAGGAGGGGCTCTCGGTGAAGCGCGTCGACCGCCACGGCCAGGTCGCGTCCGCCACCTTCGAGATCGACGTCGACCGCGAGCTCGCCCGCTTCGGCTCCTGGTACGAGCTCTTCCCGCGCTCCTGGGGCGGCTTCCGCGGCGTCGCCGACGTGCTGCCCCGTCTCGCGCAGCTCGGGTTCGACGTCGTCTATCTCCCGCCCGTCCACCCGATCGGCTCGACGAACCGGAAGGGGCGCAACAACACGCTCACGCCGGCGCCGGGCGACGTCGGCTCGCCGTGGGCGATCGGCGGGGCGGAGGGCGGGCACGACGCGCTGCATCCCGACCTCGGGACGTGGGACGACTTCGACGCCCTCGTCGCGCGGGCGCGCGAGGTGGGGATGGAGATCGCGCTCGACTTCGCGATCCAGTGCTCGCCCGATCACCCCTGGCTCGCGGAGCACCCGGAGTGGTTCAACCGGCGGCCCGACGGGACGCTGAAGTACGCGGAAAACCCGCCCAAGAAGTACCAGGACATCTACAACGTCAACTTCGAGTCCGAGGACTGGCGGGGCCTGTGGGAGGCGCTGCGCGACGTGCTGCTCGGCTGGGTGCGGCGAGGCGTCACGGTGTTCCGCGTCGACAATCCGCACACGAAGCCGGCGCCGTTCTGGGAGTGGCTGATCGCCGAGGTGCGACGCGACCACCCGGAGGTGATCTTCCTCGCGGAGGCGTTCACCCGGCCGGCGATGATGACCACGCTCGCGAAGCTCGGCTTCTCGCAGAGCTACACCTACTTCACCTGGAAGAACAGCAAGGCGGAGCTCGTCGAGCTGATGGAGCAGGTGATCGAGTGGTCGCCGTTCTACCGCCCGAACTTCTTCGCGAACACGCCGGACATCCTGCACGAGTACCTCCAGCACGGAGGCCCGCCCGCGTTTGCGGCGCGGCTCGTGCTCGCGGCGACCCTGTCGCCCACCTACGGGATCTATTCCGGCTTCGAATCCTTCGAGAACGTGCCCGTCCAGCCGGGGTCGGAGGAGTACCTCGACTCCGAGAAGTACGAGGCTAAGGAGCGGTCGCTCGAGGCGCCGCTCCTGCCGCTCGTGCGGAGGCTGAACGAGGCGCGCCGCGCGTTCCCCGCGCTCCAGCGCGTCGACAACCTGCGCTGGCTGGAGACCGAGAGCGACGCGCTGGTCGCGTACGCGAAGGACGACGTGATCTGCGTCGTCAACATCGACCCGCACGCCGAGCGCGACGGACTGTGCATCGTTCCGGTCGCGATGGGGTGGCCGCCGGCGTTCGAGGTCCACGACGTCCTCCGCGACGAGGTCTACACGTGGCGGTCCGGCCGCAACTACGTCCGCCTCGGGCCTGGCCAGGCGCACGTCCTCAAGGCGCGCGCATGAGGGACGCGCGTGAGTGAGCCCGGGCACTGGTTCGAGCGCGACCCGAACTGGTTCAAGCACGCGGTCTTCTACGAGATCCACATCAGGGGCTTCTTCGACGGGAACGACGACGGCTCCGGCGACTTCCGCGGGCTCACGGACAAGCTGGACTACCTCCAGTGGCTCGGGATCGACTGCATCTGGCTCCTGCCGTGCTACCCGAGCCCGCTGCGCGACGGCGGCTACGACATCGCCGACTTCTTCGGGATCCACCCCGACTACGGCACCGTCGACGACTTCAAGCACTTCGTCGAGCAGGCCCACCAGCGCGGGATGCGCGTGATCGCGGACCTCGTGATGAACCACACCTCGAGCGACCACCCCTGGTTCCAGGCCTCGCGCACCGACCCGAACGGGCCGTACGGCGACTGGTACGTCTGGGGCGACGACGACTCCCGCTGGGGCGGGGCCCGGATCATCTTCCTCGACACGGAGCCGTCGAACTGGACGTGGGACCCGCTGCGCGGCCAGTACTTCTGGCACCGCTTCTTCTCGCACCAGCCCGACCTGAACTACGACAACCCCGAGGTGCAGGAGCAGATGCTGAACGTCCTGCGCTTCTGGCTCGACCTCGGCCTCGACGGGTTCCGGCTCGACGCGGTGCCGTACCTCTACGAGCGCGACGGGACGAACGGCGAGAACCTGCCGGAGACGCACGCGTTTCTGCGCCGCGTCCGGTCCGAGGTCGATGCCAGGTACGCCGACCGCGTGCTGCTCGCGGAGGCGAACCAGTGGCCCGACGACGTGGTCGCCTACTTCGGCGACGGCGACGAGTGTCACATGGCGTTCCACTTCCCGGTCATGCCGCGCATGTTCATGTCGCTCCGCCGCGAGGACGCGATGCCGCTGATCGAGATCCTCGCGCGTACGCCGCCGATCCCGGGCAACGCCCAGTGGGGGCTCTTCCTGCGGAACCACGACGAGCTGACGCTCGAGATGGTGACCGACGATGAGCGCGACTACATGTACGAGGAGTACGCGAAGGACCCGCGGATGAAGCTGAACCTCGGGATCCGCCGCCGGCTGGCGCCGCTCCTCGACAACGGTCGCGACGAGGCGCAGCTGCTGCACGCGATCCTGTTCTCGCTGCCCGGGTCGCCCGTCCTCTACTACGGCGACGAGATCGGCATGGGCGACAACATCTTCCTCGGCGATCGCGACGGCGTCCGCACGCCGATGCAGTGGACCGGCGACCGGAACGGCGGGTTCTCGCGCGCCGACTTCGCCCAGCTCTATCTGCCGCCGCTGATGGATCCGGTCTACGGCTTCCAGGCGGTGAACGTCGAGGCGCAGCTGCGCCAGCCGAACTCGTTCCTGCGCTGGCTGCACCGCCTGATCGCGCTGCGCAAGCAGCACCCGGTGTTCGGGCTCGGCACCTACGAGGCGCTTCGCCCGGACAACCCGCGGATCTTCGCGCACGTCCGCCTCTACGAGGACGACGCGGTGCTCTGCGTCCACAACCTCGCCCGCTCGGCGCAGGCGGTCGAGCTCGACCTGTCGCGGTTCGAGGGGTTGATCCCCGAGGAGATGTTCGGCCGGTCGCGGTTCCCGCGCATCGGGTCGTTGCCGTACCTTCTGACGCTCGGGCCGCGTGGGTTTTTCTGGTTCCAGCTGCGAAAGGAAGACGAGGCGTGATGGACGAGCGCGCGCTGATCGACTTCATCACCGCCCAGCGGTGGTTCGGGTCGAAGACCCGCGAGGTCGTGCGCGCGACGGTCATCGACCACGCAACGCTCCGCGACGCCGAGCCGCGCCTCGAGCTGCAGCTCGTCGAGGCGCGGTTCGCCGAGGGAACGCACGAGACGTACCAGCTGCTCGTGAGCGACGACTCGTTCGACGCGCTCGAGGACGCGCGCCACGTCCGCGAGCTCGTGCACGTCGTCAGGGCCGCACGTCCGGTGCCCGCCGAGCAGGGAGTCGTCGGGTTCAACGTCGTCGAGGGGTACGCGGGGCTCGGCCAGGAGCTGCGCGAGGTGCGGCGCATCGACGCGGAGCAGTCCAACACGTCGGTCGTCTTCGACGACGAGCTGATCCTCAAGGTCTTCCGACGCCTCGAGGCCGGTATCAACCCCGAGCTCGAGCTGCTCCGCTTTCTCACGCAGAAGGGATTCGAGAACATTGCGCAGCTCGCGGGCTGGTACGCCTACCAGGGTAGGCCGATGGACGCGACGCTCGGCGTCCTGCAGCGATACGTGGTCGGCGGCGAGGACGGCTGGGACCTCGCCCTCGCGATGATCGAGTCCGATCCGGAGACGTTCATCGCACGGCTCCGGCGGCTCGGTGAGGTGACGGGGCGGATGCACGCCGTCCTCGGATCGGATGCTGTTGACACGAACTTCTCCCCGGAGGACACCTCGGGTGAGTCGCTCGGGCTCCTGACGGCGACGGTCGACGAGGAGATCGAGTCGATCTTCCTCGAGCTTCCGCTCGATGTCCCGGAGCTCGAGCCGATCCGCGGCCGAGGCGAGGAGGTGCGCGAGCGCCTCCGCCGGCTGACCAACGTCGGCGGCGCCGGGCGCGTGATCCGCCACCACGGCGACTTCCACCTCGGACAGACGCTCTGGGCGGCGACGGGCCCACCGCCGGGGCGCGGCGACAACGCCCCTGCGCCGTCGGCGGGCGACGGCGACTGGATCATCCTGGACTTCGAGGGGGAGCCCGCGAGGTCGCTTCCGGAGCGGCGGCGGAAGAGGAGCCCACTGCGCGACGTCGCCGGAATGCTGCGATCGTTTGCCTACGCGGCGTCCGCCGCGCGCATCCAGCGCGGCGTCGAGCCGCCGCCCGAATGGGAACGGCGGGCGCGAGCGGAGTTCCTCGAGGGATACCGCACGACGATCGACCAGTCGCTGGTTCCGGCAGGGGCCGCGATGGAGAAGCTGCTCGCCGTGTTCGAGCTCGAGAAGGCGGTGTACGAGCTCCGCTACGACCTGAACAACCGGCCGGGGTGGGTCGACATCCCGGTCGCCGGGATCCTGCGCCTGCTCGAGACCGAGGTCCCGGCGTGACGCGCTCGGGCGCGGCGCTCGACCTCTCGAACCCCCACGGCTTCCTCGGCGCCCACCCTGCCGACGGCGGCGTCACCGTTCGCGTGCTGCGGCCCGAGGCCGAGTCTGTGCGGGTGGATGGTCTGGCGCCGGGCGACGGGGTCGAGCTCGAGCACGTCGGCGAGGGCGTGTGGGAAGGGCTCGTCCCGGGTGTCGAGCCGCCGTTCGACTACGTGCTCCGAGTCGCCTACCCCGGCGGCGAGGAGTACACGGTCCGCGACCCGTACGCCTTCCTCCCGACGGTAGGGGACCTCGACCTGCATCTCGTCGGCGAGGGAAGGCACGAGGAGATCTACCGGCGGCTCGGCGCGCACCCGATGGAGAGCGGCGGCGTCACGGGGACGTCGTTCGCCGTATGGGCGCCGAACGCTCGGGCGGTGAGCGTGGTCGGCGACTTCAACTCCTGGGACGGACGCCTGCACCCGATGAGGACGCTGGGCTCGTCGGGGATCTGGGAGCTCTTCCTGCCGGACGTCGGCCCGGGCGCGCGCTACAAGTTCGAGATCCGCGCGCAGACCGGCGAGCTGCGGCTCAAGGCGGATCCCTACGCCTTCGAGGCGGAGGTTCCGCCGCAGACGGCGTCCGTCGTCAGTCGCAGCGCCTTCTCGTGGGGCGACGCCGCGTGGGTCGAGGCGCGGCGCGACGTCGAGTCTCTCCACGCGCCGGTGTCGATCTACGAGGTGCACGCGCCGTCGTGGCGGAGCGGCCTCGGGTGGCGCGAGCTCGCCGATCAGCTCACGCCGTACGTGAAAGACCTCGGCTTCACACACGTCGAGCTCCTCCCGGTCGCCCAGCACCCGTTCTCGGGCTCGTGGGGCTACCAGGTGACGGGCTACTACGCGCCGCTCTCGACGCTCGGGAGCCCGGACGACTTCCGCTATCTCGTCGACAAGCTGCACCGGAACGGGATCGGGCTCATCCTCGACTGGGTGCCGGCGCACTTCCCGCGCGACGACTGGGCGCTCGCGCGCTTCGACGGCACGGCGCTCTACGAGCACGCCGACCCACGCCGCGGCTCGCACCCCGACTGGGGGACGCTCGTGTTCAACCTCGGCCGGACCGAGGTTCGGAACTTCCTGCTCGCGAACGCCCTCTTCTGGCTGCGCGAGTACCACGCCGACGGCATTCGTGTCGACGCCGTCGCGTCGATGCTGTACCTCGACTACTCCCGCAAGGCGGGCGAGTGGGTGCCGAACGAGTTCGGCGGCCGCGAGGACCTCGAGGCGGTCGCGTTCCTGAAGGAGCTCAACGAGCTGATCCACCTCCGCGAGCCGGGGGTCGTCTCGGCCGCCGAGGAGTCGACAGCCTGGCCGGGCGTCTCGCGCCCGACCTACCTCGGGGGGCTCGGGTTCGGGTTCAAGTGGAACATGGGCTGGATGCACGACACCCTGTCGTACTTCCAGCGCGAGCCCGTGTACCGCCAGTACCACCACCACGAGCTGACGTTCTCGCTCGTCTACGCGTGGAACGAGAACTTCATCCTCCCGCTCTCCCACGACGAGGTCGTGCACGGCAAGAAATCGCTGCTGTCGAAGATGCCGGGCGACCGCTGGCAGCAGCTCGCGAACCTCCGCGCGCTCTACGCGTACATGTGGGCGCATCCCGGCAAGAAGCTGCTCTTCATGGGCGGCGAGCTTGCGACGCCGTGGGAGTGGAGCGAGGCCGGCGAGGTGCCGTGGTGGCTGCTCGAGCACGCGGAGCACGTCGGCGTCCAGGCGGTCGTCCGCGATCTGAATCGCGTCTACCGCGAGGAGCCCGCGCTCTGGGAGGTGGATTTCTCGCACGAGGGGTTCCAGTGGGTCGAGCCGAACGACGCGGCGAACAACGTGCTGGCGTTCGCGCGGCTCTCGCGCGACGGGTCGAGCCGGCTCGTCTGCGTCGCGAACCTCGCCCCTGTGCCGCGCACGCGCTACCGCCTCGGGCTGCCGGCGGGCGGCGCGTGGACGGAGGTGCTGAACACGGACTCCGACGCCTACGGCGGCTCGGGCGCCGGGAACGGCGGCGTCGTCGTGGCCGACGACGTCCCCTGGCACGACCAGCCGTACTCCGCCGAGCTGACGCTTCCTCCGCTCGGGGTCGTCTGGCTCCGCGCCGCCCGCGACTGACGCGGTCAGAGGATCGTCAGCGGCGTGCCGACCTCCATCAACGACGCGAGCTTCAGGATCGCCGCGTTCCGGAACCGGATGCAGCCGTGCGAGACCCGGCCCGGAAGGAGCTCGGGCAGGCTCGTGCCGTGCACGCCGATGAACCCGCCGCGGCAGTCGTGACAACAACGGCTTGCAACTCCTGGTTCACGGGACTCAGGACTGCTACGCGGCGACGACCCCTCTTCGACCGACCGCTGCTGCCGACGCGGTTGGGGGCGGGCGCTTGCTGGTGATTGGCGCGCGTGGCGGCAGGGCACGTCGCCAGGGTGTCAACGCGCGCCCTGCCGCGGCCCCTCGGGGCCGTGTTCGTCGGTGACTCCGTTGTCTCGTTTCGCATCTGGTCGCCGGCGGCGGAGCCGACCTTGGTGGTTCGGCGGCGAGACCAGGCGCTCACGCGGTGCGGCGACGGCACGTGGGAGGCGGCGGCCGATGCGGCGGTGGGAGACGACTACGTCTACCGAGTGAACGGCAGGGAGCTTCCGGACCCGTGCTCGCGCCATCAGCCGGAGGGTGTCCGCGGGCCGTCGCGCGTCCTCGATTGCGGCGCGTTCGAGATCGCCGGCGGGCCGGAGCTCGCGCTCGAGGAGCTCGTGATCTACGAGCTTCATGTTGGGACCTTCTCGCCCGAGGGCACGTTCGACGGCGTCCAGCGGTTCCTGCCCGACCTGCGACGGCTCGGCGTGACGGCAATCGAGCTGATGCCGGTCGCGACGTTCCCGGGCAATCGCGGTTGGGGCTACGACGGCCTCTACATCTTTGCGCCGCACCCGGCCTACGGTGGCCCCGACGCACTGGCGCGTCTCGTCGACGCGGCCCACCGCGAGGGCCTCGCCGTGATCCTCGACGTCGTCTACAACCACATCGGCCCCGGCGCCGAGGCGATCGGCGCCTTCGGGCCGTACTTCACCGATCGTCACCACACCTTCTGGGGCGACGCGCTCGACTACGAGGAGCGCGGAGTGCGCGAATGGGCGATCCAGAACGCCGAGCAGTGGATCCGCGACTACCGCATCGACGGCCTTCGCCTCGACGCGGTCCACGCCGTCTACGACGATTCGCCGACGCACGTGCTCAGGGAGCTGCGCGACCGCGTGAAGGCGATCTCGCCGCACGCGTTCGTGATCTCCGAAATGGGTCCGGACGATCTCCGGCCACTCGACGACTGGGGCCACGACGCGATGTGGCTCGACAACCTCCACCACGAGCTCCACGTCGCGCTGACGGGCGAGCGCGAGGGGTACTACGCGAACTTCGGATCGATGGACGGGCTCGTGCGCGAGCTCTCCCGGCCGCGCCCTGAGCGCTTCGTCGTCTGCGCGCAGAACCACGACCAGGTCGGAAATCGCGCGGTCGGCGATCGCCTGCCGCCCGACGCGCACCGGGTCGCCCTCGCGGTCGTTCTCTTCTCCACTGCGACGCCGCTCGTCTTCATGGGCGAGGAGTACGACGAGACGCGGCCGTTCCAGTTCTTCACCGACCACATCGACCCGTTCATCTCCGACGCGACGCGCGAGGGGCGCAAGCGCGAGTTCGCGAAGTTCACGGCGTTCTCGGGCGAGGACGTGCCCGACCCGCAGGACGCGGCGACGTTCGAGCGGTCGAAGCTCGCGCGGCGCGATCCCGATCCGCTCTACGCGACGCTGCTTCGCCTCCGCCGCGAGCTGCCACCGGACCTGACGGTGGCGGCCGAGGGACGCGTACTGACGCTACGCCGGGGCGACGCCACGCTCGTCGCGGACCTGGACCGAATGACCGTGGAGCTCCGGGCGTGACCCGGGCGCTGTGGCCCGGACGGCCGTTTCCGCTCGGCGCCACATGGGACGGCGACGGGACCAACTTCGCTCTCTTCTCCGAGCATGCGGAGCGGGTCGAGCTCTGCCTCTTCGACGGCGCGGGCCACGAGGAGAGGCAAGAGCTCACGGAGCGCACGGCCTTCAACTGGCACGCGTACCTGCCGAGCGTCGGCCCCGGTCAGCGCTACGGCTACCGCGTCCACGGCCCGTACGATCCCGGGCGCGGCCACCGGTTCAACTCGTCGAAGCTCCTGATCGACCCGTACGCGAAGGCGGTCGACGGCCCGGTGCAGTGGGACGCCGCCAACACGCTGCCGTACGTGCCGTCGGGCGACGCGGACGCCGACCTCGTTCGCGACGACGAGGACGACGCCGTCGCAATCCCGAAGTCCATCGTCGTCGACCCGGCGTTCGACTGGGAGGACGACGACGTCGTCCGGCCTGTGACGCCCTGGCACGAGACCGTCATCTACGAGTTGCACGTGAAGGGATTCACGCAGCTCCGCGAGGGCGTTCGCGAGGATCTGCGCGGCACCTACGGCGGGCTCGCGAGCCCCGACGCGATCGGGTACCTCACCTCGCTCGGCGTCACCGCGGTCGAGCTCCTCCCGGTGCACCACATCGCGGACGAGGGCTTCCTCAACGATCGCGGGCTCACGAACTACTGGGGCTACTCGACGATCGGCTACCTCGCGCCGCACTCGCTCTACGCGGCGACGGGCGACCAGGTGCGCGAGTTCAAGGGCATGGTGAAAGCGCTCCACCGTGCCGGGATCGAGGTGATCCTCGACGTCGTCTACAACCACACCGCCGAGGGCAACCACCTCGGGCCGATGCTCAGCTTCCGCGGCGTCGACAACAAGAGCTACTACCGCCTCGTGCCGGACGACCCGCGGCACTACATGGACTACACCGGGACCGGCAACACCCTGAACCCGGTGCACCCGACGGTGCTCCGGCTGATCATGGACTCGCTGCGCTACTTCGTCGTGGAGTGCCACGTCGACGGGTTCCGCTTCGATCTAGCCTCGGCGCTCGCGCGCGAGTTCTACGAGGTCGATCGGCTCTCGGCGTTCTTCGACATCATCCACCAGGACCCGATCCTGTCGCAGGTGAAGCTGATCGCCGAGCCGTGGGACGTGGGGCCGGGCGGCTACCAGGTCGGGAACTTCCCGGTCCTCTGGTCCGAGTGGAACGGGATCTACCGCGACATGATGCGCGACTTCTGGCGCGGCCAGGCGCCGGTCCGCGACCTCGCGTCCCGCTTCGGCGGCTCCGCCGATCTCTACGAGCAGGACGGCCGGCGGCCGTTCGCGTCGATCAACTTCATCACCGCACACGACGGGTTCACGCTGCGCGACCTCGTCTCCTACAACGACAAGCACAACGAGGCGAACGGCGAGGGGAATCGCGACGGCTCCGACGACAACCGGTCGTGGAACTGCGGTGCGGAGGGGCCGACGGCCGACGAGAGCGTCCTCGGCCTCCGCGGGCGGCAGCAACGGAACTTCATCGCGACGCTCCTCCTCTCACAGGGCGTCCCGATGCTTCTCGGCGGCGACGAGTTCGGCCGTAGCCAGCGCGGCAACAACAACGCGTGGTGCCAGGACAACGAGCTGTCCTGGTTCCGGTGGGACGAGTGTGACCGCGACCTGCTCGAGTTCACGCGGCGCGTCATCCGGTTCCGGCACGACCATCCGATCTTCCGCCGGACGCGGTTCTTCGACGGCCGCGGCACGCAGCTCCCGGACGTCTGGTGGATGCGGCCCGACGGCCGGCGGATGACCCGCCGCGACTGGGACAACACGGGCGCGCGCGCGATCGGCGTGTTCCTGAACGGCGACGAGATCGGGACGCAGACGGCGCACGGGGAGGAGGTGAGGGACGACTCGTTCCTCCTCCTCTTCAACGCGCACTTCGAGGAGGTGGCATTCAGGCTCCCGGCGCGCAGGTTCGGCACGCGGTGGAACGTCGAGCTCGCGACGGGATGGGTCCACGCGCCCGAGCGGATCGCCGCCGGAGCCCGCGTGTCCGTCGAGTCACGCTCGCTCGCGGTGCTCCGGCGTGTCTGAGGCGCCGCCGCCCGACCGGCCGCCGTTCCGTGCCACGTACCGGCTCCAGCTGACGCCGGAGCTCGGATTTCGCGAGGCGCGCGAGCTCGTGCCGTACCTGCGCGACCTCGGGATCTCGCACCTGTACCTGTCGCCGTCGCTGCAGGCCCGCGAGGGGTCGACCCACGGCTACGACGTCGTCGACCCGCGGCGCATCTCGGACGCCCTCGGCGGCGAGGACGCCTTTCGCGAGCTGGCGTCCGCCGGGCTCGGCGTGATCCTCGACATCGTCCCGAACCACATGGCGGCCGTCGACGAGAACGAGTTCTGGCGCGACCTCCGGCTGCGCGAGATGTTCTTCGACGTCGACCTCCGCACCGGCTTTCACCGCCGGTTCTTCGACATCGGCGAGCTCGGCGGCCTGAAGCAGGAGGACTGGGAGGTCTTCTGGGCGACGCACGCGAAGGTGATCGAGCTCGTGCGCGCGGGCCTCGTCGACGGCGTTCGCGTCGATCATCCCGACGGCCTTGCCGACCCCGCCGACTACTTCGGCCGCCTCGCGGACGCGGGCATCGAGCACGTGTGGGCGGAGAAGATCCTCGAGCCGGGCGAGGAGCTCCGCGACTGGCCCGTCGACGGGACGACCGGCTACGAGTTCCTGAACGACGTGATGGCGCTGCACGTCAACCCCGACGCGGAGAAGAGCTTCACGGCCCTCTACGAGGAGCTGACCGGCGACACTCGTCGCTTCGACGACATCGCCCAGCTCTCGAAGCTCGAGGTCGCCGTCAACATCTTCGAGCCGGAGCTTCGCCGGCTCCACCAGGAGCTCGAGGTCGAGAACCTCCCGCTCGCCCTCGCCTCGTTCCACGTCTACCGCACCTACGTGCGGCCGGACGAGGGCATCGTCGAGGACGCCGACCGCGCGGAGGTGGCGCGCGCCAACGTCTCCGACGAGCTGCGCTCGATCCTCCTGCTGGAGGAGCCGGGGTTCCGACGGGGAATGCACGAGGAGTTCGTCGTTCGCTTCCAGCAGGCGACAGGCCCGGTGATGGCGAAGGGCCTCGAGGACACCGCGTTCTACCGCTACTTCCGGCTCGCGGCGCTCAACGAGGTCGGCGGCAGTCCCGCCCGCTTCGCGCTCGACGTCGGCGGCTTCCACGAGCGCAACCTCGAGCGGGCGCGGCGGTTTCCGCTCCATCTCCTGACGACGTTCACGCACGACACGAAGCGGTCGCCCGACGTCCGCTCGCGGATCGTCGCGCTCACGTGGCTGCCGGACGAGTGGGCCGAGCACGTGCGCGCCTGGCACGAGCTGTCGGGAGGCCTTCCGGACGCGCGGGAGGAGTACCTCGTCTACCAGACGCTCGTCGGCGCGTGGCCGATCGGGCGCGACCGGCTCGACGCGTACCTCGAGAAGGCGCTCCGCGAGGGGAAGGTGACATCGAATTGGCTCGACCCGAACCTGGAGCACGAGGACCGCGTGAAAGGGTTCGCCGGCGCGCTCGCCGACTCGGCCGACTTCCGCAGCTCGTTCGACCCGTTCGTCGAGCGCGTGGCGGCGCTCGGTCGCCGCATCTCGCTCTCGCAGGTGCTCCTCAAGCTGACGGCGCCTGGCGTTCCCGACGTCTACCAGGGCGACGAGCTGGAGGCGCTGGCGCTCGTCGATCCCGACAACCGGCGGCCCGTCGACTGGGCCGCCCGGCGCTCCGCGCTGGCGGATCTGCAGGCGGGGGCCGAGCCGACCGTTCACACGCTGAAGCTGTACCTGACATGGAGGGTGCTCGCGCTCCGGTCGGAGCACGAGGCGGCGTTCGCAGGCTCCTACGAGCCGCGCGACGCCGGCGCGGGAGCCTGCGCATTCGTTCGAGGCGGCGAGGTCTTCGTGGCGGCGGGTGTGTGTCCGTACGTCGATCCCGCCGCGCCTGCCGGCTGGCGCGACGTGCTCGGCGTTCCCGGGCTGATCGCGGCCGTTCGCGATCGCTGACCGGTGCCGACGCGCTCGGACGGCCGCCGGCGCCGCGCGGGGAGGGTCGCGCGGCGCCGGCGGCCGGGCCGTCTTTCGGGCGTGCGTCAGGCGAGCGCAACGTCGCCGGCCGCGGCCTCGTAGGTCGGGCGGTAGCCGACGAGCCGGCCCATCGGAGAGCCGAGCGCGAGGCCGGCCTTCTGCATCCAGTGCGGAATCCCCGGCAGGCGGACGACGTCGAAGTGATGGTTCGCGATCACGGCGAGCCGCAGCGGGTTGGGCATGCCCTTGCGATTCGTCTTGCCGTCGGCGGCGAGGTTGAACATCGTCTCGATCAGGGACTCGAAGGCGAGGGCGGGGCGCACCTCGGCGACGAACCGGAGCGTGTCGTCACCCGCGTTCCAGAACTTGTGCGGCGTGCCCGGCTCGATGACGACCGTCTCGCCCCGCGTGAGCTCCTTGGTCTCCCGTCCAGCCTTGACGCCGAGTGTGCCGGCGACGACGGTGAACTCCTCGGTCTGGTACGGGTGCACGTGCGCCGCGGCGACCGCGCCGCCTGCATCGACGAGCGTTTCGAAGCGGCAGTACTCGCCGTCCGTTTCGTGCGACGTGCGCTCGAATACGAGCCGCTCGCCGGTCACGGGGTTGACGACGGAGTCTCCTGCACGAATCATTGGTCGCGTCCTTCCTGTCGAGTGGTGTCGCCAGGGAGTCTCGGCCTCCGCTCCGACGCTTTCGTCGGCGCGGAGGCCGATCTCGTATCGGCGCAGCGGGTGATCTGGGCGTCGTCCGCGCGGACGACCCCGAAAGGCGTCGCGTCCTCCGAGACGTAGTCCCCGACGCCGGACGGAGAAGCGCTATCCGCTCCAGGCCAAGGAGGTATGCCAGCGGGTGCTGGTAGACGAGCGGCGCCACACGACCACTACCTCGCCGAGTCGCTCGCGGCGCGCGCGAGGCCGCGTCGGGACGATCAGTCCGAGGGTGTCTCGCCCGGCGAGACGACGCCCGCCTCGTAGGCGAGCACCACCGCCTGCACACGATCGCGCAGGTTGAGCTTCATCAGGATCCGCGCCACGTGCGTCTTGACGGTCGTCTCGGAGACGAAGAGCTCCTTTGCGATCTCGGCGTTCGAGAGCCCGCGCGCGATCGCCCTCAGCACCTCGAGCTCGCGCGCGGTCAGATCGTCGAGCCGTGGGAACTGCGCCTCCGGCTTAGGGCCAGCTCCGCGGACGAACTCGGAGATCACCCGCTTGGTCACCGACGGCGAGAGGAGCGAGTCGCCCTCCGCGATCACGTGGATCGCCGACACGAGCTGCTCGGGCGGGGTGTCTTTCAGGAGGAACCCGCTCGCGCCGGCGCGGAGCGCCTCGTACACGTACTCGTCGAGGTCGAAGGTCGTGAGCATCAGGATCTTCGGCGCGTTCTCGCCGTCGTACCCCGCGAGGATCCGCCTCGTCGCCTCGAGCCCGTCGAGCTCGGGCATCCGGATGTCCATCAGGACGACGTCGGGCCGGAGCGTGCGCACCTGCTCGATCGCGTCCCGGCCGTCGACGGCCTCGCCGACGACCTCGACGTCCTCCTCGGCGTCGAGGATCATGCGGAACCCTGCGCGGACGAGCGCCTGGTCGTCGACGAGCATGATGCGGATCACGCCGGCGCCTCCACCGGGAGCTTCGCGCGCAGGACGAATCCGCCCTCGGGCCGCGGTCCCGCCTCGAGCGTGCCGCCGTACAACGCGACGCGCTCGCGCATCCCGACGAGGCCGTGCCCCATCCCGTCGCCGTTCGGTACGCCGATGCCGTCGTCCTCGATCGCGAGCTCGACGCCGTCGCCGACGTAGCGGACGAGGACCTCAGCATGGGAGCCCTGTGCGTGCTTGAGCGCGTTCGTGAGCCCCTCCTGCACGATGCGGTAGGCGGAGAGGTCGATTCCGGGGGAGAGCGGGATGCGTTCGCCTTCGACACGGAGCTGCACGGGCAGCCCCGCCTCCTCGACCTGTTCGATCAGCCGGTCGAGGAAATCGAGGCCCGGCTGTGGCGCCAGCGCCGCCGGCGGTTGCTCTTCACCCGTCCGCATCACCCCGAGCATACGCCGCATCTCCGACAGCGCCTGACGTCCGATCTGCTCCACGGAGAGCAGGGCCTCGCGCTCGCGTGCCTGATCGTCCCGCAGAAGGCGCCGAACGCCCGACGACTGGACGACCATGACCGACACCGAGTGCGCCACGACGTCGTGCAGCTCGCGCGCGATTCGGCCGCGCTCGGTGGCGGCCGCGCGCCCCTCCGCCTCCTCGCGCGCGCGCTCGGCGACGCGGACGCGCGCCTTCAGCTCGCGCGTCTGCTGCGCGCGCGTGGCGAGCGCGCGGCCGGCGAGCCAGGCCGCTGCGAAGAAGAACGTGACCCAGAAGAAATCGCCTGCGGTCCCGTCGGGTGACGTGACGACGATGACCGCGATCGTCGCGAGCAGCGCGGCCGCGGCGGCAATCGCCTGCGGGCGGTCCTCGATCGCGCCGGCGGCGACCGCGACAGCGAGCGCGCAGAAGAACGGCAGCGTCAGGTTCTGGAGCCCGGAGCCGTCGAAGGCCGATGCCAGAACGAGCGCCGCGAGCGGGACCAGCACCGCGGGAAGCGGTCGGCGCCGGCGCAGCAGGAGCGGGAGGACGAACAGCCACGCCAGCGGGACCATCACTTCGGGCCGATAGTCGGCGTCGGTCGCGGCCAGCTCGACGTAGAGAGCCCAGGCAAGGACGATCAGCAGGGCGTCGGCCACGTCCCGGCGCAGGCGCGCCCACGCTCTCTGCATTGTCACGTCCACACGGTAACGACCGGCCCCGCGACCCGCGTCATTCGCAATCACGACGGCGAAATCATCCCTGAGGATGACCGCGGGTCGCGCCGTCGACCGATGTGCGCGCGTGCGCGTATCGCCAAGGTTCGCGGCCGACACCGAGGTCGTTCGCAAACGGAGGGGAAGGTCGATGTCCGCAGCAGTGCCCAGTAGTTCTGCCGCCGTCGCGCCGACGCACGCGCTGGCGGCTTTCAAAGGCGCCGACGACGTCGTCGCGGCACGCGACGTCACGCGTCGCTACGGCTCCGGAGACACGGCGGTCGACGCTCTCCGCGGCGTGTCGCTCGGCGTCGCCGAGGGCGAGCTCGTCGCCGTGATGGGGCCGTCCGGCTCCGGGAAGTCGACGCTCATGCACATCCTCGCGGGCCTCGACCAGGCCACGGGTGGCACCGTCGAGATCGCGGGCCGCGACGTCACCCGGATGTCCGACAACGAGCTCACGAAGCTCCGTCGCGAGCACATCGGGTTCGTCTTCCAGTTCTTCAACCTGCTCCCGATGCTGACCGCGGAGGAGAACATCACGCTCCCGCTGCGCATCGCCGGGAAGAAGATCGACCGCGCCTGGCTCGAGACGGTGCTCGAGCAGGTCGGCCTCGGCGACCGCCGCGCGCATCGGCCGTCGGAGCTCTCGGGCGGCCAGCAGCAACGCGTTGCGATCGCGCGGGCGCTCCTGTCGCGGCCGACCGTCCTCTTCGGCGACGAGCCGACCGGCAACCTCGACTCGACGACGTCCGCGGGAATCCTCGACGTGTTGCGGAACGCCGTCGAGAGCTACGGCCAGACGACGATCATGGTCACCCACGACGCGCGGGCGGCCGCCATCGCCGACCGCATCCTGTTCCTCGCGGACGGCGTGATCGTGCGCGAGCTCCGGCGGTCGACGCAGGACGAGGTGCTCGACGCGCTCCGGGAGGTGACGCAGCAGTGACGCTCGTCGCGCTCAAGGGGCTCGCGACGCGGAAGCTCCGGGCCGTCCTCACGGCGCTCGCGATCGTCCTCGGCGTCGCGATGGTGAGCGGGTCGTACGTCCTCACCGACTCGGTCCAGCGCGCCTTCCACACCATCTTCACGTCGTCCTACGACAACACGGACGCCGTCATCTCGGGCAAGAAGCTCGTCGACTACTCGAGCTCCGGAAACGCCACGGTCTCGACGGCGCTGCTCGACCGCGTCCGTCGCGCGCCGGGCGTCGCCGATGCGAGCGGCGTGATCATGGACCTCGGCGGCGGCGTCACCACGACGAAGCTCTACGACAAGCAGGGCAAGCTCATCGAGGGGAGCGGCAACCCGACCTTCGGCTTCGGGATCGATCCGAAGGCCGAGCGCTTCAACCCGATGCGTCTCACCGCCGGCACGTGGGCGAGCGGCGCCCGCGAGGTGGTGATCGACAAGAACACGGCCGACAAGTACGACTTCGCCGTCGGCGACCGGATCCGCGCGTCGGCCGACGCCGGCAGCTTCTCGTTCCGCGTGAGCGGCATCGCGCGCTACGGCAACGTCAACACGCTCGGCGGCGCGACATTCGCCGTCTTCGACGTGCCGACGGCTCAGCGACTGCTCGAGATGGGGAACACCTTCACGGGGATCTCGGTCGCGGCGAAGGACGGCGTCTCGCCCGAGCAGCTCGTCCGCGACCTGCGGCCGCTCGTCCCGGGCACCGCCGTCGTCCGCACCGGCGAGCAGCAGGCGCAGAAGGACGAGCGGGACATCGCCTTCTTCGTCAAGTACATCCGATACTTCCTGCTCGCCTTCGGCTTCATCGCCCTCTTCGTCGGCGGGTTCGTGATCTTCAACACCCTCTCGATCACCGTCGCGCAGCGGACGCGCGAGCTGGCGACGCTGCGCACGCTCGGCGCTTCGCGGCGGCAGGTCCTCCGGTCCGTCGTCCTCGAGGCGTTCGCGATCGGGCTCTCCGCGTCGGTCGTCGGGCTCCTCGCCGGCATCGGCCTCGCGAAGGGGCTCTCGACGCTGTTCGCCGCGCTCGAGCTCTCGCTCCCGGAGTCGGGGCAGCCTGTCGAGCCGCGCACGATCCTCGTGTCGCTCCTCGTCGGAACGGGCCTGACGGTCGTCGCAGGCCTTATCCCGGCGATCCGCGCGACGAGGATCGCGCCGGTGCTCGCCGTCCGCGAGGGCTCGACCGCCGCCTCGCAGAAGCTGTCGCGCGTCGCGCCGGTCGTGGCGGCGGTCCTCGGCACGATCGCCGCCGCGCTCCTCCTGTACGGCTTCTACGCGAAGGGCGTCCCGGTGGGGCGGCGGATCCTGTCGCTCGTGCTCGGGACGCTGACGATGTTCGTCGGGCTCGCTGCGATCTTCTCGCGGCTCGTCCGCCCGATCGTGTGGCTCATCGGCAAGCCGTTCGGGAAGGTCGGACGGTCGGCGGGCGAGCTCGCCGCGTTCAACGTCCGCCGCAACCCGGCCCGCACCGCGTCGACGGCGGCCGCCCTGATGATCGGGATCACGCTCGTCACGTTCGTGTCGCTCTTCGGGCGCGCGTTGCAGTCGTCCGACGAGAACGCCGTCCGGAAGCAGGTCCAGTCCGACTACGTCGTCGTGTCGCCGAACGGGTGGGACGCCTTCCCGGGCGTCGCCGCCGAGGCGGCGAAGAAGGTGCCGGGCGTCGAGCTCGTGTCGCACGTGTACTCGGATCGCGGCCGCGCCGCCGGCGCCAACGCGACCGTGAACGGTGTCGACCCGCGCCGGATCGCCTCGCTCTTCCACTTCGAGTGGAAGGAGGGCTCCGACGGCGTCGTCGCCGCCCTCGGCCGGAACGACGCGATCGTGAAGAGCGACTTCGCCCGCAAGCATGGGATCGCGGTCGGCGAGCCGTTCGCGTTCAAGGGCGCGAATGGCAAGCCCGCGACGTTCGTCGCACGCGGCATCTACAAGCCGGAGGCGCTCGACGCGATGCTCGGATCGGTGATCGTGTCGCAGGAGACGTTCCGCTCGGTGCTGCCGCGCCCGCGCGACCAGTACGCGTTCGTGAACGTTGCCGGCGGCGCGACCGACCCGACGACGAAGGCGCTCGAAGCCGCGTTCGAGCGCGACCAGCTCGCGAAGATCCGCGACCGCGACGCCTACGTGGCGTACCGCGCCGCGGGCTTCTCGCAGGTCCTGAACCTGCTCTACGTCCTGCTCGCGCTGAGCGTCGTCGTGAGCCTGTTCGGGATCGTCAACACGCTCGCGCTCGCCGTCTTCGAGCGGACGCGCGAGCTCGGGATGCTCCGTGCGATCGGCATGACCAGGCGGCAGGTGCGCCGGATGGTCCGCCAGGAATCGATGATGACGTCGCTGCTCGGCGCCGCGCTCGGCCTCCCGGCGGGCATCGCCCTCGCGGCGCTCGCGATCGGGTCGCTCGCGAAGTACGGCGTCTCGATGTCGGTCCCCGTCCCGGCGATGGTCGCGTTCGTGCTCGTCTCGATGCTCGTCGGCGTCCTCGCCGCGATCCTCCCGGCCCGCCGCGCGGGGAAGCTGAACGTCCTCGCGGCTGTCGCGTACGAGTAGACGTCTGGGAAGAGCGCGCGCCGCCGTCGCGGCGCGCGCTCTCTAGGCTCACGCGATGAGCGGGACGGACGACCGCCTCGACCTCGCCGCCCTCCGCCGTACGGCCGAGGAGGTCGCGCGCGAGTGGGGGCTCGACCTCGAGCCGCCGTTCGCGCTGTCGCGGTACTCCTACGTCGCCCCCGCGGGGCCTGCGGCGGTTCTGAAGGTCACCTCTTCCGAGGACGACGAGTCGGACGAGGAGGGAGACGCGCTGGAGGTCTGGAACGGCGACGGCGCCGTCCGGCCCCTCCGCCGCGACCGCGCGCGGAAGGTGCTGCTGATCGAGCGCGCGCGGCCCGGAACGGACGCTTCAGAGCTTGCCGACGAGGAGGCTACTGCGATCGCCGTCGACATCGGCAGGCGGCTCTGGCGACCTGCCGGCGCGCCGTTTCGCTCCGTCCACGACCACGTGCCGCGGTGGCTCGCGAACGCGGAGCGGGAGCGGCGGCCGGGCTCCGAGCTCATCCCGCTCGCGCGGAAGCTCTACGAGAGGCTCGGGCGTCGCGACGACGTCCTGATCCACGGCGACTTCCATCACCACAACCTGCTCCGGCACGGAGACAGGTTCGTCGCGATCGACCCGAAGCCGATGCGCGGCGAGCCTGCCTACGAGCTGTGGTCGTTCCTTCACAACCCGCTCGACCACCGCATGACGCTCGCGGGGACGGAACGCCGACTCGCCGCGTTCGAGGACGCCGGCCTGGACGGGTGGCGCATGCGAGCGTGGTCGATCGTCCGCGCCGCGTGGCTCGGGGCCGACAAGAACGAGGTGGCGATCCTCGAGCGCCTCCTCGGAGAAGAGGCGGCCTTCTCTAGAGAAGGATCTTGACCCAGGCGGGCTTGGTGCGGCAGTCGAGGTGGCTCTCGCCGCAGCACTTGCACTTCCACTGCCGCAGGACGATCCAGCGCAGGTGCGCCATCTCGACCGCGATCCCCATGCAGATCGCCGGGAGGAGCTCCGGGTGTCGCATGCGACACAGGGTGAACGAGGTTCCGGCGCGGCGCATGGGCCGATCGGCCCATCGCGCGCGCGACACCGGCCCAGACCCTCTCTAGACTCCGGCTCGTGGCCGAGGTCGTCTCCGAGATCCCGCCGCTCGAGTGGGACACGCCGCTCTTCCGGCAGGCGCGGACGCAGCTCGACCGCGCGCTCGTGCAGGCCGACGTCCCCGAGTTCGTCGCGAACCGGCTCCGGTACCCCGAGCGCGCGCTGATGGTGACGCTGCCCGTGCGGATGGACGACGGGTCGTACCGCGTCTTTCCCGGCCTATCGCGTCCAGCACTCGTCCGTCCTCGGGCCGACGAAGGGCGGGATCCGCTACGACCGCGCGGTCGACCTCGGCGAGTGCGCCGCGCTCGCGATGTGGATGACGTGGAAGTGCGCGCTCCTGCGCCTGCCGTACGGCGGTGCGAAGGGTGGTGTTCGGTGCGACGCGCGCGAGCTCTCCTTGCACGAACTGGCCGGAATCACGCGGCGGTTCACGGCCGAGCTGATGCCGTTCATCGGCCCGCAGACGGATATCCCGGCGCCGGACATGGCGACGAACGAGCAGACGATGGCGTGGATGATGGACACGTACTCGATGCAGAAGGGCTACGCGGTCCCCGAGATCGTCACCGGGAAGCCGATCTCGGTCGGAGGCTCCGTCTTCCGCCATGAGGCGACGGGGGCGGGGGTCGTGATGGTGATCGAGCGCGCATGCGCACGGATGGGGCTCGACCTCGCGGAGCTGACGTGCGTCGTCCAGGGCTTCGGGAACGTGGGCGGGATCGCGGCGACCGAGCTCTACGAGCGCGGCGCGACGGTCATTGCCGTCAGCGACATCTCCGGCGGCGTCTTCGCAGGCGACGGTCTCGACGTGCCGAACCTGCACGAGTACGTCTCCGGGCACGGGTCGCTCGAGGGATATGACGGGAGCGACGTGCGCCGGATCTCGAACGAGGAGCTGCTCGAGTCGCCGTGCGACGTGCTCGTCCTCGCGGCGCGCGAGGACCAGGTGACGGCCGACAACGCGGCCAACGTGCGCTGCCGGATCGTCGCCGAGGGCGCCAACGGCCCGATCGACCTCGACGGCGACGCGATCCTGGCGGAGCGCGGGATCCCCGTCCTGCCGGACGTGCTCACGAATGCGGGCGGCGTGACGGTCTCGTACTTCGAGTGGGTGCAGGACCTCGGAAGGCTTTTCTGGGACCGCGATGAGATCCGCCGGCGGCTCGCCGAGAAGCTGACCGATGCGTTCGACCGCGTGTGGTCGCTTTCCGAGGAGCGCGGGCTCCTCCTCCGCGACGCGGCGCTCGTCTCGGGGATCCGCGAGGTCGGGGCCGCGCTCGAGGCGCGCGGGATCTACCCGTGACCGCCGGCGCGCAGCTCGTCCGCGACGCGATGCTCCCCGAGCCGCTCGCGCTCGAAGCTGATCACTCGGCGCAGGAGGCCGGCGAGGCGCTGAAGCGCGATGAGGTTCGCGCCGTCCTCGTCTGCTCGGAGGGGAAGCTGCTCGGCGTCGTGACGCGGAAGACGCTCGTTCGGGAGGTCGTCGCGGCCGGCCGCGACCCGCGCGAGGTGGCGCTCGGCGAGATTGCGGAGGAGCCGAACCTTGCGATCGAGTCGACGACGTCGCTCGCCGACGCGTACACCGTCCTCGAGGAGCGCGATCTCGAGCGCGTGCCCGTGGTCGAGGACGGGAAGCTCGTCGGCGTGTTGTCCCGCTCCGCCGTCCAGCGCCGACTCGCCGAGGACGAGCCCCCGCCGTCGGACGACGGCGGCGGCGACGGCTGATCCGACCGGCCCGGCCCGGGCGACGCGCGCTACGCCGCGACGAGCTCCGATTCCGCTGCCGACCCCACGAGAACGTTCAGCGCGTCGCGAAGCTGCGCGCGGACGTCGTCGTCCACGAGCCGACCGTCGCCGTCGAACTTCTCGAACGAGCGGCCGACGGCCACTTCGATGTCGGCGACCTGAGCACCGAGCGCCTGGCCGAGGACCTTCCGCAGCTCGGCCTGAGACCATACGGCGCCGAACATGCCCGCGCTCGCGCCGATCACGGCGACCGGCTTGTTGCGGAAGGCGTTCGTCGCGAGCGGGCGCGACGCCCAGTCGATGGCGTTCTTGAGGGCGCCCGGAACGGAGAAGTTGTACTCGGGTGTCGCGATCAGGACGGCATCCGCTTCGCGAACCGCCTCCCGGAACGCGGTGACGGGTGCAGGGCCTGGGACGATGTCGTCGTCCTGGTCGTACGGCGGGATCTCCTTGAGACCTGACCAGAGGACGACCTCGACGCCCTCGGGCGCCTCCTCCGCCGCTGCGCGGAGGAGGCGCGTGTTCGAGGAGTCCTGCCGGAGCGAGCCGCTGAGCGCGAGGATCCGCACCTACGCTCCCACCAGCGTCAGATCGGCCTTGAGCGTGACGTCGTTGGCGAGCGCGGGCTGGCCGTTCGGGAGCGGCATGTTCCAGTTCATGTCGAACTGCGTCCGGTCGATCGTCGTCTGGAGCACGAGGCCGAGACGGTTCGCGCCGAAGTGGTCGACGGCAGGGCCGTTGGCCGTTCCGGTGAGGGTGACCTGGCGCGTGATGCCCTTGATCGTCACCTCGCCGTCGAACTCGATGCGGTCGCCGTCGCGCCGAACGTCGCTCGTCTGGAAGCGAACCTCGGGGTGCTGCCCGGCGTCGAAGAACTCGGGCGAGCGCAGGTGCGCCTCCAGGCTCTCGTCCTTCACGCTGAGGCTCTCGATACGCGCGGCCCCGGAAAGCCTGCCGTCCTCGAGCGTGGCGTCGAAGTCGGTCACGCTGCCCGTGAACGTGTTCACGGCGTAGGGGACCTCGAACCAGAGGCTGGAGTGGACGGTGTCGGCCTTCCACGTGCCGGTGGGGAGAGCGGTCTGCTCGATCGTCGTCGTCATCGTTCCTCCTCAAAACTTGATTGCGCAAGCATCGTACCAGCAAATATTGTGAGCGCAAGCTTCACTGTTCCTCGCCGTACTGTCCGCGTTCAGCAGCAGGTAAACGCGCCGGGCGGAACCCTGCCCTCGGCCGGCTCCGGCAGTGCCGCTGCCTCGAGCGCCGCGCCGTCGAGGAGGTCGCGGCCCGCGTGGGTGATTCCGTCGAGACCGAAGACGCGAAGCAGCTCGCGGACGATCAGCGTCCCGGCCACGATCGCCTCGGCGCGGTCGGGCTCGAGCCTCAGAAGCGCGCGCCGGTCCGCGGCCGACACGCGCGCGAAGTCGTCGAGGCGGGCCTCGACGAACGCCTGCGACACCAGGGCCGCTCCGGCCAGCGCGCACAGCTCGGCCACGGTGCCGTCGACGGCGACTGCCGCTCGCACGGGCCACGCGGGAAGCGCCGCGCGGATGTGCTCGGCGGCGGCCTCGATCTCGTCGTCAGTCACGGGATCGTGCCGCAGATAACGCTCCGTGAGTCGTACCGACCCGATGTCGAGGCTGACGCTCCGGTCGCCGACCGTGAGCTCCGTGGACCCGCCGCCGACGTCCACGAGCAGCGTGCCCTCGGGGAGCTCGCCGACGCCGCGCCGCGTGAGCGCGGCCTCCTCGTGGCCTGACAGGAGACGGGTCGCGAAGCCGTAGCTCCACTCGATCTCGCCGAGGAACGCCTCGCCGTTGTCGGCGTCGCGGACGGCGCTCGTGGCGACCGCGAGCACACGCGTCGCTCCGAGCGCGGCGGCTTCGCGGCGGTAGTCCGCGAGGACGTTCCGCACGCGCGCCACCGGCACGGGGAGGAGTCGCCGGCGCGCGTCGACGCCCTCTCCGAGACGGGTGATCCGCGTCCGGCGGACGACCTCGTCGACACGGCCGTCGACCACGTCCGCCACGAGCAGCCGGGTCGCGTTCGTCCCGAGGTCGACCGCCGCGACGCGCGTCACGTCGGGAAGACCGCCAGCGCACGCCTGATCGTCGTCCGCACCTCTCCCATCGCCGAGGCCAGAACGGCCGCGCGTGCACGCGACGTGCGGAGGCGCGCGACGGCGGCATCGAGACGCGCTGAGGTCTCGCCCGCGGCGGCGAGCCGCGCGTTCATCGCATCGGCGCGCCGCTGCGTGTCGTCCATGGCGCGCCCGATCACACGCTCGAACGACCGAACCGAGTGCCACAGCCCCTTCGCCCGCCGAACACTCGCGATCGTCCCGACCACGACCACGACGAGCAGGAACACCAGCGCGAGCCCCGGAAAGAGCGCCATTTCGGGATCGTAACCGCGGCCCGTAGAATGATCGCGATGCGTCGGGTTCGCGACGTCGCCTCGCGCCACTACGGCCTCTTGCAGATCGCGGTGGTCGTGGCGGCCATCGAGAGCTACGAGCTCGCGCGCCACGTCATGGACCCGGACTGGCCGCAGGCGCTCGGCCACGCCCAGAGGATCGTCCACTGGGAGCGGCTGCTCGGCATCAACTGGGAGCACGGCCTCCAGTCGGCGTTCCTGCAGATTCCGGACGTCGTGAAGGCGATGAACGTCTTCTACTTCGTCGGGCATTTCGTCCTCACGAGCGTGTTCTTCTTCTGGCTCTACCACCGCTCGCGCCCGGGATTCCGGCTCTGGCGCAACGGCTTCCTGACCGCGACCGCGATCGCCCTCGTGATCCACTGGCGCTTTCCGACGGCGCCGCCCCGCCTCGCCGATATCGGTCTCCAGGACACGCTGCGCACGCTCTCGAACATCGACATCGGGTCCCCGACCTCGTCGTCGTTCTCCAATCCCGTGGCCGCGGTCCCGTCGCTCCACGCCGGCTGGGCGCTCGGCGTCGGAATCGGCCTGGTCGTCTTCGCCCGCCCCGTGATCTGGCGGATCCTCGGCGTCCTCTACCCGCTCGCGGTCGCCCTGACGATCGTCGTGACGGGCAACCACTTCATCCTCGACGCGCTCATCGGCTACGTCGTGATGGGCATCGGCTTCGCGGTCGCGTGGATCGTCTTCGAGCGCCCGTGGGCGGCGTCACCGGAGCCGATCCGAGCCTGAGACGCACGCGCGGCGCAGCGTTGCGCGCCGCCGCGACGTCCGCTACAATCCGGGCTGCGACGCGGGGTGGAGCAGTCAGGTAGCTCGCCGGGCTCATAACCCGGAGGTCGCAGGTTCAAATCCTGCCCCCGCTATCAACGACTTGCTGTGACCGGCCGCCTCGAGCGGCCGTTCGCGTTCTGGGACCTCTGCCAGCTCGGGGAAGACGGTCGCCGACAGCTAGAGCGTCTCCAAGCTCTCGCGATCTCTCCGGCGGCTGGGATAGTCGTCGAGCCTGGTGACGCTCCCGGTCCCGCCGCTCCCGCCTGAGCGGATGGAAGACCTGCTCGTCGGCCAGTGGAAGCCGCGCAAGGGGTAACGAAACGGCGGCAACCGGCGTAGAGTTCTTTAGGAGCTCTATACGTCGGGCCGTGTCGAGGCCGGCGCAGTCGAGAATGTTGAACCCGGCGACCTGCGCCGGAGGCCTTCGACGGCCGCGGTCAATGCAGCGGGACAACCCCTCCGCACACGATGTGCCCGACCGCCCGCTGTGGGCATCGGTTCGCGGCGCGGGGTCGCCTACCGTGGTTTTCGAGGCCGGAGGAGGCGAGGACTCGAGGGTCTGGAGCGAGTTGGAGCCCGAGGTCCGACACCGCTACGAGGTTCGGACGTTCCTCTACGACCGCGCCGGACTCGGTCGCAGCCCAGCGACTTCGCCGCCGTACAGCATCGACCGCGAAGCGGAGGCCCTGCGGCTGGAACTCGACCGGCACGGCATACCCGCTCCGGTCGTGCTCGTGGCGCACTCCTACGGCGGGTTCGTCGCGACGCTCGTGGCCGCGACCGATCCGCGCATAGCCGGCGTCGTCCTCGTCGACGCCAACCTCGCCGGCTTCTTCGACGACGTCCAAATCACGCGCCTGCTCGCGACGTACAGGCCGCAGTTCCCTGCGCTCGAGGGGGCGGCGCCGGAGCTGGCAAGAGTGATGATCCCGATCATCGAGGCGTACCCTGAAACGGTCGCGCGGCTCAGGGAGGTCGACGTCCCGGCCGCGACGCCGACGGTCGACATCGTCGCGGAGCGCACGTGGGTCGAGACGCCCGAGGAGATCGAGGCGATTCGCAAGGCCCATCGCGAGTTCGTCGCCGCCTCGCCGCACCGGCGAGGCGTCTTTGCCGAGGGCAGCGGCCACCACGTCATGCGCGACCGGCCGGAGGTCGTCCTCGATGCAATCGCGGAGGTCGTCGCGGCCGTGCGCGCGCCACCATAGGTTCGTCCTGCCGCCGGCCGGAACGAGCCATTGAGCCCGAGGGGCCGCGCCCGCGCGTCCGGCCCAGGGCTACGCATGCACCCGAGCCGGCCGCGCCGCGAGGTAGGCTCGGCGCCACGAAGGGGTCAGCTGTTTCGATCCGCAGGAAGGCGACGGCCGCAGGGGGCGTTCAGGTGAGGAGCGAAGTCGGGACCGCAACGTGACGTCGACCCCGCTGTCGAATGGCGAGGGTGTGATCCGGAAGGGTCCGCTTGCGAGTGCGCGGCGGTTGATCCTGCCTCTCGCGCTGGCGCAGTTCATCTGCAGCTTCGCGGGCTCGAACATGAACGTGATGATCACGGACATCAGCGAGGACCTCGACACGACCGTCAAGGGCGTGCAGACGGCGATCACGCTGTTCCTCCTGATCATGGCCATCCTGATGATCCCCTGCAGCAAGCTGACGGACCGCTGGGGTCGCAAGCGATGCTTCCTCGGCGGGCTGACCCTCTACGGGATCGGCGCGCTCATCAGTGCGGCGTCGCCGAACCTCGGCGTGTTGATCCTCGGCAACTCGGTGTTCGAGGGCGTCGGGACGGCGTTCCTGATCCCGCCCGTCTACATCCTCGCGACGCTGTGGTTCAGCGATCTCACCTCCCGCGCCTGGGCCTTCGGCGCGATCAGCGGGCTGGGAGGCATCGGCGCTGCGGCCGGACCGCTGATCGGCGGCGTGATCACGACCGCGATCAGCTGGCGTGTCGCGTTCCTCTTCCAGGCCGCCGTGGTGGCGACGATCGTCCTGCTCAGCCGGCGTCTGGACGACCCGCTCGAGCCCGATCCGACGCGTCCCTTCGACGCGATCGGAGCGATCCTGTCCGGGGTCGGCATGTTCTGCGTCGTCTTCGGGATCCTCCAGGCCGGAAGCAACAACACGCTCCTGCTGATCTTCCTGGTGATCGGCGCGCTCTTCCTGCTCGCGTTCTTCGTCTTCATCCGCGTGCGAGAGCGGAAGGGGAAGGAGGCGCTGCTCTCGACGGCGCTCTTCAAGAACCGGACGTGCAACCTCGCCCTCGTGACGCAGAACATCCAGTGGCTCGTTCTGATGGGGACGTCGTTCGTCGTCTCCGTCTTCCTGCAGGAGGTTCGGGGCTACAGCGCGATCAAGACGGGCGTCGTCTTCACCGCCGCGACACTCGGGATCCTCGCCTCCTCCCTCGCCGCCGGGCGTCTCGCCAAGCGCTACCCGCAGAGGACTCTGATCGTCGCCGGCTTCGTCGTCACCGTGACGGGGATCGTGCTCCTCCTCGCGCTCGTCAAGACCTCGGAGAACGGGATCGCGTTCGTGCCCGGACTGCTGCTGATCGGTCTCGGCGTCGGCGCGATGCTCACCCCTTCGGTGAACGTCGTGCAGTCGAGCTTCTCGGAGGCTCAGCAGGGCGAGATCTCAGGCCTGTCCCGGAGCATCTCCAATCTGGGGTCGTCGTTCGGCACAGCGGTCGCGGGCACGATCCTGGTGTCACTCGTCGCGTCGGGGAACAGGGCGTACGCATGGGCGATGGTCGCGCTCGTGGTCTTCGGGCTGATCGGGCTCGTCGCAGCCCTCCGGTTGCCCGAGAAGTTCGACCGCGAACCTGCCTGACTCCTCGAGCGCGGAGGTGTCCTTCTGTCGTTTTCTTCGTGCGGCCGCGCGCGCTCACGGGCGCAGGAGCGCCTTGATCGCGCGCCGTTTGTCCATCGCCTCGTAGCCCGCCGCGGCATCGCCTAGCGGAAGCTCGAGGTCGAAGACCTTTCCGGGGTCGATCCGGCGGTTCCAGATCAGGTCGATCAGCTCCGGCAGGAAGCGGCGCACCGGAGCGGGGCCGCCGTGGACGTGCGCGAGGCTCCAGAACAACTCCATGCCGGGCACGGCGACGTCGTGGGTGACGCCGACGAAGCCGACGTCTCCGCCGGGGCGGGTGGCGTGGAGAGCTTGCATCATCGACTCCTGCGTGCCGACGGCCTCGACGACCGAATGCGCCCCGAGCCCGTCGGTGAGCTCCTTGATCCGCTCGACGCCCTCATCGCCCCGTTCCTCGACGATGTCGGTCGCGCCGAATTCGCGGGCGAGCCGCTGCCGGTCCTCGTGGCGGCTCATCGCGATGATCCGCTCGGCGCCGAGCTGCTTCGCGGCAAGGACGGCGAGGAGCCCGACCGCACCGTCGCCGACGACCGCGACGGTCTTGCCGGGCCCGGCCTCGGCGGCGACGGCGGCGAACCAGCCGGTGCCGAGAACGTCGGACGCGGCGAGCAAGCTCGGGATCAGGTCTTCGGCAGGGAGGTCGGGAGTCGCGACGAGGGTGCCGTCGGCGAGTGGGACGCGCAGCAGCTCGGCCTGTGCGCCGAGTGCACCCATTGGAACGCGGTTGACGCAGGCGCTCTGGTATCCGCCGAGGCAGATCGGGCAGGTGTTGTCGGAGGCCCAGAACGAGCCGACGACGAACTGGCCCGGCCGGATCGACGCGACGTCGGCGCCGACCTGCTCGACGATGCCGACGTACTCGTGGCCCATCGGCATCGGCCATGCGGCGTCGCCGACGCCGATGCCGCGGTACGGCCAGAGGTCGGAGCCGCAGACGCACGCGGCTGAGACGCGGATGAGCGCGTCGGTCGGGTCGACGATCCGCGGCTCATCGCGCTCCTCGACGCGCACGTCGCCTGGGGCGTACATGACTGCGCCGCGCATCAGCCGTCACTCCCTTCGATCGAAGGCGCCTGTGCGTACTCCGCGTCGCTGACGTGGCGGCCCCAGGTGACGGGGCTACCGCTCCCGTCGGCGAGCTGCATCGCGATGTGCGTCATCAATCGTGTCGGTGCGGCACCGTGCCAGTGGTTCTCACCCGGCTCGAAGAAGACGCGATCGCCGGGCCGGATCACCTCGATCGCGCCGCCCTCCCGCTGGCAGAGGCCGACTCCCTCCGTCACGAAGATCGTCTGGCCGTTCGGATGGGTGTGCCAGGCGGTGCGGGCGCGTGGCGTGAAATGAACGGCCGCGGCGGCGAGCGGCGGGGCCGCAGCGATCGCGTCGATGAAGACCGCGCCGGTGAACCAGTCAGCCGGCCCGGGACTCGTCTCGAGCTTGTTGCGTGTTATCTGCACGTCTCTCCTTCCGTTTCAGGCGGCCGGGTCGAGCCGCTCCGCCTCGATCGCGTCCCCGTCGGTTGCGTCGACCGGGGCGTCGTTCCTCTGCCGTGCGGCACCGCTCGCCGCGCCGGCCGGCGACCGCTGCCGGCGTCGCTCGGTCAACTCCCCGGCACGGCTACGCCGGTTTCATACGCCCAGACAACGATCTGGACACGGTCGCGGAGGCCGAGCTTGCTGAGTACCCGCGTCACGTGGGTCTTCACCGTCGCCTCGCTGAGGTAGAGCTTGCGGCCGATCTCGGCGTTCGAGAGGCCCCGTGCGATCAGGCGCGCGACTTCGGTCTCGCGGGCCGTGAAGTCCGGGGGTGGGTCGACGGGCGTTCGCGCGACGTACTGCTCGAGCAGACGGCGCGTAATCGTCGGCGCAAGAAGGGCATCGCCGCGCGCGACGGTGTGGACAGCGTGGACCAGAGCGGGCGGGTCGACGTCCTTGAGCAGGAAGCCGCTCGCGCCGGCGCGGATCGCTTCGACGACGTACTGGTCGAGATCGAAGGTCGTCAGCATCAGCACCTTTCCGTCGAAGTGGGGATCGGCGACCAGTCGCCGCGTCGCCTCGATCCCGTCGACGCCCGGCATCCGCACGTCCATCAGCACGACATCCGGGCGCACCGCCTGCCCTCGCGCGACCGCCTCGGCGCCGTCGCCTGCCTCGGCGACCACTTCGATCTCCGCATCGCGTTCGAGAATGAGGCGAAAGCCCCCGCGGACGAGCGTCTGATCGTCGGCAAGAAGGACGCGAATCATCCGGTCGGGAGCCTTGCATGGACGCGGTAGCCGTGCTCGCCGGCAGAGCCGACCCGCAGTTCGCCCCCGTAAAGGGCGACGCGCTCGCGCATGCCGATCAGCCCGTGCCCACCCGAGCCGTTGACGCTAGCGCCCGCGCCGTCGTCGACGACCTCGACCTCGACCGCACCCGTCGCGTAGCGAAGGGCGACGTCGACGCGGCTCGCGCGGGCGTGCTTGCGCACGTTCGTGAGCGCCTCCTGCACGATCCGGTACGCAGCGAGGTCGACGCCGGCCGGCAGCGGTCGCGGCTGTCCTTCGATCGAGAACTGTGCATCGATGCCGACCGTCCGCGTGAGTTCGAGCAGCGGCTCGAGCTGCGCGACGGTCGGCTGCGGCGCGAGCGCGAACTCGTCTCCGGCCTCGCGGAGAATCCCGAGCATCCGACGCATCTCGCCGAGTGCCTCGATCCCGGCCGCGCGGATCGACCGCAACGCAGCGCGCGCCTGCTCCGGCTCGTCGTCGACGGCCGCTCCCGCCTGCACGATCACGACGCTCAGCGTGTGCGCGACCACGTCATGCAGCTCGCGCGCGATCCGCGCGCGTTCCTCTCTCACCGCTGCCTGCTCGAGCGCCACGCTGCGCGCCTCCGTCTCGACCACCTTCGCTTCGCGCGCGGCCAGCGCGAAGCCGACCGCCGCTGCCGCGGGGAGGAACAGCCAGTCGAAGACGATCTCGCCGGGCCGATGAAACGCCGGAATCTCGATCTGCAGCGCGACCATTGCCAGCGCCGGCAGCGCAAGCCACCGTATGCGGCGCAGCGCCGCGAGCGTGTACGTGACCACCAGCAGGGGCAGCAGCCCGCCGAAGAACAGGAGCGGAACCGGCTCGACGAGCGAGATCAGCGCGGCGGGAAGGCAGATGAAGGCGGCGGCTGCGACCGGTGCGCTCCGCCGGAATGCGAGCGCGCCCGCCGCGAGCACGCCGCAAACGGTCGCGAGTGGCCGCGATCCGTGCCCGAGGCTTGTGTTGAGCGGCGCCCAGACCTCGACGAGACCGGCGACGAGAAGTGCGAGTGCCAGCGCGCGGTCGACGATCCGGTGCATCGCCCGAAGCTAGCCGAGTTCGGTTCCGTCGGGCATCAGCCTCAGGTCGCGCTACCCGAGACCTAGGTCTGACGTTCCCGCGACCTCGCGCCGATGACGCCGCTCGAGTTGGCGCCGAGCATGAGCGGCGTCAACCAACGAAGGAGGTCCGATGAAGTCTTTGCTACTCGCCGCCCTGCTCGCCCTCGTGGTCGCCGCGCCTGCCGCTGCCGGCACGACGACGCTGCGCCTGACCGAAAAGCAAACGTTCCAGAGCTACGCCGACAAGGGAGCCAAGGGCGAGAGCGCCGGCGACATCCGCTCGTTCGGCGGGCCGCTCTTCAGCAACGGCAAGCCGGTCGGTCACGACCGTATCCGGTGCGTCGTCGGCTCGACCTGCCATGTGACGCTTTGGCTGATCGGTGGGACGCTGGTTGCCGCGCACGTTGTCGCCCGTCCACCGCAGTTCAACTCGCGCATCACCGGCGGTACCGGCCGCTACGCCGGAGCCCGCGGCACGGCAACGGTCACCCTCGGGAAGATCTCGCGCTACACGATCCAGCTCACCAGACGCTGATGGAGCTGTAGGAAACCAGGTTCACGCAGGGCCGGCAGCCCACGCGCGAATCTGAGCGGTCGCAGGAAGTCGATCATCCGCTGCAGTTCGAAAAGGCCCGTGTCTACGGGCCTTTTCCAGCAGCTCTCCCCGCCGTTGCCGCCACGCGCCGCCAGCTGGCGTATCGACCTGACGGAGTCTCAGCGCAGCGCGCTACGGGTCGTCATGGTGAAGCGCGCAGTACGCGTCGCGCGGGCCGGTGCCTCCGAGGAGCGGCGCGTACGCGGTCGATGCCACGATCGCGCGCGCCTCCGTAGCCGCGTCGGTCTCGATCTGCGAGACCACGAGCTCGCGTGCTGCCGGCGTCGGGGCATCTGCCAGCGCCTCGGCGTTGCGCCATGCCTTCTCGCGCCAGCCGGCGAGGATCTGGAAGAGCGCGGCGTCGTCGAGGCTCGTCGGCGCGTTCGTGTCGTCGACCGTCGGGTCGAAGCGGCGCGCGATCTCGGCCAGGATGTCGTCCATCACGCGGTTGAGGATGATGTCGACGCGGTCGTGATCGGGTTTCCGGCTGCTTCCGTCGGGCGCGACGAGGCCGACCGAGTAGAGCACGAGCGGGAGGTCTCGTTGGACGTGCGCGTTGATCCCGAGCAGCAGGTCCCCGGTTGCCGAGACCGCCCTGTTCGCCGCCGCATCGAACGCGACACGCCAAGCCGGCGGGACCTCGGCGACTCGCCCGGCCTCCCACGCGTCGAAAGCCGCGAAGTAGTAGTGCGCGAAGAGCGTGTCCTCGTAGTTGACGAACGGCGTGTCGTCGAAGAACGAACCGTCCTCGATCGTGCGCCGATACTCCTGCGTCACGAGGAGGTACGTCACCGAGAAGATCGCGTCGTGGTCACAGGATCCCGCGAGCGAATCGGAGCGGCGCGTCATCTCTCGGATCGTCTTGTCGACGCACGTGCTGCGGCCCGCGGCGCAGTCGTCGGGGCTCGACGGCTCGTACGGGAACGAGAGCCCTGGCAGGAGCGCGCTCCAGCCGACGAAGGGCGCGTCCTGCCCGGCCGCCGCGGGCGCCGCCGCGAGCGAAAGGCTGACGGTGAGCAGCGCGGCAAGCTGCCTCGGCTTCACGTCGATACAACGCCGGCGGCGCCCAAAGCGTTTCGCTTCGGCCCCGAACGGCGAGGACGAATCCGTGGCGTTGTCCGGTTTGACGGCTTCGGCAATGGTTCCGGCAGCCAGAATCGACGTCCGCGCCCGCGTTGCCGGCGCGGCGTCGGCCACGGGAACGCATGCGTCTGCGGAGGCGGTCGAGGGCGCCGTCGCCGATCTCGGAGGCGAGGCCGGCCTCGTCCTGATCTTCACGTCGGGGGACGTCGATCCCGGCCTCGCCGCGCGCGAGGCCTGCGCCGCGGCCGGCGACGCGCAGGTCGCGGGCATGACGGGGACGGGCGTTATCGCCGCCGACCACCTCGTCGAGAGAGGCTGCTCGGCGATTGCATTCTCGTCCGCGCTGGCGACCGGCGTCGCCGCGACGGACGCAGGCGATGCCCGCGCCGCGGGCCGGGAGGCCGCGGCCGAAGCCCTCGCTGCGATCGACGACGCCGCGAACTCCGCCGTGCTGCTGTTCGTCGATTCGGAATCGGGCGATCAGGCCGAGTTCGTCGCGGGCGCGTACAGCGTCACAGGCGGGAGGATTCCGCTCGCCGGTGGAGCGGCTGGAGGCGCCCGCGCACGGTTCGCGAACGGCCGCACCCTGTCGAATGGCGTCGTCGCCGTTGCGATCGGCAGCAGCGCGCCGATCGGCATCGGGGTTGCCAACGGCTGCTTCGTGTGCGGCGCGCCGTCAATCGTGACTCGCGCGGAGGGCCCGAGGATCATCGAGCTCGACGGTCGTCCGGCCGAGACCGTCTACTTCGAGAAGCTCTGCGTCGACGGGGCGAACATCGACGACGCGGCGTTCGACAGACTGGCGATGGTCCATCCGCTCGCGGAGCCGGATCTGACGGGATCTCTACGGCCGCGGTACGTGCGCGCACGCGCTCCCGGCGGAACGCTCGTCTGCGCGACGAGCATCGAAGAGAATGCCGCGGTCGCGGTCTGCGCGCAGACCCCGGAGACGATCGTGCGGAGCGCACGCGCAGCGGTCGAGGACGCCGTCTCGCAGCTGGAAGGGCCGCCCGAGGCTGCGCTCGTCTTCGACTGCGCGGCACGAAGCGCGTGGTTCCAGGACCAGCGTGCCGCGGCTCTCGCCCAGCGAGAGCTGGACGCGATGGCCGCCGCGTTCGGCGAACCGGCGCCGTCCCTTGCCGGCGTTTACACCAGGGGAGAGATCGGCCGGGCACGAGGAGCCAAAGGAGACCGTAACCACAGTGTCGTCATCGCTGCGTTCAGCTCGGCCCACTGACACCGAAGGCGAGCTTCTGCGGAGGTTCGTGGAGGCGGCGCGGCGAGCGCAGATCGTCACGATCGTCAACCGGGCCAAGACCGAAGAGGAGCTCGGCGAGCTCGTCGCCGCCGAGCTGTGCGAGGCGTTCGAGGCAGAGGTCGCGTTCGTGCTGGCGGGCTCGGACGACGGGTCGCTTGGCGTCGTCGGCTCCTACGGGGTCCAGCCGGACCAGGCGGAGCGCCTCGTCGAGCAAGATCTGCTCGTCCGCGCGCTCGATGCCAGGCAACGTTACGAGGGGGCCGATCTGCTGTCGGTCGGCGCGCGGGCGTTCGTCCTTGCGCCGTTCGGCGGCAGTGCCGTGCGCGGTGTCGTCGGTGTCGCACGGTTCTACGACCAGGCCTTCGGCGAGGCCGAGGCGGCGCTGCTCGAAGCGGTCGCGGCGAGCATCTGCCACGCCATGGAGCGGATCCGTCTGTCGGAGGAGCGCGACCGGCTGTACCGCGAGGCCGACGAGCGGGCCAAGGCGGCGCGCGTCATCGGATCGATCGCGGACGGCGTCATGCTCGTCGACGAGGCCGGAGTCGTTCGGCTCTGGAACCCCGCCGCCGAGGCGATCACCGGGTTGCCGGCCGACGCGGTGCTCGGTCGGCCGCTCGAACAGGCGCTTCCGGGGTTGGTCGCCGTCGGCGAGATGCTCGTCGTCGCCGACGATCCATCCTCCTCGCCCTTGGGCGCGGCCGCGCCGTGCCCGTCGACGTCGCGGGACGAGAGCTCTGGCTGTCGATCCGAGGCGTCAGCTTCTCGGACGGGATGGTCTACGCATTCCACGACCTCACGGAGGCGCACCGGCTCGAGCAGCTGAAGGCGGACTTCATCGCAACGGTGTCGCACGAGCTGCGCACGCCGCTCGCGGCGGTCCACGGGGCTGCGAAGACACTCGAGCGCGACGACATCGTGGCCGGAAGCGAGGTGTTCGACCGCCTGCTCGGGGTGATCTCCGAGCAGTCCGACCGGCTCGCGACTCTCGTCAACGACATCCTGCTCGCAAGCCGCGTCGCCTCACCGCAGGTCGAGGTCGTCAACGAGCAGATCGACGTCGCGGTCCTCGCCACCCAGGTGATCGGGGCGGTGCGGGCACTTTCCGGCGAGGGGTTGCGGGTCGAGCTGGTCGCGCAACCGTCGCTGCCGCCGCTGGCAGGCGATCCCGAGAAGCTCCGACAGGTTCTCACGAACCTCGTCGCGAACGCGGCCAAGTACTCACCGGACGGGGGTCGCATCCAGGTCGAGCTGGAGGCAGATGAGAGCGAGCTCCGAATCCTCGTCCGCGACGAAGGCCTCGGGATCGCCGCCGCCGACCAGAGCCTGATCTTCGAGCGGTTCTACCGCGCCGACGCGAACATGACCCGCGGTGTGAGTGGGAGCGGCCTCGGCCTCTACATCTCCCGCGAGCTCGTGAACCGGATGGGCGGGGCGATCTCGGTCGAGTCGCAGCTCGGGGAGGGATCCACGTTCACCGTCACGCTTCCGCTGACACCGGCTTCACGGCTGCCTTCACGGGTGGGCCGCTGAAAGTGGAGCGGGCCGCCGGCGCGGCGGCCCGCTCACTCCTTCAGCTATCTACTTCGCCTTCGCCTTCGGCAGGTCGAGGCGCCACGCGCCGCGGCCGTGCGTGGCGGCGTAGAGGTAGCGCTCGCCGTTCGGCCGCGGCAGGAGCGTCAGCCCGTACACCGCTGCGCCGGACTCGTCGCGTCCCGACGACTCCCACGTCGTCGACCCCTGCGCGAGCCGGTCGACGCCGAAGTCGGTCGCGGCGTAGATGTCGCCGGTCGGGCCGTCGAAGGCGACGTCCGTCACCGGCTGGTCGCCCAGGTTGGACGTGAGGTCTGTCCACGTCGCCGTCCCCGTCACGGCGTTGAAGCGCACGTCGAACACGTGGCCGGGCTGGCCGGGCGTGTACGCGGCGTACCCGCTGAACGAGACGATCGCGTGGAACTTGTCGGCGGGGTCGACCGAGATGCCGCTGACGAAGCGCGTCGGCTGCGTCGGCGTGTCGAGCCGCTGGTAGGTCACGGCCGACGCCGGCTCGGCGTCCGCGTTCTGCGTGATGAACACGCGGCCGCGGCGGGTGCCGACCCACATCGTCCCGCGGTCGAGCGAGGAGCGGGTGATGCGGACGACGTAGCCGGCGTTGCCGCCGCCCTTGTCCGCGTCCGCTCCCGCCGCGAGGTCACCCGCGGCGCCGCCGAGTGCGACGAGGTCGCCGCAGCCCGAGTTCGGGATGCCTGCGCGGTCGCCGAACAGCGGGTCGCAGTGGGCCCGCATGAAGTCGCGGTTCGCCCCGCCGGCGGCCTTCGTGCGCCAGACGTGCCGCATCCCGGAGAACGCGGTCTGGCTGACGACCGGGTCCGTCGCGAGCGGCGGGTAGAACGACGCGCCCTCACCCGAAGCACGCATCGAGTCCGAGATCCACATCCAGTGGCCGGGCGTCGGGTCGATGCCGTCCCAGTTCACCTGCAGCGAGACGCCGGAGTACTGGTGGTAGTGCGTCGTCCCGTCGATGTCGATGCCCGTCGGCCCGCCGTCGCCGAGGACATCCATGCGCCACTGGTTCCCGTCGAACGTCGGCGAGCCGTTGTCCTGCGTGCCGCCGATGATGTCGTTCGGGTCGTTCGGGTCGATCGCAAGCGCCTGGAACTGGAGCACGTTGAGGCCCGCGTTCATCGCGATGATCTGATCCGGGATCGAGGACAGCCAGATACGGCAGTCCTGCAGGCTCACGCCGGTGAGGTTGCGGGTGTCGCAGTCGGACGAGAAGTCGACATAGCGACCGCTCGTGCGCGAGATGCCGCCGTCGGAGGCGACGAACGTGACCCCGCCCGGCGCGAATGCGAACGCGTGGATGTCGGGATGGATGTCGAGGAAGAAGTGCCGTGCATCGCCGGTCTGATCGGTGAACTGCACGCCGGCGTTGACGGAGCGCATGACGGCGCGGCCGTTCGAGCGGTAACTCGCCGTCCGCGACGGGAGCTCCTGGTACTGCGTCACGCCGCCGAGCCACACCTCGTCCGGCTGGCCGGGCGGCGAGGCCACGGGCATGTCGTACGAGCACTGGTTGCGGCAGAAGTCGTACGAGCTGTAGCCGGGCGTCCCGTCGACCTTGCTCGAAAGCAGCGTCCAGTCGGGGTTCGCCGCAACCGCCGCGGCGTCGTCCGTCCGCCACAGCTTCGACGCGTCGACGGTCGGCGGCGTGCCGCCGACCTCGTCCGAGCCCTCGCCGAGGTAGATGCGCGTCTTTCCGTTCGGCAGCGCCGCGACGGCGAGCTCGAACCGAATGCCGGCGAGGCCGGACGGCCCCGGCGGGTTCGGCGTCGGCTCCGTGAAGATCTGCGTGACCGTCGTTCCGGCCGGCGTGATCTTCGCGCGGAACGCGCCGTAGTTGAACATCGTGAAGTAGAAGAGCGACGGGTCGTTCGGGTCGAACTGGATCCGCGAGATCGCGCCGCGGAACAGGTCGAGGCCCGTCGGCGTTCCCGGCACCACCGAGTCCTGATCACGGGAGTAGATGAGCGTGAAGGTGTTCCCGCCGTCCTTCGACTCGTACAGGCCGAGGCGCGGCGCGCCCGGGGGCGTGAAGCGGCCTCCGTTCGTGCTCGAGACGCCGTGCCGGGCGACCATCGTCCCGATGTAGATGTGGCTCGGGCTCGTCGGGTCGATCGCGATGTCGCCGACGCCGCGGTCCTTCGCCGCCGCGACGCTGCCCGGAAGCACCGACCAGTGGTTGCCGCCGTCGGTCGACTTGTAGACGCCGAGGCCGGCCTCGTTGTCGGACGAGCCGTTCTCCTCGCCGGTCCCGACGTAGATCGTGTTGCCGGTCGCGTCCGTCGGGTCGATCGTGATCGAGCCGATCGCCCGCGAGTCGAGCCCGTCGTTCTTCTCGTGCCACGAGGGCCGCTCAGCGAGCGCGTTGTTCGTCATCCAGACGCCGCCGCCGGCCGAGCCGATGTAGAGCTTGCAGGCGTCGACGCTGCAATGCTTCGAGTCGACGGCGAGTGCGGCGACCCGTCCCGTCCACTGCGTCGGGACCATCAGGTTCTGCGTCCCGAACTGCCCGATCTCGAGCGTGTCCGGGCCGAGCTCCTTCCACTTCGCGTTCAGCTTCGAGCCCTTGTCCTTGACCTTCTTGCCGGCCGCGATCGCGCCCAGCGTCTGGTCGAAGCCGATCGTGTCGCTCGGGAAGGCGCGGTTCTCGTAGTCCTCCTGCGCCGCGCTCCGCCCGGCCTCGCCGGACTCGTTCGAGCCCTGGCCGATGTACGAGAACTCCTCGCCCGGCCCGAGTCGCGTCGGGTGCGCTGCCGGCGCCCCGCCCCCTGTCGTCGTGGCCACAGCCGCAAGCACGGCCGGGACCAGCAGCGCCACACCGACAAGCGCCGCCACCACCCATTTCCGACCCATCCTGCCCCCTTCACCCGGTTTGAGACCGCAGACGATCCGCGATAGAGGAGCGTCTATCAGGATTGGGGGGTGATATCAAGCGACCGCTTGCGCTTCCCGGGCGGTTTTGACATACTGAACCCAATGGTTCAGTATCAGCCGACCGTCGACCGGGCGTTCGCGGCCCTCGCCGATCCGACCCGACGCGCCGTGCTCGAACGGCTCGCCGCCGGCAGCGCGACGATCAGCGACCTTGCCGGCCCCTTCGGCATGTCGCTGACCGGGATGAAGAAGCACATCCGGCTCCTGGAGGAGGCGGAGCTCGTGACCACGGAGAAGGTCGGCCGTGTCCGCAGATGCACGCTCGCGCCCTACGCCTTCGAGGGCATCAGCACGTGGCTGCAGCGGCTCGACCGCTTCGCGCAGGTCGTCGAACGCACGAAAGGAGAACGATGAGCACCACCGTCACCACCCCGAACGAGCTCGAGATCCGCGTCGAGCGGATCTTCGACGCGCCGCGCGCGCACGTCTACTCCGTCTGGACGGACCCGCAGCTGATCCCCGAATGGTGGGGCGACGGCACCGTGGTCGAGGAGATGGACGTCCGTCCCGGAGGCACCTACCGGTTCAAGACGGCGTTCGGCGTCGTCGAGGGAGAGTTCCGTGAGGTCGACCCACCCGAGCGCCTCGTCCAGACGTTCCAGAACCACCTGCAGACACTCGAGTTCGAGGACCTCGGCGAGCAGACGAAGCTGACGCAGACGATGCGCTTCGAGACGTCGGAGCAGCGCGACACGACGATGCAGTACGGCGTTGAGAAGGGCGCGAAGGCGGGCTTCGCGCGCGTCGACGCGCTGCTCGAGAAGATCGCGGCCTGACGCGCCGCCGGGATCGCCGCGTGGCGTTCCCCGCTTCGTAGCGTTCTCAGTGTCTCCGTCCGGCGACGGCGGAGCCGCCGGCGAGGATGATCGCGGCGGCGGCTCCGACGGCGCCGATCCCGGCATCGCCCCAGTCGAAGGCGTCCGCGGTGACCGATGTCGCCGGGCGCCCATCGAGGAGCGCCTTCCTGCCTTCGAATGACGCGGCGGCGTAGGCCTTGAGCGCGTTCAGCTCCTCGGGCGTGTACGAGGGCCCGGCGAGCACGCGCGTGCGGGAGCCGGTCGGGGTGGCGCGCGGGGCGTTGCTGTATGCGATGAGCGCCGACAGCTCCGCCGGCGTGTACCACGGCCCGGCGAGCGCGGGCTTGCCGCGGGCGGCGCCGGCGGCCTGTGCCGACACGGCGCCGGCGAGGACGGCGAGGAGCGCGAGATGTGCGAGGTGCGAGCGCATTGGCGAATTCCTTGTCCTTTCGGGTGCGAGACATCGAAGGTAGGTGCGGCCGACGCCGTTCACAGCGCGGGAGGCCACAGTCGTGAAGCGCGGGTACCACGACACTTCACCGCGCTCGCCTGCGGCTGGCCACGATCCGTTCGACGTCCCGTTTTGCGACGATCGGCTCATGCGTGGTGCTCCGAGAGCCGCCGACGGCGGGCGTCGCCGGAGGCGACGGATCGAGGCGAGGCGGTCGCGGTGACGGACGCGTCCGCACCAGACGTCTTGGATGCGATGCGGCCGGCGCGGCTTCCTCTCTGGATCGGCGGCGCCACTCTCGGCGTGGCAGCTGAGGCGTCGCTCTACGGCCGGGCGGACGTTTCGGCGTGGCTACCGGATCTGATCGCCGGCTGGAGCCTGATCGCGTGCGGCCTCTACGCGTGGTCGCGTTGGCCGACGGCGAGGGCCGGCGCGACGATGGCGGTCACGGGAGCGCTTTGGTTCGCGGGCAACTTCGTCTCGAGCGATCTGGAGTGGGTGAGCTGGTTGTCGCTCCACGCGCTCTACCTCTACCGCGGGCCGCTCGTCGACCTCGTTCTCACCTATCCACGCGGACGGCCGTCGACCACCGCCGCGCGCGTCGTCGTCGCCGGCGGGTACGCGGCCGCAGTCTCGTCGGTCGTCTGGCCGAGCGACGTCGTCTTCCTCTCCTTGCTTGCCGGCGCGGTCGTGGTCGCCGCCGCGGCTGCGGTGCGTTCCGCCGGCCGCGAGCGGCGGGAGCGAGTTGCGTCGTTGGCGGCGACCGCGTTCGTGGCGATCGTGATGGGCGGCGCCGCGGCGGCCGTCGTCGCCGCTCCGGTGGGGACGGTCAAGAGCGGGGCGCTGCTCGTCGACCAGGTCGGGCTGACCGCCCTGGCGCTCGGGCTGCTCGCGGGGCTCGCGTTCCGTCCTTGGGAGCGGGTCGACGTGAGCGACCTTGTCGTGGATCTCGGACAGACGCGGCCGGGGACGCTGTCGGAGACGCTGGCGCGCGCGCTCGGGGATCCATCGCTCCAGGTCGCCTACAGCGTCGGAGGCCACGAATACGTCGACGAGCACGGGAACCCGCTCGCGCTTCCGGCCCCGGGCGACGGACGAGCCGTGACCGCCGTCGAGCGCGACGGGCGCCCCGTGGCGGCCCTGACCCTCCGGGCGACGATTCCGTGCGTGTAGTCGTCGCCGACGACGACCTTCTGACGCGCGCCGGGATCGTTCACCTGCTCGAACGCGCGGGAATCGACGTCGTCGAGCAGGCCGGCGACGCGGACGCGCTCTTGCGGCACGTCGACCTGGCGCGACCCGACGCCGTAGTCGTCGACATACGGATGCCGCCGACGCACAGCGACGAGGGGCTCGCAGCTGCGCAGACGATCCATGCTCGCAACGCCGACGTCGGCATCCTCGTCCTCTCGCAGTACATCGAGCCGTCGTACGCCCTACGGCTGCTCGAGGACCGCCCCGAGCGGGTGGGGTACCTCCTCAAGGAGCGCGTCTTCGACGGCGTCGTGCTCGTCGATGCGCTTCGTCGCCTCGCCGACGGCGAGACCGTCGTCGATCCCACGATCGTCGCGCGCCTGCTCGGACGCCGGCGCCGCGTGGACCCGCTCGGCTCGCTGACGCACCGGGAGCGCGAGGTGCTCGCTCTGCTGGCCGAAGGCCTCTCGAACCGCGCGATCGCGGGGCGTCTCTTCATCGCCGAGCGCACCGTGGAAGCGCACGTGACGCAGATCTTCCAGAAGCTCGGTCTGAACGAAAGCACCGAATCCCACCGGCGCGTGCTCGCGGTTCTCGCCTATCTCCGCGCCGGCTGACAAGGGATCCTCCGCTGCATCACGCCGCGTCACCGGTGGCGAACTAGCATCGCGGCGTGCGCGCTTCGCGGGCGATCACCGTCGTCGGTTGCCATGCGGGCGGGGAGGTCGGGAACGTCGTCGTCGGAGGCGTCCTTCCGCCGGCCGGCGACACGGTCTTCGAGCGGATGCTCGCGCTCGCCGACGACGATTCGCTGCGTCGCCTGCTGCTCCGCGAGCCGCGCGGGAGCGTCGCGACGCACGCGAACCTGATCGTGCCGTCGTCGCGCCCCGACTGCGCGGCGGGCTACATCATCATGGAGCCGACCGAGTATCCAGCGATGTCGGGCTCGAACACGATCTGCGTGGCGACGGTCCTGCTCGAGACGGGGATGGTCGAGATGCGCGAGCCGGAGACGACGCTCCGGCTAGAGGCGCCGGCGGGCGTCGTCGATGTGGTGGCGACATGCCGCGACGGCCGCTGCCAGAGCGTCGAGCTGACGAACGTCCCGTGCTTCGTCGCGCAGCTCGACGCCCGGCTCGAGGTCGGAGGGCTCGGGACGCTCGACGTGGACGTCGCGTTCGGCGGGATGTGGTACGCGATCGCAGACGCGGCCGCCCTCGGGTTCTCGCTCGACCCGTCGGAGGCGCGCGACCTGTGCAGGGTCGGCGAGCTGATCCGGTTCGCCGCGCGCGACCAGCTCCCGTGCTCGCATCCCGAGAACGACCGGATCTCCGGCGTCAGCATCGTCCAGATCGCGGAGCCGTGGCGTGGGGTCGGGGCGACCTCGAGGAACGCGGTCGTGGTAGCGCCGGGTCGGCTCGATCGCTCCGCGACCGGCACGGGCCTCTCGGCGCGAATGGCGACCTTGTACGCGCGGGGATTGATGCTCGTGGGCGACGCGATGACGCACGCCTCGGTTCTCGGCACGACGTTCGACGGCCGCATCGTCGCGGAGACGACCGTCGGCGGCGCCCGCGCGATCGTCCCGGCGATCCGCGGCAGCGCCTGGATCACCGGGATCACGCAGGTGCTGGTCGACCCGGCTGATCCGTTTCCCGAGGGCTACCTGCTCACCGATACGTGGCCGGGCTCGGACGCCCAGACGTAACGCCCGGCGGCGACGAGGGACTGATCCCTCACAATGCGATCGACCTGTTGCTGTGCGAATCGACGCGGCCGGCCCGCGAGAACGTATCGTTGGTGACGTGTACCCGTCACCGCTGACCTCGTACGTCTGAAGCCTCGACCATGCCGACCGGGTGTCGGCGATGACGAGCGACGCGAGGGAGAGGCGCGAGATCGGGCTCGACGACGTGCCGGCGCCGTCGACCTTTGTCCGCCGGCTCGGCGCCAGTGTCGGCGCGATGTGGACCGCGGCCGTTCGACGGCCGGCCCTGCCCCTGCCGCCGGTGTAGTCCCCACCGCGCGTGAGCTGACCCGTCTTCGCTCGCGGCGACGGGTCGACGAACACGTTCCTCTGACCGCCCGCAGCGTTAGCCTCGCGCGGCGATGCGCCCGCCGGCCGTCTTCCTGATCGCCTACGGGCTGCTCCTCGTCGCGTGGAGCGTCGGAAACCCGCCGTTCGCCGGGCCCGACGAGTCCGCGCACTACGTCAGGGCCGTCGGCCTCGCGAGCGGCCAGCTCCTGGGCGCCCGCACGTCCTTTTCGTTGGCGTCGGATCCCGATCGGGATCCGCTGAGGATCGCGTGGAAGAACCAGTCGGCACGCGCGTACAGGTTGCCGCAGGGGCTGTCGCCGAAGGGCTGGAACTGCAAATGGACGGACGCGACCGTTCCGGCGACGTGCCAACTCGATGCGCCGGCGCGGCCCGCGGCGGCAACGGCGAAGACGTATGTGGGGACGTACCTGCCCGTGCCCTACCTGCCGTCCGGCCTCGCCGCCCGCGCCGCGTCGAATCCCGCGAACGCCGACCGCCTCGCGCGCCTCGCAAGCGCAGCGGTCTGCGCCGGTCTGCTCGGCCTCGCGTTGTTCCTGCTCTGGGACGGCGCGTCCGGCTTGTCGCTCCTCGGGCCGGTCGTGGCCGCGACGCCGATGGTCGTCTACGTCTGCTCGACCGTCAACCCGAGCGCGCTGGAGATCGCGGCGGGGCTGGCATTCGCCGCCGCCGTCGTTCGGCTGAGCCGGCCGCCGTACGGGTCTCCCGCCCAGTGGCTGGCCTTCGCCGCCTGCGGCGCTCTCCTTGTCCTCAGCCGCACGACAGGACCGCTCTGGCTGGCGTTCCTGCTCATCACGGGCGGCGCCCTCGGCGGGGTCGCCGCGGCGCGCGCAGCGGTTCGGAGACACAGGCGCGCCGCCGTGGCGGCGTGCGGGGCCGTGCTCGCTGCGCTTGTGCTGAACCGCGTGTGGGAGGCGGCGTACGGCGCCCATCTCACGGTATCGCTGCGGCCGTTGTCGAGCCTGTCGGCCGGCGTCGACCAGCTCCCTCCGACGTTCCAGCAGGAGATCGGCGTCTTCGACTACCTCGAGATCGGCATGCCCTTCTTCGCCTACGTGATGTGGTGGGCGCTCGTCTGCGCGCTCGTGACGATCGCGTTGCTCGTCGGGACACTGCGGCAGCGGCTCGTGCTGCTCGGTGCGCTGGCGGGGGCGGTGATCGTCCCGGTGCTCTTCTACGCCTCGGTGTACCGCTTCACTGGGTTCGGCCTCCAGGGGAGGTACTTCCTCCCGATCGCCGTTGCCGTCCCGGTTCTCGCGGGCGAGATCGTCCTGCGCGAGCACGAGAGCCTCGTCGGCCTCAGCGCACGCCGACTCCTCCTCTGGTTCACGTCGATCGCTGCGCTCGTCCATCTCGTCGCGTGGCTCGTCAACGCCCGGCGCTTCGCGACCGGGCTCGGGGGACCGGCGTGGTTCGTCCCCGATGCGGCGTGGTCGCCGCCGCTCGGGTGGTGGCCGTGGCTGGTCGCGGCAGCCGCAGCCGTTCCGGTCTTCGTGCTCGGGGCGCATTCGGCCTGCCGCGCCCCGGCGGCGCGACAGCACGCGCGCTAAGCGATTCGGTCGACGAGCGCGCGGATGGTGCAGATCTCGCGGAAGCCCATGCGCGCGAGGATCGGGCGCGACCGGCTGCCTGCGTCGGTCACCGCGAGGGGTGTCCCGCGGGCGACTGCGTCCTCCCAGCGAGCATGTACGAGCGCGCGGTAGGCGCCGCGCCCGCGGGCCTCGGGGAGCACCGCTGCGCTGAAGAGCGTGACGCCGTGGTCGCTGAAGGATCCTGTCGCCCGTCCGACGGGGCTGGCGTCGAGATACGCCAGGTAGGTGACGATGTCGGGGTGGGGCGGCGGCGGCTCGATGCACGGGCCGCCGAAGACCGCGGCCGCGATGCGCGCTGCAACTTTCCGCTCGTCCCGGCTCTCTGCTCGGTGGACCTGGATCGCGGGAGCTCCCGACGGCGCCGAGTCGAGCGCCATTCCGATCCGCAGCGGCTCGTCGTCGTCGACGAGCCCGAGCTCGAGAAGCCGGTCGACGAGGTCGGTCGGCGTCGCCGAGGAACCCACCTCCCAGCTGCAGGCGGTGATTCCCCTCGCGCGCAGGTGCGCGTGAATCTCGTCGCGCACCTTGCCGGTCTCGTCGCCGCGGAACCGGAAGCGCTGCGCGACGTTCCAGGCCGGATGGTCTTCACCGCCGAGCCAGAGCACGTACCGCTCGGTAACGATCCGCTCGACCCCCGGCCGAAGCGGCCCGTACGCGTTGGGGTTCTCGGCGAGCTCGCGCGCCCACTCGTCCACGGCTACCGCGGCTCCTGGAACGTCCGTCGTCACGACCGCTCCTTCGCGACCGTTCTCGCGTCGTCGCGGAGCCTGCGGCACGCCTGCGCCGGAAGGACGTTCCCCTTGAGGTCGTGGAGCGTCGCCGCCTCCTCGAGCGTCTCCCTCGCCGCGTCGAGGTCGCCGGCCGCGCGGAGCACCTCGGCGAGGTGCGTGAGGATGTCGGCGCGGTTGGTCAGGTCGTCGCGCGGTACCGACAGCGCCGCATCGCGTGCGAGCGTCGCGGCCTCCTCGGTCTCGCCGCTGCGCGCGAGGAGCCGCGCGCGACCGGCCTTCCACAACGGCGACGAGCCGTTGATCGCCCGGGCGTCTTCGAGCTCCTCGAGCGCTTCCGCATCCCGTCCGCGCGCGACCAGCACATGGGCGAGCCGCGTGCGATACACCGCGACGTAGCGCGAGGCTCCCATCGTGGTCAAGACGTCGATCCCTTCGCGCAGCTCTTGCTCCGCCGCCGCGGCGTCGCCGGCGAGCAGCTCCATCTGCGCGCCTGCACCGTGTGCCTCGGCAAGTCCGTAGGCGCTGCCGAGATCACGGCAGATCGCCTTCGACCGTTCCAGCTGGCGTCTGGCCTCGTCGAATCGACCGAGCCGCGAGAGGAGATACGGGCCGCCGAGGAGCGCGTCCGCCTCGACCGCCGGCGAGGCCGCGTTCGCGCGCCCAGGCGAGCTCCTCGTCGAGGAACGCGAGGACGTCTGCGACGGGCGTCCGACCGAAGAGCATCGAACCGCCGACCTCGTTCCATGAGTCGATCTGGCGCCGCAGGTCGCCGGACGCGACGCGTGCTCCCGCGCCCGGAGGAGCGCCTGGAGCTGGGCGTCGCGGTCGCCTGCGGCGAGCTCGGCGACGCCGATCAGCTGCCACGCGTCGGCGAGGTCGGCGTCGGTCCCGGCGCGCTCGAAGACCGCGATTGCGCGGTGGGCGACGGCGCGTACGGCGTCCGGCTCGAGGGCCCCGCGCATGAACCGCGTGCGCATTCCCTCGATCTCCGCCCGTCCCTCGGTCAGCTCGTCCCCGTGCCGCCTCGCCGCGTCGACAGCCTCGGTGGCCGCGCGCTCGGCCTCGTCGAGGGCGCCGTTGTCGCGTCGCGCTCTCGCGAGCTCCGGAAGGAGCGCGGCGCGCTTCCGTGGGCTGGCCTCCAGAAGCGCGCAGGCGCGGCCGAGAAGGGAGGCCGCCGTGGCGGCCTCGCCCCGGTCGAGCGCGCGCCGGCCGGCCGCGGCCACGCGATCGCCCGCCTCCTCGGCGAGCGCACGCGTGTCGGCGTCGCTCCGCCCGAGCTCCGTCCTGAACCGGTGGGCCTGCTCGAGGTGGTGCCCGACGATCTCGTCATGTCCGGGGCTTTCCGTTCCGTGCGCACCGAGCCGCCGCGCCAATCGCACGTGAAGGTCGGCGCGCAGCTCCTTCGTCAGTGACGCGTAGGCGACGTCGCGGATGAGCACGTGGTTGAAGCGGAAGCCGTCGTCGCCGGCAAACGACGAGCGATCGGGCCTGACGAACTCCTTGCGCGCGAGCGTGAGCAGCGTTCCGCCGAGGCCGGCGGCCGCGCGGTCGCCGAGCAGCTCCGCGACAGCGCCGCGGTGGAAGAGACGTCCCTCGACGGAGCCTCGCTGGAGCACTGCTCGCTCGGGCGGGTCGAGGCGGTCGATCCGCGCCGCGAGGAGCGCCTGGATCGTCGGGGGCACGGCGTCGTCTGCAGCGTGCGGATCGTCCGCGAGCATCGCGAGCACCTGCTCGATGAAGAGCGGGTTTCCCTCAGCCGTCTCGACGATCCGACGCCGGAGCGTCAAGGGCACGTGCCGCTCGTCGAGGAGCCGCTCGACGAGGTGCTGCGCGTCGGGGCCGTCGAGTGGGCTCAGCGCCACGATCGTCGACCGCGGGTGCGGAGCGGCCCATGACGCGCGCATGTCGAACAGGTCGGGGCGCGCGAGGCACAGGATCAGGATCGGCGAGCCGCTCGAGAAGGCGGGGAGGTACTCGAGCAGGTCGAGCAGCTCCGGCTCCGCCCAGTGGATGTCGTCGACGACCACGACGAGCGGCCGGTGCGCAGCGAGCGCCTCGAGCACGCGGCGGAACGCCCACGCGGTCTCCTCCGGCGATGTCGCGTCGTCTCCGGCGCCGACGGCACCTGCGACGAGTCGCGCAGCGACCGCGCCGCGCTCGTCGTCTGCCAGGAGCTCCGCGAGGCGGGGGTGCGGGTCGTCGCCCGCGATCTCGCGCACGATGTCGGCGAGCGGGAGGTAGGTGATCCCCCGGCCGTAGGCGACGCACCGGCCGATCACGACCCGCGCGTCGCCTTCGACGGCGGCGACGAATTCGCGGGCGAGGCGGGACTTGCCGATACCGGGCGTCCCGACGACGGTCGCCAGCGTGCACGACCGCTCGGCGACCGACGCCCCGAACGCCCGCAGGAGCGCGTCCAGCTCGTTCCGCCTGCCGACGAACGGCGTGGCGATCGGCCGCGTGAAGGCGGGGACGTCCGGCCTGACCGCGACGAGCCTCCACGCCGGCACCGCGTCGCTCTTGCCCTTCGCCGCGACCGGCTCGACCTCCTCGACGGCGACGGCGTCGCGGACGGCGCGGTACGTCTCGGCTCCGACGAGCACCTCGCCGCCCGCCGCCGCCTGCTCCAGTCGCGCCGCGACGTTGACCGCGTCTCCGACCGCCAGGCGCTGATCGGCGGCGGCGCCCGTCCCGCCCACGACGACCTCGCCGGTGTTGACGCCCGTGCGCGTCACCAGGCGAACCCCGTGCTCCCGTTCGAGCGCGTCATTCAGACGGTCGAGCGCCTCGCGCAGCTCGTCCGCGGCGCGAACGGCGCGCAGCGCGTCGTCCTCCTGCACGACGGGCACGCCGAAGACGGCCATCACCGCGTCGCCGATGAACTTCTCGACGGTTCCGCCGTGGCGCTCGAGGACGGCGCGGACCGTGTCGAAGTAGCGGCCGACCACCTGCCGCAGCGACTCCGGATCGAGTCGCTCGCCGAGCTCGGTCGACCCGGCGAGATCGGTGAAGACGACGGTGACCGTCTTCCGCATCGCGGTGTCGTCGGGCGGGACGAGCGCGGCGCCGCACGTATCGCAGAAGCGTGCCTCGGCGGCGTTCTCGCGACCGCAGGAGCTACAGAGCATCGGGAGAGCGTACGGCGCGCGTGGCGGAAATCCCACCGCGCACGCGCGTCCGGGCGCCCGACCGATCGACGGGCGCCCGTGTCCGCGCTCGAGTCTGCGTCAGGGCTGGCTGCAGCCCTTCTGCTGCTCCGTCGCCGCCGAATGCGCCGCGACCGGCGCGTACCGTGCCGCGAACGTCGCGGGTGGCACGTACCGCTCGAGCATCCGGCTGTCGTAGAAGCGGAACCCGCCCTTGCCGGTCGTCTTGAACTTGAGCAGTTGGCGCACCGTTCCGTCGTAGGAGCGCACGATCGCCGTGAAGGCGCTGTACTGCCGCTCGCCGTGCCACCACTCGCACGTCGCCGTGCCGCCCACGCCGACGCAGTATGCGCGCTCGACGTTGAACGTCCGCCCGTCGTCGAAGGCGACGCCCTTGTGGATCAGCATCGACTTGCAGTACCCGGGGCTCCAGTACCAGGTTGTGTCGTCACGCGCCGCCGCGCTCGCGGCGAGCGCGAGAGCCGCAAGAGCGGCGACCGCTACGACTGCTGCACCACGCATCTTCACCGTCCTTTTCGAGCAGTTTCTGAGTTGTGGTGCGGACGCTAAGCCGCGGCTGGAGCTCCGTCGTCAGCTGTACGGAGGATCCTCGGTCCGCCGTGAGAATGACCGCGAGCTCCGTCCGTCGGTCGATCGAGGGCGCGGAGGCCGCCGAGGGGGCGGGTCAACTCTGCGGGAGGATGAGATCGAAGCGGGCGCCGGTGTCGTCGTGGTGGTACAGGAGATCGCCGCCGTGGGCGCGCGCATAGGCGCGGGCGATCGCCAGGCCGAGACCGCTCCCGCGGCGCGCGTCGCCGCGCGCGAACCGGTCGAAGAGTCGCGTGCGGAGCTCTTCGGGGACGCCCTCGCCCGCGTCCGCGACCGACACGCGCAGGTGGCGGTCGCGCTGCTCGGCCGTGATGCGTGATCGGCGGCTGCCCGTGGCGCATCGCGTTCAGCAGCGAGGTTCGAGACGACCCGGTCGAGGACGAGCGGGTCGACGACGGCGGCGAGGTCGGGCGACACGTCGAGCTGCAGCGGCACGCCGTCGGTCGGTGCCGCGTCGCGGCGATCTCGCCGAGCACGCTGCGGAGGACGACGGGTCGCGGCGCCGACGGTGATCGCGTCGCGCGTCGAGGCGCGACAGGTCGAGCAGCTGCTCGAGCAGCGCCCGCAGCCGGTCGGCCTGCTCGTAGGCGGTGCGGAGCAGCTCGTCGCGCGTCTCGTCCGGCAGGTCGCGTCCGAGGATCGTCGCGAGCGCGCCGTAGACGCGCCGCCGCCGGCGTGCGCAGCTCGTGCGACGCGATCGCGACGAAGTTCAGCTTCAGCTGGTCGAGCTGCACGCGTCTGCTCGTGGAGCGTCGCCCGCTCGATCGCGATCGCGACGCGCTCGGCGACGAGCTGGAGGAGCTCGACGTCGTCGTTCGTGAAGCGGCGGTCGGGCGAGCGAGCCGACGTGCAGGACGCCGATCGCAGTCGCCCGCGACGAGGAGCGGCACGCCGAGCATCGACGTGATGCCCTTCTCGCGCAGGATCGGGTTGAGCACGTGCGCGGTCGCGAGGTCGTCGAGGATGACCGGCCGTTCGCTCGGCGGCGACGCGGCCGGCGAAGCCGCCGCCGACGGGGATCCGGACACCCGCCTCGACCTCCTCCTCGATGCCGACCGCCGCGCGCGCGACGAGCTCGTCGGTCGCTCGTGTCGAGCAGCAGGACGGCGCACGTGTCGGCGTCGAGGATGTCGCGGATCCGCGGCAGGAGCACCGACAGCAGGTCGTCGACCTCGAGGTGCGCGAGCGCCGCGTCCGTGACGGCCTGGACGTGCTCGATCCGTGTGCGCGCCCGGCGCTCGGCCTCGAAGAGCCGCGCGTGCTCGATCGCGACGGCGGCGCGATCGGCCGCGAGCTGGAGCAGCTCGACGTCGGCGCTCGACGAACGTCCGCGGCGACAGCGTGCCGACGTGGAGGACGCCGATCACGTCGCCTGCGACGAGCAGCGGCACGCCGAGCATCGACTTGATCCCCTTCTCGCGCAGGATCGGGTTGAGCACGTCGGCGTGGTCGACGTCGTCGAGGATCACCGGCTGTCTTCTCGGCCGCGACGCGGCCGGCGAAGCCGCCGCCGACGGGGATCCGGACGCCGGCCTCGACCTCCTCCTCGATCCCGACGGCCGCGCGCGCGACGAGCTCGTTCGTCTCCTCGTCGAGCAGCAGCACGGCGCACGTGTCGCGCGCCGAGGATCTGCCGGATCCGCGGCAGCAGCACCGAGAGCAGCTCGTCGACCTCCAGGTGCGCGAGCGCGGCGTCGGTGACCGCCTGCACGTGCTCGATCCGCTCGCGCGCGCTCTGCTCGGCCTCGAAGAGGCGTGCGTGGTCGATTGCGATCGCCGCTCGATCCGCGGCGAGCTGCAACAGCTCGACCTCGGCCGGCGTGAACTCCCTCGGCGTCAGCGACCCGACGTGGAGCGACGCCGAGCACCTCTCCCGCCACGAGCAGCGGGACGCCGAGCATCGACTTGACCCCTTTCCGGCGCAGGATCGGGTTGAGCACGTCCGCGTGGTCGACGTCGTCGACGATCACGGCCTCCTTCAGGGCGGCGACGCGACCGGCGAACCCGCGTCCGACCGGGATGCGCACGCCGACCTCGACCTCCTCCTCGATCCCGACGGCCGCGCGACGCGACCAGCTCGTTCGTGTCCTGGTCGAGCAGCAGCACCGCGCAGGTGTCGACCTCGAGCAGCTCGCGGGTCCGCACGAGGAGCGCGTCGAGGAGATCGTCGAGACGAAGGTGCGCGAGCGCGGCGTCGGTCAGCGCCTGGAGTCGCTGCAGCCGCGCCGTCGGTCGCGAAGGCCCGGTCTTGCACCGCAACATTGTGACGAACCGTGCGGCGTTACAGCCAGGGCGCGGCCGCTCTCTCGCGTGAACGGATGCTTCCCGGCGTAGGCTCGAGGCGCGCCATGATTGAGGACGCCTCCGACGATTGGGTGTCGAGCCGTCTGCGGGCCGCGGCCTCTCGGCACCGGAGGCGGCGCGGCGTCTCGCGGAGCGGGCGGAGGCCGGGCCGTCGGAGTCGATGCGTTCCTACCGGAGCATCGTCCGCGCGAACGTCTTCACCGTCTTCAACGTCATCCTCGCCTTCTTCGGCGCGATCACGCTCGTGTTCGGGTCGTGGCAGGACGCGCTCTTCCTCGCGATCCTGATCGCCAACTCCGGGATCGGGATCGTGCAGGAGATCCGGGCGAAGGACGCGCTCGACCGGCTGACGGCGCTCGTCGCGCCGACGGCGACCGTGCTGCGCGACGGCGCAGGCGCAACGGCGTCGCGCGCGAGCAGGTCGTCGAGGGCGACCTCGTCGTCCTGCAGCCCGGCGACCAGCTGATCGGCGACGGCGTGCTCGAGACGAGCGAGGGCCTGCTGCTCGACGAGTCGATCCTCAGCGGGGAGTCCGAGGCCGTCGCCCACGAGCCGGGCGACGAGCTCCACTCGGGGTCGTTCGTGGCCGAGGGCGCCGGACGCTACGTCGTGAACGCGGTCGGTCCGGCGAGCTACGCCGCGCGCGTCACCGGCGAGGCGCGCGAGTTCAGGCACCCGCGCTCGCCGCTCGAGCGCGCGATGAACCGGCTCCTCTACGCGCTCGTCGTCGCGATGGTGCCGCTCGGCGCGCTCCTCGGCTACGCGCTCTGGGAGCGTGACGCGCCGCTGCGCGACGGCGGTCTCGACGTCGGTCGCGGCCGTCGTGACGCTCGTGCCCGAAGGGCTGATCCTGCTCGTCAGCCTCACCTTTGCCGTGTCGGCCATGCGGATGGCGCGCCGCGGGGCGCTCGCCCAGCAGCTGAACGCGATCGAGTCGCTTTCGTCCGTCGACGTCGTCTGCGTCGACAAGACCGGCACGCTGACGGAGCCGCGCCTGCGCGTGACGCGACGACGATTCCCGCGGACGGCGACGGCGCGGGATCTCGAGCTCGCGCTCGCGCGGTTCGCCGCCGGCGGCGAGCAGCCGCAACGCGACGCTCGAGGCCATCGCCGAGCGGTTTCCCCGGTCGACGCGCGCGAAGCCGGAGCAGGAGGTGCCGTTCTCGTCGCGCCGGCGGTGGAGCGGCGTGCGCGCTCGACGGAGTCAGCTACGTCCTCGGCGCGCCCGAGGGGCTGCCGCTCGGTGACCTCGCGGCGCCGGCCGAGCAGGAGGCGCGCGCCGGCCGCCGCGTGCTCGCGCTGGCGCGAACCGCGTCGCCGCTTCCGGACGGCGCCGCCGCCGAGGCGCCGCCGCCGCTCCTCGAGCCGCTCGGGCTCGTCGTGCTCGCCGAGCGGCTCCGGCCGAACGCGCGGGCGACGGTCGAGTTCCTGCAGGCGCAGGGCGTGCAGCTGAAGGTGCTGTCGGGCGACCGCCCCGAGACGGTTGCGGCGATCGCGGCGGACGTCGGCATCGACGTCGGCGCCGGCGCTCTCGACGGACGCTCCCTTCCCGAGGACGACGCGGAGCTGCGCGAGCTGCTGCACGAACGGAACGTCGTCGGTCGCATATCCCCCGAGGGGAAGCGCCGCGTGATCGAGGCGCTCGGCGCCGAGGGGCGGTACGTCGCCATGATCGGCGACGGCGTCAACGACGTGCCGGGGCTGAAGGCCGCGACGGCTCGCGATCGCGCAGGGGAGCGGCGTGCAGATGGCGCGGAGCGTCGCCGACCTCGTGCTCGTGCGCGGCGACTTCGCGGTCGTCCCGCAGCTCGTGAGCGAGGGTCGGCGGATCCTCCGCAACCTGCAGCGCGTCACCAAGCTGTTCGTCGCGAAGTCGATGGTGGCCGCGTTCCTGATCCTCGTGATCGGGATCTCGCCGACCGCGTATCCGCTCCTCCCGCGCCACCTGACCCTCGTCGCGCTGCTGGCCGTCGGCATCCCGTCGTTCTTCCTCGCGCTCGCGCCCGAGCAGCGGTCGCGTGACCTTCGACCGGCTTCCTGCGCGACGTCGGGCACTTCTCGATCCCGGCCGGCACAGCCGTCGGGCTTGGCGTCGTCGCGAGCTATCTCGCCGCGTTCGAGGTCTTCAACCTGCCGCTGGTCGAGGCGCGAACCGTCGCGACGACCGTGATGATCCTCGTCAGCCTGTACCTGATCGTCGTCCTCGAGGCGTCGGGCCGCCGGCGCGGAACGGCAGTCCTGACGCTCTGCATCGTGCTCGCGGCGCTCTACGTCGTCGTCCTGTTCCTTCCGGGGATGCGATCCTTCTTCGCGCTCGCGCAGCCGTCAGTCGCGATCGCGTTGATCGCTGCCGGAGGGTGCGTCGTCGCCGTCGGCGGCCTCGTTCTGAGCGACGACGGCTTCATTCCGGGACAGGCGCAGGCGCGCTTCGCGCGAGAGGGCGCCTGAAGTGGGCGAGACGCCGCGCCGGAAACCGCCCGGGCGCGTCGGCTCGCCCACTTCCGCTCGGGTCACCCTCCGCTGATCGCAGCGATCACGTCGACGCGCGACCGGTCGTCGACCGGCGTGTCGAGTGCCGCGCGCTCGCGATCGACGTAGACGTGGATGTGGCTCCGGATGAGCGGCCCCGGCTCGCACAGACGGTCGCGGAGGCCGGGAAACTGCTCGTCGAGGCGGACGAGCGCCTCGTCGACGGTCTCTGCGTCGACGTCGACGCGCCGCGGGAGCCCGGGGAAGAGCGGCGTCAGGGTCGGCGGCAGATGGATGTCGGCCATGACGCACTCACTCGACGACCGCGACGTCGACGGAGGAGATCGCCGGGAGGTAGCTCGCGATCTCGGTCCACGAGTCGCCGTCGTCGGCGCTTGCGAACACCTGACCCGTGCTCGTGCCGAAGTAGAGTCCCGGGACGTCCTCGGTGTCCGCCGTCATCCCCTGGCGCAGGACGCCGAGGTGCGCGTCGCGCTGCGGCAGGCCGGCGGTCAGCCGCTCCCAGCTCGAGCCGGCGTCGCGCGTCCGCCAGACGGCGGCCTTGCCCTCCGGCATCGTCCGTGAGTGGAGCGGGTCGAGCGGGATCACGAAGAACGTGTCGCGGTCGTGCGGGTGCGCGGCCGCGGCGAAGCCGAAGTCGCTCGGGAGGCCCTCCGTGATCTCCGTCCAGCTCGCGCCGCAGTCGTCGCTCCGGTGCATCCCGACGTGATTCTGCTGGTACATCCGGTCGCCGTCGGCACGCGACCGGACGAGCTTGTGGACGCAGAATCCGACCTCCTCGTGCTCGCGTGGCCAGTCTGCGCGCAGACCGCGGTTCCGCGGCGTCCAGCTCGACCCGCCGTCGGGCGTCTCGAACGTTCCGACGCCCTGGACGATCGCCCAGAAGCGCTCCGCGTCGTCGGGGTCGGCGATGAGGCCCGAGATGCCGAGATGGCCGGGCGGCTGCTGCGACGGGTCGTCCCAGGACTCGCTGCCCGGCTCGCCCGCGAGCGTCGAGACGAGCGAGAAGGTGTCCCCGCCGTCGCGGCTCTCGAAGATCCCGGGCGCCTCGACGCCCACGAGCACCCGGTCCGGCGCGGCGCAGAGCGTCGAGACCTTCGACAGCTTCCGGGCTCCGTTCTCGTAGGCGAGCCCCTCGCTCGAGTGCGTCCACGTCTCGCCGAGGTCTCGCGACCGCCAGATCGCCGATCCGTGCCATTCGCTCGCGGCCGCGGCGTAGATCGTGTCCGAGCGGGGCTCGTAGATCGCGTGGTAGACGGGCCAGCCTTCGCAGTACGGCCCCCGAGCGCGCCAGTCGCGGCGATCCCCGTCGCTCTCGAGGACGAAGCACCCCTTGCGGGTGCCGACGAGCAGCACTGTCCGTGACAACCTCTTCACCTCCGTGTCCGGTCGTTGCTCTTCGATCCTACGACGACGGCGGAGCCTCGAACTCATCGGTCCTTTCGATCATCCGTTGCGCCGGCGTGCGCGAGGCGCGCTCCGAGCGGCCGTTCGCGATCACATATCGCCGCGGTTCGCCAGAATCCGGCGCATGGAGACGGCGACGCAGGCGTTGCACCGGCTCACGTCGTACGAGCCGGGCCGTGAGTGGACGGATCCGATCGACGACCCGAGGCTGGTGCAGGACCTCGAGGTCAACGACCTCGACACGCTCCCGTGGTTCTACAAGCGCTACACGCAGCCTCTCCCTCGCGTCGACCTGCCGCGCGCCCTGCCTTCGACGAGCGTCCCGGGCCTCGCGGTCCTCGCGGGCACGGCCGAGGTCGATCGCGCCGAGCTCGACCTGCCACAGCTGTCGCGGCTGCTCCATCTCGCCGCGGGGGTCGTGCGGACGACGGCGCGGCCGTACGGCACATGGCTCTTCCGCGCGGCCGGCTCGGCGGGCGGCCGGTTCCCGCTCGAGCTCTACGTGTCGGTGCCCGAGGGTGCCGCGGTGCCCGCGGGCGTCCACTGGTACCACCCCGAGGAGCACGCTCTGCTCCAGGTCGGGCCGCCGCCGAGGGCGGACGGGGCCCCGGGGCTCGTCGTGACCGGCGTGCCCTGGCGGACGGGCTGGCGCTACCGCGAGCGCGGCTACCGCCACGTGTACTGGGACGCGGGAACGATGCTCTCGCAGGCGCTCGCAGCTGCCGGCTCTGCAGGTCTGGACGCTTCGCTGTACACGCGGTTCCCGGACGGGGCGGTCGCCGACCTCGTCGGCGCCGACGGCGTTCACGAATGGCCCGTCGCCGTCGTCGCACTCGCCGAGGGCGCGCCCGCGCTCGAGAGGACCGGGCCGGCGGCCGCCGGCGACGTCGACGCGGCGCCGCGCGAGTTCCCGCTCGTGACGGCCGCGCAGCGCGCCGGAGACGGCGAGGCGCTGGGGCCGCCGTGGGATCCCGGCGCGCCCGTCCACGTCGATGCCGAGGGAGGGCCACGCGTCGAGGAGGTCGTCCTCGCGCGCAGCTCGCAGCGGCGGATGGACCCGACTCGCGGGCTCCCGGAGCGCGTGCTGCGCACGTGTCTGAGCGTGGGGCTCCGCGGAATCGCGATCCCTCACTTCGTCGCCGTGCACGACGTGGATGGGGCCGAGCCGGGCGTCTACCGCTGGCCTGACCTGACGAGGCCTGTCCGCGCCGGCGCCCTGCGGGACGAGCTGTACCGCGTGGCGCTGGAGCAGGGTCTGGCACGCGACGCGGCGTTCGTCGTGATCGGCGCCGCAGACGTCGGAACGCTCGACGACCGCGGGTACCGCGAGGCGCAGCTCGCCGCCGGCCTCGTCGAGGGCAGGCTCCACCTCCTCGCCTACGGCCTCGGAGCGAGCGCATCCGGGATGACGTTCGACGACAGCCTCGTCCCGGCGCTGCTGGGCGAGCCCCTCGACACGCTGCTCTTCACGTGCGTCGGAGTGCCGGAGTACGCGCCGGCGCGGGGCGGCCCGCCCGGCGCGCCGACGGCGATCCGGACGGTGACGCCGCGCGTCGCCGACTAGCGTCGCGCTCGACGCCGCGGGTCGGGCGGGACGCACCCGGAGAGATCGCTGATCCGATCGCGCTATCGGTCGTGCGGACGACGCCGGATCGGCCGTTCGGCCGACGACGGCAGCGGCATCCCGCGCGACGATGTGAGCTGTGCACTCGAGAGCTCTCGACACCCGCCGCGGGACAATCGCGATCCGGCCGCTGCGAGCCGGGGACGTGGCGACCGTGCAGGCCGTCTTCGACGGGCTCGGCGAGCGGTCGCGGCGGCTTCGGTTCGGCTATTCGAAGACGACGCTGACGCCGGCCGACCTCGAGCGCCTCGCGCGAGTCGACGGACGCCACCATGTGCTCGTCGCCTACGCGCAGGGACAACCGGTCGGGATCGCAAGGCTCGCGCGTCTCCAGGACCCGGCGGCGGCCGAGATCGCGTATGCCGTCGTCGACGGATGGCAGCGGCTCGGGATCGGCACCGCCCTCACGAAGCTGCTCGCCGCAGACGCGTCCGCAATCGGCATCACCCATCTGCACGCGACGATCCAGGCCGAGAACCAGGCGTCGCTCACGCTGATGCAACGCGCGACGACGGTCGTGAGCCGCCGGATCGAGGCAGGCGAGCTGCACGTCGTCGGCACGCCCGCCTGACCGATGAGCCCACGCGCCGCCCTGCGGCGGCGCGTGGGGGTCGTACCACGCGAGTGCTTCGATCAGACAGCCGCGAACTCGCGGACCTGCGTCAGGCGAAGGTTGTTGCCCGACGGGTCACGGAAGCTCGAGTCGATCCCGTACGGGCGCTCCTCCGGCTCCTCGACGAACGCGACGCCACGGCCTCTGAGCTCCTCGTACGACGCCCGGCAGTCGTCGGTCGTGAGGAAGACGGTGCCGGCGAAACCGCGCGCCATCAGGCTCCGAACCTGATCGGCGGTCTCGGCGTCCATCACCGGCGGGCCGGGGATGGCCATCAGGACGATCGCGACGTCGGGCTGGCCCGGGGGCGCGACGGTGAGCCAGCGGAAGTCGCCCATCTCCGGCAGCGTGACGTCGGCGCGCACCTCCATCCCGAGCTTCTCGGTGTAGAAGGCGAGCGCCTCCTCCTGGTCGTTGACCCAGAGTTGGGCGGTGGCAATCCTCATCATGTCTCCTCCTGGTCTCGGCGAACTGGTCGCCGGCCATCCTAGGACCGGCCCGCTGCGGTGTCCTCTCGAAACGTGCGGTGTTGCGGGCGGCCGAAGGTGCGCACCACGCAGCCCGGGACGAGCGCGCGTTCGGCGGCGGAGGGGAACGCGGCCCGGAAGGCGGTCGGAGACTTGCCGTACATGCGCGTGAAGCTGCTCGTGAACGATCCGACGCTCCGGAGCCCCACGTCGAAGCAGATCTCGGTGACGCTGCGGTCCGTCGTCTGCAGGAGCGCGGCGGCGCGCTCGAGGCGGCGCGTGAGCACGTACGTGTGCGGCGGCTGGCCGAAAGCGCGTCGGAACTCGCGGCTGAAGTGGGCGCGCGACAGCCCGGCGGCGGCGGCGAGGTCGCCGACGTGGAGCGGCTCCGCGTAGCGCGCGTCGGCCAGGTCCTTCGCGCGCAGCAGGTGTCGGTCCGTGCTGTGGAACGCCACCCCGCGATTATGCGCGCGGAGGCCGCACCGCCGACCATTCGCGAGGCGCATCGACGAAGAATCGAAGGACGTCCACGAGCATCGATGCCTGACGCTCCGCCCAGCTCATCGCCGGCTGCGGCCCGCGGCCGAGGTTGAACAGCGCGAGCTGGAGGTGACGGTGGACGATCCTGGCCCTGAAGGCGTCGTCCGCGTCGCCGGCGACGGTCGCGTAGCCGCGGAGCATTGCGGGGACGGCCCGCAGCGGGATCCCGGCGAAGTCGCGTGCCGGGTCCGCCCAGCCGCAGCCTCCCCAGTCGAGGACCGCCACGTACGCGCCGCCGTCGGGGGTCGTCGTCGCGATCACGTTCGACGACTGGATGTCGCCGTGGACGAAGCACGGGATCGCTCCGGCGTCCGCCGGGGCGAGGTTGTCGAGCCACGCTGCCAGCCATTGTTCCTCGACGGCCGAAAGATGGCCGCGCGACGCCGCCCCCTCGAGCAGCGTTCGTGCGTCCGGCACGTCCTCGCACACGAGGCCGGCGAGATCGTCGTCGGGGCCGACCCGCGTGTGGAGAAGCGCGAGGTCGCGTCCGAGCTCCTCCCACACCGGCGTCGCCTTCGCCGGATCGGGCGCGAGGCTCTCGAGCGTCTCTCCATGCGCGCGCTCGTAGACGGCGTAGGGGACACGGACGGTGTCGCATGCCGTGTCCGCGACCACGATCGCCGGAGTCCGGACACCCGCGGCCCGTGCCGCGGGAACGGCGCGCAGCTCCTTGAACGCAGTCGCGACGAAGAAGGGGTCGTCGCGCGGCACGCGCAGGATCAGGTCGGCGCCGATCGCGTACACGGTGTTGAAGACGCCGGCAGCGGCGAGGGGCTCGACCGCGCCCTGCAGGCCGTGCCGCTCCTTCACCGCCTCGAAATCGATGTCAACGGCGGGCGGGAGGTTCATCGGCGGCGGCTCGTCGGGCGCACGGGCCGCACCGTAGTCGCCCGGCGGAGCCTCGGCGGCGGGCGGTGACGGCGCCATCACCCGCTCGGGATGAGGCATTGCGGCGCGCGCCGTTCATCCTGGCGTCGTGAGCTCTCAGCCGAGCCCGGACGCCGCGCGCGGTTCCCGCCGGCCCGGCCGCCGCCGCGCACACGGCCCCGCGCGGAACCGGTGACGACGTCCCCTCGATGATCGGGGAGCGGCGTCGCCTGCATCACCGCCGCCTTGGGCGCGCCGCGCTCGGCGAGCGGCTCGGCGGCTTCATCTACGGGACGATCGTTGTCCTCTCGGTGATCGTCGCGGGCGCGAAGTCGCACCCCGACGCTGCCGGGTCGATCGCCGTCCTCGTCGTCGTCACCGTCGGCGTCTTCTGGCTCTCGCACGTCTACGCGCACGCGCTCGGGCAGAGCGTCGCCCACGATCGGCACCTGGAGCTCGACGAGGTGCGACGGATCGCGCGGCACGAGGCGCCGATGATCGGCGCGGCGGTGCCGCCCGTCGCGGTGCTCGCGTTCGGGGCCTTCGGGATCGTCTCGACGCAGACCGCGATCTGGGGCGCGCTCGCGGTCGGGCTCGTCGTCCTGGCGGCGCAGGGGATCGCGTTCGCGCGCATCGAGCGGCTCGGGCCGCTCGCGACCCTGGCAGTCGTGGGCGCGAACCTGGCGCTCGGCGTCCTGCTCGTCGCGCTCAAGCTCGTCATCAGCCACTGACGCGCCGCTTCCGGCCGTTCCGGGGTCAGACCGCGACACGGCCGTCTGGGACACGGCCGGTGTGAACCAGTCCGGTGCCAGGCACCGCAACAGAAGAGTGACGCGCGGGTCACGAATCTGTGCCGCGGGCGGCCGCCCTGCTGCGTCCGTTCCAGGCGACGCCTCAAGTTTGACCTACGGGTCAGTTTCGGCCGTGTCCGGTGCCAGGCACCGTGACAAAAGCGTGACGTCCTGCCGGGCATGCCCCTCGCGGACATGTTGGGGTCGGACCCCGGACACCGCCGTCGCGGCGCGAGGGCGTTGTCCGTTGCCGCGCGCGACCAGCCCAGCGGTGTGGGCAGACGCCCGACTACGCCGCGTCGTACGGGCGCACGGCGCCCACGTAGGAGAACCCGTACCAGGGGTCGCCGAGCGTCGAGATCTTCACGACGTCGCCGGTGTGCGGCGCGTGCACGAACCGGTCGCCGCCAACGTAGATCCCCTCGTGCTGCGGGCCGCGCAGCGGGTCGTCGTCGAAGAAGACGAGGTCGCCGGGCTGGAGCGACTCGCGCGGGACGGGCGTCCCCTCGGTGATCTGCGCGCCGGTGTAGTGCGTCAGCGAGATGCCGAGCTGGGCGTAGACGTAGAGCGTGAGCCCGGAGCAGTCGAAGCCGGTGAGCGGATTGGCGCCGCCCCACACGTACGGGACGCCGAGGAACCGCTCCGCGATCGCGACGGCGCGCTCGCCGATCGACGGGGCCGACACCGACGGTGCCGCCACGAACCCGAGGAAGCGAGCGTCGCCACCGCTGAACCCGAGCGCCGCGAGCGGGTCGAACCGGCGCGTCGAGACGCTTGCGACGCGGCCGCCGCCGTCGCCGGCCGGGAGCCCGATCAGCACCTGCGTGCCCGCCGGCTGCCCGAAGGCCTCCCGCTCGAGCACGATCCGCACCGCCACGCGACCGATCCGGCCGTGCGAGGTCGCCCGCTGGTCGATCATCGCGTAGCCGATCCCGAGCGGCACGATCGTGTTCGGCGCCGCCCGGATCAACCGGCCGGCGGCCGCGATCGTGCCCGTCAGGGGCTGCGACCGCCCCGACGGCAGGAAGAGCTCCGCCGTCTGCAGGATGCTCCCGACCGCCGTCACGTCCGTCAGCGTCACACCGGCCGGCGACGAGTCTGTGCGGCCCACGTGGACGAGCGAGCCGTCCGCGGGATAGTCGAACCGGTCGCCGCTTCCGGTCGCGACGATGTTCCCGGCGGGCGACAGAACCTCGGCGTAGACGCCGCCGGCGAGGGCGGTCGGCGCGACGGCGAAGGCGAGGGCGAGCGCGGCGGCCGGCACGAGGAGCGAGCGCACGGGCCGCAGCTTACGACAGCCCCGCTGCCTCCGCGGCGCCCGCGTCTCTACGCTCGTCGGCATGGGCGACTACGGTCACACGCTCGAGTTCGGCGTGTTCGTGACGCCGTCCGCGGCGGACGCCGGCGACGTCGTCGCGCTCGCGTCGCTCGCCGACCACTCGGGACTCGACCTCGTCACGTTCCAGGATCACCCGTACCAGGCGCGGTTCCTCGACGCGTGGACGCTCCTGTCGTTCGTCGCCGCGCGTACGACCCGCGTACGGATCGCGCCGAACGTGCTGAACCTGCCTCTCCGCAACCCGGCCGTCGTCGCACGGTCGGTCGCGACGCTCGACCGCCTGAGCGGCGGCCGCGCCGAGCTCGGGCTCGGCGCGGGCGCGTTCTGGGAGGGGATCGCGGCCATGGGCGGCCGCCTTCTCACCCCCGGCCAGAGCGTAGACGCGCTGGCCGAGGCGATCGACGTGATCCGGGCGCTGTGGGACGTCGAGCAACCCGGCAAGGCGCGCTTCGACGGCTCCTGGTACGGCCTCGGCGGCGCCGCTCGCGGCCCTGCGCCTCTCCATCGGGTCGAGATCTGGATCGGCGCGTACAAGCCGCGCATGCTGAGGCTGACCGGGCGCGTGGCCGACGGATGGCTCCCGAGCCTCACGTACCTCGCGCCGGGCGATCTGGAGCGGGGAACGCTGCGATCGACGCAGCCGCCGCCGAGGCCGGTCGCCCCCCGAGCGACATCCGGAGGCTCCTGAATCTCAGCGGCTCCTTCTCGTCGACCGGGAGCGGCGCACTCGACGGGCCGCCGGCGGGGTGGGTGGAAGAGCTGACGCGGCTCGCACTCGAGAACGGCGTCGGCACGTTCGTGCTCGCCGCCGACGACACGGCCACGATCGAGACGTTCGCGTCCGAGGTCGCACCGGCCGTGCGCGAGCGGGTGGCCGCGGAGCGCGGCCGCGGCGTGCCGACGCCCACGCCTGGCCCGCGCGCAGCGACTCGTGGGCCGACGCCACCCGTCGCAGCCGACCGGCTCGGGCTGCGACCGACGCCCGACGATGGCACGCGCGTGAGCGGGAGAGCCCCGTGGGACGAGTCGACGCGTCCGCGCCGGGCCGAGGCGGAGCCGGACGTGGCATACACGAGGCGCGGCCGGCTCGTCGGCCGGCACCTGATCGACGTCCACGACATGCTTCGCACCGAGCTGACGGAGCTGCGCGAGATACTCGGTCGCGTCCGCGCGGGCGCGATCACCGCCGGCGACGCGCGGTCGGCGCTGAACGACCTGGCCCTACGACAGAACGACTGGACGCTCGGCGCGTTCTGCTCGCGCTACTGCGGCGTCGTGGCGCAGCACCACGGGCTCGAGGACGACGCGATCTTCCCGCACCTCGAGCGGAGCGACCCGGCGCTCTCTCCCGTCATCGACCGGCTCGCGGAGGAGCACCTCGTGATCCACGACGCGATCCAGGAGGTCGACCGCTCGCTCGTCGACCACATCAACCACGCGCACGACTACACGCCGATCCAGGCGGCGATCGACTTCCTGACGGACGCGCTCCTCTCGCACCTCTCCTACGAGGAGCACGAGCTCGTGGAGCCGCTCGCGCGGCACGGGTTCTATCCCGGCCAGCTGTAGGGACGATCAGACGAACGATCTCTGCGCCGCGGCCGGCTTCCGCAGACGATCGAGTGCCGCGTCGAAGTCGTCCTGCGTGACCGATGCCGGCGCGGAGCTCTCGCCCGTGCGCGTCATCGCCGCGAGCGCGGCCTCCTGGGTGAGCGACTTGAGGTCGGCCGGCGAGAATCCCTGCGTTCGCCGGGCGAGCGCCTCGAGGTCGACGCCGACGGTCGGCATGCGGGCCGTGTTGAGGCGCAGGATCGCGAGCCGGCCGGCCTCGTCCGGCAGGCCGAGGACGATCGTGCGCGACAGCCGGCCGCCGCGGAGGAGCGCGGGGTCGAGCTGGTCGGGGCGGTTGGTTGCGCCGATCACGAACACGCCGCGCTGGCCCGTGACGCCGTCGATCTCGGCCAACAGCTGGTTGACGTGGCTGTCGTGGGTGCCGAGCGACTCGCCGCGCCGCCCCGCGATCGCGTCGATCTCGTCGATGAAGACGATCGACGGCCGGTTCTCGCGCGCGCGCTCGAAGAGCTGCCGGATGTTCTGCTCCGACTGGCCGACCCACTTGCTCATCACGTCTGCGCCGGAGATGGGGTAGAAGGACGCCCGCGCCTGGGCGGCCAGCACCTTCGCGACCGTGGTCTTGCCGGTTCCCGGCGGCCCCGCGAGCAGCAGTCCCGTCGGCGGGTCGACGCCGAAGCGCGCTGCCGACTCGGGATCCTCGATCACGGCCTGCAGCTGCCGGAGCTGCGCCTTGATCGCGGGGTCGAGGACGAGCGAGTCCCACGTCCAGTGCTCGACCGTCGGCCGGTCCTGGCCGCCGTAGCGCTCGATCGCCGAGAGCGAGATGCGGCGTGTCGAGCTCGACCTGCTTCCCGGCCTGCGTCGCCGCGCGGAAGACGTCCAGGGCCGCGGTGTCGACGACCTTCTCGATCGCCGCCGGTGTCATGCCTTCCGTGCGCTCGACGAGGACGTCGAGGTCGATCCCGGGCGCGGTCGGGCGGTCGTCGAGCTCGGTCTCGAAGATCTCGCGCCGCGCGGCCGCGTCGGGGAGGTCGATCCGGACGTGGCGGTCGAAGCGCCCCGGCCGGACGACGGCCGGGTCGAGGTGCTCGATCGAGTTGGTCGCGGCCATCACGAGCAGGCTCTGCTCGCCGTGGTGCGCCTCGAGCGAGGTCAGCAGCTGGTTCACCGTCCGGCGCTGTGGCGACCGAGCTGAAGGTGACCGTCGCGGACGCCGACCCCGCCGAGGCGAACCTCGCGAACAACCAGAAGAGCACCTTCGTCGACGTGACGAAGAACGAGCTGGCGTCGTCGCGGGTGCTGGTCCAGAAGCTCGGCGGCTACGGGTTCCAGTTCAACAACCATCTCTACGCACCGATCACCAGCCCGCCGGCGAGCACGCTCCCCGACCTCGAGTCGAAGGTGAAGGCGCTCGAGCCCCAGCTCGTCCGCATCTTCTTCAACGAGAACTGGGAGCTCAATGCGGACCCACGGAACAACCCGCACCCGGAGTGGAAGGACAACCTCGATTCGTTCCGGCGCGTCGTCCAGCTCGCGAACGAATCCGGCGCGACGATCGCGATCGCCTACCAGGGGATCGCGACCGCGAAGACGAACCCCACGCTCTGGATGACGAAGTTCGCGGACGAGCTTCGCGAGCTCGTCGTCACGCGTGGGCTCACCGGCGTCGCGTGGGCGACGATCGGCAACGAGCCGAACTCGACCGCCCTCACGCTGCCGCAGTACGAGGCGCTGTACCGCGCGCTCGACGCGCAGCTGAAGGCGAGGGGGATCCGCGACCGGATCGGGCTGATCGGCGGCGACCTCGTGCAGAACAACGAGGGCACGGCCGGCGGCCATCGCGCTTGGTTCGACTACATGGTCGCGCACATGAACGACGTCATCGACGCCTGGTCGGAGCACATCTACTGGCGCTACGACCAGCCGTGGCGGATGGAGGAGCGGCTGAAGGACGTCGCCCACCTCGTCCACGAGGAGCTGCCGGAGGCGGCACGGAAGCCGACGCTGCTCATGGAGTTCGGCGTCCGCGGATTCGACACGTGCGGGACGAACCCGCTCGTGAAGTTCGCGTACTACCCGAACCCGGACGGCAGCTGCACCGACCTCCGCCGCATGGCTCTCGGGGGGTTCCACAAGCTGTGGTTCGACATCAACGCGGCCCAGCTCGGGTTCGACGGAACCTCCGACTGGGACCTCTACTGGTCGATCTACGACAAGTCGAACCCGCCGAACCAGTCGTTCTGGGCGATCGGCCCGCCGAGCGAAGGGTGGGCGCTGTACCCGTCCTACCACGCGCTGCGCATGCTGCTGCAGACGACCGACCGGGGCTGGCAGGTTCTCGGCGTCGACCCGTGGACGGCCGACGATGCCGCCGCCCGCTACGACGCGATCGTCCGCGACCGGCCGGAGCAGGAGCTCGCGGCGTTCTCCGGGGAGGACGGCAAGCTGACGATCCTCGGCCTCGACACGAACGGCGGCGCGCTGACGGCGCCGAACGGCGAGTCCTCCTCGTACAGCATCGGGAACCTGCCGCAGTCGACGACGTTCAACCTCGCCGTCTGGAACGCGAACGGCGACGGGCTGACGACCGACGGCGGCATCGTCACGACGAACGGTGCGGGCGTCGCGCGGTTCGACGTGCCGCTGCAGGCGGCGTTCGCGCTGACGACTCTTCCCGTCGGCTGAGCGGGGAGTGATCTCCGGGGGCCGTGGAGAGGCGGCCCCCGGAGAGATCGACGCCGATGCAGACGACCCGCACGTGCTGACGCGACGGCGGCGGCCGGGGCTATCGTCTCTCTGCCGATGATTTTCCGGACGGGCCGCGGTCTGAGGGTTCGTGAGCCAGTTCGGAGGAGGCGAAGAGACGATGACCGAGCACGCGACGCACACCCGCGCACGGAGCGACAGCGACAGCCGCAGGCGCTGGCTGGCGCTGATCGTGCTCTGCATGGGCGACCTGATGATCGTCCTCGACTCGACGATCGTGAACGTCGCGTTGCCCTCGATCCGGGCCGACCTCGGCTTCTCGCAGACGTCGCTCGCGTGGGTGGTCAACGCTTACCTGCTCACCTTCGGCGGGTTTCTCCTCCTGGGCGGGCGCCTGGGCGATCTCTTCGGGCACCGGAAGATGTTCCTCGCGGGGATCGCGCTCTTCACGCTCGCGTCCGTCGCGTGCGGCCTCGCGACGACGCAGGGCCTCCTCGTCGCGGCGCGCGCGGTTCAGGGCGTCGGCGGCGCCGTCGTGTCGGCTGTCGCCTTCTCGCTGATCATGATCCTGTTCACGGAGCCGGGCGAGCGGGCGAAGGCGATGGGCGTCTTCGGGTTCGTCATGGCCGGCGGCGGGAGCCTCGGGGTGCTGCTCGGCGGCGTGCTCACGAGCGCGCTCGACTGGCACTGGATCTTCCTCGTGAACGTCCCGATCGGGATCCTCGTCCTGGCGCTCTCGCTGCGGCTCCTCGAGGGTGGGGACGGCGCTCTCGCCGGCGGTCGCGTGGACGTCGCCGGTGCGGTTTGCGTCACGTCCGCGCTGATGCTCGCCGTGTACGCGATCGTGAACGGCAACGACGTGGGGTGGACGGCTCCGCAGACGCTCGGGCTCCTTGCGGCTGCGGCCGCGCTCCTCGTCGCGTTCTTCGTGATCGAGGCGCGCGTCGCGTCGCCGCTCGTGCCGCTGGGGCTGTTCCGGCTCCGGAACGTCGCGACCGCGAACGTCGTCGGCGTCCTGTGGGCGGCCGCGATGTTCGCATGGTTCTTCATCTCGGCTCTCTACCTCCAGCTCGTGCTCGGGTACAGCCCGCTCGAGGTCGGCCTCGCGTTCCTTCCCGCGAACCTCATCATGGGCGCGTTCTCGCTCGGGCTGTCGGCCCGGCTCGTGATGCGCTTCGGCATCCGTGCGCCTGCCGCGACAGGCCTCCTGATCGCGGGCGTCGGGCTCGTTCTCTTCTCGCGCGCCCCTGTCGGCGGGAGCTTCGTCGTCGACGTCCTACCGAGCATGATCCTGCTCGCGATCGGCGCCGGGATGGCGTTCAACCCGCTGCTCCTCGCCGCGATGAGCGATGTTGCGCCCGAGGAATCCGGCCTCGCCTCCGGCGTCGTCAACACCTCCTTCATGATGGGCGGCGCGCTCGGGCTCGCCGTCCTCGCGAGCCTGGCCGCTTCGCGCACCGACTCGCTCACCGCATCGGGGTCGTCCGAGCTCGACGCGATCAACGGCGGCTACCACGCAGCGCTGCTCCTGGGAGCGGTGTTCGCGATCGCGGCCTCCGGCGTGGCCGCCTGGTTCTTCAGGCCCGCCACGAGCCCGGCGCCGGCGCCCGAGGCGGAGCCGGCGTCGGCGTTCAGCGGGCAGTGAGCTCGGTCACATCCTGAAGACGCCGAACGTCGTCTCGGGGATCGGTGCGTTCAGCGCCGCCGAGATCCCGAGCGCGAGCACCCGGCGCGTGTCGAGCGGGTCGATGATCCCGTCGTCCCACAGACGCGCGCTCGAGTAGTACGGGTTCCCCTCGGCCTCGTACTTCGCGCGGATCGCGTCCGGGTCGGCGTCGCCGACCATCGTGAGCACCGTCGCGGCCTGGTCGCCGCCCATGACGGAGATCCGCGCGTTCGGCCACATCCAGAGCTGGCGCGGCGAGTAGGCCCGGCCGCACATCCCGTAGTTACCGGCGCCGAAGGAGCCGCCGATCACGACCGTGAACTTCGGCACCTCGGCGCACGCCACGGCGGTGACGAGCTTCGCGCCGTCGCGTGCGATCCCGCCGGCCTCGTACTCCTTGCCGACCATGAACCCGGTGATGTTCTGGAGGAACACGAGCGGCACCTTGCGCTTGCACGCGAGCTCGATGAAGTGCGCGCCCTTCTGCGCCGACTCGGCGAAGAGCACGCCGTTGTTCGCGAGGATCCCGACGGGGAACCCGTCGATGCGCGACCACCCGCAGACGAGCGTCTCGCCGTAGAGCGCCTTGAACTCGTCGAAGCGCGAGCCGTCGACGATCCGGGCGATCACCTCGCGCGCATCCGTCTGCGTCCGGTGGTCGTCGGGGATCAGGCCGTACAGGTCGGACGGGTCGACCGCCGGCCGCTCCGGCTCGGCGATCGGCCACGGCCTCGGAGGCGGCTCGGCGCCGGCAGAGAGGTTCGCGACGATGCGGCGGCAGATCGCGAGCGCGTGCTCGTCGGAGGTCGCGTAGTGGTCGGCGACACCCGACTGCCGGGTGTGGACGTCCGCGCCGCCTAGGTCCTCCGCGGAGACGTCCTGCCCCGTCGCCGCCTTCACGAGCGGCGGTCCTCCGATGAAGATCGTTCCGGTGCCGCGGACGATCACCGTCTCGTCGCTCATGGCGGGGACGTAGGCGCCGCCGGCCGTGCACGAGCCCATCACGCAGGCGATCTGCGGGATGCCCTTCGCGGAGAGCCGCGCCTGGTTGAAGAAGATCCGCCCGAAGTGGTCGCGGTCGGGGAAGACCTCGGCCTGGAGCGGGAGGAACGCGCCGCCGGAGTCGACGAGGTAAATGCACGGCAGCCGGTTCTGCTCGGCGACCTCCTGCGCGCGAAGGTGCTTCTTGACGGTGAGCGGGAAGTACGACCCGCCCTTGACGGTCGCGTCGTTGCTGACGATCACGCACTCGCGCCCCTCGACGACGCCGATCCCGGTGACGATCCCCGCGCTCGGCGCCCCGCCCTCGTAGACGTCCCACGCGGCGAGCGCGCTCAGCTCCAGGAACGCGGTCCCGGGGTCGACGAGCCGGTCGATGCGCTCGCGCGCGAGCAGCTTCCCGCGGGCGCGGTGCCGCTCGATCGCGCGGTCGCCGCCGCCCTTCGCCACCTGCGCGGTTCGCTCACGAAGCTCGGCGACGAGCGCCTCCATCCGGCCGCGCCGGCGCTCCGTCTCCGGCGACGCTTCGACGCTCGACTGGAGCAGGGTCATCGGCCGGACCCTACGAGAACCCCGGCGGCGCCGCACCGCGAAAGGGCCTTCTTCGCAGACGGGCCTGCGGGTTTTTCCTGACGCCACCCTTGCCGCCATGGGCATCCTTCCCGGCGTGAAGCGAGATCGCCGCCTTCTGCTCCTGGTGATCGCGGCCGTGGTCGCGGTCGGGGTGGTCGGCGTCGTGGTGGCGCTCGCGGTCGCCGGGGGCGACTCGAGCTCGAGCGCGTCCGCGACCACGACCTCGGACGCCTCGGGTGGCCCGTCGAGGTCCAAGAAGGTGCTCGCCGGCATCCCGCAGAGCGGCCTGACGCTCGGCAAGGCGGACGCGCCGGCGACGCTTGTCGAGTTCGCGGACCTGCAGTGCCCGTACTGCGGACAGTTCGCCAACCAGGCGCTTCCGACGGTCGTCCGGCAGTTCGTGAGGACGGGCAAGATCAAGCTCCGCTACAACGGCATGGCGTTCCTCGGCGACGACTCGCAGACGGCGTTGCGGGCCGTGGTGGCGGCGTCGTTCCAGAACAAGGGCTGGAACATGCTCGAGGAGCTGTTCGAGCGGCAGGGCGAGGAGAACACCGGCTGGGTGACCGACGAGGTGCTCGACGACGCCGCGACCGCGGCCGGTGTCGACGTCGAGAAGATGAAGTCCGACATGAACACGGCCAAGGTGTCGACGCGGATCGAGGACGACGCGATGCAGGCGTCGCAGCAGGGCGTCAACCAGACGCCGACCTTCGTTTTGATCCGGCCGCCGGCGAACCCCCAGATCCTCGCAGTGCAGTCGCTCGAGCCGCTCGACTTCGCGGCCGCGCTCTCGGCGGCGCTCGGGACGTGAGGCTGCGGATCGCGACCGCGGCGCTTGCCGTGGTCGGCGCGGGAATCGCGGGCTACCTCACGTATGTGCACTACAGGGGCATCGCGCCCGTCTGCACCACCGGCGGCTGCGAGAAGGTGCAGAACTCGAAATACGCGGAGCTCGCGGGCGTTCCGGTCGCCCTGCTCGGGCTCCTCTCCTACATCGTTCTGTTCGGCCTCGCGTGGCTGAGAGGCGAGGTCGCGACCTTCGCAGGCGTGCTGATCTCGTTGATCGGCGTCGCGTTCAGCGGCTACCTCCTGTGGGCTCAGCTCGGGCCGATCGGCGCGATCTGCCAATGGTGCGTCGCCAACGACGTGACGATCGCGGTGCTCGCCGTCCTCTGGATCGTCCGGCTCCTCCGCCTCGAGCCGACATCCGGTGCGGCGACGGCCGCGAGCACGCCGTAGGCGCCGGTTCGGCGATCGCGGTTGACGCCGACGCTCCGCGCGCGGAGGATCGTCGCGTGCAGGCACGGCTGGAACGGCAGGCGCGGAACGAGGCGCTCGTCCGCGAGGTGAACGAGCGGATCGACGCGCTCGACCGCGAGGCGGAGGCGAGCGGCGCGACGCCGCCGGGCGGGACCTTCAGGTTCCACTGCGAGTGCGGGCGCAACGGCGGCTGCGACGCGAGCGTCTGGATGACGATCGCGGAGTACGACGTCGTTCGTGAGCAGGACGACCGGTTCGCGCTTTCGACGGGCCACGAGAACGACGAGCTCGAGCGCGTCGTCGACCGCACCGACCGGTACGTCGTCGTCGACAAGGTCCCCGACGCCGAGCGGTTCGTCGCCGACGACCCGCGCCGGCGCCCGTCGCGGTAGCGCGCGTGGGAACTGCTCTCAGCGCGTCGCGATTGCGGCCGCGATCCGCTCCCGAACTGCATGGAGCCGTGCTGGATCCGGCGACGCGCGGTCGACGGTGAAGCCGAGGAGAATGACGGCGGCGACGCGATCGGCGGCGACGAGCGGGACGACGGCACCCTGAACCGCGCTCTGCCCGAGGGCGACCTCCGTCTCCTCGTGCGCCTCCCGGAGATGCGGGTACGAGTCGACGATCGTCCGCCGCTCGCCGAACCAGAGCGGCCGGCGCGTCCGGGCGGCGTTGGCGACCGGGAGGTCGGCGTCGAGCCCGAACGTCTGGAACGCCTCCATCACGCCGTCGGGGTACCCGAACGACGCGAGCAGTCGCGCGTCGTCGGCGCGGATCGCGTACAGCGCGCCGACCGAGGCGCCGGTGTCCTCCATCGCGCGGCGGAGCGTCCCGGGCGCTGCCTCGGCGAGCCGGACCGGCTCCGCCCAGCGCGCATCCGCCGCGATCACGTCGACCTCCTGTGGCAACGGCACGCCCACGAGCGTCTGCCATCCGTGCTCCAGCGCCTCCTCGACCTGGGACGGGGTCGTCAGCACGAGGTCGTCGCGCAGCGCGAGCTCGCCTACGAGCATCCCGAGCGCCGTGACCACCTCGAGCAGCGTCAGCTCGAGTTGCGTGAGGCGGCTGCTGATCCGCTGCACGTCGGCGTCGTTACGTTCCACGGGCGCTGATTCAAGCAGGCTTTCCGAGGCCGCTGATCCAGGCAACCGACGCTGCGGCGGGTGCCGTCGATGCCGGGTGGTCACACCCGCTCGGCCGACGAGGCCGACGCCCGACCGGCGGTCGCTACTCGGGCGCGAGCGCGGGCGCAGTCACGACGGTATGCGGGCCGGCGCCGAGGCTCTGCGCCTTCCACTTCCAGCCGCCGCAGACCACCGAGACGGCGGTGACCGCGGTTACGAGCGCGACCAGGAGGGCGATCTTCTGAATGAATGAGGACACGTCACCCTCGTCGACCGCGAGCGGGTCGGAGGCGATCACCCGAACGAGCGACAGCCGAGCGGAAGGCGCCCGAGGGCGTCCGGAGCGGCGGGCGACGAACACGGAGAGAAGCCACGGACGGCGGTGCGGCGCGTAGATCCGCGCTCGTCGCAGGCTACGCGCCCCCACGCGCACTCGCGCCTGCATCACCCCGTCCGTGGCTCCTCGGTAGTCCCCGGCCTGCTAGGGAACGTCCAGACCCGTTCCCGTTGATCCGCGAGTCAAACCGCCGACCTCGCATGTCCGCTCGACAGACGGAAACGAGCCGGCGCCGCCCTTATCGCGGGCGCTGCGAAGAGTGCTCAGGACGCCTGTTGAGCCGCGAAGCCCTCGGCGAGCGCGTGCACCCTGTCGGGCGCCCCGTCCGTGATCGGGTCGCCGTGTCCGACGCCGACGATCTCCGCGTCGAGCTTGGCCAGACGCTGGAGCGACTCCGAGTGCTGCGCCTTGTTGAGGTTGAACGCCTCCCACCCGGGACAGAGCTCCGGCCACGTCGCGATCCCGTCGCCCGCGATGAGGAACCTGCGCTCGGGCCAGTAGAAGCCGAGGTGGCCGGGAGTATGACCGGGCACGTGAAGGACCTGGAGCGGCCCGAAGGCATCGCCGTCGCGGAGCTCCGCGTCGACCGGGCACGGGACGTGCTTCGGGCGGTTCAGCCGCAGCCCGAGCTGGAACGGGATCAGCCTCAGCGACTGCTTGGGCAGCAGCGTGACCGGCTGCGCACGGCGCTCGCCGCTGACGATGTCCGCCTCGTACTCGTGCGCGTGGACGGTGGCGCCGCTCGCGCGCTTCAGCGCCGCGAGGCCGCCGAGGTGGGAGCGGTGGCCGTGGGTGATCGCGATCCGCTTCAGGTCGGACGGTCGCCGGCCGAGGCGGTCGATCTCCTGGAGGACGAGCCTTCCGTCGCCCTGGAAGAGCGTGTCGACGAGCGAGAGCTCGCCGCCGTCGTCGATGAGGAACGCGTGGACGTGGCCGCCCTTGGTCGTCCCGAGGCTGTGGAGGCCGGGCGCGAGCTCCGTCATCGCACGGCCCGCCACGGCGCGAATGGGTTCGCGACGCCCTGCAGCGACGGCTCGAGCTCCGGAAAGTGCCGGAGGAGGACCGACCGCATGCTGTTCGACTCGACCCACTCCAGGCCGGCGGCGGTGTAGACCTCCGGGCGGTAGTCGTCGGTGAAGAAGCGGTCGGCCTCGAGGCGCCGCGACGCCATCAGGATGAAGACGCGGAAGGCGGTGTCGCTGAACCCGAAGCCGCGCGGGAACGGCTCCGCGTAAAGCCCGACCATCAGATCGACGCGCTCGATGTCGCCGTCGTAGACGCGGCGGATCTCCTCCGCCCATTCGGCGTTGTCCGTCAGCTCCTCGAACGACTTCACGGGCTCGAGGTGGAAGAGCCGCCGGAACTCGTTGTAGCGCGGCACTCCGCGCTCGCGGGTCCGCACGATGTCGGTCGCCGCGAGATCGATGACCTCGCCGCCGGGGCGCTCGAGCCGCTGGAGGAAGCGCGGGTAGTTGTGCAGGCTGATGGCGCCGGGATTCGCGAGCCCGAACGAGTAGAGCGCGTCCGCGAGCGACACCTCCGCAAGGCGCTCGCGCACGTGCACCGCGCCGATCTCCGGGAACGTGCGCTCCTGGAGGACGCGGTCGTCGGCGAGCGAGCGGAAGACGAACTCGTCCGGGAGCAGGGGGTGCATCCGGTACACGGCCACGAACTCCTCGGTCAGCGAGTACGGGACGCCGTGGAGGGCCTTCCGCGATCCGGGGATGCCGTGGATCACCTCGATCCCGGTGCGGCGCCCGAACCGCTTGTCGAAGCCCTCTCCGAGGATGCCCCACCAGTTCGCCCGCAGAGCGGTCACCGTCGTCGGGTGGGCGATGATCGCCGGGGTCCAGTCGACGGTGTGGATCTTCGCCATCAGAGCGGCGTTGACCAGTCGGGCCTTGTCGTAGAGCTCGTCGTCGCCCAGGCCCGGGTGCTCCGCGTGGAGGCGGTCGCAGATCGCGTTGTGCTCCAGCATGAACAGCGCGTGGAGGACGGCGAGGCCGAGCCAGAAATTGGCGGCGGCGCCGCCGAGGTCGACGTGCTGCTCGAGCTCCTCGGGAATGAGGCCGTGCGAGTCGATTCGCAGCTTGCCGTGCTCGCCCGAGCGAAGCGCCTGCGCGAACGCCGGGTCGCTGCCGTAGATCTGCGAGCCGTCCCACCAGTGGCTGTCGGCGGTCACGAACGTCGGCGGGCCGGCGGGGTCTGCGTTCGGATCGCGCCGCGTCCGCGGGATCTCCATCGGGCGCTGCTGCCACGGGTCGTCGTCGGCGAGCGCGACCTGCCACGGGTTCTCCGTCTCGTTCTCGCCGTGGCTGAACCAGTCGTGCACCTCGAACTGGATCCACGCGGCGGCGAGGAGGTTCAGCGTCGTGGCGGGCTTGAACTTGTCGCGCGTCAGGAGCTCGAGGCTCACGCGACGCGGGTTCGGCTCCAGCAGCCTCTCGGGCGCGTCCGGGTAGACGCGGTCCAGCGGGACGTTCCGGCCGAAGCGGCTGCCGACGCTGCCCATCAGCGGGTCGTCGAGGTCGTTGTAGGTTCCGTCGAGCGTTCGCGCGGTGAGATGACGCGCGCCGTCCGGGGCCGGCGGCAGATCGCGACCGCGGCCGGTGTCGTAGAGGTTCTTCGCCCGCAGCCGGTCGCGGATCCCGACCAGCGTCAGCATCGCGAGCGGCTTGGGCAGGCGATCCCAGCGAATCCGATGGTCGACCGACTCCGCGGCCGAGCCGGCCAGGCGCGAGAACAGCGACATGCGACCTCCTCCGTTGACGTCCCCCCGACGGCCCCGCCGTCCTCGCCCGCGATCAAATCGCGGCGGCCCGCGGGAGTCAACCGCCGGGCCCAGGAGAGTCTTCGGAATGCCGGGAGCCGCCCGGCGGGGCTTTACAACTGGAAGTATTCGATTGTGCGTGGTGGAGCGCCTCTCGCGCGTAGCTTCGACGAAGAGACTGCGGCGAACGCGGCTACGTTCTCCCGATGAGGCTTCCGGCCAGCGCGCACATCTCTCGGCCGTGGCGGATCCACGAGCTGACGTCGGGGTTCCGGCTCGAGGACGTGTGGGCGCTGCCGACGCCCGGCGGAGGGGACGACTTCCCTCGCCTGGTGCAGCTGATGGCCGCGAGCAACCCGTCGCGAAGCGCCCCGGCCGCGGTCCGGGCACTGTGGGCGACCCGGTGGAAGGTCGGGGAGCTACTGGGCTGGGACGGGCCTGACGCCGACGGGGGCGGCCCACGCCCGACGCTGCACGACCGGTTGCCGGCCGATCTCCGTGACGGCCCGTCGGGGCCTGACTTCGACGCGCTCCCTTTCACGTCGCTGTATCTGCTGCAAGACGAGTGGGCCGCCGAGACTGCCAACCGGACGGTGCACGGGGTCATGCACATCGGCTGGGTCGAGCGCGACAACGGCGCGTACGGCGGCGAGATGGCCGTCTACGTGCGGCCGAACGGGCTCCTCGGCTCCGCCTACATGACGGCGATCAAGCCTTTCCGGCGCCTGATCGTGTATCCGGCGGTGATGCGACAGATTCAACGGGCCTGGCCCGTACGCGCAGCGCGCCCGTAACCATCATCGGCGTTGGCTCGTTCTGTCGTCGCTCACCCTGAGGAGGTGTGCAGCAACGACGAAAGGGGTCACATGGCAACACGTGTTGAGGACGACCGCACGATCCGCGGCTCGTCGGCCTCGGTTCGTGGACGCGGAGTCGACGAGACGAAGGCGGCGTTCAAGACGACCGAGATCGTCTTCTACGTCGCGACGGTGATCGCGGTGCTGATCGCGGCGAAGGTCGACGACAGCCTCGACGGGCGCGGTGCCTGGCAGCTCGTCACGGCGCTGACCATCGGGTATCTGCTCAGCCGCGGCCTCGCGAAGTCGGGCAGCAAGCACCGCGAAGACCGCGACACGATCTAGCAACGCCCTCAGGTGCGCGGCCGGGACCCCGCCGTGACACCGACATCATCCGACGCCCGCCATGGGCGCCCTCAAGACCCTCAGAACCGCCGCGCGCGGCGCACACCGGCGCGCGGATTGGCGTGGGGAAATATGAAGCGCCTTTCAGGCGGTATGCGCGCCGCGTTCATTTGCGTGGGCGTTGGTTGTCTTCGGGGTGGTCGCGGCTCCCGCGTTGGCGGGTCCGCCGGTCTACTATCCGAGCGGGCCGCAGACCAACGTGCCGCTCAGCACGGTGCAAGACAACGGTTGGACGTTGTGTTACACGGCGACCTACGCCGCTTCCGGGCAGTCCGTGTCGTCGGTCTTGGACGGCTGTCAGGGCGACTACATGATGCTCGCCGCGCGTGCGACGGGCAGCGAGACGCTCGATCTGCTCGCGGCCGCGCCGCGCGCCGACGTCCTCTTCGATACCGGTCAGAATTATGACGTCACGCATGACGCCAACGGCGCGGGCTGGTATTTCAACGACTCCTATTCGTGGGGGTTCGCCAAGCAGGGTGACGCCGTTGCCAAGAGCAGCTGCGATGTCGGCTCCGTCAATCCTGAGTTGCGGCTGTGCTGGCACACCAGTGCGGGCAACATGCTCTTCGGTTGGCGCGACGGGCGCGATCTGGCTCAACGACGACTCCAGCCACGAGAAGCTGATCTTCGTCGCGGACACGGCGGCGCCGACGATCGCGCTCCATGTTCCGCATGACGGTGAGATCTACCTAAAGGGCGCGCTGGTGAACGCGGCCTACTCGTGCAGCGACGACGTCGATCTGTCGCCGTCGTGCGACGGGACGAACGACGGCTCGCCGGTCGCCGACGGGTCGCCGATCGACACCTCCACGGTTGGGGCGCATTCGTTCACCGTCACCTTGAAGGACGCGACGGGCAACGAGGCGACGCCGGTGACGCACAGCTTCAGCGCGCCCTCCGTGCATCGAGGGCGGCTTCGAGCGCAGCGACCATCTCCCGCTGCTCCACTTTCTCGCCCTCCGAGCGAGGCTCGAGCGCCAGTGCCAGCTGGAGCGCCTCGGCGAGCGAGGCCGGGACGGCCCTGAGAGTCGCATTCCGGTCGGCCATCGCCGGCCATTCCTCGGTGACGGCGTCCTCGATGTGCCGACGCACGAGCACGCGCATCCTGGCCTGAGGTGCCGGCGGGAAGATCCCACCCAGGAGCACGACGGAGCGCAACGCGCTGGCTTCGCGGTCGACCGCTGTCTGCGCTTGACCATGGTCGTTCCAGACCTGGACTGCGAGAAAACCGACAACCAGGCCGAAGACCACGCCCAGCGGGGGAAGCAGCCCAGGCGACACGGCTTTGAACGCGCGCGCGCTCGCCGACCGCGAGCCCCAGCACGACCCACGAGATCGCGGCAGCCACGAGATAAGTCACGCCGAACACCACGACGACGAGCCAGACGAAGGTAGGCCGTGCAGCCAATCGATCATGGCCCGAGAGCCTACTGAGGGCAGTCGATCATCCTGAGCGTCAGGATGCGATTCGTGATCTGCGCAATGCCGAGGGGCCGAGGGCCGGTGAGGAAGTCGTGAGCCTCCTCTGGGCCGGGCTTGTCGTTGCGGCGGTCATGGCGGTCGCGATCACGGCGATGCTGCTCGTTCGCCGCCGCGCCCCCGAAGGAAGCTACTTCGAGGATGGGGACCGCGCGGCCGGAGTCTTCGGCGTCCTCGCGACTGGGTTCGCCGTGCTCCTCGGGTTCGTCGTCTTCCTGGCGTTCGAGAGCTTCGACACCTCGCGAAGCGGTTCTGAGACGGAAGCGCAGAGGGCCATGGAGCAGTTCGAGACGGCCCAGCTCTTCCCCGTCGGAGTGCGTGCCCTCCTTGCAGGCGAGCTCATCTGCTACGCGCGTACGGTGGTCCACAGCGAGTGGCCGAAGATGCAGGCGGGCACCCTTGGGGACACGGTGAATCCCTGGACCCTCGCGATGTTCCGCATCACCAAGACGGTGGAGCCACGCTCGGCCTCCGAGCAGGCGGCCTACGGGAAGTGGCTCGACCAGCGCACCGACCGCGAGGATGCGCGCGCGGACCGCACTCACGGCGCCGAGGGGGTGATCCCGCTCCAGCTGTGGATCGTGCTGTTCTTGAGTGCCGTCGTCATCTTCGTGTTCATGCTGTTCTTCGCCGACAGCGGAGAGCGCGCAGTCGTGCAGGCGACGATGATGGGCGGCGTCGCGATCGTGATCACCTCGACGCTGCTCCTCTTGTGGTTCCTCGACCACCCCTTCCACTCCGGCCCGGGTGGCCTCCGGCCCGTCGCGATGGAACGAACCATCCACATCCTCGACCAGGAGGCAGCCGTCAGCAGTGAGAAGCTCACGATGCCCTGCGACGAGCGAGGAACTCGGAGTAGCGGGTGATGACCAACGCACACCGGAGATCACGAGAGTCTCGACGGCGACGTGTGCAGCTCGACGGACAACATGCGCTGGATCCCCTGCGGCACACGGGGCGCTCGTCCATCCAGAACCCGTCCAGCGAAACGCGATGCACCGGCCGTTCCTCGGGGTAGAAGTCCTCGGAGGCCATCTGGAATGTGACCGCTGCTGAGTTTCGCCGGTTCGTCCGCGAAACGGGCTACGTCACCTTCTGCGAGCGCCCACTCGATCCCGACGACTTCCCCGGCGCCAATCCGGATTCGCTCGTCCCCGGCGCGCTCGTTTTCCGCAAGACCGCAGGGCCCGTCGATTGCGGGACTTCCGCAACTGGTGGGAGTACGTTCCGGGCGCGCCTCTCGAGCGACCAGGGCAGCTACGCAGCCGGCGAAACGATCCGCGCCGCGTAATCAAGGGCGGGTCCCATCTTTGTGCTCCGAACTACTGCCTGCGCTACCGGCCTGGCCGCCCGCCAGGGGCGAAGCGGTCGATACGTCGACGGGCCATATCGGCTTCCGCGCATCGTTCGGCCGTAGCCACCAGACCGCCCACTGGGAGCCCAGGGCTGGCGTCACGCGCGAACAGGTCCTCGGTCGATCAGTCTCCGACAGCGACTCTGGCAGCGTCTTGCGGCGAGCGATAGCCCGGCAACTCTCCCGCGCGAGGCACTATGCGCTTCTCGCTCAACTGCTGGGTGAGCAGCTCGAACATCGTTTCCTGCAGCCGCCGCGACTCGTCCGTCGCGTTGGAAGGGTGCGCGAGGTTGCGTTCTTCCAACGGGTCGAGGGTGAGGTCGTAGAGCTCGTACTCGTCCGGCTCGGGCTCGGTGACCGTGATTGTCTTCCTGCCGCGCAGCCGTTCGTCGCGCTCGCCGGGGACGGTCCAGAACTGCTGGTTGTCGTGGTAGCGAGAGAACTTGACGAGATGGGGCGCGCCGTCGACCTCGACCTCCGCGACGACCGTCTCGATGTGGTTCGGCTGCACGACCGTCGAATACCTCTTGAGCTTCATCGCAAAGCGCTGGAATGGGCTGCCCGGTCTGGCGCTGCCCTCGCTGATCTCATCGTCCGTCACGTACAAGAGTGGATCCGAAGGCGTATCCGGTGCGCTGCCAAAGATCAGGCCGGACAGGTCGCGCCCCGGTAGCGGCCGCGCCTCCGTGTGGTCGATCGAAACACGCTTCAACGCCTCGGCCTGGTCGATCCCGGCGAAACCAAGCAGGGTAGGAAGCAGGTCGGCGTGGCTGGTCAGCGCGTCGATCTCGCGCTGGCCTCCGCCGATCAGGGGGCTCGAGACTAGGAATGGCACGTGCGTCGTCTCCTCGTAGGCGTTGTGCCACTTCTGGTGCATACCGCCGTGAGCGCCCAGCATGTCGCCATGGTCGGAGAGGAAGATCACGATGGTGTTGTCGTACGCCTTCGTCGCTCGTAACGCCTCAAGCACCTTCGCTAGCTCGCCGTCGACTGTGCCTTGTAGCTGGTAGTAGAACTTCCGGTGCGTCTCGATCCAGGGCTGCGGCGCGAGCATCTTCCCCCACGCATCGACGTAACTCTGCTGGCAGGCGGGCTTGGTCGACAGGTCCTCGTCATGGGTCGGCGCGTTGGCGACCTCAGGGATGTCACCCGTGTCGTAGCGGAGCCCTTGCGTCAGTGCGATCAAACCGAACAGGGCGATGTCGTGCGGGTTCAGGAACGAGCAAACGGTCAGCCAGGGCTGGTCGCTCTCCTCCTTGTCGAGTCGTTTCAGTAGCGCGACCGTCTCGTCGGCCGTGAACGCATCCTTGACCGTCGCGGTGTTGTGCTTGCCGAGCCCGTGCGGGTCGGGCCCCACCCATTCCGAGAACCCATATTCATCAAGCAGGTCCGCTTCGAGGTAGGCGGCGATGTTCTCCGGGATCTGCGTCCCGTCGTCCTCGATCGACAGGAGGTACCCCTCGCCGTCGGGGTCGTCGAGGTGCGGGTGCGACACGTGCCACTTGCCCTTGTAGAAGGTCCGGTAGCCGCCGGCGCGGAACCAGTCGCCGAGAGTCGGCACCGTGTCCGCCGCCAGCCAGAACATCTCGGGGCTCTCGGCGGTTTTCGCCAGCCCGTCCGTCTGCGTGACACCGTGCAACGACGGGTAGTGGCCCGTCAAAAAAGAGGCGCGACTCGGTGCGCACGCCGCTGCCATCGTGTAATGGCGACGCAACGACACTCCGCTGGTACGGAGACTCTCCTCGCCAGTGAACTGCCGGCGGCGAAACTCCTGCAGCTCCTCCGACTCATATGACGGCGGATACCGCAGCTGATCGGTCATCACAAGGAGGATGTTCGGCCGACGACTGCGATCTTGCGAGCTCATGGATCCTTTCGCGCACGTCGCTCACGGCGGCGCGCTCCGCGTTGCAGACCGGACAGAAAACAGAATGCACCCCTTGTCCGCTTCGCGCTCATCCGCACAGGATGACCGGCCTCCACGCATGGACGCCCGGTCGGCTAGGTCGTTGCGATTGGGCGTGCCATCTCTGGTAGTAGAAGCAGGACTTCCGGGCCCTCCGGGACGCGATCGCGGCAGGCAGCGTGATCGGCGAACCGCCCGATTGACCTCGCCAGCAGGGCCAGGTGGAAGGCGGGCGCCGATCAGGCCGTCGTGGGCGGGTGGTCGCGGGCCGGCTTGGCGGTCTCCTCAACGAAGTTGCGCTGCACGAGCACAAACAGCGCGGCGAGTGACGGAAGCACGACGACCACGGCGACACCGAAGCACCGCCAGGTAGGCGCTCGTGGCCACGAAGAACACCCCGATCACGATCGAGAGCGGGTTGAGCCAGCTGCTGACGCTGTCGCCAGCGGCGTTCCCGACCGGCACACGGACGCCGGCGATGGCGCCGACGACTGTGCCCAGGAAGAACGGCGTCAGGAGCGAGCTGAGCCCGAAGAGCAACTGGGCGGCCGCCCGTCCCCGGGCGCGGCGCGCGGTGTGGTGGAAGGCGAACCCGGACCCGCGCAGCAATGCCGAGCGCGGCGAGGCTCTCTCGCCAGGACATCCGGGCGTGACCGACGCATCGTTACGCGACTGACCTGCTGCCGCCTCTACGAGATCGCATGGGCGCCGCGCTGACGGGGGAGTAGCCTCTCGCGGTGCCGCACTTCGCGCTCCTCACGGTCGACGGCGAATCGCTCGGGGCGATCGAGCTCGGCCGTCACGACTGGCCGCCCAGCTGCGTGATCTACCGCGGCGTCGACGGGAATCTCCGAGTCGTCGACTACATCGAGTCCTACGACCCGGAGAAATTCACTGTGCTCGTCGTCGAACCGGCGTAGTTCGCGAACGCGGCGGCGGGGGCCGGAGCCCCCGCCTCGCCCCTAGCTAGGGTGCCCTCGCCTACTAACCGTTGAAGCGCGAGGCGTGCGGCCGGAGCGAGCCGTGCCTGATCCCCGTCGGCTGCAGCGACCCCCACCGGAGACCGTTCGGCTGCAGCGAGCCGTGCCGAATGACGTTCGGCTGCAGCGACCCGCCGTACCGGTACGGGTTCGGCGTGACGGAGTGGAACCTGTAGCTCGCCGGTGCGTTGTTGCTGTCGGTGCGGGGTGCGGCGACGGCGGTCTGGGCGGCGGTGGTGCCGAGGAGGGCGAGGGCGGCGGTGAGGGTGGCGAGGCGCTTCATCTTGGGGCTCCTTTCGGTGCGGTCGGTTGATGAACCGAGTCTGCGCCCGCCCCGCGCCGCTGTCGCTCGTCCCGGCGACAGTCGAAGTGTCAACTCGGCGACGGTCCAACCGGTATCGATTTCGCAGCTTCAGCCCGCGGCGGGATGCGGCGGCCGACGCCGTCCCGCTCCTCCGCGAATCGCGCGGTCGCCCTGTTCTTCTGCTTGACCCAGCCCCGCTCCCCAGGCCGGTACAGGTCCCGCGTGCGTTTCGCGACGACTCCCTCGAGCCCGCGGTCGCAGACCGCCTGGAACAGCGCTTCGACGACGGGGATCCGGGCGCGGCCCTGAAGCATCCGCTCCCCGAGCCGGTGGAAGTCGGGGCGGCCGTCGGAGTCGAGCGCGACGAGCTCGCCGTCGAGCTGCGCGTCGGCCTGCAGCGTGCGCTCGAGCTCCGGCAGCGCCGCCGTCATGTTCCAGCCACTACGCGACCGCGCGCGGAACCGGCCGCCGTGGGTGCAGACCATGCAGCGGAACCCGTCGAGCTTCGGCTCGAATGTCCAGCCGCGGTTGGGAGCGGGCCGGGCTTCGCAAGCATCGGTTCCGGCAGCCGCAGCATCCGCTTCGACTCTACGGCGGCGGCCGCGGTGCGCGCCAGTTGCGCGCCAGTGCGCGCCAGAAACGGGCGGCTTTGAGCGGCCTTGAGCGGACGGCGAAACGGGCCGTAGAGACGCCAAAACCCGCTCAACGAAGCGGGTTTTGGCTCTACCAAGGGAACAGGGGCGGCAGGACTTGAACCTGCAACCCCCGGTTTTGGAGACCGGTGCTCTGCCAATTGAGCTACGCCCCTCGGGTTCGGCCGACGATTGTAGCCGCGCCGGTTCGGGGATCCCTGCGACATGAACGAGAACGAGAGCGACCCGAACTCGGCTCCGGCGACAGACGACGACCTCCTCGAGGCGCAGGAGGGCAAGGGCTACGGCGAGGACGAGGGGGAGCGCGGCGACGCGGTCGAGGGCGACGGCGCCGACGACGACGAGCAGTAGGCTCGGCGGGTGCCGCTCGCGGCGCTCTTCACCGTCATCACGATCTCCTTCGCCGGGATAGCGGTGGCGAGCGCTCTCGCAGGGCGGTGGCCGATCGCCGTCGCCGCCGGCGCCCTCGCCGTGTGGATGTCGACGCTCGTCGGCTCGGCGCTGAGGAGAAGGCGCCGCTAGCTCGTATTGTGGAGGTCGTGGCGGCCCAATCCGACACGAAGGCGCTCTGGCGCGAATTCCGCCGGACGAACAGCAAGCCGCTGCGCGACCGGCTGATCCTCACCTACGCGCCGCTCGTGAAGTTCGTCGCCGGCCGGCTCGGCGCGGGGCTCCCGGCGCACGTCGACGAGGGCGACCTCGTCTCGTACGGCCTCCTCGGGCTGATCGGCGCGATCGAGCGCTACGACCCGGACCGGGACATCAAGTTCGAGACCTACGCGATGATGCGCGTGAAGGGCGCGATCATCGACGAGCTACGGTCGCTCGACTGGGTCCCGCGGTCGGTCCGGGCGCGAGCGCGGGCGATCGAGCGGGCGATCGCCGTCGAGGCGAAGATCGGGCGGGCGCCGACGGACGAGGAGATCGCCGCCAAGATCGGGATCTCGCAGGACGAGCTCGAGGAGTCGCTCACGGAACATCTCGCGATCTTCGATCGCAGCCCTCGACGAGCTCTGGTCGGTGTCGGGCGAAGGCGACCAGGTCTCGCTCCTGGACACGATCGAGGACGAGTCCGGCCCGCGACCGGAGGCGGCGCTCGACCAGACGGAGATGCGCGCGGCGCTCGCCGACGCGATCTCGCGGCTGCCCGAGCGCGAGAAGCTGGTGATCACGCTCTACTACTACGAGGAGCTCACGCTCCGCGAGATCGGCGAGGTGCTGTCCGTGACGGAGTCGCGCATCTCGCAGCTGCACACGAAGGCGGTGCTGCGCCTCAAGGCGCGGCTCTCCGGCGTAGCCGTCCGGACGTGAGGGCGGGGTCGCGGCGTGCGGGGAGCCCGCAGCGGGCGTCCCGGCGGCGCGCGTAGGATTGCCGTCGCCACCCAGCTTTCGCGCAACTTCGAGGAGGACGATCGATGCCCATCGAGACCGGGAAAATCCGCAATGTCGCTGTCGTCGGCCACCGCGGGACCGGCAAGACGTCGCTCGTCGAGGCGATGCTCTTCCAGGCGGGCAAGGTCAATCGGCTCGGCACGGTCGCGGCCGGAACGACGACCTCCGACTGGGACGAGGACGAGCAGCGACGACAGATGTCGCTCGCCGCGTCCCTCTGCAACCTCGAGTGGCAGGGGCGCAAGCTCAACCTGATCGACGCGCCCGGCGACTCCGGGTTCCAGGCCGACACCGTCGCGAGCCTCCGTGTCGTCGAGGGCGCGCTCGTGGTGGTCTCCGGCGTGATGGGCGTCGAGGTGAACACCATGCGCGTGTGGGAGCGTGCCGAGGCGCTCGAGCTGTCGCGGATCCTGTTCGTGAACATGCTCGACCGCGAGCGCGCCGACTTCTTCCGCACACTGGGCCACCTTCAACAGCAGCTCTCGGATCGCTGCGTCGCGATCCAGCTCCCGATCGGCGCGGAGCACGAGCTGACGGGAATCGTCGACCTGCTCCACAACTGCGCATACATGGATCCCTCCGGCGCGCGCGAGGGCGATCCGGTCGAGATCCCGGCCGAGATGGCCGACATCGTCGCCGAGTACCGCGAGAAGCTCCTCGACGCCGTCGTCGAGACCGACGAGGCGCTCATGGAGCGTTACCTGGGCGGCGAGGAGATCGAGCCGACCGACATTGCCGCCGCGCTGAAGAACGCCGTCACGCGCGACGAGATCTATCCGGTGAGCTGCGGCATCGCGACGAAGAACCTCGGGACGCATTCTCTGCTCGACCTGATCGTCGAGGGCTTCCCGTCGCCGGCGAAGAAGCCGTCGCCGATCGACACCGACGCGACGACCGCCGCGTTCGTCTTCAAGACCGTGGCGGACCCGTTCGCCGGCCGCATCTCGATGTTCCGGGTCTATGCCGGCAACGTCGCGTCCGATTCGACGCTCGTCAACCACCGCGACCACGCGAAGGAGCGGCTCGGGAGCCTGATGGTCCTTCAGGGGAAGGAGCACGAGCGCACCGACGGCTTCGGCGCCGGCGATATCGGCGCCGTCGCCAAGCTCAAGGACGTGCAGACCGGCGACGTCCTCGTGGACGCCGAGCACGACCTCGAGCCGCCCGCCCTCGAGTTCCCGGAGCCCGTGATGAGCTTCGCGGTCACGCCGAAGACGAAGGGCGACGAGGACAAGGTCGCGCAGGCGCTGCGGCGGCTGCACGAGGAGGATCCGACGCTCCACTTGCGCCGCGACGCGCAGACCGGCGAGCAGCTCCTGTCGGGTATGAGCCAGGTTCACGTCGAGGTCGCGGTGGCGCGGCTGAAGAGCCGATTCGGTGTCGAGGTCGAGCTGCACCAGCCGCAAGTCCCGTACCTCGAGACGATCAAGGCGCCGGCACGCGCCCAGGGCCGGTACAAGAAGCAGACCGGCGGGCGCGGCCAGTTCGGCGACTGCCACATCGAGATCGAGCCGATAGAGGGCAACGTTGGATACGAGTTCGTCGACAAGATCGTCGGCGGCGTGATCCCGCAGGGGTTCCGGCCCGCAGTCGACAAGGGGATCCAGGAGGCGATGGTCCACGGCGACCTTGCCGGTGCGCCGGTCCAGGGCGTCCGCGTCCGGCTCGTCGACGGCTCCTACCACAACGTCGACTCGTCGGAGATGGCGTTCAAGATCGCCGGGTCGATCGCGTTCAAGAACGCCTACGAGAAGGCGCAGCCGACGCTGCTCGAGCCGATCATGGAGCTCGAGGTGACGGTCCCGGACGAAGCCGTAGGAGCCGTCAACGGCGACCTCAACTCGCGTCGCGGCCGACTCCACGGAATGGACCCGAAGGGTGGGATGACGACGGTTCGCGCGGAGGTGCCGATGGCCGAGGTGCTGACGTACTCGCAGTCCCTCACGTCGCTGACCGGCGGGCGTGGCGAGTACCACATGCAGTTCCTCCGCTACGAGGAGGTCCCGGCGCACATCGCCCAGAAGCTGGTCGACGCTGCGAAGAAGGAGAAGGAGGCGGTCCCCGCCTAGGCCGCGGCAGGAGCCGGTGGCGGCGCGTGGAATCGCTACCCTCGACTCATGCGCATCACGCGCGCCAGCCTCGACCGGAGCTGTGCGATCTGCGAGCGCACGCTGCTCATGGGAGAGCGAGCCACCCGCTACGCGCCGAACGGCGGGTCCGAGTACGTCGACGTCTGCCCCCTCTGCCAGGAGACGGCAGCGGAGTACGGCTGGGTGAAGGAAGGAGCGCCGACGACGCCGACGGTGAGGCCGGAGCGTCGCCGCCGGCGGTACTCCCTCGCCGCGCTCCTCGGGACGAGCCGGCCGTCGCCCGCGCCCGTCGCTCCCGATCCGATCCTCCGGCGGCTGTCCGAGCCCGAGCTCGCCGTCGTCGAGGCGGCCGACCTCTTCAACGCGTCGCCGCACAAGCGGACGATCGCCGGGATCGCCAAGAGCCTCGGGTCGCCGAACGTCTCGGTCCTGCCGCTCTCGGGCGTCACGCCGGACGTCGTCGTGACGATCGCGTGGGACATCTCGTGGTACCAGTACCGCGTGGCGCCGGACGCGCCGCAGCCGGTGCGCCTCGCCGAGCGCGGACATGACCCCGAGGAGGTCGACCGGTCGTTCACGACGTGGAACGCGCACCTCGAGGACGACGGCCGGATCATCCCGAACATCGCGCGCCTGTGATCTCCGCCCGGGCGAGACAGCCGTTCCGGCGATGATCTACTGCGTCATTCCCGCCGAGCTCGCCGACCAGCTGTACGACCGTCTCGTCTCGTACTACGCGGACAACCCGAACGTGACCGTGATGGTCGAGCTCCGGACGGGGCCGGAGCGGCGCCGTGACGAGGACGGCGACACGGACGAGCGGCGGATGACACGCGATCGTCGGCGCCCGCGGATTCCCGGCACGTTTCCGCCGACCGACGTCGACGCGTGACCGCGCGATCGATCGCCCCCGGTACGGGCGATCTAATGGCATCGGCCGTCTAGGATCCCGCCGTGGCCACGGCGACCTTCGATTCGCTGAATCCCTCGACCGGCGAGGTCATCGACTCGTTCCCGCGCTCGACGGCCGCCGACGTCGACCGCGCGGTCGCGACAGCGCGGGCGGCGTGGGAGGAGTGGCGGCTCGTCCCGGCGCCGGAGCGCGGCAACGTCCTCTTCAGGTTCGCGCAGGTCCTCGAGCGCGAGAAGCCCACGCTCTCCGACCTGATGACGCGCGAGATGGGGAAGGTGAAGGCCGAGGCCGGCGGCGACATCCAGGAAGCGATCGACATGAGCTACTACATGGGCGGCGAGGGCCGGCGCCTCTTCGGGCAGACGACGCCGTCGGAGCTCCGCGACAAGTTCATGATGAGCGTCCGGATGCCGGTCGGCGTCGTCGGCGCGATCACGCCGTGGAACTTCCCGATCGCGATCCCCGCGTGGAAGCTGTGCCCGGCGCTCGTCTGCGGCAACACCGTCGTGCTCAAGCCGGCCGAGGACACGCCGCTGCTCGCTCAGCGCTTCGTCGACCTGCTCACAGAGGCGGGCCTGCCCGAGGGCGTCGTCACCGTCGTCCACGGGTTCGGCGAGGAGGCAGGCGACGCCCTCGTCCGCCACCCGGACGTGCCCGTGATCACGTTCACGGGCTCCCGCGAGACCGGCGTCCTCGTCACGAAGGCGGCCGCCGACAACCTCAAGCACGTGCACCTCGAGCTCGGCGGCAAGAACGCGATCATCGTGATGGACGACGCCAACCTCGATTTGGCAGTCGACGGAATCGTCTGGTCCGCGTTCGGGACCGCCGGGCAGCGGTGCACCGCAGCGTCGCGCGTCATCGTCCACGAGGCGATCTACGACGAGCTCCAGAGGAAGCTCGTCGCGCGCGCTGAGCAGATGACGATCGGCCCACCGTGGGAGGACGACACGGACATCGGCCCCGTCATAAACGAGGCCGCCGTCGACAAGATCCACTCCTACACCGAGGTCGGGCAGAACGAGGGCGCGAAGCTGCTGACCGGGGGCGAGCGCGTGACGGGCCAGGGCTTCTACTACCGGCCGACGGTGTTCGCCGACGTCGAGCCCGAGATGCGAATCGCCCAGGAGGAGATCTTCGGCCCGACGACGGCGCTCATCCCCGTGCGTTCGTTCGAGGAGGCCGTTCGCGCTGCGAACAGCGTCCGGTACGGGCTGTCGTCGTCGATCTTCACCCGCGACGTGAACCGCGCGTTCAGAGCCGTCCGCGACCTCCAGACCGGGATCACGTACGTCAACGCCGGCACGACCGGCGCCGAGGTGCACCTGCCGTTCGGCGGCATGAAGCAGACCGGGAACGGTCACCGTGAGGCGGGGCAGGCGGCGCTCGACGTCTTCACCGAGTGGAAGTCGGTGTACGTCGACTATTCGGGGAAGCTCCAGCGCGCCCAGATCGACAACGTCGTGCACCCCGCGCCGTAGTAGTCGCTCTCCCGCGGCCACCCATTCCGCCGCTGCGGGACATGTCCTTTCCGCCGGCGCGGGCGCGCGCACCCCTGGGGACTCCCGTCTCCCTACATGAACGGTAGCCGTCCGGGATGCACGCGTCTGTGCCGAAAGCGTGAAAAGAGCGTGCCTACGTGTACGTGAGGATGTGGAAGAACTCGACGTCGAAGCCGGTCGCAGTGCACCGGATCGTCTTCGCGATCCCGTCCCGCTCTTCGAGGCGGAGCACGAGCTCGTCCTGGAAGTCGTCGACCGCGTCGAGCTGCTCGACGCGGAACTGAACCGTCGACGTTTGTGTCCCGGACGCGAAGAGGACGCGCCCCTCGACGTTGTTCGCGCGGCCGAAGTCCGTGCCCTCGTGGACAGTGAACTCCCACTCCTGCCGCGGGGTCACCCAGTCCTCGATCGTCTCCACGAACACCGTGAGCGCCTCGTCGATCTCCACCTCGACCGGCGCGTCGTGGCGCTCCTCCGGCGTTGGTCTCGGCTGTACCTGAATCGTTGCCATGAGCCCGCCGTTCCCGGGCGCTAGGCTCCGAAACGGTGACGGCCGAGACGAACGACCGGAAGCTCGTCGTCTTTGTCCCCGCGGACGCGCTCGACGCGGTTCGCGATGCGGTGTTCGCCGCCGGCGCGGGTCGCATCGGCGCCTACGAGCGCTGCTCGTGGCACGCCGAAGGCACGGGGACGTTCGTCCCGCTCGCGGGCGCGGATCCTGCCGTCGGCCGCGTGGGGGAGGAGGAGCGCGTTCGCGAGCTACGCCTCGAGACGGTGTTCCCGTCGGCGCGCCACGGTGAGATCGTCCGCGCGCTTCGCGCCGCGCACCCGTACGAGGAGCCGGCCTTCGACGTCTATGAGCGGCTGTGAAGGTTCGTCTCTTCACCGACGGCGGCGCGCGGGGGAACCCCGGCCCCGCCGCTTACGGGTTCGTCATCGAGGCCGAGGACGGGACGATCCTCGCCGCCGAGGGAGCACCGATCGGGATCGCGACGAACAACATCGCCGAGTACCGCGGGCTGATCGCCGGCCTCGAGCGTGCGCTCGACCTCGCGCTCGACCACGTCGTGGTCGTCTCCGACTCGGAGCTGATGGTGAAGCAGATGCGCGGCGAGTACCGCGTCAAGAACGCGGCCCTCCGCGACCTGTCGGTGCAGGCAGGGAGGCTCGCGCGGAAGCTCGGTCGTGTGGAGTACACGAACGTGCGCCGTGCCGAGAACGAGCTCGCCGATCGCCTCGTGAACGAGGCCCTCGACACGGCCTGATCGGGGCTATACTGGCGCCCGCCTCGCGGATGTAGCTCAGTTGGCTAGAGCGTCTGCTTGCCATGCAGAAGGTCGTGGGTTCGAGTCCCATCATCCGCTCCTCCGAAGCCCCCGCTTAGGGGGCTTTTTCGTTTACAGGCCGCGCAACGGGCCGGGTGTCGTGGCAACAGAATGGCAACACTCCCGGCCGTTTCGCACCTTCGCCCGCCGGGCGTAGCATCTGGGCGAGTGCTGCGGGCGTCCGCGCGGGGCGGGCGGCTCAGCCGCGGCAGCGGACGTGTGTGCCGCGGAACATTCGTGCGCACGAGGGCAGCGGCTCGTCATCGTTGGTGGCGCGGACGACGCTGCGAACGGCGCGCACCACGACGTCGGGTTGGCCGCCGCTCGTTTGGATGAAGTGGTCGCTTCGGAGTGCGACAGCGTGGACATGCTCCGACGAGAGCGCCGCGAGCTCGTCCTGAAGCTGCAGCCAGACCGTGTGGAGCCGCCGGTTGATCGGGCGCGGGAACGGGTTGCGCCACTGCTTCTTGCCCGCCGTCAGGACGACCAGCGGAGTATCACCAAGCGAGCGAACTGTTCGGGCGAGGGCAAACCCCTTTCGGACGGCGACGCCCTCGACGACCTTCGGGAGCGCGACTTGGTCCCGGAGCTGGGTCAGCGCGGGCGGAGGCGGAAGTGCGGCGTCCATGCGCTTTTCCTGGTCCGGGTGCGACGAGTCGACGAGAACGATTCCGGCGACGTCATCCGGGTGTCGAGCGGCGAACAGGCGCACGAGTAGCCCGCCGTAGGAGTGGCCGACGAGCACGTAGGGCGGCCTGATCTTGGCTCGATCAAGGAGGCGTTCGAGGTCGCGGATCTCGTCGTTCGCGTCGTGAACGCCCGGGATCGCGGAGCTGCTGTTGATCCCGGCGCGGTTGTAGCTGCAGGTGCGGGTTGCGCGCCCAAGCTGCGGCTGGACCCACATCCAATCTGTCACGTCGCCCCCGAAGCCCGCCTCCAGTACCACGGTCGGGCTGCCTTTGCCGACGCACTCGTAGTAGAGGTGGTGACCACCAACATCGACGGTCATCCCGGGGAGGCCGACAACTCCTTTCGGCTTTGGCGTCGTCCGCGCGGCCTCGCTCGTTCGTTCAGATGCTCGCGAACCGCAACCAGCCGCCGTCAAGGCAAGGATGAACATGATCGAGACGACGCGAGCCGACACTCGCCAACTTTCGTCCACCGTGCCGGCTGCCGTCAACGGCAGAAGATCGGCCGACCGTACGGGCGCGAACGGTCGCGGCGCTCTGCCATGCAGAAGGTCGTGGGTTCGAGTCCCATCCGCTCTCTGAACCCGCTGGAAACAGCGGTTTTTGTGCCGCAACCGCGAACCCGGCTGGGTCGCGTGCGGCGGTGCGGGCGCCGCGACGGCCTCTGACGCGCGGTTGAGGGGCCGCAGTCGTCGCGGCCCCCCAAACGGTCCGAGGACGCAATCAGGCTGTTGCTACGGCATCACGATGTGGATCTCGCGAGTCGCCGTGGCCGAGCCGGCGGACTGGATGTTGACGCTGACGACCGCGTCGCCGAGCTGCCAACCCCCGTCGTAGTAGCCGAAGATCGGGACGGCGATCTTCTGATGCTGCGTGGAGCACAACCCGCCGACGTACCCCCACGCGGACAGGTGGCCGTACCACACGCTGGGCTGAACGAGCTCGACCTGGCCACCGAACGAGTACCCCGGGGTGCAGTCGACCGTGAGTTCGACGTTCACCTGTTGACTGGAGATGAAGGTCGCGTTCTGGGCAATCGAGACACGCGTGGGCGACGGAGCTGCGGTTGCCGCGACGGGCACCGCGAGCGCTGCGATTGCCGCGAGAAGCAACGCGAGCCTTGAGACGGTCGTGCCGATCATGGTGTACCCCCTTTGATTCGGATACACCGAGCCTTCCGATGGCCGCTAACGCCCCGCTAATCCGATTTCCGCGACGCCTCGTGACGCTCGACGATCCGGGGCAACTCGCGATCGGCGAGGTGCTCGAGTCCGTCGCTGGGCTGCTCGACCGGTGCGCAGGGGACGCACGGGATGGATCGAGGCTACGCGCTCATCGGCGCGAATAGTCGCGCTTCCTGACCCAGAAGACGTAGACGATCAGCGTCGCGACGTTGAAGACGAGCGCGAAGACGGTCCAGAGGATCTTCTGGAACCCCGTGAAGTCGTCGCGCGTGATGATGTCGAAGATCATCCAGAGCACGCCGGCGACGATGAGCGCGGCGAGGGCAATGGCCACGATCTCGAGGCCGTTGACTGCGAGCAGGGCGGGCATCTGATCTCCGATCTGACGGGGAATTGAGCCGGCGCTCCTCGACGCGGCCTCGCTCGACAACCTATCCCGGCGGCCGACCGGCACGTTTGTTCCGACCGAGACGGTCCTCCACGGTTCGCGCTGAGGGGTTCGCGATCGCCCACCACGTCGACACGAACCGAGGCCGTCTGGGAGACAGAGGGCGCAAGGCGTCGTGGATTTCGTGTCGGCGGTCGTAGCGGCTGAGCAGCCGCTTCAAGTTGTGCAGCCGGCGAAGGTGCGCTCGACGACCCAGCGCGCACGGCCGAGGCGGGTACCGTGCCCGCTCAGGCGGCTTTGCCGCCGGTGACGTCCAGGCGAGCGGAATCCCGGGTCGCGTCGACAAGGAGCTGGTGCTTCGAGCGGGGTGTCGTGCGTTGACGAAGCCGCCCGGACACCGCCCTCGCCGCATCGCCACTCGATCCGGTTCATACTCCGGCGGGAAGCGCCGAAGGGGCCGATTGGCGGTCAAGCCGGGAGCAGCGAAGGACGCATTGGTCGACGCCGCGATCGCGCACGTGCGGGAGCGCGTGGCGTTGCCCCAGGTGGACGACGTCGCCCGGTTCGTGTCGCTCTTCTACGCGCAGGCGCCCGCAGATGATCTCGCGGCCTCGACCTCTACGGCGCCGCGCTCGCAGAGTGGCACCTCCTGCAGCGCCGGCTGCCCGGCGAGACGAAGGTGCGCGTCTACACGCCGCGGCTCGAGGAGCACGGGTGGCGATCGCAGCACAGCGTCGTCGAGATCGCTGACGGACGACATGCCGTTCCTCGTCGATTCCGTCGAGATGGCGCTCACCCGGCGCGGAACGGCGATCCACCTCCTCATCCACCCGGTCGTCTGCGTTCGGCGCGACCGAGAGGGGCAGCTCGTGCGAGCTTCTGCCGACGCGCGGAGAGGCGCGCATGCGAGTCGCTGCACCACGTCGAGATCGACCGAGGCGAGCCGGCTGCTCCTCGAGGAGCTCGCGCGCGCGAGCTCGAGCAGCGTCCTCGGCGACGTGCGCGCCGCCGTCGACGACTGGCCGGCGATGCGCGAGCGCGTGCGCGAGATCGTCGCCGAGCCTCGAGCCGGCGTCCGCCGCCTCTCGACGGCGACGAGGTCGCCGAGGCGACGCGCTCCTCGACTGGATCGACGACGACCACTTCACGTTCCTCGGCTACCGCGAGTACGAGCTCGTCGCTCACGACGGCGAGCGACGTGCTGCGCCCGGTCGCCGGGTCGGGGCTCGGGATCCTGCGCGACTCGGAGCGAAAGCCTGCGCCGCGGACGCTCGCCGCAGCTTCCGCCGGAGGCTCGTCGGCGCGCCCGCGAGCCGAACCTGCTCAACCTGACGAAGGCGAACTCGCGCGCGACCGTGCACCGGCCTGCGCTAGCTCGACTACGTCGGCGTGAAGCGCTTCGACGAGGCGGGCGACCGTCCGCGGCGAGCGGCGCTTCCTCGGCCTGTACACGCACACCGCGTACAGCGCGAGCCCGTGGGAGATCCCGCTCGCTGCGGCGCAAGGTGCAGACACGTGCTCGACCGCAGCGGCTTCGTCCCGGCAGCCACGACTACAAGGCGCTGGTCGAGATCCTCGAGACGTACCCGCGCGACGAGCTCTTCCAGATCGACGAGGACGACCTGTACGAGACCGCGCTCGGCGATCCTCCACCTCGGCGAGCGGCGGCGCGTGCGCCTCTTCGTGCGGCGCGACGCGTTCGGCCGCTTCGTCTCCTGCCTCGTCTTCCTGCCGCTCGAGCGCTACAACACGCAGGTCCGCCGGCGGATCGAGGAGATCCTCCGCGACGCCTTCGGCGGCACGGGCCTCGACTTCACCGCCCGCGTCTCCGAGTCCGTGCTCGGCGCGCCTGCACGTCGTCGTCTACAGCGAGCCCGGCGCCGCCCGGACTACGACGTGGCCGAGATCGAGGTCGCGACTCGCGCAAGCCACGCGCACCTGGGCCGACGACCTGCACGACGCGCTCGTCGAGCAGCTGGGCGAGGAGCAGGCGGCGACGCTCTATGCCGCGCTACGGCGATGCCTTCCCGGCCGCGTACCGTGACGACTTCTCCGCCCGCGCCGCCGTCGCCGACATCCAGCGGATCGAGCGGCTCGATCCGGAGGGCGACCTCGACCTGAGCCTCTACCTTCCGCTCGAGGCGGCGGCCGGGCACCTCGGCTTCAAGCTGCTGCGCTCGGGCAGCCCGATCCTGCTCTCGGACGTGCTGCCGCTGCTCGAGAACATGGGCGTCAAGGTGACCGACGAGCGGCCGTTCGAGGTGCGCGCCGCCGGCCGCGCTCCAGTCTGGATCTACGACTTCGGCCTCGACGCACGGTGCCGACGTCGAGTTCCAGGCCGACCGCGTGCGCGAGATCTTCCAGGACGCGTTCGCGCACGCCTGGCGCGGCGACCGTCGAGAACGACGGCTTCAACCGGCTCGTCCTCGGCGCCGAGCTGACCTGGCGCGAAATCGCGCTCCTGCGCGCGATCGCGAAGTACCTGCGGCAGGCGGGCAGCACCTTCAGCCAGACCTACATGGAGGAGACGCTCGCCGGCAACGCCGGGATCGCGCGGTTGTTCGTCGAGCTCTTCCAGCCGCGCTTCGACCCGCCGCGCGACGGACGCGATCGACGGAGCGCGTGCACGAGCTCGTCACGCTGATCGAGGAGCGCGCTCGACGCCGTCGTGAGCCTGGACGAGGACCGCATCCTGCGCGGCTTCCTGCAGCGTGATCCAGGCGATGCTGCGCACGAACTACTTCCAGACCGGACGTCGACGGAGCGCCGAAGCCGTACCTCTCGTTCAAGCTCGACCCGGCCGGGATCCCGGACCTGCCCGTGCCGCGGCCGATGTTCGAGATCTTGGTCTACTCGCCGCGCACCGAGGGCGTCCACCTGCGCGCCGGCGCGGTCGCCCGCGGCGGCATCCGCTGGTCGGATCGGCGCGAGGACTTCCGCACCGAGATCCTCGGGCTGATGAAGGCGCAGACGGTGAAGAACGCCGTCATCGTCCCGACGGGGGCGAAGGGCGGCTTCGTCGTCAAGCGGCCGCCGACCGACCGCGAGGCGCTGCGCGAGGAGGTCGTCGAGTGCTACCGCACGCTGATCCGCGGCCTGCTCGACGTCACCGACACGATGGTCGACGGCGCGGTCGTCGCCGCCGCGCGACGTCGTCCGCTACGACGGCGACGACCCGTACCTCGTCGTCGCGGCCGACAAGGGCACGGCCACGTTCTCCGACGTCGCCAACGCGCTCTCGGCCGAGTACGGCTTCTGGCTCGGCGACGCCTTCGCCTCCGGCGGCTCGACCGGCTACGACCACAAGGCGATGGGGATCACCGCGCGCGGCGCGTGGGAGTCCGTGAAGCGCCACTTCCGCGAGCTCGGCGACGGACATCGCGACCACCGACTTCACGGTCGTCGGCATCGGCGACATGTCCGGCGACGTCTTCGGCAACGGGATGCTCCTCTCGCGCCACATCCAGCTGGTCGGCGCCTTCGACCACCGCCACGTCTTCCTCGACCCGAACGCCGATCGCGGGGGCGAGCTACGACGAGCGCGCGCGCCTGTTCGCGCTGCCGGCCTCGTCGTGGGCGGACTACGACGCGCGGCTGATCTCGAAGGGCGGCGGCGTCTTCCCGCGGGCGGCGAAGTCGATCCAGCTCTCGGACGAGGCGCGGGCGGCGCTCGCCGTCGAGGCGAGGAGCCTCACGCCGAACGAGCTGATCCGCGCGCTCCTGCGCGCGCCCGTCGACCTGCTCTGGAACGGCGGGATCGGCACGTTCGTGAAGGCGGCGGCAGGAGACGCACGCCGACGTCGGCGACCGCGCGAGCGACGCGATCCGCGTCGACGCGCAGGAGCTTCGCTGCCGCGTCGTCGGCGAGGGCGGCAACCTCGGGCTGACCCAGCGAGCCCGTGTCGAATACGCCTTGCGCGGCGGCCGCGTGGTCATGGATGCGATCGACAACTCCGCAGGCGTCGACTGCTCGGACCACGAGGTCAACATCAAGATCCTGGTCGACACGATCGTCGCCGAGGGCGACCTGACCGAGAAGCAACGCAACACCCTTCTCGCGGAGATGTCCGACGAGGTCGCTGAGCTCGTGCTCCGTGACAACTACGACCAGACGCAGGCGATCAGCACATCGCTCGCGCAAGCGCCGTCGATGGTCGACGTGCACGCGCGTCACATCCGAAAGCTGGAGCAGTCGGGCCGGCTCGACCGCGGGCTCGAGTTCCTGCCCGACGACGAGACGCTCGCTGATCGCAAGGCTGCGGGGCAGGGCCTCGTCGCGCCCGAGCTTGCGATCCTTCTCTCGTACACGCAAGATCGTGCTCTACGAGGAGCTGCTCGCGTCGGACGTCCCGGACGACCCGCACGTCGGACGCGAGCTCGACCGGTACTTCCCGACGGCCCTGCGCCAACGGTTCCGGTCACGTCTCGGCCGGCATCCGCTGCGGCGCGAGATCGTCGCCATGCTGCTCACGAACGCGCTCGTCAACAGGGCGGGCACGACGTTCGTCTTCCGCCTCGGCGAGGAGACGGGAGCGGCCGGCGCCGATGTCGCGCGCGCGTTCGCGACGGCACGCGAGATCTTCGACCTGCCCAGCCTGTGGGCGGAGATCGAGGCGCTCGACGGCGTCGTCGGCGCGCAGACGCAGATCGCGATGCTCCTGCGCGGGCGCGTGCTGCTGGAACGCGCGACGCGGTGGCTCTTGCGCAACCGGCCCCGCCCCCTCGACGTCGCGACAGAGATCGCGCGCTTCGGCGGCGCCGCCGCCCGGCTTGCGGAGGACGCGCCGCAGGTCGTGTCCGCCGGGCCACGCGAGGCGGCGCAGCGGACGGCCGAGGAGCTGGCGGCCGCAGGCGTCCCGCCGCCGCTCGCCCAGCGCGTCGCCTACCTGACCGCGCTGGTGCCCGTGCTCGACCTCGTGGAGATCGGCACGGCTACCGAAACGCCGTTCGAGGACGTCTGCCGCGTCTACTTCGCGATCGACGACCGGCTCGAGCTGCACACCGTGCACGCGCGGATCTCGGCACTTCCGCGCGACGAGCGCTGGGACGCGCTCGCGCGGCGGGCGCTCTGGGAGGATCTTCACAGCGAACACCGAGCGCTCGCTGCGGAGGTCCTCCGTGACGGCCCACGCGCGGATCCGCTCGCGTTCTGGCTCGAGCGGCACGCGCGCCCGGTCGCGCGATGGCTGCAGGTCCTCGCCGACGCCAAGGCCGGACCCTCCTCGGACCTCGCGACGCTCTCGGTCGCCGTGCGCGAGATCCGCAACCTCATCGACGCCACCGCTCGCGCGCGGGACGCGCCGCGTCCCGCCGGGCAGATCCACGTGGCGACACCTCGTGGCGTTTGAGGCATCTCTCGAAGCGGCGCGTCGCGGCCGACTCGTCAGGGAGCCGCAGCAGCCGGGTGCCGCTGGAGGCTCCCCCACTGCCATGCGGTGAGGAAGCCGACAACGATCGCGATGACCGCGACCGCGCCTGCTACCGCTCGACCAACCAAGGTGACGAGTCTCGTGCATCCCGATGGTCGTTACAAGCCCGTCGGCTCTTCCGACCAGGTGCGGCTCGATGATCGCGCGCTCGGCGCGTGGCAACGACTTTCGCGTGCGCTGCGGCCTTGCTTCTCACGAGCGGCTCGCGTCCCGTCATCCGCTCAAAGGTCGGCGCCCTACGTAGGCGCACCGCCGCGCAGGAAGGTGACGACCGCGAGCACCCGGCGGTGCGTGTCCCCGTCGAGGGGAAGGCCGAGCTTTCCGAGGATCGAGCTGACGTGGGTCTCCACGGTCTTCTCCGTGAGCCACAGACGCCGGGCGATTCCCGCATTCGTCCTGCCTTCCGCCATGAGCCCGAGCACCTCGCGCTCGCGCGGGGTGAGCCCGGCCAGGGCGCCGTCGTCCTGCGGGGGAAGCAGGAGCTGCTTCACGACCTCCGGGTCGAGCGCGGAGCCGCCCTTGCACACGCGTTCCGCCGCCTCGAGGAACTCGTCGACGTCGAGCACACGGTCCTTGAGCAGGTAGCCGAAGCCGCCCCCGGAGCCGACGAGCGCGACCGCGTTGCGGCTCTCGACATGCTGGGAGAGCACGAGCACCCCCGTGTCGGGATGGCGCCGGCGGATCTCCACCGCGGCGCGCATCCCCTCGTCCTCGTACGTCGGCGGCATGCGGACGTCGACAATCGCGAGATCCGGCTGATGCTCTGCGACTACCGCGAGCAGCGACTCGGCGTCGCCGACACGCGCGAGCACGGTGTGACCCGCGTCCTCGAGCAGTCCGGCAAGGCCTTCCCGCAGGAGGACGGCGTCCTCGGCGATCACGAGTCGCACGGGATCGCCACCTCGATCCGCGTACCGTCGCCGCTCGGGCTCACGATCTCGAGCGTCCCGCCGTGGGCTTCGACGCGGTCCTTGAGCCCGGCGAGGCCCGACCCGCGACGGGCGACCGCGCCCCCGATTCCGTCGTCGGACACAATGAGCAAGAGGGCGCCGTTCTCGCGGACTGCGCGTACCGCGACCTTGGAGGCGGATGCGTGCTTCACCGCGTTGGTGAGCGCCTCGCACGCCACGAAGTAGGCGGCCGCCTCGACGCTCGGGGCAACGCGCCCGCCTCGGGCGTCGACGTCGACGGGCATGGGTGACGAGCTCGCGAGATCGCGAAGAGCTTCGGCGAGACCGTCGTCGAGGCGCGCGGGGCGGATCCCGGCTGCGATCTGGCGCAAGTCCGCGATCGCGGATCCGACCTCCTCCACGATCTGATCGAGAGCAGGCGAGAGGATCGACGCGTCGCCGGGCAGCGTTCGCTGGAGGCGCCTGATCTGGACGCCGAGAGAGACGAGCCGCTGTTGTGCTCCGTCGTGCAGGTCGCGCTCGAGGCGCCGCCGCTCTTCGTAGCCCGCCTCGACGATGCGCGCGCGGGAGGCCTCGACCTCGGCGAGCTGGACCTGGACCTCGACGCGAAGGCGTGCGATCTCGATCGAGAGCGCCGCTGCTGTCAGGACGCCGCGCAGCAGGTCCGGATGCTCGAGCAAGCTCGGGTCGTGGAGCAGCAGGGCGGTGCGCACTCCTTCGCGCTCGATCTCGAAGTGCGCACGCCCGTCCTCCGGCAGCGTCACCACCAGCTCGCCGGACGCGTTGGCATAGGCTCCGCTCGCGGGTAGCCAGAAGAGGAGCGTCGCGAGCGGGTCGCGAAGCGCCTCGGCGAGCACCGATACGATCTCTTCCGGCTCGCGCCGGCCCTCGCGCGCGTCGTCCTCGAACTCCCGCACACGTCGCACACCTTCGTACCGCGCCCGGCTGAAACGCCGGTCGACGACATCCTGCACCCGCGCGCGCAGCGGGCGAAACGCGGCCGCGACGCCAAGTGTGGCCAACGCGACGACCCAATCCGACCCGCCCGCCACGAAGACGCCGAGCGTAAGCGTGATCGCCGCGTACGCACCCACGAGCAGAAGCGACAGCGTCACGTAGACGAGCGTGCGATTGACCAGCCGTTCGATCGCATACAGCCGATATCGCACGACCGCGATCCCGATCGCCGCGACCAGGGCGACCTCCGCCGCCACGAGAAGCATGAAGGAGATGTCGCCACCGCCTCCCAGCAGGACGTTCGCCAGCGTGTCGTAGAAGATCGCGAGCGGGGTGAGCATCGCCGCCCACACGAGCCACAGCATCTGCAGGCGCTCGATGCCTGCCGATCGGCGAAATCGAACCACGACCGCAACGACGGCGGCGAACAGGCTCGCGAGCACCCCGATCGCGAACGGGATCCAGAGTCCGTTGTCGCCGATGACCTCTCCGAGGCGGTTGCCGAGAACAGGGTTTCGGATGCGCTGGTTCGGCGGGTCGATGGCCGCCGGATCGAACATCGCCATCGCAACGGTGAGGCCGAAGCTCACGACGGCGGCACCGGCGACCCAGCGCCAGCGACGCGACAACAGCCGGCCGGTCGGGAAGACGAGCGCGACGGCGACCGGCCAGGCGAACAGCAGCGGGATCGTGGCGCGCTCCGACTGGAGTGACCACCCCGCGCCGAAGAGCTGCTCCGCGCTCAGCTGGACGGACGGCGCGAACGAGCCGAGCAGAAGTATCCATGCGATGCGGTTACGTGGCAGCTGGAGCGCGATCAGCAGGCCGACGACGGTCGGTGCGAGCAGCGCGAGCGCCAGGAACGGATAGATCTCGAGCGGAATCCAATCCCGTTCCCTCGACGGGATCACCTCGAGAACGTGCAAGAGGCCGACAGTCAGCTCCGCTGTCGTTGCAAGCGCGATGCCACAGGCGACGATCCGAAGTCCACGCATCGCACAGATCATTCGCCCCTCAAAGCAGAACCGCAATGGGTGCTGGCGCCGAGATCACGTTCGTCGCTGGCACCGAGCCGACCTCGGCGCTGACGCCGATGTGCGGCGCGACAGTCCCGCCTAGCGTCGTTTCTGCCTGATCCTCGAGAAAGGAGCAACGCGATGAACGTCAAGAAGCTCTTCCCCCTGCTGGCGGTGGCGATGGCTCTCGCCGCCGCCAACGCGACGATCGGCGTGGCGAGAAGCACTACGCCGCGGCTCGTGTACCAGCCTCCCCAGCGTTACTACCTGGCTCTCGGGGACTCGATCGCCTACGGCGTCCAGCCGACCAAGATGAAGCCGGGGGCCCGAGCGTCCGACTTCGATACCGGGTACGTCGATCTCTTCGCCGCCCGTCTCAGAAAGCTCTCTCCCAAGATCCAGGTCGTCAACTACGGCTGTCCCGGTGAATCGACTTTGACGTTCACCCACGGGCGCTGCCCGACGCTCGCCGACGGCATGAAGCTGCATGACCCGTTCCGCGGACCGCAACTCAGTGCGGCCCTGTCCTTCCTGAGGGCGCACCGGGGGCAGGTCAGCCCGGTAACCCTGACGCTGTGGGGCAACGACTTGCTGCCGCTGTCGCAGAAAGGCAAGCGCGCGCCGGGCGCGATCGCTACGTTCGCCTCGCGCTTCGACTCGATCCTTCGGCAGCTTCGCGCCGCCGCGCCGACCGCCGAGATCATCGTGAGCGGAGCCTGGAACCCCGAGGCCGACCGCCTCGAACAGGCCGCGCCGCTCTACGGCGCGCTCGACGCGGCAATTGCACGAGTCGCGGCGCCGTCGCGCGCCCGTGTCGCGAACGTCTCTGCGGCGTTCAACCCGCCCGGGAGCGTGAGTGCCCAGAAGGCTCGGCTCTGCGCGCTCAGCTTCTTCTGCTCCATGGGCGATCCGCATCCGACCGACGCCGGGTACCGCGCGATGGCGGACGCCTTCGTCGCGGCGTCGGGCTACCCGCGGAAGCCGTAGGTTCTGCGGGCCGTCAGGCCTACCGCGTCGTGCAACCGATCGGCCGCCCCCGCCGGGTGGCCGATCGGAGTCGTTGGCTGAGCGTCAGCGTTCCGACCGCTGGTTCGGCCGTAAGGCCGCGGTTCGCACCGCCTCAGACGAGGGCTGTCTCGCACCAGGCGAACACTTCGGCGAACCGGCGATCGGCGAGTGAGCCGAACAGCGGGTCTTTCGTCAGCTTCGCGCGCGTCGTCGCCGGGCTGGTGATGCCGGCGAGGAACCTCGCGGCCTGTCGCGGAGTTCCGAGGGCGGCCCGGTCGCGATCGGCGAGCACTCGGAGCTCGCCGACGTCGACGATCGTCTCGATCGGCGGCCTCGCCTCGGGCTCCGGAAGTTGTCGGGCGTGTCCGGTCAGGCAGTGGCTGCAGTGCCCGCACGGCTCGGTGCGCGTCTCGCCGAAGTAGCCGACCAGGGAGCTCACCTGGCAGCCGTCGTGGGTCACGAGTGCGAGTACGTTCTCGATCCGTCCGATCTCGGCGCGCTCCCGGTGCGCGAAGCGCTCGAGCAGGCGCTCCACGGTCTGGGCTGTGGAGCCCGGAAGCGTGAGGACCGTGTAGCGCTGGCGTACGTCGGCCGGCTGGAGCTCGATCAGATGTTGCTGGTCGAGGTACTCGAGCGCGGCGAGGATCCGGCTGCGTTCCTCGCCGAGTTGCGCCGAGGCGTCGTCGGGCGCGAGCGTCGTCCAGGTCCGGCCGGTCTTGCCGGTCGCGATCAGGCGGCGCAGGAACGCCGCGCGTGACTCGTCGAACCGGCCGAAGATCTCGTCCAGGGTCGCGTCTTCGAGAGGCCGAAGACGGTAGCCCGCGTAGAACGGGGTCCCCTGTCTCAGTACACCGTCGAGCTCGAGGTAGGTGAGGACCGTCTTCAGGACGAGCGGCCGCAGGTCGTTGCGGGCGGACAGCTCGTACTCGGATACGGCGAACTCGGCGCCGACGGGATGGTCGAGCACCTCGGCGAGGAGGCTCGTGAGCGCCTCCCGGGTCGGCGTGTCTCCGTAGGCGAAGTTCTCCAGCGCAGGCACGTCATCCGGGCACGCGTAGAGCTCGCAGATGCTCTCCTTGCCGTCACGGCCCGCACGACCGATCTCCTGCGAGTACGACTCGAGGCTCTTCGGCAGGTTGTAGTGGTAGACGTAGCGGACGTCTGCCTTGTCGATGCCCATTCCGAAGGCGATCGTCGCGACGACGATCGAATCGGCCGAGCCCGTCCACCACTCCTGCACCGCAACGCGCTCGTCGGCGCTCATCCCTGCGTGGTAGGGCCGGGCAGGCAGACCGGCGGCGGCGACGAGCTCGGCGATCCGCAGCGCGGTTCGCTGCAGCGTCACGTAGACGATCGTCGACCCAGCCGGACGCTCGCGCAGTCGTTCGACCAGCGTCGCGTCGCGTTCCCCTGCGGCGATCGGCGTCGTGAGCAGGGTCAGGTTCGGTCGGTAGAAGCCGGTGACGACGGCGTCCGCTTCGGCGATCCCGAAGCCTGCTCGGATGTCCGCGACAACGGTCGGGGTCGCCGTCGCGGTCAGCGCCAGGACGCGTTCGGCTCCGAGCTCGCGGGTGCGCTCGGCGAGCTTGAGGTAGTCCGGCCGGAAGTTGTGCCCCCATTCCGAGATGCAGTGCGCCTCGTCGATGGCGAACAGCGAGATGCGCGTGGGCGCCAGTTGGGTGAGGAAGCGCTCGTTGTTGAAGCGCTCCGGAGCGACGTAGAGGAGCTTCAGTGAGCCGGCGCGGAGCCGGTCGAAGATGTCGCGCTGGTCGGCGGCGTCGAGGCTCGAGTCGAGTCGCGCAGCGTCGATCCCGCGTCGCTGCAGAAAGTCGATCTGATCCTTCATCAGCGCAATGAGCGGAGACACCACGATCGTCATCCCCTCGAGCAGGAGCGCCGGCAACTGGTAGCAGAGGCTCTTGCCGGCGCCGGTCGGAAACACGGCCAGGGCGGACCTGCCGGCGAGAAGTGCCTCGACGACCCGCTCCTGCCCGGGGCGGAACGCGTCGAAGCCGAAGCTCGTGGCGAGCACCTCGAGCGGATGCTGTGCGGGCGTGGCGCGGTCGGACATCCGGTCGAGCCTAGCCGGGGCTTCGCCCGAAGAGGCCTCGCGGCGGCTGCTTTCCTTCAGACGTCGGTCATGAACCGGCCGGCACCGGCGCGGGCTTCAACGCCGGCCGGCGCGTCGGCCGCGTGCGCCACGCTTCGAAGGCGACGACGAGCGCGATCGCGGCGACGACGCTGCCGAAGATCTCGAAGGTCGAGCGCAGGGAGATGTAGGTGACGACGACGCCCGCGAGGACGGCGGGCACCGACAGCGACGCGTAGGCGGCGACGTAGAACGCCGACAGGACTGCGGCGCGGTGCTCGGGCGGGATGGCCGTGACGAGCGCGCGCAGACCGCCGAGGAAGGCTGCGCCGAAGCCTGCGCCTCCGACGATCGACCCGGCGAGGTAGAGCGCGCTGGAGTCGGTCGCGGCGGCGGCGACGATCATGACCATCCCGGCGGCGAGCGCGACCGACCCGGCGCTGGCGGCTATCCAGGGGGCGGTGCGGGCGGTCGCGAGTTGGGCGACGGTGGCCGCTCCGGCGAGCGCGACGATGCCGACTCCCGGACGACGAGCACGTTGGTCGTCTCGAAGCAGGTGGGCGGCGAGTTGCGGGCCGAGCGAGAAGAAGAGCGCGCCGATCGACCAGGACGAGAGCACCGCCAGCGCGGCGAGGACGAACGGGCGCCGGACGACGGCCGGGACGCTGGGGCGGGCGACGGTCAGGCGGAAGCGCGAGCGTTCGAGCACCGGCTCCGGCATCCAGTAGGCGCCGGCGAACACGATCGCGAAGAGGACGAGCAGGACGACGTAGGGCAGGACGCGCGGCTCCCATCCCGATCTGGACGAGCGACGACGACACGAGCATGCCGAGCCCGATGCCGGCCGCCGCTGCGGTCGCGTTCGTGAGACCGACGCCGGCGGGGTCGCGGCGCGGATGGAGATCGAGCAGCGCCGCGCTCGCCGCGCTCATCGCCGCGCCGGTCGCGAGGCCCTGGAGCGCCCGGGCGACGAAGAGCCAGGCGGCAGAGTCGGCGAGCAGGAACAGGACGGTCGACGCCATCAGACCGCCGAGCGAGACGAGCAGAACCGGCCGGCGGCCGACCTCGTCGGAGACGCCCCCGGCGAGCAGCAGGGTCGCGAGGACGCCGAAGGCGTACGTCGCGTAGATCAGCGTCAGCGTCAGCGGCGAGAAGTGCCAGAGGACGCTGTAGGTGCGGTAGAGCGGCGAGGGCGTCAGCGACGCGAACAGTCCGAGCCCGATCACGCTCGCGACGAGCGCGTACGCCACTCGGTTCGGCAAGGTACGCCGCGTCGTCGCCGGGTCGGCTACCGCGCGGACGACGCGCCGGCCGTCATCGGCGGTCCTCTCGAAAGCCTCCATCTCCGCGCCTCCTCGCTAGTTGCATCACGAAACTGTCGAGGGAACCTACCAGAAGCGGGTTGCGTGATGCAACTGAGACCTGGTACGGTGGGGTCGTGCTGAAGCGCGAGTACGAAGGCCAGGACTGCTCGATCGCCCGGGCGCTCGAGATCGTGGGGGAGCGGTGGACGCTGCTGATCGTCCGCGACGTCTTTCTGGGGCTGCGCCGGTTCGACCAGCTGCAGGAGAACCTCGGGATCGCGCGCAACGTTCTCACAGACCGGCTCAACCGGCTCGTCGACGAAGGGATCCTCGAGCGTGTCCGCTACAGCGAGCGCCCGGAGCGCTTCGAGTACAGGCTGACGCCCAAGGGCCGCGATCTCCAGATCGCGCTGGCCGGCCTCCGCCAGTGGGGCGACAAGTACCTGACCGACAGGCCGCCGCGAATCACCCGCCGCAAATCGGACGGGAAACCGGTCGTCGCGGCGTTCGTCCCGAAGGGCACGCGGGTGCTGCGCCCGGACGAGATCGAGAGCGTCCCGGCGCGCGCCTGAACCGGGGGCTACACGGGCGCCGGGGCGGCTGCCGAGCTGCGTGCCGGCGGCGCCGCGAGCCCGAGTTGGAACAAGGTGCTGAGCCGGTCGGGGACGCCCCAGTGCTCGACGACCCGGCCGTCATGGACGCGGAGGGTGTCGAAGACGTCGGTGCGCATCGGACGGCCGGTCGGCGCGTGGCCCATGAAAGGACCTTGGTTCGTGCCGGTGCCGGTCATGCGGAGCCAGACGGTGTCGCCGTCGACGGCCACAGCGTCGATCGCGAGGTGGAAGTCGGGGAAGGCGCGGCGGAGCGAGGCGATCACGGCCTTCACGCCCTCGGCGCCGGGGGCGTGGTCGGGGCCGAAGTTCTGGTGCTCGATCATGTCGGGCGAGATGAGCTCGTCGGCTACGGCGAGCGTCCCCTCGTTGAAGCCCTCCTCGATCAGCCGGCGGACGATCGTCTCCGGAGTCTCCATCGTTCCTCCTTGGATACAGTAGTACTGTATTGGACTGAGTGGTACTGTGGCAGACGTGTCGGGGGAAGTCAAGCGGCGGCCGTACCGGTCGGAGCGGCGGCGCGAGGGGGCAGAGCAGACGCGCGGACGGGTGCTCGAGGCGGCGGCGAAGCTCTTCGAGGAGCGGGGCTACGAGCGCGCGAGCATCGCGGCGATCGCCGACGAGGCGCGCGTCTCGCAGGAGACGGTGTACGCCCATTTCGGGAACAAGCGCACCCTCCTCGGCGAGCTCGTGCGCCGCGCGGTCCGTGGCGGTGACCCCAGGCCGGTTCCCGAACAGGGGGCACCGCGTGCGCTCGCCGCCGAGACGGATCAGCGCGAGCAGCTGCGCCTCTTCGCAGCCGACATCGTTCTCCGGCTGGAGCGGGCCGCGCCGCTCGTCGCGACGGTCGCCGGCGCCGCCCGCTCCGAGCCCGAGCTCGCAGAGCTGCTCGCGCGGCTGCACGACGAGAGGCGGAAGAACCTCCGCGTGCTCGTCGACGCGCTCGCCCGCAACGGCCCCCTCCGGATCGACGGCGAGAGCGCTCTCGAATCCGTCTGGGCGCTCACGAGCCCCGAGCTCCACCAGCTGCTCACCCGCGTTCGCGGCTGGACACGCCGCCGCTACCGCGACTGGCTCACCGACACCCTCGCCACGCTACTGCTCGACACGCCGCGTCCGCCCTGATCCTTTCGGCGCTGACGGCCGTCCGTCGCGTTCAGGTCAGCCCGTGACCGCCGGCGCCGGCCGGGGTGCGTCATGGCGACTCGCGATGAGGTCGCGGTACCAGTAGAAGCTGTCCTTCGGCACCCGCTCGAGCGTGGGGTAGTCGACGTAGACGAGCCCGAATCGCTTCGAGTAGCCGTGCGCCCACTCGAAGTTGTCGAGGAAGCTCCAGACGAAGTAGCCCTTGACCGGGACGCCGGCGTCGAGCGCGCGCTCGACGGCTGCGATGTGCGACTGGAGATACGCGATCCGCTCGGGGTCCCGAACCCGGCCGTCGTGGCTGCGGACGTCGCCGAACGCGGCGCCGTTCTCGGTCACGTAGATCGCCGTCGGCGCGTAGTCGTCGGCAACGCGTGTGAGCAGCGCGTGGAGGCCGTCCGGGTACACCTCCCAGCCCATGTCGGTGTGCGGCGCCTCGGGATCGCTCACCATCCGCGGCCCGTCGGCGCCTGCCCCGACGATGAACCGGAAGTAGTTGTTGATTCCGAGGAAGTCGATCGGGCTCGCGATCGCCTCGAGGTCGCCGTTCTCGACGAACGGCCCGGCGATCGCGTTCCGCTCGAGCAGATCCGGCGGGTAGGACCCGTTGAAGATCGGGTCGAGGAACCAGCGGTTTCCCTCTCCGTCGACCTTCCAGGCTGCCGCCTCGTCCTCGGGAGACGCCGAGGCGGGGTAGCTGTGTGCGAGGTTGAGGCTGATGCCGACCTCCGCGTCGGGGCTTGCGCGACGTATCGCCTGCACCGCCCAGCCGTGCGAGAGCAGGAGGTGATGTGCAGCGGCGACCGCGTCGGCCTCGCTCGTCCGGCCCGGCGCGTGCTCGCCCACGGCGTGGCCCAGCCACGCGTACACCCACGGCTCGTTGTGCGTCGTCCACCGCCGGACGCGGTCGCCGAGCCGGTCGACCACGACCTCCGTGTACTCGACGAAGGCCTCGGCCGTCGCGCGGGCGGGCCACCCGCCTGCGTCCTCGAGCGCCTGCGGCGTGTCCCAGTGGAACAACGTCGCGAACGGCTCGATGCCGGCGGCGAGCAGCTCGTCGACCAGGCGGTCGTAGAAATCGAGGCCCGCCGCGCTCACGTGGCCGCGACCATCGGGAACGACCCGCGGCCACGCGATCGAGAACCGGAACGCGTCGAGCCCGAGCTCTCGCATGAGCGCGACGTCGTCGCGGTAGCGGTGGTAGAAGTCGCAGGCGATCTCGCCCGAGTCGCCGTTCCGGACCTTTCCGGGTGTCGCGGCGAAGCGGTCCCAGACGCTCTCGCCGCGCCCGTCTGCGTTCGTCGCTCCCTCGATCTGGTACGACGCCGTGGCGGCGCCCCAGACGAAGTCGTCGCGCGGTACGGGGCTGGCGGCCATGGCTTCCTCTCACTCAGGTGGTTGACGGGGCGGTGACGTGACAGCGTGCGGCGTGCCGCGGCTGCGCCTCGACGAGCTGGGGCCTCTGCTGCGAGCAGACGCCGATCGCAAGCGGGCATCGTGTGACGAAGCGACATCCGGTGGGCACCGCCTCGGCGGCGGACACGAGACTCGGCCGCTGCTCGATGTGCACGGCGCGGAGCTGCTTCGCCGAGTCGGGCGCCGCGGAGAGCAGCAACCTCGTGTACGGATGCAGCGGGCTCGCGAGGACCTCCTCGATCGGCCCCTGCTCGACGATCTGGCCGGCATACATCACGAGGATGTCGTCGGCGACGTACCGCGCGCCCGCGAGGTCGTGCGTGACGTAGAGGAACGCGATTCCGTGCTCCTCCTTGAGCCTCGTCATCAGGTTCAGGATCCCGATCCGGATCGAGACGTCGAGCATGCTCGTCGGCTCGTCGGCGAGCACGACCTTCGGCTCGACCGCGAGCGCCCGCGCGATCGCGACGCGCTGCCGCTGACCACCCGAGAGCTCGTGCGGGTACTTCGCCGCGATCTCGTCGGGCGGGACGAGCCCGACGCCGGCCAGCAGCTCGCGCACGCGCTCCGCGACGCGCGCCCGCGGCACGACCTTGTGGATGCGCAGCGGCCGCTCGATGTGGTGGCGAATCGTCTTGACCGGGTTCAGCGACGCGAACGGGTCCTGGAAGATGATCTGCACCTGCGACCGGTAGCGCAGGACGTCTCGCCGGCTCCGGACGCGCGACGCGTCGCTCCCTTCGAAGAGCACCGTGCCGTCGGTCGGGTCGGCGAGCCGCGCAAGGAGCCGCACGACGGTGCTCTTGCCGCTTCCGCTCTCTCCTACGAGCGCGGTCGTCGTGCCCGGACGAAGCTGGAACGAGACGTCGTCGACCGCGTGGAGTCGCGAGCGGCGCACCGCGCTGCCGACCGAGAAGTGCTTCGACAGGCTGCGGACCTCGAGCGGCGCGACCGGCGTCATCTCGTGTCGCCCCCGACGAGGTGACACGCGACCTGGTGGTCGCGCTCCACGTCGCGCAGCTTCGGGCGTTCCGTCGTCTGCAGCGCGAACAGCTCCGGGCGGTCGGGCACGCAGTGCGGACACCGCGGGTTGAACCGGCAGCCGGGCGGCGGGTCGCGGAGATCGGGCGGCGCGCCGGGGATCCCGGTCAAACGCGTCAGCGGCCCCGTCAGCGGCGGGAACGAGCGGAGCAGGCCCTGCGTGTACGGGTGCTGGGGGTTCGTCGCCAGCCGCTCGGCGGGCGCAGTCTCGATGAGCTCGCCTGCGTACATGATCGAGATCCGGTCGGCGAACTCGAGGAGCAGCGAGAGGTCGTGCGTGATGAACAGCACGGCGAAGCCGAACTCGCGCTTCAGTGCGTCGATCTGCTGCAGGATCTCGCGCTGCACCACGACGTCGAGCGCCGTCGTCGGCTCGTCCATGACGATCAGCTGTGGCCTCAGCGCGAGAGCGATCGCGATGATCACGCGCTGCCGCATGCCGCCGGACAGCTCGTGCGGGTACGCACGCACGCGGCGCCGGTCGATGCCGACGCGCTCCAGCAGAGCGCCCGCCTGGACAAGGGCCTGCCGACGGTCGATCCGCTCGTGCGCGCGCATCGCGTCGACGAACTGGTCTCCGACGCGCATCAGCGGATTGAGCGCGTTCATCGCGCTCTGGAAGACGATCGAGACGTTGCGCCAGCGGAACCGCCGCAGCGCTTCGGCGTCCTTGCCGATGAGCTCCTCGCCCTGGAAGAGGATGCTGCCGCCGACGATCCGCCCGGGGGGACGCAGGATCTGGAGCACGGCGCTCGCGACGGTGGTCTTGCCGCAGCCGGACTCGCCCGCGAGCCCCACGACCTCGCCTTCGCGAATCTGGAGGTCGATGCCGTCGACGGCACGGGCGGGCCTCGGCCCGACGCCGTACTCGACCGTGAGCTTCCGCAGGTCGAGGAGGGCCTCGGCGCGCGCGTCGGCTGCGGTGGGCACGACCGCGGAGTCGGCGAGCGTCGTCACGCGCTCTCCCCGGCGGAGCGGACGGCGCGGCCGCCGCCGAGCGCGGCGAGCATGCGCGCTCCCACCTTCGAGCGCGTGCGCTCCTTGCGCAGCCGTGGGTTGCTCACCTCGTCGATCCCGGCGAGGACGAGCACGAGTCCGAGCACGGTGAACGCGAGCGCGGCGCCTGGGAAGAAGAACGGCCACCATTCGCCCTGCAAGACGGTCGAGTTGGTTTGGGCCCAATACAGCGTCACGCCCCAGCTCGTCTTCGACATGTCGCCGAGCCCGAGGAACTCCAGACCGGCGTCGGTGAGGAGCGCGATGTAGAAGACGAGGACGAACGCGGCTGCGATGCGGCTGATCATGTTCGGCATCAGCTCCCCGAACACGATGCGCCGCGTCGACTCACCCGCCGCCTTCGCGGCCTGGACGAAATCGCGGTTCTTCAGGAGGAGCGCCTGCCCGCGCAGGATCCGCGCCTCGAACGCCCACAGGACGAGCGCGAGGACGGAGATCATCACCTCCATGCCGCGTGTCTTCAGGTAGCCGGAGATGACGATCAGGAGCGGGATCGCCGGGATCGTCAGGAAGACGTTGATCACGAAGTTGATGATGTCGTCGACGACGCCGCCGCAGTACGCCGCGGTGATGCCGAGGACGGCGGCGATCGCGGTCGCGAGCGCCGCCGCGGCGGCGCCGAGCAGGAGCGACCGGCGTGCGCCGAGCACGACCTGCGAGAAGATGTCGCTGCCCTGGTCGGTGGTGCCGAAGAGGTGGTTCCACGACGGCGCCTGCCGGGCGGCGAGGATGTTGAACCCGTTCGGGTCGCTGACCGAGATGAGCGGCGCAATCAGCGCGATCACCACGACGAACGCGAGCATGATCAGGCCCGTCAGGGACTTCGGGTTGCGGAGCAGCAGCAGCAGCCAGCCGGGGACGTGCAGCCGGTTGCGGATCCGTGCCGGCGGGGCCGCGAGGCCGAGCTCGAGTGTCGGGTCGAGCTGCGACATCAGCTCGCGCGCAGGCGCGGGTCGAGGAAGAGGTTGAGGATGTCCATCGCGAGGTTCGCCAGGATCACGCACACGGAGAGCACGACGAGGAGCGCCTGCGCGAGCGCGTAGTCGTTTCCGAGCACGGCCTGCTGGAGCGTGTAGCCGGCTCCTGGGTAGCTGAAGATGTACTCGACGAAGACGAGGCCGCCCACTGCGCTTGCGAAGAGGGCCGCGAACCCGTTCAGAGGCGGCAGGATCGCGTTGCGGCCCGCGTACAGCGTCATCACGCGGCGATCGCTGAGGCCTTTCGCCTGCGCCATCGCGACGTAGTCCTCGCTGACGGTGTTGATCATGACGGTGCGCATGTTCAGCACCCAGCCGCCGGCGTACGCGGCGACGACGACGAGGATCGGCAGCTGGGCGTGACGGAACGCGCTCGACATGAACGTCCAGTTGAAGCCGGGCGTGAGCCCGCTGTCGTAGGCGTGCTGGATCGGGAACCACTCCAGCTTCAGCCCGAGGAAGTAGAGGGCGAGCAGCGCCGTGAAGAAGGCGGGGAAGGCGCCGATCACCATGAACGTCGACACGAACACGTTGTCGACGACGCCGCCCCGCCGCCACGCGGCCATCATCCCGATGGTGGTGCCCACGATGAACGCGAGCAGGAACGCGACGCCGACGAGGACGATCGAGTACGGCAGGGTGCGGCCGACGACCTCGGAGACCGGGGTCGGGTAGTTCGAGGTCGAGATGCCGAAGTCGAAGTGCGCGATCCGTTGCAGATAGATGACGTAGTCCTGCCAGATCGAGTGGTCGGTTCCGCCGAGGAGCGCTGCGTAGGTCTGCAGGATCCCCGGGTTCGCGGAGAGCTGCGCGGGAGTCAGATGCTGGAGCAGCCCGCCGAGCGGGTCGCCGGGCATCAGCCGCGGGAGCAGGAAGTTCACCGTCAGCGCGACCCAGATCGCGAAGGCGTAGAAGACGAGTCGGCGGGCGAACCAGCGCATTGATCAACCTCCGCGTAGGACGGGCGGGCGGAGCCGTGAGGCCCCGCCCGCCCGCGCGAGCGTCAGGAGAGGCCTACAGCCCCGACTTTCCGCCCGGGCAGATGCTGGTGAACATGAGGATGTTGTCCGGATAGGTCGTGAAGATCGGGTCGGCGTAGAAGTTCCCCTTCGTCGGGAAGCAGTGGAAGTACTTCGTGCTGTACGTCGACCAACGCGCGCCGATCATCACCGGGATGATCGGAAGCTGCTGCAGGAAGATCTTCTGGAGCTTCGTCGCAGCCTGATGTTGCTGCTTCGTGTCGAGCGTCGCCTTCCACTGGTTCAGGAGCGTCGTCGCCTGGGAGTGGGCGTAGTGCTCCCAGTTCCCTGTCGGGCTGGCGTCCGTCCCCGACGGGATGAACGCGTTCTGCGACAGGTTCGAGTAGAAGTACGCGTAGGCGGACCCGCGCGAGCCGATCTGCCAGAGGAGCGTCGGGTTCTTCGTCGAGAAGGCATTCGGGAACCAGTCGCCCCACGACGCCTCGAGCTTGACGTTGGAGTCGAGGCCGATCGCCTGGAGGTTCCTCGTGATGATCTGGTTCGAGGCGACCCAGTCCGACCAGCCGGAGATGACGTGGATGTCGAGCTTCACGGGATCGCCCTTCGGGTCGAGCAGCGTGTTCCCCTTGTACGTGAAGCCGGCATCGGTGAGCGTCTTCTTCGCCGCAGCCGGGCTGTAGACGGCCATCGCCTTGGCGAGCTTCTTGACCGACGGATCGGTCACCCACTGCGGGAAGAGACCGCTGAGCCCGAGGGCGTCGGCCGGCGGCTCGTAGCCATACTCGCCGAGCTTCGACACGGTATTGCGGTCGATGGCGAGGCTGACGGCCTTCCGGAACGCGACGAGGCTGTACGGATACTGCGTGTCGTCGAAGACGAGCGAGATCGGATAATCCCGGTTCGAGTAGAACGAGTGATAGTGCTTCGGGTCCTTCGACTCGTACGCCTTGTCGACGTTCGGGACGAAGTTGTGCGTCCAGTCGACCTGACCGCTCTGGATCAGTGCCAGCGCGGCGTCGTTCGACGCGGCCTGGACGTACTCGAGGCACCCGACCTTCGTCTTGCCCGACTGCCAGTAGTGCGGGTTCTTCTTGAGGACGTAGTCCTGCGTCGTGAAGCGCGAGATGACGTTGTAGGGGCCCGAGCTCACGGGCTTCGAGTTCGTGTACGTCGCCGGGTCCTTGACCTTCGCCCAGATGTGCTTCGGCACCACGAACACCCGGTTGAGGGTCGCAGGGATGAACTGCGAGTCGATCGTCTTGAGCCTCAGGACGACCGTGTGCAGGCCTCTCGACCTGATCGAGGCGATGTTGTTGTCCGAGCCGGTGAGCCCGATGCGGTCGAGCGCCTTGTCCTGGCGTCCCGCGGTCAGGCTGTAGACGACGTCGGCCGCCGTCAGCGGCTTGCCGTCGGACCACTTCGCGTTCGGCGCGATGTGCAGCGTGAGCGTCTTGTTGCCGTTGGTCCATTTCCAGCTGCGTGCGAGCCACGGGACGGTCTTGCTCCCGCCGCTCGGCACGACGATCAGCGGCTCGTACATCGCGCCCTGCACGAACGCGTTGCTCGGCAGGCCGCCGCCGGCGTAGGGATTGAAGTTCTTCGTGAAAGCAGGGTCTCCGGATCCGGTCATCACGAGGCATGAATGAGCGGCGGCGCCGGCGAGGTAGCTGCCCGGCGCGGTAGGGCGAGCGGAGGCGCTGACCGCGAGCACCGCCAGAACGACGACTCCTGCGGTCGCGACAGCGAGCGAACGACTACGAAGGCTGCGCATCTGTTTCCTTTCTCACCCGGGACGGGGCGATCCTTCGGGAGGGGGGTTCGTTCCGTAAACGCTTCCGGAACTGTTAACAGGTACAAACCGCTTCGTCAAGCAGTTATCTGCCGATACCCACTACTCCGATGGCCACGGTCTTCCGAAACGTTCCGGAAAATGCTTCAATGGAGAACATGACCGAGCTCGCACACCGCCCGAACCAGGGACCTGCGCGGATGACGATCCGCGATATCGCAGACCTCGCCGGGGTCTCGATCGCGACGGTCTCCCGCGTGGTGAACGGCCGCGACGACGTTTCCGTCGAGACCCGCGAGCTCGTCCAGCGGGTCATCCAGGAGCACGGCTACACCGCGAACCGGAGCGCCCGCGGCCTGTCTGCCGGCCGCACCGGCCTCGTCGGCGTGCTGGTGCCGCTCGTGTACCCCGTGTACTTCTCGGCCATTCTCTCCGGCGTCGCAGAAGCGTTGTACGAGCAGGACCTGCGCGTGCTCCTCTCGCCGACGGGGCACGAGCACGACCGTGAGGTGTCGCTGCTCGACCGGCTCGTCCGCGGGGCGACCGACGGTGCGCTCGTCGTCCTCCCGGAGGAATCGAGCGCGGAGCTCGAGCGGCTGCTCGACCAGGGGTACCGCTTCGTCGTCGTCGACCCGTTGCTGCCGCTCGACGACAGGGTTCCCGCGGTCTCCGCGGCCCACATGTCCGGCGCCGACCAGGCGATGCGCCACCTGCTGGGCCTCGGCCACCGCCGCATCGCGGCGATCACAGGGCCTCCGGGGTGGGTGGCCACGGAAGCGCGGCGGCGCGGGTACCACGCGGCTCTTGCCGCCGCCGGCATCCTGCCCGACCCCGAGCTCGAGGCCGAGTCCGACTTCGAGATCAGCGGCGGTGTCGACGCCGCCGGAACGCTGCTCGATCTCGAGGACCGGCCGACTGCGATCTTCGCGTTCAACGACAACCTGGCGATCGGCGCGATCGAGGCCGCCCGAGCGCGCGGCCTGCGCGTGCCCGACGACGTCTCGGTCGTCGGGTTCGACGACGTCGAGCACGCGACGATCGTCACGCCGAAGCTGACGACCGTTCGCCAGCCGCTCGCCGAGATGGGCAGGATCGCCGTCAGCCTGCTGATGCGCCTGCTCGAGCAGCAGCGCGTGGAGACGCTCCACGTCGAGCTCGGGACGCGATTGGTCGTCCGCGACTCCACCGCGCCGCCGCCGACGCCTTAGAACTCGTCTCAGAATGAGGTCTGTGCCGCCGGAACGCGTCCGGCGGCGCGCGGCGGCGTCCTCGGTCGCGCCGATATGCCCGCATATCGACGCTCCCTGCGTCCTTGCCGCGCACTCACCGGCCACGCCCCGTCGACGAGCCATCATTCTGAGACGAGTTCTTAGCGCGCTCGCACCGTGGGCTGCGCCCTACGCCGGCTGCGGCTGCGGGCGGCGCACGATCGCCAGCACCCAGATGCCTACCGCGGTCACCGCGAGCCCCATCACCGCGAGCGCGAGCGACACCCACAGCGTCGGCACCGTGGCGCGCCCGCCGTGGATCCTGACCGTCTTCGTCTCGCCCTCGTAGCCCAGGCGGCCGTTCCAGACCGGCCCGCTCACGAGCCGGCCGCCGTCGGTCCAGGTCCCGACGCAGTTCACGCTGCTTCCCTTGCCGTGCCCGCTTTTGGTGCACTTGGTGATCCTGGCCTGCGCGGCCCTGCCCGAGTGCTCGTCGGCGTATGACCAGGCCGCGCCCGCGAGCATCGCCAGCCCGCCCGCGAGCATGAGCGCGATGACCCAGTAGATGCCGCGCTTGCTCGCCCCTTCCTTCACGTCGCCATGATGCGCAGCACCTTGCTTCCGCGGCAACCGCGAGCGTCGGATGGTTCGGCAGAGGCGCCGAGGGGGTAAACGAGCCTCACAGGCCGCCGGCCGGTAGCCGCGGCAAAACGGGAGAACGCGGTGAGGGGTTCGTTGCCGCCGAAAGGAGCGAGCATGCAGCTCGAGACTTTGCACGATCTGTTCATCGACCAGCTTCAGGATCTGTACAGCGCCGAGACCCAGCTTGTCGAGGCGCTGCCGAAGATGGCGTCGGCCGCGTCGCACGAGGAGCTGCGCGACGCGTTCGAGCATCACCTCGAGGAGACCCGCGGGCACGTCACACGGCTCGACGAGATCCTCGGCCACGTCGGGGCGACGTTCTCCGGCGAGAAGTGCGAGGGGATGGCCGGTCTGATCAAGGAGGGCGACGAGGTCCTCGGGATGAGCGGTGACCCGTCGGTGATCGATGCCGCGCTGATCGCGGCCGCGCAGCGGGTCGAGCACTACGAGATCGCGGCCTACGGCACGGCGAGGACGCTCGCCGACGACCTCGACCTGTCAGACGCGAAGGACCTGCTCGACGAGACGCTCGACGAGGAGGGGAAGGCGGACAAGCTCCTGACCAAGATCGCGACCGGGGGCATGTTCAAGAGCGGCATCAACCAGCGCGCGAAGGCGTAGCCACGTCGCGCAGCCGCGCCACGACGGCGCGGCGCGAGCGAACGATCCGGGGCGGGGCCGCAGTGCGGCCCCGCCCCGGCGTTTGTGATGCCACGGTGCCCGCTGCGGTTCGATCGGCCGCAGGAAGAGCGCGCCGCGGCCCGAACTGCAGTGGACCGGGACGCGAGGGGGGATCCCCCGTTCGAGGGGTGGTCAAGTGCCGACGGCGCACCGACATCGGGGTTGCAAGGAAGGATCGCCCGCCAAGGATCCGACCGCGGCCGGGCGCTCTCTCGTCCATGGGCGCGCCGCCCGGAGCGCCGCCTCCCGACGGGTCGAAGGGGCTTTGAGATGAGCGTACGGAAGAACGGCGCCGATCGCACTCACGCCGGAGGCCGCGCGAGCGGCGCCGCGCGCCGCCGGACGGCGCCCGCGCCGGCCGTTCTGGTCGTCGCGGCTGCCGTCGTTGCGGCGGCGGTGGCGCTTCTCGTGGTCGGCGGCGGGACGGCCGCCAGCCAGGCGCCGCCGATGACGCCGGCCGTCGCGTCGCCGCCGATCAAGGGCGACGACGACCACGACAAGGTGTTCGACGACCTCGAGGCGACGATCGCCGCCACGCCGGCCACCGCCGCGCTGCCGGTGATCGTCACGCTGACCGCGCCGGAGACGGTCGCGGGGGCGGCCGAGCTTCCACGGCCGCGCCGGGTCGTTCACCGTCGACAAGCACCTGAAGCTCATCAACGCGTTCTCCACGAGGCTCCGGAAGGGCCAGATCGAGGCGCTGAGCCACGACCCGTCCGTGCAGCACGTCGAGGAGGATTCGCAGGTCCAGGCGCTCAACGCCGCGCCGCAGCAGGCGTTCGGCGTCACGCAGGCGCGACTCGAGGCGCCGACGCTCGACGGCGACGGCGACGGGAGCCCGACGAGCTACTCGAAGGGCGACTACGTCGCGGCGGTCATCGACACCGGGATCGACGCGACGCACCTCGACCTGAACGGCGGGAAGGTGCTCGCGTTCAAGGACTACGTCAACGGGCGGACGACGCCGTACGACGACAACGGCCACGGGACGCACGTCGCGGCGACGATCGCCGGCGACGGCGAGGCGAGCGCGAACCGGGCGGAGGCCGGCGTCGCGCCGGCTGCAGGGCTCGTCGGCGTGAAGGTCCTCAACTCCGGCGGCAGCGGCTCGATGTCGGACGTCGCGGCCGCGATCGACTGGATCGTCGCGAACAAGGACGTCTACGGCATCCAGGCGGCGAACCTGTCGCTCGGCACCTCCGGATGTGCGGACGGCACCGACGCGGCATCGCAGGCGGTCAACCGGGCCGCGGTGGCAGGCATAGTGATGGCGACTGCCGCCGGGAACTCTGGGCCGGGCACGTGCACCATCGGCTCGCCCGGCGCCGCCGCCGGCGCGATCACCGTGGCCGCGATGGCCGATCTGGCGAACGGTGGCTTCTCGCTCGCGTCGTTCTCGAGCCGCGGCCCGACTGCCGACGGCCGCGTGAAGCCGGACATCGGCTCGCCCGGCGTCAACGTCGTCTCGGCCCACGCGAACTCGATCAACGGCTACATGACGATGAGCGGCACCAGCATGGCGACCCCCTTCGTCGCCGGCGTCGCGCTCCTGATCCGCGACGCGAGCCCGGGCCTGACCACGCAGCAGGTCAAGGATCTCATGATGTCGACCGCCGTCGACTGGGGTCGCGGCGGGAACAACCGCACGCCGGGGACGACCGGAGCGGACACGGACTACGGCGCAGGGCGGCTCGACGCCTATGCCGCCCTCAAGGCCGCCGGGGCAGCGCTCAACGGCACGGCCGCCGGGCCCGTTCACGAGTTCCACGACGACTCGCTCACGATCGGCGGGACGTTCCGCGACTACAAGCTCACCATCAACAGCACGAGCTATCCGATCGCCGCGACGATGATCACGCCGTCGATGAGCGCGCCGGCGGCGAGCACGCCGACGTTCCAGCTCTCCCTGCTCAACGCATCGGGCGCGCAGCTCGCGGCGGCGCCCATGAACCAGCGCCAGGAGACCGTGAGCTACAAGCCCGCCACGACGGGGACGTACACGGTTCGCGTCTTCGACTCGTCGGGGTCGGGCGACTTCTTCGTGGATATCTCGGCCGGTATGCAGCCGACGACGCCGGTGCCGCCCGACACGACGCCGCCGACGATCACCGCGGTCGTGCCCCTCGACGCGGCCGTCGGCGTCGCGGCGTCGTCGAACGTCAGCGCGACGTTCAGCGAGGCCATGTCCGTGAGCGCGGCGCAGGCCGCGTTCTCGCTCGCGACGGCGAGCGGCACGAGCGTCGCGGGCGCGTTCTCGTGGAACGGGAACACGCTCGTGTTCGACCCTTCCGCCGATCTCGCAGCCGGCGTCAGCTACACGGCCAAGGTGAGCACCGCGGCGAAGGACGCGGCCGGAAACGCGCTCGCGGCGGAGAAGGCCTGGTCGTTCACGGTCGCGGCGGCGCCGACGGGCGTCTCGGTCACGCCGTACTCGGCCGTCGTGTACTTCGGCTCGCTGCACGCGGGCGACCCGACGAAGCTGAGCGCCGACGACGACGCGTTCTACGAGGTGGATGCCGCGGCCGGCGCGGCCGACTGGTACGGGCGGGTCACCGGCGTCCCCAACGGCCTCCTGAGCCTGTCGGTGACCTACTCCGGCAAGGCGTCGGCGACGTGCGACCAGCTGGTCGGGCTCTACAACTGGACGATCGGCGCGTGGATCCGCATCGACGCCCGCACGGCATCGACCGACGAGGCCCCGGCGACCGCCAGCCCCTCCGGCACCCTCGCCGATTTCGTGAGCGGCGAGAGCGGCGACGGCGACGTCGCTGTGCGCGTCCGGTGCACGCGCGACGACGAGGCGAGCTTCTCCACGAGCGGCGACCTGATGCGGGTCGCGTTCGCAAAGTAGGAGGACGACCGACAGAGGGAGGTGCGGCCGCCGGGGCCGGGCCGCCGCACCTCCGCCGCCTCGGGAAGCGCAGCGGTTTCGGCGACGCGCGGAGCGGCGACAGCTTCGGCCGTGTCCATCGCCCGCCGCGCAGCCGCCGTCGTCTTCGACTGCGACGGCACGCTCGTCGACTCCGAGCCGCTCGCGTACCGCGCCTGGTCGACGGAGCTCGGTCGCCACGGCTTCGAGGTTCGGCGCGAGGACACGGAGGCGACGCGCGGCCGCTCGTACGCCGACGTCCACGCGTACTTCGCGGAGCGGGTCGACGACCTTCCCGCGGCAGACGCATTCTGGAAGCGGTTCCGCACGACGCTCTTCGGGCTCCTCGAGACGGAGCTCTCGGCCTTCGACGACGCTGTCTGCGCCGCGCGCGACCTGCGGGCGCGTGGCGTGCGCGTGGCGGTGGCCTCGTCGTCGCCGCGCGAGCGGCTCGACGCGACGCTGCGCGCGGCGGCGCTCGACGGGCTGTTCGAGGTGACGGTCGCAGGCGACGAGGTGGAGCGCGGGAAACCGGCGCCCGACCTCTTCCTGCGGGCGGCCGAGGCGCTCGATGTCTCGCCCGCCGACTGCGTCGCGGTCGAGGACTCCCCGAGCGGCGTCGAGGCCGCGCTCGCCGCCGGCATGCGCGTCGTCGCGGTCGCGCGCACGGCCGACCTCCGCGGCGAGCTGAAGTGCGAGACGGTCGTGGACGAGCTGACGGCGGCCGTGCTCGAGACGCTCTGAGGAGGGCCTCTACTCGGGGTCGGGCACGCCGCGCACGTAGTTCGTGTGCAGGACGTGCAGCGCGTCCGCGAGGTCCGGCGAGGTGAGCGCACCCTTGTGCAGGAAGCCGACTGCGCCGGCCGCCTCCGCGCGGGCCACGTCTCCGTACTCGTCCGAGCCGGTGTAGATGACGACGTGGGGGTCGCCGTCCTCCTCGTGGATGAGCCGTGTGGCCTCGATTCCGTCGCCGCCCGGCATCGCGATGTCCATGAGCACGATGTCGGGTTGCAGCTCCTTCACGAGCTCGACTGCCTCGTCGCCGCGCGATGCGCGGCCGACGACGGCGAAGCGGCCGTCGCGCGTGAGCGTCGCCTCGATCAGCTCTGCGAGACCGGCATCGTCCTCGCAGATCACCACCCGAAACGGCGCCTCGGTCACGCGGCGGAGGTTGCCAGATCGGGACCGTAGGATGCGCCGGTGATCGTCGACGGCCACAACGACCTCGTGCTGCGAACCTGGCGCGGTGAGCCGCCGCGCCACCTCGAGCTCGAGACCGCGCGCGCGGCGGGGTTCGCCGGCGGGTTCTTCGCGCTCTACGTGCCGGGGCCGGACATGGGAGAGGCGCCCGAGCCGCCGTACGCGGCGCCCCTCGCCGACCCGATCCCGACGGAGGAGGCGGCGCGCGTCGCCGAGGCGCTGCTCGAGACGCTGGCGACGCTCGGCGTCCCCTACGCGCGATCGCCGGACGACTTCGAGCCCGGGCGCGTGACGGCGATCGTCCACCTGGAGGGGGCCGACCCGCTGGCGCCCGACCTCGGGGACTCGAGCACTGGTACGAGCGCGGCCTTCGCTCGATCGGCCTCGTCTGGTCGCGGCCGAACGCGTTCGCGGAGGGCGTCCCGTTCCGCTTCCCCGGCTCGCCGGACACCGGGCCGGGGTTGACGCCCGCGGGCGACGCCCTGGTACGCGCGTGCAACCGGCTCGGGATCCTCGTCGACCTCTCGCACCTCAACGAGGCCGGCTTCTGGGATGTCGCGCGTCTCTCCGACGCGCCGCTCGTGGCGACGCACTCGAACGCCCACGCGCTCTGTCCCTCGACACGAAACCTCACGGACGCCCAGCTCGACGCGATCGCCGCGACGGGGGGCGTCGTCGGCGTGAACTTCGCCGTCGGGTTCCTCCGCTCGGACGGGCGCAGCGATCCGGCGACGCCGCTGGCCGACATCGTCCGGCACGTCGACTACCTCGTCGAGCGGATGGGGATCGACCACGTCGCCTTCGGGTCGGACTTCGAGGGCGCGGTCGTGCCCGAGGAGCTCGGCGGCGCGACGGGGCTTCCGAGGCTCGTCGAGGCGCTTCGCGGCCTGGGCTACGACGACGACGCGGTCGACCGGGTCACGCACGCGAACTGGTTGCGCGTCCTCGGCGCGACCTGGTCATGAGCCGGTGGGATGCCTTCTATCGCAACGCGGGCGAGGAGCCGCGCGACACCCTCGTCGCCGCGGCCGAGGGATTCGACCTCCCCGGGACAGCGGTCGACCTCGGCTGCGGGACCGGACGCGACACGTTCGAGCTGCTCCGCCGCGGCTGGCGCGTGATCGCGATCGACGGCGAGCCCCGCGGGATCGCCGGCCTTCGCGAGCGCATCGGGGAGGAGCCACGGCTCGAGACGGTGGTGGCGCGGATGGAGGACGCGCGCTGGCCTCCCGTCGACCTCGTGAACGCGTCGTTCTCGCTGCCGTTCTGCGCGCCCGCCGCGTTTCCGTCGTTGTGGGAGCGGATCGTGTCCTCCCTCGCCGCGGGCGGGCGCTTCGCCGGGCAGCTCTTCGGCCCGAACGACGACTGGGCCGACGACGTGGTGACGCAGTCGCGAGCGGGGGTCGAGACGCTTCTCGAGCCGTTCGCGGTGGAACGGCTCGAGGAGGTCGATCGCGACGGGCGGACGGTGACGGGCCGGGAGAAGCACTGGCACGTGTTCCACATCGTCGCGCGCAGGCGTTAGGGCCGACTCGGCTACTCCGGGACGTGGGCGATCGCCAGCAGGTACTCGGCGTCGACGTGCAGCGTTCCGTCGGTCGCAATGTTGAGCTCGTCCAGCAGCATGACGATCTCCGCGCGGCAGCTCTCCCAGGTGCCGTTCGCCGCCAGCCGTTCGCGTGCCTTCAGCATCGGGCCGTACCTCGTCTCGAAGAACGAGGCGAACGCGTTCGTCGACGGGAACCGCCACGGGTTCACGCCCCGCTCGAAGTCGATCGCGATCCGCGGATCGGCGACGGCGAAGAGCCGGCGGACGTGCCCCTCGTCGCCCCACTTCGGCGGCGGCGATGCGAACGCCGGCGGCGCAGGAAGGTACCGGCCGATGATGCCGAGCATGCGCCCGACCTGGCCCTCGGGCGTCCAGTTCACGAGCCCGATCGACCCGCCGGGCCTCGTCACGCGGACGAGCTCGCTCGCCGTCACCTGGTGGCGCGGCGCGAACTGGATGCCGAACGTCGAGAGGACGCGGTCGAAGCGGCCGTCCGCGAACGGGAGGTCCTCCGCGTCCCCTGCGACCCACTCGACGTCGACCTCCCACTCGGCGGCGCGGCGGCGCGCGCTCTCGAACAGCTCGGGCGTCAGGTCGAGGGCCGTCACGCGGGCGCCGGCCTTCGCCGCGCGGACAGCGACGTTCCCGGTGCCGGTCGCGACGTCGAGCACCTCGTGTCCCGGCTCGATTGCGACGTGCTCGAGCAGGTGCTGCGGCGGTACGTCGTCGATCAGCTCGGCGATGCTCGCGTAGTCGCCGGACGCCCAGATCGCGTGGTGCTGCTCCTTGAGCTGCGCGGCGGCGAGGTCGTCGTCCCACCCGGTTGGTGCAATGGCCGTCGTCACTGGATCCTCCTTCGGGTTTGTCCGATGGATGATCGGCCGGCGACCGCTGGCGCGCGTCGGGCGGGCGCCCTATCCGCTCCCCCTATCTTCGACCGTCAGGGTTGGAGGAAGCTCGCCGCCTGGCCGGCGGCCTCTGCGCGCGTCTTCGCTCCGAGCTTCGCGAGGATCCGCGACACGTGGTGCTCGGCCGTCTTCGGGCTGATGACGAGCGTCCGCGCGATGTCGCCGTTCGAGAGACCGCGCGCGACGAGCGCGAGGACGTCGCGCTCGCGTGGCGTCAGGAGGCCGTCCCCGCGCACCGCGCCCGGCGCGCGCGCGCCGACCGACCGGAGGACGGCGGCCGCGTCGTCGGCCTCGCGCGTGCCGAGCCGTCGGAAGCACTCGAACGCGAGTCGCGCCTCGGCAGCCGCGGCGTCGGGCGAGCCCGCGGCGAGCGCGCGGGCGAGGGCCATGCGAGCGCGGCCGACGTCCCACGGCATCGCAAGCGCTCCGTACGCCGACACCGCCGCGCGAGCGTCCGCCGTCGCGTCCGCTCCGCGCGCGAGCGCGACCTCCGCGAGCGCGAGCGCGGCCGCGGCGCGAGCGATCGCGCGGCCCGTGCGGCTTGCGATCTCCTCCAGCCGCGCCGCCGTCGCCGCTGCGGCGTCGACGTCTCCGGCACCGAGGTGGGCGTCGACGAGGAGCCGGAGAAGCGGCACCCCGAGCAGGCTCGCGCCGCGGGCGTCGGCCGCGCGCGCGAGGTCGACGGCCGCGACGTCGTAGGCGCCGCGGGCGATCGCGACGGCAGCGCGCGCGCGGCGCGTCCCGCCGTGATCCTCCCAGGGCGCCAGGAGCCGCTCGGCCTCGTCGACGCGGCCCTGCCGGATTCGGAGCTCGGCGAGGAGCGCCGCCGCAGGCGCTGCCATCGCGGGATGCGTTCGGGAATGGGCGCGCTGCGCCGCCGCGAGCGCCTCCTCGGCCTCCGTATAGCGGCCGGCGGCGATCAGCACCTCGGCATAGATCGTCCGGCAAACGCCGAAGAGCGGTGTCAGCGCGTGTCGTCGCGCGAAGTCGTCGACGAAGCCCGACCATTCGACGGCGCGCTCGACGTCGCCGGCGACGTCGCAGGCGACGAGGACGCTGCAGTACGTCTCGCCGACGGTCTGGAGGCTTCTGACCTCGCCGGCGCTCGCCGCGGCGGCGGCCTCGTCGAGGTTCGTCATGCCGTCTTCCGTTCGGCCGAGCGCCACCTTGGCGTAGCCGACGAGGCTGAGGGCGAACACCTCGAGGTCGGTGTCGCCGAAGCGCGAAGCCGTCTCCATCGCCGTCTGCGCGTGGGCGGCGATGTCCTCGGCCGAGGACGAGCAGCGTGCGCGCTCGAGCGCGAGCCACCCGTGCGCCGCCGACGGTTCGGCATCGGCGAGCAGCCGCTCGGCCCGCGCGAGCCAGCCGTTCGCCGCCGACGGGCGGCCGAGGAGCCGGTGCTGGTGCGAGACCCAGAGGGCGAGCAGCGCGGCGTCGGCGTCGCGCCCGGCGCGGCGGTACCCCGCATAGGCAGCCTCGCGGTTCCGGATCCCGTCGGGAACCTCGTCGAGCCACCACAGCGAGACGCCCAGACCGTCGAGCGCCTCGGGGGAGGACGGCGCCTCTTCGAGCGCCGACGAGAACGCGTCGCGTGCGTCCGCCCACCGGTGCTGCTCGAGCGCGGTGCGCCCGCGCGCGAGCGCGTCCGCGTGCGCCTCACCGTCGGCGTCCACGGGCCGATCGTACTCGGGGGGTCGCGATCAGGTTCGCCGGCGGAAGTATCCGCGTGCGTCGAGCGTCATCACGAGCGTCCCGTCCTGGTTGAAGACCTCGCTCGTCGTGAAGACGGTGCCGCGGTCGTGCCGCTTGGCGGACGGCTCCATCGCGTTGATGGTCACGCGCCCCGTCAGGCGGTCGCCCGGTCGCACGGGCGCCGTCCACCGCAGGCCGTCGATCCCGGGCGATCCCATCGACGCCGAGTCGAGCAGGATCGAGCGGACGAAGAGGCCCATGAAGAGCGACGCGGTGTGCCAGCCGCTGGCGATCAGGCCGCCGTATGGGCCGCTCGCGGCGGCCTCGTCATCGAGGTGGAACGGCTGCGGATCGAATCTCCGCGCGAACTCGACGATGTCTTCGCGCGTCACCTCGACCTCGCCGAGCTCGGTGGTCTCGCCGACGGTGAAGTCCTCCCAGTGCCGCACGTAGCCGAACCTATACGCTCGTCCGATGGAGACGCGGCGTCTGGGGCCGCTCGAGGTGCCGGTCGTCGGCCTCGGCTGCAACAACTTCGGACGCCGCATCGACGAGGACGCGACTCGCGCCGTGATCGACGCCGCGCTCGACGCCGGCGTCACCTTCTTCGACACCGCCGACATCTACGGCGACGGCCTGAGCGAGACGTTCATCGGGCGGGCGCTGAAGGGGCGCCGTGATCGTGTCGTCCTGGCGACGAAGTTCGGCGGCCGCGGTGAAGGCGGGCACGGAGGCGGCGCGCGAGAGCGCGTGCGGCAGGCTCTGGAGGCCAGCCTGGAGCGCCTCCAGACGGACCGCGTCGACCTCTACCAGCACCACCAGGAGGATCCGCAGACGCCGCTCGAGGAGACGATCGCAGCCCTCGACGAGCTGGTCGACGACGGGAAGATCCGTGCGTACGGGACGTCCAACTACCGGCCCGAGACGATCGAGCGCGCGGTCTCGCTCGCGCGTGGGCCGTATGTTTCCGAGCAGAGCGAGTACTCCTGGCTCGTGCGCGACGCAGAGCGCGATCTGCTCCCGACCTGCGAGCGCGTCGGTGTCGGGTTCATTCCGTACTTCCCGCTCGCGAGCGGGCTCCTGACGGGGAAGTACCGCCGCGCGGAGCCGGCGCCCGAGGGGACGAGGCTCCATGGCCGAGAGATCTCGGACGCGCGTTGGGACGCCGTCGCGGCGCTCGAATCGTTCGCGCGCGAGCACGGGGCGACGCTGCTCGAGGTGGCGATCGGCGGCCTCGCGGCCGTGGCGCCGGTCGTGTCCGTGATCGCAGGCGCGACGAAGCCCGCGCAGGTGCGCGCGAACGCAGAGGCCGGCGCGTGGCGTCCCTCCGCGGACGACCTGGCCGTGCTTCGCGCCCTCTGACGGAGAAACCGGTCGGCTGGAACGGGGGGTCTCTCCCCGAGCGGGCGGCGGAAAAATGCCGACGGCGGCGGTCTTCGGAGGCGCAATGCTCCCACTGTGGTGCGTTGCGGGCTCATCGTCGCGCTCGTCGCCGCGTTCCTGCCGCAGACCGCCGCGGCGACGACGCCGCTCGCGCCCTGCACGATCGACGGGACGGCGGCGCGCTGCGGCGCGTTGACCGTGCCCGAGAACCGCAGCGTCCCCGGCGGACGGACGATCGACGTCGCGGTGGCCGTCCTTCCGGCGAGCGGACGGCCGCGGCGGCCCGATCCCGTCTTCTACATCGCCGGCGGCCCCGGCGGCGCCGCTCGGCGCGAACTTCCCGCGATCGCGACCAGCTGGGCGGGCGTCAATGGCCACCGCGACATCGTGTTCGTCGACCAGCGGGGCGTCGGCGGCTCGAACCCCCTCCGCTGCACGGAGGCCACCGCCGGCTTCCACTCGGTCGCCGATTTCGTCCACGCGTGCCTCTTCGCAACGCCGGCCGACGTTCTGCAGTACCGAACGCCGGTCGCGATGGACGACCTCGACGCCGTACGCCGCTGGCTCGGGTACGGACAGATCGCCGTGTGGGGCGGCTCGTACGGCGCGACGGCCGCGCAGGTCTATCTCCGCCGCCACGCCGACGCCGTCCGAACCGTCGTCCTCGACGGAGCGACGCTGCTCGACATTCCCGTCTTCGAACGGTGGGCGAGGAGCGCCCACCGGGCGCTCGTGCTGCTCGACAAGCTGTGCAAGGCCGATCGCGCCTGCGCGCAGCGGTTCCCGCACTGGTTCCAGCGGCTACCGGCGCTCCTCGCGCGGCTGGACCGAGCGCCCGTCCGCGCAACGGTCGAGGGTTCGCCGGTCGTCGTCGACGCGGCGGTTGCGGGCTCTGCGATCCATGAGATCTCGACGGGTGCACACGGCTCCGCACAGCTTCCGTACGTGCTGTCGCAGGCCGAGGCCGGCCGCTTTGGGTCGCTCGTCTCCGCAATTCGGGCCCTTGCGCGCGCCGACACCGGAATCGACGACAGGATGCTGATGCCGCCGGCGATCACGTGCACGGAGCCGTGGGCCGTGCGCGACCCGACGCGCATCATCGCGGCGGCAAGAGGCACGTACCTCTTCGCGGCGGAGGCGCGCGGCGCCCCGGCGGTCGCGGAGATCTGCGCGGCCTGGCCGAAGCCCGACTCGGCGGCCGAGGACTGGACGCGGGTGCGCGACGATACTCCCGTGCTCGCGCTCGTCGGCGGGGCGGACCCGAAGGACCCCCCGTCGAACATCGCCGGGATCAAGACGGCGCTCCCACGAGCGGAAATCGTCGTCGTCCCGCATCAGGGCCACGGGGTCTCGGGCGTCGGCTGTGTTCCGCGCGTGATCGACGCGTTCCTCGAGCGCGGCGGCTCCGACGGTCTCGACACGAGCTGCGTGTCGCTCACACCGGTTCCGGCTTTTCGGTTGCGCTAGGAAGGGCCGTCGCGGAGGTGATCGGCGACGAGACGCAGGTCGTCGACGAGGCCCGCGAAGAGCGCATCGCGATCCTCGCCGCGGAGGACGGCGCTCGGGTGGATCGTCGCGGTGACGAGCTCCGCGAGGTCGGACGGGATCGCGACGCCGCGGTGCTGCGTGACTCGGAAGCTCTTGCCGAGCACGCTCTGCCCGGCCGTCGCGCCCATCAGGACGAGCACGCGCGGCTTCACGAGCGCGATCTCGGCGTCGAGCCACGGCCGGCACGCCATCTGCTCCGTCCACGTCGGCTTGTCGTGGATCCGGCGCTTGCCGCGCGCCTTCCATTTGAAGTGCTTGACCGCGTTCGTGACGTACGCCTTCCGCCGGTCGACGCCCGCCTCGTCGAGCGCGCGGTCGAGGAGCTTCCCTGCGGGGCCGACGAACGGCGCGCCGGCGAGGTCCTCCTGATCGCCCGGCTGCTCGCCGACGAGCATCACCTCCGCGCTCTTGAGCCCCTCGCCGAAGACGGCCTGCGTCGCGCGCTCGTAGAGCGGGCATCCGCGGCAGCCCTGCACGGCCTCGCGGAGGGCCTGAACCGAGAGCGTGTCGGGCATGAACGCCGCGGCGGTCGGATACGGGTTGCGCCCGGGCACGCCCGGACGGTTCCCGCGCAGCCGGATACCATTCCGCCGCGCGGCGCCTTGGCCGAGTGGTTAGGCAGCGGCCTGCAAAGCCGTTTACAGCGGTTCGAATCCGCTAGGCGCCTCTACTACAGCAATGCGACCCGAACCGATGGTTGCCCCGGGCACCGCCGCTGGCGATTAGGTGTCCGGAGGTCCGCGGCAGGAGCGCGCGCTACGCGCGATCGGCTGAATTCCGGGCTACAGGCGAAGAGGACGCTCGCGCAGCCGACGTTCACCGCGTTTGGCTGCCGCTGTTAGGACTGCCGGAGTTCTATGACAGCACCCGTCACGGTTGCGGTTGGTCGAAACCCGATGGACTCGTTGAGGTGCCGCATGACGGTGTTTTCTTCTGCGTTCGAAGTTGAGACGACCTCGACCTCGGGATGATCGGCTCGGAGCCGGCGGAGCGACTCCAGCTTCACGGCCCGTGCGAGGCCGCGTCCGCGCAGCGCCGCGACCGTTCCGGTGTCGTCGGTGAAGCCCAGTTTCGAGCCGCGCGAGACGCGGAGCTCGGTGAACGCAACTACCCGGCCGTGGTCGTCCATGGCGACGGTCAGCCGCATCTCACGATCGCGGCGCAAGAGCGCCTCCTCGGATGCCCGTACCCTCCCGCCTGACCCGCTCGGAAGCTCCATTCCCTCCGGGCCGGGCGCGTCATCCATCGCCGCTCGCGCTTCCACGTACGCCGAGAGGTGCACGTCGGGGACGCGCTCGAGCCACGTGATGAGCTCGAACCTATCGGGAATGCCCGGCTCCGGTAGGTCTGCGGCCCGCAGATCGAGCACCGACCGCGCAGACCGGTCGTCGGCTCGGCTCCGACGTCTCGCACGGCGTAAGCCGGCGCCAGAGGCCGTCGCGTAGCGCCGCGCAGCGCCGTCGTCGAGCTGGCGCGCACGCTGGAGCACGCCTGCCGCGACAAGGGCGCTCCCACGCCGCGCCCTCGCTTCGCAGGCGCGACGAGAAGGTGAACGAAAGGCTGCGTCGTCGGCCCGTGCACGTAGTACGGAGATCGCTCGAGCACAGCGGTCGGCGAGCCAGTGGACAGCCTCGTCGCTGCGATTCCGCCGGCTGGTAGTCGGTAGAAGGCGATGACCTCGAACTCCACCCCTCGCACGGGTTCCGCCAGGTTGAACCTCCTTCGTGGCAGGCGACCTCGATCGCATGAAAGCGCGCCATGCCATCGTCTCGCGCCGTGCGCCGCGTCCATCGTCCGCGATCTCGATCGAGCTCGCTCAAAGTATCGGTCCTGCGCACAGCGGAGCGATCAATACGCAAAACGGAACGGCACGCGCCTCAGCGGCGACACCCGCGAACGCCGGCGCACAGCCAGATCGCGGTGAAAGGTCTCGTCAATCTTGTTGTTTCCACGTCGCGCACCGGCACGAGCGCCGAGACGGGCAAGTCTGTGCGCATCGCCGGCTTCGAGGAGTGGACGATCGGTGCCGACGGCCTCGTCGCCGAGTCACGGGGTCAATACGACCAAGCCGAGTACGACCGACAACTTCGCGAGGGTGCCGCAGCCAGTTGGCGACCGCGATGAGCCACGTCTGCGTTCAGCGTTCATTCGAAGACTGACCCGGCCGAACGCCGTTACGCCGCCGCCCGCGGGAGAGCGGCAGGAGGTGTTGCGGGTCTGTACGAGGTAGGTGGTCGTCCGAAGCGACTCGCTGTTGTGCCTGGTTAGGCTCGCGATTCAGGCGTGGCAGCGGTTCAGGATCAGCTCGAGGCGGTAGTCGCAACAGGTGTTCCCGGCGCGGCGGTGGTGGCCCTCGGGCCGGACGGTCGAGTTGAGGCAGCGGCCGGGTTCGCGGATCTCGCGGCGGGCGAGTCGCTGACCGTCGAGCATCGCTTCCGAATCGGGAGCGTGACGAAGATCTTCGTGGGCGCGCTCGTCCTCCAACTCGTGGCGGACGGTCTGCTCGACCTTGATGGAGACGCCGCGCCGTTTGTTGAGGGGGTCACGATCCGCCAGCTCTTGAACCACACGAGCGGGCTCGACGACTTCGTGGGTGACGTCGTGGCGTTCTTCGAGCCGTATCGTCGGGACCCGGCCCGTCGCTGGGAGCTCGGGCCGCGTGACGAGCTTCGGCTGGTCAAGGAGAAGCCGCGCCTGTTCCCGCCTGGCGAGGGGTGGGCGTATCACGGCAGCAACTACGTCGTGCTGAGGCTCGTGGTCGAGGAGGCGACGGGCGTGGGCCTCCGCGACGCGCTACGACAGCACGTCTTTGCGCCGTTGGCCCTGGAGAAGACCGATCTGGTCGAGGTCCGCTTCTTGGCGACTGTGCGCGAGGGTACTTGCCGGCTGACAACCCGGTCCTGCCGGCCGAGGCTGGCCCGGTAGACGTCACCGAGATCGACGTGCCCTTCCACCGGGCCGGTGGCGGGGTCGTCTCGACCGCGGGGGAGATCGCCAAGATGCTCCGCGCCTTGCTCGGCGGCGAGTTCCTTCCCGACCACCTTCGCGCGGAGATGCTTCAGGCGGTCGACTCCGACTGGCCGGAAACCGACCGGTACGGGCTCGGCATTGGCGAGATCACAGCGCTGATGGGCCGCCAGCGATCGCCCTGCGGTCCGGCCTGGGGCCACATCGGCTTCTCGGTCGGACACACGACGCTGGCACTCTCCAGCGAGGACGGCAAGCGGCAAGTGGTGCTCTGCGCGAACGGGTCGGCCGGCAGCCAACAGGCGGCGGACAGCTTCTGGGACACAGCCGGCCGGCTCGCCTGGCACCTGTACTGCCTGTGACTCCACCGCAAGTCTGCGTCGAACCGTCAGATCCGCGGCGGCGGCAGTCGCCAGAGGTTGCCGTCTTCGGCGACGAAGTACATGACGGCGTCGTGGTATTCGTCGGCGATCGTTTGAGCGACCTGGATGACGCGGTAGATGACGGTTCCGCGGCGGACGCGGTCGATAGGCTTGATCTCGACCCGATCGGGCGCGACGAGCACCGCGTGGTAGTCGTCGAGTAACCGGCGAAGGGCACGCGCAGCCTCGGGTGGCGAGACGGTGACGATCACCGGCCCGAGCGCCGACGGCGACGCGGCACCCGGCGGCACGGGACGACGGTCAGGAGCCGGCGACGCTTCGGGCAGCGCGTGCTGTTGTGTCGGAAGCGTGACGACGAAGCGTGCGCCTGTCGGCCGCGCGTGCTCGTACACGAGGTCGCCGCCGTGGGCGCGGGCGTAGGCGCGGGCGATGGCGAGCCCGAGACCGGAACCCGCAACCGCGTGCATCGAGTTCTCGCTGCGCGAGAAGCGCTCGAACAGGCGCGGAACGAAATCGTCAGCGACGCCCGCTCCGCGGTCCTCGACCGCGAGCCGCAGGTACGTTTCGCCACCGGTCGCGCTGATCGTGATCGGGAGTCGGCCGTAGCGGAGAGCGTTCGAGAGCAGGTTCGACACGATCCGGTCGAACGCCACGGGGTCGACCCAGCCGGTGAGCTGGGGATCGATGTCGATCGCCACCTGCTGGTCGGGCGCGAGCAGCTCGACGAGCTCGTGCAGCTTCGTTGCGAGCGGCATGGATGTCGGCGAGATCTCAACTACGGCGACGTCGAACCGGGAGAGGTCGAGTAGTTGGTCGACGAGCGTACGCAGCCGCTCCGCCTGCTCCCTGAGCGTGCGGCGCAGCTGGCGCCGCTCGCCGGCGCTCAAGGCGTCGCCGCGCTCGTCGAGCGTGAGGCTGATCCCGTACACGCTCGTGAGCGGCGTGCGCAGTTCGTGTGACGCGATCGCGATGAACTCGCTCTTCATCGAGTCGAGCCGTTGCAGCTCCTCCGCGACGAGCAGCTTTTCGAGCAGCGTCGCCGTGACCACGCCGACGACGTCCAACGCGGCGAGCGCCCCGGCATCCAGTTCGAACCGCGCGCCGCGCCGGTCGCCCAGCAGGAACCCGAGGCAGCGCCCGGAGCTCGAGAGCGGGACGCAGAACATCGAGGTGACGCCCCACTCGTCGATGAGACGGTCCGCGAGAGCCCCTTCCTCGCGCGCGTCGGCGACGAACACGACCTGCTGCGCAGCGAGCGCGCGCTCGAGCGCCGGCGCCTCGTGGATCGGAAGCGGCGGCGGGATCGCCGCACCCGATTCCCCGACGATCGCAACCGGCGCGACCTCGCCAAGCCGCTCGTGATATCGGACGACCGCAACCCGCTCGAACTCGAACGACTGCGAGACGACCCGACAGATGTGCGCGAGCAGAGCGCTCGACGGCGCGTCGCCCTGACTCGCCAACACGATTTCCCTCATCAAACCGAAGGTCGTTCCGTCGGCCACCGAGCGACGATACTCGGCGGCGCGGCCGCGGATCCCCGCGCGACCACCCGATGCCGCCTGCGCGGGGCGCGCGCGACGTGGCGCGGGCTCGGCAGGTGGGGATCCACTGGGCGATGCTGCAAGCCCAGAAGTTGATTCTTCGGCCCCAGGGCGCTCTACAGCAACGGCACCGAAACGGGGCGGTCGCGCGACGTTGCGAGCGTCTTGCACGCGGCGAACAGGCAAGCGACGCGCAGCGGCAGGGGACCCAACCGAGCAACAGGACGAGCGTCGCCAACCATGTGCTCGCCGTCTTCGCGGGTGCGCTCGACGAGACGTGCGACCAGCACGGTCGCACGCAGGATCGGGAGCGTGATCCACAGGAGGGCGCGGAAGGCGAGGTGTCGCACGAAGAACGTCGTGTTCCCGCCGCGTTCCTGGTAAATCGAGAGAACCGCACCGCCCCCGGGATCACCGGTCGACGAGCAGGCCGGCGGCGGCGCTCGCCGCGCCTACTTCTTCTTCGCCGTCCGTTGAGCGCGCGCTGCGGCGTTCGCCGCCACCGCGTCTCGGATCAGTTGCTTGAAGGCGGTCTCGTCGATCGACTCTCCTTCGCGGAGGTCGATCGCACGCCGCGTGTTCCCTTCGAGGCTGGAGTTGAAGAGCCCCTTCGGGTCCTCGAGGGAGGCGCCGCGAAAGAAGGTGAGCTTCACGACCTGCTTGTACGCCTCGCCCGTGCAGACGCCGCCCTCATGGGACCAGACGGGGGTTCCGCCCGAGGATGGCTTCTCCCATTTCCACTCCTCCTCGATGTCCGGGTCGGCATCGTGAATGAGCTGCCGGACACGAGCGAGGGTCTCTCCTCGCCAATCCCCCAACTCGTGAATCCGCCTGGAGATGCTCGCCGAAGCGGCTTCGCCGTCCGGACGACCTGTCGACGCCATGTTCTCTCCGATCCTTCGCTGCCTGTCGTAGTGGCGAGGATACGGCGTCAGGGCTCGAGAACGACCTTCAGCCGGTCGTCCTTGGTTGAGCGTCTCCACGCCCGTGTGCTCGCGTGACACGACGAAACACCGCAGGGGATGCGGTGCGGGCAGACGGTCAGAGCCCGTACGAGGTCGTCACCGAACCGCGTCCATGGACGCTGGGCGGCGACTCCCCCCGCGACGACCGGCGGCCGCTAGAAGTCGAGCACCGCTTCGCCGGCCGTGACCTCCGGCGGTGCGATGTTCACGTCGCCAAGTCAGCGGCGGGCAAGCGCGCGCTCGAGATCGGCGCGACCTGTCGACTCATCGAGAGGTGGAGTCGAGCGGCCACGGCAGACGCACCGGCGTGTAATCGCCCGGCCAGTCGGCGTAGGCCTCGTCCGGTACGCCGGTCTCCTTGGCGGCGGACGCGCCGTGCCTGGCCGCGACCTCGCTGACCGGATACCGAATCGGCTCGTCCGGACGCGCCCCGATCATCAGAATCGCGCAAGGCCCGTCGCCGGCACCGACCATCACGTGCCGCGTGCCGGCCGGGCAATGGAAGTAATCCCACTGCCGTAGCGGCCGCTCCTCTTCTTCGACGATCAGCGTGCATTCGCCCGCCAGCACGAGGAATCCCTCCTGCGCGGCCTCGGCGTGGTAGAGCGCGTTCGGGTCGCCGGGCCAGAGGACACGGACACGTGCGCCGAAGTTCCGGAACTGCGAGTCCTGGGGCTCCAGCGGGTACATCGCGCCGCCCTTCTCCTCGTTCCGAACCGCTAGCGCCTCCCCGAGGTTGAGCACGAACCAGCCGTCGGAGGTGATGTAGCGGCCGTACGGGGTCTCTTCCGAGCTTGCTTCCTCTACGCGCATTCGTCCTCCTCGTGGGTGCAGGGCGCGTGATCCTAGCGTCATCATCTCGTCATGTCCGCCGCCGACGACCTCCGCGCCGACGCGCACGCGGTCGTCCTCGCCGTCCTGCCGGGGCCGACGCTCGACCCGGACACGCGGCGGTTCCTCGAGCGGGGCGGGCTCGCCGTCCTGCTCGGCGAGACGCGACTCGAGTACGTCGCGCGCGGGATGTCGCATGCGCGCATGCGGGAGGAGACGGCGGACTGGCTCGTGGGGCTCACGGCGGCGGTCCACGCGGCGGCCGGCGGGCGCGCGATCGTCGCCGTCGACCAGGAGCTGCCGGGGATCCAACGGCTCCACCGGCTCGTCCCGCCGCTGCCGGGCCACGCCGAGCTCGCGGGACTGGGGGAGGCCGAGATCGAGGCTGCGGTCGCCGCGGTTGCGGCCGCCGCCGCGCAGCTCGGCGTGACGCTCTTCCTCGCGCCGATCGTCGACGTCGCGCGCGAGCCCGCGCCCCAGCTCGCGGGACGGGTGGTCCTCGGGGACGCTGCCGAGGTCGCGCGGGTCGGCACGGCCTTCGTCCGCGCGACGCGCGCGGCCGGCCTCCGCGCGACCGCGAAGCATTTCCCCGGCGAGGGCCGCGCACTGCTCGACCCGCACCTCGGCGTGTCGCGGATCGCGCGCGACGAGACCGTGTTCGAGACCGATCTCGGACCGTTCAGAGCGGTGATCGAAGCCGGCGTGGACGCCGTCATGCTGGGCGCGGCCGTCGCCGAGACGGTCGACGCGAAGGTCGCGGCGTCGATCTCCCCCGCTGCCGTCCGCCTCCTGCGGGAGCACCTGGGGTTCTCCGGCGTCGTCGTGACAGACGACCTCGACATGCAGGGGATCGAGGCCGGTCGCGGTGTTTCCGAGACCGTAGAGGCCGCGCTGGAAGCCGGGGCCGACCTGCTTCTGCTCGCCGGCGGCGCCGACGCGCTGCGCTACGCCGACGGGATCGTCGCCGCCGTCGAGGCCGGCCGAATCGGCCGCGAACGCCTCGCCGAGGCGGCTGGGCGCGTGCGCGCGCTCGCAGGCGCGTGACACGTCGAGTCAGCCTGCCGGCGATGCGGAGGATCCTCGTAACCGGGATGTCGGGTACCGGGAAGTCGACGGCGCTGGCCGAGCTCGGAAGGCGAGGCTTCAGGGTCGTCGACACCGACACCGGCGGCTGGAGCGAGTGGTCGGACAGCGACGGCGGGTACGTCTGGCGCGAGGACCGCATGGCGGAGCTGCTGGCGCGCGACGCGGGCGGGACGCTCTACGTCTCGGGCACCGTCTCGAACCAGGGGCGCTTCTACGCGCGGTTCCACGCGGTGGTTCTCCTCAGTGCGCCCGCCGAGGTCCTCCTGCGCCGCATCGCCGCGAGGACGACGAACGACTACGGCAAGAGCGGCGACGAGCGCGACCTCATCCTCCGCCACCTGGCCGAGGTCGAGCCCCTGCTCCGCGCGAGCTGCACCCATGAGGTCGACGCGACACAGCCGGTCGACGCCGTGGTCGACCAGCTGGTCGCGATCGCAAACGGCTGACGAAGGCGCGGCGAGGCGGCGCGGGCCGGATTCAGCTCTGCGGCTTCGCCCAGACGTGCGCGCCGCCCCAGTCGATCGCGACGGCGGTCTCGTCGCCGATGACCCAGGCATCGTGGCCCGGCGGCAACACGTTGACGTCTCCGGGACCGACCTCGAGCTCCGTCCCGTTCTCCATCCGGACCCCGACCCGCCCCGAGATCACGTACTGGAAATGAGGCGCCTCGCACAGGTCGGTGCCCGCGACAGGCTTGACGTGCTCCGACCAGCGCCATCCCGGCTCGAGCACCATCCGGCTGACCTCGCCGCCTCCGACCTTGACGATCTCCGCATGCCCTTTCGGGAATTCGCGCACCTCGTCCGGCGTGTCGAAGTTCTTCTTCTCTGCCTCTGCCACGCTCGCCTCCTCCGGGTTGGGCCACGAGTCTAAGCCGAAAACAACGCGCGGCGGGAGTCAGGTCGCTTGAGGCCGAGCTTCTGCGGCGACCGGCCGCCGCCGCGTTCGGGGCCACGCGGCGGCGAACGTGACAAGGGCCCACGCGAGGGTCGCCCACGCCCAGAAGTGCCCTTCGCTGCCCGCTGCGTCGGGTGGCGCGAGCAGGCACGAGATCGCCCACGCGCCCGCGGCGACCGACGCGCTTGTCGCCGGGATTCGCGCGCCCGACGTACGAGCGGCGGCGAGCAGCACGAGCAGGAGGACGACGAGGCTGAGCGCCGCCATCACGGTCCAGTGGTGCAGGCCGTTCGACACGGCGTCGGCGGGTGGACGATGGTCTCGCTGCGCCGCCGCCGTCCGCCACGCGTAGACAAGGGTGGGGCCGGCGGCAACGGCCGCCAGCGCGAGCATCGTCGGGTCAGGCTGCCGCCCGCGCTCGAGGAACGACTGCCGCGCCGGATGCAGCGCGAGCACGACGGCCGCGACGGCCGCGATTCCCCCGGCGAGCGCGAGATACCACCAACTCCCGCCGGCGACACCCGCGATCGCAAGCGCAAGCGCGACGACCGCCGTCTGCTGAACCCCTGCGATCCGCCGCTCGGGACGGCGGAGCTGCGCCAGCAGGCCGACGGGAAGAACGACGCCGAAGATCGCGCCCCAGCCCACGTCGAGGACCTGGTTGCGCGCCTCGTCGACGTACCCGGTGAACCCGTCGATCAGGTCGATCAGGCCGAAGTTGATCGTCAGCGAGGCAACGGCGGCAGCGAGAGCCACCGCCCTCAGCCAGATCGTGCGCGTTCCCGGCACGCCTAGAAGTCGATCCGCATGACGGCCCGGCGAAGCGTCGGCCGGCTCACCTCCGCGAGCCCCGCGGCGGCGAAGGCGCCGCAGGTACCGACGTGCAGCTCGCTCAGCAGGACGTCCTTTTTGCATCTTGTACCTCTGACAGTGGCACCTCGAGGTATCGCCGCGCGTGCCGAAGATCGCCCGCAGGTCGCCGCAGCTCGCCTCGTTGGCGGGGACGGTCTTGACGTCGAGCGTCGGCACAGCGCTAGACCTCACGCTTCGAACGCGTGTCGCGCGATGAAGTCCGCGATCGACGCGGCGACGTCGCGACGATGCACGAGGTCGACATGCGTTGCGTCCACCTCCAGGAGCTCGAGGTTCGGGCGCGCCGCCGCGAGGCGCGCCAGCTCTGCCCGGAGACCCTCGATGTAGGCCGCGGACAGCTCCGGCACCCACGAGAGATCCAGTCGCGGCGCCGCGTCCGGTCGCAGCGCGAGCACGGTCAGCAGGGGCGACTCGATCCGGGGGTACAGCGACAGCACGTCGAGCGTCTCGGTCGCTTCGACCATCGCGAGGCCGACTGCCGGCGGCGGGAGCCTCACCCATGCGCCGTCGGGCAAACGCCGGAGCCTTCTGAGCGCGCCGTCGCGCGCGTCGCGCGGCGAGCGGCCGGCCGCGGCGGCGGCCTCCGCGGACCTGTCGAGGCGCGCGCCGACCTCCTCCTCCGTCAGCGTCCTCCCGACACGCGAGCGGCGGAACGCACGAAGCTCCTCCAGGCGGTCGGCGGTCGCGCCGCCGGTCGGCGCGTACCGGTCGACCCCGGCGAGCCCGTAGCCGTCGATGTTGACGACCGCCGGCGTCTCCGGGTGCGCGGCGGCGTACGAGGCCGCGACCATGCCTCCGAACGAGAAGCCGACGACGGCCGCGTCGACGAGCTGCAGGTGCGCGACAGTCGCCTCGACATCGGAGATCGCGTCGCGCCACGTCCACGAATCGCCGGTCGAGCGGCCGTGCCCTCGTAGCTCCAGCTCGACGACGCGGTGGTGCGCCGCGAGACGCGGCCCGAGCGAGACGAAGTCGTACGACGTGCCCGTGAAGCCGTGGACGAGAAGCACGGGCGGCCCGGTGCCGCCGCGGTCGCGAACGGCGAGGCGCGCCGTTCCGTTCTCGACCACGAGCTCGGGTGTCTCCGATTCGGCCGTCACGTCTCCGATAGGCGATAGTCGCGCTCGTGAAGGTCGCGGTCAACCACCTCGACCTCCACCTCCGGCACCCCGGACCGCATCAGAGGCGCTTGCTCGAGAAACGGTCGCATCGCGAGAGCCACCGCGCGACCATGACCGAGCGCGGCATCCGCGTCATGGGCCACTACGATCGTCCCGCATGCTCTTTCGTGACGAGGCTCACGAGCCGCTGACGGACCGTCGCTGGGACGAGGCCGCGGTGCGGGATGCCGTCTCGCGGATCGTTGCGGACGCAGAAGCCGCGTTCGATCCGGTTCGGCTCTGGCCGGGGCACCCGCTCGACGACGTGAAGGAATCGGAGCAGGTGACCTGCCTCTACCTCGGCGCCGCGGGTGTCGTCTGGGCCCTCGACCGGCTCGCAAGGGCCGGATCGGCCGCGCGCCGCCGCGACTGGACGCCGGTCGCGGCGACGCTGCCGGAGCGCTACGCGGCGCGGCCCGACTTCGAGGAGGATCTAGGCGGCGCGCTCCCGTCGCTTCTGCTGGGGGAGGCGGGCGTGCTCCTCGTCGCGCACGCGTTCGAGCCGAGGCCGGAGTTCGAGCGACGTTTGCTCGACGTCGTGAGAAGCAACGTGCAGAACCCGTCGCGCGAGCTCCTGTGGGGCGCGCCGGGGACGATGCTCGCCGCGCAGCTGATGTGGGAGCGGACCGGAGACGAAGCGTGGGTCGACGCTTGGCGCGCGTCGGCGGATTGGCTGTGGGACGAGTGGCGCGGCGACCTCTGGGAGTACGACTTCCGCGGCTGGAAGGGGCACGTCTTCGGGCCGGCGCACGGGCTCGTCGGAAACGTCCTCGTGCTCGGTCGCGGAGACCTCCTCTCAGCGGACCGGAAGCTGGAGCTCGAACGGCGAACGCTCGATGTGATCGCGCGCCATGCACTGCGCGAGGACGGGCTCGTGCAGTGGGCGCCGTCGCTCGAGGAAGTCGGGAACCCGGAGAAGCTCAGGGTTCAGTGGTGCCACGGCGCGCCCGGGATCGTCGCGTCGCTCGCCGCGCTTGCGCCTGCCGACGAGGGGCTGACTGAGCTCCTCGAGGGCGGCGGAGAGCTGACGTGGCGGGCGGGGCCGCTCGAGAAGGGCCCCGGCCTGTGTCACGGCACGGCGGGCAACGGCTACGCGTTCCTGAAGCTTCTCGAGCGGACGGGCGACGAGCGGTGGCTCGAGCGCGCCCGCCGGTTCGCGATGCACGCGGTGGAGCAGGTCGAGCGGGCGCGCGAGGTGCAGGGCCGCGGCCGCTACACGCTCTGGACCGGCGACCCCGGCACCGCCCTCTACCTCCAGGCGTGCGTCGAGGTCGACGCGGCGTTTCCGGTGCTCGACGTCTTCTGACGGCCGATCAGGACGAGCGCTCGGCCCGCGGCGGCGCTCGCGTGCCCGTCGCCGGAATCGACGTCGTCGTCGAGCGGCCAGGTCACCGTCACGACCTGGCGCAGCGCGCTGATCGAGCCGCGAAAGCTGACGTAGCGGACGGAGAACTCGTCGCCGTCCTTCCGCCGCACGCGGGCCGTCCCGTAGAGCGTCTGCCCGTCCATGACGTCGAGGCTCGCGTTGCGAAGCTTCTCGGCGGTGCTGATCACGACGTCCGAGACCGGCAGCGCGAGCAGCTCGTCGCGCGTGTAGCCGAGCACGTCGCACGCCGCCTCGTTGACCGCGACGTACCGCAGGTCGTCGCCGGTGACGAAGACCGCCGCGGCGCCTCTCGCCGCGGCCTCCCCGATGAGGGTCTCCTGCAGGAGCTCCAGTGCCTGACGCGTCGCTTGCGGCATTCGGGGCGGCCTCCGGCCTGCAGACTCGACGAGGTTCACTGCCTGAGTTCTGCGCCAATCTATCGCGTGCCGCCGCCGCTTGCACTCCCATCGTGGCGGCCGCAATAGGATCGCAACATGAGCTTCAGCGGCTCGCTGGTCCAGAACGCGCTGTACATCGCACGGCAGCCGCCGGAGTGGCCCGTGGCGCCGGAGGACTGGGAGCGCGCGGCCGAGGAGAAGCTCGAGCCGGGGCCGTTCGGGTACGTCGCCGGCGGGGCCGGCGGCGAGTCGACGATGCGCGCGAACCTCGGCGCGTTCGAGCGTTGGCGGCTCCGGCCGCGCATGCTGGCGGGGAACGTGCAGCGCGACATCTCGGTGGAGGTGCTCGGCACGCGCTCGCCGGCGCCGTTCCTCCTCGCGCCGATCGGCGTGCTCTCGATCGTCCATCCCGAGGGCGAGGTCGGCGCCGCGCGCGCCGCCGCGTCGTCGGGCGTCCCGCTCGTCCTCTCGTCCGCCGCGACGCACTCGATCGAGGAGATCGCCGATACGGGGTGTCCGCGGTGGTTCCAGCTCTACTGGGTGAACGACCGCGACATCTGCGCGAGCTTCGTCGAGCGCGCCGAGGCGGCGGGCTACGGCGCGATCGTCGTGACGCTCGACACGCTGACCCTCGGCTGGCGGCCGCGCGACCTCCGGCTCGCCTACCTGCCGTTCCTGGACGGCGAGGGGTGCGGCCAGTTCTTCAGCGACCCCGTGTTCCGCTCGCGACTCGCCAAGGCGCCCGAGGACGACCTGCTGACGGCCGCCGCGACGATGCTGGCGACCTTCCCGAACCTCGGGCTGACCTGGGACGACCTCGACTGGCTCCGCGGCCGGACGCGGCTCCCGCTGCTCGTGAAGGGCGTGCTGACGGCCGCCGACGCGCGGCGCGCGCTCGATCACGGCTGCGACGGCGTGATCGTGTCGAACCACGGCGGCCGACAGGTCGACGGGGCGCTCGCCGCGCTCGACGCGCTCGTCGAGGTCCGCGACGTGCTCCCGGAGGCCGTCGTCCTGATGGACAGTGGGATCCGCCGCGCCGCGGACGTCCTGAAGGCGGTCGCGCTCGGCGCCGACGCCGTCCTGCTCGGGCGGCCGTACGCCTACGCTCTCGCCGTCGGAGGCGCGCGCGGCGTCGAGGAGCTGATCCAGAACCTGATGGCGGAGATCGACCTGAACCTCGCGCTGATGGGCGGCACGTCCGTCCGCGAGCTCGACCGCGAATGGGTGACCGCGGCGTCGTCCTGAGCGAGCGCGGGCGGGTCGCGCTCGAAGAGATCGCCGTCGACGACCCCGGCCCCGGGGAGGTGGCGATCAGGATCGAGGCGACCGGCGTCTGCCACAGCGACCTGCACGTGATCGAGCAGGACGGGTGGGGCCACCCCTATCCCGTCCTCCTCGGGCACGAAGGCGCCGGCACCGTCGAGACGGTCGGCGACGGCGTCGACGGCCTCTCCGTCGGGGACCGCGTCGTGATCGGTTGGAAGACCGCGTGCGGCGCCTGCGGCGCGTGCCGCAGGGGCGAGCCGCGGCAGTGCAGCCGGCCGCCGGCTGCGGCCGGCCGGCTCCACCGCTCCGGCGGCGACGTGCTGACGCCGGTCCTCCGGACCGGGACGTTCGCCACGCGCACCGTCGTCCCCGCAGTCGCGGCGGTCCCGGTCCCGCGCGAGCTGCCGGTGGAGCAGGCATGCCTGATCGGCTGCGCCGTCGCGACGGGGGTGATGAGCGTGCTCGAGACGGCGAAGGTCTGGCCGGCCGCCCGGGTGGCCGTGATCGGGTGCGGCGCCGTCGGGCTGTCCGTCATCCAGGGCGCACGGATCGCTGGCGCGGCCGAGATCCGCGCGATCGACCTCGACGAGCGGAAGCTCGAGCAGGCGCGGCGGTTCGGCGCGACCGACGTGGGCGAGGGACCGGTCGACTTCGCCTTCGACGTCGTCGGTCGGCGCGCGACGTTCGAGCTCGCGGTCTCGCTCGCCGCCTCCGGCGGAACGGTCGTCCTGATCGGGCTTTCGCCGAGCGGAGAACGTGCCGAGATCGACCTGCCGCGGCTCTTCGCGAAGCGGACGCGGATCGCCGTCTCCCACGGGGGCGACCATGTCGCCGATCAGGACTTCCCGAGGCTCGCGCAGTGGGCGCTCGAGGGGAAGCTCGACCTCGCGGGGATGCTCACTCGGACGGCGACGCTCGACCGGTGGGAGGAGGCGTTCGACGCGATGAAGGACGGTGACGTCGTCCGGACGGTGCTGACGCCGTGACGGGCGGGCGCTTCCGCGCGATCCTCGACGGCCGCCTGCCGCCGCCTCCCGTGGCGGACCTCGTCGGAATGCGGCTGACGGCGATGGACGAGGGGACGGCCACCTTCGAGCTCGACGCGGACAAGCGGCACATGAGCCCGCTCGGGACGCTCCAGGGCGGCATCCTCTGCGTGCTCGCGGACGGCGCGATGGGCGCCGCGTACGTCTCGCGCCTCGCCGACGACGAGACCTTCGCGACCCTCGAGCTGAAGATGAACTACCTCAAGCCGGTTTGGACCGGCCGCGTCGTGGCAACGGCGGAGGTCGTGAAGGCGGGGCGGACGATCGGGCTCGTCGAGTGCCGCATCACCGACGAGAGCGGCTCGCTCGTCGCCCACTCGACATCGACCTGCATGACCCTTCGAGGCGAGGAGGCGACCGGCCGCTGATGGAGTACCGGAACCTCGGCCGCACCGGAATGGAGGTCAGCCCGCTGTGCCTCGGCGCGATGATGTTCGGCGCCTGGGGGAACCGCGACCACGACGAGTCGATCCGGATCGTCCATCGTGCGCTCGACGGCGGCATCAACTTCATCGACACCGCCGACGTCTACGCGCAGGGCGAGTCGGAGGAGATCGTCGGGAAGGCGCTCGAGGGTCGCCGCGAGCACGTGATCCTCGCGACGAAGGTGCACGGGCGGATGGGCGAGGGACGGAACCGCTCGGGGAACTCGCGCCGCTGGATCGTCCACGCGATCGAGCAGTCGCTCCGCCGCCTGCGAACGGACTGGATCGACCTGTACCAGATCCACCGGCCCGAGCCCGACACCGACATCGACGAGACGCTCGGCGCGCTGACGGACCTCCAGCGCGCCGGCAAGATCCGCGCGTTCGGGTCCTCGACGTTCCCAGCGCACGAGATCGTCGAGGCGCAGTGGGTCGCCGAGCGGCGCGGCCGCGAGCGGTTCGTGTGCGAGCAGCCGCCGTACTCGCTGCTGGTCCGCGGGATCGAGCGCGACGTGCTCCCGGTGTGCGCCCGGTACGGGATGGGCGTGATCACGTGGAGCCCGCTCGCGGGCGGGTGGCTCTCCGGCCGCTACCGCAAGGGCGCGGAGCCGCCGCGGTCGACGCGCGCGGAGCGGATCCCGAAGCGGTTCGACCTCTCGCTGCCGGAGAACAAACGGAAGCTCGATGCGGCCGACCGGTTCGCCGCGCTCGCCGACGGCGCCGGCGTCTCGCTCGTCCGGCTCGCGCTCGCATTCGTGCTGCGGCATCCCGCGGTCACGTCCGCGATCATCGGCCCGCGGACGATGGAGCAGCTCGAGAGCCAGCTCGGCTCGGAGGACGTGCGGCTGGCCGACGACCTGCTCGACGCGATCGACGAGGTCGTGCCGCCGGGGACGACCCTGAACCCGGCCGATGCGGGGTACACGCCGCCGTCGCTCGCGGCGTCGGCGCGCAGGCGTTAGCGCGGACGAATTCTGCCTCGGCCGCCGGGCGCATAAGATCCTCCCGATGGATCTCCGCGACACGCCCGACGAGGCACGGTTCCGGCAGGAGGTGCGCGACTTCATCGCGCAGAACGTCCCGGAGGCGTCCCGGCGGCGCGGCGGCCGCCGGTTCGAGGAGGCCGATCGCGAGTGGAGCCGGAAGCTCGGCGAGGCGGGCTACGCAGGGCTGACGTGGCCGAAGGAGTACGGCGGCTCCGCCGCGCCGTACAGCCACCAGGCGATCTTCCTCGAGGAGATCGCGCGCGCCGAGGCGCCGGGCCACATCGGCGTGATCGGGATCGGGATGGCCGGCCCGACGATCATGGCGTGGGGGACGGACGCCCAGAAGGACCGGTACCTCTCGAAGATCCTGACCGCCGACGAGATCTGGTGCCAGGGCTTCTCGGAGCCCGACGCCGGCAGCGACCTCGCCAACGTCCGCACCCGGGTCGAGGACAGGGGCGACCACTTCCTCGTCAACGGCCAGAAGGTGTGGTCGTCGTTCGCGCACATCGCGGACCACTGCATCCTCGTCGGCCTGGGCGACCCCTCGGCGCCGCGCTACAAGGGGCTGACCTACATCGTCGTCGACATGAAGACGCCCGGTGTCGAGGTGCGGCCGCTGACGCAGATCACCGGCCACGCCGAGTTCAACGAGATCTTCTTCACGGACGTCCACGTGCCGAAGGAGAACCTGCTCGGCGAGGTCGGCGGCGGCTGGCAGGTCGCGATGACCACGCTGTTGCACGAGCGCGGCACGCTCGGCTTCGCGCTCGCGGCGACGCTCGACGCGGCCGTTCGCAAGCTGATCGCGCTCGCGAAGGAGCGGAAGGTCACGGACGCCATACTGCGCGACCGGATCGCGCGCGAGTGGATCGAGTTGCAGGCGCTCCGGTACACGAACATGCGGTCACTCTCGACGCTCGTGAAGACGGGGATCCCCGGTCCCGAGGGCTCCTCGTCGAAGCTCGTCTGGTCGGAGAACAACCAGCGCCTGACGAAGCTCGCGCTCGAGGTCCTCGGCTCACACGCGCAGCTGACCGACGGCGGCGGCTACGCCGACGGCTACTGGCAGTACCAGCAGCTTCGGTCGCGTGGCAACACGATCGAAGCGGGGACGAGCGAGATCCTCCGCAACATCATCGCCGAGCGCGTCCTCGGCCTCCCGCGGTCGCGCTGAGCGCAAGGAGCGAGCGAATGGACTTCACCTTCAGCCCCGAGCAGGAAGATCTACGGCGCGAGGCGCGCTCGTTCCTCGAGGCGAACCCCTCGCCGTCGATGGCGGAGCTGCGCGAGCTCGGATGGGTCGGGATGCTCCAGACGGACGAGTTCTCGTTCGTCGACGCGGCCGTCCTCTTCGAGGAGCTCGGGCGGGCACTGTACGAAGGGCCGTACGTCCTCAACGAGGTGGCGGGTCAGGGCGGCGACCAGACGTGGTCGATCGAGATCGACGGCTTCGTCCCCCACCTCGACAGGGTCGACCGCGTGCTCCGGCCCGACATGACTGCAGCCGCGGCGCAGGGGACGACGGTCGAGACGGTCGACGAGACGCTCCGCCTCGGGATCCTCTCCCCGAACGGGACCGACCCCGCGAGCGGCGACTGGGATCAGGTGCGACTGCGGCTCCTCGCCGCGCTCGCGCTCGAAGCGGTCGGGGTCGGGTCGAAGGCGATTGAGCTCGCGATCGCATACGCCGGCGAGCGCGAGCAGTTCGGGAAGAAGATCGGCACGTATCAGGCCGTCTCCCACTCGATCGTCGACGGCTACGTCGGGGTCGAGCTCGCGCGGTCGCTCGCCTACTGGGCGGCGTGGGCCGTCTCGGAGGGCGACGAGGCGGCCGACCTCGCGTGCGCGGCGGCGAAGTCGCAGGCCGGCGAGGCCGCGGTGTCGGCGTGCGAGCGCTCGATCCAGGTGCACGGCGGAACCGGCTTCACGCTGGAGCACCCGCTCCACCGGTACTACAAGCGCGCGCTGTGGATCGAGTCGGCACTCGGCTACGGCCGTGAGCACCGCGCGCGCGTGGCGGACGCGATCCTGGCCTAGCGATTCGCTCCGTCCTCGTCACCGGCGCGTCGACCGGGATCGGCGCGGCGACCGCGACACATCTCGCGGCGCAGGGATGGGACGTGTACGCGAGCGTCCGGCGCGTCGGCCAAGCGCCGCCGGGGACGCGGGAGCTCGTCTTCGACGTGCGCGACGTCGATGCCGTGCGCGCGGCCGCCGCCGGGATCGAGTCCCTGGACGGCCTCGTGAACAACGCCGGGATCGCGATCGCCGCGCCGCTCGAGTTCCTGCCGCCGGACGAGCTGGCGCGCCAGCTCGACGTGAACGTCGTCGGCCAGCTGCGCGTGACGCAGGCTCTCCTGCCGGCGCTCCGCCGCTCGCGCGGCCGCGTCGTCCTCGTCGGGTCGATCGCGGGCCGCAGCGCGCTGCCGTTCCTCGGGGCCTACGCCGCCTCGAAGTTCGCGCTCGAGGCGATGGCGGACGCGCTGCGGGTCGAGCTCGCGCCGTGGGGGATGCACGTGTCGATCGTCGAGCCCGGGACCATCGACACGCCGATCTGGCGCAAGCCGCAGAAGGTCGTCGAGGAGTTTCCGCCCGAGGCGGCCGAGCTGTACGGGAAGCGGGTCGAGAGGTTCGCCCGACGCGCGGCGGAAAGGGCTGCGAAGGCCGCCCCGGTCGCGGACGTCGCGCGGGCGATCGAGCACGCGCTGACGGCGCCGACGCCGAAGACGCGGTACATCGTCGGGCCGGACGCCAAGCGGCGCGCCGTCCTGCAGCGGCTACCGGACCGCTCGCGCGACCGGCTCCTCCAGCGGTTCCTGTTCGGTGGCGACTAGCCGTTCGAGTCGCCGAGCGCGAGCGCGGCGGCTTCGTCGGGCCGGAGAGCGCGCCCGGCCGCCCGTTCGCGCTCGAACGCAACGCCGGCGCCGCGGCGCGCGTGGCGTCGCCGTACTCCAGCGCGACGCGGGCGACGTTCGTCACCTCGGCCCGTAGACCCGAATCCGGCTCCGCCGCGGCCGGTCGCCGGTGGAGCGGCGCGAGCAGCGTGCGTAGAGTGCGCCCCATGGGATACACCGTCAGCTCGCTCGACGCGCTCGGCGAGGGCTACGGCTTCCGCAAGGTGCGCGCCGCGCTCGGCGTCACCGCGTTCGGCGTCAACGCGCTCCTCTTCCCGCCGGGCTACTCCGGCCCCGAGCACTACCACGACACGCAGGACGAGCTCTACTTCGTCCACCGCGGGACGGCGACGGTCTCGATCGACGGCGAGGATCACGTCGTCGGCGAGGGCGGTCTCGTCCATGTCGAGTCGACGACGCCGCGAAAGATCACGAACTCGGGCGACGACGACCTCGTCCTCTTCATCGTCGGCGGCAGCGCCGGCTACGTGGAGCGCGACGGCCATGTCACGAGCCCCGAGGAGCTCGAGAAGCGGCAACAGATCGCAAGGGGGGACCTCCGGTGAACGGCCTGATGATGGACTACCAGCTCACGATCCCACCACTCCTGCGGCGGGTCGAGCAGTTCTTCCCCGACAAGCAGATCGCGACGCGGCTGCCCGACCGGAGCTTCCACCGCTACACCTATCGCGAGATGTCCGACCGGGCAAAACGACTCGCCGTGGCGCTCGGGAAGCTCGGTCTGCAGCGGGGCGACCGGGTGGCGACCCTCTGCTGGAACCACTACCAGCACCTCGAGGCGTACTTCGGGATCCCGTGCGGCGGCTTCGTGCTGCACACGCTCAACCTGCGCCTCCATCCGAACGACCTCGCCTACATCGCGTCGCACGCCCAGGACCGCGCGGTCATAGTCGACCGCAGCCTCCTGCCGCTCCTCGAGGCGTTCAAGGGCCAGACGCCGATCGAGCACGTGCTCGTCGTGGAGGACTCCTACGAGGAGCTGCTCGCGACGGCGAGCTCCGACGAGTGGATCGACCCCGAGCTCGACGAGAACGAGGCCGCCGCGATGTGCTACACGAGCGGGACGACCGGCCGGCCGAAGGGCGTCGTCTACTCGCACCGCTCGACGATCCTCCACACGCTCGGCGTCGCGTCGCTGACGCCGCTCGGGACGCCCGTCAGCGAGCAGGACGCGATCCTCCCCGTGGTGCCGATGTTCCACGCGAACGCGTGGGGCTATCCGTATCTGGCGACGATGCTCGGCGCGAAGCTCGTCTTCCCCGGCCCACACCTCGATCCCGAGAGCCTTCTGGACGCGTTCGTCGAGGAGCAGGTGACGTGGACGGCCGGCGTCCCGACGATCTGGATGGGGATCCTCCAGATGCTGGACGCGAACCCCCGCCGCTGGGACCTCCCGCTCAAGGGGATGCTCGTCGGCGGATCGGCGGTGCCGCGCGCGATGATCGCGGCCTACAAGGAGCGCCACGGGCTGCCGATCGTCCAGGGGTGGGGGATGACCGAGACGTCGCCCGTCGCCTCCGTCACCGACTTCCCGGGCGAGCTGCGCGCGGCCGACGACGAGACGAAGTTCGACTACGCGGCGATGGCGGGCCTGCCGCTGCCGCTCGTCGAGATCCGGGGCCGGATCGGCGACGACGACATCCCGTGGGACGCCGAGACGATGGGCGAGCTCGAGGTCCGCGGCCCGTGGGTCGCGTCGGGCTACTACGACACGCCGGAGCAGGCGGAGCGGTGGACGGAAGACGGCTGGTTCAGGACCGGCGACATCGTGTCGATCCATCCGCGCGGCTTCATCCAGATCAAGGACCGCTCGAAGGACGTCATCAAGTCCGGCGGAGAGTGGATCTCGTCCGTCGAGCTCGAGAACGCGATCATGGCGCACCCGGCCGTCGCCGAGGCCGCCGTGATCGCGATCCCCGACGTCAAGTGGGACGAGCGGCCGCTCGCGGCCGTGGTGCTGAAGGAGGGGCAGACCGCGACCGCCGAGGACCTGCGCGAGTTCCTCGCGCCGAACTTCGCGAAGTGGTGGCTCCCCGAGCGGATCGAGTTCGTCGACGAGATCCCGAAGACGAGCGTCGGCAAGTTCCGCAAGACGGAGCTTCGCGAGCAGTTCGCGACGCCGACGCCGGTCAGGGCGAGTGCCTGAACGGCCGTGTCCCGAGTCGCCACGGCTCGGCTAGCCGCTGTCCGGTGCCAGGCACGGTGACATCGGCGTGACGAATCAGTGTCGAATTTGTGACGTCCCTGCAATCGGCGCAGGCCGTTTGGCCACGTCCGGTGCCAGGCACCGTGACGGAAGCGTCGCGAAGGAGTGACGGAAGCGTGACGAACGGCAGCGGCATCAAGACGGTCTGGCTCGACAACCCGCCGGTGAACGCGGTCGATGCCGGCATCGTCGAGACGCTGTGGCGGGAGCTCGAGGACGATCTCGGTGACGACACGCGCGTCGTCGTCCTACGCGGGAAGGGCGACCGCGCCTTCTCGGCGGGGGCGGACATCGCCGGCTTCCAGCAGGCGGGGGCGGAGTCCGACCGGCCGGGCGGGATCCAGCCGGTCGCCGACCTGATCGAGCGCGCGCCGGTGCCGGTCGTGGCCGCGATCCACGGGTACTGCCTCGGCGGCGGGCTCGAGATCGCGCTCGCGTGCGACCTCCGCGTGGCGCACGCTGACGCCCAGCTCGGATTCCCCGAGGTCAACCTCGGGCTGCTCCCGGGAGGCGGCGGGACGCAGCGGGCGCCGCATTACGTCGGCCGTGGCCGCGCGGCCTGGCTCGTCATGTCGGGCGAGCGCGTCCCGGCCCGGCAGGCCGAGGCGTGGGGGCTCGTCGAGTTCGTGGTCGACGACCTCGAGCAGGGGATCGAGCAGGTCGCGGGCAGGCTCGCCGGGCAGAGCCCGAACGCGCTGCGCGAGATCAAGCGGCTCCTGTACGAGACGCGCGACACGCGGAGCGACGAGAAGGAGTTCGAGGCGTTCGTCCGCTGCCTCGGCTCCGAGGACGGCCGCGAGGGCGTCGCCGCCTTCCTCGAGAAGCGGCAGCCCAACTGGGTCGGCCGGTGAAGGCGGTCGTCCTCCGCGCGGTCGACGGCGACCTCGCCGTCGAGGACGTGCCCGACCCGGAGGGGGAGAGCGTCCTCGACGTCCGCGCCGCCGGAATCAACTTCCTCGACGTGCTGATCCGACGAGGGCGCTATCCGCAGATGCCGGAGTTCCCGCACGTGCTCGGGAGCGAGGTCGCGGGCGACCTCGACGGGCGACGCGTGCTGGCGCTCCCGCGCGGGTCCGGCGGCGGCTACGCGGAGCGGGTGCAGATCGACCCGAGGTGGACGTTCGAGCTTCCGGAGCGCGCGTCGTACGCGGAGGGCGCGTCGTTCCTGATGACGTTCCTGACCGCGTACATCCCGCTCGTGCGCCAGGTGCGCCTGGCGGAAGGCGCGACGGTCCTCGTCCACGCCGGGTCGGGCGGAGTCGGCGTCGCGGCGATCCAGGTCGCGAAGCTCCTCGGCGCGCGTGTCGTCGCGACGGCGAGCAGCGACGAGAAGCGGAGCTTCGCGCTCGAGCACGGCGCGGACGAGGCACTCTCGTACGACGAGCTCGGCGACCTGCGCGTGGACGTCGTGTACGACCCGGTCGGCGGCGAGGTCTTCGCGCGGTCGCTCAAGCTGCTGAGCCCGCTGGGGTCGATCGTCGCGGTCGGCTTCGCCGGCGGTCAGTGGCAGCCGCTCGACCCCGCGCTCGTCGTCGGACGGAACATCTCCGTCGTCGGCTTCTACCTCGGGCGGCTGATGGCGCTCGACCCCGGCAGCGTGCGCACCTACGCCGACGAGTTGATCGCGATGTGGAGGCGCGGCGAGCTCCGACCCGTCGTCGGCGCCGAGTTCCCGCTCGACCGCGCGGAGGACGCGCACGCGCTCATCGAGGCGCGCCGCCACGTCGCCAAGGTCGTGCTGACGCCGTGAAGGCGCTCGTCACCGGCGCCGCGGGCGGGCTCGGGAGCGCGATCTCCGCCCGCCTCGAGCGCGAGGGCTACGACGTCGTGCGCCTCGACGTCACCACCGGGTTCGACGTCTCCGACCCCACCGCGTGGGAGGACGTCGACGCCGTCGACGTTGCGGCTCTGAACGCCGGGGTCGGTACCGGCACGGGCGACATCCGCCGCCTGACGGACGAGCAGTACGCGCGCGCGCTCGGCGTCAACGTCGACGGCGTCGTGCTCGGAGTGCGCCGCCTCGCGCAGGTGATGGACGGCGGCGCGATCGTCGCGACGGCGTCCCTCGCCGGGCTCGTCGGCATGGCGCACGACCCGATCTACACGCTCACCAAGCACGCGGTCGTTGGATTCGTGCGCGCCGTCGCGCCGCAGCTCGCCCCGATCAAGATCCAGGCGCTCTGCCCGGGGATGGCCGACACGCCGATCATCGACCCGGTGCGCGACGCGTTTGCGGCGGCCGATTTCCCGCTGCTCTCGCCCGAGGACGTCGCGGACGCATTCTGGCTCGCCGCGACGAGCGAGGGGACGGGCGAGGCGTGGTTCGTGCAACCGGGCCGGACGCCGGGGCCTTTCCGCTTCCCGAGCGTCCCCGGGCCCCGGCGCGACGGCGAGCCTGTCGGCGCCCCGCCGCCGCTCCCGCTCTGACCGCGGCCGATCTCACCCGTGCGCGCCGCGTCGCGGTTCGCGCTCAGGCGCTGGACGGAAGCGCGACCGGCGTGCTCGACGCCGTGCGCCGCCTCGGGTTCCTGCAGCTCGACCCGATCGCGTCGATCGCGACGCCGCAGCACCTCGTCCTCCATAGCCGGCTCGGGCAGCTCGACGTGCGCGAGCTCGATCGCCTCGTGTGGGAGGAGCGGAAGCTGTTCGAGTGGGACGCCTTCATCTGGCCGATCGAGGACCTCCCGCTCGTGCGCGCGCGCCAGCGGCGCCGGCGCGCGAAGCCGCGCCGCCCGTACCGCGAGTACCTCGAGGAGAACGCGCGATTTCGGAGGTACGTGCTGCGCGAGCTCGAGCGGAACGGGCCGCTCCTCTCACGCGACCTCGACCCGGGACCTGTGGCCGACACCGGCCGGCACCCGTGGTGGGGCACCGGGCAGTTGCGGCTGATGCTCGACGTGCTCCAGGGCCGCGGCGAGGTAGCGGTCGCCGGCCGCGTCCGGAACCACCGGCTGTGGGATCTCGCCGACCGTGTCTTACCGCCGACCGAGACGATCCCGTGGCGGGAGGCCGAGCGCATGATCGAAGAGCGGCGCAGGCGCTCGCTCGGCGTGTGGCTCGAGCGAGGGCGGCTCCACGTCCACCCGGAGGTCTCCGACGAGCCCGTCGGGCGCCGCGTGACGTTCCTCTCGCCGTTCGACCGGCTCGTCCACGACCGTGCGAGGGCGGAGGCGCTGTTCGGGTTCTTCTACCGGCTCGAGATGTACGTGCCGAGGGCGAAGCGCCGCTACGGGTACTACGTCCTGCCGATCCTGCGCGGCGACCGGATCGTCGGTCGAATCGACGTCGAGCGCGACCGCGCCGAAGGCGGCCTGAGGGTGAACGGCGTGTGGTGGGAGGACGGCGTCAAGCCGTTGTCGCTCGACGCGCCCCTCGCGCGCCTCGCCCGCTTCGTCGGGACGATCTCGCACGAGGCTTAGTTCAGCGACGGGTCGAACGGCATCGACGCGATGAGCCGGTACTTCCCGCCCTTGCGCCGGAGGACGCTGCGCCAGAGCTCGTCCGGGTCGTCGAAGAACGCGTCGTCGGGGCGCGCGCGGACTACGATCCATGACGGCTCCCCGAGCTCCGTCTCGAGCTGGCCGGGGCCCCATCCCGCGTAACCGGCGAAGACGCGCATCCGCCGGATCGCGAGGTCGCCGGGATCCGCCTCGGCCGGCATGAAGCCGATGTCGCCGATGATTGGCGCCGCCGCCTCGCCGACGTCCTCGAACTCCGCGAGCACCATGAACGCCTCGGGCTGCACCGGGCCGCCCACGAAGACGACGTCGTTCTCCTCCGCGAGCGTCTCGAGCGCCGGCACCGCCTCCACCACGCGCGACTCCGACGGGCGCGACAGGACAAGCCCCATGGCGCCGTCGTCGTCGTGGTGCGCGACGAGGATCACGGTTCGCCGGAAATTCGGATCGACGAGGGCCGGCGAGGACACGAGGAGGTGGCCCTGGAGCGACTCCACGGGCAGCCTTTACCCCCTCATACGGAGGAAAACCTCGTTTGCGATTTGCGCGACGGACGCCTTCAGCCGCCCGCGAAGGACCAGCCCTCGCCCGAGCGGAACGCTTTCAGGATGCGCCGGGCGACGACCATCCGGTGCACCTCGTCGGGGCCGTCGTAGATCCGTCCGGCGCGCGCCATGCTGTACATCGCTCCGAGCGGCGACAGGTCGGTCAGGCCGCGTGCGCCGTGAACCTGGATCGCGCGGTCGATCACCTCGTTGAGCACGCGCGCGGCGAAGAACTTGATCAGCGAGACCTCGACGCGCGCCTCGTCGCCTGCGTCGATCTTGTGTGCCGCGTCCAGTGTCATCAGCCGGCAGGCGTGAATGTCGGCGGCGCTGTCGGCGATCCAGTTCTGCACGGTCTGCTTGTCGGCGAGCGGGCCTCCGAACGCCTCGCGCTCGAGCGAGTAGGTGCACATCAGCTCGAACGCGCGCTGCATCTGCCCCAGCCAACGCATCACGTGGTGGATGCGGCCGGGGCCGAGGCGCTTCTGGGCGATCATGAAGCCGGCGCCCGCGGCGCCGAGCGTGTTCTCGGCCGGCACGCGGACGTTCGTGTAGCGCACCTCGCAGTGGGTCGACCACCCACGGCCGGCGTGCCCCATCGTCGGGACGGCGCGGACGACCTCGACCCCGGGCGTGTCTGCGGGAACGAGGATCTGCGTCGCCCGCGCGTGCGGGTGCGCGTCCGGGTCGGTGACCGCCATCACGATCCCGAACGCCGCGCCCTCGGCTCCCGACGAGAACCACTTGTGCCCGTCGATCACCCAGTCGTCTCCGTCGCGAACGGCGCGGGTGCGGAGCGTCGTCGGGTCGGAGCCCGGGACCTCCGGCTCCGTCATCGAGAAGAACGAGCGCACCTCGCCGGCCACGAGCGGGCGGAGGAACCGCTCCTTCTGATCGTCCGTCCCGAACAGGTGGAGGATCTCGCCGTTGCCGGCGTCGGGCGCCTGGCAGCCGAAGATGTACTGCGCGTAGGTCGTTCGGCCGATCTCCTCGTTGAGGTAGGCGTAGGTGAGGAAGCCGCTGCCCGTGCCGCCGGCCTCCGGCGGAAGGTGCGGCGCCCAGAGCCCGTCTTCCTTCGCGCGCTCGCGCAGCGATGCGATGAGCGCCATCGCGTCGTCGTCCTCGCGCATGATGCGGGACTCGTTCGGAAAGATGTGCTCGTCCATGAACGCGCGGTAGCGCGCGCGGAGGGCCGCGACGTTCTGGGCCGGTGCGAGATCGGTGACGGTCATGGCGGTAGCATCGCAGGGATGCGGCTCGGGTTCTACATGGGGTACGCGCCGCCCGGAACGAACCCGCAGGAGCTGATCGACCTCGCGCGCGAGGCCGAGCGGCTGGGGTACGCATCCGCGTGGGCGGCGGAGGCCTGGGGGACGGACTGCGTCTCGGTCCTCGGCTGGCTCGGCGCGACGACCTCGACGATCGGGCTCGGCTCGGCGATCATGCAGATCCCGGGGCGGACGCCGGCGAACACCGCGATGACAGCCGCGACGCTCGATCTGCTGTCGGGCGGGCGGTTCATGCTCGGGCTCGGAACGTCCGGGCCGCAGGTCGTCGAGGGCTGGCACGGCGAGCCGTGGGGGAAGCCGCTCGGGAAGACGCGCGAGTACGTCGAGATCGTCCGCGCCGCGCTTCGCCGCGACGTGGTCGAGCACCACGGGGCGCACTACGACGTGCCGTACTCGGGCGACGGCGCGACGGGGCTCGGCAAGCCGCTGAAGCTGATGGCGAGGCCGGCACGGCCCGATCTGCCTATCTACCTCGCCGCGCTCGGGCCGAAGGCGGTCGCGCTCTCCTTCGAGATCGCCGACGGATGGCTCCCGATCTTCTGGTCTCCGGAGCGGGCTCGCGACGTGTTCCCGGTCGACCGGGCGCGCGACGGGTTCGACATCGCGGCGTCCGTGCCGGTGCTCGTCACCGACGATCTGGCTTCGGGACGCGACGCGCTCAAGGAGTACTACGCCTTCTACGTGGGCGGCATGGGCGCACGCGGGAAGAACTTCTACAACGACCTGATGGTGCGCTACGGCTACGAGGCGGAGGCGCGCGCGATCCAGGACGCGTTTCTCGACCGGCGCCGCCGCGACGCCGCCGCGGCCGTCCCCGACGCGTTCGTCGACGAGGTCGCGCTCGTGGGAAGCGTCGACCGGATCCGCGACCGCCTGGCGGCCTGGCGCGAGTCGGGCGCGACGACGCTGCTCGCCTCGACGCGCGACGTCGGGTCGCTGCGCGGACTCGCGGAAGCGGCGTCCTAGGCGGCTCGCGCGGGCTACGCGCGCGCGATCGCGTCGGCGGCGCCCTGCGCCAGGAGCGGCACCCCGAGCTCGAGTCGCGCCGCGCGGTGGTCCTCCTTCGCGAGCTCGCCACGCACGTAGCGGCCGTAGATCGCCTCGCAGAAGACGGCGGCCTTCCAGAGCGCGAGCGCCTCGAACCAGTGGAGCGGCTCCACGTCGCGCCCGCTGCGCTCGACGTACCGCTCGACGAGCTCCGCCTTCGTCGGGAACCCCGGCTCGGCCGTGACGGGGGAGGTGCCGAGCGGGTTCGCCGGCCCGTCGTGCTCGGCGTAGGTCGCGAGGAGATAGCCGACGTCGGCCCGCGGATCGCCGATCGCTCCCATCTCCCAGTCGAGCACCGCCACGATTCGCCTGGGGTCGGCGGAGTCGACCATCATGTTCCCGAGGCGGTAGTCGCCGTGGACGACCGTCGCCGGGAGGGGATCCGGGAGGTTGTCCGCGAGCCAGGCCCCGACCTCGTCGACCGTCTGGATCTCGCGCGTCCGGTGGATCTCCCAGAGCTGCGAGAACCGCCGCGCCTGGCGCTCGTTGTAGCTCCCGGGGCGCGCGAAGTCGGCGAGCTCGGGGGTCGAGACGTCGGCGGCGTGGACCTCCGCAAGCGTGTCGACGAGGTCGTGGGCGAGCGCGCGCCGGGCCTCGCGCGACTCGAGCCCCGGCGGCAGGGCGTCCGTCACGACGTGCCCTTCGAGCCAGTCCATGACGTAGAACGGGACGCCGAGGACGCTCTCGTCGTCGCAGACGGCGACGATCGTCGGCAGGCGCGTGAAGCCGGCGACGCGGAGAGCGAGCTGGAGCCTCGCCTCCCGGACCATGTCGTGCGCCGACGGCGGGAGTGGGGGGCGAGGGGGCCGGCGCAGCACGAACCGGCCCTCGTCCCGCTCGAGGAGGTACGTGAAATTCGATCCGCCCCCCTCGCCGATGCGCGATGCGCGGATCGGCCCGGCCCCGAGGCCGTGCGCGTCGAGGAACGCTCCGAGTCGGTCGAGCACGACGAGCGGCGGGCGGTCGAGGACGGCGGCCTCCGCGGTGGTCTGGACGACGTCCACGGGTGCGATGCTACGTCGCGTGAGGCGCCGGCTCTACCTCATGCGGCACGCGGAGGTGTCGTACGCGGGCGAGCGCAACCCGGAGGTGGTGCGGCTCACCGAGCGCGGTCTCGACCAGGCCTCGGCGGCACGGCGCGCGCTCGAGGACGTCTCCTTCGACATCGTCGTGACGAGCACGCTCCCGCGGACGATCGAGACTGCGGAGGTGGTCGCGCCGGGCGCCGCTCTCGAGCCGTGGCCGGAGCTCGTCGAGTGGCGCGGCGGCCGGCTGTCGGAGCTGCCGCGCGAGGAGTGGGAGCGCGCATTCGTCGGTGCGCTCCACATCCGGCGAGAAGAAGACCGCTTCCTCGGCGGCGAGTCGCTGGGCGAGGCGCTCGACCGGGTCCTCCCGGCGTTCGACCGTCTGGTCTCGCGCGAGTGGGAGACTGCGCTTGCCGTCCTCCACGGCGGGGTCAACCGGATCCTCCTCTCTGCGGCTCTCGCGGGAGAGCGGCGCTACTTCGGCGCCTTCGAGCAGGCGCCGGCATGCATCAACGTGCTCGACCTCGGGGAGAGCGGCTGGATCGTCCGGACCGTCAACTACATCCCGTACGACCCGCTGCACCCGGCACGGACGACGACGATGGAGCAGTACTGGGCCGAGCTCAGGGGGTGGCTGGAGGAGACGCCGGGCTAACGCCGCGCGGCCCTGCCGTGACGGTTCCGTCACGGTGCCAGGCATGGTGAACGAAGCGTGACGGCTCTGTGATCGAAGTGTCGCGAACGGCCACCAAACGGCGTGGCAAGGCCGTTTCAGCACCCGGCCGTACGAGACACGGCCGGTGCCAGGCACCGTGACAGAAGCGTGACGGCGGCCGGCTCCGTCACAGAAGTGTGACGGGCGCTTCTCCCGCGTTCAGAGCCGCTCGACGACCATCGCCATGCCCTGGCCGCCCCCCACGCACATCGTCTCGACGCCGACCGCGCGGTCCATCGTCTCGAGGTCGTTCAGCAGCGTGTTCATGATCCGCGCGCCTGTCATGCCGTACGGGTGGCCGAGCGCGATCGCGCCGCCGTGAGGGTTCAGCTTGTCGCTGAACGGATCGATGCCGAGCTCGCGGCAGACGGGGATGACCTGCGCGGCGAACGCCTCGTTCAGCTCGACGACGTCGACGTCGTCGATCGTCATCCCCGCGCGCGCCAGCACCCGGCGGACGGCCTCGATCGGGCCGACGCCCATGAGCTCGGGCTCGACGCCCGACACCGACGACGCGACGATCCGCGCGCGCGGCTGGATCCCGAGCTCGCGGGCGCGCGTGTCGGACATGACGACGACCGCGGCCGCACCGTCGTTCAGCGGGCACGCGTTGCCCGCGGTCACCTTGCCGCCGGGCTTGAAGGCCGGCTCGAGCGCCGCCAGCTTCTCGAGCGTCGACGACGCCCGCGGCCCGTCGTCCTTCCCCACCCCGTCCCACGGCGTGATCTCGCGCGCGAAGAACCCGTTCTCCTGCGCCGCGACCGCGCGCTCCTGCGACTGCTGCGCGAAGCGGTCCATGTCCTCGCGCGAGACGTCCCATCGCTCGGCGACGTTCTCGGCGGTGAGGCCCATCGGGATGTAGACGTTCGCGATCGGCGCGTCGTCACCGAAGAGCGCGGGGTGGATCTCGTCCTCGGAGCGCGGGTAGCCGTTCACCTGCGTGATCGATTCGACCCCGGCCGCCACGAACGCGTCCCCCTCGCCTGCCCGGATCGCGTGGAAGGCCATCCGGATCGTCTGCAGGCTCGAGGCGCAGAAGCGGTTGACGGTCGTCCCGGGAACCGTGTGCGGCAGCCTTGCCAGGAGAGCAGCGCGGCGCGCGAGGTTCATCCCCTGCTTCTCCTGCGGGAACCCGCATCCGACCATGACGTCGACGATCTCCGTGCGCGGCAGCTCGGGGACCTTGTCGAGCGCGGCGCCGATGGCGAAGGCGCACAGGTCGTCGGGCCTCGCGTCGACGAGCGAGCCCCTGGCGGCGCGCCCGATGGGCGTCCGCGCGGTGGAGACGATCACTGCTTCGGGCATGCGCGCAGCATAGATTTCCCGCTGTGAGCGCCGCCGTCGGAGCGCACAATCTCGCGCGCCTCGCCGACGCCGCTCTCGAGCGGCACGGCGACCGTCCCTCGCTCTCGTTCGAGGGGCGCGTGCACGGATCCGGCGAGCTGCACGGTCGCGCGGCGAACCTCGCCGGCGGCCTCGGGGAATGGGGCCTCCGGCCGGGCGACCGCGTCGTCGTGATGACCGAGAACCGGCCGGACGTCGGCGTCGTGTACCAGGCGGTCTGGCGCGCGGGCGGCGTGGTGACGCCCGCGATCTTTCTCCTGCCGCCCGATGAGCTCCGCCGGATTCTGGTCGACGCCGAGCCGCGCCTCGTCGTGACCTCGGACGCCTTCCGCTCGACCGTCGAGCAGGCGGCGGCCGACGCGCCGAGCGTGCAGGCGGTGATCTCGGTCGGGCCGGAGCTCGACGAGCTCGCCGCTTCCGATCCGGTGCCGCCCGTTGCACGCGTCGACGACGATCTGGCGGCGCTCATCTACACGGGCGGCACGACGGGCCGCGCGAAGGGCGTGATGCTGTCGCACGAGAACCTGTGGCGCGCGGGCAAGGCCGGCCACGACCACGGCTATGTGCCGGGGGTCGTGCGGTCGCTGACCTCGCTCCCGCTGTCCCACGCGTACGGGCTGCTGCTGCTCGCGGTCGGCATGCATGCGCGCGAGCCGGCCTCGTCCGTCCTGATGCGGTGGTTCGAGCCGTCGGCGTGGCTCGCGCTCGCCGAGGAGCACCGTGTGCAGATCGCCGCCGTCGTCCCGTCGATGCTGCAGCTGCTCCTCACCCAGCCGCTCGAGGACCACGACCTGTCGGAGCTCCGCTACGTCGTCTCGGGCGCGGCGCCGCTCCCGCCGGAGGTGGCGGACGAGTTCGAGCGGCGGGCGTCGGGCGTCGAGATCCGCGAGGGCTACGGCCTCAGCGAGAGCACGGCGATCGTCTCGGGGAACCAGCCGGGGCGCGTGCGGCGCGGGTCCGTCGGCACGCCGGTGGACGGCTGCGAGGTCAGGATCGACGGCCCGGACGGCGCGGCCGGCGAGATTTGCGTCCGGTCACGGACGGTGATGCAGGGCTACTGGCGCGCGCCGGACCTGACCGCCGAGACGATCCGCGACGGCTGGCTGCACACCGGCGACGTCGGCCGGCTGGACGAAGACGGCTACCTCTACGTCGTCGACCGCACGAAGGATCTCATCATCCGCGGCGGCTTCAACGTCTTTCCGCGCGACGTGGAGGAGGCGCTCCTCGAGCACCCGAGCGTGCGGACGGCGGCAGTCGTCGGCCGCCCCGACTCCGTCCACGGCGAGGAGGTCGTCGCATTCGTGACCGGCGACGTCGCCCCGGACGAGGTCGTCGCGTACGCGAAGAAGCGGATCGGCGGCTACAAGTACCCGCGCGAGGTGCACGTGGTCGACGACCTCCCACTGACCCCGATCGGCAAGATCGACCGCAAAGCCCTCCGCGCTCGCCTCCACTAGCCGAGGGGGCTGGTGGGGGGAAACCAGAGGTTTCCCCCCACCAAGCAAGCGAAGCGCTTACCGGCCCTGGATCAGCGACCCGAACTCGGTCCAGACGCCGTCCTGGAAGCGGACGAGCTTCATCTGCGAGAGGGCGTACTGGTCTCCGCCCTTCGTCTTCACGCGGACGCCCTTGAGGGCGAACGGGTTGACCCAGTCCATGTTGCGCGCGGCCTTGAGCAGAGCCGCGCGGGTCGGGTTCTTCCCGGCCTTCTGGATCACCCGCACGATGTCGTAGGCCTTCGCGACGCCGTAGTAGTAAAGGCCGTTGTTCGCGTCGGCCGACGGCGCGTACTTTGCCATCAGGCGCTTGTAGAGCTTGACCGATGCGTCGTTCTGGTACTGCGGAGCGGTCGGGTTCTTCAGGTACCCGACGCTGATCGAGCCGTTCACGGTCGCCGCGTCGGCGTTCGCCAGCGCGAGCTTCATGAACGTGTCGGTCGCCGAGACCGAGTTGACGATCACGTCCGTCGGCCGGTACCGAAGCGCGCGCATCGTTGCGTACGTCTGGATCGTCTTCGCCGGGGTGGCGAAGATCAACAGCGTGTCGGCGTTGGACGCGCGCAGCGCCGCGACCTGGGACGCGACGCTCGTGGCCGTCACGTCGAAGCCCTGCGCCGTGACGATGTTCTCAGCCCTGGATCCAAGGCCCGACTTGAGGCCGTCGAGGTAGTCCTTGCCGTAGTCGTCGTTCTGGTAGATGACCGCCAGCTTCTTGTTCGGCTGGTTCTGCACGACGTAGCGGCCGTAGACGCGGCCCTCCGCCTCGTAGTCCGGCTGCCAGCCCGTCGTGTACGGCTTCGACTGGTAGTTCTTGCTGAACTCGGTTGCGCCGGTCGACACGAACATCTGCGGAACCTTGCGGTCGTTCAGGTAGTTGACCACCGCCTGCTGCGGCTCCGTGCCGAGGCCGCCGAACAGCGCGAAGACCTTGTCCTCCTCGACGAGCTTCCGCGTCTGCTGCGCCGTGTTCGCGGGGTTGTAGCCGTCGTCGTAGTACTTCCAGACGATCTGACGGCCGCCGATGCCGCGCTTCTTGTCAGGCCCGCGTCGGGCGTTGATATAGGAGAAGTACACCTTCATCCCGACGGGAATCGGCGCGTAGGACGATGCCGGGCCGCTGAGCGGGAACGTCCCGCCGAGGGTGATCGTCCGAGCGCTGACGCCGGGGTCGGCCTGTGCGCCGGCCAGAGCCGCGACGCACGCGATCGCCGCGACGACGAGCGTCGCGCCGAGCACACCGAACCTTCTGCTCATGCCTCTCTCCTTGTAGGAAGAACCTGACCGGGGGGCTCCGTGCTGGCGGAAGTGTAGTTCCGCCGCCGCCACATTGTGATAAGTCGTCGCAGGAGCCCCGCGATCCCCGTGGGCGCCACGTACAGCACGAGGAGCAGGATGAACCCGTACACGGCGGCGGGCGCCCCGGCCGCCTTCGGGTCGAGGTTCAGCCCGAACGGCTTCTGGACGGCGTCCAGGATGTCGGGCGCGTAGATCGGGATGTACTCGATGAAGAGCGCTCCGAAGATCACGCCGACGAGCGACCCGAGCCCGCCGACGACGATCCCGGTCAGGAGCAGGATCGAGAGGCCGATCGGGAACGTGTCCGGGTTGACGAACCCGATCGCAATCGCGTAGAGCGACCCGGCGATGCCGGCGTAGAAGGCCGAGATCCCGAATGCGAGCGTCTTCGTCATCGGCAGGTTCACCCCCGACGACACGGCCGCGATCTCGGACTCGCGGATGGTGCGGAACGCTCGTCCGGTGCGACCGCGCAGGATGAGCCACGCAACGACGAGCAGCACCCCGGCCATCGGCCACGTCGTCAGGTACGCCTCGTGGCCCGTGATGACGCGTGTCAACGGCTTGCCGCCACCGCCGCCCGTGAAGTCCGAGAACTTCTTCGCCAGCGACGCGAGCGCGATCGGGATCGCGAACGTGGCGAGCGCCAGGTAGACGCCGCGGAGGCGGAGCGCCGGGAAGCCGGCGAGGAAGCCCGCGGCTCCGGCGATCAACCCCGCGACGGGGATCGTGAGGAGGTCCTTCGAGAGAGAGAAGCCGAGCAGGTCGACGTAGCCGCTCCACCCGTGGTCGACGCTGAGGATCGTCGTCGTGTAGGCGCCGATCATCATGAACCCGCCGTGTCCGAGGGAGATCTGGCCGGCGTAGCCGGTCAGCATCTGGAGGCCGAGCGCGGCGATGAAGAACGAGCCGACGAACGCGAAGCGGTACTCGCTCGTGTCGCCCAGGAAGAGCGGGAGCATCGCGATCACGACCGCAGCGACGGTGAATGACCCGGTCGAGAAGAGGAGCCTGCGGGTCACACGCGCCTCACGACGGCCCGGCCGAGGAGGCCGCCCGGACGCAGGATGAGGACGGTCAGCAGGATCAGGAGCGCGACCGGCAGCTGCATCTCCGGCGTGATGAAGTCGACATACGTCCCGAGGAGGTTGATCGCGACCCCGAGCGAGAGCCCGCCGACGACGGCGCCCACGGGGCTCTCGATCCCGCCGAGGACGGCCGCCGCGAACGCGTAGATGATCACGACCTGCATGAAGTTCGGCGTGAAGACGAACTGCGCGGGCGCGGCGAGCATCCCGGCCACCGCCGACAGCACGGCCGCGAACCCCCAGCCGAGCGCCAGCATCCACGTCACACGGACGCCGAGCAGGCGGCTCGCACTCTGGTTCACGGCCGACGCGCGGAGCGCGAGCCCCAGCTTCGTGAACCTGAAGAACGCCCACAGGATCGCGACGCAGACCAGCACGACGAGGAGCTGGTAGACCGACTGCTGCGGGATCTGGACGCCCCGGACGCTCCAGGTGCCCGTCGGGAACGGCGACTCGAGCAGCTTCTCGTCCGGCTTCCAGATCCAGCTCGCGAGCCCGTTCAGCAGCACGAGCAGGGCGATCGTCGCCATCACCACGGTCAGCTCGCCGGCCCGCGAGAGCGGCCGGATCACCGTCTGCTGGATCGCGGCGCCGCCGACGAACGAGATCGCGAGCGTAAGGAAGAAGGCGGGCCACCACGACCAGCCGTGGTTCGTGATGAGCGACCACGCGATGTAGGTGGAGAACATCCCCATCTCGCCCTGCGCGAAGTTGATCACGTGCGTCGCGCGGTAGATCAGGACGAGCGCGAGGGCGAGGCTGGCGTAGATCGCGCCGTCGCCGAGGCCGGCCACGACCTGCTGCACGAACTGTGTCACCGGTCGGTCACCGTCAATACCCGAGGTAGGAGGAGCGGATCCCCTCGTGGGCGCGGAGCTCGGCGCTCGCGCCCGAGAGCGCGACACGGCCGACCTCGAGCAGATAGGCGCGATGAGCCGTCTCGAGCGCGATCCGCGCGTTCTGCTCGACGACGAGCACCGTCATGCCGTCCGACTCGTTCAGGCGGTGGACGAGCGAGAAGAACTCCTGGACGATCAGGGGCGCGAGCCCGAGCGACGGCTCGTCGAGAAGCAGCAGCCGTGGACGTGAGACACGCGCGCGAGCCAGCGCGAGCATCTGCTGCTCGCCGCCCGAGAGCGTCCCCGCCTGCTGGTCGCGGCGCTCCCGCATCCAGGGCAGCTCGTCCGTGATCGTGCGCAGGTCGGCGGCGACCGCCCGCCGGTCGCGGCGGAGGTACGCGCCCATCTGGAGGTTCTCCCAGACCGTCAGCTCGCCGAGGATGCCGCGCCCCTCGGGCACGTGCGTGATGCCGAGCCGCGCCGCCGCCTCGGGGCTCCGCGGGAGCGGCTTGCCGTCGAAGGCGAGGCCGCCCTCGCGGACGACCATTCCCGAGATCGCGCGCAGCGTCGTCGTCTTGCCGGCGCCGTTGGCGCCGAGAAGCGCGACGATCTCGCCCTCGTCGACGGCGAGCGAGACGCCATGGAGCGCGCGGACCTGGCCGTAGCGGGCGTGAACCTCAGTCAGCTCGAGCAGGGGCATCGGCGTCGGTCGACGTCCCGGTGCCGAGATAGGCCTCGATCACCGCAGGGTTGGATTGCACCTCGGCCGGGGTGCCGGCCGCGATCGTGCGCCCGAAGTTGAGGACGGTCACGCGGTCCGACACCGACATCACGAGGTTCATGTGGTGCTCGACGAGCAGGATCGTCAGGTCGTGCTCGGCTCGCAGCCCGCGGATGAGCTCCGCGAGCTCCGCGACCTCCTCGTGGTTCAGGCCGCCGGCTGGCTCGTCGAGGAGGAGGAGGCGCGGCTTCGCCGCGAGTGCGCGCGCGATCTCGATCCGCTTCAGGGTCCCGAACGGCATTCCGGTCGCCGCGTGCTCCGCGAAGCGGGCGAGGCCGAGCGAGTCGAGGAGGGCCAGGGCTTCGGCCTTCGTCCGCGCCTCGTCGCCGAGGCCGATGCGCGCGTGCGCGCCGACGAGGACGTTGTCGAGCACGGTCATGTGCGTGCAGAGCTGGAGGTTCTGGAAGGTGCGCGCGATCCCGAGCCGGACGATCCGGTGCGGCGGCTGCTTGAGGAGGTCCGTGCCGTCGTAGCGGACGGCGCCGCCGCTCGGCTTGTACAGGCGCGTGATCACGTTGAACGCGGTCGTCTTGCCGGCGCCGTTCGGGCCGATGAGGCCCGCGATCTCGCCCTCGGCGACCTCGAGCGAGACCTCGTCGAGCGCGATGATCCCGCCGAAGCGCCTGGTGACGTTGTCGAGTTCGAGCAGCGCCAAGGGCGGCTAGCTTCTCATACGCGGCGCGCTCGCACGCGCACGTCAGCGGCCCCGCGCTGTTGTTGCGGCGCGCGCTTGCGCCGAGGCGGTCGCGCACGGATGATCGGGCGACGCGACGCCAGGCCGCGACCGAGACCCCGTGACGAGCCCGACCTCCGCCTTCTTCGACGACCTCCGCGCCCGCGGCCACGAGCCGCTCCTCGCGACCGCGAGGGGGACGATTCGCGTCGAGGTGACCGACGGGCCGCACGTCGAGCGGTGGCTGGTCGAGGTCGACCGCGGGAGCCTCGAGGTCACCGCGGACAGCCGCGCCGCCGATTGCACGCTCCGTTCCGACCGCGCGTTCTTCGACCGGCTCGTTTCGGGACGCGACAACGCGGTCGCCTCGGTGCTGCGCGGGGCGCTCGACGTCGAGGGCGACTGGGCGCTCCTGCTCCTCTTCCAGCGGCTCTTCCGCGGCCGGAACGACCTCGAGGGCCTCGGCGACGGCGCGGAGGCGCAGCCGTGAGCGACGACGCAGTCAAGATCCTCGACGGCAACACGTTCGTCGTCAGCGACGGGCGCGGCGACATCGACGCGTCCCCGACCGACCCGAGCGGCCTCTTCTCGTTCGACACCCGCTTCCTCTCGACGTGGATCCTGACGGTGAACGGCGAGCGGCTGAACGCGCTCTCGGTCGACGACCTGCACTACTTCGAGTCGCGGTTCTTCCTCGTCCCGGGGACGGGGACGGTCTACGTCGACGCGAAGCTCTCGGTCATCCGCCGCCGGTCGGTCCGCGACGGCTTCCACGAGGAGCTGACGATCCTCAACCATCACGAGGAGCCGGTCGAACTGACCGTGCGGATCGACGCCGGGTCCGACTTCGCCGACCTCTTCGAGGTGAAGGACGCGCTCGAGAAGAAGGGCGCGTACTCCGCGTTCGTCGACGGCGCGTACCTCATCCTCGGCTACGAGCGCGAGACCTTCAAGCGCTCGACCGTGATCTGGGCGAGCGAGCCGGCGACGGTCGACGAGCGCGGGCTGACGTTCACGCTCCGGCTCGAGCCGGGCGGCGAGTGGAAGACCGACGTGGTGGTCGCGATTGCTCATGTCGTGCCCGGGGTGCGTCCGGCACGGCCGACGAGCGCGCGCGGCCGGCGGAGCCGCCGCTCGCACCTCGAGCGCGACCTCGACCGCTGGCTCGAAGCGGCGCCGCGCCTCGAGTGCGACTGGGACCCGCTCCGCTCGACGTATCGCCGCAGCCTCGTCGACCTGGCGGCGCTCCGGTACTCGTCGCTCAGCGCGGGGCGGCGCAGCCTGCCCGCGGCCGGCCTGCCGTGGTTCATGACGATGTTCGGCCGCGACAGCATCTTCACGAGCCTCCAGGCGCTGCCGTTCGTTCCCGACCTCGCCGCGACCACGTTGCGCGAGCTCGCGCTCCGGCAGGGGACCCGCAGCGACGACTTCCGCGACGAGGACCCGGGGAAGATCCTCCACGAGCAGCGCTACGGCGAGCTGACGGCGTTCGAGGAGCGTCCGCACTCGCCGTACTACGGCAGCGCCGACGCGACACCGCTCTTCGTCGTCCTCCTCGACGAGTACGAGCGGTGGACGGGCGACCGGAAGCTCGTCCGCGAGCTCGAGCGCGAGGCGCGCTCGGCGCTCGCGTGGATCGACGACTACGGCGACCTGATGGGAAACGGCTACGTCTCCTACCGTCGCCGCAACGAGGAGACCGGCCTCGAGAACCAGTGCTGGAAGGACTCGTGGGACTCGATCTCCTACCGCGACGGGCGCCTCCCCGGCTTCCCGCGCGCCACGTGCGAGCTGCAGGGTTACGCGTACGACGCGAAGGTCCGCGGCGCGCGGCTCGCGCGGCTCGTCTGGAAGGACACCGCGCTCGCCGATTCGCTCGAGCGTGAGGCGCGAGATCTGAAGCGCCGCTTCAACCGCGACTTCTGGGTCGAGGACGGGCAGTTCTATGCGATCGCGCTCGACGGCGACGGATCGCCCGTCGACACGCTCTCGTCGAACATCGGCCACCTGCTCTGGAGCGGGATCGTCGACAAGTCGAGGGCGCGCTCCGTCGTCCGCCATCTGCTGGGGCCGCGTCTCTACTCCGGCTGGGGCGTCCGCACGCTCGCCGACGGCGAGGCGCGCTACAACCCGATCGGCTACCACGTCGGCACCGTCTGGCCGTTCGACAACTCCTTCATCGCCTGGGGGCTGCGGCGGTACGGATTCCGCGCCGAGGCCGCGCGGCTGGCGGCCGGGATGCTCGACGCGGCCGAGTACTTCGAGGGGCGTCTGCCGGAGGCGTTCGGCGGTTACGAGCGCACCGTCACGAAGTACCCGGTGCAGTACCCGACCGCGTGCAGCCCGCAGGCGTGGTCGACCGGGACGCCGCTCCTCCTTCTGCGGACGATGCTCGGCCTCGAGCCGCACGGCGAGCACCTCGTCGTCGAGCCGGCGCTTCCGGTCGGGATCGGCCACCTGGAGCTGCTCGACATCCCGGGCCGGTGGGGCCGCGTCGACGCATTCGGTCGTGGACGCGTCGAGGTTGCACGGCCGCAGCGGCTCCGCTCCGAGCTCGGCGAGCCGGGTTAGCGGCGCTCACCGACAGCGCGCGCGTGCACGCTATCCGACGGTGATACCGGTGGTTCCCGAGCCCGTGGTGCCGCCGCCGGTCGTCGTCCCGGAGGTCGAGCCGCCGGTCGTCGTCCCGGACGTCGAGCCGCCCGTGGTCGTCCCGGAGGTCGAGCCGCCCGTGGTCGTCCCCGACGTGGAGCCGCCGGTCGTGCTGGAGTAGCCCGTCGTCCCCGAGGTGGAGCCGCCGGTCGTGGTCGTATAGCCGCCGGTCGTCGTCGTCGTCGAGGAGCCCGTCGTCGACCCGCCCGTCGTGCCGCCGGCGCTGACCGGGGGCTTCGGCTTCGGCTTGGGCTTGGGCTTGGTGAGCGTGAGGATCAGAGCACGGCCGCTCGGATCGAGCCGCGTCGAGATCTTCGTGAACGCGCCGCGTTTCGCAGCCACGTTGACGGCGACGAGGCCCGCCGCGGGCGCGATCCCGACGCGCGCGCCGAAGCCGGTCGCGCCGGCCGACTTCGCGGTGATCCCGCCCTGCCAGAGCTCGGCCCTCGCCTTGCCGTCGCGGATCCGCGCGTCACGCACGATGAGCGCGTTCCTCGGGTCGAGGCGGCCGGCGGTCACCGGGATCCGCGCGATCACGTCGAGACCCCGCTTCGAGAAGGTGACCGGCCCGACGGCAGCGGCCGTCAGCGGCGCCGCCGAGAGAGCCGCGACCGTGACCGGCTCGCCGAGGCGGCGGCCGTCGATCGCGTCGTGGCGTGCGACGGTGCCGGTGGAGGCGCTCACGACGTAGACGTTCGAGCCGCCCGCACCGTCGCCGGAGCTCGCGACCGCGATCGGCCGGCGGACGGTCTGGACGACCGCCGCGGGGCGACGCGTGAACGCGGTGTCGACCACGCCGAGCTTGCCGACGGAGTAGAGCGCCGCGAACAGGCGCCCGCTCGAAGGCGCGACGGCGAGCGAGGTCGGCGTGGCCGGGAGCGCGATCCGCGTGCTCTCGCGTTTCGCGCCGAACGGCACGACCGCGATCGCGCGCTTCGCCGGCACGTACAGCTTCCCGCCGAACGCGACGGGGTTGCCCGTTGCGAGGCCCGAGACCTTGATCCGGCCGGCGGGTGTGAGCGACGAGCTGCGGACGAGGAAGTCCGAGACGGTGCCGGCCGTCCGGTTCGAGACGTAGAGGTGATTGCCGAGGACGCCGAGGCCGGTCGGGACGAACCCGAGCGTCGTGCACGGGCCGACCTTCGCCCCCGTCACGATGCACAGCCGCCCGCCGCCGTCGGAGGTGACGGCCGCGACGCGGCCGGAGCCGACGGGTGCGAGTGCCAGCGCGTTCGCGAACTGCACGCCGGCCGCGGGCGCGAGCGTGTCGGAGCGGAGCCGCGTGATCGTCTTCGAGTCCGCGACGAACGTCGACGGCCCCGTGGTCGCGAGTGCGCGGGGGGAGGCGGGGTCGGAGAGCGTCGCCGCCGGGGCGAGCGTCGACCCGAGGCGGACGACGCGCCCGTTCGGGGCGGCGAGGACGAGCGACGAGCCCGAGACCGCAGCGTCGACAGCGTCGGCGCTGGTCGGCGTCGCCTCGGGCGGGGCAGGGGTGGTCGTCGTTGTCGTCGTCGCCGTGGCCGCGGCCGGCGTCGACGAGCCGCGGCCGAGGAGGGCGACGGCGGCGGCGACGAGCGCGGCAACGATCACGACTGCTGCAATCAACCAGCGTGCAGAGACGCGGCGGCCTGGACGGGCCGGGCGCGCCGGAGCCGGGGCCGCGACGACGGGCGCGGCGACGGGCGGCTCGACCGCCCGCGACGGCGCGACGGGCGCGGCGGGCGCGACATGCGCCGCCGCGGGCGCGGGAACAGGAGCTTCGGGTGGGGCGACGTGAGTCTCGGGAGCGGGAACGTGAGTCTCGGGCGCGGGAACGTGAGTCTCGGGCGCCGCGACGTGAGTCTCGGGCGCCGCGACGCGAGTCTCCGGCGCGGGGACGCGGTCCGCCGGTGGAGCGGCGCGCGTCGCGGGCGCCGCGGGCCGGATCTCCGGCGCGGGGGTCGTCGGCTCTGCGGGTGGAGCGGCGCGCGTCTCGGGCGCGGCGGGCCGGATCTCCGGGGCGGGGGTCGTCGGCTCTGCGGCGGGCGGCGCGACCGCTCTTGAAGCGGGGCGGACCGTCGGCACGGACGTCGGCGCCGGGGTCGTCTCGGCCGCCGGAGTCGGAGCCGGAGCGACGGTGGCGCCTCCCTCGGGCGGGGTAGTCGCCGCGATCGACGTCTCGCCGGTGAACGGCGCGGGGGTGAGCGGCTCCGGCACGTCGATGCGGCTCGGGTGCTCGACGATCCGCGCCTCGCGCCGCCAGCGCGGGCCGGAGATGGCGATCACGATCTCCTCGAAGTCGTCCCACGCGTCGAGCGCGGTCGGATAACGGTCGACCGGCTCGCGAGCGAGCATCTTCTCGAGCCACTCGACGAGCCTCGGGTCGAGCTCCGGCCTGAGCGTCCGCGCCGAGGGAACGCCTTCGGTCACGTGCTTGAAGAGGATCGCCATCGGCGTCTGCCCCTCGGCGAACGGCACCTGCCCCACGAGCATCTCGTAGGCGATGATCCCTGCCGAGTACAGGTCGCTCGGCGCGGTGACCTCCGTCCCCATCGCCTGCTCCGGCGACATGTACGTGGGCGTGCCGATCGTCGTCCCGGTCACGGTCAGGAACCGGGTCGCCTGCGCCCGGTTCAGCGCCTTCGCGATTCCGAAGTCGGCGATCTTGATGCTGCCCTGCGCCGTGAGCAGGAGGTTCTCGGGCTTCAGGTCGCGGTGGATGACCCCGCGGCTGTGCGCGTGTGCGAGCCCCGCCAGGAGGCCTTCGAGGACACCGGCGATCTGCGCCAGCGTCAGGGAGTGCGCGTGCGGCCGGAGCGACCCGCGCTCGAGGAACTCCATCGCGATGTACGGCGTTCCCTCGTGCTCGAAGTAGTCGTGGACCGTGACGATGTTCGGGTGGCTCAGCGACCCCGCTACGCGCGACTCCCGGAGGAAGCGCTCGGCGAACCCGCCGTCGTCGGCGAGGAAGGACGAGAGCTCCTTGAGAGCGACGTCGCGATCCAGGTCGAGCTGGCGCGCGAGGTAGACGACCGCCATGCCGCCGCGGCCGACCTCGCCCTGAACCTCGTACCGGCCGATCCGCGGCCGAACCCCCGTCGCCACTGTAATCGCCTCTCGATTGTGCTACCGCTCGATTTACGAAGGGTACTGTCGATTTCAAGACAGTCAAACCCGCAAGAACCTTCCCGCGGCCGTGATCGGATCCTCGCATCGCGATCGGCCGACATTGCTGTTGACGTTCGCCGCCGTTCGGCCGATACTCGATTGAATGACGGTTTTGCGCCTGCGCGCCCGCTTCGGGCTTCTCGTCGTTCTCGCGGCCGGCGCCGCGGCGCCGGCGTCGATCGCGGGCGTGCGCGGCGATGACCCGCCGACGCTCAACGTCAAGTCCGCGGTCGTGAACGCGACCTGGAAGCAGGGGTGGCTGGTTCCCGGCGCCGCGATCCGCGTCGCGGGGAGGGTGACGGCGCCGTCGAAGCTCACGGTCATCCTCCGTCCCGTGGACCGCCCGACCGTGGTGACGGCGCGCGTCGCGGTTCCCGTCGCCGCCGCCGGCCCGTTTTCCGCGAACGTGAAGCTCCCGGCGCGGCCGCTTCCCGGCGACTACAGCCTGCGCGTCGTCGGCACGAGCGGCGCACAGACGCTCGCGCCCGTCGACCGCACCGTCAAGATCGCGTCCCCCCCGGAGGGCGTGCTCGACCGTGCGCTCGTCGGGCCGACGAAGAACGGGCCGTGGCTCCGCTACGACAACAACAGCTCGCCCCTCGTCAGTGGGAAGCACGACCAGCTGTGGACGAGGTTCATCTTCCTGTCTCCGCCGAAGGCGGGCAAGATCGAGATCGTCTGGAGGCTCCGGTGGCGGACGGTCGTCGGAACCGTCGCCAAGAACTTCAAGAACACGCTCGACACGTTCGCGAAGACGAAGAACGGCGTCGCGCTGCCGTCCGGGACGTGGACGGTGACGCTGACGATCAACGGGCGCATCGCCAAGCAGGCGGCCGTCCGCCTGAAGTAACGGCCCGCGCGGCGGCGAGCTCTACGCGCGCGCGGCGGCGACGACGACCGCGGCGGCCCCCGCGTGGTCGAGGCGGTCCGTGTTCACGACCACGTCGTAGTGAACCGGGAGCTCCTCGTCGATCCCGTAGAAGCGCTTGAAGTAGTCGGCGCGCGCGCGGTCGGACGAACGGACCTCCTTCGCGGCGTCGCCCTCGCTCATCCCGGCCCCTGCGAGGCGCCTCGCCCGCGTCTCGGGCGCGGCGGTGACGAACACGCGCACGACGCCGTCGAGGTCTGCGGCCGCCATCGACGCGGCGTGTGCGACGACGACGACCTCGCCCTGGGCCGCGGCCTCACGGACCGCGTCGCGGATCAGCGCGCGGAGATTCTCGCTCCGGACGACGCGCCCGCTCTCGTCGGTGGGCGACGGCGCGACGAGCCCGCCGAACGAGACCTGCGAGCTCCCGAGCTCGTCGAGCATCCGCATGACGAGCGGCCTCCTCCGCTCCGCGTCGGCGAGGAGCTCCGGGTCGACGCCGTGCTTCTCGGCCGCCTGCAGGACGATGTCCTCGTCGAGGTACCGGAACCCGAGCTCCGTCGCGACCGCCTGTGCGATCTCCTCGCCGCCTGCGCCGAACGTGCGGGAGATGGCGATCACGCGGGCCGGCACGGCCGCGGACGTTACGCGCTCGCCGCGGTGATCGTCAACCGGCTGCGGCCGCGGCGGCCGTCGCTGCGCCGGCCGGCGTCCCCTGCGCCTGGATCGCCGTGATCGCGACGGTGTTGACGATGTCGGTCACGCTGCATCCGCGGCTGAGGTCGTTCACCGGCTTGCGGAGCCCCTGGAGCACCGGCCCGACGGCGACGGCGTTCGCCGAGCGCTGAACGGCCTTGTAGGCGACGTTCCCGGTGTCGAGGTCGGGGAACACGAACACGGTCGCATGGCCGGCCACCTCGCTGTCGGGAAGCTTGAGCCGCGCGACGTCGGGATCGACCGCGGCGTCGTACTGGATCGGCCCCTCGACCTTCAGGTCGGGCCTCCGCTCGCGGACGGCCGCCGTCGCCTCGCGCACCGCGTCGACGTCGCGCCGGTGCCCGACGCGCCGGTCGAGTACGAGAGCATCGCGATGCGCGGCTCGACCCCGAATGCCGCGGCCGTCTCGGCCGAGCTGACGGCGATGTCGGCGAGCTGGGGCGGAGTCGGTTTCGGGTTCACGGCGCAGTCGCCGTAGACGAGGACGCGGTCGGCGAGGCACATGAAGAAGACGCTCGAGACGACGGAGACGTCGGGCCTCGCCTTGATGATCTCGAAGGCGGGCCGGATCGTGTCGCCGGTCGTGTGCGCCGCTCCCGAGACCATGCCGTCGGCGGCGCCCGTCTGCACCATCAGCGTCCCGAAGTAGCTCGGGTCGACGACGACGTCACGCGCGAGCTCCTCGGTCACGCCCTTGTGCCGCCGCAGCTCGTGGTAGAGCGCCGCGAACCCGTCGCGCAGCGGGACGACGCCGGGTCGACGACCGCGACGCCCGTCGAGGTCGACGCCGAGGCGGCGGCCGCGCCGGCACGTCGTCGGGGTCTCCGAGGAGCGTGACGTCCGCAACGCCGCGGCGCAGGATGATCTCGGCTGCGCGCAGGATCCGGTCGTCGTCGCCTTCCGGGCAGCACGACGTGGCGGCGCTCGTCGCCCGCGCGCGCTCGATCAGCTCGTACTCGAACATGATCGGCGTCACGTCGCACGGGGCGGTCGACCGCGATCCGCCGCTCGAGCTCGGCCGTGTCGACCTCGGCCTCGAACAATCCGAGCGCCGCCGCGATCTTCCGGTCGTCGCCCGGCCGCAGGTGCGGCCGGACGCCCTGAACCGCCGTCGCGGCCTCGTGGGTGAGCTGCGTCGACCTCGAGCACCGGGAAGGGTGCGCTGCTCGAGCAGCCGCCGCACCGTTCTCGCCGAGCGGTAGCCGCCGGTGAGCAGCACGACGCCGGAGACGGAGGGGAACGTCGGCGAGACCGTCGATGCGAGGCTCGCGACGAGGATGTCCGGCCGGTCGCCGGGGACGATCACGAGCGTGCCCTCGACGAGGTGGTCGACGAAGTGCTCGACGCTCATCGCCCCGACGCGGACGTCGCGCACCTCGCGCTGCGAGGCCGCGTCCGGCGTCCCGGACGAGTTCGTGGCGCCGAGCGACGTCCGCCGATCTCGGCGACGGTCGGGTAGGCGAGCTCGCGCCGCTCCGGCAGGACGTAGACGGGCTCGGCGCCGCCGTCGGCGCGAAGCCTCGCGCGTGACCGCGTCGACGTGCTCGGCGGCGACCCGGTTGACGATCACGCCGAAGATCGTGCATCCCTTGTGGGCGAGCGAGTCGCGGGCGCGCCGACCGACGTCGCCGTCTCCTCGGCCGGGCCGCCTTGACGACCACGAGCACGGGCGCGCCGAGCTCGTTCGCGAGGTCGGCGTTGAGGCCGAAGTCGAGCGCGGGCGTGGCGCCGACGAAGTCCGTTCCCTCGCAGAGGACGAAGTCGGAGTCGGCCTCGAGCGCCTTGTACGCCTCGACGACGCGCTTCCGGAGGTCGTCGTACGTCGCCTGGCCGCTCCCGACTCGGCCTGCGTGAACGCGTGCATCTCGTCGTGGCCCGCCGAGCCGGTAGCGGCGGCGGACGAGCTCGACCTGCGGAGTCGGCGCCGTCGGCCGTCGGCGACGATCGGGCGGAAGAACGCGAGCCGCTCGACCGTTCCGCGACAGGAGCTCCATGATCGCCGAGCGCGACGACGGACTTGCCGCTCCGCGGCTCCATCGCGGTGACGTAGAGGTTCCGCGCCACGGCCCGCTCCTAGTCCCGGTGTGCGGCGCTCAGGCGGCTGTCCAGGTAGTGCCCCGCGCTGATCAGCGCGAGGTGCGTGAACGCCTGCGGGAAGTTCCCGAGCGCCTCGCCGGTGCGCCCGATCTCCTCGGAGTAGAGGCCGAGGTGGTTCGCGTACGTCAGCATCTTCTCGAACGCGAGCCGCGCCTCGTCGACGCGGCCGGCGCGCGCGAGCGCCTCGACGTACCAGAACGTGCAGATCGAGAACGTCCCCTCGTCGCCCTCGAGGCCGTCGGGCGAGTCGTCGACGTCGTAGCGGTAGACGAGGCTGTCCGAGACGAGCGTCGTCGGAGATCGCATCGAGCGTCGAGAGCCAGCGCGGGTCGGTCGGCGCGATGAACTTGACGAGCGGCATCAGCGAGCACGCTCGCGTCGAGGACGTCCGTGCTCGTAGTGCTGGACGAAGGCCTGCCGGCTCGTCGTTCCAGCCCTTCGTCCATGATCTGGTGGTAGATCTGGTCGCGCACGCGACTGCCAGCGCGCGATGTCGGCCGGCAGCCCGCGCTGGAGCGCGATCCGGATCGCGCGCTCGATCGCGACCCAGGACATCAGGCGCGAGTACGTGAAGTGCTGGCGTGCCGCCGCGCACCTCCCAGATCCCCTCGTCGGCCTGGTCCCAGTTCTCGCAGACCCAGTCGACGAGCCGCGTCAGGTCCATCCAGGCGCCGTGGGAGATCGGCGTGCGCGTGCGTTGAAGAGGTACACCGAGTCGATCAGCTCGCCGTAGATGTCGAGCTGAAGCTGGTTCGCCGCGCCGTTGCCGATCCGGACGGGCGCGAGCCGCGGTAGCCCTCGAGGTGGTCGAGCACCTCCTCCTGGAGCTCCGCGCGGCCGTCGATCCCGTACATGATCTGGAGCGGGCCGGCGGCGGCGGGCGCGCGCCTCGCGGAAGCGCTCCGTCAGCCAGTCCATGAACGCGGTCGCCTCCTCGGTGAAGCCGAGCCGGAGCAGCGCGTAGAGCGAGAAGGCCGCGTCGCGGATCCACGTGTAGCGGTAGTCCCAGTTCCGCCCGCCGCCGATGCTGCTCCGGGAGGCTCGTCGTCGGCGCGGCGACGATCGCGCCGGTGGGCTCGTACGTCATCAGCTTGAGCGTGAGCGCCGAGCGGTGGATCGTCTCGCGCCAGCGGCCCTGGTAGCGCGACTGCCAGAGCCACCGCCGCCAGTACTCGACCGTGTGCTCGAACGCCTCGCGGATCTCGTCCTCCCGGAACGACCGCGGCACGTAGCTCTCGGGAACCTGCTCGAGCACGAACGCCGCCGTCTCGCCGGGGAGGAGCGTGAACTCGCCGTGCGCCCCGTTCTCGTGGAACCGCAGGGGCACCGCGGTCTCGAGCGCGAGCGAGAGCGATGGCGAGCGGAACAGCACGCCCTTCTCGTGGAAGATCGTCTCGTGTCCCTCGCGGCCGTAGTCGAACCGCGGCTGCACCTCGACGCGGAAGCGCATCTCGCCGCGGACGCCGAGCACGCGCCGGATCAGCCGGTGGCGATGTGCCGCAGCCCCGCGTGCGATCGGCATGAAGTCCTGCACCTCGCCGACGCCGCCCGGGGTCAGGAAGCGCGTGATGAGGACGTTCGTGTCCGGGAAGTAGAGCTGCTTCGGCACCCACTCGTCCATCGTCGGCGCGATCCGGTAGAAGCCGCCGCGCTCCTTGTCGAGGATCGCCCCGAAGACGCTCGGCGAGTCGAAGCGCGGGCAGCAGTACCAGTCGATCCGTGCCGTCCGTGCCGACGAGCGCGATGCTGTGGAGGTCGCCGACGATCCCGTGCTCGGCGATCGGGAGGTAGTCGGTCACCCCGGAGGACGGCCGCGGGCCGGCCGTCTCGACGACGGCTTTCACGTCCGGTGCTCGTCCGTCGTCCGCAGCCTGCGGGCCTCCGTCTGGAGCATCCGCCACATCACGCGGGGGTTGGCGAGCAGGAACCCCTCGACGGCGTCGACCGGCACGAAGAGGCAGCGCACCGGCGACCGCGCGACGACGTCGGCCACGACCGGCTCGCCGAGGAGCGCCGAGATCTCGCCGAAGAAGCTCCCCTGCGGCAGCGTCGCGAGCTGCTCGCCCTCGAGCACGACGTCCACCTCGCCCTCGACGATCACGTGCAGGCCGACGTTCTCGTCACCGCGGCGCACGATCCACTCGCCCTCGCCGAACGAGACGGCGTTCAGGAGCGGCACGAGCTCCGCGAGCCGGTCGCGGTCGAGATCGGCGAAGAGCGCCAGGCGCCCGACGCTCTCGAGCAGATCGTCCGTGACCATCGCGCCGCCAACACTAACCCGTCGCCCGCGCCGCGAAAAACGCGCCGTCCGCGGGACGCCGCAGCCGCGACTTGGAAGAATCGCCGCGAGGCGAGATACTGGCGCGACGGCCGCACGGCAGGCCGGACAAGCCGAGACCGCCCAGAACGAGCCGCGGGCCGCCGCCGCGGCCCGGGTCGAACGCGAGAAGGAGAAGCCATGGCAACTGCCCTCACCGACGAGGCAACGTCGATCTCCGACGAGGAGCTCGCGCGGATCGACCAGTACTGGCGCGCGGCCAACTACCTCTCCGTCGGACAGATCTACCTGATGGACAACCCGCTCCTGCGCGAGCCGCTGACCCCGGACCACGTCAAGCCTCGCCTGCTCGGTCACTGGGGTACGACGCCGGGCCTGAACTTCATCTACGTGCACCTAAATCGCGTCATCAAGGCGCACGACCTCAACATGATCTACATCTGCGGCCCCGGCCACGGCGGTCCGGCGATGGTCGCGAACACGTATCTCGAGGGCACGTTCAGCGAGCTGTACGCGCACGCGACGGAGGACGTCGCCGGGATGAAGCGCCTGTTCAAGCAGTTCTCGTTCCCCGGCGGCGTGCCGAGCCACGCGGCGCCGGACGTGCCGGGCTCGATCCACGAGGGCGGCGAGCTGGGCTACGCGCTCTCGCACGCGTTCGGCGCCGCGTTCGACAACCCGGACCTGATCGTCGCCTGCGTCGTGGGCGACGGCGAGGCCGAGACCGGCCCGCTCGCCACGTCCTGGCACTCGAACAAGTTCCTGAGCCCGGCGACCGACGGCGCCGTGCTCCCGATCCTGCACCTGAACGGGTACAAGATCGCGAACCCCGTGCTGCTCGCGCGCATCCCACGCGAGGAGCTCGAGAGCCTCCTCGCGGGCTACGGCTACAAGCCGTACTGGGTCGAGGGCTCGGACCCGGCGCTGATCCACCGCCAGCTCGCCGAGACGCTCGAGACCGTGATCGGCGAGATCAAGGCGATCCAGCGCGACGCGCGCGAGAACGGCCAGGTCAAGCGGCCGATCTGGCCGATGATCATCCTCAAGACGCCGAAGGGCTGGACGGGGCCGAAGGCGATCGACGGCAAGACCGTCGAGGGGTCGTGGCGCTCGCACCAGGTCCCGATCGCGAACGCGAAGACGAACCCGGAGTCGCTCAGGCTCCTCGAGGAATGGCTCCGCAGCTATCGCCCCGGGGAGCTCTTCGACGAGGGCGGGAGGCTCCTGCCGGAATTGCGCGAGCTGGCGCCGGAGGGCGCCCGGCGCATGGGCTCGAACCCGCACGCGAACGGCGGCCTGCTGCTGAAGGACCTCCGGATGCCCGACTTCCGCGACTACGCCGTCGACGTTCCCACGCCGGCGACGACGCGCGCCGAGGCGACGCGCGCGGTCGGCGACTACCTGCGCGACGTGATGAAGCAGAACCTCGAGACGCGGAACTTCCGCGTCTTCGCGCCCGACGAGCTCGAGTCGAACCGCCTCGGCGCGATCCTCGAGGTCACCGATCGCGTCTGGCTCGCCGAGTCCCACCCGGAAGACGAGCACATGTCCGCGGACGGGCGGATCATGGAGATCCTCAGCGAGCACACGTGCCAGGGCTGGCTCGAGGGCTACCTGATGACCGGCCGCCACGGGGTGTTCACGACGTACGAGGCGTTCGTCCACCTGGTCGACTCGATGTTCAGCCAGCACGCGAAGTGGCTCAAGGTGACGCGCGACGAGATCCCGTGGCGCAGGCCGATCGCGTCGCTGAACTACCTCCTCACCTCACACGTGTGGCGGCAGGACCACAACGGGTTCTCGCACCAGGACCCGGGCTTCATCGACCACGTCGTGAACAAGAAGCCGGAGGTGATCGGCGTCTATCTCCCACCCGACGCGAACAGCCTCCTCTTCACGATGAACGAGGTGCTGACGAGCCGGAACTCGGTCAACGTCGTGATCGCCGGAAAGCAGCCGCAGCTCCAGTACCTCGACATGGACGCGGCGATCAAGCACTGCACGGTCGGGATCGGCATCTGGGAGTGGGCGAGCAACGACCGCGGCAGCGAGCCGGACATCGTGCTGGCGTGCTGCGGCGACGTCCCGACGATGGAGACGCTCGCGGCGGCCGAGCTCGTTCACGGGTACTTCCCCGAGATCAAGGTGCGCGTCGTCAACGTCGTCGACCTGATGAAGCTGCAGCCGGCGGACGAGCACCCGCACGGCCTGACCGACGTCGAGTTCGACACGCTCTTCACGACCGACAAGCCGATCGTCTTCGCGTTCCACGGCTACCCGTGGCTCATCCATCGCCTCGCCTACCGCCGGACGAACCACGGCAACCTCCACGTGCGCGGATACAAGGAGGAGGGGACGACGACGACGCCGTTCGACATGGTGACCCGGAACGACCTCGACCGGTTCCACCTCGTCGACGACGTGATCGACCGGCTGCCCCAGCTCGGGTCGCGCGGGGCGTACGTGAAGCAGGAGCTCCAGCACAAGCTGATCGAGCACCGCGAGTACATCTCGACCTGCGGCGACGACCTTCCGGAGATTCGCGACTGGAGGTGGACCCACGCGTGACCGACGCGTTCGGCGGACGGCGGCGCGCGGCGGCCGCCGTCGGCCCGGGAATTTGCCGCACGTCAACCGACACTGTTAGAACTAAGGCGTGACCTGGGTCCCGCGTATAGGCGCGGAGTTCGCGGGGTACCGCCTCGAGTCCCTCCTGGGTCACGGGGGGATGAGCATCGTCTATCGCGCGGAGCATCTCGCGCTCGGGCGCACGGTCGCGCTCAAGCTGCTCGCCCCCCAGCTCAGCCAGAACGAGGGCTTCCGCGAGCGCTTCCTCCGCGAATCGCGGCTCGCCGCCGCGCTCGACCACCCGAACATCATCCCGATCTACGAGGCGGGCGAGCGCGAGGAGACGTTCTTCATCGCCATGCGGTACGTCGACGGCTCGGATCTGAAGACGAAGCTCCAGCGCGAGGGCCCGATGAGCATCGCCCAGGCCGCGGCGATCGTCTCGCCGGTCGCGGGCGCGCTCGCCGCCGCGCACGCGAAGGGCCTCATCCACCGCGACGTCAAGCCGGCGAACATCCTGGTGGCCGCGGGCGGCGGCGGCGACGGCGAGGACCACATCTACCTCTCCGACTTCGGGATCGCGAAGCAGAGCGACTCGCGGGCGCTCACGCGGACCGGCGTCTTCGTCGGCACGGCGGAGTACGCCTCGCCCGAGCAGATCGAGGGGAAGACGCTCGACGGCCGCGCCGACGTCTACTCGCTGGGGTGCGTCCTCTACGAGTGCCTCACGGGGGCGCCGGCCTATGACCGCGACTCCGAGGTCGCGCTGATGTACGCGCACCTGCTCGAGCCGCCGCCGACGGTGACGGAGAAGCGGCCCGACCTTCCCCAGGAGACGGACGAGATCGTGCGGCGCGCGATGGCGAAGTCGCGGGACGAGCGGTACGAGTCCGCGCGCGACCTGGCGGTCGCCGTCCGCGCGCTCTCGACGGAGGTGACTCGAAGCGGCGAGACGGCGGCCTCGGTCGCGCCTGCGGCGGCCGCCGCAGGCGGCGAGACCGTGCTCTCGAGCCGCCCTTCTTCGCCGGGTGGGCTTCCACAGCCCCCAGCCGCGACGGAGACGCCCGCGGACGCCACGGCCGTGGCGGCGGCCGGCCCCACGTCCGACGCGCCCGCCGACGGAAGCCCGCCGCGCCGCTCGCGGTCGGGCCTCCTCACGGCGCTGATCGCGGTCGGGGCCGCGCTCGCGGCGGCGCTGGTCGTGTTCCTCATCACGCGGGACAACGGCAACGAGACCGCCGCGACGACGACCGCAGCAACGACCACCGCCCCGACGACGGGGGTGACGAACGCCTCGGGCGACCACAAGCTCGCGCAGCTCGTCGCACGGCCGCTGTGGATCGGCTGCGAGGGCGAGACGACGCCTCCCGGAGCGGACGAGGCCGCGGTCTGCCTGCCGCCCCCGGGATCCGCCGACTTCTCGCCCGACCGCTGGGAGATCTTCACGTACGCGAACTCCCCGGCGCTCAAGCGCGCCTACGAGGCCGAGCTTGCGCGCGACCGCCCGGGGAAGCCGCGCGACGCCGGCCGGTGCGACGGCGCCGCGTGGGGCGGCGAGGGAACGTGGTCGCACGGCCCCGGGAAGCCCGGCGGCCACCGCTTCTGCTACTTCGACGGAAACGACGCCGTGATCGTGTGGACGCACGAGAAGCTGGGTCAGGAGACCCACAAGGACATGCTCGCGATCGCCCGTGAGGGCGGCAGCGACCACGCCGGCCTTTTCGGCTGGTGGCGCTTCTGGCACCACCGGCTCGGCAAGGTCGCCTGACGACCAGCGAGGTCGGCGAATGCGCTCGCTGCTCATGAAGGAGGGGCCGCTCGCCGGGAAGCGGTACACCGTCGACGCCGAGCTCGTGATCGGCCGCGTGAACGCGGACCTCACGATCGACGACCCGCAGATCTCGCGGCGCCACGCGCTCATCCGCCCGTCCGGCCCGGAGCTCGAGGTCGAGGACCTCGGGTCGCTCAACGGGACGTGGCTGAACGGGAAGCGGATCACGGTGCCGCGGCGGCTCGAGCCGGGCGACGAGATCCGGATCGGCAAGAGCGCGATCGCGGTCGAGGGCGAGCGGTTCGAGCCGGGGCGGACGATCGTCGCGCCGAATCGCGCAGGCCCGCAGCAGGAGGAGCCGGAGGCGCTCGCCGCCGCCGCGGCAGTCGTGCGGCCCGCGCCCGCGCCCGCACCGCCGGCGCCGCAGCGGCCGCGGCCGGCCGGCCGGGCGCCGGAGGGCCGCCGGGACGACGAGCTGCGCCTGGTGACGGCTCTCTTCGCGGACATCGTCGGGTCGACCGGCCTCGGGGAGCGGCTGACCCCCGACGCGGTCAAGGTCGTGATCGGCGAGTGCGTCAGCCGCATGACCGGCGCGGTCGAGCGCTTCGGCGGGACCGTCCAGGCCTACATGGGCGACGGCATCGCGGCGTTCTTCGGCCTGCCCTCGGCGCACGAGGACGACCCGGAGCGCGCCGCGCGAGCCGCGCTCGCGATCCTCGACGTCGTCCGCGAGCACGCGCGGGAGGTCGAGGCGGCCTGGGGGATCTCCGATTTCAACGCGCGAGTCGGCATCAACACGGGCGAGACGGGCGTCGGTCTCGTCGGCTCTGCCGATCCTCAGTCGGTGGCGCTCGGCGACATGACGAACGTCGCCGCCCGCCTCCAGTCGGCGGCCGCGCCCGGAACGATCGCCGTCGGGCAGGCGACGGCGCGCTGTCTCGTGAAGGGATTCGTGCTCGAGCCGCTCGGCGAGATCTCCGTCAAGGGCCGCGACCGCGCGGTCGAGGCGTGGACGCTCGTGTGCGCGCAGACGGCGGCGCAGTCGTCTCCGCTGACGCCTTTGGTCGGCCGCCGGCGCGAGGTCGAGCGGCTGAAGTCGGTGCTCGACGAGCTGGTCGCCGGACGCGGTCAGATCCTCGGCCTGATCGGCGAGTCCGGGATCGGCAAGACGCGCCTGCTGGCCGAGCTCCGGGTGCTCGCCGCCGACCACGTGACGTGGCTCGAGGGCCGCTGCCTCTCGTACGGCGCCGAGCTCGCCTACGGGCCGCTGATCGAGATGCTGCGCGGATGGATCGGCGCCGAGGAGGGTGAGGCCGACCTCTCGGTGCGGACGAAGCTCCGCGCCAAGCTCGGGCTCCTGCCGGCCTCCGAGGTGGCGCAGGTTCTGCCGTACCTGTCGCGGCTCCTCTCGGTGAGGCTCGACCCCGACGACGACGAGCGGCTACGCCGGCTCCCGCCCGAGGAGCTGGCGATGAAGATCCGGCGCGCCTACCGGCTGTGGGTGCAGAGCCTCGCGCGCCAGGCGCCGGTCGTCGTGGCGGTCGAGGACGTTCACTGGGCCGACCCGTCGTCGCGCGAGCTGCTCGAGGAGCTGCTCGAGCTCTGCGACGTCGCGCCGCTCCTGATGATCGCGACGGTCCGCCCGGACACGGCCTCCGAGGGGTGGCGTCTGCGCATGCGCGTGCTGACGGACTTCGCGCACCGCTCGGTCGAGGTCGCGCTCGGGCCGCTCGACGACACGGCCGCGAGGGAGCTGCTCGCCGGTCGCCCGCGCAGCACCTCGCTCCTGCCGCAGGAGCTCGACCAGATCGTCGCGGGCGCCGAGGGCAATCCGCTCTACCTCGAGGAGCTCCTGAACGCGTTCACCGACACGGGCGACCGGGGACGAACATGGGCGCCGACGCTGACGGAGCGCTCGATTCTGACACCGGCGCTCGAGAGCCTCCTGCTGGCGCGCATCGACCGCCTCCCCGACAAGGCGCGGCGGTTCGCGCAGGTGGCGGCGCTCGTCGGCCGGAGCTTCCCGCGGCGCGTGCTCGAGCACGTGTCGGACACGGAGGATCTCGACGCCGACCTCGCCGCCCTGCTCCGCGCGGACATCATCCGCGAGGTCCGCCGCTATCCAGAGGCGGAGTACACGTTCAAGCACGGGCTCCTGCGGCAGGCCTCGCTCTCGACGTTGCCGCCTGCGCGGCGGCGCGAGCTCTACGCCGCCGTCGGCTCGGCGTTCGAGACGCTCTTCGCGGGATCGGTCGACGACCACCTCGAGGTGCTCGCGAACTACTTCGCGCGCAGCCACGACCTGGCGAAGGCGCTCGAGTACCTGGAGCGGGCGGGCGAGAAGGCCGCCAACCTCGATGCGGTCGCACAGGCGGCTGAGCTCTGGCGCCGCGCGCTCAGGATCGCCGAGAAGCAGGGCGATACGGAGGCCGAGGCGCGCCTCCGCAGCCAGCTCGACGCGCTCGAGGCTCGCTCGGGCGAGCGGATCGCGCTCGACCTGTCGTCCCTCGAGGACGCGAAGCCGGAGGCGTGAGGTCGAGACGATGAGGATCGCGCTCGTCGGCGACGTCCACGGAAACCTCCTCGCGCTCGACGCGGTGCTCGACGAGCTGCGGGGGGAGGCCGACGAGATCATCTGCCTCGGCGACGTGGCGGTCGGCCCGCAGCCGGTCGAGGCGCTGGAACGCGTGCGCGAGCTCGGCTGCCCCGTCCTGATGGGCAACTGGGACGCCTGGTTTCTCGACGGCTTCCCGGAGCTGCCCTTCGAGCTCGGCCAGAGGCTCGTCGAGACCGGCGCCTGGTGGGCCGGTCACCTCGGGCCGGACCAGCTCGCGTTCATGCGGACCTTCGCTCCCTCCGCGGAGGTCCCGGGTGAGCGACGGCCTCACCGTCGCCGCGTTCCACGGCACGCCGCTCTCGTGCGAGGACGGCATCGACTCGACGACCTCGGACGACGAAATCGACCGGCTGCTCGACGGCGTCAGCGCGGCCGTCGTCGCGTGCGGCCACACGCACTTCCAGATGCTCCGCCGGCACGGCGACGCGATCCTCGTCAACCCCGGGAGCGTCGGCCTGCCGTTCCGGCGCAAGGGGACGCTGATGCAGATCGCGCCGTGGGCCGAGTACGGGGTCGTGACGGCCGAGGACGGCCGGCTCGCCGTCGAGCTGCGGCGGACGTCGTTCGACTCGGAGCGCTTCGCCGACCTGATCCGCAGGAGCGGGATGCCGCACGCGGAGTGGTGGGCCGATCTCTGGGCTCCCGCGCGGAGTCCGATCCCGGTCGCGGCCGCTTAGGGGATCCTGTTCGTGCTGCACACCGGATTAAGGGGGCGGCGCGACGGGACCTAGCTTCAGGGGGTTAGGAGCGCGGGCTGATCGATCGTGAGCGTGAGCGCGTCCGCGTCGACTGTCGCTTCGACGCCGAGCGGAAGCGTGGCGAGACTCGCGCCGTGTCCCAATGGCAACCCGTAGAGCACCGGGATGCCGAGCCCGCCGAGGCGGTCGTCGAGCACGTTCTCCAGGGTCTTCGACCGCGGCGCGGAGGTGTGCTCGTGCCACTCACAGCCCGCAAGCTCTCCGACGACGATGCCGCGCACGCCTTCGAGCTTGCCGACCTGCTCGAGGTAGAGCAAAGCCCGGTCGATCTGGATCGGAGCGCTGCCGACCTCCTCGAAGAAGAAGATTGCGCCGTTGAGGTCGGGCTCCCACGGGGTGCCGATCGTGTAGATGAAGTCGACGAGACAGCCGCCGACCAGGCGACCGCTCGCCCTGCCGGGGGCGATCGAGATCACCGTCAAACGGTCGCGGTCCTCTGGCACGGGACCGGTCGTCTCGCCCGCAAGCACCTGCAAGAGCCGATCGGCCGTGAATGGCGAAGGTGACGGGTCGCCGAACATCGTCAGGCTTGGCCCGTAGAACGTCGCCAGTCTGGAGCGAACGAGAAGCGCCGCATGCAGCGCTGTGATGTCGGAGAGGCCGACGAACGGCTTCGGTGTCTCCGCGATCGCATCGAAGTCGAGCAGCGGGATCACCTGCGCCGAGCCGTAGCCGCCGCGCATGGTCTGGATCGCGTCGATTTCGGGGTCGGCGAACGCGGCCTGCAGGTCGCTGGCACGCACTTCCGGGCTGCCGGCGTGCCAGCCGTCCTCCTCGAGCGCTCCCGCCATCAGCTTGACGCGGTAACCCTTCGACTCCCACCAGCCGATACCACGCTGGACCTCGGCGCGCGTCTCCGGCGGGCTCCCCGGCGTCACAACGCCGATCGTGGAGCCCGGCGGTGCAGCACGAGCGACCGCCGCCCCGTTCACATGCGCACTCTACGACCTGATCAAGCAGACCGGGGCAGCCGGGACCTCACGCAATCCCGTCGATCGTGAATCGACGTCTCAAGACCCCGTCACGTCCCCGCCAGCCGCCCGATCTGGTTCGACGTGCGATAGGCGTCGGTCACGTAGAACGACTCGCGCGTCAGCGCACGCGTCCGGCGGCTGAAGAGGACGGAGAGCTCGCGGCGGCCGTCGACGTAGTGGGTGAAGACCTTGATCGTCGACGCGTCGATGCGCAGCTCGTTCCACGACGGCGGCGTGGCGGCCCGCACGCGGCGGGTCCCGGCGGTGCCCGAGTTGCAGATCAGCGTCCCGTTGAGGCCCCAGAAGAAGGGCACGTGCTTGTGGCCCGACAGCACGAGGTCGACGTCGAGGTCGACGAGCGTCAGCAGCAGGTCGCCCGCGTCGAGGACGATGTTGCGCTCGCGCCCGGTGCCCGGGATCGGGACGAGGTGGTGGTGGACGGTCACGATCCGGATGTCGCCCGGGTGCGAGAACTGCTCCCGGATCCACGGGTAGCGGTCGAAGCCGATCCGGCCCTCGTCGAGGTCGGGCTCGGACGAGTCGAGCCCGACGACGGTGAAGCCCGTCGCCTGCAGACGCTCGGCTCGCTCGTCGTCGAACGCGAGACGGAACTTCGAGAACGGGTCGCCGAACTCGCGCCGGAAGAAGAGGTACCCGACGTTTCGCGAGTCGTGGTTCCCCGGGATCACGACCTTCGGGAACTCCATCCGCGCGAGCCACTCGGCGGCCTCCTCGTACTCGGCCTCGTAGCCCGTCGTCGTCAGGTCGCCGGCGACGACGACGACGTCCGGCTCGATGCGACGGATCCGCTCGATGATCTCCGTCATCGTCTCCGCCGGGAGGCTCAGCGCGCCGCCGAAGTGGACGTCGCTCACCTGCGCGATCCGGACCGGCATCTGCGAGATCGGGCGGACGACGGCCTCCTTCGCCGGTCGGGGACCGCGCGAACATAGCTGATAGCGTCCGGCGCCATCGCGGGAGACGCCGTCACGGCGGCCGCCGCGCGGCCGACGCACAGCCTCGTCACGGCGCTCCACGCCGTGCCGACGCTCGCGCCGTTCGGCGAGCTGCAGCTGCTCGAGATCGCGGGCGACTCCGCGAACCTGTTCTGGCGTGCCGGGAGCGTCGTCTTCGAGCGCGGGTCGCCGTCGGAGGGGCTCTTCGTCGTCCTCTCGGGCGCCGTCCGCGTCCTCGGCGACCGCGACGAGGAGCTGACCCTGCTCGGCCCCGGCGAGTACTTCGGCGAGTTCTCGCTTCTGCTCGGCACGGATCACCAGCACGAGGTTCGCGCGGCGGAGGACTCAGAGCTGCTCGTCGTCCCGCGGGAGCTCGTCGAGGAGCTGCTGGCAGCGCACCCGGAGCTCGCCGAGGGGATGCGAAGGCGGGCGGAAGAGCGGCAGGCGGCGAACGCCGCCGTCGGCTGACGGAGTCTCGTCGGCCTTCAGGCGAATGCGCCGCCGGGCTCTCCGCGGCGTCGCGCGAGCTCCCGCCACGTGATCGGCTCGGCCACGCCGAGCAGGATCGCGCGCTCGCGGAGCCCTTCCGGGAGGTCGTAGTGGAGCGTTCGCCCGGCGTGCGCCCACTCACGGCGAAGGCCGAGCGCCGCCGCGGCGCGGTGGAGCTCCTCGGGCGTGTCGGCCACGAGGTGCGACCAGCTCCGGCCGCGGCGTCGGATCCGTGCGTCGTCGACGTACACGGGCATCCGCCGATGGTGCCGGGTCCACGGCGTGCGCGCCACCCGCTTGACATGGGACCCCGCGCTGGGTCATAAGAACGCATGAAGCTCGAGGGGCGGCGTGGCGCTTGTCACGGGTGGCTCGCGGGGGATCGGACGCGCGATCTGCGTCGCCCTCGCCGCCGAGGGCGCGGCCGTCGGCGTCAACTATCGGTCCGGGAAGGAACGAGGCCGAGGAGGTCGTCGCCGCGAATCGAGGCTGCCGGCGGGACGGCCGTGGCGATCCCAGGCGACGTCGCCGACTTCGACCAGGCCGCAGGCGATGGTCGCGAGCGCGATCGAGGAGCTCGGCGGGCTGCACGTCCTCGTCAACAACGCCGGCATCGCCAAGGACGCGCTGATCTACAACATGGAGCCGGACGACTGGCTCGACGTCATGCGCGTCAACTTCGGCGGTGTCTTCAACTGCACCAAGGCCGTCGCTCGCCCACTTCATGTCCCAGCGCGACGGGCGTGATCGTGAACATCTCGTCCGTGATGGGCGAGCGCGGCTGGACCGGCGAGTCGAACTACGCCGCGTCGAAGGGCGCCGTCAACGCCTTCACCCGCTGCTGCGCGCGTCGAGCTCGCCCGCTTCGGCATCCGCGTCAACGCGGTCCTGCCGGGCTTCGCGCCGACCGAGCTGGTCGCCGGGCTCGACTCGAGAAGGACGGCGGCAAGGGGATCCTCAAGCAGATCCCGATGCAAGTCGTTCGGCGACGTCGAGGACGTCGCGCAGACCGTGGTCGTTTCCTCGCCGGCCCCGACGCGAGCTACATGACCGGATCGCTGCTCACCGTCGACGGCGGCGCGATCGCGCACGCTCGGCGTCGGAGAGCCGCTGCTGACCTGTCACCAACGCATACAACCAAGGAGTCTACGGAGGTGCAGGACATGGCCGGATGTTGATGAGTGCCGTGAAGGAGGCCGTCGTCGAGGCGCTCGGCGCTCGACGACGACGAGGTGACGCCGGACGCGACGCTGATGGACGACCTCGGCGCCGAGTCGATCGACCTGCTCGACATCCTGTTCCGGATCGAGCGCGGCACCGGCGTCAAGATCGAGGCCGCCGACCTCGGCGACCACATCCAGGGCGGCATCTCGCGACGACGAGTTCAGCGACGACGAACGAGATCATCACCGCGAAGGGCGCGGAGCACCTCGCCAAGGTCATGCCGCAGATCGACGCCGACGGAGCTGCGCGGGCACGCTCAAGGCCGAGCGCGGTCATCGACGCTCTTCACCGTGCAGAACCTCGCCGACCTGGTCGCGCAGCGTGCGCGCTCTGCGCCGGCGGCTGAGCTCGCGCTCGGGATCGGCGTCGACGTCGTCGGCGTCGAGCGCATCGAGCAGCCTGCGTCGCGCGAGCACGAGCGCGCGCGGCGACGACGCTGTTCACCGAGCGCGAGCTGGACTACTGCCCGCGGAAGCGGCGCCGCTACGAGCACCTCGCCGCCCGCTTCGCCGCCAAGGAGGCGGTGCTCAAGGCGTTCGGCACCGGCATCGGCCCGCGGCATGCGCTGGACGGACGTCGAGGTCGTGAACGAGCCCGAACGGCCGTCCGCGCGTGCGACCTCGCACGGAGCGGTCGCCGCGCTCGCCGCAGCGTCGGCGGTCTGCGCCGACGTCGACGTCTCGCTCACCCACACCGCCGGCATCTGGCGATCGCCCAGGCGCTCGCGGTCTGGTGCGCGGCGGAGGAGCACGTGCGCTTCCACCTGATCGACCGCGTCGACGACTGGGAGCCCGGACAGTCGCGTCCGCGCCCGCAAGCTGACCTCGCTGCAGCGAGGAGTATCTGGGACGAGGTCGCCGGACGGGCTCGCATGCCGCCGCCGCTCGTCCTCGAGGCGCTCTGCCAGGCCGGGACGTGGCTGATCATGATCAGCACCGACCGGCGCAAGCGCGCCGCGCTGCTGCTCGGTCGGCTCGGTCGACGTTGCACGGCGACGTGCGAGCCGGCGACGTGCTCGAGCTCGACGGCGACGTCGAGTCGTTCGGCGACGAGACCGCCGTCATCTCCGGCCGGGTCGACCGTCGACGGGCGCGACGGTCCTCGAGGCGCGCGACGTCATGTGCGCGCTGATCGACGCCGACACGCTCGCCGACCTCGACGACACGGCGCGGCTGCAGGAGATGCTGACCCGGGCGGAGGCGCATGACCCGGCGCGTCGCCATCACGGGCATCGGCGCGGTCACCCCGGTCGGCAACGACGCCGAGTCGACCTGGCGCGTCGCTGGTCGCCGGGCGCAGCGGCGTCGGCCGGATCACCACGTTCGACGCGTCGACCTTCCCGGTGCGGATCGCCGGGCATGGTCGAGGACTTCGACGTCGCGCGAGCGCCTGATCGACACGCGGATCGCGCGCCACCTCTCGCGCGCCGCCGGCTTCGGCGTCGCGCGCGGCGCTCGAGGCGCTCGCGAACGCGCGCGTCGATCGCGGCGCCTACGAGCCGCCGAGGAGCGCGGCGTCGTCGATCGGCGCCAGCGTCGGCCGCGCCGGAGCTCGCAGGAGTCTCGTCGAGATCGCCAGCACGCCGCAGGCGGAGCGACGGGCACGAGCTGCTGCGCCAGGCGCCCGCGAGCGTCGTCCGCCGCGACCAGAACGTCGCCGGCGCGCGACGATCGCGCGCGCTCGCCGACTGCCGCGGCCCGCTCGATCAGCGTCAGCACCGCGTGCACGGCGTCCGCGCACGCGATCGGCGAGGCGCTACCGCCGCATCCAGGACGGCGAGGCGAAGCTGATGGTGGCCGGCGGCTACGACGCGCTCACGACCTGGCTCGACGTGCTCGGCTTCTCGCTGCTCGGCGCGCTCACGACGGAGTACAACGACGAGCCGGAGCGCGCCTCGCGGCCGTTCGACGGCCGCCGCTCCGGCTTCGTGCTCGGCGAGGGCGCGGTCGTCGCGATCCTCGAGGACCTGCGACTCCGCGCGCGAGCGCGGCGCGCCGATCCTCGCCGAGCTCGCCGGCTACGGCTCGAGCCTGAACGCGTACCGGATGACCGACCCGCCGCCCGACGGCGGCGGCGCGATCGCTCGCGATGCGGCGGCGCTGCGCGAGGACTCGGGCCTCGCGCCCGACGGAATCGACTACGTCGTCGCGCACGGGACGAGCACGCCCGGGCAACGACGCTCCGAGACGCGTCGCGATCAAGCGGGTGTTCGGCGACCACGCCTACAAGCTCGCGGTCAGCTCGCCGAAGTCGATGACCGGCCACCTGACCGGCGCCGCCGGCGGCGCTGAACCTGCTCGCGGCCGTCTGCGCGATGCGCGACGGCGTCGTCTCGCCGACGATCAACCTCGACCAGCCCGACCCGAAGCTCGACCTCGACTACGTGCCGAACACGGCGCGGCCGATGCCCGGTGCGCGCCGCGCTCGTGAACGCGCTTCGCCTTCGGCGGCACCAACGGGTGCCTCGTCGTGCGCCGCGCCGAGCGCGAACGGCGGAGACGCGCGTGAGCTCCCGCTGGACCGCGTCGATCGCGTGCTCGAGGTCGAGCCGGGCGAGCGCGCGCGGGCGATCCGCAACGTCCCGAACACGCTCGCGATCTTCGACAGCCACTTCCCGCGCTTCCCGGTGCTGCCCGGCGTGCTGATCCTCGGGAGCCTCGGCGAGCTCGCGGCCGAGCTGCTCGAGGCCGACGGCGGCACGCGGTGGCGGCTGGCCGGCGCCGAGCGGTCGGCTTCCGCCACTTCGTCGCGGCCGGGCGACCAGATGGAGCTCACCGTCGAGCTGAAGGAGCGCTCGGACGAGGCGGCGGTGCTCTGCGCGGCGACGTGAGGTCGACGGGAAGCTCGTCGACGCGAGCGCGGCGGCTGCGCATGGCGCCCGATCGGGACGTGAGGGCGTGCGTCGCGTCGTCATCACCGGCATCGGGCTGGTCACGCGCTCGGCGACGGGCGCCGACGAGACCTGGGAGGCGCTGCTCGACGGCCGGAGCGCCGTCGGGCCGATCGAGAGCTACGACGCGTCGTCGCTGCGCACGCAGCTCGGCGCCGAGGTCGACCGGCTTCGACCCGGGCGAGTTCGCGAACCGCGCAAGACTCTGCGCTCGATGACGACGCGCAACGACCGCTCGCGATCGCCGGCGCTGCCCTCGCGGCACGCGACGCGGGGATCGAGCAGTCGAGGACGAGGCCGACCGCGCCGGCGCTCTTCGTCGGCGGCAACAAGGAGATCTCCGAACCCGGCCCGATCCTCGAGGCGCGCTCTACACGCGCGCGGCGCCGACGGGACGCGTCGACATGCAGCGCTTCTGGCGAGCGGCGCCGTCGGTCCGTCCGGCCCGCTCTTCTACGTCGAGGGCCTGCAGGCGGCGTCGCTGTTCTACATCTCGCAGGCGTACGGGCTCAGGGCGCCAACACGTACTTCGCGGGCAGCGCGGAGGCGGGCGCGACGCCCATCGGGCGCGCCTTCCGCGCCGTCCGCCGCGGCGAGGCCGACATCGCCGTTCGCCGGCGGGTTCGACGACGCGTGCTCGTGGTGGAACATGTCGAAGATCGACACGCTCGGCGTCCTCACCGACGGAAACGAGCTCGGCCGGAGGCGTGCCGACCCTACGACCGCCAGCGCGACGGGACGGTGCTCGGCGAGGGCGCCGCGTTCGCTCGTGCTCGAGGAGCGCGACCACGCGCGCCGCGCGCGGCGCGCACGTCTACGCCGAGGTCACCGGGTTCGGCGGCGGGCATCGACGCGCGACAGCCTCGTTCACCCCGGATCCCGCAGCTCCGGGGCTCGTCGCGCGCGATCACCGCGGCGCTTCGCGAGGCCGGACGCGGCGCCGGCCGACGTCGACTACGTCGCCGCGCACGGCAGCGGCACGCGCGCTCGGCGACGCGAGCGAGGCCCGCGCGTTCCGCGCGGTCTTCGGCGGCCGGCGCGACCTGCTCGCGAGCAGCGTCAAGCCGGCGACCGGCCACCTCGTCGGCGGCGCCGGCGCGCTGAACGCCGCCGTCGCCGCGCTCGCCGTCTCGCGCGGCGCCGTGCCGCCGACGCTCAACCTCGACGAGCTCGACCCCGCCTGCGACGGCCTCGACTGGGTCCCGGGCGCCGCGCGTGAGGCGCAGGTCGGCCTCGCCCTCGCCCTCGCCCGCGGGCTCGAGGGTCAGAACGTCGCCCTCGTCCTGCGCGCGCCCTGAGCGCCGAACGGAGGCACAAGTGTGTCGGACGACACCACCGGAACCGCGCCGCGTCGTCGTCACCGGCATCGGCGCGATCACCGCCCAGGGCGGCACGCTCGAAGAGTTCTGGGACGGCGTGAGCGCGGGCCGGTCGGCGATCCGGCCGGTGCAGCACCTCCCGATGGAGGGATACCGGACGACGCTCGGCGGCGAGGTGGCCGAGCACGAGGTCCCGGAGCACGAGTACCGGCGCCCGGACGACTACCGCGAGCCCGTGATCGACTTCGCGCTGAAGGCGGCCGAGGAGGCCGTCGCGCGCTGCGGCGTCCTTCCCGGAGGCGGGATCGACCCGGAGCGCTGGGGCGTCGTCGTCGGCACCTGCAACGCGGGCCTGCTCGCCGCCGAGCGAGTGGTACGTCGGCAGGCTCAACGGCGAGGAGCCCGACCCGCAGCTCCTCCTGCTCTCGACGCCGCAGGCGCTCGCCGAGGCGCTCGCGGGCGCGTTCGACATCCGCGGGCCCGTGCCTGTCGGTGAACACCGCCTGCGCCGCGAGCGCGAACGCGATCGGGCTACGCCGCCGAGCTGATCCGCACCGGCCAGGCCGACGCCGTCCTCACCGGCGGCGCGGACGCGCTCTCGGACGTCCTCTTCTCGGGCTTCAACTGCCTCGAGTCGCTGTCGCCGGAGCCGGCGGCGCCGTACTCGCGCGACCGCCAGGGTCTCTCGCTCGGCGAGGGCAGCGGGATGCTGGTGCTCATGCGCGAGGACCTGGCCCGCGAGCTCGGCGCGCCCGTCCTGGCCGAGATCGCCGGCTACGGCCTGTCCGCCGACGGCTACCACCCGACCGCGCCGCACCCCGAGGGCGAGGGCGCCGCGCGCGCGATCCAGGCCGCGCTCACGGCCGCAGGGGCGGCGCCCGGCGAGGTCGGCTACGTCAACAGCCACGGCACCGGGACGGCGAAGAACGACCCGGCCGAGACCGCAGCGACGAAGCGTCGGCCTCGGCGACCACGCCTACGACGCCGCCGTCAGCAGCACCAAGTCGATGATCGGCCACCTGCTCGGCGCCGCCGGCGCGGTCGAGAGCATCGTCACGGTCAAGGCGCTCGCAGGAGCAGATCGCGCCGCCGACCGCCAACTACACGGAGCCCGACCCGGAGTGCGACCTCGACTACGTCCCGAACGAGTCGCGCCCGTTGAAGATCGACGTCGCCGCTGTCGAACAACTTCGCCTTCGGCGGCGCCAACGCGAGCGTCGTCCTGGGCGAGACCCGGGACGCGCGAGGCGCCGCCTCGCCCGAACGTCGACCGCGTCGTCGTGACCGGCCTCGCGACGCTCACGACCGCCGGAACTGCGACCCCGAGGCGCTCTGGCAGGCGTTCGCAGGAGGACGGCTGACGCCCACGCGGGAGAACGGCGCCTGGTCGGCCGCGTCGACCTCGACGCGAGCGCGTTCCTCTCGTCGAAGGAGCGCAGGCGTGTCGACCGGCTCGGCCTCTTCTCGGTCATCGCCGTCGCGTCTCGCGCTTGCCGACGCCGGGCTCGAGGTCGGCGAGGACAACCGCAGTCGGATCGGCGTGATCGTCGGCACGGGCGTCGGCCCGATGGAGAGCATGGAGGCGTTCACGCGCCCGCTCTTCGAGGAGGGGCCGGAGGCCGCGAACCCGGCGTCTTCCCGAACACCGTCTACAACGCCGCCGGCGGCCAGGTCGCGATCCAGGTCGGCGCCGTCGGGCCCGCGTCGACGGTCACGGCCGGGCACGCCGCGGGCGCGTCGGCGCTCGCATACTCGTTCGACCTGGCTGCGCGCGACCAGGCCGATGCCGTCGTCTGCCTCGGAGCGGACACGCTGACGGACACGGTGATCGACGCCTACGACGCGCTGGGGCTCCTCGGCGACGCGGAGCCCGGGTCAGGCGAGCCGCAGGATTCGCGCTCGCCGAGGGAGGCGTCGCGCTGCTCCTCGAGCGGTTGTCGTCCGCGCGCGCCCGCGGCGCGACGCCGCACGGCGAGGTTCTCTCCTACGCGATCACCTCGGACGGCCTCGGCGTCGGCAAGATCGACCGTGACGGCGGCGGGATCGAGCGGGCGATGCGGCTGGCGCTCGAGCGCGCAGGCGTGGCCGCGGGCGACGTCACGGCGGTGTGGTCGGCCGCGGCGGGGCACCGGTCGCGGACGCGGCCGAGGCCGCGGCCATCGGGCGCGTCTTCGGCGGCGGTGCGAACGTGCTCGCGCCGAAGGTGCGACTCGGCGAGCCGATCGGCGTCGGGGCGTCGCTGAACGCGGCGCTCGCGCTGCTCGCGTGGCAGCACGGCGGCGCGCGTGGCCCGGCGCTCGTCAACGGCCTGTCCCTCGGGGGGACGAACTTCTCGCTCCTGCTCGCGCCGTACGACGACGGGGGCGCAGGAAGCTCGTGAGCGCCGGCACGCGGTGAGCGCGACGCTCGCGCCCGGCACGCGCGTCGGCGACTACCGCGTGACGGGGCTGCTCGCCCAGGGCGGGATGGCGACGGTGTACCTCGCCGAGCCCCCCGGGGGCGGAACGGTCGCGCTGAAGGTCCTGACGGCCGGAGCTGGCGGGCGATCCGGGAATGCTGGAGAGGTTCGTACGCGAGGCGCGCTACACGGCGGCGGTCGAGCATCCCAACGTCACGCGCGTCTACGGGAGCGGCGAGGCCGACGGCGTTCACTACCTCGCACTCGAGTACGTCGACGGGACCGATCTGAGCGCACTGCTGACGGCCGAGCACCGACTCGAGCCGCGGCGGGCGCTCGAGCTCCTCGCGCAGGTCGCGCACGCGCTCGACGCGGCGCACGCGCGCGGCATCCTCCACCGCGACGTCAAGCCGGGGAACATCCTGATCGAGCCCGCGACGGGATCGCGCCCGGGCGACCGCGCAGTGCTCACCGACCTCGGCCTGAGCAAGGAGCCCGGCGCTGACGCGAGCGCGCTCACCGTCCCCGGCGACTTCGTCGGGACGACGCAGTACACCGCTCCGGAGCAGATCCTCGGCCGGCGCGCCGACCACCGCGCGGATGTCTACTCGCTCGGCTGCGTTCTCTACGAATGCCTCGTCGGCGACCCGCCGTTCCCGGGCCCCGTCGACCAGGAGGTGCTGTACGGGCACCTGCAGGAGCCGCCGCCGCGGCCGAGCGAGCGGCGCGACGGCCTGCCCGCCGCGCTCGACGAGGTGATCGCGCGGGCGCTCGCGAAGGACCCGGAGGCGCGGTTCGGAAGCTGCTCCGATTTGATCGCGTCCGCCTGGGCTGCAATCGTTTCGCCCGTGCTCCGCCTCCGTGTCACGTTCGGGAACGCCGCGGGTACCGAGATCGAGGTCGGGGACGAGCTCGTGATCGGGCGGCACGCCGACGACGAAGGGCGGCTCGCGAACGACGCCGAGATCTCGCGGATGCATGCGAGGATCTCCCGCGACGCGTCCGGCCGCTACGTCATCGCCGACCTCGGCTCGACGAACGGGACGTTCGTCAACGGACGCCGGATCGACGGCGACGAGCCGCTGTCGGCGGGCGACGTAGTCGAGCTCGGCGCGACGACGCTCGTCGTCGACGCCGTCGCCGCCGAGCCGCCGGCGCCGCCCGAGCCCGAGACGGCCGCCGGCGCAGGGGAGACGGTTCTCGCCACGACGCCGCCCATGGTGCGGCCGGTCGCGGAGACGATGCTCGCGGACACGCCGCTGCCCGTCCCGTCGGCGGCTCCGCCTGCGCCTGCTCCTCCCGTTCCGGCCCCGACGGCCCCGCCGCCGGCGCCCGCTGTGCCGCCTCCCGCGGCCGCTCCTGTCGCGCCACCTCCGCCTGCGTCTCCGCCCGTCGCTCCCGCGCCGCCGACGGAGGAGCCGGTCGAGGAGGCCCCTCCGCCGGAGCCCGAGCCGACGCCGGTGCCCGCGGCGGCCGAGACCGGGGCGGAGGTTGACGAGGCCGCTCCGGCCGCGGCACCGCCGCTCTCGCTGCGGCTGGAGGTCGACTGGGAAGCCCGCGAGGTCTCGGTCGGCTTCGGCGACGAGCCTGCCCGCATCAGCCTCGTCCACGAGGACGGGCAGTGGCGCGTCGCGCCGACGTCCTGAGGATCTGCGGCGCCTGCGGGGCGCTTCCCGCGGCGTCGTTCGAATCCGTGCTGCGCGGCGGTCGCGGGAGGAGTACATTCGAGTGAAGCCACGACCACTGCGGGCGCCTGGGGGATCGTATGTCCGCGAAGCTCATCGGGGTTACAGCGTTGGTCGCCGTTACGGCGGTCGCCGCGGGAGCGGCGACGGCGCGTGTCGCCGGGCCTTCGTCGGTGGCTGCGCCCGGCCCGACGCCGATCTCCGCCGCCGTCAAGAAGCAGCTCGACATCGCGCGCGCGGCCACGCAGAAGTACCGGAACGTCGCCCGGGCGATCGCCGACGGCTATCGCGCGCCTCCGGCGAGCGCGTACGAGCCGGAGGGCCACTGCGCCGCGTCGCCGCCCGACCCGCGGCTCAAGGGCTATCCCGGGGGCGGCATGGGCGTCCACTACGACAACGCCGCGCTCCGCGCGTCGGCGGCGAAGAAAGGGTTCGACGTCCGCCACCCGCAGCAGCTGAACTACATCCCGGCGGGCAACAAGCTGCGGCTGGTCGCGATCGAGTTCTACAAGCGCGACGCCGATCAGAAGCTGTCGACGGACGACGACCGGCCGACGCTCTTCGGTCAGCCGTTCGACGGCCCGATGCCCGGTCACTACCCGGGCCAGCCCGCGCACTACGACCTGCACGTCTGGCTGTTCGCGAAGAACCCGAACGGGATGTTCGCGACCTGGAATCCCGCCGTCGAGTGCTAGAGGCTTGATGCGGATTAGGCGTCCCGTCGGGGGCGTTTCGGGCCAAGCCGAGGCGGTTCGACGTCCGCAGCGCAGGCCGGGGCCTGCGCAAGGGCGGCGAGACGGCTCGGCGCCGCGCCCGGGACGGCATCCGGCGCCCCCGGCTAATGCGCATCAAGCCTCTAAAGGGTCAGTACTTCAGCGTTCCCTTGAGCGTCGCCGTCACGCGGTTCGCTCCGCGCGCCTGCCTCGCGCTGTAGGTGAACGACCCCGACGCGCCGTCGTAGTCCCCCGTGCCCTCGCTGACCTTGCCCTTCCCGACGAAGCGCGTGCTGCGGTCGGCCTGAACTGTCGCCTTCAGGGTCAGGATGCTCGTGATCGAGCCGTTGTCGAACCGCGAGACGAGCTTTCCCGACACCGGCGCCCTGTTCCCCTGGGGCTGCTGAAAGATCTCGTCGACCGTCGCAGTGCCCGTGCCCGTCGGCGGCCCCGTCTGGACGCCGGCGAGGAGGGCGGAGGTGTTCTGCTGCGTCACCGTTCCGAGTGTCAGCCGCGCGTCGAGAGCCCGTTCCTCGGCTGACCCGCCGGTCTGGGCGAGAACCAGCGCCACCACGATCGCCGCGACGACCAGGACGGCGATCAGCATGGGAAGCCGCGCCCGGAGCGGTGGTTTCCCCCTGCCGGGCCCGCCGCCCGGCCCGGGCGGGGCCTCGGCCGACGGAGGCGCGGGAGGCGCTGCCGCCGGCGGAGCGGCCGGCGGCGGTGCGGCCGGTGGTGGAGCCGCTGCACCCCCGGCTGCGGCCGCTCCGGCGGCGTCGGGGAGCCGCGGGCGCGGGCGCTGCAACGTGTCGCCGCCGGCGGCGGCCGGCGGAGACGGCGTTGGCCGGACCTGCGTCGCGTCGGGCGGAGCGACGTCGACGTTGATCTCGGTCGTCCCGACGCGCAGCGTGCCCGTCTCTGACATCAGCACGGTCCCGCTGATACGTCGTCCGTCGACCCAGGTCCCGTTGCGCGAGCCGAGGTCCTCGACCGACACGCCGCGGTCTGCCGGCCGGACGACGGCGTGCCGCCGCGAGAGCTCCGGGTCCTCGATCACGAGGTCGACCTCGCCGCGGCCGATCACGACTTCGCCCGTGACGTCGAGAACCTGTCCGGCTGCTGGGCCCGAGGTGACGGTCAGGGTCGGCACGGCGGCCGGTCGAGCCTAAACCAGCGGCTCGGCGCGGGTCAACGCGTGGGCGCGCCTGCGCGCAACGCGGCCACGTGCTCGCGCGCCACGCGAGCGCGCAGGCGGAGCATGAGCACGGCGCAGATCGTGATCGGGAGGATCGTGACGACGACCGTCGTGACGACCTCCTTGAAGCCGTAATCGTCGAGCCTGATCAGGTTCACGACGAGGAAGACGAGCGGCATGCCGAAGGTCGGCGCGAGATAGCGTTTGATCGACCGGTTGTCGGGCCGGCGGAAGATCCTCGAGAATCCGAGCGCGTTCGCGGCGATCACGATCACCGCCGCACCAACGACCGAGCCGAGCTGCAGCGCCGGGATCCCGTCGTCGACATCGAAGACCTCGATCGCCAGCGCGCGGACGAGCAGGTTGGCTCCGAGGCCCCAGCCGAGCGCGAGGAGGAACGCGCGCAGGACGTCCTCGCGCTGCACAGGCGCACGCATCCCGACGAGCGCGTAAAGCTCCGTCGGAAGCCGTCGGACGCCGCCGAGCGCGGGCTGCGCGGCCGCGAGGCGCTCCGGAGCGTCGGCGGCGGCCGAGACGACCTCGAGCACAGACCGACCGACCTGGAACCGAGAGCCGGGCGCGAGCACGGTCGGGGCAGGGATCGGGCGGCCCTTGACCAGCGTGCCGCTCTCCGACCCGAGATCCTCGAGCAGCAGCCGCCCGTCATCGAGCGGCGAGATCCGCGCGTGCTCCTCGGCAAGCGCCGCGTCACCGCCCAGGGCCGCCGCGCCCTGCGCCGCCCGACCGAGGACGACCGGCGCGTCGCCGACGGCGATCACGGCGCCCGGCGCCTCGCCGGCCACGACGCGGAGCGCCGTCCGCCGCCGCGGCTCGGCAGGCGTCGGCACGGCATCCGGCGCACGCTTCTCGTCGGCGGGCGCCGGAGCACCCGGCGCGGGAGCGGCCGCCGACCCGGCCTCGCGCTCGCCGGAGACGCGGAGCGTCGTCTCGCCGACCGCGATCTCGTCGCCGGGCCGGACAACGGTCGGGCCTGGGATCCGCGTCCCGTTGACGAACGTCCCGTTGCTCGACCCGAGATCCTCTACCAGGAGGCCGTGGCCCGGAAGCGTGCGCACGAGCGCGTGTCGGCGCGAGAGCTGGCGATCGCCGCTCAACCGTCCGTCGCCCTGCTCGCCGCGCCCGATCGTCAGGGGCTCGCTCGAGATCGCGATCTGCGAGCCGCGGGCGGGCCCGGCGACCACGTCGAGCGAGTGCCGAGCTACGGCCGGGTCCACGGTCATGGGGATATATCACGGCCCCCCGGCGGCGACCAGCGCCCGCGTCTTGACAACCCGCGAGCACGTGGGCGAGAGTCAGCGGGCGCGTGGCGAGAGCACGGGACACCCCGCACGAGGCCGCCCCGCGCGGGGCGGCTCCGACCGGCCCCGGTCTCGTCGTCCGCGTCGTCGCCGGGCCTGCGGCGGGCCGCACGGTCTCGCTCGGCGCGGAGCCGCTCGTCCTCGGCCGCGACGAGCCGGCGCTCACCGAGCTGTCGACCGACCACGAGCTGTCACGGAGGCACGCGCAGATCTCGCGCTTCGACGGGAAGCTCCTCGTCGAGGACCTCGACTCGACGAACGGGACGTTCGTCAACGGCGGCGCCGTCGCGGGGCCGACGGTCGTCGGCCCGGGCGACGTCGTGTGGATCGGCAACACGACGCTGCTCGTGCAGGAGGTGGACGAGCCGCTCCCCGCCGTACCGCCCGCGGAGCCGCCGGCACCGTCCCCGCAGGGGGGAATCCTCGCGAAGATCGCGGACGTCTCGAACCGCTACCCGAAGCGGGTCCTCCTTGCGCTCCTGCTCTTCTTCATCGCGTCCATCGTCATCGGCGCGCCCGCGGTCGGCGGGCTGAAGGACGAGCGCGGATTCGACCCGCCCGGCGCGGAGTACGTCAAGACGGAGGACGCGCTCGCCTCCGCCCGCGGCTCCTATCCCGTCCCGCTCGTCGTCCTGATCCGGGACAACGCGCCGACGACCTCGCCGAAGGTCAGGCGCGACGTGCAGCGGATCGTCGCCGCGATGCGTCGTGAGGGCCAGTTCGAGCGCATCCAGACGGCCTACAACACAGGGCTCGGCAGTCAGTTCTTCGTGTCGCGCGACGGACGATCGACCTTCGTGCTCGGATTCTTCAAGAACCTCGAGCAACACGACCGCGAGACGATCGCCGACCGCCTGCGCGCCAGGTTCGAGGATCAGCCGCGGATCACGTTCGGGTCGACGCCGGCGACGCTTCCCGAACTCCGGGAGCAGGTGAAGAGCGACCTGCAGAAGGCGGAGCGGCTCGGGTTCCCGATCCTCTTCCTGCTCTCGATCATCATCTTCAGAAGCGTCGTCGCGGCCCTCCTGCCGATGCTCGTCGGCGTCCTCACCATCTTCGGCACGTTCCTCGCGCTTCGCGGCGTCGACGCGATCCCCGGAGTCGACATCAACGTGTTCGCGCTCAACGTCGTGATCGCGCTCGGCCTCGGCCTCGCGATCGACTACAGCCTGTTCGTCGTGTCTCGCTACCGCGAGGAGCTGGCGCGCGTGGGGAGGGGGCGCGAGCACAACGAGAGCTACGGCGCGACGGCCTCGGGCATCGACGACGCATCCGGGACGCCGTTTTCCGGCAGCGAACGCGAGGCCTTACGGCGCACCATGATGACGGCGGGGAGGACGATCCTCTTCAGCGCGATGACGGTCGCGGTCGCTCTCGGGTCGCTGCTCGTCTTTCCGCAACCGTTCATCTACTCGATCGGGATCGGCGGCGCGGTGTGCTCGATGGTCGCGGTCCTGACCGCGCTGGTCGCGCTGCCCGCACTGCTCGCCGCGCTCGGGCCACGCCTCAACGCGGGGGCGCCGAAGCGATGGCGTGCCGCGGCCGAGCGAACGGCGAGGCTCGAGCAGGGCGGGTTCTGGTACCGCCTGACGCAATTCGTGATGCGGCGGCCGGCGACGGTGGCGATCCTCAGCTCGGCGCTGCTGCTCGCGATCGGAGGGTCGTTCCTCCGGATCGACTTCATCGGCACGAACTCGCACACGATCCCGTCGAGCCTCGGCGCCTACAAGGCGGACGCCGCGTTGAAGGCGGACTTCGCGACGCAGCCGAGCTCGACGATCAGCCTGAAGGTGACGGCGCCGGCCACGGCCGGCGCCGCCGTGCAGAACTACGCCGACGGGCTGAGCCGGCTCCAGAACGTCGCTTTCGTCGGGGCTCCGGTGCGGCTGAAGGACGGGCTGTGGCAGGTCGACATCCGCCCGTGGACGGACGGTCTCAGCGACGACAGCAGCGACCTCGTGAAGACGATCCGCGCCGCGCCGTCGCCGTTCCCGGTCACGACGAGCGGCGAGACGTCCGGGTTCATCGACCAGCAGGCGACGTTGAAGGCGCGTCTGCCGTGGGCGCTCGCGATCCTGATCGTCGCGACGCTCATCATCCTCTTCCTGATGACGGGATCGCTCGTTCTGCCCGTGAAGTCGCTCCTCATGAACCTGCTCACGATCTCCGCCGCTCTGGGTGTCCTCGTGCTCGTCTTCCAGGACGGGAGGTTCGAGAAGCTTCTCGACTACGACAGCCTGTCGGCGGTCGACTCCTCGCAGCCGATCCTGATCGTGGCGATCGCGTTCGGCCTCTCGACCGACTACGCCGTGTTCCTGCTCACGCGAATCTCGGAGGCGCGATCCGCCGGGGCCTCCGACAACGAGGCCGTCGCGATCGGCCTCCAGCGCACGGGCCGGATCGTGACGCAGGCCGCGCTCCTCTTCTGCGTCGCCGTCGGCGCCTTCGTCAGCTCGAAGGTGATCTTCATCAAGGAGGTCGGCCTCGGGATGATCGTCGCGGTCGCGATCGACTCGACGATCGTCCGGGGCCTCCTCGTCCCGTCGCTGATGGCGATGCTCGGAAGCCGGAACTGGTGGGCGCCGCGGCCGCTCCGGCGCCTGCACGAGAAGATCGGCCTCAGCGAGAGCTAGGACGGCCTTGTTACTTGCGGCGGTGGAAGAGGGTCAGCTGGTCGAGGTTGACGCGGAGTAGACAGGTCGGCAGCGGCCGGTCCAGCAGCGCAGGATGGGTTGCGGGAGCAGCACCGTTTGGCGGCAACGCCGCGCCACCGTCCGCGTTCAGCGAGACCGTGACCTGGCAATCCGATCTTGTCGAGGCGGCCCGAGTACTGCGCTTCACTCCAGGCGAGTGCTTGCCGTCCTTCGGGACGCCGGTGTCGTCCACGATCACGGCCAGCACGCCCAGCTCCGGCGCCACCCGCTCCGCGCAGGCACGGATCAGCAACTCCGGTTCGCATGGCGAGTTGGCCAGAAGCTGCTGCAGCGACTCGTACCGCGCGCGCGACTCACCAAGCCCAAACAACAAGCCGAAGCAACGTCGGGTCGCAGTGCTTCGCCGCTCCCGGCGGCACGAGCTCCCCGGCGCTCGCGCGGCCGGCGCGCGGGTCACGCCTGTCGCCGCGGCCACGGACTTACGAGGGCGACAACGCCGATGGAGGCGGAGGCGCGGGTCGGGCTCCTCCGCTGGAACTTCGGCGCGTGCGATGAGATGATCGCGCCGCCCACGCCGACCAGGGGGAACGCCGATGAAGACGGCACGGATCACGAGCAGCGCGTCGTTTCTGCCGGGCGAGCCGATCGGAAACGACGACCTCGAGCGCCTCGTCGGGCCGCTGCCCGAGGACATCCTCGAGGGGATCCAGGTCAAGCGCCGGCACTGGATGATCGACCCCGCCACCGGCTCGCACACGACGAGCAACTCGGCGATGGCGGCGGAGGCCGCGACGCGCGCGCTCGACGCAGCGGGGCTCGTCGCGGGCGACGTCGACCTCATCGTCACGTCGACCGCGAGCCCGGAGTACCACCTGCCGCCGATGGTGACGCTCGTGCAGGATCGGCTCGGCCTCAAGAGCTGCGCCACGATGGAGATCCGCTCCGGCTGCGCCGGCTTCGTCGAGGCGCTCGACGTCGCGCGGCTCTACGTCGAGCGCGGAACGTACGCGACGGCGCTCGTCATCGGCAGCGAGTCGATCTCGCCGCTCCTCGTGCCGGTCTTCCTGGGCAAGGACCCCGACCGCATCCGGATGCGCGACCGCATGAACCCGTACAACTTCGGGGACGGCGCCGGCGCCGTGGTCGTGCAGGCTGCGAACGGCGAAACCGGCGGCGAGGGCGACGGGATCATCGGAGCGGCAATGGCGTGCCTCGGCGGCCAGAAGGCGCCGGGGATGGAGGTGATCGGCGGCGCGACGCACGCGCCGCTCCACGAGCAGATCGCGGCGAAGCGGCTCGTCGAGCTGAAGGTCGACGTCGTCGAGTCCGGACGCTTCACGCCGCACGTTCTGACGGAGGCTCTGACGGCGGTGCTCGCCGCGAGCGGGCTGTCGGCCGACGACATCGACCTGTGCGTCATTCCCGAGGGGAACGCGGGCTACATGGTCGAGGAGCTCAAGGAGGCGGGCCTCCTGACGCCGGAGTGGATCGCGCTCGAGGGGAAGATCTACGAGAACCTGACCGAGGTGGGCGCGACCGGCTCGGCGGCGGTGCCGCTCGCGCTCGACGACGCGTGGCGGAAGGGGCGGCTGAAGCCCGGCGATCGCGTCATGCTGCTCGCGATCGAGACCAGCAAGTGGAAGTACGCCGGGATGGTGCTGACGTGGACTGCGGCCGCGCCCGCCGAGCAGGCCGAGGCGTTCGCACGCGCGCAGACCGCCTGACGTGATCGTCGAGCAGGGCGTGGCGATCCCGATGCGGGACGGCGTCGTCCTGCACGCGGACGTCTACCGGCCGGAGACGGACGCGCCCGTGCCGGTGCTCCTGCTGCGGACGCCGTACGACCGCTCGCGCTCGCTGATCCCGCCGTCGGGCGTCGACCCCGAGCGTGCCGTCGAGGCCGGGTTCGCTCTGGTCTGCCAGGACGTCCGCGGGCAGTACGGGTCCGAGGGCGACTTCTACTCCTTCGTCCACGAGGGCGCCGACGGCTACGACACCGTCGAGTGGGCAGCGGCGCAGCCGTGGTCGAGCGGCGCCGTCGGGATGGTCGGCCGGTCGTACGCAGGCGCCTGCCAGTGGCTCGCCGCGGCGGAGCGGCCGCCGCACCTGCGCGCGCTCGTTCCCGTCGTGACGGGCAGCGACTTCTTCGACGGCTGGATCTACCAGGGCGGCGCGTTCCAGCTCGGGTTCAACCTCTTCTGGACGCACCTGATGTCGGATCCCCGGCGCGCGTCGAAGATCTCGGATGCCTACCGCCACCTGCCGCTGCCGGAGGTGCCGCTTCCGGAGCCGAAATGGTCGCGGCTCTACCTCGACTGGCTCGCGCACTCGACCGACGACGAGTACTGGCAGTCGCTCTCGATCGACCGCCGCTACGAGCGCGTGCAGGTACCGGCGCTGAACGTCGGCGGCTGGTACGACATCTTCCTCGGCGGGACGCTCGAGAACTTCGCGCGGATGCGCGAGGAGGGCGGGTCGGAGGCGGCGCGCGACGGGCAGCGCCTGCTCGTGGGGCCGTGGGCGCACGGGAGCACCTACGGCGCCTACCCGGACCACGGCTTCGACGCCTTCGCGCCGCACGACGCTCTCGACGTGGCCGCGATCCAGCTCGAGTGGCTCGCGCGTCACCTCCGCGACGAAGCCGGAGACGACTCGCCGCGCGTGCGGATCTTCGTGATGGGCGAGAACCGATGGCGCGACGAGGACGCGTGGCCGCTCGCACGCGCCCGCGACGAGCCGTGGTACCTCCGCGCCGGCGGCGTCCTCTCCCGCGAGCCGCCGTCGGAGGAGGCGCCCGACGAGTACGTCTACGACCCGAACGACCCGGCGCCGACCGTCGGCGGGCCGACGTCGCTCCCGGCGCGGATGATGCGGATGAACTCCGGCCCGCTCGACGGGCGGAAGGTCGAGGAGCGTGCGGACGTCCTCGTCTACACCTCGGCGCCGCTCGAGGCGCCCGTCGAGGTGACCGGCCCGCTCGTCCTACGGCTCTTCGCGGCGACGACTGCGCGCGACACCGACTTCGTCGCGAAGCTCAGCGACGTGCAGCCCGCCGGAGAGTCGCTGATCCTGGCCGAGGGCGTCCTCCGCGCGCGCTTCCGCGACGGGTTCGAGCGGCCGCGCGCCGGTCGAGCCGGGGGAGGTGCTCGAGCTGACTCTCGACCTGGTCGCGACGTCGAACCTCTTCCTTCGGGGCCACCGGATCCGGCTCGCGATCACGAGCAGCTCCTTCCCGCGCTTCGACCGGAACGCGAACACCGGGCGGCCGCTCGGCGAGGACGGTCCCGACGACCTGCGCCCCGCCCGCCAGACGGTGTTCCACGACGGCGGGCGCGCGTCGCACGTCGTGCTGCCGGTGGTGCCGCGGTAGCCGCCCCGGCGGCGCGCTTCTCCTGCGGGCGGCGGAGTGAGATACTCGCGCGGTTCGCCGCCACACGACGCCGAAGGAGGGGGCACGGTGGGAGACATCGTTTTCCTGTTCCCGGGCCAGGGATCGCAGAAGGTCGGGATGGGGTCGGACCTCCTCGCCGCGCGCCCGGAGGTGTTCGACCGCTTCCTCACGGCCGCCGACGAGGCGTCCGGGCTGCCGATCAGGAAGCTCGCGCTCGAGGGGCCGATCGAGGAGCTGACGAGCACCGACGCGGCGCAGCCGGCGCTGTTCGCCGTCTCGCTCGCGGTCGCCCAGTGCGCGCGTGACCTCGGTCTCGCGCCGTCGTTCGTCGCGGGCCACAGCCTCGGCGAGTACACGGCCGCGGTCGCCGCCGGCGCGGTCTCGTTCGAGGACGGGATGCGCCTCGTGGCGCTCCGCGGGCGGCTGATGGCGGGGATCCAGAACGAGCGGCCCGGCGCGATGGCGGCCGTGATCGGCCTGCCGATCGAGCAGCTCGAGGAGCTGTGCGAGTCGACGCCCGGCCTCGTCCGGCCTGCGAACCTGAACACGCCGACCCAGATCGTCGTCTCCGGCGAGGACGAGGCCGTGACGGCGCTCGGCGAGCGCGCGCGCGAGGCCGGCGCCGACAAGGTCGTCCGCCTCTCCGTCGGTGCCGCGTTCCACAGCGAGCTGATGGAGCCCGTGCAGCAGAAGATGGCGGAGGCGATGCAGGACGTCGCCTGGCGCGATGCCGACGTGCCGGTCGCGGCGAACGCGACCGGCGGCTTCGTCCAGTCGGCGGACGACGTGCGGCAGGCGCTGATCGACCAGATCGCGAGCCCGGTGCTGTTCGTCGATTGCGTCCGCACGCTCGCCGACGCCGGCGCCGGCACGTACCTCGAGCTCGGTCCGGGCCGCGTCCTGAGCGGGCTCGTGCGTCAGATCCTCGGGATGGAGACGGACGCGTCGTCGGCGGACTCGCCCGCGAAGCTCGAGAAGTTCGCCGCCGCCCACGCCGAGGCGGTGAGCGGCTGATGGCGACCTCGCCGAACGGCAGCGGGAAGAGCGCGATCGTCATCGGCGGCGGCATCGGCGGGGTCACCTCGACCTTCGCGCTCCGCAGGGTCGGCGTCGATGCGCACGTGTACGAGCAGGCCAACGACCTGAGCAAGATCTACGTCGGCTCCGGCATCCACCTCTGGAACAACGCGATGCGCGCGCTGAAGGAGATCGGGATGGCCGGGCCTGTCGAGGAGTCCGCAGGGCCGGCCGCCGTCGTCGAGCGGATGCAGATCAAGACCCACAAGGGCAAGGTGATGGGCGACGTCGCGCTCGGCGACATCGGGCGGCGGATCGGCGGCCATTGCATCGGCATCAACCGCGCCGAGCTGCTCCCGACGCTCGGTGCGCAACTCGAGCCGGGCGTGCTCGTCCTCGGCGCCAAGTGCGTCGACTTCTCCGACGACGGCGACGGCGTCACGGCGAGGTTCGACGACGGGCGGGAAGAGCGCGCCGACTTCCTCGTCGGCGCCGACGGGGTCCAGTCGATCGTCCGCAGGAAGCTCCTCGGCGACTCGCCGCCGCGCTATGCGGGCTACACGATCTGGCAGGGGATCACCGACTTCCCGGGCGAGGCCGCGCCGATCGGCATCTTCCCGATCATCTACGGCCCCGGACTGCGTTTCGCCTACTACCGCGTCAACGAGCAGCGGCTGTACTGGTTCGCGGTCGCGAACGCCCCCGAGGGCGGCACGGACCCGGAGGGCACCCGCAAGCCGATGCTGCTCGAGCGCTTCCGCGACTGGCCCGGACCGGTCCGCGACATGATCGAGTCGACCGACGAGGACGTCATCCACCGGCGCGACCTCTACGACCGCGACCCGGTGAAGAAGTGGGGCGAGGGGCGCGTGACGCTCCTCGGCGACGCAGCGCACGCGATGACGTTCGACGTCGGCCAGGGCGCCGGCCAGTCGATCGAGGACGCGCTCGTCCTCTCGCGGTACGTCTCGACGATCCCGGACATCCCGTCGGCTCTTCGCGCCTACGAGGCGCGGCGCCAGCCGCGTACGGCGCACATGCAGAAGCTGTCGCGCTTCGTCGGCCGGATCGGGAAGTGGGACAACCCGGCGGCGATGCGTCTGCGCGAGCTGATCACCTGGGGGATGTTCAACAACCGGTTCGCCTACAAGAAGTTCGAGGAGGACCTGACCTACGAGTTCGTCTAGCGCCGCCCGTTACGACGTCATCGTCGTCGGCGGCGGTCTCGGCGGGCTCTCCGCCGGCGCCGCCCTGTCCCGGCTCGGCAGGTCCGTCCTCCTCGTGGAAGGCCAGGACGCGCCGGGTGGCTACGCGCGCTCGATCGACCGCGACGGGTACCGCTTCGACCTCGCGATCCACTACACCTCGCAGGGGAACGAGGGCGAGCTGCTCGACGAGTACCTGACGCTGCTAGGCGTCCGCGACCGCGTCAGCTTCGTGACCAGCACCGAGGAGTACGGTGTGCAGTTGCCGGGCCTGCGGGTGACGCTTCCGGCGGGGATCGAGGCCTTCATCGAGGAGAACGCGCGCCAGTTCCCCGAGCACGCCGACGGGGTCAGGAAGTTCTTCCAGCTCTGCGTCGACGTCACGCGGGAGTCGCAGCAGGCGACGCAGCGGCTGTCGCTCCGCGAGCTCGACCAGGCGGTGACGCAGCTGCCGCTGCTCTTCCGGTACCGGATGGCGACGGTCGACGACGTCCTCGACGAGCTCGTCCAGGACCCGCAGGCGCGGGCGCTCTGCGGCGCGATCTGGCCATACGTCGGCTCGCCGCCGTCGCGGGCGTCCTTCATGGTCTACGCCGGCCTCCTGATGTCGACGCTCGAGACCGGCCCCGTCTACTGCCGGGGGAGCTTCCAGAGGCTCGCGGACGCGTTCGTCGGCGCGATCGAGGACAACGGCGGCGAGGTCGTCCTCGGGCAGCGGGTCACCCGGATCGACGTCGACGGCGGGCGCGTCGTCGGTGTCGAGCTCGAGGACGGACGACGGCCGCGGGCGGACGTGATCGTGTCGAACGTCGACGCCCGCCAGACCTACGAGGAGCTCGTCGGCGCGGAGCACCTGCCGCGCGCGCTGACGCGGCAGCTCGGGCGGCTGACGCCGTCGCTGTCGGGCTTCGTCTTCCTCGCCGCCACGACCTACGACGTCGCCGCGGCCGGGCTCCCGCACGAGATGTTCATCTACAAGCACTGGGACCACGAGCAGACCTACGCGGACGTCCTCGAAGGCCGGCCGGGCGGGCTGTGGGTCACGTTCCCGACGACGTTCGACGCGGCGCTCGCGCCCGAGGGCGAGCACCTCGTCATCCTCTCGTCGATCGCGCCGTACGAGGTCGCCGGCGGCTGGGACGAGGCGAGGCCGGCGTGGGAGGACCTGATGCTCGACGAGATCGAGTCGCTCCTACCGGGGTTCCGTGACCGGATCGTCTTCACGACGAGCGTCACCCCTCCGGCTCTCGAGCAGCTACACGAGCAACACGCGCGGCGCGCTCTACGGCTGGGAGGCGACGCCCGGCCAGAGCACCGGCAAGCGGCTCCGCCAGTCCTCGCCGATCGAGGGCCTCGTGCTCGCCGGCCACTGGACCGAGCCCGGCGCCGGGAGCTTCCGCGCGATCTACTCCGGGATGAACGCCGCGCTCCTCGTCATGGGCTTCGAGGCGCTGCCGCAGTTCCTGGGCGCGCTCGGTGCCCGCGCCGGCGGAGGGCACGCGTGAGCGTGGACGAAGCTCCGCGCGAGGAGACAGACACGGGCGCCGTCGCCACGGGCGAGGGCTGGTTCGTCCTCAACGCGCGCGAGTCCCGCTGGTTCCGGCGCGAAGGGTCGCGGCCACGTGCTCGACTTCGAGGGCGAGACGTCGTTCGCGCAGGTCGGGATCAACCTGTTCGTGCTCGCGCCGGGCGAGCCGATGGCGATGTACCACTGGGAGGCCGACCAGGAGGACTTCCTCGTCCTCTCCGGCGACGCGGTGCTGATCGTCGAGGGGGAGGAGCGGCCGCTGCGGCAGTGGGACTTCGTGCACTGCTCCGTCGGCGCGAGCCACACGATCGTCGGCGCCGGGGCAGGTCCGTGCGTCGTCCTGGCGATCGGCGCCCGCGAGCACCAGGACGGCGACGACTGGGGCGGCTACCCCGTCGACGAGACCGCCCTCCGGCGCGCGGCCGGCGTGGAGCGGGACACGACCGACCCGCACGAGGCGTACGCACGCTTCGAACCGCGCAAGGCGATGCGCTACCGCGAGGGCCTGCTGCCCTAGGAACTACATCTACGCGACCGCGCCCGAGCCGCGCGAGGCGTCGTAGCCGATCGCGGCCAGGAACGCGTTGCGGTCCTCGTAGCCGAGGATCGCCTGCGCGGTCTGGAAACCGGACTGCATCGTCGCGATCGTCCCGGATCCGGGCTGGGCCCACGCACCGGCGACGTACAGCCCGTCGAGCGGCGTGCGGTTCGCCGGGCGGCGGCTGTGCACCTGCGTCGGGCTGTTCTCCCACCCGTACATCGCGCCGTTCTGGTTCAGCGAGTAGCCGTACAGCGCCTGCGGCGTCGCGCCCTCGGCGAATGTCAGCCCGTCGCGGAAGCCGGGGAACAGCGCCGTCGATGTCGTCGAGGAACTGCTCCGTGTAGCTCTCCTTCAGCTCGCGCCACGGTCGTCCGACGTCGAACGGCATGAAGCCGACGCCGACGACGCAGTGCTCGCCCGCCGGCGCCAGCGACGGGTCCTCGAGCGTCGGGACGCTGATCATCGACGCCGCGAGCTCGCCCGCCTGCAGCCGCCTCCAGCCCTCGTCGTGCGACCACTCCTTGTAGGCGAAGACCTCGTGCGCGATCCCGAACTGGGTGAAGTCGAGCGTCGAGGCCGTGTAGACGACGAACGCCGAGATCCCCGGCGTCATGCCGCCGGAGCCGGCGCGTGAAGCTCTCGGGGAAGTGCTCCGGCCCGACGAGCGGTCTCGACCGTCTGCAGAAGGTCGGCGTTCGAGACCACGACGGGCGCGCGCACCTCGCGCCCGTCGGCGAGCGCGACGCCGCCGATGCGACCGTCGTGGACGAGGATCTTCGTCACCTGGTTCCCGACGACGATCTCGCCGCCGCCGCGCTCGATCGCTGTCGTGAAGCAGTTGACGAGGTTCTGGAAGCTCCCCTCGCAGTAGGCCTGGCCGCCCTCGAGCAGCGAGATCGTCATCCCGGCGTAGGCGATGAAGGAGAGTCGCGACGGCGGCACGCCGTGGTAGCCCCAGAGCGCGGTGACGACGCCCTTGAGGCGCGGATCCTCGACGTAGCGGTCGAGCACGTCGGCCACGGTCGCAGTCCGGTGCTCGAGCACTGTCTGGAAGCTCGAGGCGCCGGCGAGGTCGTCGAGCGTCGGTGCTCGGCCGCGCCCCTTCCCATTCCCGCGTCACTTTCAGACAGAGATCGACGAACGCCCGGAAACCCGTCTCCTCGTGGGGGAATGCGCGGACGTGGGCCTCGACGAACGGCTCGACCCCGAACGGCGCGTCGAACCGGTACTCCGGGAAGAACACCGTAGTAGAACGGGTCGAGCTGATCAGGTTGCATTCGTCGCGAACCTCGAGCGCGCGCAGCCACGTGTCCAGCATCAGCCCCGGCCGCGACTGTCCGACCGCGTGCACGGCCGGATCGAACGTGTACGGCCCGCGCGTGAACGCGTGCGCGTAGCCGCCGGGGCCGTCGAGGCGCTCGACGACGAGCACCTTCTTGCCCGCCTTGGCGAGGAACGCCGCGGCCACGAGACCGCCGAACCCGCTGCCGACGACGATGCACTCGTACGCGTCGTCCCGCGGCGCGGTCGCGTACGTGCGGGGCTCGATCACGACGACCGACACCCGTCGTCCGACCCGCCGCCGTCTCACGGCCGAGCTCCTCGGCCTCGGCGCGCATCCCCTTCACGATCCCCTTCCCGAGCACGCGCCGCATCAGCGCGTCGCGGGCCGCGGAGCGGACGGGGTCGCGCCACGACGCCATCGCGCCGATCCGCCGCGCCTTCGTCTGCACGGAGGCCGTCGCCGGCCGCCGCCTCGCCTCGAAGGCGCCGAGCGCTCGCTCGACCTGCGCGCGATCCCGCAGGTCCGTCGCGCCACGCGAGCTCCTCGGCCAGGGTCGACGGCGTCCTCGATCGCCTCGCCCGCCCCACGCGCCATGTTCGGCGTCGTGGCGTGCGCGGCGTCGCCGATCAGCGTCACGCGACCCGATCCCCAGGAGGCGAGCGGGTCGAGGTCGCGGATGTCCACCCGCCCGATCGCGTCCTCCGGCGTCGCGTCGATGTAGTCGCGGACGGGCGGCGGGAAGTCGCGGAAGCGGTCGAGCAGCTGCCGCTTCCGGCCGCCCTCCGGATCGCCGCTCCCGGGGGTGGCGACGAGGACGGCGAACCAGTACGTCCAGTCATTGGCGCCGTTGATCCCGAAGCGATCGCCGCGGCCGAACGTGAAGACGAAGTTCCCCGACGGGACGCGCTCGTCCTCGAACGTCGGGACCGCCCGCAGGTACTGGTAGCCCGCGAACCGCGGCTGCACCTCCGGGAAGAGCGAGGATCGAAGACCCGAATCGATCCCGTCGGCGACGATCAGCACGGCCGCGCGCTCGGTGGTGCCGTCGTCCAGGCGGACCGTCACGCCGTCGCCGTCCTCCTCGAAGCCGGTGCACGTCACGCCGAAGCGGACGACGCCGTCGCCGAGCGACGACCCCAGCGCGTGCACGAGGTCGGGCCGGCGGACGATGATCGGCGGCCGGAGCCCGTTGCTGCGACAGAGCTCGCCGACCGGGATCTCGAAGAGCGTCCGGTCGCGCCAGCTTCGCATCGACTGGAACTCGAGCGTCGCGCCCGCCGCCTCGACAGCGTCGGCGACGCCGAGCCGATCGAGGGCCGCGACGCCGTTGAACCAGATCGTGATCGCGCCGCCGAACGCCGGCAGCTCCGTCGCGCGCTCGAGCACGGTGACCGGGACGCCGCCCTGCTCGAGCGCGCGCGCCGTGCTCAGCCCGCTGATCCCGGCGCCGACCACGACCACGCGGTCCTCACCGGCCATCGGCCTACAATTCGTGGGAGACGAGGGCGGCGACTGCGAAGCAGACGAGCCCCGTCACGCTGAGGACGGTCCGGATGTAGTGCTGGCGGTCCCACTTCGCACGGAGGACGGCGTAACGCTCGAGATCGGGCTCGCCGCCCTCCCAGGAGGTGATCTCCTCGTTGATCGGCCACTCACGGCTCGACATCACGGCGCTGACGATGCTGAGCGCGACGCCGATCGCGACGAGAGCGATCGTCGCTGCCGAGTCGTCCTCCACGATGATCAGCACGAGCGTCGCGGCCCCGGCGAGGATCGCGATCGCACCCGCGACCCGGAGGTACCGGTGCGGACGAAAGGTCATCGCGCGCTGGTGCACGCGGACGCTCGTCTCCGGCCCGAGCTCCGGCAGCGCCGGCAGGATCGCGAGCGCGCAGAAGATCTGACCGCCAGCCAACGTCGACGCCGCGAGCAGCGCCATGAGCCCGGCGAGGTCGATCAGGACGTCCACGGAGCGACCCTACAACGCGCACCGAGACGATGGAAGAGCCGCTGCAGCAGCAGGTGCAGCCGCGTTGACCGGCGGCTCGGCCGGTCGTAGTCTTGTGCAGTGGAGGCCGGCGCACCACCGACGCAGACCGAGACGGGCAGGACGCTCGTCATGCGGTTCGCGGAGGACTTCTACAACGCGCGCCGCCTCGAGCTGGCCTACGAGCTGTTCACGCCCGACTTCAAGTTCCACACGCACGTCCGGCCGGGGCCGGAGGGGCTCGCCCCCGGCGTCGAGGGGATGCGCGAGGCGATCGTCTGGATCCAGACGGGGTGGCCCGACAGCACGGTCACGATCGAGGAGGTGATCGCCGCCGGCGACCGCGTCGCTGCGCGCTTCACCTTCCGCGGGACGCACGGGGGAGTCCTGCACGGCAACCCGGCGACGGGAAAGCAGGCGGCGTGGTCGGAGATGTTCTTCGCGCACCTCCGCGACGGGCGGATCGACGAGATGTGGCACGAGCTGAACGTCCTCGGGATCCTCAACCAGATCGGCGTCATCCCGCCGATCTGGCAGATGGGGAGGATGCCACCGCCGATGATCGAGCTGATGAAGCTGCGCAAGCGCATCAGGCGGCGCCTCCCGGGGAAGTCGGACGAGCTCTCGTCGTGGCGCGCGAACCTCCCCCCGCCGACACCGCGAGCGTGACGGTGGCCACCGCCGCGAACGAGCACGTCGTGCGCCGGCTCCTCGAGGCGACGTTCAACGAGGGCGACCTCGGCGTCGTGAACGAGCTCGTGGCGGAGGACCTCGACCTGCACACGCCGCTCCAGAACGGGCCCGAGCCGTTCGAGGGCCGGGACGGCTTCGTGCAGCTCGTGCAGTGGATCCGCAGCGTGTGGCCGGATGCGCACCTGACGATCGACGATCTCTTCGCCGAGGGCGACGGCGTCGCGGCCCGCGCTACGTTCCGCGGCACGCAACGCGGCCCGCTTCTCGCCTACCAGCCCCGTGGGCGAACCGTCGAGCGCACGGAGCTCTACATGTGCCGGATCGCCGACGGCCGCGTCACGAGCCTCCGCTCGGAGCTCAACGTGCTCGCCATCCTCCAGCAGCTCGGCGAGATGCCCGACGAATGGCTCATGGGCCGGCCCCCGAAGCTCATCGTGGCGATCATGCGGACCCGCGGCAGGATGAAGCGCCGCCTCGCGGAACGCCGGGCGCAGCGCGACCGCGCGCCGGCCTGACGCAGGCAGCGACGCCCGCGGTCTCTGGACTGCGGGGCCGCGCTGAGAAATACTCACCTGCGTGGGGGCCGAAGCAGCGACCGGCTTCGAGACCGCGCGGGCCGCGGGCAATCGCAAGTGGCTGACGCTCGCCGCCGTGACGGCGAGCCTCTTCATGGTGATGGTGGACACGACGATCGTGAACGTCGCGCTGCCGTCGATCCAGAGCGACCTCGACGTCGGCATCTCCAGGCTCGAGTGGACGGTGAACGCGTTCCTCGTCGTCTATGCCGGGCTCCTGCTCACCGGCGGGCGGCTGGCCGACTTCTTCGGGAGGCGTCGGATGTTCCTCATCGGGCTCGGCGTCTTCACGCTCGCGTCGCTCGGGTGCGCGCTCGCGTCGACCGACGGCATCCTGATCGCGACGCGGGCGGCACAGGGGGTGGGCGCGGCGATGATGCTGCCCGCGACGCACGCGCTGATCGCGGCGAACTTCGAGGAGGACGAGCGCGGTCTCGCCTACGGCATCTGGGCGGGCGTGTCGATGTTCGGCCTGTCGCTCGGCCCGCTTGTCGGCGGACTCCTGATCGAGAGCCTGAGCTGGCGCTGGATCTTCTACGTCAACGTCCCGTTCGGCGCGGCGGCTCTCGTGTTCGGAGCGCTCGTGATCCGCGAGTCGAGGGAGCCCCCAGGCGACCAGCGACTCGACGTCGCCGGGCTCGTCACCGCCAGCCTCGCGCTGTTCGCGCTCGTCTTCGGGCTCACGGAGGGAAACGGCTACGGGTGGACCTCGCCCACGATCGTCGCCACGCTCGCACTCGCGGCGGCGTCGTTCGTGGCGTTCATCGTCGTCGAGCTGCGGCAGGACGCTCCGTTGCTCGATCTCTCGCTCTTCCGCAACCGCACGTTCTCGGGGGCGAACAGCGACGCGTTCCTGATCATGCTCGCGATGCTGAGCTTCCTCTTCTTCGGCTCGCTCTACCTCCAGGGCGTCCTCGGCTACTCGCCGATCAAGGCCGGCGCGAGCTTCCTCCCGACCACGCTCCTGATGATGATGATGGCGCCGGTCGCGGGCAAGACGACCGACGGCCTGGGCCCCCGCTGGCCCATCACCGCCGGCATGGCGTTCCTCGGCACGGGGCTGCTCCTCCTCTCCCGCGCCGACGCGTCGTCGGACTTCGTCGACCTGCTGCCGGGGCTCGCGGTCGCCGGAATCGGGATCGGCCTCGCGATGGCGCCGACGACGACGACGGCGATCGGATCGCTGCCGGTGCACAAGGCCGGGGTCGCCTCGGGCGTTGTGAACACGTTCCGGCAGACGGGCGGCGCGCTCGGGATCGCGATCACGGGCGCGATCTTCGCGTCGCAGCTCGGCGACGCGACTCCAGGCGATCCCGGGTTCGCGGCGGACTTCGTCCCCGCCTTCCACGACGCGCTGCGACTGACGGGAGTGCTCGCGCTCGCAGGCGCCGTGATCGCCGCAGTCTTCATCCGTCTCGAGCCGGAGGGGCACGCCGCGCCGGGCGCCGTGGAGCCCGAGGCATCCACCACCCCCGAGGCGCCGGCGCGGTCGTTCGCGAGCACTGCGATCGAGGCGTTCGCCGCGGCGACCGCCGTCCGCAACGTGGTCGCGGAGGACGCGGCGCGCGCAGCGCGGGCGACCGCGCCGGTGCTCGTCGCGCGGGAAGGCCCGCTGGCGGGGCGGAGGTTCCAGATCCTCGGCGACCTGTCGATCGGCCGGCGCGGGACCGTGCGCCTCGACGACGACGAGGTCTCGCGCAATCACGCGCTCGTGCGCGCGTTCGACGGCGTCGTCGAGATCATCGATCTCGGCTCCCTCAACGGGACGTTCGTCAACGGCGACCGGATCGAAGGGACGACCCAGCTCGCCGACCGCGATGTTGTCACGATCGGCGGCACGTCGCTTCAGCTCGAGGTGCCGGTCGTCACCGTGCCGGCGGCGCTCGTGATCGCCGACGGCCCGCTGCGCGGCCGGCGGTTCCCCGTCTCGAAGGAGCTCTGGCTGGGACGGGAAGCCGCGCGCGTCGACGTGCTGATCGACGACGCCGAGGTATCGCGCCGCCACGCGGTCGTGCGTCCCGCCGCCGGCGGGTACGAGATCGCCGACGCCGGGTCGTTCAACGGCACGTTCGTGAACGGCCAGAGGATCGAGGCGCCCACGCAGCTGACGGGCGGCGACGTGGTCAGGCTCGGAGATACGTCTTTGCGCCTCGAGGAGCCGGCTCCGCGGTCGCAAGGGGCGACGCGTGTCGCGGCGGCGGTGCGCGCTCCGGCGGCGACGGCTGTTGCCGGCGCGGCTCCCGCGCCGCCGGCCGCGACGCTCGCCCTTGTCGTCAAGGACGGCCCGCTCGCCGGACGGAGGTTCGACGTCGCTGGAGAGCTCTCGATCGGCCGAGAGGGCGCCGACATCACGATCGACGACGGCGAGGTGTCGAGGAGGCACGCGCGCGTTCGTGCCGTCGGAGACGGTCTGGAGGTCGTCGACGAGGGATCGGTGAACGGCACGTACGTCAACGGCGCGAGGGTCGACGGCCGCGCGCTCGCCGCCCGCGGCGACGTCGTGCGGGTCGGGCGCACGTCGCTCGGGGTTGAGGTCGCGACGTCCCCGCGAGACGCGCAGACGGTGATCACGACGCGCGAGGAGCGCCGGGACGGCTAGACGGCGCGCGGCGGCGTGCAGGCGCGGCGCCCACGGGCCGCCCGGTCGAGACACTTCGGTGACAGGTTCGTGACGCTTCCGTCACCGTGCCTGGCACCGGCCACGTACCGACAAGACGGCCCGTCTCTGGCGCGGCGACACGGCTCCTCCGCCGCTGTGACCGATTCGGCACTCGTTCGTGACGCTTCTGTCACGGTGCCTGGCACCGGCCATGACGCGGCGAGCCGCGGCCGCGCCGGACGCGTCGAGGTTCGACAACACGAGGCCGCGAGGCTAGACCCCGACGATCCGGGTGCGCCTGTACCGGGCGTGCCGTCAGTCGAGGGCGGCGACGGCGCGTTGGAACGCCGCCTCCGGTCACGGTGCCTGGCACCGGCCACGTTCCGACAAGACGGTGCGGCTTTGGCGCGGCGAGCGGGCTCCTCCGCCGCTGTGACCGATTCGGCACTCGTTCGTGACGCTTCTGTCACGGTGCCTGGCACCGGCCATGACGCGGCAAGCCACGGCAGCGCCGGACGCGTCGAGGTTCGACAACACGAGGCTGCGAGGCTAGACCCCGACGATCCGGGTGCGCCTGTACCCGGGCGTGCCGTCAGTCGAGGGCGGCGACGGCGCGTTGGAACGCCGCCTCGAGCGGCAGCTGACTCCCGCGCAGCATCGCTGCCTCGAGTTCTTCGGGAGCGAGCGTCTCTTCGACCTGGAGCACCGCTTCGTCGCGGACCGCCTGCTCGGCCGCTCCTCGCCGGGTACCGAGGCGGTCCAGCGTGTCGGCAGCGGCGCCGAGGCACTCCGCTGCGAGCGCGGCGTGCCCGGCGGTCGCGAGCAGCCAGGCAAGGGCCTCGAGCGCGGCTGCCACGATCTCCCGGTCGATGACGTCGACGGTTGCCACCTCTGCCAGCGCGGCCCTGGCCTCGGCTCGCCGTCCCAGGCGCAGCGCCGAGAGGCCTGCGTTGACGAGGCTCGACGCCGCCGCGGCCGCGTCGCCGACCGACCGGGTGCGCGCGAGGCTGTCCCTCGCGAGGGTGTGTGCGTCCTCCCAGCGACCTTCAGTGAGAGCGAGGTTGGTTAGGCTCGAGACGATCGCGGCGGTCGTCCACGGGTCGCCCGCGGTCTCGCCGGCCGCACGGGCCTGCTCGAAGTACGAGCGGGCCGCTTGGCTGTCGCCCTCGACGGTGGCGGTGTCGCCGAGGCCGCGCAGGGCGTTGGCAAGAGACTGATCGTCGCCCACGCTGCGTGCGAGCACGGCCGCCTCGGCGAAACAGGCTCGCGCCTCGTCACAGGCCCCCTGAGTCAAGGCTGCGCGACCGGCGAACCGGAGGATCCGGGCCCGGGCGTCCGCCGTTCCTGCGCCGCCGGTGATCGCCGCGTCGCCCCAGCGGCGCAGCTCTGTCGCAAAGCCGCTGACGAGCCAGAAGTAGCCCAGCGCCGCTGTAAAGCGGACGAGCAAGCCGGGATCGTCGGTGAGGGCGAATACGAGAGCGGCCCTCAGGTTGGCGATCTCAGCCTCGAGCCGGTCGAACTCGATCTGCTGTCGCGGGCCTCCCTGAAGCTCGGGGGCGGCGCCCTCCGCGACGTCGAGGTAGAACGTCGCGTGCGCCCGCTTCAGCGCAGGCGCGTCTCCCGAGGCGTCCAATCGTTCGAGCGCGTACTCGCGAATCGTCTCGAGCATGAGGAAACGCCCGTCGCCGGCGGGCTTCACCAGCGACGCTTCAGCGAGCGCGGCCAGAGCGTCGAGATCCGCGCCGCAGATCGCCTCGGCCGCCTCGAGTGACCAGCCGCCCGTGAAGACCGCCAGGCGCGCGAACAGCCGCCTCGCGTCCTCGTCCAGGAGGTCGTGGCTCCACTCGATCGTCGCACGCAGCGCGCGGTGACGCTCGTCCCCCTCGCGGCGCCCTCCCGTCAGCAGCGGCAGGCGCTGCTCGAGCCGGGCGAGCAACGCCTCCGGGCCGAGCAGCCGAACGCGTCCGGCCGCGAGCTCGACCGCAAGCGGAAGGTTGTCGACGCGACGGCAGATCGCGCGCACGGTGGCCGACGGTTCGAGCCGCGCGCCTGTCTGGCGCGCCCGTTCGAGGAACAGCTCCGTCGCGCCCTCGTCGCCGAGCGGGTCGACCGGGTACTCGTACTCGCCGTTCAGGTTGAGCCGCGAGCGGCTGGTCACGAGCAGCTGCAGCCGTGGCGCGGCGGCCAGGAGGCCGGCAAGCGGCGCCGCGGCGGCGATCAGGTGCTCGAAATTGTCCAGGAGGACGAGCAGCTCGCGGCTGCCCACGTAGGAGGCGAGGTCGTCAGCGGCGCCGACCGTGTGGGCGAGGGCGGGGAGAACGAGCTCAGGATCGCGCAGTCCCGCGAGCGGCACCCAGAAGACGCCGTCGCCGTAGCGGTCGGCGAGCTCGGCTGCCGCCTGGAGCGCGACGCGCGTCTTGCCGGTCCCGCCCGGCCCGGTGACGGTGACGAGCCGTGCGCCGTTCCCGAGCAGCGCGAGCAGGTCGGCCAGCTCCCGGTCGCGCCCGAGCAACGGGTTCGCCGCAACCGGCAGATTCGTGCGTGTCAGCGTCTTCAGCGGCGGGAAGTCCTGGGCCAGCCCGTCGCCCGCGAGCTGCCAGAGACGCTGCGGCTCGAGCAGATCCTTGAGCCGGTGCTCGCCCAGGTCGCGCAACTCGAACGGGTCGGGCAGGTCGGCGGCGACGAGGTCGGCCGTCCGCTGAGAGACCAGGATCTGGCCTCCTGACGCGACACTCATCACGCGCGCAGCCCGGTGCACGTCCAGGCCGGCGTAGAGCCCGTCGGCGATCAGCGGCTCCCCTGTGTGCAGTCCGATCCGGACCCGGATCGGCTCGTCGGGCCAATCGTAGGCGGCAAGCGCGCGTTGGCCGGCCGCCGCCGCGCGGACCGCGTCGTGGGCGCTCGCGAACGAGAAGTGGAAGCTGTCGCCCTGCATCTCGACCTCGAACCCACCCGCGTCGCTGAACGCGCGCCGCAAAAGCCGGCGATGTGCCGTCAGCGCCTCCACGTATCGCTCGCGCCCGAGCTCCTGCAGAAGCCGCGTCGAGCCCTCGATGTCCGTGAACAGCAACGTCACGGTGCCGCTCGGAAGGCCGCCCACCGCGGCTCATCATGCGCAAACACTTGGCCGACGTCCACCCCCGGTCGTTGCTTGGCGCGCTACGACGCGCGACGCGCGAGCTTGTCGCGGTCGGTGACGCGGAGGCGGGCGCGCAGCAGCTCGACGGCGCCGCGTGCTTCCTCGCGGCGCAGGACGGCGTTGACGGTCGCGCGCGAGGTGCCGGCGAGCTCGGCCAGCTCTTCCTGGGTGAGCGGGATCTCGTCGCGGCCGTCGTAGAGCTCCGCCAGCTCGACCAGCCGGCGCAGCACGCGCTTCTCCGCCGGCACGTACAGCGCTTCCACCAGGAGCGTGTTCTGGCGTTTCACCTCTCCGGCCAGGAACGCGACCAGGACGTCGGTGACGCCTGGGTGCTGGCGCCGGACGCGGTCGAAGTCCGGCTTGTAGACCGACAGCGTCTCCGCCTCCTCGAGCGCCGCGACGGTGGCGGAGCGGCGCGGCTGCTCTCCGACGAGCGCCATCTCGCCGAAGCTGTCGCCGGGGCCACGGACGGCGACCGTGACCGTCTCGCCGATCGGCGTCGAGACGCGGACCGCGAACCGGCCGCTGACGATCAGGTGCAGCGAGTCGGCGGGGTCGTCCTGGTGGAAGACGACCTCGCGGCGGGCGAACCGGCGCCGCCGCGCGACCGCGAGCAGCTCGCGCACGTCCGCTTCCGGCAGCTCTGCGAGCAGGCGCCACTCCACCGGCCGCACCCTACCGTCGCCGAGTTGACAGTTCGACTGTCGCCGGGACGAGCGACAGCGGCGCCGGGCCGGCGCAGACTCGGTTCATCAACCGACCGCACCGAAAGGAGCCCCAACATGAAACGCCTCGCCACGCTCACCCTCGTCCTCGCGCTCCTGGGCGCCGCCGCCGCGCACGCCGCCGCCGCCGAGTCCGGTCAAGTCTGGAGCGACCTCTCCAGGACATCTGCGGACGCCAGGTGCACTCCCGGGACATGGCTGAACCCTGTGACAGACAGCTGGCAGATGACCGCGACCCATATCAACAGCTACAACCTCGACTACGCACCCGGGGTTGGATACGTGAAGTTCGCCGTGTGGGATCTTCAGCGGCGGCGATGGGCGGACTGGGACACGAACTGGAGCCTCATTCCCAGCCTGAGTTACCTGGGCCTTCAATATCTCCACCTGCCGTGGCGGTACGGTGCGGGCGCCTTCGCGGTCTACGCTGCCTTCTTCCACAACGGCGCCTGGACGGACTTCAATGCTCACCAGGTCGGGTATATGAACTGGAAGTACGCCTCCGACGGCCGCCTGCTCTGCTTCAGCTTCCCAGGCTGAGCGCCGCGTCGACAGAGTGAAAACGCGCCGTCCAGGGCTCAGACCTGGACGGCGCTCTTCTTGGCGGGCCGCGTTTGAGTGCCGCAGGGTCAGGTGAGGCGGGGCTTGGGCCCCGCCGCGCGTCGCGGTCGGCGCGGGCGGCCTTCCCTGGCCGCGGGTAGCGCCGTAAGCTCGTGCTGCGGCTGATGCGTGAGCTTCCGAGCGGCACTGTCACTCTTCTCTTCACCGACATCGAGGGGTCGACGCGGCTGCTGCAGGAGCTCGGCCGCGAGCGTTACGTGGAGGCGTTGACCGCGCATCGGCGGCTGTTGCGGGAGGCGTTCGGGGCCCGTGGCGGGGTCGAGGTGGAGATGCAGGGCGACAGCTTCTTCTTCGCCTTCCCGTTCGCGCGCGACGCGGTCGCGGCGGCGGCGGCCGGGCAGCAGGCGCTGGCGTCGCACCGGTGGGAGCACGAGCCGATCCGTGTCCGGATCGGGCTGCACAGCGGCGAGCCGGTGCAGGCGGACGGCCTCTACGCCGGCCTCGACGTCCACCGCGCCGCACGCGTCATGAGCGCCGCCCACGGCGGCCAGGTCGTCATCTCGGCGCGGACGGCGGAGCTGGCCGACGGCGAGCTGCCGACCGGTCTCGCCCTGCGCGAGCTCGGTCGGCATCGGCTGAAGGACCTGCCGGAGCCGATCCTGCTCTTCCAGCTCGGCGACGGCGACTTCCCGCCGCTGCGCACGCTCACCGCACCTGCGACGAACCTCCCGGGCCGGACGGGAAGCCTGGTCGGGCGGCGGCGCGAGCTTCGGGAGCTGCACGACCTGGTCGGGGAGACGCGCCTGCTGACGCTGACCGGGCCCGGCGGCTGTGGCAAGACCCGCCTGGCGCTCGAGGCGGCGGCGGAGCTCGTGCCGCAGTTCGAGGGCGTCTTCTGGGTCCGCCTGGAGGCGGTTCGCGATCCGGCTCTCGTCGCCGAGACGATCGCGCAGACGCTGGGAGCGAAGGACGGGCTGCGCGAGCATGTCGGCGAGCGCCGCCTGCTGCTCGTGCTCGACAACTTCGAGCAGGTCGTGGGCGCGGCGCCCGAGCTCGCGGCGCTGCTCGCCGAATGTCCCCGGCTGAAGCTGCTCGTGACGAGCCGTGAGCTCCTGCGCGTCCGGGGCGAGCTCGAATACCGCGTCCCTCCGCTCGCGGCAGGCGACGGCGTCGACCTGTTCTGCGCGCGGGCGAGGTGCGAGCCCGACGATGCCGTCGCGGCGGTCTGCGACGCGCTCGACCAGCTCCCGCTCGCCCTCGAGCTGGCCGCTGCGCGCGTCCGGGTCCTGTCGCCGCAACAGATCCTCGAGCGGCTGTCCCAACGCCTCGACCTCCTGCAGGGCGGCCGGGACGCGGAGCCGCGCCAGAAGACGCTGCGGGCGGCGATCGAGTGGAGCCACGACCTTCTCGACAGCGAGGAGCGGACGCTGTTCGCGCGGCTGTCGGTGTTCCGCGGCGGCTCAACCCTCGACGCGGCCGAGACTGTGTGCGACGCCGATCTCGACACGTTGCAGTCACTGGTCGACAAGAGCCTCGTCATCCACGGCGGGGAGCGGTTCTCGATGCTCGAGACGATCCACGAGTACGCCGTGGAGCGCCTGGCGGCCTCGCTCGACGCAGACGAGGTGCCGCGGCGACATGCCGAGTGGGCGCTCGCGCTCGCGGAGCAGGCCGACACGCAGTTCTTCGGCCGCGAGCAGGGCGAGGCCCTCGCGCGGCTCACGACCGAGATCGACAACCTGCGCGCGGCGCTCGCGTGGGCGCTGGAGGAGAGCCCGGAGCTGGCCCTTCGGCTGTGCGGCCTGCTCGGGTTCTTCTGGTACGTGCGCGGCCACTGGCGCGAGGCGAAGACCTGGTGCGACCGCGCCGCGGCACACGAGGCCGTGGCGCCGCCCGTCGTGCGCGGACGGGCCGTCGAGATCCGCGGGCTCTTCACCGCGCTCTCCGGCGACGCGCACACCGCCATCGGGCTCTCTGACCAGGCGCTCGCCGTCTGGCGGACGATCGGGGATGCCTGGCGGCTCGGCCAGTCGCTCCTGATCCGGCACGTCATAGCCGAGGCGGCCGACGACGCGCCGTTACGCGAGGCGGTCCTGCTCGAGGCGATTGCGGTCGGGCGCGAGGCCGGCCACGCGCCGGTGCTCGGGATCGCGCTCGGCAACCTCGCGGACCTGATGCTCCGGAACGACGAGCCGGCACGCGTTCGCGAAGTCGCAGCCGAGGCCGCGTCGGTGCTCGCCGCGACCGGCGACGACTACAACCGCTCCGGCACTGTGGTCGCGCTCTCCTGGGCGGACCTGCGCGAAGGCGACCTCGCAGCCGCCGCGGCCGGATTCCGGGAGGCGCTCGCGATCGGCGCGCGCCTCGGCGCGGTCGAAGTGTTCGTCATGTGTCTCTGCGGCCTCGGAGCGGTCGCGGTTAGAGGCGGCGAACCGGCGCACGCGGCGCGCCTCCTCGGCGCCGTCGACGCCCACGTCGAGCAGGAGAGCCTCCGCATCCCCGAGCTCGAGCGCCGCATGCGGGCGAAGACGCTCGAGCAAGCACGGACGGCCCTCGGCGACGAGGCGTTCCGCCGCGAGCTCGCAGCGGGCGCCGAGCTGACGCTGGACCAGGCAGCCGAGGTCGCGCTCAGGCCGTAGCGGCTACAACCGGTAGGACATCCGCGACGCCACGACCGCGTCGGCGAGCTTCGCGTACAGGCGCGCGTTGTCGATCGCGATCGCGGCCTGGTTCGAGAGCGCCGCCGCGAGCTCGACGTCGCCCTCGCCGAAGCCGCCCTCGCGCTTGTTGATCGCCTCGACGGCGCCGATCACACGACCGCGCACGCGCAGCGGGACCGCGACGAGGTTGCGCGTCTCGAAGCCGATCGCCTCGTCCATCCCCTCGTAGAAGCGGTCGTCGCTCTTCGGGTCGTCGACGACCACCGTCTCGTCGTGGTCGACGACCCAGCCCGCGATGCCCTGGCCCGCCGGCACGCGCTGGCGCATCGCCTCCTCGCCCGGCTCGCCCGTCGCGACCTGGACGATCAGCTCGCCCGTCTCCTCGTCGACGAGGAGGAGCGACGCCGTCTCGGCGCCGAGCAGCTCCGCCGTCGAGTCGATGATGAGTGCCAGCAGCTCGTCGAGGTTCAGCGTCGAGTTGAGCGACGCCGTGATCTGCATCAGCTTCCGCAGCGTCGCTGCGGCGTCCGGTCCGTGCTCGTCTGCCATCGCTCTTCCCTCCGTTAGCTTGCCGCCGCGGCCGCGGCGGCCTCCTCGGCCATGAAATGCTCGACGAAGTCGGTGGTGACGTCGCCGGAGCGGAACTGCGGGTGCGCCAGGATCCGCCGGTGGAACGGGATCGTCGTCTTGACCCCGCGCCCCGAGATGTCGAACTCGGAGAGCGCGCGCTCCATCCGCTCGATCGCGCGCGGCCGGTCGGGCGCCCAGACGATCAGCTTCGCGATCAGCGAGTCGTAGAAGGGGCTGACCATCCAGCCCGGGTAGCAATGCGAGTCGACGCGGGTCCACGGCCCGCCGGGCGCGACGTAGGTCTCGAGGCGGCCGGCCGTCGGCGCGAAGTCGCGATCCGGGTCCTCGGCGTTGATGCGGCACTCGATCGCGTGGCCGTGCATCCCCGCGTCCTCCTGCGTCACCGAGAGCGGCTCGCCGGCGGCGACCCGGATCTGCTCCTGGATGAGGTCGACGTTCGTCACCATCTCCGAGACGGGGTGCTCGACCTGGATGCGCGCGTTCATCTCCATGAACGCGAGGTTGCCGTCGAGGTCGAGCAGGAACTCCATGGTCCCGGCGCCGGTGTACCCGACCGACAGCGCGCCGCGGACGGCGGCCTCGCCGACCTCGCGCCGCTGCTCCTCGGTGAGGTGGATCGACGGCGCCTCCTCGATCAGCTTCTGGTGGCGCCGCTGCACCGAGCAGTCGCGCTCGCCGAAGTAGACGCCGTTTCCGTGCGCGTCACAGACGAGCTGGATCTCGGTGTGCCGCGACGTCTCGAGGTAGCGCTCGATGTAGACGGCGCTGTCCTTGAAGACGGCCTGTGCCGTCGCACGGGTCGTCTGGTAGAGCCGCGCGAGGTCGTCCTCGCGCGTCACGACGCTCATGCCGCGGCCGCCGCCGCCCGCGACCGCCTTGATGATCACCGGGAAGCCGATCTCGCCGGAGATCTCGCGCGCCTCGTCGAGCGTGTTGACGGGCTCGACGGTCCCCGGAAGGAGCGGCAGCCCCGCCTTCTGCATCAGCTCGCGCGCGGTCGCCTTGTCGCCGACCTTCTCCATCACGTCCGGGCGCGGCCCGATGAATGTGATGCCCTCGTCGGCGCAGATCTCCGCGAAGTACGGATCCTCGGACAGGAAGCCGTAGCCGGGGTGGATGGCGTCGGCGCCGGTCTTGAGCGCTGCGCCGATGATGCTCGGGATGTGGTTGTAGCTCCGCCCCGGCGCCGGCGGCCCGATGTGCACCGCCTCGTCGGCGAACTTCACGACCGCCGACTCGGCGTCGACCGTCGAGTAGACGGCGACCGACTTCACGCCGAGCTCACGGCAGGCGCGCGCGACGCGGAGCGCGATCTCGCCGCGGTTCGCGATCAGCACCTTCTCGAACATCCCTACTCGTCCTCGAGCGGCTCGAGCAGGACGAGGGCCTGCTCGAACTCGACCCACTGGCCGTCCTCGACGACGATCGCCGCCACCTTCCCGGCCCGGTCGGCCTGCACCTGGTTCATCAGCTTCATCGCCTCGACGATGCCGACCGTCTGGCCGGCGTCGACCGTGTCGCCGACCTTCACGAACGGGTCGGCCCCCGGCTGCGGCGCGCCGTAGAAGGTGCCGACGAGCGGCGCGACGATCGCATGGCGGTCGTCCGACTCTTCCGCCGCGGCCTCCTCGGCCGGCGCGCCGGCGGCGGCGGGCAGCCCGACGGCCCCGACGACCGGCGCCGCTGCCGTGCCCCTCTCGATCTCGATCCTCGTGTCGCCGGCCTGGACGGCGAAGCGGACGACGGTACTGCCCTCGAGGCGCTTCACCAGGTCGCGGGCCTCTTCCCAGACCGAGCGGATGAGCTCGGCGTCTGTGGAGCGCTGATCGTCAGTCAAGTGTCTTCTCCAGTCGGGGGGAGGACGGGCTGCTCGCCCGGCGTTCCGAAGAGCCGGAACCGGCGGTAGCGGGCGTCGAGGAGTGCGTCCGGCGCGAGCGGGATGAGCTCCCCGAGCGCGGACACGATCGCCGTCTTCAGGTTCGCGGCGGCGACGAGCGGATCCTCGTGCGCGCCGCCCTCCGGCTCGGGGACGACGGCGTCCATGATCTTCAGCCGCAGCAGGTCGGGCGCAGTCATCCGGAGCGCCTCCGCGGCCCGCGGCGCCTGCGCCGCGTCCTTGAAGAGGATCGTCGAGCACCCCTCGGGGCTGATCACCGAGTAGTAGGAGTTCTCCATCATCAGCACGCGGTCCCCGACGGCGAGCGCGAGCGCGCCGCCGCTTCCGCCCTCGCCGGTGACGACGACGACGATGGGGACCGGGAGGCGCGACATCTGCATGATCGACTCGGCGATCGCGATCGACTGGCCGCGCTCCTCCGCGCCGATCCCGGGGTACGCGCCGGGCGTGTCGACGAGCGTCACGATCGGCATCCCGAACTTCGCCGCGTACCGCATCAGGCGCATGCCCTTCCGGTAGCCCTCGGGGTTCGGCATCCCGAAGTTCCGCTCCATCATCTCGCTCGTCGTGTGACCCTTCTGGTGGCCGATCACCATCACGGTCGTGCCGCCGAGGAGCGCGAGCCCGCCGACGATCGCGCCGTCCTCGTCGAACAGGCGGTCGCCGTAGAACTCCTGGAAGTCGTCGAAGACGCGGCTGACGTACTCGAGCGTGTTCGGCCGGTCGACGTGGCGCGCGAGCTGCACGACGTCCCACGGCGCGCGGTCCGGCAGCTCAGCCGGATCGGTCACCGGCGCCTGCCCCTCCGTCTCCGGAAGCTGGACGCCGCCGTCCCGGCCGGCCGACGAGTGGAGGTTGAGCACCTTGCGGATCGCGACGCGGAGGTTCTCCCGCGGCTCGACGAGGTCGAGCTGCCCGTGGTCGAGCAGGAACCCCGCCGTCTGAAAGCCGTCGGGGAGCTGCTGACGGATCGTCTGCTCGATGATCTTCGCGCCGGCGAAGCCGATCCGGCTGCCGGGCTCGGCGATCTCGAGATCGCCGAGGAAGGCGAACGACGCGCTCACGCCGCCGTAGGTCGGGTCGGTGAGGAGCGTCATGTACAGGAGGCCTGCCTCGTGGAGGCGCGCGACCGCCTGGCTCGTCTTCGCCATCTGCATCAGCGAGATCGCGCCCTCCTGCATGCGCGCGCCGCCGGAGGCGCAGATCACGAGGAGCGGCAGCCGCCGCTCGAGCGCCAGCTCCGCTGCGCGCGTGATCGCCTCGCCGACGCCGCCGCTCAGGCTGCCGCCGATGAACGAGAAGTCCATCGCCGCGACGACGAGCGGGTTGCCGCCGATCGCCGCGGTCCCGTAGAGCGCCCCCTCACGGTTGCCGGTCTTGCGCTGCGCCTCCGCGATGCGGTCGACGTACGGCTTCGTGTCGGCGAAACCGAGCGCGTCGACGGGCTCGATGTCGGCGCCCAGCTCCTCGAACGATCCCTCGTCGAGAAGGATCGCGAGGCGCTCGCGCACCGGCAGCCGGAAGTGGTAGTTGCACTCGGGGCAGACGCCGAGGTTCCGCTGCAGGCGCTTGTGGTAGACGAACGCGCCGCACGACGGGCACTTCGTCCACTTCACGGCCTCCGTCCGGGTCTGCGCGGGGGCGGCCATCAGAGCGGCACCTCCTGAGCGTGGAGTCGACGATGCTCGGCCTGGGCCTCCGCGAGCGCGGTGTCCACGGCCTCGCGGGACGGCGCCGGGCGCTCGGCGTGGCCGAAAACCTTCGCAACCGCGAAGGCGAGGACGTCGGTCGTGCGCCCGAGACGATCGACGCGCGTTGCGTCGATCGCGAGGTCGAGCGCGCGACGCCAGCCGCCGCGTCGAAGCTCGGCCTGGATCATCCCGTAGTACGGGTAGACGGCGTGCTCGGGGTCCTCGTCGACGTTCCGTAGCCGGCCGTACGCGGCGACGGCGTCGTCGACGCGGTCGAGCTCGAGGCTCAGCTCGGCTACGTCGATCAGCGCGAGCACGTCGTCGGGCTGCCGGTCCGCGAGCGCGGCGGCCGCGGCGAGCGCGTCCGCGTCGCGGCCGCTCCGGCGATGGAGGTCGACGAGCGCCCGCAGCGCCGCGGCGTTCCCGGGGTCGCGCTCGACCGCGCGCTCGAGCGAGGCGACGGCCTCGCCGCCGTCGCCCGCGCGCAGCGCCGCGTGGGCGAAGTCGACGAGCCCGCCGGGGTCGTCGGGCCGCAGGCGGATCACCTGCTGGAACGCCGACGTCGCGGCAGGAGCGCGGTCGAGCTGCAGGAGGACGTCTCCCAGCTCGTCCCAGAGCTCGGCGTTCTCGGGCTCGACGTGCGCCGCGCGCTCGAAATAGTCGACGGCGGCCTCCGGCTCGAGCTCGAGCGTCGCGCGCCCGGCGAGCCGCAGGAGCTCGACGTCCTCGGGGCTTGCCGCGAGGGCTCCCGTCGCCACCTCGCGCGCCCGCTCGAAGTCGCCGCTCTCGTACAGGTCCCGTGCTTCCTGCACGGCGGTCGAGGCGTCGGGTGTCACGCGTCCTCCTTCGGAAGGCGGTACCGCCCCGCGTGGAAGAGGAGCGGCTGGACGTCTCCGGCGACCGAGAGCGCCTGGACCTCGCCGATGTAGATCAGGTGGTCCCCGGCCTCGTGGCGGGCGGCGAGCCTGCAGTCGAGGTGCGCCGCCACGCCGTCGAGGATCGGGCAGCCGGTGGCTCCGAGGCGGTGCGCGATCTCGGCGAACGCCTCGCGGCCGCGCGGGCGGTCCTTCCACGAGAAGTACCGCGAGATCGGCTCCTGGTCGGCGCCGAGGATGTTGACCGTGAACGCCTCGTTCTGCTCGATCATCTCGGCGCCGGTCGTGCCGCTGATCACGCAGACGAGCACGAGCGGCGGATCGAGCGAGACCGACGAGAAGGCGTTCGCCGTCATGCCGTAGGCGTGCTCCTCGCCGCGGGTCGTGATCACCGTCACGCCCGTCGCGAACGAGCCGAGCGCCTGCCGGAACTCGGCCCCGCTGAAGGCGTCGCGCACGACCGCCGCCTGCTCGGCAGCCTGCACTAGCCGCCCGCGCCGGACTGGATCTCTTCGAGCCGCTGGTGGATCACGCGATCGAAGTCCTGCGTCGTCCCGAGCGACTGCGCGACGACCGACCTGAACGCGCTCCTGTCCATCGCGAACAGCGTCGTCGGCACGACGGCCCGCACCGTCGCCTCGCGCGGGGTGTCCCGGAGGATCGCCATCTCGCCGAAGAACTGCCCCCGGCTCAGGTGCGCGAGCGTCCGCTGCTGGCCTTCGTCCTCGCGGATGACCTCGACCTCGCCGTCGACGAGGATGAAGAACTTGTCCGCGGGCGCGCCCTGCCGGACGATCACGGTTCCCGTCTCGACCTCCATCGTCTGCATGCTCGCGACGACCGTCGAGACCGCCTCCTGCGGAAGATCGCGGAAGACGCTGTAGGCGATGTCGCTCGGGTACTCGATCCCGACGGCCTGCGGCTCGCCCTTGGCGCCGGCCGTGTTGTCGATGAACCGGATCTCGGTCGGCGTGACCCGGAAGAACGAGATGTTGCTCGCGGTCGTGTCGCCGACGTCGGAGAACTTGTTCCGGAACAGCTCGAGCGCGCGGTTGACCTCCGTGGGGCTCAGCACGACCTGAGCGTCGCCGGTGCCCTGGATCCCCTTCGTCTGACGCCAGTCCTCGGTGTACTCGTCGATCGCGAACGAAACGACGGGGTTCTCCTCGATGTGGCGCGCAGTGGTCGTCTCGGGACGGGTCCAGACATACATCGCGACGCCGTCGTTCACGTACGTGAGCGTCGTCGCCTTCGGGACGCCGGCCGGGGAGGCCGTCGCCAGCGTCAGTGTCTTCTGCGCGCCGAGGTAGTCGAGGACATGCTTCGGCACGTCCAACGCGGGCTGATCGCCGGCCATGGAACCTCCTGGGTCGTGGGCCGGTCAATGCTGGCACCCCGCGCGTGGGCGAGTCAAGTCGCCACGGGTGCGCGTGAACCAGGGGGCTGGACACGCAACCGGCGGCTTGAAAGGATCGCCACGAGCGCGACGAGGGGAGCCCATGGACGGAACAAGCGAATTTCGCAGCGCCGCAGAGCGGCCCGACGACCGGTACGACGTCGCCATCCTCGGCGGCGGCCTCGCCGGCCTGACGCTCGCCCGCCAGTTGAAGCTCGCTCGGCCCGAGACGTCCGTGCTCGTGGCGGAGAAGCGGGCTGGTCCCGCGCCCGACGCAGCGTTCAAGGTGGGGGAGTCGACGGTCGAGATCAGCGCGCACTACTTCTCGGAGGTCGTGCAGATGCGCGACCACCTCGAGCACGAGCAGCTGCGCAAGTCCGGCCTCCGGTACTTCTTCCCCGGCGACGGCAACCGCGACATCGCCCAGCGGTACGAGTGGGGGCCGTCCGATTTCGGCGCGAAGGCGAGCTACCAGCTCGACCGCGGCCGCTTCGAGAACGCGCTCTGGACCGCGAGCCTCGACCTCGGCGTCGCCGTCATCGACGGCTGCCGGGTCGACGAGGTCGACCTCCGCGACGACGAGCACGTGCTCACGCTGGCGCGGGCCGACGAGACGTTCGAGGTGCGTGCGCGGTGGGTCGTCGACGCGACGGGACGCGCCGCCACGCTCAAGCGCAAGCTCGGCCTCGCGAAGGACGCCGAGCACACGATCAACTCGGCCTGGCTCAGGCTCGGCGGCGGGATCGACATCGAAGAGTGGTCGGACGACTCGGCCTGGCGGTCGCGGATCGCCCGCCCCGGCGTCCGTCACGCGAGCACGAACCACCTGATGGGCGAGGGCTACTGGGTCTGGCTGATCCCGCTCGTCTCGGGCCCGATCAGCGTCGGGATCGTCGCCGACCCGCGCCTCCATCCCTACGAGCAGATCAACACGCTCGAAGGCGCGCTCGACTGGTTCGACGAGCACGAGCCCCAGCTCGGTGAGGTGATCCGGTCGCGGCGCGACCAGATCGAGGACTTCCTCCGCATTCGCGACTTCGCCTACAGCTGTGAGCGCGTCTACTCCCCGCAGCGCTGGTGCCTGACCGGCGACGCAGGCGTCTTCGCCGACCCGCTCTACTCGCCGGGGTCCGACTTCATCGCGCTGGCGAACACGTTCATCACGGATCTTGCGACGCGCGACCTGAACGGGGAGGACGTCGGCGAGCGGCTCGAGTTCCTGAACGGCCACTTCCTCCAGCTCTTCGAGGCCTACCTCCGCATCTACACGAACCACTACCCCGAGTTCGGCAACCAGCAGGTGATGGCGTTCAAGCTCCTGTGGGACTTCAGCATCTACTGGAGCATCAACGCGCTCCGGTTCGTGAACGGGAAGGTGACGGACCTGCCGTTCACGCAGGCGGTCGGGCCGCACCTGATGGCGGTGTTCGAGCTGACCGCCCGCATGCAAGCGCTCTTCCAGGAGTGGCACACGCGCAGCACCGCGTCGCCCCAGCCAGGGTTCGTCGCGACGAACAACATCCCGATCGTGCACGACAAGCAGGCCCGCCTCGACTCGCGGGTTCCCGACGAGGAGCTGAAGAAGATGTTCGCGGAGAACACCGACTTCCTGCGGGCGCTCGCCGTGCTGATCTTCCACCAGGCCGTCCGCTCGACGGGCCAGACGCTCGACGAGACGCAGCCCATCGACCCCACGAGGATCACCCTCGACGCCGATCGCTGGGAGCAGGAGCTGTTCTCCGACGACGGCCTCAGCCTCCAGCAGGCGCGCGAGCTCGCGCCGGGCGTCGAGGAGCACTGGCTCGACCAGGCGCCGGTCGCGACGTGACAAGTTCCCCCTGAAGGGCTCGTGGGGGCGTCGGTTCTGCCGGCGCCCCCGCGACGCTTGATCCGTCGACCGCGAGACCGGCCGCCGCACCGACGTCGTCGGCCGTATTGGGTCTTGACTCGCGAGACATTCGGCGGGAGGATCGTGGCAGGGTCGAGAGGGGGCAGTTAGAGGCTTGATGTGACAGTAGGTGCGTACGGGGAGGTGCGCATTCAAGCGATTCGCCGGATCGGTCGCACGGTGCCTACGGGCAAGGCCGAGCCGGGTAAAGCGCGCAGCGGCCGGCACACCGGCCGTGCGTGCACGAGCTTCACATCGAGCGTCTAAGCGCCAGCGGCCGGCACACCGGCCGTGCGTGCACGAGCTTCACATCGAGCGTCTAAAGCGCCTCCGCCCTCGGCGTCTTGAATACGAAGGAGTCAGAGATGACAGTACGGTTCACTTCGCGCGTGGCGGGAGCGTTTCTCGCGACGGCGGTGAGTGCACTCGTTGTCGCAGCGGCCGCGGCCGCTGCAATCACGCCGACGCCGAGCACGAGCGCCGGGGCGACCACGATCGGCGGCGCAATCGTCGCCGATCCGGCCCTTCTCGCGGGCGCGTCCTACGTCGCGGTTCCGGGCGGGACGCCGAACGGGATCGCGAACGCGCCGATCGACGGGTTCCCGACGAACGGCCCCACGTTCGGGATCCTCACCACCGGTAACGTCGACTTCGCCGACGATGCGAACTCGAGCGGCGCCACCGGCGCCGACCTCGGCGGCCCGACCGTTCGGGGCAACAGCGACGTCGACGTCACGATCCTGAAGCTCGACCTGAACGTCCCGCAGGGCGCCAACTGCCTGACGCTCGACTTCAAGTTCTTCTCCGAGGAGTACCCGGAGTGGCTGAACAGCCAATACAACGATGCGTTCATCGCCGAGTACGACGCGTCGACGTGGACGACCTCGGGCAGTGTGATCACGGCGCCCGACAACTTCGCAGGCCGACGGAACGCCCGTCTCGGGTGAGGCCGTCGATTTCGGCGTCACCGGCGCGAACACCACGAGCGGCAGCGCAACGACCGGCGCCGCCGGAACCGCGACCTTCTCCTACTCCGGCTCGGCGACGGGCCACGACGTCATCACTGCCTGCTTCGACCAGGACAACGACGGCACGTGCGAGGCCGTCGCGGCCGCGACGAAGGACTGGGTGAACGCGAACATCAAGATCGGTCCGCCGCTCGCGACCAACCCCGTGGGCACGAATCACGTGTTCACGACCACGGTGAACGCGCTCGGCGGCACGATCGACGCGGGTCCACATACGGCGACGGCGTCGATCGTCAGCGGCCCCGGGTCGTTCGTCGGCTCGCCGACGTGTACCTACACCGGCGGCGCCGCGACGGCGTCCTGCACGGTCACGATCACCTCGGCGGTCGCGGGCGCCACGGTCGTCTCCGCGACCTCGAACATCCCGGTGAGCGGGGTGACGATCACGCGCACGACCGGGACGGCTGCGAACACGGCGGCCGGTGGCAGCGGCAACGCGACCAAGTGGTGGTTCACGCCGTTCGCGCTGTACGGGGCCGGGTTCGGGCCGAGCCCGTTCCCGTCGCTGAGCGTGAGCGCCTACTCGAAGCCGCTGGGGACCACGATGGGGCTGTTCCAGATCACCGACACCGGCGGCATGCGCTACGTGCGCGTGCAGTGCCTGGTCCGGGCCGGCGACCGGATCTGGGTAGGCGGCACGGTCTACAACGACACCCACCAGCCGTCGCTGACCGGCCACACCGTGCTGGTGATGATCCGCGACGCCGGCGCCACCGGCGACACCTGGACCTACATCACCGACCTCAGCCCGGCCGCGGCCGGCCAGACGCTCGCCGCGTGCCCCCTCATCGACTCGACGGGGTTGCCACAGTACCCCGGCAACTTCTTCACGATCGGTCTGTGAACGACGCGTGACAACGGGCGCGCGTCGCCCGTGACCACGCGAACGTCCGAGCGGGAGGCCTTCGGGCCTCCCGCTCGCTCGACCCCTCCTCGGCGCTTCAGCGGCCGATCATCGTCTCGCCGGAGGCGGACCAGCGGAACCGCGTCATGTCGCCTTCGGGTGCGAGCGCGCCGGGCCGGCGGCCGCGGCGGACGAAGAGCGTCGGCGCCGGAGCCGACCGCGCGATCTCGGAACGCACCGGGCCGAGCCCCTCGCTCGCGCCACCGGTCGGAGAGCCCGAGGACGAGCAGGCCCGCCTCCTCCGCCGCGCGCTCGACGTCCTTCGCGCCCGACACGAGCACCGGCTCGGTCGCGACGTTCGCGAGCTGCTGCACGACGAGCGAGGCGTTCGCGAGCAGCCGGCTCGCGTCGCGACCGCCGTCGCCACCCGCAGCCGCGCCGAGGAGCCGCAGCGGCGCGCCGCCCGAATGCGCGATCCACGCGCCGAGCTCGAGCGCCGCCCAGTCGTGGTCGGCGCCGCCGAAGGGGACGACCACCGGATGCGCTGCATCGACGACGATCGTCCCCCTTCGGTCGACGAGCACCGCGACGTCGCACGGCGCGTTCGCAAGGACCTCGCCGACCTCGCCCCGGGGGACGCCCTCGCCGAGCAGCGGCCGGCGCCCGTCCATGAGCAGCAGGTCGATCGTCTCGTCGGACGCGAGCCGCACGAGGTCGTCGCTCGGGTCAGGCGACGTGAACGCCGCCGCGCGCGTGCGGACGCCCCGTTCCTCGAGGAGCTCGCCGTCGCATGTTCAGCTCGGCCGTCGCCCGGCCGCATCTCGCGGTCGTCGACGCTCAGGCCCGTCGCGAGCTGGGCCGGCGTCACGAGCCGGAGCAGGACGAGCTCGCGCGGCGGCTCCGACCGCGCGAGCGGCACGGCGAGCGCGAGCAGCGTGTCGAGGTTGCGCGGTCGTCCTGCGGCGCGACGAGGATCGACCGCTGCGGCGCCGTGCGGCGGGAGCGCGCGCGCCGCAGCTCGTCCTCCGGCGCGTCCGAGAGCTCGCCGCGCGGATCGAGCAGGCGCAGAGCAGGGCCGGCCATGAACGTCGTGACGAGCGCCATCAGCGACGAGCATCGTGAAGAGCGCCGTCGAGATCAGCCCGAGCTCGAGCCCGATGTTGAGCACGATCAGCTCCGTCGAGGCCCGCGCGTGTTCATCAGCGCGCCGATCGCCGACGAGTCGCGCCACGCGGAGGCCCGACGTACCGCGCCGCGCCCATCGCGCCGAGCCACTTCCCGACGACGGCGACGACGAGCAGCCCGAGCGCGATCAGCCACAGCTCGGGCCGGTTGAGCGCGCCGACGTCGGTCTCGCAGGCCGGTGACGACGAAGAAGAGCGGCAGCAGCACGATGACGACGAAGTCCTCGAGGCGGCCGCGTGACGTCGCCCGTCAGGCCGGCGTGGCGCGGCATGATCAGCCCCATCACGAACGCGCCGAAGATCGCCGCGATCCCGATCTGCTGGGCGACGTAGGCGGAGAGCAGGACGCCGACGAAGATCGCGCCGATCCAGAGCGCCGGGACGCGGCCCGACCTCGTCGTAGGCGGTCGAGACGCGGCCGAGGAACGGGCGGCCGACGATGATCATCGCCGGCCGTGAACGCGCGCTGCGAGCCCGACGACGACGAGCGGCGTGGAGGCCGGACCCGGAGCCCGCGACGGCGGTCGCGAGCGCGAGCAGGCCCCAGGCCGTCACGTCGTCGATCGCCGCGCCCGCGATCGCCAGCGCTCCGACCGGGCGGTTGAGCATCCGCCGCTCGATCGAGGATCCGCGCGAGCACCGGGAACGCCGTGATCGACATCGAGACGCCCATGAAGAGCGCGAACGGCAGGTAGTCGACGTCGGGTGCGAGCAGCTCGGTAGACGGGCAGCGCGACGAGGAAGCCGAGCGCCATCGGGAACGCGACGCTCGTGTTCGAGATGAAGCGCCGCCTGCGCCGGATCCGCTCGCGGAGCATGCTGCGGGTCGAGCTCCATGCCGACGAGGAAGAGGTAGAACGCGAGCCCGATCTGCGCGGCGCCGCCGAGCAGCGGCGACGATGTCCGGCGGGAAGAGGTAGTCCTTGGCTTCCGGCCAGACGGCGCCGAGCAGCGTCGGCCCGAGCAGGATCCCGGCGAGCACCTCGCCCATCACCCGCGGCTGCGCCAGCCTCGCGAGCCCGCGTTCCGACGAGCCGTGCCGCGAGGATCACGGCCGCGATCGCGAGCATCAGCCGGCCGAACGTCTCCTCGCCCGACCGCTTCTTCGCCGGCTGTGCGCTCGCCCCGGGCTCGGGGAGCGGCGCCGACCGCGCGGCGACGATGCGGTCGCCGCCGAGGGTGCCGGTGAAACGGCGGCGCTCGCCCGCTCCGCCCAGGCGGAGGTCGGCGGTCGCGTTCCCGCCCCCGCTGCACTCGACGGTCCCGGTGAGCCGCTCGTCCTCGAGGCGCAGCTTTCCCGACGCGCCGTCGCCCGAGAGGTCGACGAACTGGCCCGACTGCTCGAGGTCGACCGCGCGGTCGAGGCAAGACGTTCCCGTTACGCGGTAGACGCCCGCGACCGCCGGCGGCGGATTCTCGCCGTGCCCGACGCCGATGGAGAAGGCGACCGCCGCCGTGACCGCGACGGCGAGGACGACGTAGCCGACCGCGAGGCGGGCGCCGGAGACGTCATCCGCAGTCGTCGTGTCGTCGCCCTCGCGCGCCCGTCCCATGCCCTCTCCCGGTCGTCCTCCAGACCATAATGCGTTCGGATGGGCGTTTCCTCCTCCGGCTCCAGAGGACCAGAAGAGGGCGGGACGTTCGGCCCGTTCCGGCTCGACGAGCTGCTCGGCGAGGGAGCGATGGCCCGCGTCTTCCGGGCGCGCCGGTCGGGCGACGACGCGGAGGTCGCGCTCAAGGTGCTGAAGACGGACCTCGCCGCCGACGACACCTACCGCCGCCGCTTCGTCCACGAGGCGCGCGCCGCGTCGGGCGTCCGCAACGCCCACCTCGTCCCGATCCTCGACGCGGGCGAGGCCGACGGACACCCCTACCTGGCGGTCGCCTACGTCGCGGGACGCACGCTCGCAGACCGCCTCCGTGCCGACGGGCCGCTGCCCCGAGACGAGATCGTCCGGCTCGCGGTCGAGCTCGCGTCGGGCCTGGACGCGCTGCACGCAGCCGACCTCGTCCATCGCGACGTCAAGTCGTCGAACGTCCTGATCGCGGCGGACGGGACGGCGCTTCTCACCGACTTCGGCCTCGCGCGCGGCCCCGGCTACACGGCGCTCACGCGCCCCGGCCAGGTCGTCGGGACGCTGCACTATCTCGCCCCGGAGCTGATCCGCGGCGAGGCGGCGACGCCGGCCAGCGACCTCTACGCGCTGGGCTGCACCGTCTACGAGTGCGTCGCCGGCCGGACGCCGTTCGGCGGGCGGAGCATCTTCCAGGTCGGGACCGGCCATCTCGACGACGAGCCCGACGACCCCGGCGCCGGTCGGGCCGAGTGGCACCCGACGCTCTCTCGCGCCGTGCTGCTCGCCCTGCGGAAGGACCCGGCTGCCCGGCCGGCGAGCGCCGGCACGTACGCACGCGGGATCCGCGCGGCGGCCGACCTCCTGTAGTCGCCGCGCCCGCGCCGTTGTAGGTTTCGGTTGCCGTGGAGAACCTGCCCGCGATCCTCGAGGCGAACGCGCGGTACGCCGAGGGCGACCACGTGCCGGACCTGCCCGCGACGCCGTCGCGGCGGCTCGTCGTGATCACCTGCATGGACTGCCGCATGAACCCGTACGGGGTGCTCGGCCTCGTCGAGGGGGACGCCCACATGCTGCGGAATGCCGGCGGCCTCGTGACGGACGACATCCTCCGCAGCCTGATCGTCTCGGCCGGGCTCCTCGGCACGCGCGAGGCCGTCGTGGTCATGCACACGGACTGCGGGATGGGAAAGGCGACGGAGGAGGAGATGCGGCACAAGCTCGCGCTCGGCCCCTCGGACGAGCCGCGCCGCCTCGGCGCCTTCTCGTCGCTCGAGGACGCGCTGGCCGAGAGCGTCGCGAAGGTGAAGAGCTGTCCGTTCCTCCCACCCGGCTTCGAGGTGCGCGGGCTGATCTTCGACGTCGGCGACGGACGGCTCGAGGAACCTGCGCCCCGATAGCATCAGGCGTATGGAGCCGGTCCGGATCGGCGTCCTCGCGGTGCAGGGGAACTTTCGCGAGCACGCGGCGATGCTGCGGCGCCTCGGCGCCGACGTCGTCGAGGTGCGCCGCGCGGAGGAGCTCGAAGGGCTCGACGGGCTCGTGCTGCCGGGCGGCGAGTCGACGGCGTTCGGGCGCCTGATGCGCCTGTACGGGCTCGATGAGGCGGTCCGCCGTTTCGAGCGCCCGGTCTTCGGGACGTGCGCGGGAATGATCGTCCTCGACCGCAACCACCTCGGCCTCGTCGACGTCGAGGTGCGCCGCAACGCCTTCGGCCGCGCAGGTGTCGAGCTTCGAGACCGACCTCGACAGTGCGCGGGGAGGATGAGCCCATCCGCGCCGTGTTCATCCGCGCGCCGTGGATCGACGACGTCGGGCCCGAGGTCGAGGTGCTGGCGGAGGTCGACGGCCATCCGGTGCTGGCGCGTCAGGGGCGGTATCTCGTCGCGTCGTTCCACCCGGAGCTGACCGACGACACGCGGTTGCACGAGTTGTTCCTCGAATCGGTGCGGGAGGGCTGTTGTGTCCGGGCATAGCAAGTGGTCGTCGATCAAGCACAAGAAGGGCGCCGCCGACGCGAAGCGCGGCAAGCTCTTCTCGAAGCTCTCGCGCGCGATCATCGTCGCGGCGAAGGAGGGCGGGGGAGACCCGACGAACAACCTCGCGCTGCAGAACGCGGTCGAGAAGGCGCGCTCGTACTCGATGCCGAAGGACAACATCGACCGCGCGATCGCGAAGGGATCGGGCGCCGACGCCGACGCGTCGAGCTTCGAGACCGTCGTCTACGAGGGCTACGGGCCCGAGGGCGTCGCCGTGATCGTCGAGGCGCTGACCGACAACCGCAACCGCACGGCATCCGACGTCCGTCACGCGTTCTCCAAGCACGGCGGCTCGCTCGGCGCCACCGGCGCCGTCGCGTGGCAGTTCGAGCGCCGTGGCGTCGTCGTCGTGCCGGCGGACGGCGTCGACGAGGACGAGCTCTTCCTCGCGGCGGCCGAAGCGGGCGCCGAGGACGTCGACCTCGACGGGAGCGTCTTCCAGGTCACCTCGCACCCGGAGTCGCTCGCGGCCGTGCGCGAGGCCATCGGGGCGGAGGGCTTCACGATCGACTCCGCGGAGCTGATGATGGTCCCGAAGACGACCGTCGCGATCGACGACGAGTCGAAGGCGAAGCAGGTGATGCGGCTGATAGACACGCTCGAGGACAACGACGACGTGCAAGAGGTGTACGCCAACTTCGACATCCCCGAGCAGGTGCTCGAAGCCGTCGCGGGCTGAGGAGCCGCCACCTCGCCGCCGCTGCCGGTCGTACCCGCAGCGGGCGTTCGTCCGTTGTCCGCTTTGACAGACGCCCACACGCGGACGAGAGGGAGACGATGGCGGCGACGAACGAATCGCTGCGCCGGCCGGCGCAGGAGGCGAAGGAGAAGGCGCGTTCGGGCAGCGGCTGGTACGCGTGGCTCGCGCGTGCGGGGCTCGTCGCGAAGGGCGTCTCCTACGGCCTCGTCGGCGCGCTCGCCGTGGCCGTCGCCGTGGGTCACGGCGGGAAGACCACGAGCAGGAACGGCGCGCTCGCCACGCTCGCCGACGAGTCGTGGGGCAAGGTCGTTCTGGTTCTGCTCGCGCTCGGATTCGCGGCGTATGCGATCTGGCGCTTCGTGCAGGCGTTCGCGGCACAGGAGCGCGACGACGACGCCAAGGGCGCCGCGAAGAAGTGGGGCAAGCGCGCCGGGTACGTGGCGCGCGGTCTCATCTACGCGGGGCTGACGGTCACGACCGTTCGCCTGCTGACGCACTCCGGCGGGCAGCAGTCGCAGAACGAGAAGGCGCACCAGACGACCTCGACGGCGTTCGACCTGCCGCTCGGGCGCTGGCTCGTCGGGCTCGCAGGGCTCTGCCTCGTCGGAGCCGGCCTGTGGAACCTCTACCGCGGCCTGAGCACGAAGTTCGAGGAGAAGTGGCGCGGCGGGATGAGCAGCGTCGAGCGGACGTGGGGACGCCGCGCGGGCATCGTCGGCCACGTCGCACGCGCCGTCGTCTTCGGCCTGATCGGCGTGTTCGTGGTGCGGGCTGCGGTGCAGTTCGACCCGAAGGAGGCGATCGGCCTCGACGGCGCACTGCAGAAGCTGGCCAACGCCGACTACGGGCCGTGGCTGCTCGGCCTGACGGCCCTCGGTCTCGTCGCCTACGGCGTGTACTGCCTCGTGGACGCGCGCTACCGCGACGTGTCGGCCGATTCGTAGCGCCGGCGCGTCGCGCGTCAGCGCGTCTGGAGCGGCGGGCCGATCCGCCCGACGCGGCGGCCGCGGCCGGCAGCGCGCAGCGCGCGGGCGTAGGCGCCGCGGGCCGTCGCCGCGCCCGCCATCACCTCGCCCGTCGAGCGCATCTCGGGCCCGCGCGCGTCGGACCCCGGGAAGCGGTCTGCGGGGAACACGGCCTCCTTTGCCCAGGCCCTCGTCGGCACCGCCCGCTCGGGGAGGTCGAGGTCCGCGAGCCGCTCGCCCAACAGCAACCGGACGGCGTGCTCCACGAGCGGGACTCCCGTCGCCTTCGCGGCGAACGGAACGGTGCGCGACGCGCGCGGGTTCGCCTCGAGCACCCAGAACCTGCCCTCGTGAACGGCCACCTGGAGGTTCAGCAGCCCTCGTGCGCCGAGGTCGCGGGCCAGGGACGAGGCGACGGCCCGGATCTGGGCCTCGAGCGTCGGCGTGACCGACGGCCCGGGGAAGACGCAGGCCGAGTCGCCGGAGTGGACGCCGGCCGGCTCAACGTGCTCGAGGATCGCGCAGACCCACGCGGCGGAGCCGTCGCAGAGCGCGTCGACGTCGAGCTCGAGCGCGCCCTCGAGGAACTTGTCGACGAGGGACGGCGCCTCGACGCGTAGCTCGTCCGGGTTCCGCGCGACGTGCATCCCGCGTCCGCCGAGGACGTGGTGCGGCCGTACGAGGACGGGGTACCCGATCCGCGCGGCGATCTCGCGCGCCTCGTCCGCGCTCGCCGCCGCGCCCCACGGCGGTGAGAGCTCGCCCGCGAGAGCCGCGAACCGCGCACGGTCCTCGGCGGCGTCGATCGCGTCGAGCGGGTCGCCGAGCAGCGGGACGCCCGCCGCGGCAAGCGCCGGCGCAAGGCGGAGCGGCGTCTGGCCGCCGAAGGAGACGGCGACGCCGATCGGCAGCTCGAGCGCGCAGATCTCGAGGACGGTCTCCTCGGTCAGCGGCTCGAGGTAGAGGCGGTCCGACGTGTCGTAGTCGGTCGAGACGGTCTCGGGGTTGGAGTTGACGAGCACCGCCTCGTATCCGAGCCGATGCAGCGCCTGCGCGGCGTGGACGCAGCAGTAATCGAACTCGATCCCCTGGCCGATGCGGTTCGGGCCGCTCCCGAGCACGATCACGGCGCGGCCGGAGGGCGGCGGCCCCTCGTCGACGGTGCCCGGCGCAAGGTAGTAGTAGGGCGTCTCGGCGTCGAACTCGCCCGCACACGAGTCGACCGCCAGCCTCACGCGCCCGCCGGCCGGTGCGGCGGCAGCCGCCAGTTCGCGCAGGCGATCGGCGAAGTAGGGGTGGATACCGGGCGGCTCGAGCCCGCGGCGCGCGGCCTCCAGCAGGAGGTCCCACCGCTCGGGCGTCGGCTGTGCGGCGCGGGCTAGCAGGAGCTCGTCGTCGGCGGGCAGCTCGGGCGGGGACGCCTCGCGGCCGGCGAACGCCTTCCCGAAGGCCTCGGCGAACGTTCGCCCGAGCCCGAGCGTCTCGCCGACGGCGCGCATCTCGGCGCCGAGCTTCCGCTCCGCGGACGGGAACTTCTCGAAGTCGAATCGAGGCGCCTTCACGGCGACGTAGTCGAGCGCAGGCTCGAACGCGGCCGTCGTCTTGCGCGTGATGTCGTTCGGCAGCTCGTCGAGCGTGTACCCGACGGCGAGGAGCGCCGCGAGCTTCGCGATCGGGAACCCTGTGGCCTTCGACGCGAGCGCCGACGACCGCGAGACGCGCGGGTTCATCTCGATCACCCGCAGCTCGTTCGACAGGGGGTGGACCGCGAACTGGACGTTCGCGCCGCCCGTCGCCACCCCGACCGCGCGCGCCGTCGCGAACGCGGCCTCGCGGAGACGCTGGAACGTCGAGTCGTCGAGCGTCTGCTGCGGCGCCACGGTCCACGAGTCGCCGGTGTGGACGCCCATCGGGTCCAGGTTCTCGATCGAGCAGACGACGACCGCGTTACCGGCGGCGTCCGCCATCACCTCGAGCTCGTGCTCCTGCCATCCCTCCAGGTACTCCTCGACGAGCACCTGGCCCGCCGGGCTCGCCGCGACCCCGCGCTCGATCGCTGCGCGCAGCTCGTCGGGCGTCCGCGCGATCCCGCCGCCGGTCCCGCCGAGCGTGAAGGCGGGCCGGACGATTGCCGGGAGCGGAAAGTCGACGGGCTCGCGGGCCACGACGGAGAGCGGGACGGCGACTCCCGCGAGCTGCACCGTGGAGCGGAAGAGCTCGCGGTCCTCGGCGCGCCGGATCGCGTCGACGTCGGCGCCGATCAGCTCGACGCCGAGCGGCGCGAGCTCGACGGCGAGGTTCAGCGCCGTCTGGCCGCCGAGCGTGGGGAGGATCGCGTCGGGCCGCTCACGTTCGATCACCTCCGCGACCGTCTCGGCGTCGAGCGGCTCCAGGTAGGTCGCGTCGGCCCACTCGGGGTCGGTCATGATCGTCGCGGGGTTCGAGTTCACGAGCACGACGCGGTAGCCCTCCCGGCGGAGAACGCGGCACGCCTGAGCGCCGGAGTAGTCGAACTCGCACGCCTGGCCGATGCGGATCGGCCCGGAGCCGAGGATCAGGATCGTGCGAAGGTCGGTGCGCTTCGGCACGCGTCGGCGATCCGGTCGAAGAAGGGCAGGGCGTCGAGCGGGCCGGGCGCGGCCTCGGGATGGAACTGGACGCTCGCGAATCCGTCGCCGACGAGTCCCTCGCACGTCCCGTCGTTGAGCGACACGTGGGAGACGTCGTCGTCGGCTGCGACCGCGAAGCCGTGGTTCTGAACGGTGACGAGCACGCGGCCGGTGGCGAGGTCGCGGACGGGGTGGTTGGCGCCGCGGTGGCCGAACGGGAGCTTGAACGTCTCGTGGCCGAGCGCGAGGCCGAGCAGCTGGTGGCCGAGGCAGATCCCGAACACCGGCACGCGACCGAGGAGCGCGCGAATCGTCTCGACCTCCGTCGTGAGCACCGCGGGGTCGCCCGGCCCGTTCGAGATCAGGACCGCCTGCGGGTCGAGGTCGAGGATCTCGTCCGGGTCGGTGTGGCGCGGGACGACGATGCATTCCATGCCGGCGGCCGCGACGCGACGCGGGATCGACCGCTTGGAGCCGAGGTCGACGAGGACGACGCGCGGCCCGTCGCCGACGGCGTACATGCGCGTCGTGCCGACGAGGCGCTCGAGCGGCCGCCCGTCGATCGGCGGCTCGGCGAGCGCCCGCGCGTGAAGGGCCTCGACCGGCGCGTCGCCCACGGCGCACCGGAGGACCCCCTCGGAGCGAATGCGGCGCACGAGCGCGCGCGTGTCGACCCCCGTGATCGCGACGGCGTTCCGCTCCCGGAGCCACCGTGCGAACTCCGGGCGCGCGTCGTGCATCACGACGGCCTCGCACTGCACCCGGGGCGACTCCATCCGCGCGTCGTCCACGCCGTAGGTCCCGACGAGCGGGTACGCGAAGCACAGAACCTGCGCGACGTAGCTCGGGTCGGTGACCGCCTCCTCGTAGCCGGTCATCGCCGTCGTGAAGCAGGCTTCTCCGGCGGCGACCCCGGGCGCGCCGACGCCGAAGCCGTCGAACACCGTGCCGTCCTCGAGCACGAGGTGATGCATAGATGTCATGGATGTGCATAATACGCATCTGCGATGGCGACTGTGGCAATCATCGGTTGTGCCGGGTACACGGGCCAGGAGACGCTCGATCGGGTGATCGCGCACCCGGAGCTCGAGGCGATCGCGCTCGGCTCCGACTCGCTCGCCGGGAAGCCCGCGTTCGCACTCGACCCGCGGCTCGACGGCGACGACCTCCCGGACTTCGTCGCGAATGGGGTAGCGGCCTCGTCCGGCGCGGACGTGTTCTTCCTCTGCGTGGGCCACGAGCAGGCGGCGCGGTTCGACCCGCCGGACGGAGCCGTCGTGGTCGACCTCTCGGGCGCGCATCGGCTCCGCGACGAAGCTCAGGCCGACGCCTGGTACGGGACCGCCCCGGGAGCGTGGAGCTACGGGCTGCCCGAGCTGTATCCGCCGCACGGGCCGCTGATCGCGAACCCTGGCTGCTACGCGACGGCCGCGCTGCTCGCGCTCGGGCCGGTCGCGGACCTCGTCCAGAACGTGGTGATCGACGGGAAGTCGGGCGTCTCGGGCGCCGGCCGGACGCTCAGGCCGAGCTCGCACGCGACGACCGTGCTCGAGAACTTCGCGCCGTACGCGGTCGGCGAGCACCGCCACGCGCCCGAGATCTCCCAGCAGCTCGGATTCCCCGTCTGCTTCGTCCCGCACCTGCTTCCGGTTCGCCGCGGCCTGCTCGCGACGTGCTACGCGCGCGCCGACGTGGCCGCGGTCCGCGATCGGCTCGAGGAGACGTACGCAGACAGCCGCGTCGTCCGCGTGCTGCCCGAGAGCGTCGTGCCGGAGCTCGCCCGGGTGCAGGGCACGGATGCCGCGGAGGTCGCCGTCTTCGAGGACGGTGCGACGGGCACGGCGATCCTCGTCTGCGCGCTCGACAACCTCGGCAAGGGGGCTGCCGGGCAGGCGCTCCAGAACGCGAACATCGCGCTCGCCCTCGACGAGACGGCGGGCCTTCGCCTGCACGGAGTGCTCGTATGAGCATCACCGCCGCCGACGGGTTCGTCGCCTCGGGCGTCCACGCCGGCATCCGGCGGCGCGCGCGCGACCTCGCGCTCGTGCGCTCGCTGCCGCGCGCGACGGGCGCCGCGATGTTCACGGTGAATCGCGTTCTGGCCGCGCCGGTCATCATCTCGAAGGCGCATCTCGAGCTCGCGGAGCCCCAGGCGGTCGTCGTGAACTCCGGCGTGGCGAACGCCGCGACCGGCGAGCGCGGGGAGCTCGACGCGCTCGCGACGGCCGCCGAGGCCGCGCGGCTCCTCCACCTCGATCCCGAGGAGGTGCTCGTTCTCTCGACCGGCGTCATCGGCGCGCCGCTCCCGCTCGATCGCGTGCGCGCGGGCCTCGTCGACGCCGCGGCGGCCCTCGCCCCGACCGGCGGCGCCGAGGCGGCCGAGGCGATCCTCACCACCGACACGCGCTCGAAGGAGGCCGTCTTCCGCGGGGATGGCTTCGCCGTCGGCGGGATGGCGAAGGGGAGCGGGATGATCCACCCGAACCTCGCGACGATGCTCGCAGTCCTCACCACCGACTATCCGCTCGAGCCGGGCGAGGCAATCGACTTCCTCCGCCCGTGCGTCGACGCCAGCTTCAACTCGATCTCGGTCGACGGCGAGTGCTCGACGAACGACACCGTCGTGCTGCTCGCCTCCGGAGCCGCAAGGGTCGAGCGGACGCCTGCGACGGACGCCTCGTTCGCGCTCGCCGTCCGCAGCGTCTGCTCCGACCTCGCGTCGCAGATCGTGGCCGACGGCGAGGGCGCCACGTTGCTCGCCGAGATCGCCGTGACCGGCGCCGCGGACGATCGCGAGGCAAAGGCGATCGCGCGGAGGATCGCGACCAGCCCGCTCGTGAAGACGGCCCTGTTCGGACGCGACGCGAACTGGGGACGCGTCCTCGCGGCCGCGGGGTCGGCGCCGTTCAACGGCGGGTACGCGCACCTCGACCCGGCGCGTGTCTCGCTCTCCTACAACGGGACGGCGGTCCTCGTCCACGGCGCGCCGCAGGGCGCCGAGCCGCCGGTCGACGGCGCGACGTGCTCGATCGAGCTCGACCTCGGCCTCGGGAGCGGCGCGGCCTCGTACCTCACGAGCGATCTCTCGTACGACTACGTCCGGATCAACGCGGAGTACCGAACATGATCGTCGTGAAGGTCGGCGGAGCCGTCGCCGCCGCGTCGGCGGAGGCCGTGCTCGCGCTCGCGAGAGAGCACGACGTCGTCGTCGTCCACGGTGCCGGGCCGCAGATCACAGACGAGATGAGGCGCAGGGGGATTCCGGTCGAGTTCGTCGGCGGGCGCCGCGTGACGACCCCACGGGCCCTCGCGGTTGTGCGCGAATCGTTCGCCGCCGTCAACGGCGCGCTCTGCGCCGCGATCGGCCCGCGCGCCGTCCCGCTGTTCGGCGACGAGATCGGCCTCTGCGCGGAGCGCGTCGAGGCGCTCGGGCTCGTCGGCGACCCGCTGCCCTCACGGCCGCGGGCGGTGCTCGAAGCGCTTGCCGACGACAGGATCCCCGTGGTCGCGCCGCTCGGCGTCGGGCCCCTGAACGTGAACGCCGACGAAGCTGCGTCGGCGCTCGCGCTGGGGCTCGGCGCCGACCGGCTCCTCTTCCTCACCGACGTCGACGGGCTCATCCTCGACGGCGGCGTCGTGGACGCGATCGACACCCGTACCGCCCTCGACCTGCTCGACGGAGGGCACCTCGACGGCGGCATCGTCCCGAAGCTCCGCGCGGCGGCGGCGGCCGCGCGCGACGGCGTCCCCGCGACGATCGGCCGCACCGCGGTGGTCGGCATGAGCGTCTCGACGCACGCGCCGCTCCTGCCGACGTACGCACGGCTCGACGTCACCTTCGTCGAGGGCGAGGGCTGCTGGCTCGTCGACGCGGCCGGCCGGAGGTACCTCGACCTCGTCGCCGGCATCGCGGTGGTCGCGCTCGGACATCGCCACCCGGCGCCGCTTGCCGCCGCGCACGCGCAGCTCGACCGGCTCTGGCACGTCTCGAACCTCTACTCGACCGAGCCGATGGAGGCGCTCGCCGAGCGGCTGTCGCAGCGGTTCGGCGGCGCGCGCGCATTCTTCTGCAATTCCGGAGCCGAGTCCGTCGAGGCCGCGCTCAAATGGGCGCGGAAGGCGACAGGGAAGACCGAGATCGTCGCCCTCGAAGGGTCGTTCCACGGGCGGACGATGGGAGCGCTGTCGGTGACGGGGCAGCCGGCGAAGCGCGAGCCGTTCGCGCCGCTCGTCCCGCACGTGCGCTTCGCGACGCCGGACACGCTCGCCGACACCGTCTCGGAGGCGACGGCGGCGATCATCCTCGAGCCGGTGCTAGGGGAGGGCGGCGTGCGGCCGCTCGGCCGCGCGACGCTCGGCCTCGCGCGGTCGCTGGCGGACGAGCACGGCGCGCTGCTCGTCTTCGACGAGGTGCAGACGGGTGTCGGGCGGACGGGGTCGTTCTTCGCGTGGGAGCAGCTCGGCGCCCGTCCGGACGCCGTGACGCTCGCCAAGGGGCTCGCGAACGGCCTGCCGATCGGCGCGCTCCTGGTCGCGGACGACGCGCCGACGGCGTTCGAGCCCGGCGACCACGCCTCGACCTTCGGCGGCAACCCCGTCGCCTGCGCAGCCGCGTGCGCCGTCGTCGACACCGTCGACGACGAGCTCCTCGCGCACGTCCGAAGCGTCTCTGCGCGCTTCGCGCGGCTCGGGGACGTCCGCGGCCTCGGGCTCCTGCTCGCGGTCGAGCTCGGCCGCCCGGCCGGCCCTGTCGTGGCCGCCGCGCTCGAGCGGGGGCTCCTCGTCGGCACCGCAGGCGAGACCGCTCTGCGGCTCACGCCGCCGCTGACGATCACCGCCGACGAGGCGGATCGTGCGATCGAGATCCTTCAGGAGGTGTTGTAGGTGACCACGAAGTTCGAGCGGCAGGGCGCGATCCTCCGCCTCGTGCAGCAGCAGTCGCTCTCGACCCAGGGCGAGGTCGCGGACGCGCTCCACTCGGTCGGGATCAACGCGGTGCAGACGACCGTCTCGCGCGACATCGCGCAGCTCGGGCTCGTGAAGGTGAGGGACGGCCGCGGACGCCTCGTCTACGCGCTGCCAGGCGCCGCCGACATCAGCCGCCTCGACGAGCTCACGGGCGCGCTTCGGCGGTGGGCCGGCGAGATGACGGCGACGAACGGCCTGCTGGTCGTTCGGACGCCCTCGGGGTTCGCGCCGGCGCTCGCCGAGGCCGTCGATCGCGCCGACCTCGCCGAGGTCGCCGGGACGATCGCCGGCGACAACACGATCTTCGTCGCCGCCTGCGAGGGCTCGACCGGCGCGGACCTCCGCGAGCTCTTCCGCCACTACCTCGAGGGCGAGCGGGAGTGAGCGTCCAGGCTCCTGCCGCGGGCGTCATCCTCGACGCCCTGCCCGTCGGCGAGCGCGTCGGGATCGCGTTCTCCGGCGGGCTCGACACGTGCTGCGCGCTCGCATGGATGCGCGAGAACGGGGCGATCCCGTACGCCTTCACGGCCGACCTCGGCCAGTACGACGAGCCGGACGTCGGCGCGGTCCCCGAGCGCGCGCGGGCCTACGGCGCCGAGGAGGCCGTGCTCGTCGACTGCCGCGACGTCCTCGCCCGCGAGGCTCTCGTCGCGCTCCAGTGCGGCGCGTTCCACATCGCGACCGCCGGCAGGCGGTACTTCAACACCACGCCGCTCGGGCGCGTCGTCACGGGGACGCTGCTCGTCAGGGCCATGTCCGAGCACGGCGTGGAGATCTGGGGCGACGGCTCGACGTACAAGGGCAACGACATCGAGCGGTTCTTCCGCTACGGGCTGCTCGCCAACGAGGCGCTGCGCATCTACAAGCCGTGGCTCGACGAGGCGTTCGTGTCGGAGCTCGGCGGGCGCACCGAGATGAGCGAGTGGCTCGCCGAGCGCGGGCTCCCGCACGGGACCTCGGCCGAGAAGGCGTACTCGACGGACGCGAACCTGCTCGGCGCGACGCACGAGGCGAAGGATCTCGAGCTGCTGTCGACGTCGATGAAGATCGTCTCGCCGATCATGGGCGTCGCCCACTGGGATCCGCTCGTCGAGATCGAGCCCGAGGTGGTGACGATCGGGTTCCGGGACGGCATTCCGGTGGCGATCGACGGCGAGGAGCTGGACGACCCGGTCGAGATCATCCGCGTCGCGAATGCGATCGGCGGGAGGCACGGCCTCGGGATGTCCGACCAGATCGAGAACCGGATCATCGAGGCGAAGAGCCGCGGGATCTACGAGGCGCCGGGCATGGCGCTGCTCCACCTGGCCTACGAACGGCTCCTGACCGCGATCCACAACGAGGCGACGCTCGAGCGGTACGCAGTCGACGGCCGCCGGCTGGGCCGGCTTCTCTACGAGGGGCGGTGGCTCGATCCGCAGGCGCTCATGCTCCGCGACTCGCTGCGGCGCTGGGTCGCGCACGTCGTCAGCGGCGAGGTGACCGTCGAGCTGCGGCGCGGCGACGACTACACCATCCTCGACACGGCCGGCGATGCCGTCACGTACCACCCCGACCGGTTGTCGATGGAGCGCAGCGACACCGCCTTCACCGCGGGCGACCGGATCGGCCAGCTCTCCGTGCAGGTGAACGACATCGACGACACCCGGCGGATGCTCGCGGCGCTCGGCTGGCCGCTGTGACTCTCTGGCACGGCCGCGTGGCCGACGGCCTCGCGCCGGAGGTGTGGGAGTTCCTGCGGGCGGACGACGCAGAGCTCCTTCCGTACGACATCGAGGCGACGCGGATCCACGCCGAGCGCCTTCGCGCGGCCGGTCTCCTGACGGACGACGAATTCACGGAGGTAGTGGACGGTCTCGCGTCGATCGACACGGTGGACCCGTCCGACGAGGACACCCACACGACGATCGAGCGGCGGCTCGGCGAGGTGGGCCGGAAGATCCATGCGGGGCGCTCGCGCAACGACCAGGTCGCCGCCGCGCTCCGGCTCTACGTCGTGGACGCTTGCGACGAGGCCACGGCCGCGCTCGGGGAGTTCGTCGACGTCGTCCTCGACCGTGCCGAGGAGGATGCGGCGACCCCGATGCCCGGCTACACGCACCTCCAGCGGGCACAGCCGGTCACCGTCGGCCACCACCTGCTCGCGTGGTGCGAGATGCTCGAGCGCGACCGGAGGCGGTTCGCGCTCGCGCGCGAGCACGCGTCTCCGTCCCCGCTCGGCGCGGGCGCGCTCGCGGGCTCGACCCTCCCGCTGCCACCGCCGAAGGACGCGATGCGGAACTCGCTCGACGCCGTCGCAGACCGCGACTTCGCGCTCGACTACCTGTACGCCGTCGCCGTGCTGTTCGTGCACCTCTCGCGGATCGGCGAGGAGGTCGTCCTCTGGACGACGTCGGAGTTCGGGTTCGCCCGGCTCGCGGAGTCCTCGGCCACCGGGTCGTCGATGATGCCGCAGAAGCTGAACCCCGATGTCGCCGAGCTCGCCCGCGGCAAGGCCGGAACGGCGATCGGGCGCCTGACGGGGTTGCTCGCGACGCTCAAGAGCCTCCCGCTCGCGTACGACCGCGACCTGCAGGAGGACAAGACCCCCGTCTTCGCGGCCCGTCGCGACGTCGCCGGCGCGCTCGGAGCTCTCGCAGCGCTCGTGCGCGGGCTCGAGCTCGACCGCGACCGGCTCGCGGACGCCGCGTCGGATCCGCTTCTCCGCGCGACGGACGCGGCCGAGGCTCTCGTCGCCGCCGGTATTCCGTTTCGGGACGCGCACGAGCAGGTGGCCGAGGCCGTACGCAGCGGGACATTCGAGCCGCCACCCGCGCGTCGCCGGCTCGGCGACGTCGTCGCGGCCGTTGCGGCCGCGCGCGAGCGCTGGGCGTAGCGTCCAGAGCCGTCACGCTTCCCCGCGCGCGACCGCAGGAACGTCCGCGGCCGCGCCTAACGTGTCCACGTGAAAGTCCTCGGCATCGACCCCGGAACGGCGGCATGCGGATACGGAATCGTCCACACAAGCGACGGGCGCCTCAGGGCCATCTGCCACGGGTGGTGGCGCACGTCGGCGCGCGAGCGGCCGGAGCGTCGGCTGCGCACGATCTTCGACGGCGTCCAGGGGCTGATCGCGGCGCACGCGCCGGAGGTCGTCGCGCTGGAGGAGTCGTTCGTCGGGCCAGACGCCCGCATCGCGCTCTCCGTCGGCCAGGCGCGGGGGGCCGTGCTCGTCGCCGCGTCGTCCGCCGGCGTGGAATGCGTCGAGTACGCGCCGACGCGGGTCAAGCAGACGGTCTGCGGGCACGGCCGCGCCGACAAGGGCCAGGTCCAGCGGATGGTGAAGGTGATCCTCTCGCTCGACGAGATTCCGCGGCCGGCGCACGCCGCCGATGCGCTCGCGGTCGCGATCTGCCACGCGCTCGCCTCGCCGCTCCTCCGCGCCTACGGCTAGACAAGCCGAGCCTCTGGCGCTGCGGCGGGCCGCAGCTAAGCTGCATCCGTCATGCCGATGGTGATGGTCCGTGTCCGTCGTCCGAGACCGTGCAGCGGCGCGGCCTCGCGGACGGCACCTTCTCCGCAGTAGCGCGCTCGCGAACGCGATCGTCCGCGACGCCGGCGTCGCGTGCGGCGACCTCGTCGTCGACGTCGGCGCAGGCTCGGGCATGCTCACGCGCGCGCTCCTCGGCGCCGGCGCCCGCGTCGTCGCGGTCGAGCCGGACCCGCGGCACGCAGCGCGCCTGGCGCGGGCCGTCGCACGCGACGCCGGCGGACGAGCCCGCGTACTCGAAGCCCGGGTCGAGGACGTTCCGTGGCCGGACGAGCCGTTCCGGGTGGTCGCGAACCTGCCGTTCGCCCACGCCGCCGACATCTGCCGCTCGCTCCTCTCCGATCCGTCCGTGCCGCTCGTCTCCGCCGACGTGATCGTGGAGTGGGACTTCGCGGTGAAGCGGGCGCGCGTGTGGCCGGCGACGGCGCTCGGCGTGATCTGGGGTGCGCGCTACGAGCTGCGGATCGCGCGGAGGCTCGAGCCGGCGGCGTTCGCGCCGCGCCCGTCGGTCGCCGCCGGCGTCCTGCAGGCGCGCCGGAGGCATGTCCCGCTCGTCGAGGAGGGCGACCTGAAGGCGTATTTCGCCTTCGTGCGGCGCGGGTTCGGGCGGGAGGCGCGAGCGCGCGAGGTCGACGCTCACGGGTGGGCGGCGCGTTGGCAGGAGTCGTCCGCCGCGACCCGTACCGTTGCGAGGATGACCCGTCGCGGGAGGCGCTCGTGATCGCCAGGCTCAGGGGCCGCGTCGTCGCGCGCAACGCCAACGGCCTCGTGCTCGACGTCAACGGGGTGGGATACCTCGTCCATGCGACGCCGAGCGTCGCGCGGCTCGGCGACGGAGAGATCACCGTCGAGACGCACACGCACGTGCGCGAGGACGCCCTGCAGCTGTTCGGGTTCGCGTCGGCCGCCGAGCGCGAGCTCTTCGAGCTCCTCCTCGGCGTCAACGGCGTCGGGCCGAAGGTCGCGCTCGCGATCGTCAGCGGCTCGCCTCCGTCCGAGCTTCGGCGGGCGATAGCGCGCGAGGACACGGCTCGCTTCGAGGCGATTCCGGGGATCGGGCGCAAGACCGCGCAGCGCGTCGTGCTCGAGCTGAAGGAGAAGCTCGGAGTCGTCCAGGACGCGGCGTCGGCAGCGGTCGACCTCACCGCGCGCGACGCGCTCGTCGAGCTCGGGTGGTCGCTCGTCGACGCCGAACGGGCGCTCGCCGAGGTCGATGCGACGCTTCCCGTGGCCGAGCAGGTGCGGCACGCGCTGCGGAGGGCGGCGTGACCGCGCCGGCGCAATTTCTCGCGCCCGTCCAGGCCGACGCCGAGGAGGAGCTCGAGCGGTCCCTCCGGCCGAGGAGCCTCGGCGAGTTCGTCGGCCAGGAGCGCGTCAAGGAGCAGCTCGCGATCGCGCTCGAGGCCGCCCGCGCGCGCGGCGATGCGCTCGACCACGTCCTGCTCGCAGGGCCGCCCGGGCTCGGCAAGACGTCGCTCGCCCAGATCGTGCGCAACGAGCTCGGCGTCGGCATCCGCCAGGTCGCCGGCCCGAACCTCGAGCGCAAGGACATCGCGGCGATCCTGACCTCGCTCGAGTCGCGAGACGTCCTCTTCGTCGACGAGATCCACCGCATGAGCCGCGCCGCCGAGGAGATCCTGTACCCGGCGCTCGAGGACTTCCGCCTCGACATCGTGATGGGTCAGGGGGCCGCGGCACGGACGCTCGCGATCGACCTCCCGCCGTTCACGCTCATCGGCGCCACGACGCGCACCGGGCTCCTGACGACGCCGTTGCGCGACCGCTTCGGGATGACGTTCCGACTCGACCTCTACGGCCAGGCCGAGCTCGCGACGATCGTCCGCCGGTCGGCGCGGATCCTCGGTGTCGAGGTCGCGGACGAAGCCGCAGACGAGATCGCGCGTCGCGCGCGGGGGACGCCCCGCATCGCGAACCGGATCCTCCGGCGCGTCCGCGACGTCGCCGAGGTGCGGCACGCGGGCGCCGTCACGACGGCGATCGCCGAGGAGGCCCTGGAGCTGCTCGAGGTCGACCGGCTCGGCCTCGAGCGGTTCGATCGCGAGCTGCTGCGTTCGGTGGTCGAGAAGTTCGGCGGCGGCCCCGTGGGCGTGTCGACGCTCGCCGTGGCGCTCGGCGAGGAGCCGGAGACGATCGAGGACGTCTACGAGCCGTACCTGCTTCAGCTCGGGTTCCTGCAGCGGACGCCGCGCGGCCGAATCGTGACCGACCGCGGCCGCGCACACGTCGGCGGCGGAAAGGCGCCCGAATCGAGCCTCTTCTAGGCCGCCCGCGAACGACGTGACGGAGGCGCGAGACCTCGAGACCGCGCTGGTCGTCGTGCTGGACGCGCCGGACGTGGCCGAGATTCACCGCGACGCGCACCCGCGCGCCGTCGCCCGCAGGATTCCGCTTCACGTGACGATCCTCTACCCGTTCGTCCCGCGCGCGCAGCTCGGCGCTGCCGAGCTCGAGCGAGCGCGGGCGGTGGCCCGAGCCCACAAGGCGTTCGACTTCACGCTGGCACGGCTCGAGTCGTGGCCGAGCGTCGTCTGGCTCGCGCCGGAGCCCGGCGAGCCGTTTCGCGCGCTGACGGCAGCGGTGCACGCGGCGTTCCCCGACCGGCCGCCGTACGGAGGCGCGTTCGACGACGTAGTCCCGCACGCGACGCTCGCGCAGCCGGACGACGTGTCGGCGGCGGTCGCAGAGCTCGAGCCGCGCATCGTGCCGCTTCTTCCCGTGCGGCAGCACGCGGCGGCGGTCACGCTCCTCGAGGAGGACGCGCCGGATCGCTGGCGCGAGAGGCTGAGGCTCCCGCTCGGGTGAGCGAGCTGTGGCTTCCGGGGGCGCACGACGACTTCGTCGCCGCAGTCCAGCGGCAGATCGCGCGGTTCGCCGAGGAGCACGGCGCCGTCGTCGTGGAGGTCGAGCTGCGCGACGGCTCGACCTCGACGGTCGCCGCGATCACCGCCGAGCCCGGCGGCGGATTCATCACGCTCGTCCCGTTCGCGGAGGAGCCGCGCGAGGTGATCGTGCCGCTCGTCGCCGTAGCACGCGTGACGCTCGCCGCCGCCGGGGAGTCGCATCCGCTCGGATTTGCGCCGGCGCCAACCTCCTCGCCGTGACGGCGTCTCACGGAGTGTGACAGCAGCAATCCGCAACAACGACGCGCTGGCGCGTCTCGTCCGTCACGCCGGCCCTTACCAGTGGGTGATGTGGGAGTGCGAGTGCGGCTGCCGTTGCACCGACCTCGTGACCCTCATGCTCCGCGAGTTCGACGTCCGCCGCGCCCGTGGCGAGTGCGTCACGGTGCCTGGGCACGAGACGGCTCGCGCCGCCTGACCTCCGCAGGTGGAAGCACGGGAGCGGCGCGCCCGCGGCGGCTCCGACGCACGACCAGCGGCGTGAGCGCCGGCGCCACGAGAAGCGCCATCACGTCGAACCACACGTAGCCGGACGCGACCCCCGACGGCGGGTTCCCGTCGGGGATCCCGAGTCCCGGCAGCTCCGTCGCCCACCTCCACGTCCCGATCGCCGTGCCGTACAGCTCGAGGGCCGCGACCACGAGGAACACGGCCGCATACACGGCGCGGTTACGCGATCGCCAGAGGAAGACGAGGAGCAACGGGACGCCGAACGCGCCGGCGACGTCGCGCCGCGGGAGCACCACGAGTCCGAGCAGCCCCCAGGCCGTCGCGGTGACGGCCGCCGTCGCGACGAGCGCGCGTGCGTGCGGCCGCACCGCCTGCATGAGCGAGACCCCCGTCAGGTAGACGATCCCGTGCGCGGGCGGGATGAACAGCGGCAGGTTCCCGAGGCGATACGAGTAGACGCCCCAGACGATCGACCCGGTGAGCTCGCCCACGGTCGCGAAGACCACGACCCCGAGCGCCTGCGCGCGGCGCTCCGGCGCGAACAGCCGCATCCCGCCGAGCAGCACGATCCACGTGAGCGCTCCGAGCGCCCATTGCCCGTGAAGCGAGACGTACCGGTCGGCCGCCAGCAACGCCGCGAGATACGCGGCCCCGCCGGCCGCGGCCGCAACGGCCATGGCCGGCCGGGTCACGGCCCTGCCACCCCCACCCTGGGTGGGGTGTCGGCCACCCTCGACCCGCCGGTCAGGCTACCGCCGGAGGTGTGCCGCGTCAGTGACGGATGCGTGCCGATTTTGCGATTTTCGGCGAACGGCGGGCGGCCGCGGAGATAGCGCCGCGCGTGGCACGGCTGCCCCACGACGCGCCGCGGACTCGAGCGGTGCGCGAGCGCGGCGCCCGCACGGGTGCCGAGCCGCACGGAGCGCGCGACCGCGACAAGGGTGAGAGCGCCGTGCGAGCGCGGCGGCAGAGACGGGCGGCAGCTGCCCCGCCCGTTCGGGACGCTCACCCGCGGTACTGCGAGCTCGTGCCACGACGGAACGGGAGCAAGCTCGAGCAGCGACCGCCCGCCGCCCGGGTGCTGGTAGCCGAACTCGGCCTCGTTCTCGTCCCACACGACCTCGAGCGCGCCGCGCTTCACCTGATGGTCGAGCCACGCGCCCCGGAAGATCAGCTTCCGCAGCCAGTACACGAGCGACTCGCCCTGCACCAGCGAGACGCGCTCCCAGTGCCGCACGAGGTACCGGCCGAGACGCGATTGCGGGTCGTCGATCAGCCCCTGCGCCGCGAGCGCCACCAGATCTGCGGTCTCGTCGTCGTCGAGCTCGTTCGCCTCGACGAGCCCGAGCTTCACCGCTGCGCCGACCACCCGCTGCTCGAAGTCGAAGCCGTTGAAGCTGAAGCGATACCCGAGGAACTCGACGATGTAGTCATCCCCCGAGGTGTAGTTCGCCTCCGACATGCGGCTCACGTCGAGCCACCGTGGGGGCGAGAAGTCGGTCGACGTTGCGTTCCAGGCACCATGCAATCGTAGTGGACGTCCTCGTCGCAAAGGCAGCCGCGTGGGAGCGCCTCGTCGTGATGGCGCCGCTGATCCTGATCGCGATCGGCGTCACCGCGGCGGTGCTGATCCTGCTCGGCCGCGGGCTCGTCGTCTCGATCCGCGAGAGCGGCCACCCGCGCCTGATCGTCGGCGCGCTCCTCGCCCTCGGGGGGCTGATCGTCCTGCTGACCTACCTCGGGATCGAGCTGCCGCGCGAGGGCGGCTGAAAGCACGCACGACGCCGCGCGTGCAAGCGGCGACCGGTGCCGGAAAGTCAGACGATGACGACCGGCGTTCCCCAGTCGGCGTTGTCGAAGAGCCACTCGGCGTCCGGCACGTGCATCCGGATGCACCCGTGCGAGGCGGAGTAGCCGATCGACGCGTCGTCGGGGGTGCCGTGGATGCCGACGCCGGGCGCGGTCAGGCCCATCCACCGCGTCCCGAGCGGGTTCCCGGGGCCTGGCGGAACCGGCTTCGCGTCCTTCGCCCAGTCGGACTTCGGCGGGTACCACCACGGGTTCCGCTGCTTGTCGACGATCTCGTACGTGCCGGTCGGCGTCGGGTACTCGGCGCGGCCCGTCGCGACGCCGAACGAGCGGACGAGGTTCGGGCCGTCGTAGAGGGCGAGCGAGTTTGCCGAGCGGGCGATCACGATCACGTCGCCGTACGTCGCGCGCGTGACCTTCGGCGCGACCGGCCGCGTCAGGAGCTGGAGCGGGTCACGGCTCCCCGACTGCAGCTGCTGCTCGAGCGCGGCGCGCATCGTCGAGGTCCGAACGGCGGTTCCGGTCGTTCCCTCGGCGATATCCGGCGAGAGATAGGCCGTCAGGCCGACGAGCCTCGCGTCGTGTGCGGGCCGGAAGTACCGCCGCGCGAGCCAGGCGACGTACGAGTCGACGGCGCGGTTCGAGTAGTTGATCGGCAGCGCGATCTTGCTCCGGGGCGTCGCCGCGAGCGCCGACGTGACGGCGGCATCGACGGCCGCGCCCGCGCCGAGCCGCTGCGGCGTCACCGTCAGGCGCTCGTCGTGGTACTCGATCACGATCGGGCGCGCGAAGGACTGCTCGATCTTCAGGCGTGCGGGCTCTGACGACAGGCCGCCGACTGGGATGCCGAGAACGGAGACACCGCGCGCGATGAGCGGAGTCTGCTTTGCGGCAGGCGCCGCGGCGCACGCGATGCCTGCGGCGAAGAGGAAGGCGGCGATCGTCCTCAGCGCGCGCACGGGCAGAGATTGAAGCACATTTCCAGGCGAATCCCGATCACGCCGTCCGACCGCCTCCGTAGCCTCGATCGCCGATGGAGCACGGGACGTGGACGATCGACCGGTGCGCGCACGCGGACGTGCGTCGCCTCGCCGACGACCTCGGAATCAGCGACGTGACTGCGTCAGTGCTCGTGCGACGCGGTCTCGCCGAGCCTGCTGCTGCGCGCGCGTTCCTCGACGGCGCGCCGCCCGGGCACGACCCGTTCGCTCTCGGCGACATGCGCTCGGCCGTCCAGACGATCTCCGCTGCGGTTGGGCGCGGCGCCCGCATCTGCGTCCACGGCGACTACGACGCCGACGGGATCTGCGCGACCGCGCTCGCGGTGCTGCTCCTGCGCGAGCTGGGATGCGACGCCTCATGGCACCTGCCGTCGCGCTTCGAAGAGGGTTACGGCCTCAATCGCCAGACGCTCGCGCGGCTCGCCGACGACGGCTTCGACCTCGTGCTCACCGTCGACTGCGGGATCACGGCCGTGGCAGAGGTCGAGGAGGCACGGCGGCTCGGGCTCGAGGTCGTCGTCACCGACCACCACCGCCCAGCGGAGGCATTCCCCGATTGCCCCGTCGTCGCGCCGCTGAAGGGTGACTATCCGTTCGCGGGGCTCTGCGGGACAGGCGTCGTATGGAAGCTCGCCCAGGCGATCCTCGGGCCGGAGCACCCGTTCTGCGATCGTCATCTCGACGTCGTCGCGCTCGCGACGATCGCCGACGTCGTGCCGCTCCTCGACGAGAACCGCGCGCTCGCGCGGCGCGGCTTGCGGCGGCTCGCGCAAACGCAGAAGCCGGGGCTGCGCGCGCTCATGCGCACCGCGGGCGTCGACCCTGCGGCCGTCGACGAGGGCGCCGTCGGATTCCGGCTCGCACCCCGGATCAACGCGTCCGGACGCCTCTGTCGCCCCGCGGCGGCGCTCCACCTCCTGCTCAGCGAGGATCGGCGCGAGGCGGATCTGCTCGCGGCCGAGCTCGAGGAGCTGAACCGCGAGCGCCAGGCCGTCGAGGAGCGGATCGTGCGGGCGGCCGTCGACTGCATCGAGTCGTGGCCCGAGGCGAGGCGGCGGCGCAAGGCGTACGTCGTGGCGGGCGAGGACTGGCACGAGGGCGTGATCGGGATCGTCGCCTCGCGGCTCGTCGAGCGGTACGGCCGGCCCGTCGTGCTGATCGCCGGCGCGGATCCCGACTGGAAGGGCTCGGGCCGCTCCGTCGGGTCGTTCGATCTCCACGGCGGCCTCGCCGCGTGCTCGGCGTACCTGGAGCGATTCGGCGGGCACCGCGCGGCCGCGGGGCTCTCGATCCGTCCCGAGCGCGTCGAGGCGTTCGCCGCTGCCTTCGCCGCCCACGCCGACGCGGCACTCGCCGACGCCGATCTCCGCCCGCGGACGAGGATCGACGCGATCGTCCGCGGGTCGCGACTGGGGCTCGACCTGTGCGCGGAGCTCGGTCGGCTCGCCCCGTTCGGGCTCGGGAACCCGGGTGTGACGCTTCTCGTCGACGGGTGCGAGCTGACGGAGCTCGCGACCGTCGGCGACGGCAAGCACCTCCGATTTCGCGTCCGCCACCACGGCTACGACGCGGGCGGCGCGATCGCCTTCGGGATCGGCGCCCAGCTCGACCGCTTCCGCCGGTCGGGGCGGTACGACGTCGCGTTCCGGCTACAGGAGAACCGCTGGAACGGCACGGTCGCGCCGCAACTCCTCGTGCGGCGGATCTTCGACTCGCCCGAGGGCTACGAGGACCTCCGCACGTGGCTCGCGGCGCAGTGGCGCGAGGGGGAGCCGGGGTGGACGGCCGAGGCACGCGCGATCTTCGGCGAGCTCGAGCTCGCCGACGGCGCGAAACGGTCGCTCCTCGAGTCGGAGGCGTTCCGGCGGCTGCTCGAAGAGGGCGCGGCGCCGCTCGCAGCGGCCGCCTAGAGCGCCTGGAGCCGACCGAGTGCGATCGGGCGCGATCCACGCGAGGCGGGGACGCCCTGTGCGGCGGCCTCGAGGTCGCGGAGCATGCGCGCGACCCGGAGCAGCCTCTTCATCTGACGGCGACGGCGAAGCATCTCCCCGACGTTTCGCGCCCCCGGTGCGAACCCCTTCCCACGGGGCTCCCGCACCCCCGGCGCGCGGGGGAGAGGCGAGAACGACCGGGGTACACTGGCCCTCATGGCGGTACTCGAGCGACATCAGGATCTGGTCGACGAGTTGCTTGCCGAGGTCGAGTCGTACAAGCCGGACGTCGACCGTGAGCTGCTGACGCGCGCGTTCGACGTCGCCGCTCGCGCCCACGACGGCCAGGTGCGCCGGTCGGGGCAGGAGTTCATCTACCACCCCTGGGGCGCCGCGAAGATCCTGGCCGGCCTGCAGCTCGACGAGGCAACGCTCGCGGCGGCGCTTCTCCACGACACCGTCGAGGACACCGACGTCACGCTCGACGACGTCCGCGCCGAATTCGGCGACGAGATCGCGCACCTCGTCGACGGCGTGACGAAGCTGACGCGCGTCCAGTTCCAGTCGCGCGAGCAGGCGGAGGCCGAGAACTACCGCAAGCTGATCGTCGCCATGGCCGAGGACGTGCGGGTCATCCTGATCAAGCTCGCGGACCGTCTCCACAACCTGCGCGCGATCGAGTACCTCGGGAAGCAGAAGCAGGTGCAGAAGGCGCGCGAGACGCTCGACGTGTACGCCCCGCTCGCGAACCGCCTCGGGATCCACGCGCTCAAGTGGGAGCTCGAGGACCTCGCGTTCCAGACGCTCCACCCGCGGAAGTACGAGGAGATCAAGCAGATGGTCTCGGAACGGCGCGCGAACCGCGAGGAGCACGTGCGCGAGGCGGCTCTGGTGCTCCAGCGCGAGCTCGACAAGGTCGACATCCCGGCCGAGATCTCCGGGCGCGCGAAGCACTTCTTCTCGATCTACGACAAGATGGCCAAGAAGGGCCGGGAGTTCAACGAGATCTACGACCTCACGGCGATGCGTGTGATCGTCGACCGCGACGGCGACGAGGGGACGCGCGACTGCTACGGCGCGCTCGGGCTCATCCATTCGCTCTGGAAGCCGATGCCGGGCCGGTTCAAGGACTACATCGCGATGCCGAAGTTCAACGGCTACCGCGCGCTCCACACGACGGTGATCGGCCCGCAGGGGAGACCGCTCGAGATACAGGTCCGGACTCGCGCGATGCACGGCGTCGCCGAGTACGGCGTCGCGGCGCACTGGCTCTACAAGGGCCGCAAGAAGCAGCGCGACGACGAGTGGACGCAGTGGGTGAGGCAGCTGATGGACGTCGGCCACGACGAGGCCGACCCGCGCGAGTTCATGAAGTCGTTCCGCACCGACCTCTTCTCCGAGGAGGTGCACGTGTTCACGCCGAAGGGCCAGGTGAAGACGCTGCCGGCGGGCTCGACGCCGATCGATTTCGCCTACGCGGTCCACACCGATGTCGGCCACCGCACCGTCGGCGCGAAGGTGAACGGCAGGATCGTGCCGCTCCACTATCGTCTCCAGAACGGCGACTTCGTCGAGATCCTGACCTCGAAGCAGGGCCGCGGGCCGTCGCGCGACTGGCTGTCGCTCGCGAAGTCCTCGCGCGCGCGAAACAAGATCCGCCAGTGGTTCTCGCGTGAGACGCGTGAGGACCAGGAAGCGAAGGGGCGCGAGGCGCTCGAGCAGGCGCTGAAGCAGCAGAACCTGCCCTACGCGAAGCTGCGCGGGTCGGCGGTGCTCGCCCAGGTGATCCGCGACTCCGGGTTCAAGAAGGCCGAGGACTTCTACCTCGCGCTCGGCTCCGGGAAGCTCTCGTCGGGCCACATCGTCAACAAGGTGATCCAGCGTCTGAAGGCGGAGCAGGTCGCCGAGGAGGCGCCGGTCGTCACGAAGGCGCCCAAGGCGCGCGACACCGCCGGCGGCGCCGAGATGGGCGTCACAGTCCAGGGCGTCGACGACGTCCTCGTGCGCCTCGCCAAGTGCTGCACGCCGGTCCCGGGGGACGGGATCGTCGGCTACATCTCGCTCGGGAAGGGCATCACGATCCACCGCGACGACTGCCCGAACGTGAAGGCGCTCCGCCGGAGCCCCGAGCGGTTCACGCCGGTCTCGTGGGCCGAGGGCGGGACGAAGTCGTTCCGCGTCCAGATCGCCGTCGACTCGTGGGACCGCCCGCGCCTGCTCGAAGACGTCGCGCGCACGTTCGCCGAGCACGGCGCGAACATCGTCAGCTACGGAGGCATGGTGGAGGACCAGCTCGCGAAGAACTGGTACACGGCCGAGGTCGGCGACGTGAAGTCGTTGCGGTCGCTGCTGAACTCGCTCCGGTCGATCGACGCAGTCTTCGACGCGTACCGCGTGACGCCGTCATAGCCGGCGAGATCCACCCGGTCGCACGCGGCTTCGGGGCAATCGCGGACGTCTACGAGCGCGCGCGGCCGACGTACCCGCCCGAGGCGGTCGCGCACATCGTGCGGCGCCTCGGCCTCGGGCGCGGGAAGACCGTCGTCGACATCGGCGCGGGAACCGGCAAGCTGACGCGGGCTCTCGCAGATGCAGGCGCGCGCGTGATCGCGGTCGAGCCGCTCGAGGAGATGCGCTCGATGCTCGAGCGGGTCGTGCCCGAGGCGCAGGCGCTCGCGGGGACCGCCGAGGGGATTCCGCTCCCCGATGCCTCCGTCGACGGCGCGACGGCCGCGCAGGCGTTCCACTGGTTCGACCACGAGCGCGCCCTCGTCGAGATCCACCGCGTTCTTCGCCCCGGCGGCGCGCTCGCACTCATCTGGAACAGCCGTGATCTCGACGATCCCTTCCAGGTACGGCTCGACGAGCTGCTCGCCGCGCCGCGTGGAACCGCGCCGCGGCAGGTGGGGCGGGGGTGGCGCAGCGTCGTCGAGTCGTCGCCCCTCTTCGGCGAGCTCGAGGAGCGGTCGTTCCGGTGGGAGCAGGCGATGACCCGCGCCGGGTTGAGCGAGCGGATCGCGTCGACGAGCTTCGTCGCCCAGCTCCCCGAGGAGGAGCAGGTGCGGCTGCTCGCGGCGGCCCGGCTGCTGGCCGACGACCGTTCGGAGCCCGAGCCGTTCCCGTTCCGCTACCGCGCCGATGTGTTCGTCGTACGTCGTGCGGAGGATGCAGGGCGCTAGAGCTCGTTCTGAGGGCCGGGCCGGTGCTCGAACGGGAGGGTCGCGCCGCCTGTCGCCTCGGCGTCGACGAGGTAGACCGTGCCGCTTCGCATCGGGAACGCTGCACCCGTGTACGCGTAGGCGATCCGGTCGATGACCGCGAGCGCCGCGTCGTCGTGGAGCGTCTCACCGACGCGGCCGCGGACCCAGGCGCTCCGGTACGGGTCGTCGTGGTCGACGACCGACAGGGCGACGCGGGGGTCGCGCGCGAGCTGCCGCGCCTTCGGGCTCCCCGGTTGCGTGAAGAACGCGACACGACCGTCGTGAACCGTCGTCCATACCGGCCGGCTCTGCGGCGTCCCGTCCTCCCGCAGCGTCGCGAGATGTGCGTAGTGGCCGCCGGCGAACAGCCGGGCGGTGTCCCCCTCGAGCGTCTTCGTCACGAGATCTCCTCACGGCTGCTGGGTCGGGTTGCGGGCGGAGTGGCGCACGAAGCGGAGATGACGAGCGCCACGCGCTCGAGGAACGCGCGGTCGACGCAGCCGTCCGCCGCGAGCTCTGCAACGCGCTTCCCCTGGAACACGACCGGCACCTCGAGGCGATCCGCAGGCCGCTGCATGCCGGCCTCGGGCCCCGCAACGAGCGTCCCCTCGACGAACCGGATCGACGCCCACGCGCACGCTCTGCGCCCGACGAGCGCGCCGACCACCGCCCTCAGGACGTCCGTCGGGTCGCCACCACGGTTCAGGATGCGGTCGACCGCCTCGAGCGCCCCCGTCGTCAGACCAGAACCCCCTCGAATTCCCCGGTGCGCGCGCGGTACTCGTCCGGGATCGGCACGGGTCGCCGCTCGTCGACGTCGACCAGCACGAGCGTCTGTTTCGCGGTGACCATGAGCACGTCGGTGCCGTCGTCGTGGACGCGGTAGGCCGCGTGGTCGAAGGTCACGCTCGTGCGGCCGATGCGCTCGGTCCGGACGAACACCTCGAGCAGGTCGTCGAACCGCGCGGGCGCGTGGTACTCGACCTGGGCCGCCCGCATCACGAAATCGCTCCCGGCGAGCGCGACCCGGCCGAGGTGCCGGTGGTACTCCGTCCGCGCGAGGTCGAAGTACGGCAGGTACCGGCCGTAGTAGACGACGCCCTGGGCGTCCGTCTCGGAGAACCCGACGCGGGTGTATGCCGCGTAGCGGAACGGCGGCTTCCGGTCGGTCGTGTGCCCGAGCTCGAACACGTCCACGATCGTACGCATCGGCGCTGCGGTGGCGTGCCGGCGCGAGGTGCATTCGCGGGAGGCGTGCGGCTCAGCCATCGCGTGCGGCTTCGCCATCGCGTCCTAAGTTGGCGCCACGCCGGGAGATCCGCCGCTCGTCGATTGGCACCGAAAAGTCACGCTCCCGTCACAGACGCGTCGCCGTGCGGCCGATATCGTCGAGCCGGGAGGCGGGTGGCCGGATCCCCACCCAGGGTGGGGAGTAAGGAAGGCGCGCGCGCCCTCGCTGCCGCGCTACGAGCGCACGACGGCGAGCACCTCGTCGCGCTTGCGCTCCATCAGCTCCTGCGAGCGCGCCTCGAGGTTCAGGCGGAGCAGCGGCTCGGTGTTCGACGGGCGGACGTTCAGCCGCCAGTCGGGCGCATCGATCGACACGCCGTCGAGGTACGAGACGTCGCCCTCGGGCCCGAACCGCTCCTCGAGCTCGCGCAGCTTGAGCGGCACGTCGCTGACGGGCGTGTTGAGCTCGCCGGTGATGAAGTAGCGTGAGCGGAACGGCTCGAGGATCTCGCTCAGCCGCGCGCCGCGCTTCGCCACCAGCTCGAGCATCAGCAGGAACGGGACGACCCCGGAATCGGCCTGGGAGAAGTCGCGGAAGTAGTAGTGCGCCGAGACCTCGCCGGCGAAGACTGCGTCCTCCTCGCGCATCCGGTGCTTGATGAATGCGTGCCCGACGCGGTTCACGAGCGGGACTCCGCCCGCCCGCTCGATCGTCTCCGGCACGGCCCACGACGCGCGCACGTCGTAGATCACCTTGCCTCCCGGCTCCCTCGCGAGGATCGACTCCGCGAAGAGCGCCGTCGTGAAGTCGCCGGGGACGAACTCGCCCGTGTCGTCGACGAAGAAGCAGCGGTCGGCGTCACCGTCGTAGGCGACCCCGAAAGCGGCGTTCTCCTCGCGCGTCCGCCGGATGATGAACTCGCGGTTCTCCGGCAGGAGCGGGTTCGGCTCGTGGTTCGGAAACGACCCGTCCGGCTCGAAGTGGCAGGTGACGGCGTCGACCTGCGGGAGCCGCTCGAGCACCGGCGGGAGCATCGCGCCTGCCATCCCGTTCGCCGCATCGATCACCACCCGCACCGGCCCGATCGCGTCGACGTCGACGAACGACAGCACCCGGTCGACGAACGGCGCCCAGATGTCCTGGTCGGCGACCGTCCCACGGGTGGCTTCGCGCCATTCGGCTCGGAGCGCGCGGTCGCGCACGTCGAGCAGGCCGCTGTCGCCGCCGACGGGCAGCGCGCCGCGGCGCACGATCTTCATCCCGGTGTACTCCTTCGGGTTGTGCGAGGCCGTCACGGCGATTCCGCCGTCGAGACCGAGGCTGCCGACGGCGAAGTAGACCATCTCCGTCCCGACCATCCCGAGGTCCAGCACGTCGGCGCCTGCGTCGGCGGCGCCGTCGATGACGGCCTTCGCCATCGTCGGAGCCGCGAGGCGCATGTCGCGGCCGACTGCGATGCGGGTCGGCTCGAACTCCTCGACGAACGCGCGGCCGACGGCATAGGCGCCACTCTCGTCGAGCTCGCTCCCGTACAGCCCACGCACGTCGTATGCCTTGAAGACGGTCGGATCGAGCACCGCGGCGATGCTACGCAAACGCACGATCGCCCGCCGTCGCGTGATGTTCGCGCGCCGCCGGCGGATGTACGGTCGAACTCTCCAGAGGAGGCGGAATGCGCAAGATCCTGGTACTGCTCGCCGTCGTGCTCGCGGCGGTCGCGCCGGCCTCGGCGGCGGCCAAGGAGATCGCGGGCCTGCAGGTCTGCGGCGCGTCCGGGTGCGAGACCGGGAAGGGGCGCGCGATCAGCACGATGCTCCACGAAGGGCCGATGGGGCCGCTCGGCGGCGTCGGTGAGGCCGTCGCGCCTGCGAAACCGGGGCCGTGGTACCGCGGCTACGTCCTCGTCGGCGACCGCGGCAAGGTGTTCGGGCGGGTGCCGTTCTACTACATCCCGGCCGGCGGGCTGCTCGTGGAGCCGGGTCCCGGCGGGCAGACGACGACGTGGCAGAAGGCGCTGCCGACGTGGAGGGCGGCGATCGAGCGCATCGCCGCGCGCGTCGAGCCGTTCGGGACGCCGGCGATCACGCGCGTGTCGCTGAACGGGGACTCCGCGGCCGACCCGCAGTCGTACCTCGCGCTCTACACCCTCGGCGAACGAGCGACGACGTACCCGAAGAGCATGGAGTCGATGCAGATCGTGCTCGACTCGAAGCGCCGTACGCCGTGGACCGACGGGAACAACCTGGTGCTCTACCCGAAAGAGCATCTGTTGATCCGCGACGGGCAGATGGTCTCGATTCCCGGCCCGATCTCGGACGCGGTGGCGGCGCACGCCAGCCTTGCCGGCGACGGCGGGACGATCCCGTGGGCGGCGGTCGTCGCCGCCGCCGCGCTCGCGGCGCTCGTCGCTGCGGCGGTGCTCGTCGCGCGGCGCGCGCCCGCGCGAAAGCCGGAGGCGGGAACCGCCTGAGCCGGTGGAGGAGGGCCTCGATGCGTACCGCGCCTTTCGCCGCGAGCAGGGCGACTTCGAGGCCCTCTTCCGTGCCCACTACCCGGAGATCCTGCGCTACCTCGCGGCGAGGCTCGGCTCCCGCGACGATGCGTCGGAGCTCGCGTCCGAAGTGTTCGTCGAGGCGTGGCGCCGCGTTCCCGGCCTGCAGTGGCGGGGCAGGCCGGTGCGCGCGTGGCTCTATCGCGTGGCTGCGAACATGGCAGCCGACGAGCTGAAGCGGCGGCGGCGCGAGGCGCCCGCCGCAGTGGACGCGGGCGCCGCGGACCCGTCAGAGGATGTCGGCGACCGCGTCGCGCTCGCCCGCGCTCTGCGGGAGCTCCCGCCGGACTACCAGCTCGTCGTCCACCTCCGTCTGGTCGAGGGCCGGCCGTTCGCGGAGGTCGCGCGCGTGATGGGGAAGAGCGCCGGCGCGTGCCAGATGATGCTCCTGCGCGCCGCGCGGGCGCTGCGCGAGTCGCTCGAGCGGGAGGGGGTGCGCGAGCATGCCTGACGCCGCCCTCGCGCTCGAGCTCGACCGCGCGCTCGCCGGCGAGGACGCGGGCGCCGAGGCGCACGAGCTCGCTGCGCTCCTCGCCGCCGCGGCCGAGCCCGCGCGGCTCGAGGTGGCCGAGGCGGAGATCGAGTCGGCGCTCGCGCGTGTCCCGTCCGCCCGGCGGGCGCGGACGCGGTCGTCGCGCCGCGTCGCGCTCGCGTTCGCTGCGGCATTCGCCGTTGCAGCGGCCGCCGCGCTCGTCCTGCGGACGCCGGCCGACGGGGTCGAGGCCAAGGCCGCCGCCGCTCTCGACCGCACCTACTTCGTGATCGAGAGCGTCCGGCCCGCGCGTCCCGGCCTCTTCCGCCCGACGGTCGTCTCGGGGACGGTCGACCCGCGGCGCGGGCTCGGTCGCTGGACCGTGACCTCCGGCGGCGACGTCCTCGCGGAGACGCGCGTCCGCGGCGACCGTGTCACGCGGTGGGACGCGAAGTCGAACACGATCACCGTCGCGGGCTCCTGCCGCGCGTTCGCGACCGGGTGCGCCGACGTTCTCGACCCCGTCGAGCTCTACCGGCGCTCGCTCGGGAACGGCAGCACCGAGACGCGCAGGACGGGCGACGGCTGGCGCCTGACCCTGCGCGCAAACCCGCACGTCGAGCAGGTGGTGACGATCGACGGGAAGACGTTCCTCCCGACGAGGATCGAGTGGCGCGACGACGGGAAGCCCATCTCATTCGTCCGCGTCACGACGCTCGACCGCAACGTGCAGACGGACGACCAGAACTTCGAGCTCGCGCCGCACCCCGGAGCCCGGGTTCGACAGATCTCGTCGAGCGGCCGGGTCGTCCGCCGTGTGTCCCAACGCGCAATCGCCGCGCCGCGCGGCGCGCTGTGGCTCGGCCCCGAATACGAGGGCCTGCCGGCGCGGGCGTACGCGGTTCGGTTCACGACCGGCTCCGCGACCCGCATCGACTACGGCCCGCTCACCGTGTGGACGTACGAGGACGTCGTTCCTCCCGAGGTCGTTGCGGCGACCACGGGACCGGTGAAGACGATCGTGCTCCCCGGCGGGCGCGTGGCCCGCGTCTTCTTCGCGAACGGCGGCGTCGCGGCGGAGGTCGCGGTCGGCAAGACCGTGGGAGCCGTCGTCACGGCGGCGGAAGGGAAGGCGGACGTCGTGCGCGCTGCCGAAGCGTTCAGACGAGTGCCCTGAAGCTCCGGCTCCGCGCCGTCGATCGGTCTTTGCGCGACCCTCATCACGGACGGCAACCGCCGCAAGCGCGCACGTTCGACGCCTCCGGCAGGTGATCGCCGCACCCTAGACTTGAGCCATGGAGCGTAAGCTCGCCACCGTCATCTTCGTCGATCTGGTCGATTCGACCGAGCTGGTCCAGACGGCCGATCCGGAGGTCGTCCGGCGTCGGGTCACGCGCTACTTCGAGCGTGCCGCCGACTGCATCGAGCGCCACGGCGGCACCGTCGAGAAGTTCGCCGGCGACGCCGTGATGGCGGCGTTCGGCGTCCCACGGGCGCACGACGACGACGCGCAGCGCGCCGTGCGGGCGGCATTCTCCGTCCTCGAGGCCGTGCACGAGCTCGAGCTCGAGGCGCGCATCGGGATCGAGGCGGGGGAGCTCCTCGTGGACGACCGCGACGCGACCTTCGCAACGGGCGAGGCGGTGAACCTCGCCGCGCGCCTTCAGCAGGCGGCGGCGCCGGGAGAGGTGCTGGTCGGCCCCGCCGCGCGCCGGCTCACCGCAGGTTCCGTCGAGGTCGAGGACGTCGGGCCACTGACGCTGAAGGGGCACGCCGAGCCGATCTGGACCTGGCGCGCCGTCGGCGTCGTCGACATGCCGCAGCGCCTCGGGGACGCGCCGTTCGTCGGCCGCGACGACGCACTCGAGCTGCTCCAGCGCGCCTACGACCGTGCCGTGCGCGAGCGCCGCGCGCACCTCGTCACCGTCTACGGCGACCCCGGAATCGGCAAGAGCCGCCTCGTGCGGGAGTTGATCGAGGGCGTCGAGCGGGCGACCACGCTCGTCGGCCGCGCGCTTCCGTACGGCGAAGGCGTCAGCTACTGGCCGCTCGCGTCGATGATCAAGCAGTCGGCCGGCATCCAGGACGACGACCCGGCGGCGGCCGCGTTCGACAAGCTTCGCCTGTGCTGCGAGAGCGAGGCCGTAGCCGACCTCCTCGGCGTCGCGCTCGGCGTCCTCGGCGCGACCCAGCCCGAGGGCACCAACGAGGAGATCGCGTGGGCGGCCGTGCAGTGGGCGCGCCAGCTCGGGGACCTGCAGCCGCTCGTCCTCGTCTTCGAGGACGCGCAGTGGGCCGACGAGCGCCTGCTCGAGCTGATCGACCACGTCGCGCGCACGGTGCGGAACGCCCCAGTGGTGCTCGTGGTCGTCGCGCGCCACGAGCTCGTCCAGGAGCATCCGACGTGGGGCGGTGGCAACCCGCGCTCGATCGCGCTCGACCTCCTTCCGCTCGACGACGACGACGCCGACCGCCTCGCCTCGCACCTCCTGCGCGGGCACGACGTCCCGCCGGCGCAGCGCGCCCGCCTGCTCGAGAAGGCCGAGGGGAACCCGCTCTTCCTCGAGGAGATCGCGCGCGCGCTGATCGAGCGGGAGGGCGCGCTGCCCGACCGGATCCCGGACACGATCCAGGCCCTCGTGGCCGCGCGGATCGATCGCCTCGAGGACCCGCAGAAGCACCTGCTGCAGCTCGCGGCGGTCGCCGGCCGGTCGTTCTGGCGTGGCGCGCTGGAGCGCCTCGCCGACGGCATCGACGTCGCCGCCGCGCTCGACGGGCTGCTCGAGCGCGACCTCGTCGTGCCCGAGGAACGCTCGACGATCGGGGGCGACCGCGCGTTCCGGTTCCGCCACCTGCTGATCCGGGAGGTCGCGTACGCCTCCACGACGAAGGCGCAGCGCGCGGACGCGCATCGCGGCTTCGCGCGGTGGCTCGCGGAGCGGGCGCCCGAGGAGCTGGCGGAGATCCGTGCGTACCACCTCGACCGCTCGGCCGCGCTCCTCGCGGAGCTGGACGGCGCGCCCCCTGCGGAGCTCGCGCGCGAGGCCGCCGCGGCCCTCGACGACGCAGGCCGGCGAGCGATGCGGCGCGAGTCGCACGCCTCCGCCCGGCGCCTCTTCCGGCGCGCGCTCGAGCTCGAGCCCACGCAGCAGCGGAAGCTCGAGGCGGCGCGCGCGGCCTGGAAGCTGGGCGACCTGCCGACGGTCGAGCGCGAGATGCGACCGCTCGTCGACGAGGTGCAGGAGCCGCGCCTACGCGCGCAGGCGCTCGCCGCGCTTGCCGAGGCAACGCTGCACCGGACGGCGGACGCGGACGCGGCGCGTGCGCTCGCGGACGAGGCGCTCGCGGTGCTCGGCGACGACGGCGACCCGCTCGTCCGCTTCGACGTCCTCGCCGTCGCCGCGCACATCGCTTCGTGGACGGGGGCGCTCGGAGAGGTCGACCGCGTCGCGCGCGAGGGGCTTGCGATCGCGCAGGAGGCGGGCCGCCGCGACCTCGAGGCGCTCGCGCTCGAGGCGCTCGGACGGGTCGCCATGTTCCGCCTCGACGTTTCCGAGGCGGAGGCAGTGCACGAGCGGGCGACCGAGGTTGCGGCGGTCAGCGGGAGCGCGCGGAGCCGCGCGGCGGCCGTCGAGCTCCGCGCCTGGATCGACGACGCGCTGGGGCGAACGGAGGCGACGAGCGCCGGCTATCGGGAAGCGCTCGAGATGTATCGCGAGCTCGGGTACTCGACGGCCGCCGGGAAGGTCGGGATGTACCTCGGGAAGAGCCACCTGGCGCGTGGCGACGCGGCGGCCGCGGAGCGTGACCTGCGCGACGCGATCCGCGTTCTGCGCGGCGTCGGCGAGCGCGGGTTCCTCGTCGAGGCGCAGCGCGGGCTCGCGCAGGCGCTTGCCGCGCAGGGGAGGCTCGAGGAGGCCGAGGCCGTCGCCGTCGAGGCGCGGGAGAACGTCGGCCCGCTCGATCGCTACTCGCATGCGACGACGGCGATCGCGCTCGGCGTGATCCGCGCGCGGCAGGGTCTCGACGCCGAGGCCGAGGCGCTGCTGCGGACGGCGGTCGCCGAGCTCGAGGAGAGCGAGATGGTGTACGGCCTCGTCGAGGCGCTCGGCGAGCTCGCCGCCTTCCTGCGCGCCCGCGACCGGTGCGACGACGCCGCCGCGGTCGAGCAGCGGCGCGCGGAGCTCGTGCCTACAGCCGGAGCGCCGACCTGATCGCCAGGTTCGAAGCCTCGTCGGGGGCCTCCGAGACGACCGTAGCGGGTCGCTCGAACCGCGCGAGCGCCTCGCGCAGGGGCTCGGCCCTGAGCGTGCCCTCCCCGTAAGGGAGGTGCTTCGTCTCGTTCCGGTTCGCAAACTGGATGTCCGAGAAGTGCACGTGGAACGGCGCGCCCGGGGACAGCACCGCGTCGGCGGCGGCGAGCGCCTCTGCGAAGGGCTCGACCGACGTGAAGGCGCCGTCCGACGTCGCATGCATGTGCGCGAAGTCGAGCACGGGGCGGACCCAGCCGGTGCGGCGGGCGATCTCGACGACGTCGTCGAGCGAACCGAGCTCGCGCACGCGTCCCATCACCTCGACGCCGAAGGCGACGGCGCGGTCCTTCGCCTCGAGCCGCGCGCGAAGCTCGCCGAGCTGCTCGACGACGTCGTCGAGCGCGTCCTCGCGGGTGCGGCCGAGCAGGAATCCCGGGTGGAACACGACGACCTCCGTTCCTGCGGCCTTCGCGAGCCCGGCGGTGTGGTCGAGCATTCCCACGGCCATGTTGAGCTTCTTCCCGCGCTCGGCGTGTCCCATGAAAGCGGCGAGGGGCGCGTGGAGCGAGAGCACGACGCCGTGCTCGCGGGCCAGCTCGCCTAGGCGCTCGGCGAACTCGTAGCTCATCCAGAACCCGCCGACGAGCCCCACCTCACACGCCGTGTAGCCGCTCGCGACGAGCGCCGACACCGCCGCCTCCGGGCTCTCCCGGGACGGGATCGACGCGGGCCCGAAGTTGAGGCGGGGCGACATGAGCGCGGTCGAGGGTACAGCCGCCCGGCGCGCCCGAGTCCGTCCGACCCGATTTCTAACCTCCATTCATGGCCGACCGCCCGTCCCGGATCGATCTCCTGGAGCTCGACATCGACCTCCGCGTCGCCGACCTCTGGCGCGAGGCGGCAGGCATCACCGACTGGAGCCTCGAGGTCGTCGCCGCGTTCATGCGGGCTGCGTACGGCAAGGGGTACTGCGATGCGCTCACCGAGGAGGCCCCGGGCTCGCTCTGCGCCGACCACGGCTACCGCGTCCCGCAGCGCCGCGACCACGCGTCGACGTCGCAGGCGTAGTCGCCGCGCCGCGGGATCTCTCGACGAAGTGTCGAGGGCCGAAGCGTCGCACCGACCCCTTCGGCGACCCGTCGGCACGGGGCTAGACTGCGGGCGTGAACCGCCCGGCGCGGAGCCCTGCGCGGCTTGTCATCGCCCTCTCGGTCGCGGGCCTGCTCGCGATCTTCCTCCTGTACACCTCGGTCGCCGGGGGATCCCAGGCATCGGTGAAGCCGAGCACGCTCTCGGGCCACACGGGGAACGTCTCGGTGACGGGGAAGGTCGTCGGCCCGGTCCGCGGCGATGCGCATTCCTCCGCCGGCCTCCGGTTCGCCATGAAGGACATCGACGCGTCGAGCGCGGCGGTGCCGGTCGTCTTCCACGGCCAGGTGCCCGACCTTTTCAAGCGCGGCCGCCACGTCGTCGCCGACGGCGAGCTCAAGGGGGGCGTCTTCGTCGCGCACTCGCTCGTCACGAAATGCCCGTCGAAGTACGCGCCGGCGAAGTCGAAGAGCGACACTCGCTAGATGGCTGACCTGGGGCGCGCGGCGCTCGTCGTCAGCCTTGGGCTGGCGCTCTACGCGCTCGTCGCGGGCGCGCTCGCGGCATACCGCGACCGGCGGCGCCTCGCCGACAGCGCGCGCAACGCGCTTCTCGCCTGCTTCGGCTCGACGCTCGTCGCGTCGCTCGTGCTCGCGCTCGCGCTCCTGCGCCACGACTTCACGTTCTCGTACGTCGCCGCCCACACGAGTCGCGACCTGCCGTGGCAGTACACGTTGAGCGCGTTCTGGGGCGGCCAGGAGGGATCGCTCCTCTTCTGGCTCCTCATCCTCTGCGCCTACGCCGCTCTCGCCGTGGCGCTCAACCGCCGGCTCCTGCGCGATCTAGTCGCGTGGGTGGTGCCGGTCATCGGGGGCGTCGCGGCTTTCTTCGCCTTCATGCTCGTCGCCGTCTCCAGCCCGTTCGAGACGCAGACGCGCGCCCTCGACGGGGCCGGCCTGACGCCGAGCCTCCAGAACCCGTACATGGTCGCGCACCCGCCGCTCCTCTACCTCGGCTACGTCGGCCTCACGATCCCGTTCGCGTTCGCCGCGGGCGCGCTCCTCTCCGGAAGGACGGACGAGCGCTGGATCATCGCGACCCGCCGCTGGACCCTCGCGGCATGGGCGTTCCTCGGGATCGGCCAGCTGCTCGGTTCGCACTGGGCCTACGTCGAGGTCGGGTGGGGCGGCTACTACGCATGGGACCCGGTCGAGAACGCGGCGCTCATGCCGTGGCTCGCGGCGACGGCCTTCCTGCACTCGGTGATGATCCAGGAGCGGAAGGGGATGCTGAAGGTCTGGAACATGGTGCTCGTCGCGCTCGCGTTCGAGCTGTCGATCTTCGGCACGTTCCTCACCCGGTCGGGAGTCGTCAGCTCGATCCACTCCTTCTCGCAGAGCTCGATCGGAAGCTGGTTCCTCGGATTCGTCGTCGTGACGGCGGTCTTCTCGGTGGCGATCATCCTGTACCGGCTTCCGCAGCTGAAGGCGCGGACGAAGCTCGAGTCGCCGCTCTCGCGCGAGGCCGCGTTCCTCTACAACAACCTGCTCCTCGTCGCGCTGTGCCTGACGATCCTCTGGGGCGTCCTCTTCCCGATCCTCACCGAGGCGGTCAAGGGCGAGACCCGCACGATGGGGCGGCCGTACTACGACTTCTTCCTGCGCTCGTTCGGGCTCCCGCTCCTCCTCCTGATGGGGATCGGGCCGCTCGTCGCCTGGCGGCGGACGTCCGTCCGAGGGCTCGTCCGCTCGCTGCGGTGGCCGATCGCAGCGGCGCTCGCGACCGGCGTCGCGCTCGTCGCCGCCGGTGCCGGTTCGTCGCGGCCGGGTCTCGTCGCGTACACGTTCAGCGCATTCGTCCTCGCGTCGATCGCGGTCGAGCTCGTCCGCGGGACGCGCGCCGTCGGGTCCCTCTGGCAGCTCATCGCGCGCAACCGCCGCCGCTACGGCGGCTACATCGTGCACGCGTCGGTCGTCCTGCTCGCGCTCGGCGTCGCCGGCTCGAGCGCCTACGGCACGTCGCGCGAGCGGAAGCTCTCGCCGGGCCAGACGATGACGGTCGACGGCTACACGCTCGCCTACCGTGGCCTCGAGCGCAGCGCCGCGGCGAACGCCACGGAGATCCGCGCCGTGCTCGACGTCTCGGGCCGCGGCGACGGCCGGCTTCTGAGCGGCGTCAACCGCTATCCCGCCGAGCAGCAGACCTCGCGCGAGGTCGGGATCCGGACGAACTGGCTGCGCGCCGAGGACCTCTACGTGATCACGGATCAGATCGACGCCGACGGCGCCGTGTACTTCAAGGTGCTCGTGAAGCCGCTCGTGAACCTGATCTGGCTCGCGGGAGTGCTGTTCGTCGCCGGGTCGGTCGTCGCGCTGTGGCCGGACGCGCGCGAGCAGCGGCGGCTCGCGGCGCGACTCGCACTCGCGCGGGCATGACCGCCGTCCTCGTCGGCGCGCTCCTCGCCGCCATCGCAGTCGTGCTCGTCGCGCTTCCGTTCCTGCGCGAGCCGGCCGCCGCAGACGACCGGCTCGTCGCGCCGACGAAGGAGGAGGAGCGGGTGCTGGCGCTGCTCGAAGACCGCGACCGGGCGCTCGCCGCGCTCAAGGAGCTCGAGTTCGACCATCGCACCGGGAAGATCGACGACGACGACTACCGGGCCGTCGTCGGGCCGCTGCGACGCTCCGCCGCCGAGGCGCTCCGTGCGCTGGATCGGCCGTCGCGCTACGGTCTCGGGATGTCCGACACGACGATGATCGAACCACCGACGCCGGCGCCCGTCCCCGAGCCGGGGCCGCCGCCGGACGAGGGGACGCCGCCGATGCCGGCGCCGGTCCCCGAGGCGTACCCGCCCCCCGACGAGGCGACGCCGCCGTCGCCGCCGCAGATCCCGGAGCCGACGCCGCAGGAGTAGAGCGCGGTGTAGGCGGCCGGTACTACGTCGGCTTGCAGGCTGCCTCGAACGGAGGCTCCTGCGCCCGCGCGCGCACGAGAGCCTGCCGCGAGTTGTCGAGGTCGTCGTCGAAGCCTGTCTGGTCGCCCACGCCTCCACCCTCGAGCGCGGTCTGACCCGCGTTGACGGAGGCGATGTACAGCTTGATCATCCCGCTCAGGTCGTCGAGCTTCGTCCCGCACCGCCCCGAGACGTCGCTCTCGAGTCGCTGCAGCGTCGCCCGCATGTCCTCTCCGGCGGAAACGACCGTCGACATGGAGTTCCCCAGACACGCCTGAACGCGCGCCGACGGCGCGCCGGCCGACGCGACGGCGCGGCACTTCGCCCACCTGTGCAGAGCCGCCGTGTTGACTGCCTTCGCCTTCGTCCGGGCGACGACGTAGTTCGACCACGATTGCGGTGACAGTCGCTGAGCCGCGCCGGAACCGGCGGACGTGCCTGCGGTCGCTGCGGTCTCGGTTGCGGCGTCGTCGCTCGACCCGCACCCCGTCACGGCGAGTGCGACGGCGAGGAGGAAGACGGACCCGAGCATCCGCGCATGCGGCACGACCTCGACGCTAGAGGGGCGGCCGGCGATGCGCGTCGTCCGCTTCGGGTGATCGCCGTTGGGCTCCCGGCGAGGGTGCAGCTCTGTCGGCCGGTACATAAAGCCCTGCTCGTCGACGTTTCCCGTCGTCTATCCTCGGCGGAATCTCCGAATCCCGGAGGAGTAGCGTCACCCGGCGCCGAAATCCTCGCCCATGAGGCGGCTCACAGTCGCGCTCCTGATCGGGCTCGCCGTCGCGGCTCCCGCGATCGCGGGCGACGTGAACAAGAAGCGGTCGGTCGACGCGCGAATCGCGACCCTTCAGGACCGGCTGCAGCACCAGCGCCGGCAGGAGGACGCCCTGCGCGGGGCGATCGCGGACGTGACGGGCCGGATCCGCTCGCTCGAGGCGCAGGTGGGGGACGTCTCGCTCCGCCTCCACACGCTCGAGCAGGACCTCGCGCTCCACGAGGAGCGGCTCCACAAGCTGACGCAGCTGTACGAGTTCCAGACGAAGAGGTTCTTCGCCCTGAAGGCCCAGCACCGGCTTGCCGTCGAGCGGCTGAACGACCGCCTGATCAACATCTACGAGTCGGACGACGTCACCTCCCTCGACGTCGTCCTCGGCGCCGCTTCGATCTCGGACGCGCTCGACAAGATGGACTACGTGAAGACGATTGCGGAGCAGGACGAGCGAATCGCGCGCGAGGTTGCCGTCGCGAAGCGGCAGGTGACAGAGGCGCGCGCCCGCACCGCGAGGATCAGGGCGAGCGTTCGCGATGCCACGCGCGCGATCCAGGTGCGGGCCGACCAGACGCGCGAGGTGCGGAACGAGCTCGTGGGGGCGTCGAACGATCTCGCGTCGTCGAAGCGCGAGAAGCTCTCCGACCTCTCTCAGCTCACGGCGGCCGAGCGCGACCAGGCGGAGGAGATCGACGCGCTGCAGGCCCAGAGCGCTGCCCTCGGCGCCCAGATCCGCGAGGCACAGGCGCGCGCGGCGGCCGCCGCGGCTGCCGCGGCCGCGCGCGCCGCGGCCCCGAGGTCGAGCGGCGGCGCGACGTCCGCCCCGCCCGCGACGACCACGTCGTCAGGCGGAGCGTTCGGGTGGCCCGTGAGCGGCCCCGTCACGAGCCCGTTCGGCTGGCGCTGGGGCCGGATGCACGAGGGCATCGACATCGCCGTCCCCTACGGCACGGCGATCGGCGCCGCGGGCTCCGGCACGGTCATCTACTGCGGCTGGATGAGCGGCTACGGCAACCTCGTCGCGATCGACCACGGCAGCGGGCTCTCGACGGCCTACGGGCATCAGAGCTCGATCGCGGTCGCGTGCGGCCAGCAGGTGAGCCGCGGCCAGACGATCGGCTACGTCGGCAGCACCGGCCACAGCACCGGCCCCCACCTCCACTTCGAGGTGCGCGTGAACGGCTCGCCGGTCGACCCGCTCGGCTACCTCTGAGCCGCGGGCCGCCGCTCGTGAAAAGGGGCCGGGAGGAGAGCGTGAGCTCCCCCGCCGGCCCTTCGTCGGGAGACGATCTGCGACAAGCGACGGGTGAGCCCCCTCGCTCACCCGCGCCTATCGTTTTCAAGGAGGAAACGCATCTGGCGCGCGAACGGTTACGGGGCAGACGCGAGCCCGCGCGCCCCAAGCGCGGGGCCTCAGGCCAGGCTGAAGACCTGCGCGAGCAGGAACACGTTCAGCGAGATGATCAGCGCGGCGACGACGGTGGCCGCCGCCGTCGTGATGCGACGGTTCGCGAGCGGCCCCATCAGGTCTCTCCGGCTGGTGAACCACACGAGCGGGACGAGCGCGAACGGGATCCCGAACGAGAGCACGACCTGTGAGAGCACGAGCGTCCGCGACGGGTCGACCCCGAGCGCGATCACGACGAAGGCCGGCGCCATCGTCACCGTCCGCCGCACCCACAGGGGAATCGAGCGCCGGATGAAGCCCTGCATGACCACCTGGCCCGCGAGGGTGCCGACCGCCGAGCTCGAGAGGCCCGACATGAGGAGCGCGAGCGCGAAGAGCGTCGCCGAGGCGCCCCCGAGGATCGGCTTGAGGGTCTCGTGCGCGGTCTCGATCGACGCGACGTTCTCGCGGCCGGTCCGGAAGAACGTCGCGGCGGCGACGACGAGCATCGAGATGTTGATGAGGCCGGCAATCGTCATCGCCACGATCACGTCGACGCGCGTGTAGCGCAGGAGCGTCTGCGCGTCGTCGTGGCTCTCGGGGACGAGCCGGTCCTGCGTCAGCGCGGAGTGGAGGTAGATCACGTGCGGCATCACGGTCGCGCCGAGGATCCCGACGGCGAGCAGCACCGCCTCGGTGCTCTGGAATCCCGGTATGACCGCGTGCTTTCCCACCTGAATCAGGTCCGGGTCGGCGAGCACGAGCTCGGCGACGTAGCAGGCGCCGATCACGCCGACGAGGACCGCGATCACGGCTTCGAGCGGCCGGAACCCCCACCGCTGGAGCCCGAGGATCGCGAACGCCGAGATCCCGGTCACGACCGCCGACGGAAAGAGGGCCCACCCGAGCAGCAGGTGGAACCCGAGAGCCGCGCCGAGGAACTCGGCGAGGTCCGTCGCCATCGCGATCGCCTCGGCCTGGATCCAGAGGAGGACGGACGTCCGCCGGGAGAAGCGGTCGCGGCAGACCTCGGGCAGGTTGCGGCCGGTGGCGATCCCGAGCTTCGCCGAGAGCGTCTGGATGAGCATCGCCATCAGGTTCGAGGCGACGATCACCCAGACGAGCGCGTATCCGAACTTCGAGCCCGCGGCGATGTTGGTGGCGAAGTTGCCGGGGTCGATGTAGGCGACGCAGGCGATGAAGGCGGGCCCGAGGAACGGGAGCGCGCGAAAGCGCGTGCGGTGGAGCGCGGCGTCGACCGTGCGCGACAGTCCGACCGGCAGCTCCTCCGTCCGCGTTTCGATCACGGTGGAAGTTTAGACGAGGCTAAAACGCGAGCAAGCGCAGATCCGGCAGGTTCCGCCAGTGCTCGTCGACGTCGAACCCGTAGCCGACGAAGAACTCGTCCGGGACCGTGAAGCCGACGTACCGCACGGGAAGGTCGTCGACGAGGCGACGGTACGGGCGGTCGAACATCACCGCGGCCGCGAGGGAGGCGGGCGCCCGGAGCGAGAGCGTCCTGCACAGGTAGTGCATCGTGAGCCCCGTGTCCACGACCTCGTCCACGAGGATCACGTGCCGCCGCTCGATCTCCATGTCGAGGTCCTTCAGGAAGCGGATCGACTCGTGGCCGCCGGTCTCGGCGCCGCCGTAGCCCGCGAGCTGCACGTAGTCGTGCGCGTGATGGATGGGGATCGCGCGCGAGAGGTCGGCGACGAACGGGATGCACGCCTTGAGCGACCCGACGAGAACCGGCTCGAGACCCGCGTAGTCGGCCGCGATCTCGGCGCCGAGCTCCGCGGCACGCGCCGACGAGCTCGTCGCGATCGAGGTACACGTCGCCGATGCGCGGGTCGAGCCGGGTCAGCTGGACGCCGTCAGCCGGCCCTGCGCAGGCCGTACCGTGCCGCAAGCCGCTCGAAATCGCGCTCGTAGAAGAGCTTGATCCGCACCTCCGGGTAGAGCTGCCGCAACTTGCGGAGCTTGCGGTTCTTCCGCGTCACGAGCGACTGCTTCATGACGGTCACCTCGAGGTACAGATCCTGCTCCGGGAGGTAGAAGTCGGGCGTGAACGCCTCCACGACCTTCCCCTCCTCGTCGCGCTCCAGGACGAACGTCCGCGGCTCGTAGAGCCACGGGATGCCGTAGTAGTCGAGGATCTTCGCGTACTCGAGTTCCGCCTCGTTCTGGAAGCGCGGGGGAACATCACCGCGATATGCCTGGAAATCAAGCACTTCCGTGCGCACTAGCCCCACCGTAGCACCATAATCGGATGACCTTCGGCCGAGGCCGGCGCTTTAGACTCACGCCCAATGCCGTCGACGTTCACGATCGCGCACCTGTCGGACATCCATTGCGGCGATCCGCATTTCGTCCCCGACCTGATGGAGCGCGTGATCGCCGAGATCAACGCGCTCGAGCCCGCGATCGTCGTCTGCTCCGGCGATCTGACGACGTTCGGGTTCAAGGAGGAGTACGCGCAGGCCAAGCGATACCTCGACCGCCTGGACACGGACGCCTTCATCGTCGTCCCGGGGAACCATGACTCGCGCAACGTCGGCTACGTCCATTTCGAGGAGCTGTTCGGAGACCGCAACTCGGTGATCCGAAAGGGGGACTGCACCGTCGTCGCCGTCGACTCGACCGAGCCCGACCTCGATCACGGCTCGGTCGGACGCGGTCGCTACCGGTGGATCGAGGAGCAGTTCGCCGATCCTCCGGCCCGCGTACGCGTCTTCGTCCTGCACCACCACCTCCTCCCGGTCCCCGGCACGGGCCGCGAGCGCAACGTCGTCCACGACGCGGGCGATGCGATCGAGTGCCTGCAGCGCGCCGGGGTCCACCTCGTTCTCTCCGGCCACAAGCACGTGCCCTATGCATGGAAGCTCGAGAACCTCTTCGTCGTGAACACCGGCACGGCGGCGTCGCTGCGGCTGCGCGGCCACACGAGACCCTGTTACAACGTCGTCGAGGTCGAGGGGTCGCACGTCTCGGTGTGGCGTCGCTACCCGTTCCACGGCCAGGAGCGGATCATCCAGTTCGACCTCGAGACGCTCGAGTACGAGAAGTACACGGGCAGGATCGAGCGGGAGGTGACGACGCAGCGGTGAGGGCGTGCGCGCTCATCGACGGGGAGCACTACCCGTCCGGTCGTCCGCGACGCTCTCGCGCGAGCTGCCGTACGAGTTCGTCGGCGCGATCCTCGTCGGCGGCACGGAGAAGCTGCGCGGCGAGGAGGACTACGGCGTCGCGCTCCGCGAGGACTTCGGCGACGTCGACCTCGTCGTCGACCTCTCCGACGAGCCCGTCCTCGGCCCCGCAGAGCGGATGCGGTGGGCGTCGCGCGCGCTCGCGGCCGGGTTGCCGTACGTCGGCGCCGACTTCCGGTTCGACCCGCCGGTGTTCGAACCGGTCGACGCGCCGTCGATCGCGGTGATCGGTACCGGGAAAGCGCGTCGGGAAGACGGCCGTCACCGGCCACCTCGCGCGGCTCCTCGCCCGCGACCGGGACGTGGTCGTCGTCGCGATGGGCCGCGGCGGCCCGGCGGAGCCGGAGGTGATCGAGACGCCGCCGACCGTCGACGACCTGCTCGCGCTCTCGCGCGCCGGCCGCCACGCGGCCTCGGACCACCTCGAGACCGCGGCGGTCTGCGGCGTTCCCACGATCGGCTGCCGCCGGGCGGGCGGCGGCCTGGCGGGGCAGGTGTTCTGGTCGAATGTCCCCGAGGGCGCGCGGCTCGCCGCCGAGCGCCGCCCCGACGTCGTCGTCTTCGACGGCAGCGGCGCGGCGATCCCGCCGATCGCGACGGATCGGCGGGTGCTCGTCGTCGGCGGCGCCCAGGACGCCGGCGCCTATCTCAACACCTACCGGCGCCTGATCTCGGACGTCGTCGTCGCGATCGGGTGCGACGTCGACGGCGCGATCGCGGCGTCGCTCCGCCTCCGGCCGGTCGAGCCGGTCGAGGGGCGGGTCGCCGTCTTCACGGCCGGCGGCACGGATGTCGACCACCTCGACGCGGATGTCGTGCACGTCTCGCGGAACCTCGCGCGACCGCGAGGCTCTCCGTCGGGAGCTCGACGGCCTCGACGCCGACACGTTCCTCGTCGAGGTCAAGGCCGCGGCGATCGACGTCGTCGCCGAGCACGCACGCGAGGCCGGGAAGAACGTGGTGCTGGCTGCGAACGACGTCGTCGCGCCCGGCCTCGACGAGGCGCTCCTGGCACTCGCTCCGGTGGCGGCATGACGCATCGCAGGTACGGCGACCCGCTGCCGCTCGGCGAGCCCGGCGGCCTCCCGTACTCGAAGGGGCTGATGGCGAAGGCGCTGATCGCCGCCGGCGTGACCGCCGAGCGCGCGTACTCGCTCGCGCGCCGGATCGAGCTCGACCTCTCCGACCGGCGCGAGAAGACGATCGAGCTCGACCGCCTCGAGGAGCTCGCGGCGCGACGTGCTCGGCCCCGAGGACGCGGTGCGCACGGTGCGGCGCCTCCGCCGCTACGAGGAGCTGCACGCGCTCGACATCCCGATCGTCCTCCTCGTCGGCGGCGCCACGGGCACGGGCAAGTCGACTGTCGCGACGGAAGCGGCGCACCGCCTCGGGATCACGCGCGTCACGTCGACGGACTTCATCCGGCAGACGATCCGCGCCTTCTTCTCGAAGGAGTTCATGCCGTCGGTGCACTACTCGAGCTTCGAGGCGGGCGAGGCGGTCGAGGACGCCGAGACGGGCGACCCGACGCTGCTCGGCTTCCTCGACCAGACGCGCAACGTGCTCGTCGGCGTGGAGGCCGCCGTCGGTCGCGCGCTGAACGAGGGCTGGTCGATCGTCCTCGAGGGCGTCCATCTCGTCCCCGGGATGGTGCCGGCGCACATCGAGGGTGCCCTGGTCGTCCACGTCGTGCTCGAGGTGACCGACGCGGATGTCCACGCGACGCACTTCCACGTCCGCGACAGCGCGACGGCCGGCGTCCGCGCGATGGACAAGTACCTCTCGCGACTGGACGACATCCGCCGGATCCAGAGCTACATCGTCTCGCGCGCCGACCGGATCGGGACACCGGTGATCGAGAACGCCAATCCCGAGGCGACGACCGACGAGGTGATGGAGCTCGTCCTGTCCTCCGCCGAGCGCGCCCAGGCGACCGTCTGATGGAGACGGGCGAGCGCCAGGAGGAGCAGGCCGCGCGGGAGGCGCCGCGGCGGCCGTGTCTCTGCGAGACGTACGCGCGGGTGACCGAGCGCGCGGCGCTCGCCGGTGCGCGCTGGCTCGGCCGCGACGACCAGGAGGCGGCCGAGGACGCCGCTTTCTCCGGCGCCCGGCACGCGCTCGAGGTTCTTCCGATCACCGGCCACATCGTGATCGGCGGCCACGAGGGCGCCGATCAGCTCGCGGTCGGGACGACGATCGGCGCGGGCGGCGAGGAGGTCGACCTCGCCCTCGACCCGCTCGAGGGGCGCGGCGTGACGGCGCGCGGCGGCAACAACGCCATCTCGATGATCGCCGTCGGCCCGCGCGGCTCGATGCCGTCGCTGCCCGACATGTACATGCGGAAGATGTCCGTCGGCCCCGTCGCACGCGGGAAGATCTCGCTCGCGCAGCCGGTCGGCGACAACATTCGCGCGATCGCCGACGCGTTCGGCCGCATGGTCAACGACGTGACGACGATCGTCCTCGACCGGCCGCGCCACCACGACCTGATCGAGGAGATCCGCGCCGCCGGCGCCCGGATCAAGCTCATCCAGGACGGTGACGTCCTCGCGTCCATCTCGGCGGCCGTCCGCGGCACGAACGACCACCTCGCGGTCGGGATCGGCGGGACACGCCAGGCCGTCCTCGCGGCCGCCGCGCTCCGGTGCCTCGGCGGCGAGCTCCAGGCTCAGCTGTGGCCGACGCGCCGCGCCGAGATCGCGGCGGCGCAGGAGCACGGCATCGACGACATCGACCGGATCTTCACGATCGACGACCTCGCGCCGCAGGAGGTGATCGTCGCCGCCACCGGCGTGTCGAACGGCGAGCTCCTGCGCGGCGTCCGCTACCTCGCCGACTCCGCCCGGACGCACTCCCTCGTGATGTGCTCGCGCTGCAACTGGGTGCGGTTCGTCGACGGGATCCACTTCTTCGCGCGCGAGCGCCGCGAAGAGGTCCGGTTGATCTAGCGGGAGGAAACCGCCGGTTTCCCGGGGTTGAGCCTCCGCCGCGCCGCGCCTGCGGTGGGCGCTGATCTACACTCGGTCCATGCCGTCGAAGGAAGAGGTCGTCGAGGCCCTCCGGCAGGTCGAGGACCCTGAGCTCGGGATGGACATCGTCGAGCTCGGGCTCTTCTACGACGCCGACATCGAGGGAGCGAAGGTCAAGGTCACGCACACGCTGACCTCGATGGGGTGCCCCGTCGGGCCGATGATCATGGAGGACATCGACCGCGTCGTCCGGCAGATCCCGGGCGTCGAGGACGTCGACGTCGAGCTCACGTGGGACCCGCCGTGGTCGCCCGAGCGGATGAGCGAAGACGCGAAGTTCATCCTCGGCTTCGGGTAGGAGCAGGGGTGGAAACCTGCGGGTTCCGCCCATGAGTGCCCCTTCCGACACGCGGCGACTCGTCCTGGGCGAGCGCCGGCAAGGCAGGCACTCGCGGCAGCTCGCGTCGCAGTCTCAAACCGCGTAGAAACACGTCGTGGCGCGGCGGCGGGCGGTCTATCAGGATGAGCTGTGGCGGCTCGCGGTCGAGCGGGATGTCGCCGGATTGCACCGCGCCGTCGGGGTCGTCGACGACGGCTACGACGCGCACCGGGCCCGCGCGTTCGCGCTCGCCGTCGACGGACGGGTCGACGGCGCGTTGCGAGAGCTCGGCGCGGGGTGGGGCGGGGACTGGCCGTTCCCGGAGGGGTACGCGCTCGACGTCGCGCGCGTTCGGTTTCTCGGCCGCGATTACCGCGGCGCGCTCTCGGCGCTCCGCGACGCCGCCGACCGCGACGGATCTACCGACCCGGCCGTTGCCGCGCTCGCTCGAGAGTGCGTGCGGCGCGAGCCGGCGCTCCTGCGGCGGGCGCTCCGGCTCGCGCTCGGGCGCGGGCCGGTGCGGCGGCGCGTCCGTGACGCCGCCGCGCTCGTCGGCGTCAGAGTGTCTAAGGGATCCGGAGGATGATCTTCCCGAGCTGCTCGCCGCGCTCCATCCGCTCGTGCGCGGCCGCCGCCTCGGCGAGCGGGAACACCTCGTCGACCACCGGTCGCGCCTTCCGCGCCGCGATCAGGTCGTAGGCGCCGCGGAAGTCCTCGGGCGTTCCCATCGTCGACCCGTAGATCACGAGCTGCTTCCACCAGATGCGGTGGAGCGCCGCCGGCGGGTTCGGACCGGTCGTCGCACCGCAGACGACGACACGTCCCTCCGGTCGCGCAGCGTTGAGCGAGCGCAACCACGTCGCCTCGCCCACGTGCTCGACGACGACGTGCGCGCCGCCGCCCGTCACCTCCTTCACGCGCGCCGGGACGTCCTCGCGCTCGTGGTTCAGCGCCTCGTCGGCGCCGAGCTCGCGCGCCCGGGCCAGCTTGTCGTCGCTCGAGCTCGTGACGACGACCCGTGCGCCGAGCGCCTTCGCGAGCTGGAGCGCCGCCGTCGAGACGCCGCTCCCGATGCCCCACGCGAGCACCCACTCGCCGGGCTGCACCCGCGCCTTCGTGACGAGCATCCGGTACGCGGTCTCGAACACGAGCGGGAACGCCGCCGCCTCCTCGAACGACAGCCCGTCCGGGATGGGGTGGACGAAGTCGCGCGGGACGGCGATCAGCTCCGCGTGCGTCCCGTTCGTGTGCTCGCCGAGAACCGACATGCGGCCGCCGTGGACGACCGCAGGGTTGAGGACGACGCGCTCTCCCGTCCCCGCGACGACGCCCGCTCCGTCGGCGCCGAGGATTCGCGGCTTCGGCACCGACGGGAGCCCCCGGCGGATGAAGACGTCGAGGTGGTTCAGCGACGCGGCGCGCAGCTCGACCAGGACCTCGTCCGGCGCAGGCACCGGATCCGGAACGTCCTCGTACCGCAGCACCTCCGGCCCGCCGTCCTCGTGGATCCGAATCGCCTTCACGCGGGCACAATCCTCGCATGACGACGGAGGACGTCCGGCGGTTGGCCGCCGAGCTCGAGCTCGACGCGGTCGGCGTCACTCGGGCGGAGGCGTACGTCGAGACCGAGCACGCGATCCGCGAGCGGCGCGCGCGCGGGCTTTTCGGTGCGATGCGCTTCACGATCGCGCGACCCGAAGTCTCGTGCCACCCGGAGTCGCTCCTCGAAGGCGCGCGAACCGTCGTGTCCGCGGCGCTCTGCTACTGGGAGCCCGAGCCGGAGCTGCCGCCCGGGCACGGTCGCCTCTCGCGCTACACGTGGGACGACGGCTACGCCGCGCTGCGCGAGCGGTTGGACGCGCTCGGCCGCGCGATCGGCGGCGAGTATCGCGTGCTCGTGGACGCGAACCAGCACGTCGACCGCGAGGCGGCGGCGCGCTCCGGCGTCGGCTTCTACGGCAAGAACACGATGCTGATCACCCGCCGGCACGGCTCGTGGGTCGTGCTCGGCACGCTCGTGACGGCGGCAGAGCTCGACCCGACGGCGCCGCTCGACGCGGGCTGCGGGTCGTGCACGCGCTGCATCGACGCCTGCCCGACCGGCGCGCTCGACGAGCCGGGCGTCCTCGACGCCACGAAGTGCCTCTCGTGGTCTACCCAGGCCCCGGAGCCGATCTCGCTCGAGCACCGGCCGCTCCTCGGGTCGCAGGTGTACGGGTGCGACATCTGCCAGGACGTCTGTCCGTGGAACCGCGGCGTCGAGAAGCGGAGGGGCGCGCGGCACGAGCGCGACGACGGGCACGTCGACCTCGTCGAGTGGCTCGAACGGGACGGCCGTGCGCTCGTCGACGACCTCGCGCGCCTGTACGTGCCGCGGAACGATGCGCGGTGGCTGCGCCGGAACGCGCTCGTCGCGCTCGGGAACGTCGGGACGCGCGACCACGAGCTGCTCCTGCGGCGTTACGCCAACGGCGAGGACGAGATGCTGCGCGAGCACGCCGAATGGGCGCTCGAGGAGCTCGACAGCCGATGCGCCTGAAGGACGTCGACCGGTGGATCGCCGTCGTCCGGCTCATCGCGGTCCCGTTCGCGGTCTTCCAGATCGCCACGACCGACTCCTTCCCTCCGGGATACGAGCGACTCGCGTGGGCGACCACGGCCGTGCTCGCCGTGGCGGCAGTGGCACTGTGGGTGGCGGCGCGTCGCGACACGGGCTCGCAGGCGCTCGATGCCTGCGCCCTGCTGATCGACTTCCTGCTCGTCGCCTCCTTCACGCTCATCTACCACTTCGAGCGCGGCACGCCGACGCGCCAGCTCCTGTTCCTCCCGCTGATCGAGGGCGCCGCGCGGTTCGCTCTCCCCGGCGCGCTGATCGTCGCCGTCGCCTCGTTGCCGGTCGCTGCGTGGTTCGAGCACCTTCGGAGCGACCGGTTCAGGGTCGAGTACGAGTGGAACTTCGTCACGTTCCAGCTCGGCGTGATGGTGCTGATGGCGCTCCTCGTCGGCTGGCTCGTCCAGAAGCTCGCCACGCAGACCCAGCAGGCGGCGGCGCGCGCGGAGGAGGCGGAGGCGCTTCGCGACGAGCTCGGCCGCCGCGCCGACATCCTCGACGCCGCAGGCCGGTGCGCGCGTGCGCTCGGGTCGTCGCTCGAGCTCGACCGCGCGTTCGACGCCTTCATCCGCGAGCTACGCGGGCTCGTGCCGTTCCACCGGATGGCGATCGTCCTGCTCGAAGACGACCGCGCGCGCGTGATCGCGACTGCGGGAGTCGAGGCGGGCGACACGCTCGCCCCCGGCTCGACGCACGCGCTGGAGCACAACGTGCTGGCGGACGTCGTCGCGACGGGCCAGCCCCTGTATCGCGAGGACATCGCCGATCCGAGGTACGAGGAGGAGGCCGACCTCCTCCGCATCGGCGTCCGCGCGCGCGTGCTGTCGCCGCTGCTCGTCGGCGCGCGGCCGATCGGGCTGCTGTCGCTCGGCCGCGCGGCGCCGAACAGCTTCTCGCCACGTGAGGTCGAGCTGCTGTCCCTCCTCGGCCGCCTGGTCGCGACGACGGTGCAGAACATCCGCTCCTTCGAGGCCGAGCGGCGGAACGCAGAGGAGCTGCGCAGGCTGTCGACGCTGCGCGCCGACTTCGTGTCGCTCGTCTCGCACGAGCTCAGGAGCCCGATGGCAACGGTCATCGGCTCGGCACGAACGCTGCAGCAACGCTGGCGCGACCTCTCGCCCGAGCAGCGGCAATCGTTCCTCGGGCTGATCGCCGACGAGACGACGCGGCTCGCGACGCTGATCGGCGACGTCCTCGACACGTCGCGGATCGAGGCCGGGACGTTCACGTACTCGTTCGGCCAGGTCGACATCGCCGCTCTGATCGACGACGCGGTCGCGGCCGCGAGCCTGGGGCAGGACGAGGTGCACGTCGTCGCGGAGTACCCGTCGCGACTGCCCGAGGTCAACGGCGACCGCGAGCGGCTCCGGCAGGTGCTCTCGAACCTGATCGAGAACGCCGTCAAGTACTCGCCGGCGGGCGAGGCGGTCGAGGTGCGCGCGACGACAGTCGACGGGCGGGTGCTCGTCGAGGTCGCCGACCGCGGGCCCGGCGTTCGGCCCGAGGACTCGCGCCTCATCTTCGAGAAGTTCGGCCGCGCGGCGGGGAACTCGACGAAGCCGGGCACAGGCCTCGGCCTCTACATCGCGCGCTCGATCGCCGAGGCGCACGGCGGCACGCTGGCCGTCGATGCCTCGCGCGGCGGCGGAGGCCGGTTCACCCTCGCGCTCCCGGCCGCATAAGAGCTCTCGAGGGCTCTAGAGCTACCCGGCCGTCTCGCGGGCGACGTCGCGGCCCGACCCGATCTTCTCGACGATCACGCCGTCGCCGACCGGCCCGACGGTCCGCTCGATCGCATCGTTCACGTGGTCGGGCACGACCGCGAACCAGATCGGGGACGAGCGCACGTGGTGGTAGTCCTTCATCGTCAGGTGCACCCGCCGCGAGCACTCCTCGAACGAGCATTCGCACACGAACTCGAGCGGCTCGCCCTCGGCGTACCACGGCGCCGCGACCTCGCCGACGCGCTTGTTCACGTCCCGGGCGAGCGCCTCGTTCTCCGCGAGCCTGCGGGCCTGCCGATCGTCCATCACGCCCTCGCGGCGGCGCCTGCGAGCTCCCGCTCGAGCTCGCGCGCCCGCGCCGCGACCCTCGAGCGCAGGTCGTGCGGCTCGAGCAGCGTCGCCTCGCCGCGGAACGAGAGGACCTCGCCGACGAGCCATTCGGTGCTGCCGACGGCGCGAACGCCGATCGCGCTCCCGTCGACGAGCGGCACGGCGCCCTTCTCGACCTCCCACCGCGCGACGGCCGCCGAGTACAGGATCCGCGCGGTCGTCGCACCGCGGAGCTCGCCCGGATCGAACCCCTCGCGCGGCGTGTAGGAGGTGCGCAGCAGCTTTGCCTTCCGCATCCGATCGAGTCGGTAGCTCCGCGCCTCGTCGCGCCCGCGATCCCACGTGTGGACGTACCAGTGCGGCAGCCGGCGCTCGATCGAGTACGGCTCGACCGTCCGCCGCGAGACCTCCGTCTCGTCCGGCTTCAGGTACTCGAGCTCGACGAGCCGGTGCTCGTCGATCGCGCGCGTCAGCGTCGCCACGAGGTCCTCCTCGTCGCCGATATGCGGCGCCGGCGTCTGCGCGAGGTCGAACGCGCCGAACGTCTCCTCGAGCTTCGCCCGCACACGCTCGAGCGGCGAGTGGGCGCCGGCGGCGATCATCGGCCCGACGAACTCGAGCGCGAGCCGGATCGCGCGCGCCTCGAGAGGCGTCAGCCGCGGCGGGCGCCGGAACGTGTCGCCGAAGAGCTCCTTGTCGACGTGCACCTCGTCGCCGTTCAGCTCGGCGTAGACCGCGTAGCAGCCGCCGCCGAAGTTCACGAGGTTGAGGAGCGAGAGGTGCTCCTCGAGCGACTCGCGCGGGATCGAGAACCGCTCCACCAGCTGCCGCGTGGGGATGACGGCCTCGCGCTCGTCGCCGCACGCAGCGAGCAGGTATGCAAGGAGCGACTGGAGCACGCCGAACCGCTCGGGCGCGACGGGCCCCGCGATTCGCTCGGACACCGCGTCGCGATCGTCGCCCGGCGCCTCGGTGGCCGTCGCCGGCGGCCGCCCCTCGTGGCGCTTCGCCGCAGCGCGCGCGCCGTCCACCACGAGCTTCTCGAGCTTTGGCGGGGAGAGCGGCACGGCACGCCCGTCCTGGCGCAGGATCCAGCGCGCGAGGAGGGGGAGGGAGGCGTACTCCGTCACGAAGACGTCGCCGTCGACGCGGTTGCGGTGGCCTGCGTACGCGCGTCGGACCCACCACGCCGTGTCGGGCGCGACCTCGATTCGCGCCTCGCCCTGGATGTCGCCGAACTGCCACTCGGCCCGGCCGCGGTACTCCTCGATGTCGAAGTCCTCCGGCACCCGGAAGTCGCGCTCGCGGCGGGTGGCGAACCGGATGTCGGACCGGATCCGCGAGACGCGGAAGCTCTTCACGACGCCGTCGTCGAGGTCGCAGCCGATCACGTACCACGTGCCGTTCTCGGGGAGGAGCGCGTACGGGTTCAACGTTCGCTCGCGGAGGTCGTCGCGGGCGATCGACCAGTAGTGGAAACGGACCGTCCGCTGCTTCGAGATCGCGCCCTCGAGCTTCCCGAGCCGGCCCTGGAGCTCGGGCGAGTAGTCGGGATCCCGCACCTCGACGCGGACGGCCGTCGAGGTCGGCGCCTCGTCGAGTGCGCCGGCGGCGCGTCCGAGCGCGAGGTTCTGGAGCGCCAGTCGAAGCGGCTCGGCGTACGCGAAGCGGCCCTCGAGCAGGTAGAGGCACGTCTGGAGCGCGGCGAGCTCCTCGTCGTCGAGCTCGAGCTCCGGGAGGAAGTACCGCTCCTGGCGCAGCGTGTAGAGCTCCTCGCCCGTGAACTCGTCGCGCTGCGAGTCGAGCGGGACGCCGAGGGCGACGAGCTCGGAGCGGTCGGAGTAGAAGCGCCGGGCGAACGCCTCGTCGCTCATCTCCTGGTAGCCCTCGACGTTCCCCTTGATGTCGCGCGCGGTGAGCGGGCGGCGCTCGGCCATCAGGAACGCGACGAGCGAGAGCTGGCGGATCAGCTTGTCGGTGTCGTGGCTCACGTCCGCGCGAGCCTACCGCGCGCAGGGCGTCAGGGTTCCGGCGCTTGCTCGTGACGCGGCGCCGCGAGCAGACCGGCGCGAGGGGCTACGCCGCGACCTTCGAGCGTTCGAGGTGCTGGTGGCTCGGGCAGTAGTCGCGCTCCGGGAGCGGCGTCCGCTGGCACGGCTTGCCCTTGCGCGTCGTGGCCCGGCACCGCGCGATGCCGCCGTCGAACGCACCCTGCTCGATCTGCTCCTCCACGAAGGTGCACGCGGCGGTCACCCCCTGCGTCACCGCCCAGGCGACCTGCGCCTGGACCGTGATCGGGAAGTACCGTCGAATGTCCTGGAAGAGGGCCCGATCCGGCTTCGCGAAGTAGTGCGGGTCGGCGGCGAGACGCTCCATCGTGCCCTCGCACGCGGCAAGTACCTCTCGCCGGTAGTCGAGCTGCGTCTGTCCGTCGACGTACGGGTCGATCAGATCCTTGATCGAGCGATAGATCGCTCGCGAGTACTGATACATGCAGTGCTGAATCTGGAGGATACGTTCGTCCATCGTAACTCCGCTCTCCTTGCGACTATGCCGGAAAACCGTGTTAACGCGGCGTAAAACTAGGGTTCTCGGCGAAAACTGGCGAGACTCTACACCCTCTCCTGACCTGTTACAAATGTTTTCTTGGGGGCAAACGGCGACACCCGCCGCCGATCGGCGTACCCGCACCGGCTAGCGTGAAACAGGACGCGAATAGGCCCCGGCGAAACCGCTCGCCCGTGCCGTGCGGACCGCGGCGTCCGCCCGCGGCCTCGAGCCGTACACGCCGCTGAAGACGACGAAGTACCCCGGGTGGAGGCTCGCGTAGTTGTCGGAGTCGAGGACGCCGACGTCCGGAAGGCCCGCCTTCGCGGCGCGCGAGGCGGTCGCGAGGGCGGACTCGCGCTCGGCCTTCGGGTACGAGATGAGGACGAGCGTCCACCCGTTGCGGTTCGGGGGCCACGGCGTTCGCCCGTTGGGCGGCGAGGGCGGAGCCGTCGTCGCCGCGGCCGACGAGGTCGGTTCGGGAGCCGTCCGCAGCGTGGAGGAGGGGGCCGTCGCCGGGCCCCCGACCGTCGGCTCGTCGACCGAGGCGACCGCGGTCGGCGCGACGACCGTCTCCCCCGCAGGCTCGCGCGCCTGCGTGACGACGATCGCGGCCGCCGCTCCGGCCGCCGCCACCAGGAGCGTTGCGAGCGAAAGCCAGACCCAGTCGCCCGGATACCACCCGAGGCGCCGCACCCACCGGCGCCGGAGGGCCGGAACCGTGCCGGTGGCGACCGGCAGCCGCATCCCGCACTCGAGGCAGTACGCCTGGTCGGGCTCTCGTGCGGCGCCGCACCGCGGGCAGACCTCGTCGGCCGCGGCCGCGGCGGCAGCACGCTCCTCCGTCGGCGTGGTCGCCATCAGACGTCGTCGGCCGGCGCGCGCTCGACCGGGTTCTGCGCGGCAGCCCCGTCGCGATCGCCGTCGCCGCCGGCCGACGGCGGCACGAGCGACCGACCGCAGTTCGGGCAGAAGTGCGACCCCCGGAGGATCGGAGCGCCGCACTCGCACCGGGCCGCGTGCCGCCGCGCGTGAAGCAGGTCGTCGATCTCGGCGAGCCGCGCATCGATGCCGACCACGTCGGCCGCGCCCTCCGCGAGCAGGTCGTCCCGGAAGCCGCCGCGGCGGTACATCTCGACAAGCAGCCCGCCGAGGTCGCGCAGCCGATCCTCGCGCGCCTTCAGAAGCGCGCGGCGCTCACGGCGGAGAATCCCCGCATGCGGTCGCCGCGGCGCGATCCCCGCGGCCTGTGGTGCGGGCGCGGCGTCGGCGGCGCGCCGGCGTCGGAGCGGCGACATGCCGCCCGATTCTACGGTCCGGGCTCGGCTGCCCTGCGGCCGAAGCCGACGAGGTAGACGATGAGGAGGATGACGCCGACGATCGCGAGCACGAACCCGCCCCACGGGAAGAACAGGAGACCGAGGAGCCCGAGGACGAGCAGCGCGACGACAAGTACGAGAGTGGGTGCCATGGCGGCCGAATTCCTGGGGGACGGACCGCGAAACCCGCCGACTCCGCCGCGCGCTGCGAATCTACGCGCGTTGCGGAGCCGCCGAGACCTCTTGCGCTACGCCGGGCCTGCCACGTTCGTCGGCGGGTCGATCGTCCTCGTCGCCGTGCACGGGATTCCGACGGCCAAGGACCGGCTGTTCGGGTGGCTTCTGCTGGGGCTGATCGCGTTCTCGCTCGCCGATGCGCGCCGCCTCTTGCCGCGGATCCTCCTCGAGTGGTCGCCGTTCATCGGGTTCCTCCTCGTCTACGACCTCCTCCGCGGGGTCGCCGATTCGGTGTTCGGCGCCCACGTCTATCCGCAGCTCCACTTCGACGAGTGGCTGTTCGGCGGCACCGTCCCGACCGTCTGGCTCCAGGAGAAGCTGTGGCACGGCGACGGCGACCTCCGCTTCTGGGACTACGCGGCGTGGAGCGTCTACCTCACCCACTTCTTCGGGACCTTCGTCGTCGCGGCGTCGCTCTGGCTCTGGGCGCATCATCGCTACTGGCGGTACGCGACCATGGTGGCCGTCCTGGCGGCGCTCGGCTTCGCGACCTACGTGCTCTTCCCGGCCGTGCCGCCCTGGCTCGCGAGCGAGCGCGGCGCCCTCGACCCGACGACCCGGATCGTGCCGATCGTGTGGTCGCACATCCCGATCGAGCACTTCTCCACGGCGTTCGAGAAAGGCCGCGCGTACGCGAACGACGTCGCGGCGGTGCCGTCGCTCCACGCCGCCTACGCGCTCCTCATCACGCTCTACCTGTGGCGCATCGCGCCGCTCTGGGCGCGCCCGCTGCTCGCGCTCTACCCGCTCGCGATGGCCACTGCGCTCGTGTACACGAGCGAGCACTACGTGTCCGACTGCCTGCTCGGCTGGGTCTACGCGGTCGCGACGTTCCTCGCCGTGAACCGCGCGTTCGACCGGTGGCACGTCCGCGATCGCGGCGGCGAGCCGGTCCCTGCAGACTGACGTGGTGCACGTCGAGCCGCTCCACCTGCTGGACGTCGTCGTCGGCGGCGAGCCGTGGCCCGTCTACGCCTGGGCGATCCGGACGCCCGAGGGGACGATCCTCGTCGACACGGGGATGGTCGACTCGACGTCCGAGATCGACGAGCAATGGCATCCCCGGCTCCGCGAGTGGCCGCCGCTCGACGACGTCGTCGCGGTCGTCAACACCCACCTCCACTTCGACCACTGCGGCGGGAACCGGCGGTTCGCGGGGACGCCGACGTACGTCCAGCGCGCCGAGCTCGACGCGGCGACCGGGCCCGACTACCTGACCGAGTGGGCGCTCTTCGACGGCGCCGACAATCGACCGCTCGACGGCGACGGCGAGCTCTTCCCAGGCGTGTCGGTGCTCCTCACGCCGGGCCACACGGTGGGCCACCAGGCGGTCGTCGTCGAGGCCGACGACGGCCTCACCGTCCTCGGGGGCGACGTCACGTACTCGATGCGCGAGCTCATCGCGGGCGGGTCGCCGTCGATCGACCGGATCCACGCGCTGGGCGCGCGCCGCGTCTACCTCGCGCACCACCACCGCCCGTGGCAGCCGACGTAGGATTGCAACCGTGGGAACCGACGCCTACGTCGTCGACGCCGTCCGCTCGCCGATCGGGAGGCGCAACGGGACGCTGTCGGCGATCCGCGGCGACGAGCTCGCGGCGCAGGTCCTGAACGCGCTCGTCGCGCGAAACGAGATCGACCCGGGAGAGGTCGAGGACGTGCAGATGGGCTGCGTGACGCAGATCGGCGAGCAGGGCTGGAACGTCGGCCGGATGGCGACGATGGCCGCGGGCTGGCCCGTCGAGGTCTCGGCGACGACCGTCGACCGCCAGTGCGGGTCGTCGATGCAGACGAACTTCAACGCCGCTGCGGCGGTGTGGTCGGGCCAGCTCGACGTCGCCGTCTCTGCCGGTGTCGAGATGATGTCGCGCGTCCCGATGGGGTCGAACGGCGGCGACCTGAGCAGTCTCGTCACCGATCGCTTCCGGATCGTCCCCCAGGGCATCTCGGCGGAGCTGCTCGCGCAGGAATGGAGCCTGTCGCGTGAGGCGCTCGACGCGTACTCCCTCGAGTCGCACCGGCGCGCCGTTTCGGCTATCGACGGCGGCCGTTTCGAGGACGAGATCGTGCCGATCGTGCTTCCCGAGCGGCCCGAGCCGACGGCAGCCGGAGCAGGGCCTGCGCCCGACGGCACGCCGGGCGCGACGCTCGCCACCGCCCTCGCGACCGCTCCGGCGATCTTCGCGGTCGACGAGGCGCCGCGCCGCGAGACATCGCTCGAGGCACTCGCGGCGCTGAAGCCGGCGTTCCTTCCCGACGGGGTCGTCACGGCCGGGAACTCGTCGCAGATCGTCGACGGGGCGGCGGCCGTCCTCGTCGCGAGCGAGTCCGCCTGCTCGAGGCTCGGTCTCGAGCCACGTGGGCGGTTCGTGTCGTTCGGGCTCGCGGGCGTCGATCCGACGCGGATGCTCCACGGCAATCCCGAGGCCTGCGCGAAGGCGCTGGCGAGGGCTGGAATCGGCTGGGACGACGTCGCCGTCGTCGAGGTCAACGAGGCGTTCGCGTCGGTCGTGCTGCAGTTCGCCCACGATGCCGGCCTCACCGACCGGATGGACGACGTGAACCCGAACGGCGGCGGCATCTCGCTGGGCCACCCGCTCGGAGCGACGGGCGCGCGGGTGACGGCGACGCTCCTGAACGAGCTCGACCGGCGCAACGCGCGGTACGGCGTCGCGTGCATGTGCATCGGTTTCGGGATGGCGATCGCGGCCGTCCTCGAGCGCCTCTAGCGACGCCTGCGTCGCAGCACTGGCTGCTCGTTCGAGGGCGCGGCGACCGGCCGCTCGACCCGATCGTCGATCCGACGGAGCTTCGCGCGCACTCGTCGTCGCGGCGGCCGTCCGTCGAGGCCGGTGAGCTCGCGATCCTCTACGCGGCGGTGTGGCAGTGCGTGTTCGCCGTCGTCGAGGTCGTCGGCGTCCCGGAGCACGACCCGTCGCGCGAGCGCTGGAGCTGGCGGTTCCCGATCCGCTCGCTCGCCGCCATCCGAGACCTGCACGGCGCGCCGCCCGTCGAGGCGGCGGGCGTCTTCCCGCAGTCGCTCTGGCGCCACTCCCACATCCGCCTCTCGCCGGAGCAGTTCGCGGAGGCGCGGGCGCTCGTCGAGGCGGCCTCGCGCAACGCCTGAGCTCCCGACGCTATCGCGGCGCGCGCGCCCGCTCGACGCGCTCCGTAACGGGGATCCGCCGCATCTCGATCCCGAGGCGTTCGGCGGCGTACGAGATCGTCCCGCCCTGGACGACCACCGACGCGAGGACGACGACGAAGACGAGCTCGTAGATCGTCTGCGCGTCGCCGACGCCCTCGCCGAGGGCGAACGCGGCCAGGAGGATCGGCACGGCCCCCTTCAGGCCGCCCCACATCACGAACAGCTTCTCGCCCCTGTCGAGGTGCGCGGGAACGAGCAGGGCTGCCACTGCGACAGGGCGGGCCAACAGCGCGAGGAACGCCGCGAGCAGCAGTCCCTGGAGCCACCGATCGGCGCCGATCGCCGAGATCGTGATCGTGAGCCCGAGGGCGATGAACACGACGATCTCGGCCAGCGCCGCGAGCGCCTCCTGGAAGACCTCGATCTCGGCCTTGAACGGCGCGCGGAGATCGCCGACCAGCAGGCCCGCGACAAAGACCGCCAGGAACCCGGATCCGTGCGCGACGGTGGCGACGCCGAAGACGATCCCGGCGCCTGCGAGGGTTCGAACGGTGTACAGGCCGGAGCTCGGAAGCGAGAGCCGCAGCATCGCCGCTCCGATCAGGAGGCCACCGAGGATGCCGATCGCGAGGCCGACGACCATCTGCAGCGCGAACACCTGGACGACGATCCAGAAGCTGTTGTCAGCCTCCTTCGCGAGCTCGATCAGCCCGAGCATGAGCGCGATCCCGACCGGGTCGTTGGCGCCCGACTCGCCCTCGAGGATCGTCCCCGCGCGGCCCGTGACCTCGCGGTCGCCGAGCACCGAGAACATCACGGCAGGGTCGGTCGGCGCGATCGCCGCCCCGATCAGGCCCGCGGTCATCCACTCGAACCCGAGCGCCCAGTGGGCGAAGACCGCGATGACGCCGGCGGTCAGAAACGTGCCGAGCACGCCCAGCGACGCGATCGGCACCGCTGCGGCGCGGAAGCGGCGCCAGCCGATCGACGCGCCGCCGTCGAACAGGATCACGATCAGCGCGACCGTCGCGACGCGCTCGACCGTCCGGATCGAGACGTCGAGCCCGGAGAAGACGTCCGAGGCGACCGCCGCGGCGACGAGGAAGAGCGCGGCGCCCGGGATCGACACCCGCTCCGTCAGCTTGCTCGCAAGGAGCGCCGCCGACAATGCGAGCGAGACGACGAGCACGACGACGCCGAAATCGACGACCGCATCCATCGGCGCCGGACGCTACCGCCGTACGCTTCAGCGGGTGCAGCCATCCGTTCAAAAACTCCTAACTATTCCGTGACTGGCGGCACACCCCGGACGGCCATACTCTTTGTGCTGATGCGGCGTCTCCTGGTTACGCTCTCGCTCGCCCTGCTCGTTCTTCCGACGGCGGCGCTCGCGGCTGCTCAGGCGCCGGGCGACGGGACGTTCGTCGTGCGGAAGGCGACGGGGAAGATCACGATCTCCGGCAAGGGGATCATCTTCGGCCGCTTCGACACCGGGACGCTCACGATCGTCGACTACAACACCGACGACTCGATCGAGCCGCAGGTGATCGGCGCGGACCGGAAGGTCGCCCTGCCGGGCGACGGCAAATGGCAGTACAGGGGCGACAACGTGCGCTTCCGCTTCTTCGGCGGGCGCTACAAGCTCGTCTTCAACGGCGCGATCGGCGTCGACATCTCGGCCGTCGGGAGCGGCAAGGCGACGCTCGTCGGCGCCGGCCCCTACTTCGTCGGCGACTACGGCACGTACTCGGCCGACGGCGCGCGTTTCCAGTCGCTGACGCTCGCGCCGACCCTCGTCACGTTCGGCACGACGACGCCCTAGCCATGCCGTCCGGCCCCGTCCCGAGCATCCTGGTGGTCGAGGACGAGAGCTCGATCGCGTCGTTCGTCTCGCTCTACCTCAGGAACGCGGGCTACGGCGTCCGCACCGCCGCGACCGGCGGCGAGGCTCTGGCGCAGGCCGCGGCCCAGGAGCCCGCGCTGATCGTGCTCGACCTCATGCTCCCGGACATCGACGGAATCGAGGTCTGCAGGCGCATCAGGCAGCGCTCGGACGTCCCGATCCTCATGCTCACCGCCCGTGACGAGGACGTCGACAAGATCATCGGCCTCGAGGTCGGTGCCGACGACTACCTCACGAAACCGTTCAACCCGCGCGAGCTCGTCGCCCGCGTGAAGTCGATCCTGCGCCGCGCTACGCCCGAACGCCGGGAGCGCGCGAGCGACGTGATCGTCCACGGCGACCTGCGGATCGACTCCGGCCGCCGCGAGGTCACCGTGGGGGAGACCGAGGTGCAGCTCGCGCCGAAGGAGTTCGACCTCCTCTGGGAGCTGCTCGACCACCGCGGCCTCGTGCTGACCCGCGACCAGCTGCTCGAGCGCGTGTGGGGCTATACCTTCGCCGGCGACACGCGCACGGTCGACGTGCACGTCCGCCAGCTCCGCCGGAAGCTCGGCGACGCGTCGCCGATCGTCACCGTGTGGGGCGTCGGCTACAAGGTCGCGCCGGCGAGGGACAAGCAGCCGACCGGGTAGCCGGTGTTCAACTCTCTCCGCGTCCGGCTCCCGCTCCTCTTCCTGGCCGGGGTCCTGCTCGCGGGAGCGGTGACGACGGCGATCGCGATCCGGCTCTTCCAGGACTTCGCACACGACCAGGCGGTCGCCGAGCTCACGCGCGAGGCGAACGGCATCGCGCGCCTCTACGCGAACGCCGTCAACGACGCGTTCCCGAAGGAGGGCGAGGAGCCGCGGCGCGCGCCGCGCTTCGCGCGCGCGGATCTCGAGCGTGCGACGGGCGACCGCATCTACTACGTCGGCGGCGTTCCCTTCCCCGGCGAGGCGTCGGGGCTCCGCGAGCTGAACCCGAAGCGGACGCCGATCGACTGGACGTCCGGCAAGTCGTTGACGTTCGAGTTCACGCCGCCGGGCGCGAGCCGGCGCTTCCTCGCGGTCGCGAACCCGGTCTTCCTCGAGAACCAGGTTCTCGGCGCGATCATCGTGGCCCAGCCGAAGACGGACGCCGGCCACCGCGTCTACGGGCTCGTGCGCCGGCTCGCGATCGCCGGCATCCTCGGCCTGCTCGTCGCGGGCGCCGCCGCGTGGTACCTGTCACGGCGCCTCGTGGCGCCGGTCGTCGCGCTTGCGGAGGCGACCGACGAGGTCGCGGCCGGCCGCTACGACGTCGACCTCGGCCCGCGCGGGAGCGGCGAGATCCGCCACCTCTCGGAGCGTTTCGGCGAGATGGCGCACCGGCTCGCGGAGGCGGAGGCGCTCGAGCGGAACTTCCTCATGTCGGTCTCGCACGAGCTGCGGACGCCGTTGACGGCGATCCGCGGCCACGTCTCCGCGCTCCTCGAGGGCCTCGTCGAGGACCCCGAGCTCCGGACGCATTCGCTGGAGATCGTCGAGGCCGAGAGCCAGCGGCTCGAGCGGCTCGTCGGCGACATCCTCGACCTCGCGAAGCTCGACGCGCACCGCTTCGCGGTGATGAACGAGGAGGTCGACATGGAGACGCTCCTCGATCGCGCCTACGCGACCTTCACCGACGAGGCGCGGCGGCGCTCGATCGAGTACCGGCGCGAGGTGAAGGCGAGGCCGGTGATCATCTCCGACGGCGACCGCGTCCTGCAGATCGTCGGGAACCTGCTCTCGAACGCGTTCAAGGCGACGCCCGACGGCGGCCGCATCGCGCTCGAGCTGGCGCAGAAGAACGGCACCGTCCGCGTCTCCGTCGAGGACACGGGGCCGGGGATCCCGCTCGATCAGCGCGAGCGGCTCTTCCGCCCGTTCGTGTCGGACGCGGGAAGCGGCACCGGGCTCGGGCTCGCGATCGCGAAAGAGCTCTCGGCCGCTCTGGGCGGCCGGATCGATCTCGTGAGCGAGGTCGGCAAGGGCTCGCGGTTCGAGCTCGTCCTTCCCGCGCGATAACGCTTCGTCTAGCCCGTTTCGGCGGAGCGGAGCTCGACCACGTCGGCCGCGCGGGGCGCGACGGCGGCCTCGATGCGGTCGAGGCGCGCGTTCAGGCCGCGCCAGCCGCCGGTGATCAGCTCGACGAGGAGCGCGAGGTCGTCGACCCGGGCGTTGCGCTCGGCGAGCAGGTCGGTCTCGAGCCGCTCGAGGCGACGGATGGCACCGTTCGCGAGCCCCTTCACCTCGGCGACGCGGGTCGCGAGCGGCGCCGCCTCCGCGCGCAGACCGTCGCGGATCGCGGTCGAGATCGTCTCCGGAAGCGAATCCTGCAGCCCGTCGGCCGCCCGCGCGAGCGCCTCGACCTCGCGGCGCGTCCGCTCGAGCGTCGCCGCCACGTCGTGGGGAAGCGGCCTCCGGTGCATGCGCCGACGGTACCGTCGGCGTCGGATGGACACGGCCGAGCTCGACTACGACCTGCCGCCGGAGCTGATCGCGCAGCGGCCGGCGGAGCGGCGCGACGCGTCGCGGCTCCTCGTGTTCGACCGCGCGACAGGCGATGTCCGGCACCGGACCTTCCGCGACCTCCCGGCCGAGCTTCCGCCCGGGACGCTGACCGTCGTGAACGACACGAGGGTCGTGCCCGCGCGGATCCCGATCGCGCGTCCGCGGGGCGAGGTGCTCCTGCTGGAGCCCGTCGGCGACGAGGAGTGGCTCGCGCTGGCGCGTCCGACGAGGAAGCTTCGGCCGGGGCGCCGTTACGGTCCGGTCGAGCTCCTCGAGCACGTCGGCGAGGGCAGGTGGCGCGTGCGGCTCGACGCGGAGCCGGCCGGCGAGACGCCGCTGCCGCCGTACATCACGGAGCCGCTCGAGGATCCGGAGCGGTATCAGACGGTGTACGCGGCGGATCCGGGCTCGGCCGCCGCGCCGACGGCCGGCCTCCATTTCACGGACGGGCTCCTCGCGGAGCTCGACGTCGCCCGCGTGACGCTCCACGTCGGGCTCGACACCTTCCGCCCGGTCGCGACGCGGACACTGGACGAGCACGAGCTTCACGGGGAGCGGTACGACGTGCGGCCGGACGCCTTCCGCCGGATCCGCGCCGCGGAGCGCGCGCTCGCCGTGGGCACGACGACGGTGCGCGTCCTCGAGACGCTCGCCCGCGGCGCGACGCTCTCCGGGCGCACGGATCTCTTCATCACCCCCGGCTTCGAGTTCCGGCGCGTCGACCACCTGCTGACGAACTTTCATCTCCCGCGGTCGACGTTGATCGCGCTCGTCATGGCGTTCGCCGGCATCGACGAGACGCGAAGCCTGTACCGGCTCGCCGTCGAGGAGCGCTACCGCTTCTACAGCTTCGGCGACGCGATGCTGATCCTGTGACGCTTCCGTGACAGGTTCGACGCGCTTTTGTTTCCATGCCTGGCACCGTCACGGAAACGTGAAATGCCTGCAGCTCATCCCGTTCCGGCCGCGCCTGTGGAACGTTTGTCACCGTGCCTGGCACCGGTCGTGACCCCTTTGGACGTGTCGGGCTCGGCCAGGTGAGCTTCCGCGTCGAGGCGACCGACGGAGCGGCGCGGGCCGGCGTTCTCGCGACGGCTCACGGCGAGGTTCCGACGCCTGCGTTCATGCCGGTCGGGACGAAGGCGACGGTCAAGACGCTGCACCCGGACGAGGTGCGCGCGCTCGGCGCGTCGATTCTGCTCGCGAACACCTACCACCTGCACTTCCGCCCCGGCGACGAGCTGATCGCGGAGCTCGGCGGGCTGCACCGGTTCATGGCGTGGGAGGGGCCGATCCTGACCGACTCGGGCGGGTTCCAGGTCTTCTCGCTGCGCGACACGGTGCTCGGGCTGGACGACGAGGGCGTCACCTTCCGCAGCGTCTACGACGGTTCGGCGACGCGGCTGACGCCCGAGCTCGCCGCGCAGATCCAGCGCAACCTCGGGAGCGACATCGCGATGTGCCTCGACCAGGTGCCGCCGGCAGGCGTGCCGCGCCGCGAGCTGGAGGAGGCCGTGCGGCGCACGACGGAGTGGGCGCGCCGCCAGAGACACGCCGAGCGCGGCCCGGGCCAGCTCCGGTTCGGGATCAACCAGGGCGGCACGGACCGGGAGCTGAGACGGCGGTCGGCCGAGGAGATCGCCGAGCTCGACTTCGACGGGAACGCGATCGGCGGGCTCGCGGTCGGAGAGGACCGGGCGGCGATGTTCGAGGCGACCGACGAGACGGCGGCGATCCTTCCCGCGGACCGGCCGCGCTACTTCATGGGGATCGGGGATCCCGAGGCGATCCTCGAGGTGATCGAGGCCGGCGTCGACATGTTCGACTGCGTCCTCCCGACGCGAACGGCCCGGACCGGGAGCGCTACGACCTGGCGCGGCCGGCTCAATCTGCGGAACGCGCGCTACGCGCGCGACCCCGAGCCGCTCGACCCCGACTGCGACTGCCCGGCGTGCGCGCGCTTCAGCCGGGCGTACCTTCGGCACCTCGTGAACCAGAACGAGCTCCTCGGGCTCCGCCTGCTCTCGCTGCACAATCTACGCTTCCTTCTCGAGCTGACCCGCGACGCGCGCGACGCGATCGCTGGCGGCGAGTTCGCACAGTTCAAGCGTCGAGCCCTGGAGCGCCTCGCATGGGAAGCCTGATCGTGATCGTCCTGCTGGCCGGCCTGCTGTGGATCTTCATCGTCCTCCCGTCCCGCAGGCGCCAGCGCCAGCACGCCGAGATGCAGGACGCGATCGACGTCGGCGACGACATCATCACCGCGGGCGGCCTCCACGGCACGGTGCTCGAGCTGGGCGACGACGACCTGCGCCTGGAGATCGCGCCGGACGTCGTCGTGACGCTCGACCGGCGGGCGGTCGCGGCTGTCGCGACCGAGGTCGACGTCGAGGTCGAGGTCGACGCCGACGACGAGGACGACGCAGAAGTGAAGGATCCGGAAGGAAATCTCGCGCCGCCCGAGGATCGCGCGAAGGCAAGCTAACCTGTACCGGCTTTGGCGTCTCGCCGGTCCCATCTGATCCTCGTCGGACTGCTCCTCCTCGCCCTCGTCGGCGTGGCTCTGCTCGGCGCTCCCGGGTCACCGTTCAAGAAGAGCCTCCGGAAGGGCCTCGACCTCCAGGGCGGGCTCGAGATCGTCCTCGAGGCGCAGCCGCCCAGGGGCCACAAGCTGACGAGCGAGGATCTCGACCGCTCCGTCGACATCATGCGGAACCGCGTCGACAAGCTCGGCGTTTCGGAGCCGGAGATCCGGAGGCAGGACCCGAACCAGATCGTGATCGAGCTCGCGGGCGTCCACAACGTCGGCGAGGCCGCGGCCCTCATCGGGAAGACGGCGCAGCTCGAGCTCTACGACCTCGAGACGTCTCTCGTCTCGCCGTCGGTCGGCGCAGGAGGCGTCCCCATTCCGAACACGAGGCTCTACGACCTCCTCACGCGCGTCCAGGCGAAGGCCGGCAAGGGCGAGCCGAGCGCGTACTACCTCTTCGACTCGAAGACGAAGCGGCGTATCGCCGGTCCCGCCACGACCGAGAACGACCTGAAGAAGGACCAGAAGGTGCTCGCGCGCGCCGGCAAGCGCGGCTCGGAGTTCCCGCCCGCCGGGACGAAGGTGCTCAAGGTGCCGCAGAACAACGTCGTCGTGACGTGCTCCGCCGGGACCTCCGTCGTCTGTCCCGGCCTGAACAGCGAGCCGCCGCCGGGCCGGAGCTACTTCTACCTCTTCGAGCACCGCCTCGGCGAGAACGTGCCGGAGGACAAGCGCGTTCCGCAGCTCACGGGCCAGCACCTGAAGCTGACGGGAACGCGGCAGGACTTCGACCCGACCACTGGCCAGCCCCTCGTGACGATGCAGTTCACGGGCAAGGGCAACAAGATCTTCCACGACGTCACGCGGCAGGAGGCGATCCGGGGCCGCATCAACCGGTCCTTCCAGCACTTCGCGATCGTCCTCGACAACGAGATTCGCTCCTTCCCGTACATCGACTACGAGAAGAACCCCGACGGCATCGACCCCGCCGGCGGCGGCGCGCAGATCACCGGGATGGCGGGTCTGCGCGAGGCGAAGAACCTGGCACTCGTGCTCCAGACCGGCGCCCTCCCCGTGAACTTCGACACGGTCGAGCGGACGGACGTCTCGGCGACGCTCGGCGCCGACTCGCTGCGCCAGGCGCGCAACGCGGCGATCGTCGGCCTCCTCGTCGTCGCGCTGTTCCTGCTCATCGTGTACCGGTTCCTCGGCCTCGTCGCGGTCGCGGGGCTCGCGATCTACGCGGCGCTCCTGTACGCGGCGATCCTGATCTTCAACGTCACGCTGACGCTCCCCGGATTCGCCGGCCTCGTGCTCACGATCGGCGTCGCAGCCGACGCGAACATCGTCATATTCGAACGAATCAAAGAAGAGGCGCGAGCGGGCAAGTCCGTTCGCGCCGCCGTCGCCGCCGGATACGCGAAGGGCTTCCACACGATCATCGACGCAAACGTCGTGACGTGCATCACGGCCCTCGTGCTGTTCGCGGTCGCGACGGCCGGCGTCAAGGGCTTCGCGCTGATGCTGCTGATCGGAACCGTGATCTCGCTCGCGACCGCGGTCGCCGCGACGCGCGCGATGCTCGGACTGCTCGCGGGCTTCAAGTGGTTCGACAACCCGAGCTTCATGGGCGCGGGCGGCGGCCAGCGCGGCCGCTGGCTCCAGATCGACTTCGTCGGCCGCCGCAACGTGTGGTTCGCGATCTCCGGCGTCGTCCTCGCGATCACGATCGGGTCGCTCGCCCTGAACGGGCTCAACCTTGGGATCGACTTCCGCGGCGGCACCCAGATCTCCTTCGCGACGAAGAGCCCGGTCCCGCTCGGCCAGGTGCGTGACCACGCGCGGACGATCGGCCAGGGCGACGCCGTCATCCAGGGCCGCGGCAACGCGTTCGGGGAGGAGCGCTACAAGGAGTTCCAGATCCGGACGAAGCACCTCGCCGCCGCCGACCAGGACAAGCTGAGCGCGAACCTCCGCGACGCGTACGGCCAGGACATCTCGCTCGGCGTCAGGAACGTCTCGTCGAGCTTCGGGAAACAGATCGCCAAGTCGGCGATCCTCGCGATCATCTTCTCGCTGCTCCTGATCGTGCTCTACATCACGATCAGGTTCCACGGGCTCGCGTTCGCGCTGCCGGTCATCGTCGCGATGGCGCACGACGTGCTGATCCCACTCGGGTTCTACTCCGTCTTCCAGCTGGAGGTGTCGGCGTCGACCGTCGCCGCGGTACTGACGGTCCTCGGGTACTCGATCTACGACACGATCATCATCTTCGACCGCGTGCGCGAGAATATTCCGCTGATGCGGCGGTCGTCGATGGCGACGATCGCGAACGTGTCGTTGTGGGAGACGATCCGCCGGTCGCTCGCCACGACCCTGATCACCCTGCTCCCGGTGCTGTCGCTCTTCCTGTTCGGCGGCGAGACGCTGAAGGACTTCGCCGTCGCGCTGATGGTCGGCATCACCGCCGGCGCCTACTCGTCGATCTTCATCGCGACGCCGCTGCTCGCGATGTGGAAGTCGCGCGAGCCCGAGTTCGCGCGACGGAAGGATGCTCCGGTCGAGGGCCCCGCCGCCGACCGCGTGCTGCGCGAGGCGACGCTCGCGGCAGCCGAAGAGCCCACGCCGTCGACGCCCGTCGACGAGGTCGAGGAGGCGGTCGGAGCCGTCACCGACGGCGGCGACGGCGTCGACAAGCGCGAGCGGCGCCGCCAGCGCCGGAAGACGCGCCCGCATGGCCGCGCCCGCTAGCGACCCCGACGGAGGCCCGGATCGCGAGCCGGACGGAGGCCCCGAGCGCGAGGGCCTCGAGCGGATCGTCTCGCTGCTCAGCCTCCGGCTCGACGAGGCGCGCTCGCTCGTCGACGAGGCGACCTCGCGCTGGCGCGGCGATGCCGTGCGCGTGGGCGAGGGCACGCGCAACCGGCTCCACGACGTCTTTCGCGAGCTCGGGCTCGTGACGCGTGAGGAATGGGACGAGCTCGAGCTGCGGGTCGCCCAGGTCGAGCACCGCCTGCGGCTCCTCGAGGACCGCGCCGACGCCGGTCCGTAACACCGGCCTGCTACCGTGGCCGGTACGGAGGGCAATCGTGCTCTCCCGTGAGGTCGCGTTCCCTTCCGGGTGACCCGATCTCGATACCGGAAGGAGCTCTTCAACGTGACCCAGCAGGACTTTCGCGCCGTCGGCGCGTCCGAAGCGATTGCCGCCGCGCTCGAGGCGCGCGGAATCCGTCACCCGTTCCAGATCCAGTCGCTCGTCATCCCGGAGGCCCTTCGGGGCGCCGACGTGCTCGCGAAGAGCCCGACGGGCTCCGGCAAGACGCTCGCGTTCGCGATCCCGATCGTCCAGCGCATCGAGCTCGACGCGCCGGCTCCTGCGGCGCTCGTCCTCGTCCCGACCCGTGAGCTCTGCGCACAGGTGACGGAGGAGTTCGCGCTCGTCGCGCCGGAGGGGCTCCGCGTTGCGTCCGTCTACGGCGGCGTGCCGCTGCGCAGCCAGGCGCAGGAGGCGAAGGGCGCGCACGTCGTCGTCGCGACGCCGGGCCGCCTCCAGGACCTCTCGGACCGGCGGCTCCTCTCGATCGAGAACGTTCGCATCCTCGTGCTCGACGAGGCCGACCGCATGCTCGACATGGGCTTCAAGCCGCAGGTCGACCGGCTCGTCCGCCTCCTCCCGCGCGACCGGCAGACGATGTTCTTCTCGGCCACGCTCGACGGCGACGTCGGCGAGCTTGCGCGCCGGTACACGCAGTTCCCGGCCCGGTTCGAGGCCGAGCTCCCGGCCCACGTCCGGACCGGGGAGGTGGAGCACCGCTTCGTCCCCGTCACCGCCGACGACAAGCTGAGCACGCTCGTCGACATCCTGGGTGAGGAGCGCGGCCTCGCGCTCGTCTTCGTGCGGACGAAGGCGGGCGCCGATCGCTTGGTCGAGAAGCTGCGGCGAGCGGACGTCGACGCGACCGCGATCCACGGCGACAAGGGCCAGGCCCAGCGCGAGCGCGCGCTGTCGCGGTTCGACGCCGGGAAGGTGCGCACGCTCGTCGCGACGGACGTCGCGGCCCGCGGCCTCGACGTCGACGACATCACGCACGTGATCAACTTCGATCCGCCGGAGGAGGCGGATTCCTACACGCACCGCGTCGGTCGCACCGGCCGCGCAGGTCGCGCCGGCGTTGCGATCACGCTCGTGCTCCCCGAGCAGCAGCCCGACGTCAGCCGCGTCGCGCGCCTCCAGGGCCACGCCGAGACGTTCGAGGAGTCGGGGATGAAGATGGCACGCCCGCGGCTCCTCTACACCTCGCGTCGCGGCCGCCGCTCGCGCTGGTAGCGGCCTCGTCCTGCCGATCTCGTTCGGGCTGCCACAGCGCCCGACGCCGCGCAACGCCCTCCTTCGGTGCGTGCCCCGGTAAGCTCGCGCGATGACGAACAACGCGCCCGAGAGGCTGACGGCGAAGCAGGCCGACGCGCTGCGGACCGAGCTCGAGGATCTCGAGGGACCACGGCGGACCGAGATCGTCGCCGCCATCAAGAAGGCGCGCGAGTTCGGCGACCTGTCGGAGAACTTCGAGTACCACGCGGCGAAGAACGAGCAGGGCATGCTGGAGGCGCGCATCCGGACGCTGCGCGCGCGCCTCGACCACTCGGAGATCGTCGACGACGCGAGCGGCGACACCGTCGGGATCGGCTCGGTCGTGGACGTCGCGGACGACCGCGGCGAGACGATGACGGTCGAGGTGAGCGCCGTGGGCGGCTCCGGCACGGTCTCGCCCACGTCGCCTCTGGGATCCGCACTGCTCGGCAGGAAGGTCGGCGACGTCGTCGACGTGGCCGCGCCGCGCGGCGCGTGGCAGGCGACGATCCGCCGCATTCACGAGTCCTAGCCGCCGAGGCGGCGGACGCCGTCAGCGGGCGGGCAGCGTGAAGCAGACGCGCGCGCCGCCCCCGGCCCGCGGCTCGGCCCAGATGCGGCCGCCGTGCCGCTCGACGAGGCCGCGCGCGATCGCGAGGCCGAGGCCGGCGCCGCCGTCATCGGCCGAACGGGCGCCGTCGCTGCGCCAGAAGCGGTCGAACATCCTTCCCGCCGTCTCGCGCGAGATCCCGTCCCCGGTGTCCTCCACGCTCACGCGAACCTCATCGTCGCCGCCGTCGACGGCGACGACGATAGAGCCGTCCGACGGCGTGTGCCTGAGGGCGTTCGCGAGCAGGTTCGCCAGCACGCGCTCGACCTCCTCGGGAGCGCACGTGACGTCCGGCGGCGCCTGCTCGACCCTTCGCTCGAGGTGGACCCTGCGCGCCGCCGCCTCCGCCGCGACGCCGCGCAGGCAGCCGTCGACGAGCCCGACGAGCGACACCGGGCGAAGCTCGTGCGCGAGGGCGCCCGAATCGATGCGCGCGAGCTCGAAGAGGTCCTCCACGAGCACCGCGAGGCGCCGCGCCTGGTCGCGGAGCGCCGGGAGGTACTCGTCGGGCGTCGCCAGGCCGTCGTCGATCGCCTCGAGCATCGCGAGCATCGAGCCGATCGGCGTCCTGAGATCGTGGCTCGCCCCTTCGACGAGCTCGCGCCGCGCGTCGAAGAGCCGCTCGAGGTTCGCGGCCATCTCGTTGAAGGACCTTCCGAGCTGCGCGAGCTCGCGCGGCCCCGATTCTGGCGCACGTGCGGTCAGGTCGCCCTCGGCAAGCTCGTGCGATGCGTCGGCGAGGTCGCGGATCCGCCGCGCGAGGTTCGATCCGATCGCGAGCGCGGTCGCCGCCGCCGCGGCCGCGGACGTGGCGGCGACCGCGAGGATCTTCACGTCGTCGCCCATGTGGAACATCACCCAGCCCGAGAGCAGGACGGCCGCGAGAGGAACGGCGACGGCGAGCAGCGCGAGGCCCGCGAGCTGCAGGCGGACCGTCGGGAGCAGCCGCAGGAGCGCCGTGGCGGCGACGGCGCCCACGAGCGTGGCGGCGGCGACGACGAGCGCGAGCGCGATCACGGCATGAACCGGTACCCGACGCCCCAGACCGTCTCGAGACGCTCGGGCCGCGACGGGTCGCGCTCGACCTTCGTTCGCAGCCGGCGCAGGTGGACGGTGACGGTGCCGGTGTCGAGAGCCGCGGTGTAGCCCCACACGCTCTGCATCAGCTGCTCGCGGGAGAAGACCCGCCGCGGGTGCGACGCGAGGAAGAGCAACAGGTCGAACTCCTTCGCGGTGAGGCGAAGCGGTGTCCCGTCGAGGGCCACCTCTCGCGTCCCGGCGTCGATCACGAGACCGTCGAACTCGAGCCGCTCGCGCGGCGCCGGCTGGGCCTGCGCGCGCCGTAGGACGGAGCGGACGCGGGCCGCGACCTCGCGCGGCGAGAACGGCTTCGTGACGTAGTCGTCGGCACCGAGCTCGAGCCCCACGATCCGGTCGGTCTCCTCACCGCGGGCGGTGAGGAGGATCACCGGCAGGGTCGACCGCTCGCGGATCCAGCGGCAGAGCGTGAGGCCGTCGGTCCCGGGCAGCATCACGTCGAGGACGACGAGGTGCGGCTCGCCGCGCGCGACCAGGTCGCGCGCGGCGTCGCCGTCGGCCGCTTCGATCGTCGTGAACCCGTCGCGGCGGAGATACCGGACGAGGACGTCTCTGACGATCGGCTCGTCGTCGACCACCAGGATCGTCGTCACGGCCGTCATTGTCGCGGCCGGTCGCCCTCAGTGCGAGGGCGGAACCTTGATCAGCGGGCACTCGAACGACTTGACGACCCCGAGGTCGGCCGCGCCGCCCGGCCCCGCGTCTGCGAGGGCCGCGGTCACTTCGGCCGCGCTGTCGAGGGTGCCGCTCCCGTTCGCGTCGTGCGCCGCCAGGGTTGTGGCGTAGTTCGTGTTGTATGCGATGGCATGCACCTGCCACCGACCGCCGCGGAACCCGGGATCGCCGGGCGCCGCGTCGGCGACGTTCGACTGGAACCCGCCGAGGTCGTAGATCGTCTGGAAGCTGCTCGCGGGTGCGCCGGTCTGCGAGAAGTCGGTCGGCGTCCCCACGGTCCGGTACAGCGTGCCATTGACGAAGATCGACGGGCCGGTGACCCCGCCGGCGGCGGTTGCGGACACCACCGCGGCGGCGGCTGCGACGGCCGCGACGACCAGCACGTGCTTCATGAGCTCCTCCTCTGGACGTTGACGCGCAAAGCGTCGCCGTGAGAGGTTGCGCCGCGCTTGCCGGCGCCTTACGGGTTTCTGAACTTCTACGCGCGCGGGAGCACGAAGAACGCGATCGCCACGTACTGACACACCGCGGCCGCGACGACGAGCGCGTGGAAGACCTCGTGGTAGCCGAACACGCGGGGCACGGGGTCGGGCCGGCGCGACGCGTACACGACGGCGCCGACGGTGTAGCAGAGGCCGCCCACAACCACGAGCACGATTCCCGCCAGGCCGATCTTCACGAGCTGCGGGAACGCGATCACCGCGACCCAGCCGAGCGCGATCCCGATCGCGGCGGAAACCCATTTCGGCCCGCCGCACCAGACGACCTTCACCACGATCGCGCACGCGGCGCCCGTCCACACCACGAGGAGCATCGTCCACCGCCAGGCACCTTCGAGGACGAGCAGGCCGAACGGTGTGTAGGTGCCGGCGATGAGGAGGTAGATCGCCGCGTGGTCGATCTTGGCGAACGTGCGCCGCCGCTCCGGCGTCGACCACAGGATGCGGTGATAGAGCGCGCTCGCGCCGAACATCGCCGCCACGCTCGCCGCGAACGCGATCGCGGCGAGGCGTGCCTTTGCGCCCGATGCGTCCACCACGAGCGCGGCGCCGGTGCCGAGCGACAGGAAGAACGCCCACTGGTGGCTCACTCCGCGATAGCGCGGGCGGAGGTGCGGCGTAAGCGCGGCCATTCCCCATTGTCGCACGTGGCCCGTGCAAGACTGGTCTGCGTGGCCACGACCCGTCCGAAGCAGCGGAACCTCGGCCGTCTGAGCGAGATCGCGCAGGTCGCGGTCCGCCACGGCTTCGGATATCTCGTCTCGGGGCGGCGAGGGCGCCCGCCCGCCGACGGGAGCACCGCGCGCGGACGGCACCTCCGCGAGATGCTCGACGAGCTCGGCCCAACCTTCGTCAAGTTCGGTCAGCTGCTCTCGACGCGGCCGGACGTCGTTCCGCCGGACATCGTGGCGGAGCTGCGAGGGCTCCAGGACGACGTCCGGCCGTTCCCGTTCGCCGACGTCGAGCGCGTCGTGCGCGAGGACCTGGGCCAGCCGATCGAGCGCCTCTTCGTCGAGTTCGACGAGCAGGCGCTCGCCGCGGCCTCGATCGGCCAGGTGCACCGCGCCGTCCTCCCGAACGGGAAGCGCGTCGTCGTCAAGGTGCAGCGCCCGAACGCGCCACGCCAGATCGAGAGCGACATCCAGCTGATGATGCAGGCGGCGCGCCTCGTCAAGGAGCGCGTCCGGGCGCTCGACTTCGTCGACACGCGCGACCTCGTCGACGAGTTCGCGCGCTCGATCCGCCAGGAGCTGGACTACCGCCTCGAGGCGCGGAACGCCGACGGGTTCCACCGGAACTTCGCAGGAAATCCGCACGTCGTCGTGCCGCGCGTCTACTGGAGCTACACCCGCGCGCGCGTCCTGACGCTCGAGTACATCGAGGGCACCCAGCTCGCGGACCTGGAGCTCGACCGGTGGACCCTCGACCAGCGCCGGCGGCTCGCCTATGTGATGACGGACGCGTGGATGACGATGATCTTCCGCCACGGCTTCTTCCACGGCGATCCGCACCCGGCGAACATCCTCGTCCTCTCGCCCGAGCGCATCGGCCTCGTCGACTTCGGCCTCACCGGAAAGCTGACCGACGACGACATGTCGCGCCTGACGCGGCTCTTCATCGACGCCGCGTCTGAGAACATCGAGGCGCTCCCGCGGCGGCTCTCCGACCTGGGCGTCAAGTATCCGAAGGAGCGAGAGGAGGAGTTCGTCGCGGAGCTGCGGGAGCTCTACTACCGCTACTACGGCGCGAGCCTGCAGGACATCGACCCGATCCAGGTGATCCGGGAGGCGTTCGGGCTGATCTACTCGATGAACCTGCGCGTGCCGACCCGGTTCGTCATGCTCGACAAGGCGATCGCGACGCTCGGGTCGGTCGGCGTCGACCTGTACCCCGACTTCAACGTCTTCGAGGTCGCGAAGCCGTACGCGCGCGCGCTGCTCGTGTCGCGGTTCACGCCGCGACGGATCGCGTCGCGGGTGCGCCGCGAGGGCTGGAACTTCGCGCAGATGACCTACGAGCTGCCGTACCAGATCCATGACACCCTCGAGCAGGTGCGCGACGGGCAGATCGAGGTCGGGTTCGTGCACAAGGGGCTCGAGGACCTCATGAGCAAGCTCGACGTGCTCTTCAACCGCCTCGTGATCGCGCTCGTCGTCACCGGCGGCCTGATCGGCTCGAGCCTGATCGGGATCTTCGCGGAGAACGGCCCGCAGATCCTGGGAATCCACGTCATCTCGGCGGTCGGGTTCGTGATGTCGACGGTTCTCGGCGTCTGGCTGCTCTGGAGCGTTGTCCGCTCCGGCCGGATCTGATCCGGACGGCTGAGGAAGACTCGGCACACACTCGCGGCAAAGGACATCTGTTCGCCGCGCTGGGACGGCGCTACGGTCGTCGGCATGACCGCCGCCCTGCTCCTCGCCGACAACGAGCCGGCGTCGCGGGGCTTCCTCGAGCGGCACCTGCGCCGCGACGGATTCGAGATCGTCGCCGACGGCGTGGGGAGGCCCGACCTCGTGATCGCGGACGACGAGGCGGAGTTCGAGCGCTGGTGCGGCGCGGCGGCGATCATCGTCCTCGGCCGCACCGAGTCCGACCACGTCGACCGCGTCCGCGCCTTCAGGCGAGGCTGTGACGACTACGTCGGCCGGCCGTTCCACTACGACGAGCTCGTGGAGCGGATTCACGCCGTGCTGCGGCGGGCGGCGCCGCGCGAGCGCGAGGTGGTGGAGGCGCCGCCGATCCGCATCGACCTGCGCACCCGGAGCGTGACGGTGCGCGGCGTCCGGATCCACGTGGCCCAGAAGGAGTACGAGCTCCTGATCCGCCTCGCCGGCGAGCCGGATCGCGTCTTCACGAAGCTGGAGCTCCTGCGCGACATCTGGGGCTACACCGCCGACGCGCGGACGCGGACGCTCGACTCCCACGCCTCGCGGCTGCGCAAGAAGCTTCGCGCCGTCGACCCGGCGACGCCGTTCGTCGAGAACAGATGGGGCGTCGGCTACCGGCTCCTCGGGGAGCTGCCGGCGGAGTAGGCCCCGCGTCAGAGCGACGCGCGGAACGCGTCGAACGCAAACCGGTGCACGCGACGGACACGCTGCGGGTCTCCATCGGGGCCGCCGATGCTTGTTCTGCAGAGGGACGTCGCGAGCGCGCGTGCGCTCGCGCAGGTGCGCGGCCGCCAGCCGTCGCCGACGACGAGTGCCGTCGGGAGCCGAGCATGACGGGCCGCTGACGCCTCGGCCGAGGCGTAGGGGCGGACGGCGGCACCCACCCCTACGCTTCCGCCACTGGATCGGACGCGCGGTGCCTCGCCGCTACGCCGCCTCCGCGAGAGCTTCCCCAGGCGCGCCCTGTGCGGGCGACGCCTCCGTCACGACCCTCTCGCGCGGGACGAGGAAGACGGCGCTGACCGCGACCGCGACCACTGACAGGGCGAGCAGGACGCCGAACGCGACGTGGAACCCGTGCGTGAGGCCTACCGGGCCCGCACCCCCGTAGGCGGCAGCAATCGTGCTGACGACCGCGAGGCCGACGGCGCCGCCGACCTGGCGCCCGGTGTTCGAGATCCCGGAGGCGATCCCGGATTCGGCGGGGGAGACGCCGGCGAGCGACGCGATCGTCACCGGGACCCACGAGAGCGCCATCCCGATCCCCATCAGCAGGAATGCGGGCAGGAGATCGACGACGTAGTCGCTGTGGACCGGGAGGCGGATCAGGAAGCCTTCCGCCGCGACGATGAGCAGCAACCCGAGCACGAGCACGGGCCGCGCGCCGAAACGCCGAACGAGGCCACCGACGAAGTTCGACAGGAATGCGATCGGCAGCGCGATCGCCGTGAACGCGACGCCCGTCTGCGCAGCCGAGTAGTGCTCGACCTGCTGCAGGTACAGCCCGAGTAGGAAGAACGTCGAGAATGCGACCGAGGCCAGGACGACGGTGATCACGTTTCCGGCGGCGAGCGTCCGGACGCCGAAGATGGAGAGTGGCATCAGGGGCGCCGCCGTACGGCGTTCGATGGAGACGAAGGCGCCCAGGAGCGCCGCCGCAAGGCCGAGTAGGCCGATCGTCGTGGCCGAGCTCCACCCGTGCTCGGTCGCGTAGGTCAACGCGTACACGAAGATCATCAGCGACGCCGTCACCGAGGTCGCACCTGCCACGTCGAAATGACGCTTCCCCGGCATCCGCCGCGCTTCCGAGATGAACCGCGGCGCGAGCGCGGCGACGGCAATCCCGACCGGCACGTTCACCAGGAAGATCCACGGCCAGCTCAGATAGGAGGTGAGAACGCCGCCGAGCAGCACTCCGGCGGCGCCGCCGCTGCCCGAGGCTGCGCCCCAGACGCCGATCGCGAGGTTCCGGTCGCGCCCCTCCCTGAACGTCGTCATCAGGAGCGAGAGGCCCGCGGGGGCGAACAGAGCGCCGCCGAGCCCCTGCACCGCGCGGAATGCGATCAGCGACGCCGAGGACCACGCGAGGGCGGCGAGCGCCGAGCCGCCGGCGAACACGAGCAAGCCGGCGATGAACATCCGACGGCGGCCGTACAGGTCGCCCAGGCGCCCGCCGAGGAGCAGGAATCCGCCGAAGACGATCGCATAGGCGGTGATGACCCATTGCAGACCGGCTTCCGAGAACCCGAGGTCCGACTTCATCGAGCTGAGCGCGACATTGACGATCGACATGTCGAGCACGACCATGAACTGCGCGACGACGATCAGTGCAAGTGCAGCCCAGCGGGTATGGATGGAATGTGACATCTATCGACTCCCTTAATAGTGGAACAACTCCACTATACATAAAAGTCACGATAGGACGAGCTACACTTCCGTCATGACCGAAGTGACCGAGCCGAAGAGGGTCGTCCGGGCGCCACGCGAGTTCGCCGAGAGCTCGTCGTTCCTCGCCAAGCGGGTCGGGATGATCGCGAAGGAGAAGACGCTGCACGCGTTCGAGGAGGCCGGGACGGTGCCGTTCGCCTATCCCGTGCTCGCCGTACTCGCGCAGGGCGCGTGCGCGACGCAGGCGGCGATCGCCGACGCGTTGCTCTACGACCGGAGCTACCTGGTCGGGCTCCTCGACGAGTTGGAGGGGGAGGGCCTGATCGAGCGCCGGCGGGACGTGAACGACCGCCGCCGCCACGTCGTCACGCTGACCGCGGCAGGTAAGCACGAGCTCGAGCGGCTCCGGCAGGTGGTGACGGACGTCGACTCCGATCTGCTCGCGCCGCTGACGGCGTCAGAGCGAGAGACGCTGCAGGCGCTCCTCGCGAAGCTCGCGGCCGCACACGACCCGCGGTACGAGACGGACTGACGCCGGCGCGGCGCCCCTCGAGCGGGAGCGCCGGGTTGCCGCGCAGTATGGTCGCGGGCGTGGACGCCACCGACACGCTGCGCGCGCTCCACCGGACGCCGCCGATGCTCGTGCTGCCGAATGCGTGGGACGTCGCGAGCGCCCGCGCCCTCGCGCAGGTGCCCGGCTGCCGCGCGCTCGCGACGACGAGCGGCGGCGTCGCGCGCGCCCTCGGGTGGGAGGACGGCGAGCGGACGCCTGTCGACGTGATGCTGCAGGCCGTCGGACGGATCGCGGCTGCGGTCGACGTGCCCCTGACGGCGGACCTCGAGGCGGGCTACGGCGATCCGCCGCGTACGGCGGCCGGCGCGCTCGCCGCGGGGGCGGCCGGGATGAACCTCGAGGACTCGCGCGGCGGGTCGCTCCTCGCGCTCGACGAGCAGGCCGAGCTGCTGCGGGCGGTGCGCGCCGCCGCGCCCCCGCTCGTCCTCAATGCGCGCATCGACGTCTTCCTGAAGGGGAGCGGCGACCTCGACGAGGCGGTCGAGCGCGCTGCCGCCTACTTCGAAGCCGGCGTCGACTGCGTCTATCCGATCGCGGCGCCGCGCGAGCTCGTCGGGACGCTCGTCGCGCGGATCGACGGCCCGGTCAACGTGCTCGCGCGCCCGGGGGAGAGCCTCGCGCCGTACGCGGCCGCCGGCGCCGCGCGGGTCACCTTCGGCACCGGCCTCGCCCGCGCCGCGCTCGCCGAGGCCGAGCGGCTCGTTGCGGAGTCGCTCGCGAGCATCGGGTAGCGCGCCGTCTACGACGGCAGGAGCGCGCCCTCGAGCTCGAGCAGGGCGCGCTTCACGTGCAGGCCGCCGCCGTAGCCCGTCAGCGACCCGTTGGCGCCGACGACGCGGTGGCACGGGAGGACGATCGGGATCGGATTCCGGTTCATGACCGTGCCGACGGCGCGCGCGGCGCGTGGGCGCCCGACCCGCGCGGCGAGGCTTCCATACGTGTCGGTGCGGCCGTACGGCACCTGCGCGAGCTCGGCGAGCACGGCCTCGTGGAACGGGGCGACGCGCAGGTCGAGCGGTAGGTCGAAGGTCGTGCGTCGGCCTTCGAAGTACTCGTCGAGCTCCCGGCGGACGTCGTCGAGCGGGACGCGCAGGACCCGCGCGCCGTACGTCCGTGCGAGCTGGTCGTCCACTCCGTCCGGCGCGAATGCGATCCGGCAGAGCCCGCGGTCGGTCGCGGCGACGAGCAGGTCGCCGACGGGCGTGGAGACCACGTCGAAGCGGACGTCGACGAGGCGCTCCGCGACGGCAGCCGCACGGAACCGCGCGTCGAGCTCAGGCGTGACGGTCAAGGCTCCTCCTTTCGGACGTCAGGCTGGCCCTCAGCCGCCGGACGCCCGAGGACGCGGCCGCGCGGGCGGCGTCCTCCGACGAGCCGAGGGCAGAGGCGATGTCGGCGTACGGCAGGTCGTACCCGTAGCGCAGCACGACCGCGGCGCGCTCCGTCGGCGGCAGCTCGCCGGTGAGATGCTCGAGCTCGCGGAATGCGTCGCGCCGGAGCTCGACGGCCCCACCGTTCCCTGCCGCTTCCGCTGCCAGTGCGTCACTCGGGATGTTTCGCCGCCGCAGCTCGTCCAGCGCGACGTTCGTCGCGATGGTGAAGACCCACGAGCGGAGGTGGCGCCCGTGCTCGAGGCGCGGGTACGCCCGGAGCGCGCGCAGGAACGTCTCCTGCCACGCATCCTCCGCCCGTTGCCCGACGAGCCGCCTGAGGTAGGCGAGCACCTCGTCGCAGTGCCGCGCATAGAAGCGCTCGAACGGCGGGATCGACAGCGTCACCGTGCTCATCATCGGTTGTAACGGCCGCCGCCGGGGCCGCGTGAGACGCCGATTTCGGCCGCAAGCCCGTCGTCGCCCGAAGGGGCGGCGCGACGGCCGCGCGCGCTCGTCAGCGAACGCCGCGCGCCTGAAGGAGGAGCCATCCCGCGACGAGCGCGACGACCGCGGCTATCACCGCGAGGATCCAGTGCCCGCTCACCAGCAGCAGCAGGGCAAGCACGCCGCCGATTGCCGCCACGAGCCCGAACCGCTGCACCAGCCGCCCTCGGGCGCGTGCTCTCCCGCCTGCGCTCACCGCTCGGTCCTCCTGGTCGACATGTCGGCTCCGTCATATCAGGAGTGCGGCGCGCGCAGCGCAACGAGCGAATCCGTCCATGAGTCGCCGTGGTTTACAGGTGGAACACGGTGGGGTACAGTGGGGCGCAGTGGACCATGCTGCTGGGCGAACATGAGCATTCTCTCGACGACAAGAACCGGCTCACCCTGCCGGCGAAGCTCCGCGATGCGTTTGCGGACGGCGTCGTCGTCAGCCGCGGGATGGACGGGTGCCTGTACGCGCACCCCCGCGGCGAATGGGAGCGTCTCGCCGGCCGTATTCGCGAGCTCGACCCGCTCAGCAGGGAGTCGCGCCTGATGCGTCGGCATTTCTTCTCGGGCGCGACGACGGGAGAGCTCGACAAGCAGGGACGGATGGTGCTGCCGGCGACGCTGCTCGAGGCCGCAGGCTTGACGCGGGAGGTCACGGTCGCCGGCGTCTACGACCATCTGGAGATCTGGGACCGCGCCGCCTGGCGCGCGCATCTGAACGAGGTCGAAGGGAGCGCGGAGAATGTTGCCGAGCGTCTTGCCAACCGAGACTGATCACGTCCCCGTCCTCGCCGAGGAGGTCCTCGCGGCGCTCGATCCGCGGCCGGGCGAGACCGTCGTCGACTGCACGTTCGGCGCCGGCGGCCACTCGTCGCTGCTCGTCCCGCGGCTGCGCGGAGAGGGGAAGCTGATCGCGATCGACCGCGATCCGACGGTCGCGCCGTACTTCGAGCGGCTGCGTCGCCAAACTCCGACAAAGACTCGGCTCCTCCACGGCGAATTCTCAACCGTGCTCACGCAGCTCGCCGACAACGGCGTCGAGGCGGATGCAATTCTGATGGACCTCGGCGTCTCGTCGATGCAGCTCGACCGACGGGAGCGCGGCTTCTCGTATGCCGCGGACGCGCCCCTCGACATGCGCATGGATCCGTCGGCTCCGGTGAGCGCGCGCGAGGTCGTGAACGAGGCGGGCGAACGCGAGCTGGAGGACATCTTCCGGCGCTACGGCGAGGAGCGGTATGCGAGGCAGATCGCGCGCGCGATCGCCCGGCGCCGCGCTCAGCAGCCCTTCGAACGGACCGGCGACCTGGTCGAGACCGTGAAGGCCGCGATCCCCGCGCCTGCGCGCTTCGGCGAGGGCCACCCCGCCAAGCGGGTGTTCCAGGCCCTGCGGATCGAGGTCAACGATGAGCTCGGGTCGCTCGAGCGCGCGTTGCCGTCCGCGCTCCGGATGCTTCGTCCCGGGGGGAGGCTCGCCGTCGTGTCGTTCCACTCGCTCGAGGACCGGATCGTCAAGCGGTTCATGCGCCGTGAGGAGCACGGGTGCACGTGCCCGCCCGACTTCCCCGTCTGCGCATGCGGCGCGCAGCCGTCGCTCCGGGCCACGCCGCGGCGCGCGATCCGCCCGAGCGCGACGGAGGTTCAGCGGAACCCGAGGGCGCAGTCCGCGCGCCTCCGCGTGGCGGTGACGATTGGCTAGCTGGGGGATCGACGCCGCCGCCGTCGCCGCGCCGGCGCCGCACATCCGCAAACGGCGGCGCGACTCGGTGCGGCGGCGGACACGCGCGAGAGGCGGCATCGTCTGGATCGCCGTCAGTGCCCTCCTGCTCGCGGGCGTCGTCTTCGTCAACGTCGCGGTGCTGCGCCTCAACCTCGGCCTCGACGAGTCGAGCCGCGAGCGCACGCGGCTTCGGGCCGAGAACGCGGCGTTGCAGTCGGCGCTCTCGGCCGCGCTCGCCTCGCCGCGCGTGCAGGAGCGCGCCCGTCGGGAGCTGAAGCTCGCGCCCGCGGATCCCGCGACCTTCGGGTACGTCGACGTCTCGCGATGACGAAGGCCGAGAAGCAGGTCAACCGCCGGATCCGCCTGCTCCTCGTCTTTCTCGTCGTCGCCCTCGCCGGCACCCTCGCGCGCGCGGTCTGGCTCCAGGGAATTCGCGCAGCCGAGCTCGGCGGCCTCGCGCGGTCACAGCACCGCCAGACGGTGACCATCCCCGCGCCGCGGGGAACGATCTTCGACCGCTCGGGCGTCCAGCTCGCGATCGGCGAGGAGAAGACGACGGTCTTCGCCGACCCGAGCCAGATCCAGAACGCGCGTGCGGTCGCTCGCGCGGTGGAGAGGGATCTCGGCGTCGCCGCGAACGATCTCTACCCGCAGCTCCTCGACCGCCGGAAGCACTTCGTCCGGATCGAGCGGTTCGCCGAGCCGGCGGCGGCGGCCCGGCTCGCGCGGCGCGAGTTGCCGGGGCTCGGGTTCTACTCCGTGGAGCGGCGCTCGTACCCGCAGCGGACGGTCGCGGCGCAGGTCGTCGGGTACGCCGGCGACGACAACCAGGGGCTGTCGGGAGTCGAGGTCGCGCAGGAACGCTCGCTCGCCGGGAAGCCCGGCCGGCAGACGATCATCCGCGACCCGGTGGGGCGGGCGATCGACGTCCTGAGCTCGACGTCGGAGCGCTCGGGCCGCGACGTCTACCTCACGATCGACCACCGCATCCAGGCGCAGGCGGAGCAGGTGATGCGCGAGACGGTCGCCAAGTGGCATGCGAAGGCGGCCTGCGCGGTCGTGCTCGACCCGTCGACGGGCGAGATCCTCGCCCTTGCGCAGGCGCCGGGCTACGACGCGAACGATGCGAACCGCGTGCCGCAGGCGATGCAGCGGAACCGCGCGGTCACGGACCTGTACGAGCCGGGCTCGACATTCAAGCTCGTGACGGTCACCGGGGCGCTCTCCGAGGGTCTCGTCACACCTTCCACGACGTTCACGCTCCCGTACACGATCCAGGTCGCCGACCGCTGGATCCACGACGCCGAGCAGAGGCCGACCGAGACGATGAGCGTCGCGCAGATCCTCTCGCGGTCGTCGAACGTCGGGGCGATCACGCTCGCGAAGAAACTCGGGTCGGAGCGCCTCGCGAAGTGGATCGAGCGGTTCGGCTTCGGCAAGCAGACGGGAGTCGACTTCCCAGGGGAGAGTGCGGGGCTCGTGCTCCCGCTCGACCAGTGGTCGGGCTCGACGATCGGCAACGTGCCGATCGGCCAGGGGATCGCGGTGACGCCGATCCAGATGGCGAGCGTGTACGCGGCCGTCGCGAACGGTGGCGAGCTGGTGCAGCCGCACCTCGTGGAGCGGGTCGTCGGGCGGGGCCGCGCGAAGGTCGAGCGGCGGCGGATCATGACGGCGCAGGTCAACCAGCAGGTGCGCGCGATGCTGGCGGACGTGGTGCAGCAGGGTGGGACGGGCACTGCGGCGGCGGTTCCGGGGTATCGCGTGGCCGGCAAGACGGGAACGGCGCAGAAGGCCGATTCCAACGGCGGCTACTCGTCGTCGAAGTACGTCGCGTCCTTCGTCGGGATGGTGCCGGCGGCGAAGCCGCGGCTCGTGATCCTCGTGATGGCCGACGAGCCCCGCGGCGCGATCTTCGGCGGGGTCGTGGCGGCACCGGCGTTCGCCGAGATCGCGAAGTTCGGGCTCCAGTACCTCGAGATCCCACCGGACGCGTCTGCGACCGCGACGACGACGGAATGACCGGCGTCACCCGCCGAGGTCCTCGCCCCACGCGACCTTGCGCGCGCGCCGGTAGCGCTCTCCTTCGCGCTTCGAGACCGTTTCGGCGCGCGCCCCGTCGGGCGCGCAGATCTCGAGCAGGACGTGCCCCCGGCGGATCTGCGGGTGGCGCAGGATCCGCGCGGCGGCCTGCGGTGCGGGCGCACGGGCGACGACGACGTAGGAGAGCTTCTCGTCCTCGTGACCGAGCCGCGCATCCTTCGCCTCGCGGTGCGCCCGCGTGCGCGGGAGGCGGACGGCGAAGTGGCACCAGTCCCCGGTTCCCACGAGCGGGCACGCGCGGTCGTGCGGGCAAGGGGCGACGACGGTCGCGCCGAGCGCGATCAGGCCGTCGCGCGCCTCGATCACTCGTTGGTAGCCCGCCGGCGTCCCCGGCTCGACGACGACGAGCGCTTGCGTAGTCGCGGCCCAGGCGCGCTCGACGACGACGGGACGGTCGCGCTCGTCGATCTCGCCGAGGACGTACGAAAGCGTCACGAGGTCGAAGCTCGTCGACGGGATCGCCCCGCCCGGGAGCGCCTGCGCGAGCCATTCGGCCTCCGCCACCGAGCGTGACGGTGCCGATCGCGCGAGCTCGACCCCGAGCCGACGCATCTCGGCCTCCGGCTCGACCGCCGTCACGCGTCCGACCGTCGGCCAGGCGTCGGCGGCGGCCCACGCCGCCGTCCCCGGGCCCGCGCCGAGGTCGAGCAGGCTGTCGGGGGCGAACGACGGGATCCGCGACCGAAGCTCGTCGAGCGCGATTCGAACGGCCGCGTACGTGGCCGGGAGCCGCGCCACGGCGTAGGCGCGCACGTCCTCCGGCGACCGGGCCACCGGCCCCGGGGTCGCGGCCGGATCACGGTAGCGCCTCGTCAGCTCGGCGCTCGAGCGCGCCGACGCGCGCCCCCGCGTGGCGTCGGCCAGCGCGCGCTCGAGCTCGGGCGGCAGCGGCGCCGTCAGCATTGCGCAAGTGTCGCAGCCGCGAGTTCACGAATTCGGCGCGAACCCGTGACAGACACGGCACATCTCCATCGGTACCGTGACTTCAGGGGCCTCGCCGCCCCTTGGGGGCATGTGGGGGCACGTCGGGGCACCTCGGCGGCGGCCGGTAACCTCCGCGCCGATGGACCTGCGGCGCTTCAGCGCGGCGCTCGGGGCGGCGGAGGTCGTCGACCGGGCTCCGGTCGAGGTCCGCGACCTCGCCTACGACACGCGCTCCGTCGCGCCCGGCGCACTCTTCTTCTGCGTGCGCGGCGCGTCGACCGACGGACACGACCTCGCGCCGGCAGCTGTCGCCGCGGGCGCGGCGGCGCTCGTCGTCGAACGGCGGCTCGAGGTCGCGGTTCCGCAGCTCGTCGTCCCCAACGTGAGGAAGGCGATGCCGGCCGCTGCGGTTCTGTTCTTCGGCGATCCGACGCGCGAGCTCGAGGTGGCGGGGATCACGGGCACGAACGGCAAGACGACGACGGCGTTCCTGCTCCACTCGATCCTCACGGTCGCCGGGCGGCGCCCAGGCCTGCTGACGAACATCGAGCGCCGCGTCGGCGGCACCACGCGCGCGACGGGCCTCAACACTCCCGAGGCGATCGACCTGCAGCGGCTGTTCCGCGAGATGCTCGACGCGGGCGACACGTCGTGCGTGATCGAGGCGACGTCGATCGCGCAGGCGAAGGGCCGACTCGACGGGACGCGGTTCGGCGTGCTCGCGTTCACGAACCTGACGCAGGACCATCTCGACTTCCACGGCTCGATGGACGCGTACTTCGCCGCCAAGCGCGCACTGTTCGACCAGGCGGAGCGGGCGGTCGTGAACGTCGGCGACGAGTACGGCCGCCTGCTCGCGGCCGAGCGCCCGGACGCGGTCGTCTTCGACGAGTCCAGCGCCGCCGAAGTCCTCGACGGAATCGACCTGAAGCTCCTCGGCGCGTTCAACCGCGAGAACGCCGTGGCCGCTGCGCTCTCCGCGAGAGTGCTCGGCGTCCACGACGACGCGATCCGTCGTGGGATCGAGCGCGTCGACGCGATCCCGGGACGATTCGAGGCGGTCGACGAGGGGCAGCCGTTCGCGGTGATCGTCGACTACGCGCACAGCCCGGATTCGCTCGAGAACGCCCTTCGGGCGGCGCGCGAACTCGGCGGGGGGCGGCTGATCGTCGTTTTCGGCGCCGGTGGAGACCGCGATCGCGACAAGCGTCCGCTGATGGGTCGCGTTGCGTCGGAACTGGCCAATCACGCGATCGTCACGACCGACAATCCGCGATCCGAGGATCCGGCCGGAATCGCCGGCGCGGTCGCAACGGGCGCGAGCGGCGCGGTCGACATCGTCCTCGACCGCCGCGCCGCCATCGAGCGGGCGTTGGAGGCCGCGGAGCCCGGCGACGTCGTCGTCATCGCCGGCAAGGGCGCCGACGTCGAGCAGGAGCTCCGCGACGGTCGCGTCCCGTTCGACGACCGCGAGGTGGCGCGCATGGCCCTGCGGCGGCTGGCGGCGCGCGCGTGATCCCGCTCGAGCTGTCCGTCATCGAGCCGCTCGGGCGTCTCCACGCGAGGCCGTGGGCCGAGGAGGTGACGGGCATGAAGATCGACTCTCGCCGCATCGCCGAGGGCGATCTCTTCGTCGCGGTGGGAGGCGGCGTCGACTTCGTCCGTCACGCACTGGCACTCGGCGCGGCGGCGGCGCTCGTCCCCGACGACCCGCACCTCGCACTGGCGAGGATCGCTGCTGCCGTACGGGATCGCTCGCACGCACGCGTCGTGGCGATCACCGGCTCGACCGGCAAGACGACGACGAAGGACATCCTGGCGGCGATCTGCGAGCCTCGCCGCCGGACGGTCGCGTCCGAAGGGAACTACAACAACGAGCTCGGGGTGCCGCTCACGCTCTGCCGGATGGAGCGCGACACCGAGATCTGCATCACCGAGATGGGGATGCGCGGCCTCGGCCAGATCGCATGGCTCGCGTCGTTCACTCGGCCGGACGTCGGCCTCATCACGAACGTCGGGCCCGTGCACCTCGAGCTCGTCGGCACCGTCGAGAACGTCGCGCGCGCGAAGGCCGAGCTCGTCGACGGGATCGTCGCGGGCGGCGTCGCCGTGGTTCCGGACGACCCGCAGCTCGAGCCGTACCTGACGCGGACCGACATCGAGATCCGCCGCTTCGGGCGCGTTCGCGAGCCCGGGACGTTCGATCTCGGGTCGAAGACCGTCGCCGTCGACACGAACTTCACGGCGCGACACCAGCTCCAGAACACGCTCGCCGCACTCGTTGTCGCCGACGCTCTCGGCCTCGACCTCGCCGACCGCGTCGGCCTCGAAGTGGAGTTCTCGCCGCTGCGCGAGCAGGAGGTGTCCCTTCGAGACGACGTCCTGCTGATCAACGACTGCTACAACGCGAACCCGCTTTCGATGCGCGCAGCGCTCGCGCATCTCGCCGAGCGCGCCGGGTCGCGTCGACGCGTCGCCGTCCTCGGCGAGATGGCCGAGCTCGGTCCCGAAGCGCCGCGGTACCACCGCGAGGTGGCGAACGACATCGCGACAGCAGGCGTCGACGAGGTGCTCGCCGTCGGCCCGCTGGCGCGCGACTACCTCGAGAACGGCCGGGGCGCCTGGGTGGCGACCGCGGCAGAGGCGACGGAGGCGCTGCGGAAGGTCCTCCGCGCCGGCGACGTCGTGCTGGTCAAGGGGTCACGCGCGGTGGGACTCGAGGTCGTGGCGGAGAACCTCGCGGAATGGTGAGCCAGTTCGCGGCGTCGCGCTTCCGCTCTCTCCGCTCGAGCCCGGGGCGGCGCTGAATGGCGCGAGTGCTCGTCGCCGCACTCGTCGCGATGATCATCTCGATCCTCGCCGGCCCGAAGTTCATCGACTTCCTGCGCCGGAACGAGTTCGGCCAGCACATTCGCGAGGAGGGGCCGCGGCATCACTCCGCGAAGCAGGGGACGCCGACGATGGGCGGGCTGTTGATCGTCCTCGCGGCCGCCCTCGCCTTCCTCGCGACGAGCGCGTACACGCTGCCGGCGCTGACCATCTTCGGCACCGCGGTCGCGTGCGGCGCGGTCGGGTTCCTCGACGACTTCACGAAGCTCCGCCACCGCCGGTCGCTCGGCCTGGCGGGCCGCTGGAAGATGCTGCTTCTGCTCGCGATCACGGTCGCCGTCGGGCTCGCCGCTCACCGGCAGCAGCTCCGGACCGACGTGTTCGTGCCCGTCGTCAACGAGTGGCTCCCGCTCGGGTGGGGGTGGTACGTGCTGTTGTTCTTCATCATCGCCGGCGCCGCCAACGGCGTGAACCTCACCGACGGGATCGACGGGCTCGCAGCGGGCACGTCGATCATCGCGCTGTTCACGTTCACCGCGATGGCGATCACGATCTACATCCGATCGGGTACGCCGGGCCACCGGATCGAGACGCGCCTCGACGCAGCCTTCATCGGCGCCGCGATCATCGGGGCCGCGATCGGCTTCCTCTGGTTCAACGCGTTCCCCGCCGAGGTCTTCATGGGCGACACCGGCGCGTTCGCCATGGGCGGCGCGCTCGCCGCGACGGCGATCTTCCTCAAGGTCGAGCTCCTGCTGATCCTCGTCGGCGGAATCTTCCTCATCTCGGCGCTCTCGGTGATGCTCCAGGTGCTGACGTTCAAATGGTGGGGCCGCCGGATCTTCCTGATGGCGCCGCTGCACCACCACTTCGAGATGAAGGCCTGGTCGGAGACGAAGATCATGGTGCGCTTCTGGATCGTCACGGGGATCCTCTGCGCGGCGGGCTTCGCGCTCTTTTACAAGTACTACCCGCCGCAGTGAGAGCGCTGGTCTACGGGATGGCGCGCTCGGGGAGCGCCGTCGCGCAGCGGCTCGAGGAGCGCGGCGACGAGGTCGTCGCCGTCGACCGGAGGCTGGGGAACGAGGGCGACACGACCCTGCTCGACGGGGTGGACGTCGTCGTCAAGAGCCCCGGTGTGCCGGGCGACGTGCCGCTCATCGCCGCGGCGCGGGCGCGGCGGCTGCCCGTGTGGTCGGAGGTCGAGCTCGGGTGGCGGCTGCTTCCGGACGGCGCGCGGCTCGTCGGGGTCACCGGCACGAACGGGAAGACGACGACGACGGAGCTTCTCGGCGCGATCTTCCGGGCCGACGGCCGCGACGTGGCCGTCGCCGGCAACGTCGGGAAGCCACTCGTCGCCGTGCGCGAGGCGGACTGGGTCGTGTGCGAGCTGTCGTCCTTTCAGCTCGAGGACGTGGAGACGCTCGCCTGCGACGTGGCGGTGCTGCTGAACCTCGAGCCCGACCATCTCGACCGCCACGTCACGTTCGAGGCGTACCGCGACGCGAAGCTGCGCATCTTCGAGCGTGCGCGCGTCGGCGTCGTCCCGCGGAAGTTCCCTCTTCGCAATAGTTATCCGGAGATAACTGTTATCGAGTGGGAAGCTTCGGACCCGCTGCCGGCGGAGCCGCGGATCCGGGGCGCGCACAACCGCGAGAATGCAGCGGCGGCGACCGCGGCGGCGCGCGCGGCCGGGGTCGGCGACGCGGCGATCGGTGCGGCGCTGGCGTCGTTCGCCGGTGTCCCGCACCGGCTCGAGGTCGTCGCCGAGATCGGCGGCGTGCGGTTCGTCAACGACTCGAAGGCGACGAACGTCGCCGCAGCGCGACGCGGGCTCGCCGCATACGCGTCCGAGCCGTTGCACCTGATCCTCGGCGGGTCACCCAAGGGCGAGAGCTTCGCGCCGCTCGTCGCCGACATCGGGTCGAACGTCCGATCGCTCCACCTGATCGGCGCGACCGCCGCCGAGATCGCCGACGCGCTCGGCTCACGGCCGTTCAGCGTCGACGGGACGCTCGGCCGCGCCGTCGCGGAGGCCCACGCGGCTGCGCGGCCGGGGGACGTCGTCCTGCTCAGCCCCGCGTGCGCGAGCTACGACCAGTACGAGAGCTTCGAGCACCGCGGCGACCACTTCCGGGCGCTCGTCTCCGCTCTCGCTCCGTAGCGAACGCGCTCCCAGGAATCCGCGCGCTCCCCGCGAAGGAGGAAGCCGTGCGAAGGGGAGAGCTCGAGGCCCGGCTTCTGGTCCTGGTCACGCTTGCGCTGGTTGCGTTCGGCCTCGTCATGGTCTATTCGGCCACGTCTGCTGCGGCAGCGGTCGGCGGCGCCGATCCCGGGTACTACCTCAAGCGGCAAGGGATCTACGCAGCGATCGGAATCGCGCTGATGGTCGTGGCGCAGCGATGGGACTACCGCCGCCTCCGCCCGCTCGCGCCGGCGCTCGTCCTCACCTCGCTCGCGCTGCTCGTGATCGTGCTCGTCATCGGCCCGGCGGTGAACGGTGCGAGACGGTGGATCGCGGTCGGCCCTGCCGCTTTCCAGCCCTCGGAGCTTGCGAAGCTGACGCTCGCCGTGTGGGCGGCGGCGTATCTCGCGCGCCGAGGACCGCCGCAGGACCTGCGCGCGCTCGGCCGGCCGTTCGGGCTCCTCGTCGCCGTCTTCGCGCTGCTCCTGCTTCTCGAGCCCGACCTCGGAACGGCGATCGCGCTGTTCGTGATGCTCGCCGGGATGCTGCTGATCGCGGGAACGCCGGCGCGCGTCCTCGCGGCCGCGTGCGGCATCGCCGCAACGCTCGCGGTCGCCGCAATCTGGCTCGAGCCGTACCGCCGCGCGCGCTTCTTCGCCTTTCTGCACCCTTGGGACGACGCGCAGGGGACGGGCTTCCAGATCGTTCAGGCGATGATCGGGATGGGCTCCGGCCACTTCGTCGGCGTCGGCCTCGGCCAGGGGGTGCAGAAGATCTTCTACCTCCCCGAGGCGCACACGGACATGATGCTCGCGAACATCGGCGAGGAGCTCGGCCTCCTCGGCGTGACGGCCGTGGTCGTCGCATATGCGATCTTCGCGTACGCCGGGTTCACGATTGCAGTCGCGTGCCCGGATCCATTCGGGAAGCGCCTCGCCGCCGGGCTGACGATGCTGATCTGCGGCCAGGCGGCGATCAACATCGCAGCGGTGATGGGGATCGCCCCACTCACCGGTATCCCGCTCCCGTTCCTGTCCTACGGTGGATCCAGCCTCGTCGTGCTCCTCGCCGCCGTCGGCATCGTCCTTAACATCGGGCAGCGTGGCCACGCAACCGCAGCTTCGGTGCCTGATCGCCGCCGGCGGAACGGCCGGACACGTGCTGCCGGCGCTCGCGGTGGCGGAGGCGCTGACGCAACGCGGCGTTCACGTGACGTTCGCCGGGTCGCCGGATCGGGTCGAAGCGCGACTCGTCCCTGAGGCCGGCTACCAGCTCGATACGTTCGAGGTCAGCGGCCTTCCGCGGAAGCCGACGCCGGAGCTTGCGCGGGCGCTCGTCCGCGCGGGGCGCGCACCCTTCGCGTGCCGCCGGATCCTCCAGCGGCGCAGGCCGGACGTCGTACTCGGCGGCGGCGGTTTCGTCTCCGGCCCGATGGTGCTCGCCGCCGCGACGATGCGGATCCCCGCGGCGCTGACGGAGGCCGACGCGCATCTCGGCCTCGCGAACCGCCTCGCCGCTCCGTACGCCCGGCGGGTCTTCCTCGCGCTCCCGGTGGAGACCCGGGACGGCTCGAAGTACCGCGTCGTCGGCCGCCCGATCCCGGCGCGGTCGCGTCCCGTCCCGCAGGACGAGGCGCGGGAGATCTTCGAGCTCCCCCAGGGCCTGCGCGTCCTGGTCGTGTTCGGCGCGCTTGCCGGGGCACGAGCGCTCAACGAGTTCGTCGTCGACACCTTCGGCAGGAGCGGGCCGGCAATCCTCCACATCACGGGCCGCCGCGACTTCGACCTCGTGCGCCGCCGCGTCCGCCGGCCCGACTACCGCGTGATCCCGGAGACGGAACGGTTCGGAGCCGCGCTGTCGGCCGCCGATCTGATCCTCGCGCGAGCCGGCGGCACCGTCTGGGAGATCGCCGCAGCGGGGAAGGCGGCCGTCCTCGTCCCGTACCCGTTCGCGACCGGCGACCATCAGGCGAAGAACGCGGAGCACTTCGTGCGCACGGGCGGCGCGATCATGATCCGGGAGCTCGACCTCGACGACGTGCCCGACATCGTGAGGTCGCTGCTCGACGATCCGGCGCGGCTGCGGCGCATGGGCACGGCGATGCTCGCGGCCTCGCGACCGGACGCTGCCGAGAAGATCGCGGAGGAGCTCATTGCCCTCGCGTCCGCTTGACGGGCGCCGGATCTGGTTCGTCGGAATCGGCGGCGCGGGGCTGTCGGCCTACGCGCAGCTCGCGCGGGCCTGGGGGGCGGAAGTCGGCGGCTGGGACCGCGTCGAGACGCCATACCTCGAGGCTCTCCGCGACGTCGAGGTCGAAATCGGCGGAGAGCCGACGACTCCCGACGGGTGGGACGTCGTGGTCTCATCCGCCTATCGCGGCGTGCTGGGCCGCAGCCGGGCCGACCTGCTCGCGGAGCTCGTCGCGCTACGGCGGTCGATCGTCGTCGGGGGGACACACGGGAAGGGGACGACGGCCGCAATGATCGCGTTCGTCCTCAGGGAGGTCGGCGCTGACCCGGCGTGGCTGATCGGTGCGCCGGTGCCTCAGCTCGGCGGCAACGCGGGAGTCGGCGGCGGGTGGCTCGTCGTCGAGGGCGACGAGTCCGACCGGACCGTCTTCGGCCTGCCGGCGGAGATTGCCGTCGTGACGAACGTCGAGCTCGACCACCATTCCGAGTTCAGGTCGCAGGCGGAGCTCGACCGCGAATTCGACCGGTGGCTTGCGACGGCGCCGCGTCGCCGTTCGCGACGCGCCGCCCTACGAGGGCGAGCTCGCGCTGCCCGGCGCGCACAACCGGCTGAACGCTGGAGCGGCACTTGCCGCTCTGGAGGCGGCGGGCATCGCGCGGGACGCCGCAGCGGCCGTGCTTGCGCGCTTCGCGGGTACGGGCAGGCGCTTCGAGATCGTCGAGCTGGACGGGGTCACGGTCGTGGACGACTACGCCCACCACCCGACGGAGATCGCGGCGACGCTTTCCGCCGCGCGCGAGCGGTTCCCGGGGAGGACGCTCCGCGTGCTCTTCCAGCCTCACCTGTACTCGCGAACACGCCACCTCGCACGCGAGCTCGCGGCCGCGCTCGCTGGCGCCGACGACGTGGCCGTGACAGACGTGTATCCCGCACGCGAGCAGCGGCTGCCGGGTGTCACCGGGAAACTGGTCGTCGACGCGCTGTCGGACATCGGTCGACTGGTCGCGTGGACCCCGACGGTCGAGCAGGGCGTCGAGCGGCTCGTCGGCCGCGCAGCCGAGGGCGACGTTCTGCTGACGGTCGGGGCGGGGGATGTCGACCGCGCCCTGCCGCTCCTGCGCGAGCGACTGTCATAGCGCCGGCGGCGAACGGGCGGCGCGGCCCCGCACACCCGAGGGAAGTCGCGTCAGCGTCGGGTGGTAGGACTCTGCGAGTGAAGCCGCCGACGATCGTCCAGCAGAACGTGGCGCTCGGTCGGTACACGACCCTCGGCACCGGCGGCGCCGCGAGGTACTTCGCGCGGCCGGAGTCGCGCGCGCAGCTGCACGAGGTTCTGGCGTGGGCGGCTGCCTCGGCCATCGCGGTCGAGGTCGTCGGCCTCGGGTCGAACGTCCTCGTCCACGACGACGGCGTGGACGCGCTCGTCATCAAGCTCGCCGGCAGCCTGGCGGCGGTTCGGGTGGAGGGCGACACGCTCGTCGCCGGCGGAGGCGCGCCCAACGCGGTGTGCCTGCACCGAGCGCGGGCAGCGGGGCTCGGAGGGTTCGAGTTCGCCTCCGCCATTCCCGGCACGGCAGGCGGCGGCGTGCGGATGAACGCGGGGGCGTACGGCTCCGACTGGCGTGCTGTCATGGTGAACGCCGTCGTCACCGACGCCGCCGGCGAGCGCGTCGTATCGGCGGACGATCTCGGCCTCAGCTACCGGCACTCCGACCTTCGCGCGGGACAGGTCATCGCGGAGGTGACGTTTCGTCTCACGCCGCGTCCGCCACAGGAGATCAAGGCGCACGTCGCGATGCTGCTCGCTCAGCGGAAGGCGACCCAACCGACGAACAAGCGCACGTTCGGGAGCGTGTTCAAGAACCCGTCCCCCGACCTGGGCGCCGGACGGATGCTCGAGGAGTCCGGCCTGAAAGGGCACCGCATCGGGGGCTGCCAGATCTCGCCGCGCCACGCGAACTTCATCGAGAACGCGGGCGGCGGAACGTCCGCCGATGCGATCGCGCTGATGGACGAGGCTCGGCGAAGGGCGAAGGAGCGTTTCGGCGTCGTGCTGGAGCACGAGGTGCAGTTCCTGGGGCCGCTCGCGCTACGAGCCCTCTGACGCGCGGACGCTGCGGCCGCGGGTTCCGGCTGTAGGGGAACGGCGGGTCGCGGCGAATGCGGAGACGTGGTCGCCCGCCGCCGGACGTCCGACACCACGGGGTCGCTCCCCGTGCCGCGCGCGGTGCCCGACCTCCGTCGGCTCGCGCCGTCGCGGAATTCGGTGCTGTTCGGGATCGCGTTGCTCCTCCTCGGGGCCGCGGCGTACGTCGCCGCACGCGAGACGTCGATATTCGCGGTTCAGCGCCTCCAGATCGAAGGCGCGAACGCACGCGTCGAGGGAGAGGTGACCGCGGCGCTCGAGCCGCTGCTCGGACGCAGCCTGCTCGACGTCGATGCGGTGGCGGTCGAGCGCGCACTCGACGACGTGGCCGACGTCCGGAGCGTCAGCTTCGACCGTGCGTTTCCGCACACGCTCGCCGTGACCGTCACGCCCGAGCGGCCGGTCCTGCTCCTGCGGCGCGCCAGCAAGGGATGGGTCGTGTCCTCCCGCGGGCGCGTTCTGCGCGCGGTGCCGCACCCGCGCCTCAGCTCGCTGCCGCGCGTGTGGGTCGGCCGCGATGCTTCCGTGTCCGTTGGCGCGCTGTTGGCGCAGCAGGACGGAGCGGCGGCGGCCCTTGCGCTGAACACGATCTCCGAGACGCGCTTTCCCGCCCGCCTCCGCTTTGTCCGGAGCGGCGCCGACGAGTTGACCCTCGTGCTCCGGACGGGGACGGAGATCAGGCTCGGCGACGCCGGAGATTTGCGCCTCAAGCTTGCCATCGCGCGGCGGATCCTCGCGGCAGCCGGAGCAGAGGTAGTCGGCGGCTACGCCGACGTCAGCGTCCCGGAAAGGCCGGTTGTGGGCCACTTCGAGTCTCAAGTCGCAGAATGAGCTTCAGGTTGAGGTACGTCCAGACTTTGCGTTTTCTGTGTTGACAAGCGGGTACAGCGGCCCTACTCTGGCTTCGGAAGGAGGCGCTCGGCCGACCCGACCCTGCACTGCAGCTTGAGGTCGAGCTACATCGAGATGAGAGATCGCTCAGGCAACTATCTCGCGGTGATCAAGGTCGTCGGCGTCGGCGGCGGCGGCACGAACGCCGTCAACCGCATGGTCGACGCAGGCCTCACGGGCGTCGAGTTCGTGGCGGTGAACACCGACGCGCAGGCGCTCGTGATGTGCGAGGCCGACGTCAAGATCCACATCGGCGCGAAGGCGACGCGCGGCCTCGGCGCGGGGGCGGATCCGGCCGTCGGGCAGGCCGCCGCGACCGAAAGCCGTGACGAGCTGAAGGAAGCGCTCAAGGGCGCCGACATGGTCTTCGTGACCGCCGGCGAAGGCGGTGGCACGGGAACCGGGGGCGCGCCGATCGTCGCGGACCTCTCGCGAGAGCTCGAGGCCTTGACGGTCGGCGTCGTGACGAAGCCGTTCAGCTTCGAGGGACGCCGCCGCGCGCAGCAGGCCGAGCAGGGAATTCTCGACCTCGCGGACAAGGTCGACACTTTGATCGTGATCGAGAACGACCGGCTCCTTCAGGTGGTGGAGAAGCGGACGCCTCTGTCCGACGCGTTCAAGATGGCGGACGACATCCTCCGGCAGGGCGTCCAGGGGATCACCGACCTCATCACGGTTCCCGGAATCGTCAATCTCGACTTCGCCGACGTCCGCACGATCATGCGCGACGCCGGGTCGGCGCTCATGGGCATCGGCGTGGGCCAGGGTGAGAACCGCGCGAGCGAGGCGGCGCGAACGGCCGTGAGCTCGCCGCTCCTCGAGTCGTCGATCGAGGGCGCGACCGGGATCCTTCTCAACATCACCGGACCGCCCGATCTCGGCCTGTTCGAAGTGAACGAGGCCGCGGAGGTCGTCACCGGCGCTGCAGACCAGAACGCGAACGTGATCTTTGGCGCCGTGATCGACGAGCAGGTGCGGGACGAGGTGAGGGTGACCGTGATTGCGACCGGTTTCGGCGCGCAGCGGCGTCGGCGGGCCCGGACCTCGGCCGAGCCGACGGGTGTCGCCTCTACACGCCCCGCGCCGAACTTCGACGTTTCGGCGGACGCGCTCGAAGTGCCGTCCTTCCTGCGCGACGACTGACCCGGCTCGCGCGCCGACGGTGAGCCGGAGACGGCCGGACGAGGCCGCTTCGTGGGTCGCGGGCGCCGCTCGAAGAATTTTTGTGATTCGAGGTTTCGTCTGTTCGGGTGTGGAAATACAGGGGGTGCCCTCTCGGGACTGACCTTCGAAGCAGTCCCACACGACCCGGTACAGAAGCCCCGGCCTCCCCGCCGGGGCTTCACCTTTCTCGGGCCTTGCTCTGTCGGAGCTCGAGCGGTCAGGCAGACGGCGGTCGAGACGGGACGAACAGCTGCGACGTTGGTCGCCAGCCGGGGCGAGGTTCTTCGTCCCCGCGACGGCAGCGCCTCCACTTGGGCGTGGGGTCGGCGGCGCCGAACAGAACGCCCTGCGACGTTTCGAAACCCCACCCTGGGTGGGGAGAAAACCACCCGCCACCCACGGTCATCGTCGCCACCGGCGCGTGTCGGCGCAAGGTGGCCTTCGTGAATTCTTCGCTCCGTACCCGTCAATTCTTCGCCGACGATCTCTCGCGCATGTCGGCAGCACGCATCGGCTTTCGTGGGCTGACGGCAGCGCGCGTCGGAATGGGTCGCGGCATGACGTCGGCTCGGGCCGACGGCGCAGACGTCGAGAGGTGATCGGAGGGGCGGATCATCGAGGCGCTGCCGAGGCGCGACGCGGCAAAGCGCGGGATGACCGCCTCAGGAGGTCGCGCCCTCGAGTGATCGCAGCCGCCCGCGCTTCGCGCAAAGGGGCGCGTCACACGCTCGCGAGCGACCGCCGCGGGCGATCCGCTCGGTACGGGACGTGCGGCCGGGCGACGACGGCGGCCGTTAGCATCGGGCGCGTGCAGACGCTCCGGCGCACGCCGCTTCACGACCGGCACGTCGCAGCCGGGGCGCGGATGGTTCCGTTCGCCGGCTGGGAGATGCCCGTGCAGTACGAGAGCATCATCGTCGAGCACCGGGCGGTGCGAACGGACGCCGGCGTCTTCGACGTCTCACACATGGGCGAGCTCGAGGTCGAGGGGCCGGCGGCGCAGAGCTTCCTCCAGTCGACGCTCTCGAACGACATCACGCGGATCGACCCGGGGAAGGCGCAGTACACGCTCCTCACCAACGAGGGCGGCGGGATCGTCGACGATCTGATCGCCTACCGGCTCGACGACCACCGGTATCTCATGATCGTGAACGCGTCGAACCGCGAGACCGATTTCGATTGGCTGAAGCAGCGCGAGGTCCGGGGCTCCGACGTTCGCGACGTCTCCGACGACTACGCGCTCCTCGCCGTTCAGGGACCGCGCACGGGCGAGCGACTCGACCTGGCGGCTTCGGAGGCCTTCACCTGGCAGATGGGCGAGATCGACGGCGTCGAGGTGATGGTCAATCGGACGGGCTACACCGGCGAGGAGGGTGTCGAGCTCGCGTGCATGGCCGACGACGCGCCGCGGCTCTGGGACGCGGTCGTCTCCCGCGGAGTCACGCCGTGCGGGCTTGCCGCTCGCGACTCGCTCCGGCTCGAGGTCTGCTATCCGCTCCACGGCAACGACATCGGCCCGCAGTGGGACGCGATCTCGAGCGGTCTCGGCTGGGTGTGCGCGCTCGACACCGATTTCACGGGCGCCGCCGAGCTGCGCGAGATCAAGGAGCGCGGCCCCGGCCGCAAGCTCGTCGCGTTCCGCATGACCGAGAACGCGATCCCGCGGCAAGGGATGACGATCGAGGGCGGAGGCGAGGTGACCTCGGGCACGTTCTCGCCGATGCTCGATATCGGGATCGGCATGGGCTACCTCCCCGCAGCTTCCGCGACCCCGGGGACAGAGCTCGTGATCGACGTCCGCGGGCGACCGCGGCGCGCGGAGGTCGTGAGGAAGCCGATCTACAAACGAGAGGAGCAGTAGTGGCGCGAGGCGAGTCGTATCCGGACGATCTGCTCTACCACCCCGAGCACGACTGGGCGCGCATCGACGGTGATGAGGCGGTACTCGGCATCACCTGGTGGGCCGCGGACGCGCTGGGTGAGCTCGTCCACTACGAGCCGCCGGACGAGGGGGCGATGGTGGCGAAGGACCAGAGCTACGGCGAGATCGAATCGGTGAAGGCGGTGTCGGACCTGATCTCGCCTCTGTCCGGCGAGGTGCTCGAGGTCAACGCCGTGGTCGTCGACGCGCCGGAGAAGGTGAACGAGGATCCGTACGGCGAGGGATGGCTCATCCGGATTCGCCTCAGCGACACCACCGAGCGCGACCAGCTGCTCGACGTCGACGCCTACCGCAAGCTGCTCGAGGACGCGTGAGCAGCTACCTCTCGCTCACCGACGCCGACCGCGAGGCGATGCTCGCGACGATCGGCGTCGACACCGTCGACGATCTCTTCCGCGACATACCCCAAGGCGTCCGCCTCGGCCGGCCGCTCGACGTGCCGGCGGCGCTCCCGGAGGCGGAGCTGACACGGCATCTCGAGGAGCTCGCGGGCCGGAACGAGGTCGACGAGGTGTCGTTCCTCGGCGGCGGGATCTACGACCACTACGTTCCGGCTGTCGTCGACGCCGTCCTGCAGCGCGGCGAGTTCCTGACCGCGTACACGCCCTACCAGCCCGAGTTGAGCCAGGGAATCCTCCAGGCGATCTTCGAGTACCAGACGGCGATCTGCGAGCTGACGGGAATGGACGTCTCGAACGCGTCGGGCTACGACGGGACGACGGTTGCCGCCGACGCCTGCTTCGTTGCGAAGCACGCGACGCGGCGCACGAAGATCGTCGTGACCGAGGCGACGAACCCGCAGGTGCGGCAGGTCGTGAAGACGTACGCCCCCGGGTTCGGGCTCGAGATCGTCGAGGTGCCGCACGACCGCGGGACCACCGATCCCGACCGTGTTCGCGACGCCGCCGCCGACGCAGCCGCCGTGATCTTCCAGCACCCGAACTTCTTCGGCTGCCTGGAGCCGGCCCCCGATCTTGCTGTCGCCGCGGCCGACGCCGGCGCGATGCCGGTGGCGCACGTCGATCTGATCAGCCTCGGCGTGCTCGAGGCGCCGGGGAACTACGGCTGTGCGATGGCGATCGGCGAGGGGCAGTCGGCCGGCAACCCGATGAGCTACGGCGGCCCGCATTACGGCTTCCTCGCGGCGCGCCAGGAGTACATCCGCAGGCTTCCCGGCCGGATCGTCGGCGAGACGGTAGACGCCGCGGGCGACCGCGGCTATGTCTTGACCCTCCAGACGCGCGAGCAGCACATCCGGCGCGAGAAGGCGACCTCGAACATCACCACGAACCAGACGCTCCTTGCGCTGGCCGGGCTGGTGCACCTGAGCCTGCTCGGCCCGGAGGGTCTTCGGGAGACGGGGGAGACCTGCCTCGCACTCGGGCAGTACGCGAAGGAGCGACTCGTCGACGCAGGGCTCGAGCTTGTGTTTCCGGAGCGGACAACGTTCAAGGAGTTTGCCGTTCGCACCGGACGGAGCGCCACCGACGCGATCAGTCGCGCGCGGGCGCGGGGCGTCTACCCCGGGTACCCCGTCGGGCGCGACTACGCCGGGATGGACGACGCGCTGCTCGTGGCGGTGACCGAGCGGAGGACGGTGCAGGAGATCGACCGGCTCGTCGAGGCGCTCGCGCGATGACGAAGCTCATCTTCGAGCGCTCGCAGAAGGGTCGCCGCGGAATCGCGGTCCCACGGCCCGATCTCCCCGTCCCGGAGATCCCGGAGGACCTTGCCCGGAAGCAGCCGCCGCGGCTGCCCGAGGTCGCAGAGCCGGAGGTCCTTCGCCATTTCACAGAGCTCTCGACGCGCAACTTCGGCGTCGACACCGGCTTCTATCCGCTCGGGTCGTGCACGATGAAGTACAACCCGCGCGTCAACGAGCGGCTCGTCGCGCTCCCGGGGTTCCGAGATCTCCATCCGCTGGTCGAGGAGTCGGCTGCGCAGGGCGCGCTCGAGCTCGAGTGGGGCCTGCAGGAGATCCTGCGCGAGATCACGGGTCTCGACGCCGTCAGCCTGCAGCCCGCCGCCGGCAGCCAGGGCGAGGTGACGGGGCTGATGCTGATGCGCGCCTACTTCGACGACCGCGGCGAGCTCGCGCAGCGACGCGGCATCGTCGTTCCGGACACCGCGCACGGCACGAACCCCGCGAGCGTGACCATGGGCGGCTTCGACCTCGTCAACGTGCGGACCGACGCGCGCGGGAACATCGACCTCGAGGATCTGCGCGCGAAGGTCGACGAGACGACGGCCGGGCTCATGATCACGAACCCGTCGACGCTGGGGCTCTTCGACGAGAACATCGAGGAGATGGAGCGGATCTTCCACGGCGCCGGAGCCCTCATGTACTACGACGGCGCGAACCTGAACGCCGTCTGCGGGATCTCACGGCCGGGCGACATGGGGTTCGACATCGTCCACATCAACCTGCACAAGACGTTCTCGCAACCGCACGGCGGCGGCGGGCCCGGAGGCGGCCCGATCGCGGTCCGCGACATCCTCGACCCGTACCTCCCGGTGCCGCTCGTCGTCCGGGACGGTGACGCGTTTCTGCTCGACTACGACCGGCCGAGGTCGATCGGGAAGGTTCGCGCGTTCACCGGGCCGTTCGGAGTCTTCGTCCGTTCCTACGCGTTCATGCGCGCGTGGGGGCCGCAGCTGCGCGAGATGAGCGAGGCGGCGGTGCTGAACGCGAACTACGTGCTCGCGCGGCTCAAGGAAGGGTATGAGCTCCCGTACGACCGCCTTTGCATGCACGAGTTCGTGCTCAGCGCACGGCGTCTCAAGCGCGACCACGGCGTCAACGCGCTCGACGTCGCGAAGCGGCTGATGGACTTCGGGCTCCATCCGCCCACGATCTACTTCCCGCTCGTCGTCCCCGAGGCGCTGATGATCGAGCCGACGGAGACCGAGGCGAAGGAGACGCTCGACGCCTTCTGCGACGCCATGCTGCGCATCGTCCGGGAGGCGGCCGACGACCCGGAGGCGATTCGAACCGCGCCCCACGGAAAGCCAGTGCGCCGGCTCGACGAGGTTCGGGCCGCGAAGAATCCCGTCGTGCGCTACCGGTTCGAGGAGCACCCGGAGGAGGAAGGCGCGGGCTCGCGCCAGCTCGAGGCGCAGAAGGGCGCCTGACTTGCTCCACCTCCGGATCGTCGTGCCCGACGACCGGAGGGCCGAGGTACTCGACCTTCTCGACCGCGACGACGCGGTGCTGAACATCGCTGTGTTCGAGCGCGCGGCGCGGAAGCCCGAGGGGCATCTCGTGTTCTGCGACGTCGCGCGCGAGGACGCGAGCCTGCTACTGCGCGACCTGCGGACGCTCGGAATCGGGGAGCGCGGGTCGATCGCGGTCGAGGAGGTCGACATCGCCATCTCGGAGGCGGCGCGGCGCGCCGAGGAGGCCGCGCCGGGATCGCCCTCGGACGCCGTCGTGTGGGAGGAGGTGGAGGCGCGGACGAACGAGAGCGCCGAGCTGACCGGCTCGTTCCTCGCGTTCATGGCGCTCGCGACGATGCTCGCGGCGGTCGGCGTCCTGACGGACTCGCAGATCCTCGTCATCGGCGCGATGGTCGTCGGCCCCGAGTTCGGCCCGCTCGCCGGCTTCGCGGTCGCCGTCGTCGGCCGCCGTCGAGATGTCGCCCGCAGATCGTTCGCCGCGCTCGCGGTCGGCTTCCCGTTCGCGATCGCGGCGGCGTTCCTCCTTGTGGTCGTGCTGCGCCTCGTCGGGATCGCGCCGTCGATGCTGGAGCCCACCTCGCACGTCATCTTCATCTCCCACCCCAACTGGTACTCGGTCGTCGTCGCGCTGATCGCGGGCGTGACGGGGATGCTGTCGCTGACGACGCCGAAGTCCTCCGCGCTCATCGGCGTCCTCATCTCGGTCACGACCATCCCGGCGGCGGGCAACGTCGCGGTCGCGCTCTCCTACCGCGACTGGAGCGAGTGCGGCGGCGCCGCCGCGCAGCTCGCGATCAACCTCGCGTGCCTGACCGCGGCTGCGGTCGCGACGCTCGCCGTCCAGCGCAAGCGACTTGCCGGCCGGATGCGCCACCGTGACCTCGTCGGCCGCCCGCGGTAGGACGGCGTTCGCGTACGGTTGGGGCATGAGGAGCCGCGAGGTTCGCCTTGCCGCCCGCCCAGAGGGCGCTCCGCGCGAAAGCGACTTCGAGGTCGTCGAAGTCGACGTCGCGGATCCGGCCGACGGCGAGCTCCTGATCCGCAACGACGCGATGTCCGTCGACCCGTACATGCGGGGCCGCATGAACGACGCGCGATCCTACGTCCCACCGTTCCAGCTCGGCGAGCCGCTCGCGGGCGGCGCAGTGGGGCGCGTCGTCGCATCGCGCCACGAAGGGTTCGAGGAGGGCGACTGGGTGTTCTCGTGGCTCGGCTGGCGCGAGGTCGCGCGCTCGGACGGGACCGGCGTCCGGAAGCTCGATTCCGCTGCCGCGCCGCCGTCGACGGCCCTCGGCGTCCTCGGCATGCCCGGCCTCACTGCCTACGTCGGGCTGCTCGACATCGGGAAGCCGCAGGATGGCGAGACGGTGTTCGTCTCGGGCGCGGCGGGCGCCGTCGGTTCCATCGTCGGCCAGATCGCGAAGCTGAAGGGCTGCCGCGTCATCGGCAGCGCCGGCTCCCCCGAGAAGGTCGAGTGGATCCGCGAGCTCGGTTTCGACGTCGGCTTCGACTACCACGAGACCCCGCCGCGCGACGCGCTCGCCGGGGAGCGTCTGGACGTCTACTTCGACAACGTCGGCGGCGACCACCTCGAAGCGGCGATCGCGGCGGCGAAGCAGCACGCGCGGTTCGTCGAGTGCGGGATGGTCTCGCGCTACAACGACGAGCGCCCGGAGCCCGGGCCGCGGAACATGCAGCTGATCGTCACGAAACGCCTGCTCCTCCAGGGGTTCATCATCAACGACCACAGCGACCGTGCACCCGACTTCTTCCGCGACATGGCGGGCTGGCTGCGCGACGGGAAAGTCCAGTACCGCGAGACGTACGTCGACGGGATCGAGAACGCGCCGCAGGCGTTCATCGGCCTTCTGGGCGGCGAGAACATCGGGAAGATGCTCGTTCGCCTTAACTCGTAACGAACACACCCCGTCGGCACACTGAACGCCATGCCGAAGATCATCAAGCCAGATTTCGAGTGGCGCGCCGAGTTGTCGCCCGAGCAGTACCACGTGCTGCGCGAGAAGGGGACGGAGCGGCCCTATACCGGGGAGTACGACCACACGTTCGACGACGGCGTCTACCGCTGCGCCGGGTGCGGTACCGAGCTCTTCCGGTCCGAGACGAAGTACGACTCCGGCTGCGGGTGGCCGGCGTTTTTCGCGCCGGCGGACGAGGAGGCCGTCGACGAGGAGACCGACACGACCTACGGGATGGTCCGGACGGAGGTGACCTGCGCGAGCTGCGGTGGTCACCTCGGGCACGTCTTCCCGGACGGGCCGCACCCGACGGGCGTCCGGTACTGCATCAATTCCGCGGCTCTCCGCCTCGAGGAGGAGTGAGTGGAGGCGAAGGCGACATTCGGCGCAGGGTGCTTCTGGGGCGTGGAGGCGGCCTTCCGCCGCCTCGACGGCGTCACCGGCACGCGCGTCGGCTACGCGGGCGGCACGGTCCCGAACCCGACGTACGAGCAGGTGTGCAGCGACCGCACGGGCCACGCAGAGGTCGTCGAGGTGACCTACGACGCGGCGAAGGTGCCCTACGAGCAGCTGCTCGCCGTGTTCTGGGCCGAGCACGATCCGACGCAGCTGAACCGCCAGGGGCCCGACGTGGGATCGCAGTACCGGTCCGTCGTGTTCGTCCACGACGACGAGCAGCGGCGCGCCGCCGAGGCGTCGCGAGACCGCGTGCAGGCGCGGAGCCAGCGGCCGGTCGTGACCCAGATCGAGGACGCGACGCCGTTCTGGGAGGCGGAGGACTACCACCAGCGCTACCTCGAGAAGCGCGGCCTCTCGACCTGCCACGTCTCGCTCGCGAGCTGAACCCCTAGCTAGGCCTGCGTCACCAGGACAGGCGTCCCCGTCGGGCGCGCGACCCCTCCTGCGCGCTCGACGGTCACCGCGACGCGCGCACCGGGCGACACCGGGCGCGTGAGGAGGGCCGCACGACCCGCGAACGTCCCAGCCGGGAGCGGCGTGTCGCCGTCGAACACCCACACCTCGTACGTCTTTCCGTCCGGCGGCGGCTCGAGGTCCGCGACGGTCAGCGCAGCGCGCCCGGAAGGGGTCACGTACAGCGAGCCCCGTGCTCCCTGCACCGGGACGCGGCGCGCCGACGGGTCGGCCGCGAGCGAGAGCGCGGCCCGCTCGTCCGCGCGCGCCGACCGCTCCCGGTCGAGCGACCGCGAGAGCGATCCCGCCCAGATCCCGAGCCCGATGATGACGACCGCGGCGGCGGCGGCGGTCGCCGCGATGAGGCCCCACGTGGCTCGTCGCCTCGGACGGTCGCGGCGCAGCGGCACGATGTCGGCGCCCGCGCGCGCCTCGTCCAGAATCCGGGCGCGCAGCGCCGGCGGCGGCTCCACCGGCTCGACGGCGAGGGCGAGCGCGGCAGCGGCCTGGCGCAGCTCGTCGACTTCGCGACGACAATCGGCGCAACCCTCCAGGTGCCGCTCGAACGCGCCGAGGTCGTCGCCGTCGAGCGCATCGAGCGCGTACGGGCCTGCGAGCTCGCGCGCGGCCGCGTGGTCGAGGCGGCTCATACGGCGACCCCCTCATCCGAGGCGAGCATCGTCCGAAGTTGTCGTAGGCCATGGAACATGCGCGACTTGATCGTGCCGACCGGCTCTCCGAGCCGCTCGGCGAGCTGCGACTGCGTCAGGCCGCCGTAGTACGCGAGCTCGAGCGCGATGCGCTGATCGCGTGGAAGCCGGGCGAGCGCCGCCTGCACGCGGGCGCGCTCGTCGCGCGACACCGCCGCGTCGTCGGCTCCGCCTCCAACCGCAGCCTCGTCCGGCTCGGGATCGGCGACCGCCGCCGGCTGGCGCTCCTGGCGGCGCACGAGGTCGACGGCGCGGCGGTGCACGAGCGTGAGGATCCACGTGCGCGCGCTGCCGCGGGCGGCGGAGTATCGCCCGCCGTGCCGCCAGACGGCGATGAATGCCTCCTGCACCGCGTCCTCGGCAAGCGCGCGGTCGCGGAGCACGCGAAGCGCGAGGCCGAACGCGGCTCCGCCGAAGCGGTCGTACAGCTCCCCGAGCGCATCGTCGTCGCCCGCGGCCGCGCGGGCCAGAACGGCCTCGTCGGCAGCGTCGGAGAAGGGACGTGTCATCGGCGGCAAACGGCGCCGCGAAGCTACCAGACGCGCCTCGACGGTCAGGGTCGTCACGCGTGGGCGGAAGCCGGGGCCGCAAGGCCTTGGTCGGGCACGACCGTCGGTGCGCAGCCGAGGATCGGGACGTCACCGGCCGGTATCGCCGCCGCAAGGGCGATCCCGGCCGGGGTGCCGGCCTCCAGGTCGTTCCGCTGCATTTCTCGCGCCTCGTGGGTCCATCTCGGGATGGTTCGCCGGGCGCCGGGATCCGGTTCAACGGGGTCGGGGTTTTCGCGCGCCCACCGACGGGGATCCCCACCGGCCATGAGAGCAGTCGTATGGCACGGCGACGAGAGCCTGAGCGTCGACCAGGTCGAGGGCCCGCGGATCGAGGAGCCAACGGACGCGATCGTCCGCATCACGTCGACGGCGATCTGCGGCTCCGACCTTCACCTCTACGCGGGGAAGACGCCCGGGATGAAGGAAGGCGACATCGTCGGCCACGAGCCGATGGGGATCGTCGAGGAGATCGGGCGCGAGGTGACGGGGATCCGCCCGGGCGACCGCGTCGTCGTGCCGTTCAACATCTCGTGCGGCACGTGCTTCATGTGCGATCGCGAACTCTTCTCGCAGTGCGAGACGACACAGAACCGCGAGGTTCGGAAGGGCGCCTCGCTCTTCGGGTACACGCACATGTACGGCGGTGTCCCGGGCGGTCAGGCGGAGTACCTGCGCGTGCCGTGCGCGCACTTCGGGCCGATCAAGGTGGCAGACGACGGCCGGCCGGACGAGCGCTACCTGTTCATGTCGGACGTCCTTCCGACCGCCTGGCAGGCGGTCGCCTACGCCGACACCGAGCGGGGCGGGACCCTCGCGATCTTCGGTCTCGGCCCCATCGGTCTCGCCTGCGTCTCCATCGCGCGCCACACGGGCGTCGAGCGCGTGATCGCGCTCGACCACGTGCCGGAGCGCCTCGAGCAGGGGCGCCGCCGGGGCGCGGAGGTCGTGGACGTCAGCGATCTCGACGACATCCCGGACGCGCTCCGCGCGATGACCGGCGGCCGCGGCCCCGACTCCGTGATCGACGCCGTCGGGATGGAGGCCGAGGGCGGCTTCTTCGCCGAGGCGCTCCAGTTCCTGAAGGTCAAGCCCGACCGCCACGGCGCGCTGCACGACTCGATCAAATCGGTGCGCCGCGGCGGGACGCTCTCGATCATCGGGGTCTACGGCGGGCCCGATCCGCTGTTCCCGCTCGGCGAGCTCTTCGACTCGCAGATTCAGATCCGGATGGGGCAGGCGAACGTGAGGCGCTGGATTCCCAAGATCCTCCCCCTCCTCGAAGGCGACGGCGATCCGCTCGGCGTCGACTTCCTGACGACGCACCGGATGAAGCTCGCCGATGCTCCCGCCGGCTACGAGAAGTTCCGCAACAAGGAGGACGGATGCATCAAGGTCGTGCTCGAGCCGTGAACGTCATGCCTGACCCGTCGCCGCTCCCCGATCCCGCACCCACGCCGACGCCCGAGCCGCCGTCGCCGAGCCCGGAGCCGACGCCGCTGCCGCCCGATCCCGATCCGCCGCAGATCTAGCGTCGCGCGCCGGATGCGCGTCGGAATCCAGCTTCCCGAGGTGGAGCGCGAAGTGCGCTTCGCGGAGGTCGCGGCGATCGCTCGAGCCGCGGAGGAAGTCGGCTTCTCGTCGATCTGGCTCGGTGACCACCTGCTCTATCGCGACGAGCGCGGCGAGCGCGGGCCGTGGGACGTGTGGACCCAGCTTGCGGCGCTCGCGGTCGTCACCGAGCGCGTGACGCTCGGGCCGCTCGTCGCCGCGACGGCCTTCCACTCGCCCGCGATCCTCGCGCGGATGGCGGCGTCTGTCGACGAGGTGTCCGGCGGCCGGCTCGTGCTCGGGATCGGCGCGGGCTGGAACGAGGTCGAGTTCCGTGCGTTCGGGCTGCCGTACGACCACCGCGTCTCGCGGTTCGCAGAGGCGTTCGAGATCGTGCGGCGGCTGCTCGCCCGCGAGCACGTGACGCTGCGCGGTGAGTTTGTGGCCGTCGAGGACGCGGTGGTGCTCCCGCCGCCGGCGCGGCACGTCCCGCTCATGCTGGGCGCCAATGCACCGCGCATGCTCTCGATCGGGCTCCCGCACGTGGATGCGTGGAACACGTGGTACACGCACTACGGGAACACGGCCGAGGGCTTCGCCAAGCACAACGCCCACGTCTCGGAGCAGGCCGAGCGTGCGGGCCGCGACCCGTCCGAGGTCGAGCGGAGCGCGTGCGTTCTCGTGCGGCTCGAGGGCGGGGAGGACCTGCGTGCGCAGAAGGCGACGCCCGTGGAAGTCGATCGCCTTCCGGCTCATCTACGCGCGCTCGAGCAGGCGGGGGCGGACGAGGCGATCCTCGTCGCGAACCCGATCGACGAGCGATCCGTGCGCGAGCTCGGCGAGCGACTCCCCGGCGCTTCGGCCGCGTCCGCGAACGCCGCGTGAGCGCGGTCGTTGCACTCTCGTCACACGTTCGTGGCAGATCCGTTGCGGTGCCTGGCACCGATTCGACGGTGCGATTAGCGGCGCGTTTTGCAGTTTCGTGACGCGGCTGTGACGCGTTTGTCACGGTGCCTGGCACCGGACACACCTGCAGGTGACATGTCTCCGCCGGACGCGGCCGGCGGGGCGTGGGCGCGCGCCCTGCTTAGACGCCGGCGGCTTCGCGCTCGCGCTTGCGCCGCGAGGCCTGCGTCTGGCGCTTCGACGCCGACAGCTCGACCTTCCGCAGCCGGATCGACCGCGGCGTCACCTCGACGGCCTCGTCGTCGCGGATGAACTCGAGCGCCTGCTCGAGCGACAGCGGGCGCGGCGGGATCAGCCGGACGAGCTCCTCCGCGCTCGCTGCGCGCACGTTCGTCAGCTTCTTGGGCTTCGACGCGTTGACGTCGAGATCCTCGGCGCGCGCGTTCTCGCCGACGATCATCCCCTCGTACAGCTCGTCGCCCGGCGCGACGAAGAGCGATCCGCGCTCCTGGAGGCCGAGGATCGCGTAGCCCGTCGCCTGGCCGCGGCGGTCGGCGACGAGGCTGCCGGTCGGCCGCGTACGCAGCTCGCCGTGCCACGGCTCCCAACGCTCGAAGACGTGGTGCATGATCCCGGCGCCCCGCGTCTCCGTGAGAAACTCGGTGCGGAAGCCGATCAGCCCCCGCGCGGGGACGAGGTACTCCATCCGCGCCCAGCCGGTGCCGTGGTTCACGAGCTGCTGCATCCGGCCCTTACGGAGCGCGAGGAGCTGCGTCACGACGCCGACGTACTCCTCCGGCACGTCGATCGCGACGCGTTCGACCGGCTCGTGGCGCTTCCCCTCGACCTCCCTGACGAGCACCTCGGGCTTGCCGACGGTCAGCTCGAACCCCTCGCGGCGCATCAGCTCCACCAGCACCGCGAGCTGCAGCTCGCCCCGCCCCTGCACCTCCCACGCGTCCGGGCGCGACGTCGGCTCGACGCGCAGCGACACGTTCCCGACGAGCTCCTGATCGAGCCGCTGCTTGACCATCGACGCAGTCAGCCGGTCGCCCTCGGTGCCGGCGAGCGGCGACGTGTTGATCCCGATCGTGACGCCGAGGCTGGGCTCATCGACGACCGTGACGGGCAGCGGGCGCGGATCGGCCGGATCCGCGATCGTCTCGCCGATCGTCACGTCCGGGAGCCCGGCGAGCGCGGCGATCTCGCCAGGCCCGGCCTCGTCGGCCGGCACGCGTTCGAGCCCCTCGGCGACGTAGAGCTCGACCACGCGGGCCTCCTCGATGCTCCCGTTGGCGCGGCACCAGGCGACCTGCGCGCCCCGCCGGAGCGTGCCGTGCCTGATTCGGAGGAGCGCGAGGCGGCCGAGGTACGGCGACGCGTCGAGGTTCGTCACGAGCGCCTGAAGGGGATGCCCCGGGTCGAACGCGGGCGCCGGGATCGTGTCGAGCAGCGCGTCGAAGAGCGGCCCGAGATCGGGCGCCAGGTCGTCGGCGGAGCGGCCGGCACGGCCCTCGCGGGCGACCGCGTAGACGATCGGGAACTCGATCTGGTCCTCGCTCGCGTCGAGGTCGAGGAAGAGCTCGTACACCTCGTCGACGACCTCCTGCGCACGCGCGTCGGGTCGGTCCACCTTGTTGACGACGAGCACGACGGGAAGCCGCCGCTCGAGCGCCTTCCGGAGCACGAACCGCGTCTGCGGCAGCGGCCCCTCGGACGCGTCCACGAGGAGCAGGACGCCGTCCACCATGGTCAGCCCGCGCTCCACCTCGCCGCCGAAATCCGCGTGGCCGGGGGTGTCGACGATGTTGATCTTCGTCGGGCCGAGACGCACGGCCGTGTTCTTCGCGAGGATCGTGATCCCCTTCTCGCGCTCGAGGTCCATCGAGTCGAGCACGCGCTCCGCGACGTCCTGGTTGGCGCGGAAGGTCCCGGCCTGCCAGAGCATCGCGTCGACCAGCGTCGTCTTGCCGTGGTCGACGTGCGCGACGATCGCGACGTTGCGAAGGTCTTCGCGGGAGGAGAGGAGCTCGGCGCGGGTCACGGCGCCGCAGGGTAGCGGGCGGCGCGTGCGCTACTCGAACCACATCAGGGTCGCGAGGATGACGTACATCGCGACGAGCGCCGTCCCCTCGAACACGACCGCGACCCCGTCGCCGGTGATCTGCCACATCGCGAGCGCCGTCACGACGAGGGCGCCGATGAAGACGGGCCCGACGACGAACGTCAGCCGGTCCTCGAACGCGAGCGAGAGGATGACGAGCGCGGGGAACAGGAAGACGGCGATCTGCGCGACGGAGTTCTTCACGACCGAGACGGCCAGATCGGCCTTCCCCTTCGCCGCGAGCGTGATCCCGACGACGTTCTCGACGGCGTTGCCGGCGATCGCGACGATCACGAGCCCGGTGAACGCCTTCGAGATCCCGAGCGACTCGACGGCGGGGTCGAGCGCCTGCACGAACCAGTCCGAGACGAGCGCCGCGGCGACGCCGCTCGCGGCGAGCACCACGAGCGCGAGCCGGAACGGCAGCGTCGTCCGGGCCTCTCCGGAGTGCGCCTCCTCCACGGGCTCGTCGGAGCGGAGGTACCCGACGAGCCACACGGCATAGACGAACAGCAGGATGACGGCGCCGATCACCGAGATGGCGACCTGATGCTCGCTCGCGCGGTCGCCGACCTGGTCGGACAGGCCGAGGAGCACGATGATCGCGATCGCGAGCAGGAGGAGCGTCGCGGTGTCCTGCGGGAGCCGGGCACGGAACCGCATCGCCCCGTCCGGGGCGGCGCGCGCGCCGGCGATGATCGCGAGGCCGAGTACGAGCAGCCCGTTCGCGAACAGGGACCCGAGGATCGACGTTCGCGCGACGACCACCTCGCCCGCCGACAGCGCGAACAACACGATGAACAGCTCGGGCAGGTTCCCGAGCGTCGACTGGAGCGCGCCCGTGACTGCCGGCCCGAAGCGCTCGCCGACCGACTCGGTCGCGATCGAGATCGCCCACGCCAATCCTCCGAGGGCTGCGCCCGCGACGATGAACACCACGACCGGCTCGACATCCGCGAAGTGCAGGATCCCCGTCAGGACCGCAAGCGCGAGGATCGCTCCGAGGATGAGCGCGTTCCGGCGCACCGGCCGTCTCTTTCGCGCACGCCCCTGCCGAAAACGCGCGCGGTCGGGCGGCGTCGACGAGGCTGGGTCGGCGCTGCTCACGTCAGCGGGCCGGGAGAACGATCCGGTCCGCTGCGCCGATCTCCCGGATCGGCTTCGCGGGCACGCCCGCGGCGACGACGCCGGCGGGCAGGTCGCGGGTCACGACCGCTCCTGCGCCGACCACGGTGTCGTCGCCGATCGTCACGCCGGGGCACACGATCACGCCGCCGCCGAGCCACACGTTGTCGCCGACGACGATCGGCTCGGCGAACTCCCAGCCGATGCGCCTGGGCTCGGGGTCGATCGGGTGCGTCGCGGTCAGGAACTGCACGCGCGTCGCGATCTGGCAGGCGGCGCCGACCGTCACCGGCGCGACGTCGAGCATGACGCAGTCGTAGTTGAAGAACGTCCCCGCCCCGATGCTCACGCGCGTTCCGTACTCGCACCGGAAGGGCGCGCGAACCACGACGCCGTCGCCGACGTGCGCGAGGAGCTCCCGCAGGATCCGGTCGCGCTCGGCATGGTCGGCGTGGGCCGTGGCGTTGTAACGGGCCGTGAGATCCTGCGCGCGGGCGAAGTCGACGGCCAGCTCCGGGTCGTCGGCGACGTAGAGCTCGCCCCGGAGCATGCGCTCCTTCATGCGGCCCACCGGCTACGCCGTCGCCGCGAGCTGCCCGCACGCCGCGGCGATGTCTCGCCCGCGCGTGAGCCGGACGGTGGACGGGAGGCGCGCGGCGTCGAGCACTGCCTTGAACCGCCCGATCTTCTCGGGCGCGGAGCCGTCGTACATCCCGGTCGGGTTGTACGGGATCAGGTTCACCTTGAACACGCGTCGGTCGAGGACCTCCGCCAGCCTACGCGCGTGCTCCGGCGCGTCGTTGACGCCGCCGAGCATGACGTACTCGACGAACACCTTCCGCCCGCGCAGCTCGAAGTAGCGCGCGCACTCCGCGAGAACGTCCTCGAGCGGGTAGCGGTCGTTCACCGGCATCAGCTCGCTGCGGAGGGCGTCGGTGGCCGCGTGGAGGGAGAGCGCGAGCCGGATCGGCTCCTCGACCTCGTCGACGAACCGCCGGAGCCCCGGCATCCAGCCGACGGTCGAGATGGTGGTGCGGCGGTGTGTGACGCCGACGTCGGGCAGGCGCCGCGCTGCTTCCAGCACGGCGTCGACGTTCATCATCGGCTCGCCCATCCCCATGAAGACGACGTGGTCGATCGGCTCGATCCGGCGGAAGTGCAGCGCCTGGTCGAGGATCTCCCACGCGGTGAGGTTGCGGCCGAACCTCATCTGCCCGGTGGCGCAGAAGGTGCACGTCAGCGGGCAGCCGCTCTGCGACGACACGCACACGGAGCGGCGCCCGTCGCGGTAGCGCATGAGCACCGCCTCGACCGGCTTTCCGTCGGAGGTGCGGAAGAGCGTCTTCACCGTGCCGTCGCGGGAGTGCGCGTCGTCGACGACGTCGAGCGTCGAGAACGGCACCTCCGCGTCGAGCAGCGACCGCGTGCGGGCGGGAAGGTTCGTCATCTCCGCGTACGACCGCGCACCGCGCGCCGTCCACTCCCACACCTGGCCCTGGCGGTAGCGCGGCTCGTCGGCGAGCGTCTCCCGAACGAGATCGAGGTTCACGCCGACACGGTACCGGCCGCCCTTGACATGTGACCATAAGGTCACATAACATCGAGCAGGTGGCGGAGGACGACGACCAGGTGTTCAAGGCGCTCGCCGACGGAACGCGACGCTTCCTGCTCGACCGGCTCTTCGAGCGTGACGGCCGCACGCTGACGGAGCTCGAGTCGGAGCTGGAGATGTCGCGCTTCGGCGTGATGAAGCACCTGCGGGTGCTCGAGGACGCCGGGCTCGTCGTCACGCGCCGCTCGGGACGGGAGAAGCTCCACTACCTGAACCCGGTCCCGATCCGGCTGATCCACGACCGGTGGATCGACAAGTACACCGAGCGCCACGTCTCGGCGCTCGCCGACCTCAAGAGCGGGCTGGAGGAGACAGCATGACGACGATGATCGAGAACACGGTGACGAATCAGGTCTACCAGGTGTTCATCAGGGCGACCCCGGAGGCGATCTGGGACGCGATCACGAAGCCCGAGTTCACCGAGCGGTACTTCTACGGCACGCGTGCGGAGTACGACCTCCGGCCGGGCGGGTCGTTCAGGTCGCTCGGGGAGGAGGACGCGGTGCTCGTCGACGGCGAGGTCGTCGAGGCCGACCCGCCGCGGAAGCTCGTGCACACGTGGCGCGTCCACTACAACCCCGAGCTCACCCCCGAGGGCTACACGCGCGTCACGTGGGAGATCGAGGGGATCGACGGCGGCGTCTCGAAGCTGACCGTCGTGCACGACCTCGCGGGCGCCCCGAAGACGGCCGAGGAGGTCGCGGGCGGCTGGAGCCTCGTCCTCAGCGGCCTGAAGACGCTGCTCGAGACCGGAGAGCCGCTCCAGCGCTAGCCTCTCTGCGTGGAGCAGCGCGTCAGCCTCATCACGCTGGGCGCGGCCGACCTCGGCCGCGCCCGCGCGTTCTACGAGGCGCTCGGCTGGACGACGGGCGCCGCGCCCGACGACGACGTGGTCTTCTTCCAGGCGGGCGGGATGATCGTGGCGCTCTGGAGCCGTGCGTCGCTCGCAGAGGACAGCGGCGTCGCCGACGGCGGCGGATGGGGCGGCGTCACCGTCGCCCTCAACGTGCGGAGCCCGGCCGAGGTCGACACGGTGATCGAGGAGGCGCGGCGCGCGGGCGCGACGATCGCCCGCGAGGGGGCCGAGACCTTCTGGGGCGGGTATTCCGGCGTCTTCGTCGATCCCGAGGGTCACCCTTGGGAGGTCGCCCACAACCCGCACTGGACGATCGACGAGAACGGGGCGACGCGACTCTGACCGACGGCGCCTCGCCGCCCGGGCGCCCGTGTGGAACGATCGCGAGGTGAGCGCGCCGGCCTACTTCGACCCCGCGTACTTCGAATGGCAGGCGGCCCGTGCCGAGCGGTCCGCGCGCGGCGTCGTCCCGCTCCTCCTCGAGCTGGTGCCGGCGCGGTCGGTCGTCGACGTCGGCTGCGGCACTGGAGCCTGGCTCCAGGTGCTCTCCGAGAACGGCGCGAGCGACGTGATCGGCATCGACGGCGACTACGTCGACCGGTCGCAGCTCAGGATCCCGGCCGATCGGTTCGTGGGCGCCGACCTCGCCGCGCTGCCGGCGCTCGGCAGACGGTTCGACCTCGCGCTCTCGCTCGAGGCGGCGCACTATGCGCCCGAGCCTGCGGCCCGGAGCATCGTCGCCGCGCTCACCGGCTTCGCGCCCGCGGTGTACTTCTCGGCGGCGATCCCGCATCAGGGCGGCGGCCCGGGGCTGAACCGGCAGTGGCCCTCGTACTGGGCGCGCCTGTTCGAGGAGGAGCGCTTCCGTTGCGCCGACGTCCTCCGGACGCGGCTGTGGGAGCACCCGGAGGTCGACTGGTGGTACGCGCAGAACGGGCTCCTGTTCGTGCACGAGGACGTCTGGGAGCCCGCTCCGACGGGGACGCCGCTCCCGCTCGTGCACCCGCAGCTCTTCGTCGAGGTCGCGGCCGCGGCGGCGGCCGCCGCCGCGCCGGCGCCCGCGGCCGCCGCGTCGCCGCGTCGCGCGCGCCTCAGGCTGCCGCGGCGGCGGTGACGTCGCTCTCGGTCTGTTGCCTCACCGGCGGCGCGAGCGCGGCGCGCCTCGCGGCGACCCTCGAGCTCTACCGACGCGGCGTCGACGAGATCGTCGTCGGCGTCGACGACCGCAACGTCGACTCGGCGAAGCGGCTCGCCTCGGTCGCGGACACCGTCGTCACGTTTCCCCACGCGCCGCCCGGCGACCGGCCGATTGCGTGGCTCTTCGGGCTCTGCTCGGGCGACTGGATCCTGAATGTCGACGACGACGAGGTGCCGTCGCCGCGGCTTCTCGACGAGGTTCGCGACGCGATCGACCGGCGCGACGCGACCCACGCGTGGATCGCCAGGCGCTGGCTCCTTCCAGGTCTCACGAGCTACCTCGACGCGCCGCCGTGGAGCAACGAGTTCCAGCTCCGGCTCGTGCTCGCGGACGACCGCTTCCTCGGGTTCTCCGACGAGTTCCATCGACCGGTCGTGGCGCACGGCCCGGCGCGCTACGTCACGGCGCCGCTCTGGCATCTCGACACTGCGCTCAACTCGTTCGAGGCACGGCGCGCGAAGGCCGTCGTGTACGAGCACGAGCGCCGGGGGATGCGCATCGGGGCGCTGTCGCACAACAGCGGGCTGTACCTCCCGGAGCTTTCGGGCGACGTCGCCTCGGCGCCGGTCCCGCCGGAGGACGCCGAGACGATCGCGGCGGTTCTCGCGGCGCCCGAGCCGCCGCGGAGCAGGCGGCGCGTTCGCGCCGCGACGCGCGAGGAGGTCGACGCGGCGTGGCCGGGGCCGCCGTTCGCGCCGTCGCTCTACCGCGCGCGGCTCGACATCCTCACGGCCGGTCCGATGACCGCCGAGCTGCAGCAGACGGTCGACGTGCGCGTTCGCAACGACGGCGACCGCATCTGGCGGTGGGGACGCGCGGGCCGTCCGGAGATCCGCCTCGCCTATCGCTGGGACTCGAGCTCCGCGACCGGCCTGCGCACGCCACTCCCGTGCGACGTGAGGCCGGGCGACGAGGTCGTCGTCCCCGTGCACGTCGTGGCGCCGCCCGAGCCCGGTCGGCGGACGCTCGCGATCGACCTCGTGCACGAGCACGTTCGCTGGTTCGGCGTCGAGGCGACGGCAGCGGTCGAGGTGCGCCCGCGTCGCCGTGTCGCCGTCGCCGGCGAGCCGGCCGCGGTCGAGCGCCTGCTCGACGCGCTGATGCTCGTGCCGACGATCGAGCCCGTCGTGCTCGAACCGGACTCGACCCGGACGAAGGGCGCGGGCCACGACCGGATTCCCGGGCTGCGCTCGTATCTCTTCGGCGCCGAGCGCGCGGTCGGTCCCGCGTTGCCCCTTCGGACGGCTCGTGCGCTCGCCGCGGCCGCTCGCGGGCGGCCGCTGCACGGCGGCCCGCCCGGTTTCGTCGAGCGCCTGTCGGACTGCGACCTGCTCGTCGTCGCGGGCGCCGACTGGCCGTCGGATGCGCCGCAGACACGCGAGCTCTGGCGGCTCGTCACGACGGTCGCCGCCGCGCGCGCCGCCGGCGTGCGCGTCCTCCTCGCCGGGCCGCCGCCGCAGGGCGTAGGGGCGGGCGACGCCGCGCTCGGCGCGCTCCTGTCGCGCCTCGCGCGCATCGCCGCGCCGGAGGAGGTGGTCGAGATCGCCGCGCGCCCGACCTGACGGGAGCGCCGCGACCCCGTCAGCGAACGCGCTTGCCGGATGCAACGACCTGCGCGAGCGCGACCTCGGGCAGGTTCGGGCCGGCAGCGAGGAGCTTCACGCCGTTCACGCACCGCCAGGCGACGCCCTTGTCGGAGTACGTCTTGTTCCCGTCGACCTGGTAGCTCTTCTGGTTGCCTGCCGAGCAGTCGCCGCGGAAGGGCTGCGCGGTGAACGCGATCGTATGCGCCAGGCGGTTCGCGTAGCGCCTGTCGACGAGGCGGATCGTCAGCATTCGCGTGCGCGGCGACCAGGTGTACGAGTGGTAGGTGTAGCGGAACGGTCCACGGGTCGGCACGTACGCGACGCTCCCCGCCTTCTTCTTCACCAGCGCCTGGATGAACGTCGGGACGAGCGGAGGCGCGGCCGCCGTGGCGGCCGCGGCGAGCGCGAGCGCGAGCCCAGCGGCGAGCGGGACGAGGAGCTTCCTCACGCCGCCATTGTGGCGAGCGGATATGAGGGGGCTGTATACGCTCCGTGAATGATCGACCTGCGCTCCGACACGATGACGAGGCCCTCGCGCGGGATGCGCGAGGCGATGGCGCGCGCGGAGGTCGGGGACGAGCAGTGGTTCGAGGACCCGACGGTGACGGCGCTCGAGCGGCGGGTGGCGGCGCTCGTCGGCCACGAGGCCGCGGTCTACCTGCCGACGGCGACGATGGCGAACCAGATCGCCCTCGCGATCCTCGGTGCGCGCGGCACCGAGCTCATTCTCGAGGAGACGAGCCACGTCATGATCGCCGAGGGGGGCGGTGCGGCCGCGCACACCGGTCTTCAGACGCGGCCGCTCCCGGGGTCGCGCGGCCGCCTCTCGCAGGAGCAGATCCGCGCGGCCGCCTCCGTCGCGCCGAGCTTCCACCGCCCAGAGACGTCAGTCATCGCGCTCGAGAACACGCACAACCGCTCGGGCGGGACCGTGTGGCCGCTCGAGGAGCTCGCGGCGGTCGTCGAGGTCGCGCGCGAGCTCGGCGTGCGGGCGCACCTCGACGGGGCGAGGGTCTTCAACGCCGCGCTCGCCCTCGGCGTGCCGGTCCGCGAGATCACAGCCGGGTTCGACACGGTCCAGATCTGCCTCTCGAAGGGCCTCGGCTGCCCGCTCGGCGCGCTCATCGCGGGGTCGAGCGAGCTGATGCTGCGCGCCCGTCTCGAGAAGCATCGGTTCGGTGGCGCGATGCGGCAGGCGGGAATCGTTGCGGCGGCCGGGCTCTACGCGCTGGACCACAACGTCGAGCGGCTCGCCGACGACCACGCGCGGGCGCGGCGCCTCGCCGAGGGCTGGGACTCACGCGGGGTGCCGGTCGACGTCGACGGGGTCGAGACGAACTTCGTCCTGATCGACGTCGAGGCGCTCGGGCTGTCGCGGCGGGACGCCGTCGAGCGCCTGGCACGGGCCGGGGTAGGCCTGTCGCCGTCCGGGCCCGGGCGGCTGCGCGCGGTGACGCACCTGGACGTCTCCGACGACGACGTGGAGCGGGCGCTCGACCTCGTTCCGCAGGCCCTGGGCGCGCTTGCTCGCGCCTGAGCAGCAGCTCGAGCGGCTCGTTCGCGAGCGGCAGGCGGACAGGCTCCCGTCGGTGGCCGGAGCGGTCGCCCGGAAGGGCGAGCTTCTGTGGTCCGGAGCGGCCGGTGCGGCGAGCCTCGAAGAGGGACGCGAGGCGACGCCGGACACCCAGTACCGCATCGGGTCGATCACGAAGACGTTCACGGCCGTCGCCCTCATGCAACTCCGCGACGAGGGCGCGCTCGACCTCGACGACCGGCTCGAGCAGCACCTCGAAGGCGTCGCGAACGGCACGCCCACGATCAGGCGGATGCTCGCGCACCTGTCCGGGCTCCAGCGCGAGGTCGGCGAGATGTGGGTCACTGGTGTCTCCCCGACCGCAGCCGAGCTGGTCGAGGGAATGCGCGACGCGGAGCTCGTCCTGCGGCCCGCCGAGTCGCACCACTACTCGAACCTCGCCTACGCGCTCCTCGGCGAGGTCGTCGCGCGCCGCCGCGGCAAGCCGTACACCGACGTCGTCGAGGAGCGGATCTTCGGGCCGCTCGGGCTCGGGCGCACGACCTGGTCGCCGCAGGGGCTCTACGCGCAGGGATATCTCGTCGACGAGCTCGCCGGGACGGTGTGGCGCGAGCGGGATGACGATCTCGGCGGCGTCGCGGCCGCGGGCCAACTCTGGTCGACGGTGGAGGATCTGTGCCGCTGGGGCGCGTTCCTCGCCGAGGGCCGTGACGGCGTGCTCGACGCGGCGACCGTCGAGGAGATGTGGTTCCCGCAGGTCATGTACCACCCCGACAAGTGGGAGCTCGGGTGGGGCCTCGGCCTGATGCTCTTCAATCGCGGCGGCCGGATCTGGGGCGGCCATGGAGGTGCGATGGCCGGCCACCTCGCCGGCGTCTACGTCGAGCGCAAGAGCGGGATCGCCGCGGCGGCGCTGACGAACTCGGGCACCCGCGGAGCGATGGACGACCTCGCCCAGACGCTCGGGGAAAGGGCCGTCGAGCTGTGGCCCGCGGAGATCGAGCCGTGGCGGCCCGAGGAGGAGCCTCCTCCGGAGGTGCGCGCGCTGCTCGGGCAGTGGTGGTCGGAGGGCAACGAGTTCGTCTTCTGGTGGGAGCGCGGCAAGCTGAACGCGCTGCCCGCGACGCTGCGCGGGAAGCGGCCGCCCGCCGAGCTCGAGCCGCAGCAGGACGGCACGTTCCGCGTCGCCCGCGGGTACGAACGCGGCGAGCGGCTCCGCGTCGACGGCGATCGCCTCGTGTGGGGCGGCTACTCGTTCACGCGCGACCAACGGCCTTTCTCGGCCGACGCGTGATCAGCCGGGCGCCGGGTCGCCCGCCAGGTAGTAGACGGCGACGACCGCGAGGTAGACGCCGATCAGGCCGAACCCCTCCCAGCGGCGCGAGATGCCGTCGCGGACGACCCACGCGACGCCGAGCGCGGCCACGGCCATCGTCACGATCTCGACCGGCCGGAACGCGAGGGCGAGGCCGTCGCCGACGAACCACGACAGGAGCGCGATCATCGGCGCGACGAAGACCGCGACCTGCGCGCTCGAGGAGATCGCGATCTCGGATGCGAGCCGCATGTCGCCGCGGTGCGCGATCACGACGGCGCCGCCGTGCTCGGCGGCGTTTCCGACGAGCGCGACGATCACGGCCGCGATGAAGAACTCGGGCAGCCCGGCCGCGTGCCCGAACCCCTCGAGCGAGTGCACGAGCACCTCGCTGACGAGCGCCGTCGCCAGGGTCGCGACTCCGAGGACGGCGAGCGCCCTTCGGAGCGACCAATCGATCGCGCTCTCGTCCGTCTCGTGCGCCGCGCTGTGTCGGCGCAGGTTCCGAATCGTGACGACGAGGTAGACCGCGAGCAGAACCACGGCCACCGGTATCGAGAGGAGCGCGAGATCGTTCTCGGTCGCGTCGGTTGCCCATCCCGGGATCGACGGGACGAGCATCAACCCGACGGCGCCCGCGACGACGGTCAGCTGCAGGATCAGCGAGCGGCGGTCGAGCTCCCCGCGGCCGCCGAACACCATCGCGACGCCGAGCACGAGCAGGATGTTCGAGACCACCGAGCCCGTGATCGTGCCGCGGACGACGTCGGGGAGGCCCTCGCGTACCGCGAGCAGGGCGATGATCAGCTCGGGCGCGTTGCCGAAGCTCGCGTTCAGGAAGCCTCCGACCCCGGGGCCCGTGTGCACCGCCGCGTGCTCCGTCGCCTCGCCGATGAGCCACGCCAGCGGGACGAGCGCGGCGGCGGCGAGGACGAAGAGCAGTACGTCGCCCGCATCGGTCGCGAAACGGACGGCGACGACCAGCGGGGCGAGCGCGAGCCCTCCGTAGAGGAGGCGGCGGACCACGGCGGGCTAGCCTAGCCGTCGTGCCGCGCGCAGTCCTCTTCGACTGGGGCAACACCCTCGTCGAGTTCCGGTGGGACGACGATCTGCTCGTCGCTGGGCACGAGGCGGGGCTGGCCGCGATCGGCCGCGAGAGCGACGCGCCCGCCTTCACCTCTCGGTTTCGCGAGGAGTTCCTGCCGCGGATGGTGCCGGGGGAGGATTACGGCGAGATCCTGCGCGGCCTGCTCGGACCGGTGTCCGATGACGAGATCGACCACTTCGTGGACGCCGAGCACGACGCGTGGCGGCCGGCGCACGCCCTGCTCGGGACGGCGCACGCGCTGCTCGACGCGCTTCGCAGCCGCGGCGTCGCGACGGCGGTCGTTGCGAACGCCTGGCCCGAGCCCGGGCGAGTCCTCCGCCGCGACGTGGAGGAGCTCGGCGTTGCGGAGCGGATGGACGCGGTCGTCTTCTCGACCGACGTCGGCTCGCGCAAGCCGGCCGCCGGGATCTTCCTCCACGCCCTCGATCTGCTCGGCGTGGACCCACTCGATGCGGTTTTCGTGGGCGATCGTGTCGTCGAGGACGTGCAAGGAGCGGCGGAGGTGGGCATGACGACCGTTCAGGCACTGTGGTTCAGAGCAGACGACACACCCGCGACCGTCGAACCGGACTTCCTGGCGTTCACGCCGATGGACGTCCTGAACGCGGTTCGGCGGCTGGACGGATGAGGTCGAGCCGTCGCCCGGAGGCGGCCGCTTGCGACGCTCGGCCCGCTTTTCGCCGTCCCGCGACTAGCCGAGGGACGGCCGAAAGTCAAGACTTGCGGGCACCCGCAAACGCTCGGACAATTCCGGTATGACCACCGAGCACGCGACGGCGCCGGCGATCCCGCTCCGTCCGCAGGACGAGATGGAGTGCCGCCGGTGCGACGTCCACTGCGACAAGGTCGTCTACCCGGGCGCGTGCCTCGCGCGAGGCTGTCCGTTCGTCTACTCGTACGAGGCCTGGGGCCACACGTACGTGGGTTGCATGCAGAAGGTCTACGACGTCGAGATCGACCTCGACCTGCTCCGCGCGGCCGAGGCGCAGCGACCCGGGTTCGGCGCGATCCGCGCCGTCCGGCGCCCGCTGCCGATGTGCCGCGCAGAGATCGAGCGGACGTACGAGTCGCGCGGCGACGAGGGCTCGTGCGTCAACCCGGAGTTCGGCGAGCTGCCCGTCGGCCAGCCGACGTTCCGCGTCTTCGCGCAGATCAAATCGGGCTGACCTCCTGCGCGTCAGCGGACGCCGAGCAGCGCGTCATCGCGGCGGCGCCGCAAGGAGCGCGCTCCGAGCCACAGGAGCACGACGAGCAGGACGAGCGGGGCGCCGAGCGCCAGCACGTACACGGCTCCGACGCCGATCCAGCGGAACGCGACGCCGAGGCCGTGGAACGGCCCGGGCTCGGACGTCTGCGGCGCGACCGCGGCCTTCCGCGTCGTCACCCGGAGCTCGACCGTCGCGAGCCGGCCCTGCCGCACGGTCGCGGCGCGGGCGCGCTGCAGCCGCTCGACCTCGCGCGTCAGCGACGCGATCCGCCGGTTCACCTCGGGTGTCGGCTCCTGCGCCCGTAGCTCGCGCAGACGCCGCTGGAGCCGGTCGATCCGCGTCTCGGTCACGCGCACCTGCGCCTCGAGGTCCTCGACCCGGACGTCGGAGGAGACGATCGTGCCGAGCGCGGAAAGCCGCGCGACGGCCTCCTGGACCTTCTGCCGGGGGATCCGGAGCGTGAGCGCCGCCTCGCCGGCGCGGCCCCTCGCATCGACGTCCACGACGAGGGGGTAGCCGCCGAGCGAGCGGGCGATCGCGAGCGCGCGGCGCGTCGCGGACGAGACGTCGGCAGGCGTGCGGACGCGAAGCTCGAGCGACGCGTGGTAGCGCTGGAGCCTCGTCGTGCTCGACGGGACGGTCTGAAGAGCCGTCCCCGGGACGGCGAGCTGCCGCCCGGCCTGCGGGAACCGCGGCGTCGGCGGCCGCCTTCGGCACGGGCGCCGTCTCCGGGATCGCCGCGGACGACGTCGTTGGGGTCGCCCGCGTCGCCTCGTGCTCGCCTCCGCGCGTCGCGACGACGGCCGCGGCGACGGCGAGGCACGCCGCGGCCGCCGCCACGAGAGCGAGCCGCCACGACGGCCGCCGCCGCGGGCGAGGAGCGCGTTCCGCGATCAGCAGGACGCGGTCGCGCAGCTCGTCCGGCGCGGTCGGCCGCGCGGCGCGCAGCTCCCCAGTCAGGTCACGCGGCGACATCGAGCGCCTCCTCGAGCTTCCTGAGCGCGCGGCTCAGTCGCGTCGTGCAGTTCGTGGGCGAGATGCCGAGGACGCGGGACGCCGTTCCGGCATCGAGGTCGAGGACGACTCGGAGCGCGATCACCTCGCGCTCGCCGGGCGACAGGCCGAGCATCGCCGCCTCGAGGTCGGGCGAGAGCCCTTCCGCAAGGTGGTCCTCGACCCGCTCGGGCATCGCCGCGAGCTCCTCGCGGCGCGTACGCCGGCGTTCCGAGCGAAAGTGGTCGAGGGCGACGGTTCGCGCGATCTGGCAGAGCCAGGTGCGGACCGAGCCCCGCTCGGGATCGAACCGATGCCAGAGACGGAGCGCGCGCTCGAACGTCTCGCCGGCGAGGTCCTCGGCCACGAACCGGTCGCCGACGAACCAGGTCAGGTACCCGAACACGTCGTCGAGGTGGGTCTCGGCCGCTTCCGTGAAGCTCATCTCGCGAGTCCTACGCCGCAGCGGCCGCGGACGTCACACCCGCGCCGTCGGCGCCGTCACGTCTTGCGGCCGCCCGCCGAACGACGCTTCGGCGTCCGCGTCGCCGCGGCCCTGCGCTTCCGCTTCGGCGGTGGCGCCCAGCGCTCGTGCAGCTCGCGGAGCTTGCGCACCTCGTCGGCGTCGGTGCCGTGGTTGTCGGCGCCGGGAACCTCGAGGTACGCCGCCAGGTGCTGGAACGCGGCGTGGCCGACGAACGCGCCGAGGCCCTCGCCCATGAGGCCGTCGAGCACGTTCGCGTGCCGGTCCCGGTTCGAGCCGAGCGGCGCCGCGCTGTCGTTCACGTGGAGGCACCGCAGGCGCTCGTGCCCGATCGTTGCGCGAATGTCGTCGACGAGGCCGTCGACGACGCCCTCGTTCGTGACGTCGTATCCCGATGCGAAGAGGTGGCACGAATCGAGGCAGACGCCGAGTCGCGGGTGCCCGTCGAGCGCGTCGAGCAGCAGCGCGAGCTCGTCGAGCGACCGCCCGATCGTGGCGCCCGCGCCTGCCGAGTTCTCCATCAGGAGCCACGTGTCGCCGGCGCAGCGGTCGAGGATCCGCCCGAGCGCGAACACGACGCGCTCCAGCCCTGCGTCGAGCCCTGCGCCGAGGTGCGACCCGACGTGGAAGATCACGCCGTCGGCCTCGATCGCGCACGCGACGTCGACCGTCGTCTCCATCGTCGCCACCGATTTCGCGTAGATCTCGTCGTTCGGCGCGGCCAGGTTGCAGAGGTAGAGCGCGTGGCAGACGACGCCGCCGATGCCGTGCTCGCGACGCTTCGCGCGGAACCGCTCGATCGCCTCCGGCTTGTGCGCCGTCGGCCGCCACGTCCGCGGGCTCTGCGTGAAAAGCTGTACGCAGTCGGCGCCGATAGCGGCTGCTCGGTCGATCGCGGTGTCGATGCCGCCGGCGCACGAGACGTGTCCGCCGATCTCCATCGGGCATACGATACGGCCACGATGAGCGTCCGCGTGCGCATGGCGCCGAGCCCGACGGGGCTGCTCCACATCGGGAATGTCCGGACGGCGCTCTTCAACTGGCTCTTCGCCCGGAACAAGGGCGGGGAGTTCCTGCTACGGATCGAGAACACGGATACGGCGCGCGAGGTCTTCGAGGCGACCGAGCAGATCCAGGACTCGCTGCGGTGGCTCGGCCTCGACTGGGACGGTCCAGTCCGGTTCCAGCTCGACAGCATGGACCGCTGCCGCGACCTCGCGCGCGCGCTCGTCGACGGCGGCAAGGCGTACGAGGACGACGGCGCGGTCCGGTTCCGGATGCCCGACGAGGGCGTGACGGCCTGGGACGACCTCGTGCTCGGGCGGATCGAGGTGCCGAACAGGGAGCTCGAGGACGTGGTGATCCTCCGCTCCGACGGGCGGCCGACCTACAACTTCGCGTCGCCGGTCGAGGACGTCCAGGACGAGATCACGCACGTCATCCGCGGGTCGGATCACGTCCCGAACACGCCGAAGCAGATCCAGATCCTGCGCGCGCTCGGCGCGGACGTGCCGGAGTACGCGCACGTCCCGAACGTGAACGGCGCCGACGGGAAGAAGCTCTCGAAGCGCCACGGAGCGGTCACGGTCGATTCCTTCCGGGAGCAGGGCTACTACCCGCCGGCGCTGATGAACTTCCTCGCGCTCCTCGGTGGAGCTACGACGACAAGACCGAGATCATGTCTCGCCACGAGTTGATCGAGCGCTTCTCGATCGACCGGATCGGGGCGAGCGCGGCGACGTTCGACTACGAGAAGCTCGACTGGATGAACGGCGTCCACCTGCGCGCGCTCGAGCCGGCCCAGTACGCCCACGCGCTGCTCGAGTGGCTGCGCGAGCGCGGGATCGAGTGGCCGGAGGAGACCGTGCAGGCGACCGTGCCGCTCGTTCAGGAGAAGATCGAGCGCTTCGACCAGTACCCGGACCGCGTCCGCTTCCTGTTCGAGCCCGTGAGCCCGGACGGCGCCGACCCGGCGGTGTGTCGCGAGGCCGCCGCGGCGCTGGAAGGGGTCGATCGCTGGGAGAAGGCACGGATCGAGGAGGCGCTCCGCGGGCTCGCGGACGGGCTCGGGCTGAAGCCGCGGCAGGCGTTCCATCCGATCCGCATCGCCGTCACGGGGTCGACGGTCTCGCCGGGCCTGTTCGAGAGCCTCGAGCTCCTCGGACGCGACGAGTCGCTCGCGCGGCTTGCTAGCGCGGCCGCGAAGGAAGGCGGAGCGTCTTAGGCCGCGCGAGCGGGTCCAGCGCTCGCTGGAACTGCCGCCAGGCCCGGAGCCTGAACTGGAGCGTGGGACGGGGCAGGCCCGCGTCCGCGTTCCTGCCAGGGCCCCGCGCGTCTCCCCCTGATACGCGCCTTCCCATCTTCAAGCGGTAAACGCTCCGCTTGCCGCTCTGGGTACGGGCGGTCCGGCTTAGAGCCCGTTCCACGATGAAGTCTGTGCCGCCGAGCCGCGCTCGTCGGCACGATTCTGCGTCCTCGGTCGGCCCGATAGTCCTGACTATCGGGACTCCCTGCGTCCTTGCCTCGCGCTCGACGATCGCGCCCCGGCGACGAGCGTCATCGTGAAACGAGCTCTACGGCCGGTAGACGAGCAGTGACGCGACGATCGCCACGACGCCGGCGGCCCACGCCGGCCACGGCCCGACCGTCGCGCCGACCACGAACGCGATCGCGCCGCCGAGCGCGAGCACGAACGCGATCGCAGGCGCCAGGAGCGGTGCGCTCTCGGCGTCGGTGGGAGGCGCCTGCTCGGTCGGCCGCGTCCCGGAGACGCGGAGCCGCGCGAGCCGCACGCGGAACAGAGCGCCGCGCCACTCGTGGACGAGGAGCGCCGCCGCCTCCGCGCCGCCGATCGCGACGGCCTCGGCCATCTCCGCGGTCGCATCGCGTGCGCCGGCGAGTGCATCGGCGAGCCCGATATGCGCCGGCTCCGCCCCCGACGGCGGCACGAGCCCGTACGCCTGCTCACTCGCGGTGTGGAGGGCGTACTGCAGCCTCCGGAGGGCCGCGGTGACGTCGTCTCCGGCGAGCGCCTCGGGTGCCGCCGCAAGGCGGTCGAGCCGCGAGAGCGTGCGGGCGAGGCCACCCCACAGCTCGCCCATCGCGACGGCGTAGCGGTCTCCGGTGAGCGTCCTCGGCGCCACCGGAACATCCTACCGTCAGTTCCAGGGGCCTTCCTCTCAGGAATCTGCCGCACCGTGCGGCAATCGAGATCGATCATCTAGCTTTGCGGAATGGGCTCCGCGCGATTCATCATCCTCGTCGTCGACGACGACGCATCGCTCCGGCTCCTGTGCCGCGTGAACCTCGAGCTCGACGGGTTCGAGGTGCGCGAGGCGGCCACGGAGGAGGAGGTTCGCGCGGCGATCGAGACGGAGCGGCCCGACGCGATCCTCCTCGACGTGCACCTCGGCCCGAGCGGCGACTCGCTCGGCCTCCTCGACGACTTGCGGGCGGCCGGCGTCCCGACGGCGCTCGTCACCGGGACGGCCGACATCGACGAGCTGCGGGGGCGCGCCGACGTCATCCTGCCGAAGCCGTTCCTCCCGAACGACCTCGTCGCCACGGCCCGGCGACTCGTGGCGCACTAGCTACAGTGCCCGGCCGATGAGCGTCGCAGCCGTCCGCAACCCGACCGAGTTCGAGACCCGGCTGGAGCGCTACCTGTACGAGCGCTCCGAGGAGTGGCGCGCGGTACGGGTCGGCGAGAAGGAGACATCGGAGCAGGCTGAGATCGTCCGCCGGTACCAAGACCTGTTCTCGCCCGCGCAGCTCGACGCGCTCCGCGAGGCGGAGCACTCCGCCGGCGGCGATCTCCGCGAGCAGCTGTACCGCCTGCGCAAGACCTGCGAGTCGGGCCTGATCGCGCAGGCGCTGGCGGAGCGCGAGGACGAGCTCGAGAACCGCCTGCTTGCGGAGCGCGTTCGCTTCGCCGGCGAGGAGCTGCCGCTCCGAACGGCGCAGGCGAAGCTCGCCGTGCTCGCGTCGTACGACGAGCGCGAGGAGCTCGGCACCATCCAGGCCGACGCGAGCGCTCGCTTCAACGGCGACCGGCTCGAGCTGATCGCGGCCGGCGAGGAGCTCGAGCGGGAGTACTCGGGGATCGCCGACCCCGTCGCGCGGAACGAGGAGGAGAAGGCGATCTCGCTCCGCGAGCTGTCGACCGCGCTGAAGGCCGCGAGCGACCGGTCGGCCGATGCCTACGCGCGCCTCCGCGAGCGCTGGTTCGGAAAGCTGCTCGGCGAGGTCCCGGAAGTGCCGTCGAGCTTCCACGTCGCCTACGTGCGCCGCCTGTCGCCGCTCGAGTCGATCTACACGAAGGAGCGCGCGACGGACGTCTGCCTGCAAACGCTGTCGCAGCTCGGCTTCGACCTCCCGTCGCAGCCGAACATCAAGCTCGACCTCGACGACCGCCCGCAGAAGTCGCCGCGTGCATGCGTGATCGCCAGCAACCCGCCGAGCGTCGTGCACCTCATCACGCGGGCGCAGGGCGGCATCCACGACTACCAGGCGCTCCTCCACGAGGCCGGCCACGCCCTCCACTACGCGGGCTGCGACCCGGCGCTGCCGTACACCTTTCGCCGCATCTCCCGCGACCACGCGCTGACGGAGATCTACTCGTACATCGTCGAGGCGATCTCGCGCGAGCCGGGATGGCACGCCGAGCATTTCGGGCTCGACGACGAACGCGCGCGGGAGCACGCGGAGGCGACGGTGTTCGTCGAGGCGCTCCTCTTCCGCCGCTACGAGGCGAAGCTCCGCTTCGAGCTCGAGTTCTGGTCGCGGTTCGCGGACGACGGCGGCACCGCCGCCGGGTACGAGGAGTACCTCACCGCTGCGACGGGCGTCCGCTACAGGAGCGACGGGTTCGTCTCCGACATGGACGCCGGCTTCTACTCCGCCGACTACCTCCGCGCGTGGATCCGCTCGGCGCAGCTCCGCAGCCGCCTCCAGGTCGAGGTCGGCGAGGACTGGTGGAAGCGGCGCGAGACCGGCGACCGCCTGCGCGAGCTGTTTCGCGAGGGCACGCGCCCGACGAGCGAGGCGATCGCCGGGCGGCTCGGCTTCGACCCGTTCGACACCGCGCCGCTCGTCGCCGAGATCAGCGCGTAACGCCGTTCGCGCGGCGGGGCGGGGCGACGCGCCGAGCTCGTTGTGAGAGGGTCTCATCTTCCGCGCGCACGAACCGCGCCGACGCCTGCTACCACTACGGGATGGACGAGGCGGGGCGGAGGAGGCAGCGCCGCAGGGAGCTCCTCCGCGCCTCGATGGAGGCGGGCGCGATCACGATCCTCGTCGTCGTCGTCCTCGCCGCGCTCGTCGTCGTCCTGAACGTCGGCCAGGGGCGAAGCGCCCCGCCGCCCGACATGCTCGTCGTCAGCCAGTCGGGCGACTTCCAGTCGCTCGATCCGGCGCTCGCGACCAGCCGCGAGGCGTGGGAGCTGGAGTATGCGACGTGCGCCAAGCTTCTCGATTATCCGGCCGCGGGCGGCGCGGCCGGGTCGCGGGTCGTCCCGGAGGTTGCACGGTCGCTGCCGGAGGTGTCGCAGGACGGCCTGACCTATACGTTCACGATCGCGCCAGGCTGGCGGTTCTCGAACGGCAAGCCGGTCGGGCCATCGGCCTTCGCGCGCGCGCTCGAGCGGGCGCGCTCGCCCCGCCTCGTCTCGCCGGCCGCGACCTACCTCCGCGAGGTCGAGTCGTGGCGCGTCGACCGCGACACCCTCACGATCCGGCTGTCGCGGCGCGCTCCCGACTTCGCGCAGCGGTTCGCGCTCCCGTACTTCTGCGCCGTTCCTCCGTCGACGCCGGACGCCGCGACCGACGCGCCGCCGTCGGCCGGGCCGTTCTACGTGCAGCGCCACGTGCGCAACCGGTCGCTGCTCCTCGTCCGGAACCCGTACTACAAAGGGCCGAGGCGGCCGCACGTCGAGCGGATCGAGTACCGGTTCGGCGCGTTCGCCTCGCAGATCGGGCTGCAGCTCGACCGCGGCGAGGCCGACTACGGCATCGTCCCGCCGTCGGTATTCGAGTCGTTCGCCGCGCGTATCGGATCCTCGAAGCACCTGTTCACGGTTCCGCAGCCGATCGTCGGGTACCTGGCCCTCAACACCGCCCGACCGCTCTTCGACGGGAATCCGCAGCTACGCCGCGCCGTGAACTTCGCGATCGACCGCGCGGCGCTCGCGCGAGCATTCGGCGCCAGGGCGGCGCGGCCGACGGACCAGTACCTCCCGCCGGGGTTCCCCGGATACCGTGATGCTTCGCTCTACCCGCTCGACGGGCCCGACGTGAAGACGGCGCGGCGCCTCGCGAGCGGACACCTCCGCGACGGGAAGGTCGTCTACCTCGCGTGCCCCGGCATGGACTGCCGCGACCGCGCCGTGATCGTCGCGAAGAACCTGCGCGAGATCGGGCTGCACGTCGACATTCGCTACGGGTACGGGCAGTACCAGCTCGCCGGCGTGCGGGGCACGGGGTTCGACATCGCGGACGTCGTGACGCGACCCGACTACGGCGACCCGTACGGCATCGTCGAGAAGCTCCTCGACGGCCGCGTGATCCGCGCGATCGGCAACACGAACCTCTCGTACTACACCGATCCCGCGTTCTCGCGAGCCGTCGACGCGGCGCAGCGGCTCCACGGTGCCGCGCGCATTCGGGCGTACGAGCAGCTCGACGTCGAGGTCGCGCGGAGGTCGGCGCCGCTCGCTGCGTACGCGAACGTCAACGCGCGGGTCTTCCTCTCCCGCCGGGTGGGCTGCGTCACCTATCAGCCCGTGTTCGGGCTCGACATCGCAGGCCTGTGCCTCCGCCGCGGCGAGGACGGTCAGCGCGGCGAGGAGAGGCGCTCGACGGCGTCCAGCGCCGTCCCCGCGGCGCGCTCCTCGTCCGCGAGGTTCTCGGCCAGCGCGCCGGCGACGTCGTCGCGCTCCAGCCGCTCTGCGAACGAGATCGCCGCCCGGTAGCCGGCGATCTCGTAGTCCCATCCGGCGCCACGTGCTCGCTACGGCCAGCGGGTCGGACCCGACGACGTCCTCCCGCAATTGGTCCGAGACGACCTCGGCTGCCGCGGCCGCCGCGTACGTGTAGCCGAGGCCGGTCTCGTGTCCTCCGGCCGCCTCGACGACGACGACCGTCGTCGAGGTCCATTCGGCCGTGCCGTCCGACTCGGGCGAGTCCGTCGGGATGCGGTGGACGGACACGTCGAGCCGGCTCGACGCGTGCCTCCGTCGTCATCGTCCGGGCAGGAACTCGAGGATCTTCTGCTTGAACGACTGCGTCATCATCGCGCGGGCGCTCGGGTCGCCTCCTTTCACGGCATGCATGAACGCTTTCGCCTGCTCGACGGTGATGTGCGGCGGGAGCGGCGGAACCTCGGGATCGGTCACCGCGTCGATCACGAACGGCCGATCGGCCGAGAACGCCTCGTCCCACGCGGCCTCGATCCGGTCCGGCGTCTCGACACGGACGCCGTCGAGGCCGATCAGCTTCGCGTAGTCCGCGTAGCGCACGTCCGGGATCAGCTGCGTCGACGGGTTCTGCGGATCGCCCTCCATCGCGCGCTGCTCCCACGTCACCTGGTTGAGGTCGCGGTTGTTGAGCACGAGGACGATGAGCCGCGGGTCCTGCCACCGCTCGTAGTACTTCGCGGCTGTGATCAACTCGGCCATTCCGTTCATCTGCATGGCGCCGTCGCCGACGAGCGCGACGGCGGGGCGGCTCGGGTGCGCGAACTTCGCCGCGATCGCGTAGGGGACGCCAGGCCCCATCGTCGCCAGGGTTCCCGAGAGCGACGCCAGGTGCGACGGCTTGAGCTTCAGGTCCCGGGCGAACCAGTTGGCCGCCGAGCCCGAGTCGGCCGACACGATCGCGTCGTCCGGCAGGAACCGGTTCAGCTCCCAGAAGAGGCGCTGCGGGTTGATCGGATCGGCGTCCTGCAGCGCGCGCTCCTCGATCAGCCGCCACCACTCGCGCACCTCCTCCTCGATTTGCCTGCGCCAGGACGTGTCGCCGCTGTGGCGGAGGAGCGGAAGCAACTCGGCCAGCGTCGCCTTCGCGTCGCCCACGAGGCCAAGCTCCATCGGGTACCGGATGCTCAGCATGCGCCCGTCGATGTCGATCTGGACGCCGCGCGCCTGCCCGGGCTCCGGCAGGAACTCCGAGTAGGGGAAGGACGAGCCGACGACGAGCAGCGTGTCGCACTCGTTCATGAGTGTCCAGGACGGCTTCGTGCCGAGGAGGCCGATCGAGCCGGTGCAGTAGGGGAGGGTGTCGTCGAGGACCGCACGCCCGAGCAGCGCCTTTGCGACCCCCGCGCCGAGCTTCTCCGCGACGTCCATCACCTCGGGGGTCGCGCCGAGCGCGCCCTGGCCGACCAGCATCGCGACCTTCGTGCCCCCGTTCAGGATGTCGGCCGCGCGGTCGAGGTCGGCGCGCTCCGGAACGACGCGCGGCCGGCTCCAGCCCGGGGAGGAGTGGATCGTCCCATGCTTGTGCGGCGGCTCCGGCACGGCCGGCTCCTCGCCGAGATCGTTCGGCACGATGATGCAGGTGACGGTCCGCTGGTCCAGCGCGATCCGGTGCGCCCGGTCCACGAGGTGGCGGATCTGAGCGGCGTCCATCGCCGTCTCGCAGAACTCGTGCGCGACGTCCTTGAAGAGCGTCTGGAGGTCGACCTCCTGCTGGTAGCTCCCGCCGAGGGCGGAGCGCGCCTGCTGGCCCACGATCGCGATCACCGGCTGGTGGTCGAGCTTCGCGTCGTAGAGGCCGTTCAGGAGGTGGATCGCACCGGGTCCGCTCGTCGCGAGACAGACGCCGACCTCGCCTGTCCATTTCGCGTGTGCGCAGGCCATGAAGGCCGCCATCTCCTCGTGGCGGACCTGGACGAACTCGAGCTCGTCGCGGCGCCGGTCGAGCGCGCCGACGATCGCGTTGATGCCGTCGCCGGGGTACCCGTAGATCCGGCGGACCCCGTTTTCGTGGAGCCGCCCGAGCAGGAAATCGGCGGTGGTCTCGCCCATGGAGCCTCCTTCGGCGAGTACAGCGGACTACGATAAATCGCTACCGGTCGAGATTCCGCCGTTCCTCGGCCGACAAACCCTCCTGCGGCGCGCCGCCTGGCCCGCTCATCGCGACGCCCTCGGCCTGCACCGGCTCGCGCGGGTCGGCGGTGCGGTAGGTCTCGTCCTGAAGACCGCCGCGCGGGTCTCCGTCGCGCACGAGCGCGCCGGGGTCGCCCTGCTGCTTGTCCGCGCGGTCGTCCTCGTTCCTTCTCTTCCAGCGCCCGAACATGGGCGATCCGTACCCTTCCGTCGGCCGCTGAACCCTTCGCTACACTGGCCGCGTTCTACGGGGCCCATTCGTCTAGTGGCCTAGGACACCGCCCTCTCACGGCGGCGGCACGGGTTCGAATCCCGTATGGGCCTTACGTGTAACCCTGCACCAGCGAGGTCTTTCTGTCTCCACAAGGCCGCGCTGGGAAGAGCGGCGCGCCTGTCACCGGTCTAGTACCCGCCAGGCAGAAACGTCGTTGGAGGAACGTCGGTGAACTTTCCGCAGTCCCTGCACGTCTTGTAGGTTCCTCCCGCCGTCAGCCTGAAGCGTCTGCCAGCGGTGAAAGCCGAAGTAACAGCGAAGCTTCTTGGCCATCGCGCGCGACTGTCTCACAATCGCGAGTAACGCTGATTCTCGAGATCGGTCGCGAGGGTGCTGTCGACTAGCTACTCCACTAGCCCGCTCAGATCGAGCGAGCCTCGGCGAGCCCCGTATTGGTCATAGGGCTGAACTTCAGGTCGGGGCCGCTTTCGTGGGGAGGGAGATGGCAGGCCGCCGCCTCCCTCCATCGTCAACTATGAGGGGCTCGGCCCGGCCGCTACCGCTGGATGATGTTGTGGATCTCCAGAACCTCCGGTTCGCCCGGGTCGATGCCCACCTCGGCCAGGATCGGCATGAGGCGGGGACCGAACGCCTGGAACTTCTCGCTCGACTCCCAGATCTCGCTCACGCGCAAGTTGCCGTCGGCGGTGAAGGCGACGTGGTACTCGAGCCCGTCCGGCGGGAAGTCGCCCTGCGACTCGAGACGCCGGATCGTCTCGTCGTACTGGTCGGTGGTCGTGGTGCCGGAAGGCGCGAAGCGCACAAGGATGCTCATCCGTGATCCTCCATGCTCGACGGGGTTGCGCCGACCTTACGAGAACGGCACCGGCGTTCGCAACGCCGACGGCGGTCGCAGACGGATTTCCTACCGCGGCAACGGCCCGCCGCACGCGGCCGGGGCTCGCTCAGCCGCGGATGTGGAGGTTGACGCCGAGCAGGAGGAGGGGCCAGAGGACGATCGCGAGGAGCGCGGAGACGATCTCGCGGATCGTGTCGACGTCGCCGAGGTAGTGCTTGTTCGACGCGACGACGAGGCCGATCACGAGGTAGACGAGCCCGAGGAGCCCAATACGCACGAAGGCGCGCGTTCCCCGGCCGGCGTCGCACGTAACACGGGCACCGTCAGCGCCGCAGCCGCTCGACCTCCGCCTCGGCTGCCGTGACGGCCTCCGCGGCTCGCTCTGCCGCCGCGCGCGCCTCGCGCGCACGCTCCCGGGCACGCTCCTCCTCGAGCCGCGCCGATTCCGCCGCGCGCTCGGCCTCCTTCGCCGCCGCGTCGGCCTCGCGCGCCTCGCGCTCAAGTCGCCGCAACTCGGTCCGCAGCTCCTTCGCGCGCTCGCGGGCCTGCTCCCGCGCGTTCGTCCGCGGGCGCGAGATCGGGTTGACCGCCGCGAGCGTGCCGAAGCCGACCGCCTCGACCTCGGCCTCGAGACGGCCGCGTGCCAGGAGAGCGCGCGCGGACTCGTCGACCGCCGCCGCGCGAAGCGTCTGCGAGATCCGGTCGAGCGTCGGCTGCGACGGCGGCCTTCCCGCTTCGTCGAGGACTCCGCGCGCAGCGGTCACGAGCTCGCGCACCGCCTCACGCTCGGCCCGTGCCGCCGCGGAGACGTCCGCGGCGCCGGCGCGCCCCCGCACCGCGCGCTCCTGCGCGGCCCGCAGCGCTTCACCCGCCGCGAGGAGCGCCTCCACGGCCTTCGAGTCCGTGCGGGCCAGCCGGTTGATCGCCCACGCGACGACCGACGGCTTCCGCAGGCGGCGGACCGTCTCGGCCGCGTCGTCCTGGTGCGCCTTTCGCAAGCGCGCCGCGAGGTCGTTCCGCGCCTTCGTCCACTCGTCGAGGGGGAGACCGTAGAGCGCGTCGAGCTCGCGGTCGAGATCCGGAACCGCGGCCAACGGAGGCATCAGGCTCCCGTTGCGGCAGCAGCCTCTCCAGCCGCGCGCGAAAGATCCTCCGCGCGCCGCACCCGCTCGTCCTTCGGTGTTGCGCCGAGGTTGACCGAGACGAGGTGTGCGCAGACGCGTGCCGCCGCCTCGGCGAGGACGGCGGCGCCTGCGGCGTCAGCTTGGAGCTCGGGCTTTCCGCGGCGAGCGAGGTCGGACGCCAGATCGGCGACGTCGGCGCAGGCGTCGGCGATGCGCAGCGGCGCGTCGGCGGCCGCGGCGAGCGACTGTCCGAGCTGGAAGTCGCGCCGGTCGGGATCCTCCTCGCGCGGCTCCGAGAGGTTCCGTAGCGCGTCGACGAACGCGTCGGCATCCTCGCGCGCCAGCCGCGTCAGACGCCTGCGCAGATGCTCTGCCTGCGCGACGGCTCCGTCGTCGCTCGAGAAACGCGCCGCCTTCGCGCACAGCGCCGCTGCCATCGCGCCGACGAGCGCGGCGGTGGATCCGCTTCCGGGCGCGGCGGTGCGGGCGCCGATCGCGTCGAGGAGCGGATCGCAGTCGAGAATGTCCACCGGCCCGGGATCGTCCCACATCCCGGGCCGGTGGTGCGCCGCGGCTCAACCGGGTGAGAGCCGGACGCGCAGGAGCGCAAGGAGCGGCGGCGAGGGTTCGATCCCCTCCGCAGCGAGCGCCGACTCGAGATCCGCCACGATACGCGCGCGGAAGGCGACGTCGGCTTCGGCCCGGGCGACGAGGTCGTCGAGGCCGCGACGTGCCAGTGGCAGCTCCTGAGCCGCCTCGACCCACCCTCGAGGCGCTGGCGGGAGGGCGCCGATAAGAGCTCCGAGCCGTGTGCTGTCGTAGTTGTTCACTCGAATCACCCGATCAATGGACGCGCGACGGGCGGAGTTTCTTCCATTTCGGTCCGCAGCTTGTCGAGGCAGCGCGAGATCCTGCTCGCGATCGTGCCGGACGGAAGCTCGAGCGCGTCCCCGATCGTGCGATAGCTCTCGTCACGCGCGAAGAACCGGTCGAGGATCTCGCGGCAGTCGGTTCCGAGCACGGCGAGCGCCTCCTGGACCGCGAGCGCCTCCTCGAGACGCTCGAGCGTCTCGTCGACGCCCTCCGGCTCGACGTCCGCCGCGACGTCGACGCGAGCCGTCCGCCGGAGCCGGTCGATGCACGCCCGACGGGTCAGCTGCGCGATCCACGGCCGCACCGCCTCGTCGGATCTCAGTCTGCCGAGGTGCTCGTACGCCTTCGCGAATACCTCCTGGAACACATCCTCTGCGTCGTGCTGAGGGAGCCGGAACGCCTGCGCGGAGATCGCGTAGACGTAGCGCGAGAAGCGCTCGACGAGCTCGCGCCACGCGGCATCGTCGCCGGCGCGGCACCTCGCGACGAGCTCCGCGTCCGAGAGGGGCATCCCTCCGGATAGTAGGAGACGTGCGGGCGAGCTACGGGCGGACATAGCGATACCCGAAGCCGCGAACCGTCTCGATCGGTGCGGACGCCGGGTCCCCGGGGCAGAGCTTCCGGCGGAGGTACCCGACGTAGAGCTTGACCTGGTCGCCCGAGACGCCGTATGGATCCCCCCAGACGAGCTCGAGGAGCTGGTCGCGCGACAGCACCTGGTTCGGGTGCGCGACGAATGTCGACAGGAGCTTGAACTCGAGCGGCGTGAGCCGCACGTCCTCGCCGCGGGCGCGCACGCGGCGCTGGCCGTAGTCGATCTGAAGGTACCCGTCGGCGTACGCCTCCTTGACCTCCGCCCGAGCGCCGGTCCGACGCAGAAGCGCCTGCACGCGGGCGAGGAGCTCTTGCCGGCCGAACGGCTTCTCGACGTAGTCGTCGGCGCCGGAGGCGAGCGCGCGGACCTTCTCGAGCTCCTGCGTCCGGGCCGTGAGCATGATCACGGGGACGTCGGAGAGGTCGCGGATCCGCTCGAGCGTCTGGTAGCCGTCGAGGCTCGGCATCGAGACGTCGAGGATCACGAGGGCGGCGGGGTTCTCGTAGAGCCGGCGCAGCGCCGTGCGGCCGTCGGCGGCCTCGTCGACGTCGTATCCCGCCCGCCCGAGGAGCTCGCGGAGGAGCAGGCGGATGTCGGACTCGTCGTCGACGACGAGGACTCGGGGATGCCCGGTCATACCTCATTCATACTCGCAGGAGGGTCTCAACCCTGCGCCCCGGCGTAGGCCACGCCCACGACCGTCGGCGCGCCGCCGGGTCCCGGCACGATGGAAGCGGGAGGGATGGTCGGAATGTCGTCTCGCAACGGCTCGCTCGGGCTTCGCCTCGGGTACGCCTGCGTCAACACACAGCTTCCGTCGGCGGCGCGCACGCTGCGGCTCGCGAACGCCACGCCCGACCGGCTGCGGGAGCTGATCGCGGCCAATCTGGACGCGCTCGAAGCGATCCTCCGCTGGAATCACGCGAACGGCGTCGAGGTGTTCCGCGCGACGTCGAACCTGATCCCGTTCGGCTCGCACCGCGTGAACACGGTGGCGTGGTGGGAGGAGTTCGGCGAACGACTCGCCGAGCTCGGCGGCCTGCTCGCGCGGATGAACGCACGCGTCTCGACGCATCCCGGTCAGTACACGGTGCTCTCGTCGACGCAGCCGGCCGTCGTCGCGGCGGCGCGCGCCGAGCTCGAGTACCAGGCGCGTCTCCTCGAGAGCCTCGGTCTCGACCGCTCGCACAAGATGGTGCTGCACGTCGGATCCGGAGCCGCCGAGCCCGACGCCGGCTCGGCGGCGGTTCGCCGCAGGCTTCGCCGGCCTGTCCGGGCGCGCGCGCGACCGCCTCGTGCTCGAGAACGACGAGCGCTGGCCGCTCGACCGGGTCCTCGAGCTGTCGGAGGCGGTGGGCGTCCCGGTCGTCTTCGACGCGTTCCACCACACGCTGGCCGCGTCCCTGCCCGAGCTCGCCGTGCGGGAGGCGGTTCTCGCAGCGGGCGAGACGTGGACCGACGGCGACGGCCGGCAGGAAGTCCACTTCTCGACCCAGGCGCCGGGGAAACGCCCGGGCGCGCATGCGGAGACGCTCGACCTCGCCGCGTTCGCGGAGTTCGCGAAGGCAGTCGGCGACCTGCCGCTCGACTGCGTTCTCGAGGTGAAGGACAAGGAGCAGTCGGTGCTGCGCGGGCGGAAGCTGCTCGAGGCTGCGCGCGAGCCCGAGTCGCTCGAGCCGGCGCGCTGACGTAAGCGCGGGGATTTACGGCGCCACGCCCGAGGCGTAGGCTCGCCGCGAACGAACCCGATGGTGGGAAAGGGGTCTCACGAATGAACACGGCCTCCTCGATGCGGCGCGGCGATGACCCGTCGCGCGAGCAGTTCGACGTCGTCGTGATCGGCGCGGGCCAGGCGGGCCTCGCGATCGGCTACTTCCTCGCCCTGGCCGGACGACGGTTCGTCATCCTCGACCGCGCGGACGCAGTCGCCTCCGCCTGGCGGCAGCGCTGGGACTCGCTCACGCTCTTCACGCCGCGTCGCTACGACAGCCTGCCCGGCCTCGACTTCCCCGGCGACCCGGACGGGTACCCGACGCGCGACGAGGTCGTCGCCTACGCCGAGCGGTACGTCGAGCGGTTCGCTCTCCCGATCCGGCTGAACGCCGCCGTCCGCGCGCTGGCGAATGAGGGCGATCGGTTCATCGTCGACCTCGGCGACCACACGATCGAGGCGGAGCAGGTGGTCGTCGCGACGGGTCCCTTCCAGATCCCGCGCGTCCCGGCCGTCGCCGACGCGCTCGGCGCGCGCGTTCAGCAGCTGCACAGCACCGGCTATCGCCGCCCCGGCGACATCGCCGGCCAAATCGTGCTCGTCGTGGGCGGCGGCAACACCGGCTACCAGATCGCGAAGGAGCTCGCGGCGACCCACAGCGTGCACCTCGCGATCGGGTCGCGGCAGAAGCCGCTTCCGCAGCGGATCCTCGGCCGCGACCTCTTCTGGTGGCTGACGAAGCTCGGCGTGCTGAAGAAGACGCGCGACTCGCGCCTGGGCAAGAAGCTGTGCGGCCGCGACACGCTGATCGGGTCGAGCCCGCGCGAGCTCGCGCGCCGCGGCATCACCGAGCGGCCGCGTGTCACCGGCGCCTCGGCCGCGACCGTCGCCTTCTCCGACGGTACCGAGCTCGCCGTCGACGCCGTGATCTGGGCCACCGGCTACCGGCCCGACTACTCGTGGCTCGCGCTCCCGGTGCTCGACGAGCGCGGGAGCGCCCGCCACCGCCGCGGAGTCAGCGACGTTCGCGGCCTGTACTTCCTCGGCCTGTCGTGGCAGCACACGCGAGGCTCGGCGCTGCTCGGCTGGGTCGCGGAAGACGCCGAGTTCATCGCAAGCGAGATCGACCGCCACCGGAGCGGCGCCTCCGCGGCGGAACCCGAGACGGACCCCGAAATCGCAGCACCCGAGACGGCGCTCGCCGCGGAAGGAGCGTGAACCGATGGAGCACCACGAACACCACGACCACCGTCATCACCACCACCACGAAGCGTCGGGCGGTTCCGCGGCTACCGAATTCGCCACGGACACGACCGGCCTCGCGGAGAGCGAGTCGACGGAGGTGCTCGACGTGGGCGAGGGCCAGGAGGTCGAGCTTCGGATCGCGCCGGTCGCGAAGCGCGTCGCCGACAGCATCGTCCGAATGCTCGCCTACAACGGCTCCGTCCCCGGCCCGACGCTCCGCGTCCGCGAGGGCTCGCACGCCTTCGTCACCGTCGTCAATCAAGGGGACCTCGAGGCGACGGTGCACTGGCACGGCCTGCGGCTCGAGAACCGCTACGACGGCACGCACGAGACGCAGGCGCCGATCCCGGTCGGCGGCAGCTTCACGTATCGCATCGACTTCCCCGATCCCGGCGCCTACTGGTACCACCCGCACATCCGGGAGGACTACGGCCAGGAGCTCGGCCTGTACGGGAACATCCTCGTCGCGCCGAACGACGCCGACTACTGGCCGCCGGCGCACCGCGAGCTCCTGCTCACGCTCGACGACGTCCTGATCGAGGACGGGAAGATCGCACCGTTCGGCGAGGAGACGACGTACTCGGCGATGGGCCGGTTCGGCAACGTCATGCTCATCGGCGGGGAGACCGACCTGTGGTTGCGTGCGCAGCCCGGCGAGATCGTCCGCCTCTACCTGACGAACACTGCGAACACACGTGTCTTCAACATCGCGCTACCGGGCGCGCGGATGAAGCTCGTCGGCGGCGACAGCGGCCGGTGCGAGCACGAGCAGCCTGTCGAGTCGGTGATCGTCGCACCGTCCGAGCGCGTTGTCGTCGACGTCCTGTTCGAGGCCGCCGGCGACCTGTCGCTCGAGCACCGCACGCCCGAGGCGACCTACGCGCTCGCCACGATCACCGTCGGCGGCGACCCGGTCGCGACCCGGCTCCCGTTCGAGACGCTCAGGGACAACGAGGAGTGGGCCGAGCAGCGAGAGCGGTTGCGGCCGTTCGTCGACGCGGCGCCCGACAGGACGCTCGCGTTCGTCGCCGAGATGAACCTCGCGCAGCCCGACGGTCCCGTCGTCTACGGCTGCCCGATGCACCCCGACGTCGTCTCCGAGGAGCCCGGCAGCTGCCCGCAGTGCGGGATGAAGCTGCTCGCGTCGACCGTCACCGAATACGTCTGCCCGATGCACCCCGAGGTCGTCAGCAGGGCCGAAGACCGCTGTCCCAAGTGCGGCATGAAGCTGCTTCCGGCTGCGCTCGTCGCGTCAGCCGCGGCGCACGGCGGGCACGACGAGCACGGCGACGGCGGCCGTCACGCCGACCACGGCCACGACCACCATCCGACGGCGAGCGCGAGCGACGACGCGACGAGCGGCATCGAGTGGGAGGACGACATGGTCGACGTCAACCGGATCACGACGCCGGCGAACACGCGCTGGAAGCTGGTCGACAGGGACACCGGCGCTGCGAACCACGAGATTGACTGGCGCTTCCGCGTCGGCGACCAGGTCAAGCTGCGGCTGGTCAACGAGATGGACTCGGACCACCCCATGCACCACCCGTTCCACGTCCACGGAGCCGGCAGGTTCGTCGTGCTCGCCCGCGACGGCGTCGAGGAGACGAACCTGGTCTGGAAGGACACCGTCCTCGTGCGCACCGGCGAGACAGTCGACATCCTGCTCGACGTCACGAACCCCGGCACCTGGATGGCGCACTGCCACATCGCCGAGCACCACGAGAGCGGGATGATGTTCAGCTTCAACGTCGACCCCGCCACGGCCGCATGAGGAGCGCCGACTGCAGCGCCCCTCGCGACGAACGCAAGGGGGCTGCAGTCGGACTTGAATTGAGCCGGTGCTACTTGCCGGACGCGTCCTGCGGGGTGATGTTCACCCACGGCGGGGCCACGGGCAGCGTCAGACCGGGGGCGAGCGACGGGAACGCCGTCTTGCCGAGGACGATCTTGACCTGCTTCGAGTAGCCGTAGCCGACGATCTTCGTCGGGGTCGTGGTCAGGTAGGGCGTGTAGAGCAGAATGTGCGCCGGCCGCTTCTTCTGCTTTCCGTCGAGGACGTTCACCGCGAGGCGGATCGACTCGGACGAGAGGTACGCCGGGTTCGCGCCCAGGATGCACTTCGCGCCCTTCGTCTTCGCACAGTCGATCGCCGACGAGTTGTAGGAGAAGCCTGTCACCGGCACCGGGGCGTGGCCCGCCTGCTTGAGGGCTTTCAGCGCGCCGGACCCGTAGCCCTGCGTGAAGATCCCGTCGACGTCGGGATGCGCCGAGAGGAGGTTCGCGACACCCGACTGCTCGGGGCCGAGGGCGTAGTTGCCGTTGAACGTGCCGACGACCTTGATGTTCGGGTACTTCTTGAGGACCGCCTTGTAGCCGTTCGCGATCTGCGCGGAGATGGGGGCTCCGGCGAGACCCAGGTCCATGAAGACGGTGCCCTTGCCCTTCAGCTGCTTCGCCATCCACGCCGCCTGGACGCGCGGGATCGCGTTCCAGTCGCTCTCGACCTTGTACGCGCACGGAGACGTGACGATCTGGTCGAACGAGATGACGAGGATGCCGAGCTTGCAGGCGCGCCCGAGCGTCGGGTTGAGCGCGGTCGAGGAGCCGGCGTCGACGAGGATCGCGTCGGGCCGCTGCTGGATGATGTTGTTCAGCGAGTTGATCTGCGCCTGGACCGTGTTCTCGACGTTCTCGATCTTGAGGTCGACCCGTCCCGCCAGTGGGCCCTTCGCGACCGAGACCTTGGCGACACGCTCCATCTGCTGACGCCAGTCATTTCCGAGGAAGTTGTTGGAGAGATAAATCGTGTACTTCTCCGCGGCGCGGGACGAGGAGCCGGTGGTGCGCGCGCTCGCGGCGAGGACGATCGTGCCCGCGAGGAGTGAACCCGCGAGAAGCGCCGCGATCAGGCGACGGTGCATATGTGACCCTCCTGGTTGAGACCCATGTCGGTCCGAGCATAAGCTCCCTCTGATGCAAAGGTCAAGCCACTTGGCCACGCTCTTCCGGCTCGACGGCAAGGTCGCCGTCGTCACCGGTGCGGGACGCGGTCTCGGCCGCGAGATCGCCCGCGGGTTCGTGGACGCCGGCGCGGAGGTCGTCGGGGTCGACCGCGACGGGGCCTCGCTCGCACGGGTCGGCGGCGGTGTCCACGTCGTCGAGGTCGACGTCACGGATGCGGCAGCGGTCGCGAGTCTGTTCGACGGCCTCGAGCACGTCGACGTGCTCGTGAATGCCGCCGGGATCGGCGGCTGGGGGACGACGACCGAGTACTCGGACGAGCTGTGGCAGCGGGTCATCGACGTCAACCTCACCGGGACGTTCGTCTGTTGCCGTTCCGCCGGTGCGAAGATGATCGAGGCGGGGTCGGGCTCGATCGTGAACATCGCCTCGACGCTTGGCCTCGTCGGCTTCGGCGGCACGATCGCCTACGCCGCGAGCAAGGGCGGCGTCGTTCAGATCACCCGCTCGCTCGCCGTCGAATGGGCGCCACGCGGCGTCCGCGTGAACGCGCTCGCGCCCAGCACGTTCGAGACGGACCTCGTTCGGCGGAACCGGCCCGCGAGGCCGGAGGTCTACGACCTCCTGATGACCCGCACGCCGGCCGGAAGGTTCGGCCGCCCGGACGAGATCGTCGGCCCGGCACTCTTCCTCGCAGCCGACGCGTCGAGCATGGTGACGGGGCACGTGCTCACCGTCGACGGCGGCTACACCGCGCAATAACTCGAATCAGCGTTGCTTGAGGCCCCTGAGGACGTGCTGGAGGTGCTCCACCATCAGGCGCTCGGCGGCGGCGGCGTCGCGCGCGCGGAGCGCCTTGACCATGGCCTGATGGTCGGCCAGCGCGCGTGACCGGGTCACCGGGTCCTGCGCCGTCCGCCGGCGGCTCTCCATCGACAGCGCGGTCACGCTGGAGAGAAGGCTCGCCAGGACGGGGCTGCGGGCGAGCATTCGCAGCCGCTGGTGAAACTGCACGTCGTGCTCGATGAACGCCTCCGGGTCGTCGACCTTGATCCGACCGGCCTTGACGAAGTCGTCGAGCTCGGCGAGCTCGAGGTCGGTCGCACGCGTCGCGGCCAGCCCGGCCACCCCGGCCTCGAGCACGCGCCGCGCCTCGAACAGCGAGAGGAGCGCATCGTCGTTCACCTGGAGCACGAAGTCGATCGGCTCCGACAGGAGCTCCGGGTCGAGCGAGCTGACGAAGGTCCCCTCGCCGTGCCTGCTCTCGAGGATGTTCAGCGCGATCAACGCGCGAATCGCCTCGCGGAGCGACGGCCTGCTCAGGCCGAGCTGCGCCGCGAGGTCGCGCTCGGCCGGAAGACGCTGTCCGGCACCAAGCTCGCCGCGGACGATCATCTCCTTGATCGTCGCGATCGCCGAGTGCGCGACGGCATTCCGCTGGATCGCCTCGAACCGTGGTGCCGTGCCGGTCGCAAGTGGTTTGACCACTTGGCCACTCTAGGGTAGGTTCGCGGCGGGTTCAAGTGCCAATGGATCGGAGGGTTTGTGACAGCCGAAGCTGAGCGGCTCGCAGCGGAGCTGCGCGCGATCGGCGCCGACGCCGGGATCCTGGTGCGTGCGGAGGACATCTGCTACGCGACGGGGTTCGAGGTGCCGCCGCCGATCGACGCGGGCGCGGCGTTCGCATACGGTCCCGCGCTCGCAGTCGTCGCGCGCGACGGGGCGACCGTGCTGCTCGCGCCGTCGGCCTACGCGGCGCGAAGCGAGGAGATGAGCCTCGCCGACGAGACGGTGCTCGTCGACGGCTTCGGCCACTTCGAGCGGGTCGACGGAGCCTCGAGGTTCGTGACCTCGCTCGTGGAGGCGCTGCAGGCCGCCGGCGTCCGTCCCGACGGCCCTGTCGCGATCGATCCGAGCTGGACGCCGGTCGACGTGCTGACGACGCTCGGCGAACGCCCGATCGTCGATCTCCGTCCGGCCGTCCGGGGTGCGCGCCTCGTGAAGACCGACCGCGAGATCGCGTTGCTCCGCGACGCCGCCCGCGTCTGCGACGCGGGCCACGACGGGCTGCTCGAGCTCGCGGCGCCCGGCCGCAACGAGCTCGACGTGATGGGCGACGTATCCACGCGGGTCGACCGGGCCGCGGGCCAGCCCGTCCCGTGGGCCGGGGAGCTCGTCAGCGGTCGACGGACCGGCCGTCTTCGGTACCCGGGCGGGCCCGTCGACCGGACGATGGAGCGCGGCGACACGGTATTGATGGACCTCAGCGTGCGCGTCCGCGGCTACTGGGCCGATTGCACGAACAGCTTCGCGCTCGATGCCGACCCTTCGGCCGATCAGCTGCGGTTCTTCCGTGCGGCGCGCGCGGCGTTCGAGGCGGCGGTCGAGGAGCTTCGGCCCGGCCGCGTCGCGAGCGGGGCCCATCGCGCTTCCACCGAGGCGTTCGCCGCGCACGGCTTCGAGCCGATGCACTACACGGGCCACCAGATCGGCGTGACGGTCAACGAGGATCCGCGGCTCGTTGCCTACGACCACACGCCGATCGAGGCGGGGATGGTGTTCTCCGTCGAGCCCGGTGTCTACGGCGGCGACCTCGGCACCGGCTCGCGCTGCGAGCGGGTGATCCTGGTGCGCGAGGACGGGCCGGAGGTGCTGTCGAAGTTCCGCTGGGGGATGGACGCGTAGGTGCCGGACCTCGACGCGAAGGGGATCGCGAAGAGCTTCGGCGGCGTTCGCGCGCTGGACGGCGTGGACTTCGCCGCGGATGCGGGCGAGGTCCATGCGCTACTCGGTGAGAACGGAGCAGGCAAGAGCACGTTCATCAAGATCCTGACCGGCGCGGTGGCGCCCGACGCGGGAACGATCTCGCTCTTCGGCGAAGCGCTCTCCCACAGCAGTCCGCGCGCGGCGTCGCGTGCCGGCGTCTCCGCCGTCTTCCAGGAGCTCTCTCTCGTCCCGGACCTCACCGTCGCGCAGAACATCTGGTTCCGGCGGGAGCCGCTGACGGTGCTCGGCACGGTGCCCGGCCGGGAGCTCGTCCGCGCGACCGAGCGTCTCTTCCGTCGACTCGAGTTCCCGCCCGTCGATCCGCGCCGCGAGGTCCGCGGGCTCTCCGTCGCCGAGCGGCAGCTCGTCGAGATCGCGAAGGCCGTCGCGTCGGAGCCGCGCGTCCTGGTCCTCGACGAGGCGACGTCGGCGCTCGCGCCGCGCGAGGTCGACTGGCTGTTGACGCTCGCCCGGCGACTCGCCGAATCGGGGCTGATCGTGATCTACATCTCGCATCGCCTCGCGGAGGTCAGGGAGGTCGCCGACCGCCTGACGGTGTTCCGGAACGGGCAGATGGTCGGGACGCTGAAGACGGCCGATGCGAGCGAGGACGACGTCGTCGCGATGATGCTCGGCCGCCGTCTCGAGCGCCTGTACCCGGAGAAGGGGCAGAACGTCCGCGACACGGTCGCCCTGCGCGTCCGTGGGCTGACGCTGGGTCACCGGCTGCGCGGGATCGACCTCGACGTCCACGAGGGCGAAGTGCTCGGCGTGGGCGGGCTCCAGGGCCAGGGGCAGCTCGAGCTCTTCCTCTCGCTGTTCGGCGTCCTGCGTGCGCACGCGCACATCGAGGTCGGCGGCCGGCGCGTGCGCATCTCGAGCCCACGGCAGGCGCTGAACGCGGGAATCGGGCTCGCGCTCGTCCCGGAGGACCGGCAGAACCAGGGGCTCCTCCTGCCGAAGACGGTCCGCGAGAACATCACGCTCGCCGTCGCGAAGCGCTTCGCGCGCCACGGCATCCTCGACCTCGCGCAGGAGCGCGCGCTCGTCGACGACGCGGTCCGGCAGCTGAACATCGTGCTCGCGTCGCCCGAGCAGCCGGCCGGCAGCCTCTCCGGTGGGAACCAGCAGAAGGTGGTGATCGCGAAGCTGCTCCTGACGGAGGCCCGTGTCCTTCTGCTGTACGACCTGACCCGCGGCGTCGACGTCGGGACGAAGGGCGAGATCTTCCGGCTGATGCAAGGGCTCGCCGGCCAGGGGTACGCGATCGTCTTCTTCTCGACGGACATGCAGGAGCTGCTGCACGTCGCCGACCGCGTGGCCGTCCTGTCCGACGGCACGGTCAGCGCGCTGCTCGCGGGCGCGCAGATCACCGAGGACGCGATCCTGCGTGCGGCGATCGCGCGGGGCAAGGACGCGGCGTGAGCAGCCCGACGCATCTCGACCAGCCGACGCAGGTCGCCGCCAACGAGTCGGAGCTCGCTGCGGGCGTCGCACGCGCCGACCGCGGCCGCGTCGACGCGATCCTGAAGGTCGCGCCGATCGTGGTGCCGTACATCATCCTCGCGGTCCTCGTCGCGGTCTACGGCAGCGTCGGGCACTCCGTCTTCACGCTCGAGCAGCTCAACATCCAGTCCGCCGCCGTGATGACGCTGCTGCTGGTGGCGTCCGGGCAGACGATCGTGATCCTTCTCGGAGGCATCGACCTGTCCGTCGGAGGCGTCGTCAGCCTGACGACGGCGCTGGTCGCGACGCGGCTCGACGGGCACGGTCTCGGCTTCGCCGCGTGGCTCGCTGCGATTCTCCTCGATCGGGCCCGCGATCGGCGCTCTCAACGGCCTGCTCGTCTCGCGGCTCCGGCTCCAGCCGTTCATCGTCACGCTCGCCACCTGGTCGGTGTGGAGCGGCGTCGCGTTGTGGATCCTCCCGACCGAGGGAGGCAACGTCCCCGAGCGGCTCATCGACGTCGCGAACGCGACGACGCTCTCGCTCGCGACGCCGGTCCTGATGGTCGCCGTGCTCGTGCTCTTCTGGGCGTGGTTCAAGCGCACCCGTGTCGGCTTCGGCATCCGCGCCACGGGCTCGAGCGAGAACTCCGCCTATCTCTCGGGCGTCCCGACGGTGCGCACGATCACGATCGCGTATGCCCTGTCGGGGCTCTTCGCGATGCTGGGCGGGCTGTTCCTGACGACGCAGACTGCGTCAGGGTCGCCCACGCGTCGGCAACGACTACATCCTGAACTCGGTCGCGGCCGTCGTGATCGGCGGCACCAGCCTCTTCGGCGGCCGCGGCGGCCTGGGCGGCACGATCGCCGGCGCGTTCATCCTCACGCTGATCGCGAGCGTGATCTTCACCCTCGGGATCTCGTCGTTCTGGACGCCCGTCGTCACCGGAGTGCTCCTGATCCTCGCCGTCCTCTCGAACTCGTTGATCGAGATCTACGTCCGCCGCCGGGGGATCGTGTGAACCGCACGTTCGTCCTCCGCCGGTTCGCCAGCAACCGCAGCATCCTCTTCGCGTATGCCGGCGCGGTCGCCCTCTTCGCCGCGACGAGCGCCTTCTCGAGCGGGTTCGCGAGCGCCAACCACATACGGATCCTGCTCATCCAGGCGTCCTTCATCGGCATCGTCGCGCTCGGCCAGACGTTCGTGATCCTCGGCGGCGGCATCGACCTCTCGATCCCGTGGACGCTGAACGGCGCCGCCATCCTGATCACGCTCTTCGCCGACGGGAGCAACGGCCCGCTCTGGTGGGCGATCCCGCTCGTGCTGGGGCTGGGTGCCACCGTCGGCCTGATCAACGGCGTCGGGATCGCGTTCCTCGGCGTCTCGCCGATCATCATGACGCTCGGCATGAACGTGATCCTCTCCGGGGCGCTGCTCCTGTACACGAACGGGTCGCCGACGGCGAGTGCGCCGCCGGCGATCGAGTCCCTCGCGACCGGGCGCGTCGGGCCTATCCCGGCCGACACGATCCTCTGGCTCACGCTCGCCCTCGTAGCGACACTCGTGCTGACGTGGACGCCGTTCGGTCGCCACCTGTACGCGCTCGGCACGAACCGCACCGTCGCCCAGTTCTCGGGGATCGCGATCGCGCGGGTGACAGTCGTGACCTACGTCGTCAGCGCGACGACGTCCGCGCTTGCCGGGATCGTTCTCACCGGGTATGTCGGCCAGGCGTATCTCGGGATGGGCGATCCGTATCTCTTCTCCTCCGTCGCGGCCGTCGCGATCGGGGGCGCGTCGATTCTCGGCGGCTCCGGCCACTACCTCGGCACCGTCGCGGGCGCGCTGATCCTGACCGTGCTGGCGGGGCTCCTGCCGATCCTCAACCTCGACCCCGCCGCCCTGCAGGTCATCTACGGCGTGGTCATCCTCGTCACGGTCGCCGCGGCGACGCTTCCCGGGAGGCAGGCGGTCGCGCGATGAGGATCACCCGCATCGAGACGATCACCGTCGGCGCCGGCTGGAAGAACTGGCTCTTCGCGCGCGTGCACACGGACGAAGGCCTCACCGGTATCGGCGAGGGAACGCTGAACGGGTTCGTCCGGACGATCGAGACGGCGGTCCACGAGCTCGAGCACCTCGCGGTCGGCGAGGACCCGACGAGGCCGACCGCGCTCTCGAAACGGCTGCTCGACAGCGTCTCGAACGACGGCGGCCACGTGCACAAGCACGCCGTCGCGGCGATCGAGATCGCGTGCTGGGACATCCTCGGGAAGTCGGTCGGTCTCCCGGTTCACGCCCTCGTCGGCGGCCGCGTCCGCGAGTCCGTCCTCGGCTACGCGAACGGCTGGTACCGCACCGAGCGGAACGCGACGGCGTTCGCCGATGCTGCCGAGAACGTCGTCGCGAAGGGATTCAAGGCGCTGAAGCTCGACCCCTTCGGGGCCGCGCAGGGGTTCATCGACGACGCGGACCTCGCGCTCGCCGTCGAGATCGTCGCCGAGTTGCGCCGGCGGTTCCCGGAGGTCGCCGTGCTGATCGACGTCCACGCCCGCTTCGGCGAGGCGGAGGCGATCCGCGCCGCCCGCGCGTTCGAGCCGCTCGGCGTCTACTGGTGGGAGGAGCCGTCCTCGCGCGAGCGCGAGGAGCCGTCGTCGGCGGTCGCACGGGCGACGACGCTGCGCGTCGCGACCGGCGAGACGTTCCACATGCCGGGCCAGTTCTTCACGCTTGCGAAGGAGGGCGGCGTCTCGATCTGGCAGCCCGAGCCGATGTCGCTCGGCGGCTTCGGCGCGACATACGGAGTGGCGCAGCTCGCGCGCGCGGCCGGCGCATGGATCGCGCCGCACCAGAGCGGCGGCCCTGTCGCGACCGCCCTGTGCCTGCAGCTCGCCGCCTGCGTCCCGAACTTCCTGATCCAGGAGCACTTCGATCCGTTCAACGACCCGTGGACGTTCGACCTCGTGACGTGGCGCCCGACGATCGATCGCGAGACCGGCCATCTGTCGCTGCCCGATGCGCCCGGGCTCGGCGTCGACGTCGTCGACGAGGTCGCGCTCGAGCACCCGTACGACCAGAACGCGTACCTCAACGTCTGGGCGGAGGGCTGGGAACGGCGCCTCGGCCGGAAAGGGACAGCGAATGCAGGCTGAAGCCGTCGACCCCGAGAACGACGCCTTCCGCGCCGCGGCGGCGCTCCTCGACGGGCACGTGGTCATCCTGACGGGAGCCACCGGCGGGATCGGCACGACGATCGCCCGGATGCTGGTCGCCGCCGGCGCCAGGACAGCGGTGACCGACCTCGTGGACGAGCGCGTGAACGCGCTCGCGACAGAGGTGGGCTGCTTCGGCGCCGCGACCGACGTCGCGTCGCCCGGGTCGTTCGCGACCTTCCATGCGCGGGTGGAGCGGGAGCTCGGGCCGGTCGACGGCATCGTGAGCTGCGCGGGCCTGTGGGCGCCGCTGCCGTACGAGGAGGTCGACGAGGAGGCGTGGGTCGCGACGCTGAACGGGAACCTGCGCACGGCGTTCGTCGCGTGCCGGACGGTCCTGCCGGGGATGGTCGAGCGCGGCCGCGGGTCGGTCGTCAACTTCGCGTCGACCGCCGGCGAGTACGGCTCGATCACCCCGGCCGCGCACTACGCCGCGGCGAAGGGAGGAGTCGTCGCGATGACGAAGTCGCTCGCGCGCGAGGTCTCGCCGCACGGCGTCCGTGTCAACGCCGTCTCGCCGGGGCCGATCGACACGGTCGCGCTCGGGGCGGCGACGCCCGAGCAGAAGTCCGCCGTCGGCGCGCGGACGCTGTTCGGCCGCCTGGGGCGGCCGCACGAGATCGCCGGCGCCTGCGTGTTCCTGCTCTCGCCCCTCTCGACTTTCGTGACGGGGACGGTCCTCCAGGTGAACGGAGGCTCGCTCCTGTGAGCGCGCCTGTCGCCACGCCGTCCGGCACGCGCGCGCGCATCGAGCGGATCGAGACGATCCGCATCTCGTCGCAGCCGAACATCGTCTGGGTCGAGGTGACCGACGAGCACGGCGTGACGGGGCTCGGGGAGACGTACTACGTGCCCGGCGCCGTCGAGGCCGTGATCCACGACTTCGTCGCGCCGCTCGCGATCGGGATGGACTCCGGCCGCATCGAAGACGTGTGGCAGACGCTCTTCGCCTGCGTGAACTTCCACGGCTGGGCGGGGGCGGAGGCGCGCGCGCTCTCGGCGATCGACATCGCGTTGTGGGATCTGCTCGGGAAGCGGACGGGCCTCTCCGTCTCGACCGTTCTCGGCGGCCGCGTCCGCGACTCGATCCGCGTCTACAACACCTGCGTCGACGCCGGGCAGCACCTCGACATGCAGGGGTGGCTCCATCGGCCGGCAGAGCTCGCGGAGGAACTCCTCGACGCCGGCTACACGGGGATGAAGGTCTGGCCGTGGGACCGCTTCGCGCCACAGATCGCGAGCGAGCTCGTGACCGGCCCCGCCGGCTGGTCGGCGATGGGCCCCGTCGGGCACGACTTGACCCCGGCGGACCTCGCAGAGGGCCTCGCGTGCGTGTCGGCGATCCGTGAGCGCGTCGGCGCGCGGATCGACGTGATGGTCGAGGGACACTCGCGCTGGGACCTGAACGCGGCGCTCCAGATCTGTCGCGCGCTCGAGGACTACGACGTCGCGTGGATCGAGGATGCTCTGCAGCCGACGAGCGCGGGCGACCTGGCGCGGCTCGCGCGCGAGTCGCGGGTCCCCCAGGCCGTCAGCGAGCGGTTGATCGGGAAGTGGGCGTACCGCGACGTGCTCGAGGCGGCCGCGGCACAGCTCGTCATGGTGGACGTCATCTGGACGGGAGGCCTGACCGAGGCGCGCAAGATCGCCGCGCTCGCGGACGCGTACCACCTCCCGGTCGTGCCGCACGACTGCACAGGTCCCGTCTGCCTCGCGGCGTCGTTGCAGCTCTGCGCGCACGCGACGAACGCGAAGGTGATGGAGGTCGTGCGCGGCTTCGTCGAGGGGTGGTACCACGACGTCGTCGACGTCCCGCCGACGGTCGTCGCCGGCCGTGCGCCGATCTCCGACCGCCCGGGGCTCGGCCTCTCGCTCCTGCCCGAGGTGCGCCGGCGCGACGACGCGACGGTGCGGACGAGTGCCGCATGACTGCCACCGCGCTTTTGACCGACGCCGAGAGGTTCCCGTTCGACGCCGACGACCGCGCCGCGCTCGCGCAGGCGGGCGTCGAGCTGCGCGAGCTGCGCGGGCACGAGCCCGCCGACCTCGTCCGCGCCGCGCGCGGGTCCGACGCGATCTTTGTCTACTACGCGCGTTTCCCGCGGGAGACGATCGAGCAGCTCGACGGGGTGAAGGTGCTCGCCCGCTGTGGCGCGGGCTACGACAACATCGACGTCGCGGCTGCGCGCGAACGCGGGATCGAGGTCGTCTACGTCCCGGACTACGGCGTCGACGACGTCGCGGACCACGCGCTCGCCCTGCTGCTCGCGTGCGCGCGTCGCGTCGTGCAGTCCGACCGGGTGGTCAGGTCGGGCGAGTGGCCCTCGTACGGCGACCTCGGGCCGATGCACCGGTTGCGAGGACGCACGCTCGGCGTGATCGGGTACGGCCATATCGGCCGCAACCTCGCGACGAAGGCGCGGGCGCTCGGCCTGCGCGTGCTCGTGCACGACCCGTACGTGGCGGAGGAATCGGTCGCGCTCGAGGCGCTGCTGCGTGCCTCCGACTTCGTCTCGCTGCACGTCCCGCTCAACGACGCCACGCGGCAGATGATCGGTCCCGAGGAGCTCGCCGTGATGAAGCCGACCGCGATCCTCGTCAACACCGCGCGCGGCGGGATCGTCGACACCGACGCGCTCGTCGCCGCGGTCGGCACAGGATCGCTCGCAGGCGCGGGGCTCGACGTCTTCGAGCAGGCTCCGCTTCCGGATGACCACCCGCTGCGGTCGCTCGACAACGTCGTCCTGACCCCGCATTCGGCGGCGTACGCGGAGGAGGCGCTGGCCGAAGTCCGGAAGCGGCCGCTCGCCGACGCGCTCCGCGTGCTGCGGGGCGAGCGCCCGAAGGACGCCGTGCCGTGATCGCCGACCTCTACCGGGCGATGCGCACGATCCGCCGGTTCGAGGAGCGCGTCGTCGACCTCGTCAACGCGAACGAGATCGCGGGCGTGACCCACGAGTACGTCGGCCAGGAGGCGATCGCCGTCGGCGTCTGCGCCGCGCTGCGGCCCGACGACGTGATCACGAGCACGCACCGCGGCCACGGCCACGTGCTCGCGAAGGGCGCCGACGTGCGGCGGATGATGGCCGAGCTGCTCGGCCGGGTGAACGGGCTCAACCGCGGGCGCGGCGGCTCGATGCACGTCGCCGACGTCGGCCTCGGCATCTTCGGCGCGAACGGCATCGTCGGCGCCGGTGCGCCGATCGCCGCCGGCGCCGCGTGGGCCGGCATCCGCGACGGCACGGAACGTCGTCGCGGTCGACGTTCTTCGGCGACGGCGGCGCGAACCAGGGCGTCCTGCTCGAGACGATGAACCTGGCGGCGCTCTGGCGGCTGCCCGTGCTGTTCGTCTGCGAGAACAACGGCTACGCGATGACGCTGTCGCAGGAGCGGTCGACGGCGGGCTCGCTGGTCGAGCGGGCGGCCGCGTTCGGCATGGCCGCCGAGGCGGTGGACGGCATGGACGTCGGAGGCCGTGCTCGCGGCCGCGACAGCGCGCCGTCGCGCCGGCGCGCGCGGGCGAGCGGACCGACGTTCCTCGAGTGCCGTACGTACCGTTTCGACGGCCACCACACCGCCGAGCGGACGATGAAGCTCGGCTACCGGACCGACGACGAGATCGAGACGCTGGCGGCTCGCGCGACCCGCTCCTCGTCACGGCGCGAAGCTCGACGACGACCGAGCGCGCCCGGATCGACGCGCGAGGTCGAGGAGCTGCTCGACGAGGCGGTCGCGTTCGCCCGGAGCAGCCCGCGGCCGGACGCCGCGGAGGCGCTCGACCTCGTCTACGCGTCGGGCCTCCGCCCGCGCGACGGAGTCGCGGCATGAGTCGGATGCGCTACCTGCAGGCGCTCGCGAAGGCGCTGCGCGACGAGATGGCAGCGCGACCCGACGCGTCTTCGTGCTCGGCGAGGACGTTCGGCGTCGCTGCGCGGCGTGACGAAGGGCCTGCTCGCCGACTTCGGCGACCGCGTCCTCGACATGCCGATCTCCGAGCAGGTGTTCACCAGCTTCGCGACCGGCGCGGCGCTGGCCGGGCAGCGCGCCGTCGTCGAGTACCAGATCCCGTCGCTGCTCTTCCTGGTGTTCGAGCAGATCGCCAACCAGGCGCACAAGCTGCGCCTGATGACCGGCGGCCAGGCCTCGGTGCCGGTCATCTACCTCGTGCCGGGCTCCGGCGCGCGCCTCGGGCTCGCCGCCCAGCACTCGGACCACCCCTACTCGTTCTTCGTCCACGCCGGCGTGAAGACCGTCGTCCCGGCGACGGCGTCCGACGCCTACGGCCTGCTGCGTCTCGGCGATCCGCGACGACGACCCGGTCGTCTTCTTCGCGCCGGCGGCGGCGCTGCCGACTGCGCGAGGAGGTGCCCGACGAGCCGTACTCGATCCCGCTCGGCAGCGGGCGCATCCACCGCGAGGGAGGCGACGTGACCGTCGTCGCCGTCGGCCACCTCGTCCACGACGCGCTCGCCGTCGCCGAGGAGCTGGCGGAGGACGTGTCGGTCGAGGTCTTCGACCCGCGGACGCTGTACCCGTTCGACTGGGAGCTGCTCGACGAGTCGTTGGCGCGCACCGGCCGCCTCGTCGTCTTCGACGACGCGAACCGGAGCTGCGGCTTCGCCGCGGAGGTCGTCGCGACCGCCGCCGAGGAGATGTCGCTCGTCGCGTCGCCCGCGACGCGTGACGCGCGCCGACGTGCCGATCTCGTTCGCGGTCGAGCTCGAGCTCGCGGCGCTTCCGAGCCGCGAGCGGCTTGCAGCCGCCGTTCGTGCCGTCGTGAGGGAGGAGGCGCACCGGTGATCGACGTGCAGATCCCGAAGATGGGGATGTCGACGGTCGAGGTCGACATCGTCGCGGTCAACGTGGCGCCGGGCGACCGGGTCGAGTCGGACTCGATCGTCGTCGAGGTGCAGTCCGAGAAGGCGAATTTCGAGATCGAGGCCGGAACAGCGGGAATCGTCAAGGAGGTGCTCGTGCAAGAGGGCGACGAGGCGAAGGTGGGGGACGTGGTCGTGAGGCTCGAGTCATGACGCTCCTTCAGATGTGGCCACAGGTGGACGCGCCGTTCGCGGAGGCTCTGCTGGAGCTCGGGCGTCGCCGGGAGGACGTCGTCGTCCTCTCGGCGGACCTCTCGAAGTACACGGACGTCCTGCCGTTCGCGCAGGAGTTCCCGGACCGTTTCTTCCAGGTCGGGATGGCCGAGGCGAACATGATGGGCATCGCCGGCGGCCTCGCGAAGACGGGGCACCTGCCGGTGGCCGTCACCTACGGCGTCTTCGCCACGCGCCGCGCGTACGACCAGGTCGCAATGGCGCTCGCAACGGGGCCGTCGCGCGGGATCGTCGTCGCATTCCTCCCGGGGATCACGACGCCGTTCAAGGCGACGCACCAGGCGATCGACGATCTGGCACTGATGCGCGCGCTCGCGGGGATGACCGTCGTCGACCCCGCCGACGCCACCGAGGTCGCCGCCGCGCTCGAGTTTGCCGTGGCCGCCGACGGCCCCGTCTACATCCGCGGGCTGCGCGGCACGGTTGCGCAGCTGTTCGACGGCGACGGGTTCGCGTTGCGGGCGCGCGTCGTGGCCGACGGGGGAGAGGTCGGGATCATCGCGACGGGCCTCGCGACGCAGTGGGCGCTCGAGGCGGCCGAGCTGCTCGAAGGAGCCGCGTCGATCCTGCACGTCCCGGTGGTCAAGCCGCTGCCGACGGACAGCGTCGTCGAGTTCGCATCGCGGTTCGAGCGCATCACGACGATCGAGAATCACTCCATCGTCGGCGGTCTCGGCTCGGCGGTCGCCGAGGCGCTGGCCGAGGCCGGAGCCGCGGTGCCGCTGCAGCGGCTCGGGGTTCCCGACCGGTGGGCGCCCGCCGGATCGCTCGACCACATCCGTCGCGAGCTCCGGCTCGACGCGGCCGGCATCGCGGAGGCCGTCCGGTGACGGCGGTCGCGGACACGACGACGCTCGCCGAGCGCGCCCATGCGATCCGCCGGACCGTGCTCGAGATGTGCCGCGGGCGCGGCCAGGGCTATGCGGGGCAAGGCCTGGGGCTCGCCGACCTCATGGCGTGCCTCTACTTCTCCGAGCTGCGTGACGGGCTCGATCACTTCGTGCTCTCGACGGGGCACAGCGCGATCGCCGTGTTCGCCGCGCTTCACGAGCGGGGGCTCTACGAACTCGACGAGCTGCGCACCTACGGCATGGACGGCTCGCGAATCGAGGAGAGCCCGCTCGAGGGAACCCCGGGGTTCGAGATCACGGGCGGCTCGCTCGGTCAGGGCGTCTCCCAGGCCGTCGGGATGGCGCTCGGCGAGCGGCTGCGCGGCCGCGGCGGCCGCGTGTACTGCCTCGTCTCGGACGGCGAGCTTCAGGAGGGGCAGGTGTGGGAGGCGTTCATGTCGGCAGGGCACTACCGCCTCGACAACCTCGTGGTGATGGTCGACAACAACCACATGCAGGCGGACGGCGCCACGTCCGACGTGATGACCGTCGAGCCCGTCCCGGAGAAGCTCGAGGCGTTCGGGTTCGCAGCGCGCCGCGTCGACGCGAACTCGATCGACGAGGTGGGCGCCGCTTTCGCATGGGCGAAGGAGCAGGACGCGCCCGTCGCGCTCGTGTGCGAGAACCTGCCCGGCAAGGGCGTCCCCAGCTTCGAGGTGTACGAGAAGGTCCACTACATCCGCGCGGCCGACGCCGTGTGGGCGAAGGCGCTCGAGGAGCTCGGGTGAGCGTCCGCGAGGAGCTCCCGGAGGCGCGGTCGCGCCCGCTGCCGATCGCCCGGCCCTCGAAGATCGTCGCCGTCGGCCTGAACTACGTCGATCACGCCGCCGAGTCGAAGATGGAGGTGCCGGCGCGCCCGTTGCTGTTCGCGAAATGGCCGAGCTCGCTGATCGGCGACGGCGACGCGATCCGGTTGCCGCCGGAGAGCGAGCAGGTCGACTTCGAGGCCGAGCTCGGCGTCGTGATCGGCGAGCCGACGCGGGGACCCGTACCGATCGGCCGCGCGCTCGAGGTCGTCGCGGGCTACCTCTGCCTGAACGACGTCAGCGCCCGCGACGTCCAGTTCGCGGACGGCCAGTGGACGCGTGGGAAGTCGTTCGACACCTTCTGTCCCGTCGGGCCTGCCCTCGTGCCCGCGAGCCGGATCCCCGACCCGCAGGCGCTCCGGATCCGCTCGCTCGTCAACGACGAGGTGATGCAGGACGCGACGACCGCGGACATGATCTTCTCGGTCGCGGAGATCATCGCGTACGTCAGTGCGTCGATCTCGCTCGAGCCGGGAGACGTGATCGCGTCCGGAACACCGCCCGGCGTCGGCTTTGCGCGGACGCCGCCGGTCTTCCTGCGCCCGGGCGACGTCGTCGCGATCGAGATCGAGGGCATCGGGACGCTCACGAGCCCGGTCGTCGGCGCGTAGGGGCTCCGACGCCGGGCGGCCTCGCGGGACCGTCGGCCGGCTGTCGAGGCGGACCTGAGCGCTACGGCTGCGCGAGCGGGCCGCGCATGGTCACCTTGCCGGGCGCGGGCCGGTAGCCGAGTCTCTGGTTCATGCGCCGGCTGGGCTCGTTCCGAACCTCCGGTGCGGTCACCAGCCGCTCGTAGCCGTGCTCCTTCGCCCAGGCGACCTGCGCGCGCTTCAGGGCTGCCGCGATTCCCTTGCGCCGCCAGGCGCGCGCCACCGCCGTCAGGTCGTGGTGTGCGGTCGTCGGCTGCGCCTTCGTCAGGCTGAACTTCGCGTAGCCGACGACGTCCTCGCCCGCGACCGCCACGAACGTCGCCTCCGGCAGGTCCCCCGACCCCTGCATGTCGTGCGCCAGCCAGTCCTCGAACGGCTCCACGACGGCGTCCTCCTCGCCCGGGATGTCGGGGAGCGCCTCTCGGGCGACGTCGTAGATCCCGCGGATCAGCTCGGGCCGATCCGCCCAGGTGAGGATCTCGATGCCGTCCGGCGGCGCGACCGCCGGCGGCTCGAGCCCGACCAGGTCGAGCACGAGCCGCTCGCTGCGCGAGTGCTCGCGGAAGCCGCGGCGTTCTGCGAACGCGATGGCGGCCGGATCGTCCTCCGGCACGACCGCGCTCAGCTCCTGAATGCCGCGCTGCCCCAGCCACGTCGACACCTCGCGGTAGAGCGCGGAGCCGACGCCTCTGCCCCGGCGCTCGCGGAGCACCGTCAGATGCACCGTGCCGACCTCGGGTAGCCAGGGCGTTATCGAGACGGCCGCCGAGCCGGCGCCTGGCGCGAGGAAGTCGGCCCAGTCGAGCACCTGCGACCTCCAGGAGCGCACCTCGGACATCGACACCGCGTCCCACGGCCACACCGCGTTGTAGATCGCCAGCGACTCCTCGTCGCAGGCCTCGTCGGCACACGCTACGACCTCGATCTCGGTCACAAGGCCACCATACGAGCAACACGCGAGTCCGTCGACCGTCACGTCTCGCGCGAGGCCTCGCGCTCGACGCGGCCGTCCCGTCCGGGCCACCGGCGGCGAAGGTCGAGCCGCCGCGTCGCCCGAGCGGCGACGTCACCGAGCGCGGGGAGGAGCCCGCGCGGGAAGAACAGCATGATCCCGATCAGGATCAGGCCGAAGACGCCGTACGAGAACACGGTCGGCGCCGCGTCGGGAAGATCCCATCCGAGCAGGTCGGGCCGCGCGCCTACCTCGCGCAGCTTCTGCTCGAGGTACAGGATCGCGATCGTGCCGGCGACGGCTCCGTAGACGTTGCCGAGGCCGCCGACCGCGACCATCACCACGAACTCGACGCTCAGGACGACCGGGAAGGCCTCGGGCGAGACGAACTGGAACGAGAACGTGAAGAGCCCGCCGCCGATGCCCGCGAGCGCCGCGGCGAGGACGAACAGCCGCAGCTTGTAGGCCGTCACGGCGATCCCGGACGCGGCCGCAGACGCCTCGTCGGTGGCGAGCGCCTGCAGCGCCCGTCCGACGCGGGAGTGAACGAGGTTCGTCGCGAGCACGAGGACGAGACCCACGAGCGCCCACACGACGGCCGCGTGGTCGGCGCCGCGGATGGCGTGGCCGCCGACCTCGAGCGGCTTCGTCACGGAGATGCCGTACTGCCCGCCGAGGAACCGGTCCCAGGCGTAGAGGAGCGAGAACGCGATCAGGTGCAGCGAGAGCGTCGCGAAGGCGAGGTAGTGCCCGCGCAGGCGAAGGAGGGGCAGCCCGATGACGGCCGCGACCCCGGCCGCGACCAGCGGCGCCGCGAGGACGGCCAGGAGAGGCGTGATCCCGGCCTCCGGGTCGACGATCCGATGTGCGGGGTCGATGCCGACGGTGAGGATCGCCGAGGTGTAGGCGCCGATCAGGAAGAACGCCCCCTGGCCGAGCGAGACCTGGCCGGCGAAGCCCATCAGCAGCGTCAGGCCGATCGCGGCGAGCGCGTACAGCCCCATGCGGTCGTAGAGGCTCACGTCGAACGGCGCGAGCTGGTATGCGAGCCAGCACGCGAAGACGGTCGCGGCGACGATCAGAGTGATCCGCACCGGCGCCGGCCACGGCACGCGGGCTCGCTGCACTGCCGCATGCGCATGGCCGCCGGCGGCCGCGATCTCCCCGCGCGACCGCCACCCGATCAGCACCAGCATCACGATCAGCGCGATGATCAGGCTGTACTGCGGGTCGACGTACCCGACGACGAACTGCTCCAGGATCCCGAGGGCGTAGCCGCCGAGCAGCGCGAGCCGCACGGACGCGAGGCCGCCGAAGACCGCGGCGGCGAACCCGTTCACGGTGATCGCGACGTCGGAGCTGTAGGTCATCGGGCTGCTCGGTGCGAGCAGCGAGCCCGCGAGGGCGCAGAGCGCACCCGCGCCGACGAACGCGATCACCGCGAGGGAGCGGACGTTGAGCCCGATCAGCTCGGCGGCGCGGCGCGAGTCCGACGCCGCGACGAGCGCCTGCCCGACGATCGTGCGGCGGAGGAAGAGGGTGAGGCCGCCGGCCGCGGCGAGCGCGACGCCGGCGACGGCCACGTACTGGGGCTGCACGAGCACGCCGTGGACGTCCCACGCGTGCTCCGAGATCCCACGGTACGTGCGCGGGACGTCGCCGAACTCGAGCAGGAGCAGCGCCTGGGCGAGGAACGCCGCGCCGAGCGTGATGATCATGCTCGCGAGCGTCGTCGTCCGCCCGCGGACGCCGACGGCGACGACGGCGAGCACCGACGACAGGAGACCGGCGACGAGGACCGCCGCGAGCGTCGCCAGACCGAGCGGCAGGTCGTCGACGAGGCGGTAGGTGAACAGCCCGCCGATCACGACGAACACGCCCTGTGCGAAGTTGACGATCCCGGTGGTGCGGTAGACGAGCACGAGCCCGATGCCGACGAGGCCGAAGGCGGAGCCCGTCGAGAGGCCGACGACCACGAGTTGCAGGAACGTCGTCACGCCGGGCCGCCGCCGAGGTACGCGCTGTGGATCTCGGGCCGGTTCCGGATCTCCGCGCTGCTGCCGGCGAGCGCCACGCGCCCCGTCTCGAGGACGTACGCGCGCTCGCAGAGGTCGAACGCGAGCGCCGCGTTCTGCTCGACGAGCAGGATTGCAACGCCGTCCTCCTCGTTCAGCGTGCGCAGGAACTCGGTGAGCTGCTCCACGATGATCGGGGCGAGGCCGAGCGAGAGCTCGTCGATGGCCAGGGCGCGCGGCTCGGCCATGAGCGCGCGGCCGATCGCGACCATCTGCTGCTCGCCGCCCGAGGTGCGGCCCGCCGGCCGCTCGCGGAGCTCGTAGAGCTTGGGCAGCAGCGAGTAGATGCGGTCGAGGCGTCGGCGCACCTCCCCGCGTCGCCGCGCGTAGCGGAGGGTCGACGTGACGATCTCGGTCCGGAACGAGCGCCCGAACGCGCCGAGCAGCAGGTTCGCCTCGACGGGCAGCGTCGGGAACACCTGGCGCCCTTCGGGCACCTGCGTCACGCCGCGCCGCACGACGTGGTTCGGCGTCCGGCCGGTGACGTCGTCGCCGAGCACGCGAACCGTCCCCGCGGCTGGGCGCACGACCCCGCAGATCGCGTTCAGGAGCGACGACTTCCCGGCGCCGTTCGCTCCGACCAGCGCGACGCGCTCTCCCTCGCCGAGCTTCAGCGAGACGCCGTCGACGGCCACCGCGGGCCCGTAGCGAACGACGACGTCGTCGACCTCGACGAGGGCCGTCACAGCGTCGTCGACCCGAGGTAGGCCTCGACGACACCCTGATCGGAGCGCACCTCCGCGGGCGTGCCGTCCGCGATCACACGTCCGCGGTCGAGCACGACCACGCGGTCCGCGATCGCGCCGACGAACTGCATGTCGTGCTCGACGAGCACCTGCGTCAGCCCGCGCCGTTTCAGCTCCTGGAGCGCCTCGATCAGCCTCGCCTTCTCGCCTGCGCGGAGGCCGGCGGCCGGCTCGTCGAGGAGGAGCAGCCGCGGCCGCTGCGCGAGCGCGCGTGCGATCGCGAGCAGGCGCAGCTGGCCCAGCGGGAGCACGGCGGCCGGCGCATTCGCACGATCGCCGAGCGCGACGATCTCGAGGGCCTCGCGGGCCTCGCGGCGGACGCGCCGCTCCTCGCGCCACTGCCACGGCGGCCGGATCATGCTCTCGACGAAGCCGGCGCGCGAGCGGACGTGCGCCCCGACGGCCGCGTTGTCGAGGACGTCGAGTTGCTCGAGCGGGCGCGTCGTCTGGAAGACGGTCGCGAGCCCGTTGCTCGCGCGCCGGTGCGGGGGCCAGCGCGTGACGTCGTCGCCGGCGACCTCGATGCGGCCCGCGTCGATGCGGTGGAAGCCCGAGACACAGCCGAGCAGCGTCGACTTCCCGGCGCCGTTCGGACCGATGAGGCACGTCAACGAGCCGTCGTCGACCGTGAGCGTGACGTCGTCGACGGCGTTGACGGCGCCGAACGACTTCGTCACGCCGGCAAGGTCGACGGCCGCCCTCGCCAAGAGTCACTCGTGCGGGAACCCGGCGCCGAGGGCGCGCACGGCGGACTTTAGGGCCGCGAGGAACGCCTCCCGCTCGCGCGCGCCGACGTCGGCCAGCATCACGTCCTCCATCTCGTCGACGGCGCGGTCGCACGCCGCCAGGACCCGCCGGCCCTTCGTGGTCAGCGTCGCGGGCAGGAGGCGGCCGTGGCTCGGATGCGGGTTGCGCTTGATCAAGCCCTTGGTCTGGAGCGCGTCGATGACCTCGCTCATCGACTGCGGCGTCATGTACGCGCGCCGGGCGAGCTGCGCGTTCGAGAGCGGCGCGCCGTGGCGGTGGAGCACGCTGAGCGTCGTGTACTGGAGCGTCGTCAGCCCGAACGGCCGCACGCCGTCGGCGATGGCCGCGCGGATCGCGCGCTCGAGCCGGGCGACGACGTAGCTGATCCGAGGCTCGGTCGCCTCCGCGGCCGCGGCGGGGGCGGCTCCGGTCATGGTCTGCAACCTAGTCACGGCGTCGGAGGGGTGCGCCCGGGCAGGACGGAGCGCTCCTGCCCGGGCGGCGACCACTCCTGACTCCTACTTCTTCTTCTTCGAGAACGCCGGCCCCCAGCGCGGCGTCGGCTTGCAGTTGTCGATCGTCCCGGCCCACATGCTCTCGAGCTGGAGCCCCGTGTGGTTGCGCTTCGAGAGCCGCAGCCAGCCGCCGGGCGTCACCGTTCCGCGCACCTTCGTCTCGAGCGCCGTGTTGATCGCCTCGCGCGAGAAGCCGCCTTTCTCGATCGCCGCCCTGAAGGCGTAGAGCGAGGACGCCGCGTCGACGTCGAAGTTCGAGATCGGGTGCTTGAGGAGCGACTCGACGAGCGCCGCCTGCTTCCGCACCGGGTTCGACTTCGGCAGGAACTTCCAGACGGTGCCGAGGTACGAGTTGACGAGGGCGCCGTTCGCGTCGGGACACGTCCCCTGCAGAAACGGCTGCGAGACGTTTGCGCCCGTGAGGACGAGCCGCTGCGGAAGCTGCAGCTGCCGGAACTGCTTCACGATCGTGTTGCCGGCGGGCGTCGCCGTCCACAGCCAGAGCGCCTGCGCGTTCGAGTTCTTGATCTTCGTGAGCTCGGCGGCGTAATCCGTCGTCGTCGGCGCGAAGATCGTCGTGTCGACGACCTCGAGCCCGTAGCTTGCGGCGATCTTCTGGACCTGCGCGGGGCCGTCGCGGCCGAAGCCGCCGTTGTCGCCCATGAGCCAGACGCGCTTGATCCCTCGCGCGCGCAGGTACCCGGCGAGGTTGTACGCGAACAGCCGCGAGGTCGGGATCGCGAGGTACACGTACGGCTGCGGCGGCGAGACGAGCGTCGTCGGCGGCGACAGGGCGATGAACGGCACCTTCGCCTGGCTCGCGATCGGGCCGGTCGCGACCGCAGCGGCCGCCGTCCCCGAGCCGAGGATCGCGAGGTACTTCGAGTCGCCGATGAACTTCGCGACGTTCTGCACGGCCTGCGAGGGGTTGGACGAGTCGTCGAGGATGTCGACGACGACGCGACGATTCTTGATGCCGCCGTGGTTGTTCCAGTACTTGACGAGCGCTGCGACGGTCTCGCGGTCACCCTGGCCGACGACCTGCTGAGCGCCTGTCAGCGGCGAGTCCATGCCGATGTAGACCGTCCCGCTGAGCGTGCTGCGGCTCGTGAACCCCGCGAGGACGGCTATCGCGACGACGGCCACCACCCCCACGACCGCCTGGACGATGGTTCTCCTCGTCATGCGTCTGCTCCTTTGTCGCCTGGGGGGCAAGGGACACCGGGAGTATCCGCAGGCATCAGGTTACCTGTCAAGCTGTTGAGAAGTGTCAGGGAACCTGTTACCGTCGGCGCGCCCGGATCGACCACTTTCCGAGGAGGGCAACAATGGGCACAGCCGCAACGGCGCGGCGGATCACGACGGCGACGGCCTTCGGCCTCGCGGTTCTGTTCGCCACGTCCATCGCGCTGTCGGGCGCGCGCATCGCGCGCTCCGCCGGCGACAACGTGACCTCGATCGACGTCCTGTCGAATCGAGCCGACCTCGTTTCCGGCGGCGACGCTCTCGTCGCCGTCGCGCTCGCTCCGGGCACCGACCCCGCGGGCGTCCGCGTCGTCCTGAACGGCACGGACGTCACGAGCTCGTTCGGCGCGCGCCAGGACGGAACCTTCGCCGGCCTCGTCACGGGGCTGGTGGACGGCAAGAACATTCTGACGGCGCGCGGCGCCGACGGCCGCGGCCGGAAGCTCACGATCACGAACCACCCGATCGGCGGTCCCGTGTTCGCAGGGCCGCAGGTGACGCCCTACCACTGCAACCCGAACGCGTCGAACCCGCAGCTCGGGGCCGCGGTCGACGCCCAGTGCAACGCGCCGACGAAGGTCGACTACCTCTATCGCAACACCAGCAACCAGTTCGTCGCCTACAACCCGGCGAGCCCGCCGGCGCCGTCGTCGATCCAGAGCACGACGACCGACTCCGGCAAGACCGTGCCGTTCATCGTCCAGCGCGTGACCGGCACCGCCGACCGCGGTATCTACCAGATCGCGGTCCTCGTCGACCCGGCGAAGCCGATCGAGCCGTGGTCGACAGAGCAGCCGTGGAGCCGCAAGCTCTTCTACCCCTACGGCGGCGCGTGCGGCACCGACCACACGCAGCGGGCGCCCTCGAGCGTCCTGCAGGCGACGCAGCTCGGGCTCGGATTCGCCGTGGCGACCTCCAGCCTCAACATCTACGCCCAGGACTGCAGCGACGTGATCTCGGCCGAGGCCACGATGATGACGAAGGAGATCGTCATCGAGCGCTACGGCAAGCTCCTCTACACGATGGGGAACGGCGGCTCCGCGGCGTCGATGCAGCAGCACCTCATCTCGACGAACTACCCGGGGCTCCTCGACGGGCTGACGACGAGCCAGGTCTTCCCGGACCACATGGACCAGGTCATGGGCTCGCTCGACTGCCGCCTGGCGATGCACTACTTCTGGCCGACCGCGGCGCTCAACGGGACCGCGCTCGGGACCGCGAACCCGCTCTTCTCGACCGCCGCGTCGCGGCTTCCGGTCTGGGGCAGCACGCCCTCGAACGGCGACAACCTCTGCGGCCAGAAGGTGCAGAGCTTCGGCGCCGACCGCACGGAGCTCCTTCCGAGCTCCGGCGTCGGCTGTGGTCTCGCCACCGCCGAGATCTGGACGCCGTCGAACCCGTTCGGCGAGCGCTGCGGGATCTTCGACTTCATGCGCGCGATCTTCGGCGTCACGGTCACGCCGGACGCCCCGAACGGGAAGGGACGGTCGGCGACCGACAACGTCGGCGTTCAGTACGGGTTGAAAGCCCTGCAGGCGGGCCAGATCACACCGGAGCAGTTCGTCGACCTGAACTCGAAGGTCGGCGGGATCGACCTCGACGGCAACTACACCGCCGAGCGGAAGGCAGCCGATCCGGCCGCGCTCGAGATCTTGTACAGCACCGGCCGCATGAACGACGGCTCCGGAGTGGCGAACCTGCCGGAGATCGACGACCGCACCGGGGCGCAGATGGACGACACGGGCTTCCACCCGGCGATGGAGTCGTTCGCCTACCGCGCACGGCTCGACCGGACGAACGGCCAGCACGACACCGAGGTGCTGCGCCTCGCCCGCCCGGGCGTGTCCGGGTTCCCGACGCAGTTCAACTTGATGCGGCAGTGGCTCGATTCGCTCGCCGGAGACACGAGCGGCGACCCGCAGAGCGTGAAGGTGCGGCGTGCGAAGCCGGCCGGGCTCGAGGACGGCTGCTACGTGTCGTCCGGGTTCCTCGCCGGCGACTTCACCTGCGGCGGCATCTGGCAGTACTACGGGACGCCGCGGCAGGTCGCCGGGGGCCCGCTCTCGAGCGATGTGATGAAGTGCCGCCTGAAGGCGCTCGTCCGCACCGACTACAACGTCACGTTCACCGACGAGCAGTGGGCGGCGCTGCAGGCGACGTTCCCGACGGGCGTCTGCGACTACTCCCAGCCCGGTGTCTCGCAGCAGGGGCCGAAGGCGACGTGGCTCACGTTCGCAAACGGAGCGGGCGGCGAGCCGCTCGGGCCGGCGCCCCTGTCGCAGCCGTACGCGCCGCCGGTGACAACGGCGGTGCTCCTTCCGGCGGCCGTCAACGGCTGGTATCACGACCCGAGCGTGATGCTGTCCGCGACCGAGTCGTACATCGGGGACGGCAGCGGTCTCGCGTCGACCGAGTACCGTCTCGACGGCGGGGCGTGGACGACCTACACGACGCCGTTCCAGATCGTGGGCGACGGGAGCCACACGCTCGAGTACCGGTCGACCGACAAGGGCGGGAACGTGGAGGCGGCGCAGTCGCAGCTCGTGAAGATCGACACGACGCCGCCCTCGCTGACCGTGCCGGCCGCCGTGACGGCGAACGCGACCAGTCCGACCGGCGCCGTCGTGACGTTCGCCGTGTCGGCGTCGGACGCGCTGAGCGGCGCGCAGGTGCCGGTCTGCTCGCCGGCATCGGGGTCGCAGTTCGCTATCGGCGAGACGACCGTCACGTGCTCGGTCTCCGACAACGCCGGCAATGCCGCGGCGCCGAAGACGTTCGTCGTGACGGTGAAGGACGCGCGCGCGCAGCTCGACGACCAGCTCGCGCTCGTCAGCGGCAGCTTCGCCGCGCAGCTCGAATCGGCGAGGGCGTCGCTCGACCGCGGGGACAGCCGGGCGGCATGCAACGAGCTCGCCGCGTACGTGAACCACGTCCGCGCGCAGTCGGGAAAGCAGCTTCGGGCGGCGGACGCGGCGGCGCTGATCGCGAGCGCCGAGCAGATCGCCGCCGTCATCGGCTGCTGAGCGACCGGGGGGTGGGGCGCCGCCGGGCGCCCCACCCCTACCGCTCGAGCAGTGCCGCGACGTCGATCGCCCGCTTCAGGATCTTGCCCGTCGGCCCCTTCGGGAGCGTCTCGACGAGGACGACCTCGCGCGGGTACTTGTAGGCCGCGACGCGCTCACGCGCGTACTCGCGCAGCGCGATCGGATCGACGGCGGCGCCGGCGCGCGGCACGACGAGCGCTGCGACCTCCTCGCCGAGCGCCGGGTGCGGCACGCCGACGACAGCGACCTCGAGCACGTCGGGGTGTGCGTAGAGCACCTCCTCCACCTCGCGCGGATAGACGGTGTAGCCGCCGCGGAGGATCACGTCCTTCTTCCGATCGACGAGGAAGAGGTAGCCGTCGTCGTCGACGTAGCCCATGTCACCGGTCGCGAGCCACCCGTCCGTGTCGATCGCTGCGGCCGTCGCGGCGGCGTCGCGCCAGTATCCGCGGATGACGCTGGGGCCGCGGAACTGGATCTCGCCGGTCGCGTGGGGGCCGAGCGGCTCGCCGTCGAGCGACACCACGCGCAGCTCCGTCTCGCCGAGCGGAGTCCCGACCGATCCCGGCTTCCGCGTCCGGTCGCGGCCGAAGGTGGTGGCGATTCCGGACATCTCCGTGAGGCCGTAACCCTCGCTGACCTCGCCGCCGAACGTCTGCTCGAACTCGCGTGCGACTTCACCGGGAACCGCGGCGCCGCCGACGTGCGCGATCCGGATCGGCGGCAGCGCGCCGGCGTCCGGAGCGGCGGCGCAGAGCGCTATGCACATGGTCGGCACTCCGAGCAGGATCGTCACGCCGGCCCGCGCCATCTCGGCGAGGGTCTCGTGCGCCTCGAACCGCTCGACGAGGAGCAGCTGCGCTCCGGCGACGATCGCCGCGTTCATGCCGCTCGACATCGCGAGGACGTGCGAGAGCGGCGCCGACCCGAGCAGGACGTCGTCCGGGCCGAGACCGAGCGCGGTTGCGGCCGACTCGGCGGCCACGCGCAGGCCGCCGTGGGTCAGCACGGCGCCCTTCGGGTCGCCGGAGGTCCCGGACGTGTACAGGATGACGGCGGGATCGTCGGCTCGGCGCTCGACCGGCGCGAGCGCGCCCTCGGCCGTGGGCGGCTCGTCGTCGTCGGCGACGAGGAGCGCGGGCGTCGCGTGCGCGAGCCGGGTCTCGACCTCGCGCTCGCGCAGGAGGATGTTGAGCGGCACGACGATCGCTCCGACGGCGAGCGCGCCGTAGTAGGCGGCGACGTGCGCCGGCCGGTTCGGGAGTTGCAGCGCGACGCGGTGGTCGGGCTCGATGCCCTGCTGTGCAAAGAGCCTCGCGTAGCCCGCGGCACGGCCCGCGAGATCGCCGTACGTGACCGTCGAGTCGCCGTGCCGGAGCGCGACGCGGTCGCGGTGCCGCGCGGCGGCGTCGACGAGGTTCAGGGCGAGGTTCATCAGCAGGTGGAGTCTTGTAAGGTAACCTGAGAAGGCGTCATTCGACCCGGGGGATGGATCGTGAGGGTGCTCGAAGGGAAGGCGGCGCTGGTGACCGGCTCGGCGCGCGGCATCGGCCGCGCGACGGCGGAGTTGCTCGCCGAGCACGGCGCACGCGTGCTCGTCAACGACCTCGACGCGGAGCTCGCGGAGCAGACGGCGGCGGGGATCGACGGCGAGCACGCGACGTTCGCCGGCGACCTCACCGAGGAGGGCGTGCCCGAGGCGATGGTGCAGCGGGCCGTGACGGAGTTCGGCCGGCTCGACATCGTCGTCAACAACGCCGGCTTCACCCGCGACGCGATGGCGCACAGGATGAGCGACGAGCAGTTCCGCGCGATGCTCGAGATCCACACCGTCGTCCCGTTCCGCGTGCTGCGCGCGGCGGCGCCGTTTCTGCGCGACGCCGGGAAGGCCGACCGCGAGGCGGGGCGCGAGGTGTTCCGCAAGGTCGTGAACGTCACGTCGATCTCGGGCACGCAGGGGAACGTCGGCCAGGCGAACTATGCGGCGGCAAAGGCGGGCCTCGTCGGCCTCACGAAGACACTCGCACGCGAGTGGGGGCCGTTCAAGGTCAACGTCAACGCCGTCGCGTTCGGGTTCGTCGAGACGCGGATGACGGCCGACCTGCCGCCGCAGATGCGCGAGGCGGCACCGCAGATCATCCCGCTCGGGCGGCCGGCGCAGCCCGAAGAGGCCGCCGGCGCGATCTTCTTCCTCTGCTCGCCCTGGTCGAACTTCGTCCACGGTCAGGTGCTCACCGCGAGCGGCGGGCAGACGACGGGCATGACGACGTGAGCTTCGACGCGCTCAACATCGGCAAGGCGGGCGCCGAGGTGCGCTACGACGTGACCGACGAGGCGCTGCGCGCGTACGCGGACGCGACGGACGACGCGATCGGCGGTCCGGTGTTCGCGATCGTGCCCGTGTGGAGGGCGATCGCGCCGGCGTCGCGCTCCGTAGCGTCGGACGAGGCGCGCACGCACGTCGTGCACTACGAGCAGGACATCCTCGTTCACCGCCCGCTCGAGGCGGGGATGACGCTCGTCTCGCGCGCGACGCCGGTCGCTCTGCTTCCGCGCCCGAACGGGACGTCGCTCGTGATCCGGACGGAGACGCGCACCGTCGACGGCGTGCTCGTCAACGAGCAGTACGTGACCGAGTTCTTCCGCGGCGTCGACGGCGCTGCGCGCATCGGCCAGCGCGCGCCGGAGCACCGGCTCGAGGCCGACGGCGACCCGGCGGCGCAGATCGAGCATCCGGTCGCGGACGACCAGACGACGCGCTACGCGGCGGCGTCCGGCGACGATTTCGCGATCCACCTCGACGACGAGTTCGCGCGCGGCGTCGGCCTGCCGGGGCGGATCGTCCACGGCCTCTGCACGATGGCGCACGCGGGGCGGGCGGTGCTCGAAGCCGCCGGCATCGACGATCCACGCGCGGTGCGGCGGCTCGCGGTGCGCTTCTCGGCTCCGCTGTTCCCGGGCGAGACGCTGACGACGCGCGTCTGGCGCGTCGAACGGCGGCTTCGGCTTCGAGGCGCTCGGCGGCGACGGCCGCGCCGTCCTGAAGGACGGTCGCGCGGAGGTCGCGTGACGATCGACCTCGATCGCGTCGTCGCGATCGACGTCCACACGCACGCGGAGGTCGGCCGCGGCGGCGAGGACGGGTTGAAGCCCGAGTGGCGCGAGGCGGCGGCCGAGTACTTCCGCGGCGGCGGGCTCCCGACCGCCGACGACGTGGCCGCGTACTACCGCGAGCGCGCGATGGCGGCGGTCGTCTTCACGGTCGACGCGGAGACGGTCACCGGCCGCCCGCCCCCGCCGAACGAGGAGATCGCCGCCGTCGCCGCCGCGAACGCGGACGTCCTGATCCCGTTCGCGTCGGTGGACCCTCGCCGCCCGGACGCCGTCGAGCGGGTGGAGCGGCTCATCCGCGACCACGCGGTCCGCGGGTTCAAGTTCCACCCGAACATCCAGGCGTTCTTTCCGAACGACCGCCTCGCGTACCCGCTGTACGAGGTGATCCAGGCGGCCGGCCTCCCGGCGCTCTTCCACACTGGCCACAGCGGGATCGGCTCGGGGCTCCCGGGCGGCGGCGGCATCCGTCTCAAGTACTCGAACCCGATCCACGTCGACGACGTCGCGGCCGATTTCCCGGAGCTGACGATCGTCCTCGCGCACCCGTCGTTCCCCTGGCAGGACGAGGCGATCTCGGTCGCGCTCCACAAGCGGCAGGTCTACATCGACCTCTCCGGATGGTCGCCGAAGTACTTCCCCGAGCAACTCGTGCGGTACGCGAACACGCTCCTGCGCGATCGTGTGCTCTTCGGCTCCGACTACCCGATGATCACGCCGGACCGGTGGCTGGCCGATTTCGAGCGCGCGCCGTTCAAGGACGAGGTGCGCCCGCTGATCCTGAAGGAGAACGCGGCGCGGCTCCTCGCGCTCCGCTGAGCGGGAGCCGACGATGCCTCGGTCGCGCTCGCTGCGCGGCCATAGCTTCAGCACTCGCTCGGGCGTAGGATCGCGCGGCCGGCGAATCGTCGGCCGTCGCGGAGTGGAGGCGCCCAAGTGCCCTCCGGATCTCACCGGGTCGTCTCCGCGGTCGATCGCCGTCGAGAGGAGCGAACGATGAGGGACGATCGCCCACCGAAGGGGCAGTGGAGCGGGCGGAGCACGCGCCGCGTGCGCGCGCCGAAGAGCGATCCGCGGTCGAAGGCGGCGCTGACCGTTCTGCTGGCCGCGGTCTCGGCGGCCGTGCTCGTGGCACTCCCCGCCGGCGCGGAGAAGGCGGCCGCCGACGTCTCGAACCCGATCTACCTCGACACGGGCTACTCGTTCGGCGAGCGGGCAGCCGACCTCGTCGCACGGCTGACGCCGTCACAGCGCGCCTCTCAGCTCGTCTCGAGCCAGGCGCCTGCAATCTCGAGCCCGCTGCTCTCCTCGAGCTTCACCACGGGCTCGACGACGTTGGCCGGGCCTGCGGGCGCCGGCGACACGAACCTGAAGGTCGCGAGCGTGGCGGGGATGTCCGCGGGCGCGGTTCTCGCCGTCGACCCGGCCGGCACGCCAGAGAGCGTCACGGTCACGGCCGTCGGCACGGCGGCGGCGACCGCGACGACACTGCCCGCCGGCGCGAAGGCCGGAGACACGAACCTGAAGGTGGCGAGCGTCGCCGGCATGACGGTGGGCCACCTCGTGCGCGTCGACGCCGGCGCGAGCATCGAGGTCCCGACGGTCGCGGCCGTCGGCACCGCCGCATCGACCGCCACGACGCTCGCGGCGGCCGCGGCCGCCGGCGCGACGAACATCAAGGTCACGAGCGTCACCGGCATGACGGCGGGCCACCAGATCCGGGTCGACACGGGGGCGAACCTCGAGGTCGACACGATCGCGGCCGTCGGCACCGCCGGCTCGGCCGGCACCGGGATCACGCTGACGGCGCCGCTCGTCTCGCACACGCGACCGGCGCGGCGGCTCAGGACCTCGGCACGGGCGTGACGCTGACCGCACCGCTGGCAGTCGCTCACGCCGCCGGCGCGGCCGCGCAGGACCTCGGCACCGGCGTCACGATCACGCCGGCGCTCACGGCCGCGCACGCGCAGGGCCAGGCCGTCAGCGTGCGCGTCGGCATCCCGGCGCTACGGCTGGTGGAACGAGGCGCTGCACGGCGTCTCGCGCGAGTCGACGGCCGCCGCCGGGCAACGCCGTCAACCTGACGAACACGACCTCGTACCCGATCGACCAGTCGCTGGGCGCGAGCTGGGACCCGGAGCTGATGCACCGTGTCGCTTCGGCGATCTCGGACGAGTCGCGCGAGGTCGTCCGGAACAACAAGCTCGACCTCGACTTCTACTCGCCGACGATGAACCTCCAGCGCGATCCGCGCTGGGGTCGCAACGACGAGTCGTACGGGGAGGACCCGCTGCTCGAGACGAAGATGGTCTCCCAGTTCGTCAACGGCATGGAGGGCAAGGACCTGAGCGGCAACCTCCTGCCCGCCGGCAACGGCTTCTTCAAGACGACGACCACGATCAAGCACTACGCGATGAACAACAGCGAGATCAACCGCCGCGCGGGCTCGGCCGACGCCGACGACCGGACGATTCGCGAGTACTACACGGAGGCGTTCCGCGACGTCGTCCAGGCGTCGCAGCCGGGCGCCGTGATGAGCTCCTACAACAGCGTGAACGGCGTTCCGACGGCCTCCGACCCGTACCTGATCGACACGCTGATGCGGCAGACGTTCGGCTTCCAGGGCTACTTCACCGGCGACTGCGACGCGATCTCGGCCGGCATCAACCCGCAGCACCACTGGCAGCCCGCCGGGTTCCCGCATCCGGTCACGGTGATCGAGTCGCTCGCGTTCGCGCTCGGCGCCGGCGAGGACGCGGAGTGCAACGCCGGCTTCACCAACGCGAGCAACTACCGCGGCCCGACCGCCGCCAGCACGACGGCGGGCGGGACGATGAACGCGATCGGGATGAACATCACGACGGGGACGGGCCTGCACACGGTCAACGACCTCGACGTCTCGGCGACGCGGCTCTTCACGAACCGGATGAAGCTCGGCGAGTTCGACCCGGACGCGACGGTGCCGTGGCTGACGCAGGCGCAGGCGCGCGTGCCGGCGGGCACGTGGGTCAACTCGAACGCCAACAACGCCGTGACGGAGACGCGCGGACCGGCTCGCGCTCGCGCGCGAGGCCGGCGACAAGACGATCGTCCTGCTGAAGAACGAGACGAAGACCCGCAAGGACGGCTCGACCGGGAAGCTCCTGCCGATCGCCGTGCCGGCGACCGGGAGCTTCAAGGTGCTCGTCGTCGGCTTCTACGCCAACAACGCCAACTTCTACCTGGGCGGCTACTCGAGCACGCAGGGCGCGGCGGGCCAGGCGAACGAGGTCGGCTTCTACACCGGGATCAGGAACGCCGTCCAGGCGATCAACCCGGCGCGCGACGGTCGACTTCCAGCGCGGCTTCACCGGCACCGGCACGAACGCCGGCAACTGCTGCACCACGATCGACCCGGCGGCCGTGACCGCGGCGGCGGGGTACGACTACGTGATCGCCGTGGCGGGCATGGACCAGTCCGCGTCGAGCGGCACGACCGGCGTCGAGGACCGCGACCGCACTGCGATCACGCTTCCGGGCCAGCAGGGCCAGCTGATCGCACAGCTCGCCGCGGCGAACCCGAACACCGTCGCCTACATGGAGACGATCGGCCCGCAGGACGTGACGTCGTTCGAGCCGACGACCTCGGCGATCCTCTGGAGCTCGTACAACGGCATGCGCAAGGGCGAGTCGCTCGCCGACGTCCTGCTCGGCGCGTACAACCCGAGCGGGCGCACGAACGGCATCTGGTACCAGACGAATGCGCAGATCCCGTCGGTCACCGACTACACGATCCGGCCCGTCGGGCCGACCGGCCGCACCTACATGTACTACAACGGGCCGCTCCAGTACCCGTTCGGGTACGGCCTCTCGTACTCGACGTTCGCGTACTCGAACCTGCAGGTCGACAATCACACGCCGGCTGCCGACGACACGGTCACGGTGTCGGCCGACGTCACGAACACGAGCTCGAGCGACGGGAACGAGATCGTCGAGCTCTACGCGAGCACGCCGAACGCCGACGCGTCGCTCGAGCGGCCGCTCAAGCGGCTGGAGGGCTTCCAGAAGGTCTTCCTCGCCGCCGGGCAGACGAAGACGGTGACCTTCCCGCTGAAGATCGCCGACCTCGCGTTCTTCAGCAACGCGGACGGCAGGTGGGAGGTCGACAACGGCGCATACGGGATCCAGATCAGCACCTCGAGCGCCGACGCCGACATCCGGCTCCAGGACACGATCACCGTCGGCGGCAGCATCACTCCGAAGCCGAGCGTCCTGACGGCGAGGCCGCGAATCGCGGCGACGGACGACGTCCGCGGGATCGCGCAGCGCGTGCTGTTCCCCGAGAACGTCGACGTCGACGCCGGGCCTGACGGTGGCGATGAACGACGACACGCTGTACGGCTGGATCGCGCCCGGCGAGAGCCAGCCGTTCCCGGCCGGGATGACGTTCAGCTACTCGAGCAACCGCCCGGCGGTCGTCTCGGTCGAGCGGCAGCACGATCCACACCGTGTCGAACGGCGCCGCGACGATCACGGCCACGGCCACCTACAACGGCAAGAGCGCGTCGACGTCGTTCGTCGTCCGCGTCCTCTCCGACCTCAGCGCGATCTCGTACGACGGGACGCCGGTGCCCGGGTTCCAGCCCGACGTCTTCAACTACGACGTGATCGTGCCGGCCGGCGTCGCGGTGCCGAACGTGACGGCGAGCGCGTCCAGCGCGGTCGTCTCGGTCACGCAGGCTGCGGCAGTCCCGGGCACGGCCACGATCACGGCCACCGGGCCCGACGGGATCGTCGCCACCTACACCGTCAACTTCGCGCGCCGCGGCCACGAGTGACGAGTTCGACGGCGCCGCGCTCGATCCGAAGTGGACCGTGCGTGCGGCCGACACTGCGAACCTCGCGATCGGCGGCGGCGCCCTCACGATCACGCCCGAGGCGGGCCAGCTCACGACGAACAACGCGACGACGGCGAAGAACCTCGTCCTCCAGCCGGCGTTCGGCGAACTTCTACGCGTCGACGAAGCTCACGTTCAACCAGAAGCCGAACGCAGCAACGCAGCAGGCGGGCCTCCTCGTCTACGCGGACGACGACAACTACCTCAAGTTCGACGTCGAGGCGACCTCGGCGACGAACATCCAGCTCAGCACCTCGATCGAGGACACGCTCAACACCAACCCCGCCGTCAGCGCGAGCCCGATACAGGTCAACCAGACGCTGAACATGACGAACGCGAACGCGATCTGGCCGGCCGACAACACGATCTGGCTGCGCGTCGCGAGGAAGGGCAACGTCTACACGACTGCCTACTCGCTCGACGGCACGACATGGACGACGGTCTGGTCGACGGGAGCGACGCTCACGAACCCGAAGGTCGGCGTCTACTCGTACTCCGCCAACGCAGCCGCCGGCCCGCTGACGGCGAGCTTCGACTTCTTCCACGTCTACGACCCGGTCACCGCGCCGGTGACGACCGCCTCGTTCACGCCGGCCACGGTCAACGGCTGGTTCCCGCAGAACCCGATCGTGACCCTGGCGGTCGTCGACAACTCCGGGCTCGGGATCGACTCGACGAGCTACCGGGTCGACGGCGGCGCGTGGCAGACCTACACCGCGCCGTTCACGATCACCGGCGACGGCACGCACACGCTCGACTACTACTCGACCGACAACTTCGGCGACGTCGAGACGGCCCACACGGCCACCGTCAAGATCGACACGACGAAACCGGTCGTCGGCTACAGCGGGAACGCCGGAACGTACACGCCGTTCGAAACGGTCGCGATCGACTGCTCGGCGGTCGACCCGACGCCGGGCTCGGGGATCGATGCCGCGGCCACGAGCTGCGTGGACGTGAGCGGCCCGGCCTACTCGTTCGGGCTCGGCAGCCACACGTTCAACGCGACGGCCAAGGATCTTGCCGGTAACTCGGCCTCCGCGTCGGCGACGTTCACCGTCACGACCGGCGGTTGCCTCGGCGATACGAAGGCGCCCGTCAACGTCGTCGCAGGTCAGTCCGTGTGCATCGCGCCGGGCGCGAAGGTCAGCGCTCCCGTGACCGTCAAGGCCGGTGGTTCGCTGTACGTCGACGGCGCCACGATCGGTGCGCCGGTGAAGGCGTCCGGCGCCGCTCTCGTCCGCATCTGCGGCTCGACGATCTCCGGCCCGCTCACGGCCGACGCAAGCACCGGCATCGTGGTCGTCGGCGGCGACGCCGCGACCGGCCCGTGCGCCGGGAACACGATCACAGGCCCCGTGCAGCTGACGAACAACACGGCAGGAGTCGAGTTCAACAACAACACGGTGATCGGCCCCGTCACGATCACGGGCAACACGGGCACGTTGCCGCCGCCGGACATCGGCCCCGTCCACGCAACCGGGAACACGATCAAGGGCCCGATCAAGATCCAGCCCTGAGGCGATCTGGCCGGGAGGGCGCGAGCCCTCCCGGCCAGATGCCGTTTCCCCGGATCGCATTCGCCCCGCGTGACGCCGCGTCTCGTGTCTCGCGCGTCGGCTGCCCCTCTCAGAGGACGAGTCCGCCGAGCTCGTGTCCGGCGGCGAAGACGTCCACGTGCGGGAGCGCGGCCTGCATGCCGCGCGTGAGCGGCTCGTAGCGCGGGTCCGCCTTGAGCGGGTTCAGCCAGACGACCTTGTGGGCGAGCCGGTGCAGGCGGGCCATCTGCGACCCCAGAAGCTCTGGTTCGCCGACGTCGAGGCCGTCGGAGCAGATCACGACGATGGAGCCGCGGGACAGGTTGCCGTGCTCGCGCAGGAAGGTTGCCAACACGTCTCCGATACGGGTACCGCCGCGCCAGTCTGGGATGGTGCCGGTGCGCGAGAGCCGTGTCAGCCGTGTGCCGAAGGCGAACGCTTCGTTTCGGCGGTCGGCGTGCAGGACGGCTCGCGCGACCCGAAGCAGCTCGTGAGAGTAGTCGGACATGGAGCCGGAGACGTCGAGCAGGAGCACGAGCCGCCGCGGCTGTTTGCGACGCGCGCGCCAGGCCCGCTCGAGCGGCTCGCCGCCGGTGCGAAAGGAGCGGCGGATCGTGCGGCGGAGGTCGAGGCTGCCCGTGGGCGCAGCCCCGGTGCGGCGGGTGCGTCGTTGCGGCGGGTCGAACTCGAGCGCCGCCCGATCGGCCGGAACGAGCTCCTCACGCAGGAGCTCGTGCCTGGTCGCGAGCGCAACCTCGACCGCGAGCGCACGCTCGACGACAACCGGCGGCGGTCGTCTACCACCGAAGAACGAGTCGAACACGCGGTCGTACGTGGCGATGTCGGCCCTGCGCGAGACGAGGGTCGCGCGCCCCGGCCAGTACAGCTCGCCCGCCAGCGCGGCGGCTTCGACGAACGACGTGATCCGGTCGGTCGAGACCGGCAGCCTCTCGTCGCGGAGGGCCAGCGCGAACCGGACGAGGATCTCAACCGGCGAGGGCACGCTCCTGGTCCTCGCGATTCTTCACCGCCCAGCCGAGGGTCTCCCTGACGACCTCGCCTTCGGCCCGCTCGGCTCCGAGCAGCGCGATCGCCTGCGCCCAGTCGATCGCCTCCGCGACTCCGGGCGGCTTCACGAGGTCGAGGCCTCGCAGCCGTGCGACCTCTGCGGCGACGGACCGCGCGAGGGCGTCCGAGACCGCAGGCGCGCGGAGGCGGATGATCTCGATCTCGCGCTGGAGACCGGGGAAGTCGATCCAGTGGTACAGGCAGCGGCGCTTGAGCGCGTCGTGCAGCTCGCGGGTGCGGTTCGACGTCACGACGACCACGGGTGGCTCGACCGCGGCGATCGTCCCGACCTCGGGCACGGTCACCGCGAACTCGGACAGAACCTCGAGCAGGAACGCCTCGAACTCGTCGTCGGCGCGGTCGAGCTCGTCGATCAGCAGGACGGCGCCTGCCCCGGCGCGGATGGCCCTGAGCAGCGGCCGCTCGAGCAGGAAATCAGGCCCGTAGAGCTCCGACACACGCTCGACCTCACCGGCCTGCACGGCGCGCGCGTACAGCAGCTGTCGGGAGTAGTCCCACTCGTAGAGGGCCTGCGACGCGTCGATCCCTTCGTAGCACTGGAGCCTGATCAGCTCGGCGTCGAGAATCGTCGCCAGCGTCTTCGCGACCTCCGTCTTCCCGACGCCGGCCTCGCCTTCGAGCAGCAGCGGCCGTCGCATCGCGAGCGCGAGGTAGACCGCGGTGGCGAGGCCGTGGTCGGCGAGGTAGGACGCTCGGGCGAGCGCCTCCTCCACGTCGCGAGGAGAGGTCAGTCGCACCCGCGAACATCGTATGCTCGCGGGCACAGACCCAGAAGCAGGAGGAGGTCGGCGTGAGACGGATCTCGCTCACCGTCAACGGCAAGCGCGAGGAGGCTGAGGTCGAGCCGCGGCAGCTGCTGGTCTACTTCCTGCGCGAGCGGCTGGGGCTCACCGGAACGAACGTCGGCTGCGACACGACGACCTGCGGCTCCTGCACCGTTCTCCTCGACGGCCGCTCGATCAAGTCCTGCACCCTCCTCGCCGTCCAGGCCGACGGGCGCGAGATCACGACAATCGAGGGGATCGCCGGGAACGGCGACCTGCATCCGCTCCAGCGGGCGTTCCACGAGCACCACGCACTGCAATGCGGTTACTGCACGCCGGGGATGATCATGGCCGCGATCAGCCTCATCGACGAGGGTCGCGCGGACTCGGAGGCGGCGATCCGCGAAGGGCTCGAAGGCAACTTCTGTCGCTGCACCGGCTATGTGAACATCGTGAAGGCGATTCAGGAGGTTGCGCGATGACGGAGACGGTCGAGGCCCGGCGATACGTCGGCGGCGGCGTCCTCCGCAAGGAGGATCCGGAGCTGATCACCGGCCAGGCGCGCTTCGTCGACGACATCGCACTGCCGGGGATGCTCTGGCTCGGCGTCGTCCGGTCGCCCTACGCACACGCGCGCGTGAACGCCGTCGAGCTCTCGGCGGCGCGGGCTGCACCCGGCATCGTCGATGCATTCAGCGGCGCTGATCTCGCGGACGACTGGGCGGCGGGGCTTCCCTCGGCCTGGCCGATCCAGACCCGTACGTTTCCGCACCCCACGGACGAGGACGCGCGCATGCCGAGCCACTGGCCGCTGACCACCGACAAGGCCAGGTACGTCGGGGACGGCGTCGCGGTCGTCGTCGGCGAGTCCCGCGCCGCCGTCAAGGATGCACTCGAGCTCGTCGACGTCGCTTACGAGCCGCTCGAGCCCGTGCTCGACCTCGAGCAGGCGCTCGTGCCGGAGGCGCCGGCGGTTCACGAGGACTTCGGCGACAACCGGGCATACACGTGGGGCGTCGGGGACAAGGAGGCCGCGGAGCGCGTCTTCGCCGAGGCGCCGATCGTGATCCAGGAGCGCTACTGGCACCCGCGCCTCATCCCGAACGCGATCGAGCCGCGCGGCTGCGTCGCCGAGCCGAGCCCCGCGATGGGCGAGTACACGCTCTACAGCGCGACGCAGGTGCCGCACATCGCGAAGGTCACGCTCGCTCTCACGACGGGCATCTCGGAGGCGAAGCTGCGCGTCGTCGCACCGGCGGTCGGCGGCGGCTTCGGCTCCAAGCTGAACGTGTATGCCGAGGAGGCGCTCTGCCTCGTCCTCGCGCGCAAGCTCCGCCGGCCCGTCAAGTGGATCGTCGAGCGGAGCGAGGACTACCTGGCGACGATTCACGGCCGCGGCGTGATCCAGGACATGGAGGTTGCTGCCGACGAGACGGGGAAGTTGCTGGCCGTCCGCGTGCGGCTGATCGCAGACTTCGGCGCCTACTACCAGCTCGTCACGCCCGGCATCCCGCTGCTCGGCGCGTTCATCTACCACGGCGCGTATGACCCGCAGGCGTACTGGTTCGAGTGCACGGGCGTGTTCACGAACCGGACGCCCACCGACGCCTACCGCGGTGCGGGACGGCCCGAAGCGACCTACGCGATCGAGCGGATCATGGACACCCTCGGCCGTCGCGTCGGCAAGGACGCCGTCGACATACGGCGACTGAACCTGATCCCGCCCTTCGACGAGCCGCGTCCGACAGCCGGCGGCCTCAACTTCGACTCCGGCAACTACGAGGCGACGCTCGACCGCGCGCTCGACCTCGCCGGCTGGGACGACCTGCGCGCGCGGCAGGGCGGCGTCGACGGCGGCAAGCGCCTCGGCGTCGGCATCTCGACCTACATCGAGATGTGCGGGCTCGCGCCGTCGCAGGTGCTCGCGGCGCTGAAATACGGCGCCGGCGGGTGGGACGCCGCGACGATCCGCTGCCACCCGACCGGGAAGGTCACGGTCGTGACGGGCACCTCGCCGCACGGGCAGGGCCACGTGACGTCGTGGGCCCAGATCGCCGCGGACGAGCTGGGCGTCCCGTTCGAGGACGTCGAGGTGCTCCACGGCGACACCGCCGTCTCTCCGCTGGGGATGGACACGTACGGCTCACGCTCGCTTTCCGTCGGCGGCATCGCGCTCTGGCACGCCGCGCAGCGGATCAAGGAGAAGGCGACGAAGATCGCCGCCCACGAGCTCGAGGCGGCGGAAGAGGACCTCGAATGGACGAATGGCCGGCTGCAGGTACGAGGCGTCCCTGACAAGGCGAAGACGATCCCCGAGATCGCGTTCTCGGCGTGGACGGCGCACGGCCTGCCGGAGGGCGTCGAACCCGGCCTCGAGGCGACCTACGTGTTCGATCCGCCGAACTTCACCTTCCCCGCGGGGGCGCACGTATGCGCGGTCGAAGTCGACGTCGAGACAGGAGAGGTGGAGATCGTCAGGTACGTCGCCGTCGACGACTGCGGCAACGTGATCAACCCGATGATCGTCGACGGCCAGGTGCACGGAGGCGTCGCGCAGGGAATCGCCGAAGCCCTCTACGAGGAGGCGATCTACGACGAGGACGGCCAGCTGCTGACGACGTCGATGCACTCCTACCGCATCCCGTCGGCCGCCGAGATCCCGTCGATCGAGACGGACCGTACGGTCACGCCGTCGACGACGAATCCGATGGGCGTCAAGGGCATAGGCGAGGCGGGCACGATCGCCGCTCCGCCCGCAGTCGTCAACGCGGTGCTCGACGCGCTCGCGCCGTTGGGGGTCACCGCGATCGACATGCCGGTGACGCCGGAGCGAGTCTGGCGCGCGATCGCCGAGGCGAAGGGAGGTGCCGCGTGATACCTGCACCGTTCGAGTACGAGGTCGCCGAGTCGCTCGAGCACGCGCAGGAGCTGCTGGGGCACTACGGCGAGGACGCCAAGCTGCTCGCGGGCGGCCAATCCCTGCTGCCGCTGGCGAAGCTGCGCGTCATCCGCCCCTCCGCGCTGATCGACCTCGGCCGCCTCGACGACCTGTCGTACGTCCGCGAGGACGGCGACCGGGTGGCGATCGGCGCCCTGACGCGCTACGGCGACCTGGAGCGCGACGCGACGCTCGAGGCGTCATGTCCCCTTCTGGCATACGCCTGCCGCCAGGTCGGCGACCCCCAGGTCCGCCACATGGGAACGATCGGAGGCGCCTGCGCGCACGCTGACCCCGCCTCCGACGTGCCCACCGCGCTCGTCTGCCTCGACGCGGAGCTCGTGGTCAACGGCGATCGGACGATCCCGGCGCGGGACTTCTTCCAGGGCGTCTTCACGACCGCGCTCGGGCAGACCGACGTCCTGACCGAGGTCCGAGTGCCGAAGACGACCGGCGGATGGAGCTACCAGAAATTCCATCCGAGAGCCCAGGACTGGGCGATCGTCGGCGTGGCCGTGGCGACGAACGGCGGCACGCGCGTCGCGTTGACGAACATGGGGCCGATTCCGGTGCGCGCGACGGCGGTCGAGGAGGCGCTCGCGGGCGGCGCGTCGCCCGAGCAGGCGGCCGACGCTGTGCTCGAGGGAACGGAGCCGATAGACGATCCGTTCGCAAGCGCCGACTACCGCCGCCACCTGGCAACGATCCTGACACGCCGCGCGCTCGAGCGGGCTCGAGACATGCCCGCGCAGTAGCCCGAAGGCTGCGACGGCTACTCGTGCACCGGCAGTGCCGAGACGGCTGCGCCGATGCACTGTCCCTGCGTGAGCCCGTTCTCGATCGCCGAGCGGAAGTGGATGCCGCCGTAGAGCCGTGAGATCGCCGCCTCGGCCGCTGCCCCGTGGAACGAGTCGAAGCGCCGGGGCGGGAGGCCGCGCGTTTCGTGTGTCCGGTCGACGAAGGCGTAGCGGTCGCCGAACAGGTCGGTCAGCACCTGCATGGCGGCTGCCGACTGCACGGAGTGGCCGGAGGGGTACTCCGGGAACGGCGGCGTTACGAGGAGCGGCAGCCAGCCGGGATCCACGAGGCGGCGCAGGTACGTGACCGGACGGAGCAGGTTGTAGGCGTATTTCGTGTTCCAGCAGGCGATGAACGCGTCGCAGACGGCGATCCCGACCTTCGCGTACGTCTCGGCGGCGGCCGCGAGGCTCGCGCTTTCGCGGCGGAGGATCTGCGTCGTGATCGAGATCGAGTGGCCGGGCGGGGTCGGTGTCGCGCCTGGATCGTCCGACCAGAAACGGGCGATCGCCTCCTGCTCGGCTGTCAGGCGCGCCACCGTCTCGTGGACCTCGAGTGCCTCGCGGCCGAACGCGGAATCCGGCGCTTCGGCGAACGGCGGATGCTCGCCGGGCGCGCAGTCGCCGCCCCCGTGGAGGGCGAGGCAGCGGTTGCCGCCCCAGAACGGCTGCAAGGCCGGTGCGAAGGCCGGCGGGGTCGGCGTCCAGAAGCCGCGACCGGGAGGCGGCGTGTACGGCGGGAAGTTGCGCGCGTAGCCTTCGTGGCCACCGTCCGTTGCAGACCAGGCGAAGGTCGCCGCCGCCACGTCGCGGCCGCGGCGGACGGAACGCTCGCGCACGCCCGGCGCGACGCCGCGGCCGTACCGCGTCACGAGCGACGCCTCCAGCGCTTCGACGTCCGCGAGGAGGGCAGGGGGTGCCGTCGGGAAGAGCGCGCGGAGGATCGCTGCGAGCGCGGCGTTCGCGACCAGAGGCCACTCGTAGGCCGCGTTGCGCCCCTCCGTGGGCGGGGAGTCGAGGGCGGGCAAGAGCCCGGCGAACGGTCGGTAGCCGTCCATTCCCGGGACGATCGCCTCGTAGAGCGTGACGCCGGTGTACCCGAACGCACGTGCAGCGACCGGCGGGCTGTAGCCGCTCGTGCGCTGCACGAGCGCGGCCGCGAGGTCGAACCACGCGGTCGGCACCTCGGCGTCGAACGCCTCGGCGCCCGGGAAGCGGCGCGTCGCCGCAGCGAGCGGCGCCGTGCGTGCCGCCGCGAGCGTTGCCAGTGCCCCTGCGGCGCCGACGAGCAGTCCCCGGCGCGTTGAACGGCTTTCGTTCAGGTCGAACATCTTGCCTCCTTCCTCCGTCACTCGACCGCGGCGACCACGCGCAGCGGCTTGAGTCGGGCGCGCCGGCCGACCTCGTGCACGGCCTCCAGCGACAGCGCCTCGAACACGTGGAAGCACGTCTCGTCCTCCGGCAGGAAGGTCGTCCGCACATACCGGACCGGCCGGCCCTCGCCGGTCACGGCCTCGGCGGCCGCGTGTGCCCTCAGCCCCGCGGCGCGCGCCTCCGTGGCTCGCTTTCCGGGCAGGTACGACTCGACGAGGAACGACTCCACGTGCAGTCCTTTCAGTCGGACCGGGAGGGCGCCGCCGCCGCGGCGGCGCCCTCCGCCGGTCGGCTAGGACTCGAACACCGCTGCCTGCCAGAGCCGGCAGGTGTTCGGGCCTGGCGTGCCGTCGGCCTTCGCGCTCGCCGGGAAGATCGGCGGCAGGCTCGCGTCCGTGCACCCTGCCCGGTAGGTCTGGATCATCTCCGGCAGGTAGTCCGGCAGCACCTCGCCGTGGTCGTTCAGGACGAGGTGGATGTCCGCGCCGTACGGATTCTCGAGCGCGATTCCGGGCAGCCAGCCGCCCGCGATCGGCCCTGTGCGGAGGTGGCCGCCGAACCCGGCGCGTCCACTCGCCCCGACGACGTGCCCAGTCCCGTAGGTGACGGTCGCGTTCGTGGCGGGCGTCTGCAGGATGTCGACGGGCGAGCACGGTGTCGCCGCGCAGGCCGCCGGGTTGTTGATCACTACCACCCACACGGTGTACGCGTGACCCGGACGGAGGCCGCTCGTCTGCAGCGAGTAGGAGATCCCGTTCGCCGTGCGCACGAGCTGCGCCTCGGCGCCGTCGCCGACCGGCGTTCCCATCACATTCCCCGACTGCGCATGCCAGAAGACGGGGGTCGAGCTGATCTGCGCCGGCGCCGCGCCCGCGGGGAGCGCCGCCAGTGCGAGCGCGGCGAGCGCGATTCCTGCGGCGATCGACTTCCTCATCTGCGTTTCCTCCTTCGGTTGACGCAGTCGACGCTCGCATCGCGGCGGCCGGCGGGAAAGGCGGAAACCCCTACAGTTTGCGCGCTGCGGCCGCACTCGCTGCAACCCGCGCCGCGAGCTCCGTGCGCGAGCGGACGCCAAGCTTGCGGTAGGCGCGGGTGAGTGCGGCTTCGACCGTGCGCTCGGTGACGAAGAGCGCGGCGGCGACTTCGCGGTTGGTCTTGCCCTCCGCCACGAGCGCCGCGACGCGTCGTTCGCCCGCCGTCAGCTCGTCGCGAGACGCGACGCGGCCGCCGATGCGGGCAAGCTCGGTGCGGGCGGCCCCGGCCCACAGCGGCGCACCCAGCCGCTCGAACTCCGCGAGCGCCGTCTCGAGCGTCTCGCGCGCGGCGCCTCGTCGCCTCGCGCGCCGCTGGACGCTCCCGAGCGCGAGCAGCGTTCTGGCGCGCTGGAACGGGTCATCGGAGCGCTCGTGCTCCCGGAGCGCTCCCTCGAGTGTCTCGGTACCAGCGGTGAGGTCTCCTCTCGCCGCCCGGACGAGTCCGCGCGTCCGCGCCGCCACCGCCAGCGCCCACGGCCGGTCGAGCTCCCTCGCATGCTCCTGCCACGGCTCGACGAGTGCCAATGCCGCCTCGAGATCGCCCGCCGCCACGAGCGCGTCGAGCAGGTCCGGCAGCTCCGTCTGCATTCCGGGCTCGAGCACACCCAGCCGCATGCGAGCGGCGCGGGAGGCGCGGAGATGCGGCAGCGCGGCCGTGATGTCGCCGAGCGACAGCTCGACGAAACCGAGCACCCAGTGGTGCCCCGCGAGTCCGGCCCCGAATCGGTGCTGCTCCGATGCTTCGAGCGCCGCGCCGGCGAGCCGCCGCGCTTCCTCGACGCGACCACGGTGGGCGGCGATGATCGTCCGCGGGTACTGCGAAACCGCGGGGACGCCGACGCGTCCCGCGAGCCGTGAAAGCGTCCACGACGTCTCCGCGAGTTCCTCCGCGGCCTCCCAGTTGCCTGCACGCCACTCGACAAGCGCTAGGAACCAGGTCGCGTCTCCCTCGGCGGGATCCTCGTTCGCACGCGCGGTGTCCCGGAGCCGCGAAAGGCACGCGCGCGCCTCGTCGAGTCGATTCGACCAGAAGAGGACGTGCGCCTGCGCCTGACGTCCTTCCGACCGCCCCCCACCGAGCCGGTCCTCGATCGCAATTGCCCGCTCGAGCGCCCCGGGGGCGATCGGCCGGCCGAGGTTGAAGGCGATCACGGCCGCGATCGCGATCGCGGCCGCGAGGATGCGGTCGTCACCCGAGCGCTCGGCGAGCTCGACCGCAGCCTCCGCCTCCGACGCGGCCCCGACGAGATCGTCGCGAAGCCGGCGCCCGTCGGCGCGCCCGGCGTGCGCGCGTGCCTCGACCGCAGCGTCGCCGGCTGCCTCTTCGAGTGCCCGCGTGAACAGCTCCTCCGCGACCTCCGGCCCCCTCGTCTCGAACGTCGCCGACGCGAGCTCGACCAGGAGCAGCCCGCGACCGCCGGGCGCCGCCTCAGCCAGAGCCTCTTCGAGAATCGCAATGCCGCCCTCGCCGTCGCCGGCGTCGTACAGGAACCGGCCGGCGACCGCCGCCCGTGCCGGTCGCAGCGCGGTTTCGCTCCTCGGAGTCGACTCGAGCGCGAGACGCGCGAGCTCTGCTGCGACCGACACGGCACCCCGAGCTCGAGCTTGCGCGGCGGCCTCCGCAAGCGCACCCGCGACTCCGACGTCGGGGCGGTCCGTCGCGAGTGCGAGGTGCCGCGCGCGCCGCTCCGGATCGGTCACGACATCGGCGCATCGAGCGTGCATCGCGCGCCGGCGTGGTGAGGACGCGCGTGCAAGGATCGCCGACGCGAGCAACGGGTGACTGAATCGCACCCGTCCCTGCCGGATTTCGAGGACGCCGGAGGTCGCCGCCGCACTGACCGCCGCCTCGGCATCGGCGACGACGTCCGCGAGCAAACGCGGAGACGGCTCGCCGAGGATCGCGGTGGCGAGCGCGGCGCTCTCGGCGGCAGCCGGAGAGCTCGTCAAGGCGTTCCGCCACCAGCTCGTCGAGCTTCGCCGGAAACGGCAGGTTCCCGTCGGCGTCGAGCGCGCCTCCGCGGCGGTCGAGGACGCGGGCGAGCTCGAGCGCGTAGAACGGATTGCCGCCCGATGTCTCGTGGACGCGTACGAGCGCCGGCCGGGACGGTGGCCGGTCGAGGCGCTCCCGCAGCAGCCGGTGGAGCGCGCCGAGGCTCAAGCCCTCGAGCGTGACCGTCGACAGGCGATCGGTCCGCAACCAGGCGACACCGTCACCGCGGGCCGCGACCAGGACCGTGACAGGCTCCGCGTCAAGCCGCGCGAGCGCGAACCGCAGCGCTGCCACCGACGGCGCGTCGGCCCACTGCGCGTCGTCGACGACCAGCAGGAGCGGCTGGTCCGAAGCGAGTCCTCGGAGGCAGTTCAGAAACCCGACTGCGACCGCACGCTCGTCGACCTCACCCTCGCCCTCGTCGAGGAGAAGCGCGTGCGAGAGTGCAGACCGCTGCGGGCCCGCGAGGTCGGAGAGCGCGTCGTCCGCGCCATCGAGCAGGTCACCGAGACAGACGAACGAGAGCCGAGACTCGGTCTCGGCCGGCCTGCATCGCAGCACGCGCCGTCCGTCGGCCGCCGCCGTCGCGACCGCCGCCTCGAGAAGCGACGTCTTCCCGATCCCGGGCTCGCCGACGATCGCCCCCACTCGAGCCGGTCCCTCCCGCGGCCGGAGCAGCCCGACGATCGCCTCGAACTCGTTCTCCCGGCCGACCAGGTGATGATCCTCCGGCACGAACCTCCTTCCCGCCGCCAAGCTTGATTCGCCGCCAGCCGAGACTCAAGTAACCGGCGCACGACCGCCGCCGTACGATGTTGAAGCTCCAGGCCGTGAGGACTGCCGGCGACTGATGCCAACCGGCAGGAACCGACGGACATCCTCGTTCCTGAACGCGACCGGCTGCCGGCCGCTCACCGTGCGCTTCAAACGGTGAACGGACGTGAGCATGATCATCCGAGGCGTGAATCCAGAGGTTGAGTCTTCCCGACAACTCGCATGCGGGTCCACGTGCCGGCGCCGGCGAGCACCGCGACCTTGTCGTAACGACGGCTCGCAGCCATTGTTAGGAGACATGAGGGGCGAGGTGATCGGCCGCGACGACGAGGTCCGGCGCCTTCGGACTTTCTTCAACGCAAGCGGCCTTGACGGGCCGCGAGCACTCGTCCTCGAGGGCGAGGCTGGCGACGCGGTTCGTAGCGGGAGCGGCGGACGCGATCGCGGTCGGCGAACGCGACCTCGAGCTCGCTCGCGCCGGCGGCGATCCAGACGCGATCATTGGCGCCACCTACGTCCAGGGGCAGTCGCTGCTCGGCGCTGGTCGCCACGACGAGGCGCGTGAGCTTCTCTTGGAATGCCACCGCCTCGGCGCCGAGTACGACGAGCGACGGGGGACGAACGCGCTTCAGTTTCTCGTCGAGCTCGAGCACCGTGTCGGCAACTGGGCGCTCGCCCGCACATACGCAGAGCGTTACCGCGAGCTCGCTCGACCCGACGATTGCGATGCGCTCGCGCTCCGATCGTTCGTCGCCGCGTACGACGGCGACGAGGCCACTGCTCGGGCGCTGCTGCGCGGGATGCTCGAGCGGCCCGAGTGCGAAGGTTCGCAGACCTGGGCGTTAGCCTTGCTCGGCCTTCTCGAGCACTGGGCCGCCGAGTCGGAGACGGCGGTTGCGCGCTTCGACGCGCTCGAGCGCGACCGGCAGCGAACCGGCCGCTCGCTGCTGGCGTCGCGTCATTTGCCTCTCGCCGAGTACGTCGAGGCGTTGCTCCAAGTCGGCCGGATAGCCGACGCGGGGTCGGTGCTTGCATCCTGGGAACGCGAGGCTCAACGCCTCGCGAGTGCCTGGCACCTGGCCCAGGCGAAACGGTGCCAAGGCCTCGTCGCCGCCCCCCGCGGCGACCTCGAGCAGGCGCTCGCCTTGCTCGCGCAGGCGGTGTCCGAGCACGAGCAGGTCGGGAATCCCTTCGGCCTTGCACGCACGCTGCTGTCGCTGGGGACGATCAGGCGCCGCGCTCGGCAGCGGCGGGCGGCGCGGGAGGCGCTCGATGCGGCGATCTCCGGCTTCGAAGAGCTCGGCGTAGCAGGCTGGGCCGAGCGGGCGCGTTCTGAGCTCGGGCGGATCGGGGAACGCCGGCGCGAAGAAGAGCTGACCGCAGCCCAGCGACGGGTCGCCGCCCTCGTCGCAGAAGGGAAGACGAATCGCGAGGTCGCCGCAGCGCTGTTCCTCGCTGAGCGAACCGTAGAGGCCCACCTCTCGCTCGTCTACGCGAAGCTCGGGGTGCGGTCGCGCACCGAGCTCGCGCGCGTGTACGAGCCCGCTCCGTGAGCGGGGCAAAGTTCGCAGGGCCGCCGCCACACTTCAACGCTTTCGATAACCCGGCCCCTGCCCGCACCAACGGAGATCCAACGCTCGAGGCGACGCCCGCCGTGGCAACAGAAAAGCCGCCGTTTACAGCGGCTTCCTGAGGCTGCGGGACGAGGACTCGAACCTCGACTACCTGATCCAGAGTCAGGCGTCCTACCATTAGACGATCCCGCAAAGGCGGCGGCATTGTACCCGCGTTCCGGCCGCTTTCGACCTCGCGAAACCGGCTAGATCTCGAGGCGGTAGAGCGGGACGAGGCGCTTCTCGGCCTCGGTGTCGATGTGCGCGAGCACCTCGACGTACGGCTCGAGGCCCGAGCCGCGGAGCTTCGCCTTCAGGAGGCCGTCGACCTGGTAGATGCCGGACGAGTTGTTCATCGTGATCTCGATCCGGATCGGCCGCTCCTCGCCGTCGCCGATCGCGACGTCCTCGATCGCGGCGGCCGACAGCGAGTGGATCCCGATCCGGCCGCGCTCGAACGGCGATCCGCGACCGGCCCTGCTCCATGTCGAGCGCGTCGGCGACGCGCAGGATCCCCGCCTCGAGCGTCAGCGGCTCGCCGTCGGAGCGGTGGCTGATGATCGCCCTGGAGCACGTCGGAGACGACGACGGTCAGCTCGGGCTCGTCGTAGATCGCCGTCGAGCAGCTCGCGCAGCTTCGGCTCGGCGAGGAAGAGCGAGAAGTCCTCGTGGCCGTGCCGGTGCACCGACATGCCGATGCAGTGCGTGAGCGCCGTCAGCGCGACGACGACCTCGGCGTCGTCGCGCGTCATCCCGTAGTCGGTGACCATCGCCGGCTCGATGCCGTGCTTCGTCAGCTGGCGCAGGAGCTTGAGCGCGATGTTCGTGACGATCTGGATGTGCACCCACGAGTGGTCGTTGATCTCCATCCGCGCGACGGCGTTCACGTTCGCGACGTGCCACCAGCCCTTGAGCTGCTGGTCGCGGTTGACGCGCTCGACGACCTGGCGCAGCTTGCGGTTGCCGCGCTCGGGCACGCGGATCCGCATCTGGCGCGACCGCCTCGGCCGGCGTCAGCCGCGTCTCGCGCTGGGCCTCCTCGGAGACCGGCTCGTCGATCCGCTCCTGCGTTTCCGGGTCGAGCTCCGACTACGTCGCTGAACGCGGCACCCTGCGGGGCGCTCTCGCCGGCAGGCTCCTTGAGGTCGCGGAGCCGGAAGTACATGAGCGTCCACGTGGCGGCGACGAACGGCGCGAAGATGCGTGTTCGAGACGACATCCGACAGGTACCGCTGCAACGCGTCGTTGAGCGGGCGCGAGGACGATCCCGACGACGACGCTCACGGCAAGGAGCAGCAGGAACGTCATGACGATCACGCCGAAGACCGTCCAGCCGTAGCCGCGGACGAGGTCGCGGCTCGGCCGAACGACTCCATCGACGCGGCGGTTCTCGAGCACGATCGCCGGCACGATCACGCTCCAGAGCGTGAGCAGGTAGAGGCCCGGCGCGATCAGCAGGACGAGCCCGACCGCGATCGCGATCCGGCGAGGAGGCCGGCGACGGCGACCGTCGGCATCCGCGGCCCGTACGGCGAAGCAGTTCGCCGATCGACAGGTCGGCGCGCCCGTCCCGGACGTCGTCGACCGCCGCGACGAGCGCGGCCTGCAGCCAGAAGACGCCAGCGATCGGAGACGAACGCGCTGACGATCGCGCCGAGGATCGCCCGGAGCGCCGTCAGCGCGCAGCGTCTACCAGCGAGATGCGAGGTAGACGACTGAGATGCGATCGGGACGAGGTGGCGCCAGAACCGCTGGTACACGATCCCAGCGCGCCGCGGATCGTCTCGCCGGACGCTCACGCGGTGACGAGAGCCTACTTCACTCAGGCGACGTCGGCGGCCCAGTCGCCGTAGAGCGCGGTGTAGAGGCCGCGGCGCGCGAGCAGCTCGTCGTGCGTCCCCTGCTCGACGACGCGGCCGTGCTCGAGCACGACGATCAGGTCCGCGTCGCGGATCGTCGAGAGCCGGTGGGCGATCACGAACGCGGTGCGGCCGTGCAGGAGCCGGCGGAGCGCGCGCTCGATCTTGCGCTCGGTGCCGATGTCGACGCGAGCTCGTCGCCTCGTCGAGGATCAGGATGCGCGGGTCGGCGAGCAGCGCGCGCGCGAACGCGACGAGCTGGCGCTGGCCGAGCGAGAGGCGCGAGCCGCGCTCGCCGAGCTGCGTCTCGTAGCCGTCCTCGAGCCGCGCGACGAACTCGTCGGCGCCGACCGCGCGCGCGGCGGCCTCGACCTCCTCGCGCGTCGCGTCGGGGCGGCCGAAGGCGATGTTCTCGGCGACCGTGCCGGCGAACAGGAAGCCCTCCTGCGGCACGATCCCGAGCTGGCGCCGCAGCGACTCCTGGCGGACGTCGCGCAGGTCGACGCCGTCGATCGTGATCGCGCCGTCGGTCGGGTCGTAGAAGCGCGCGATCAGCTTCGCGATCGTCGACTTGCCGGCGCCGGTGTGGCCGACGAGCGCGACCGTCGTGCCGGGCGGCACGTCGAGGTCGATCCCGTGCAGCACCTCCGGGCCGCGGCCGTAGGAGAAGCGGACGCCGTCGAAGCGGACGTGGCCGGCGATGCGGTCGAGCTCGCGCGCGCCGGGGCGGTCGCGCACCTCGGGCTCCTCGTCGAGGACGTCCATGATCTTGTCGAGCGCGGCGACCGCCGACAGGAACGTGTTGTAGAGCTGCGAGAGCTGCTGCACCGGGTCGAAGAAGTTCGTCAGGTAGCCGAGGAACGCGACGAGCACGCCGATCGAGATGTCGCCGTCGAAGACGAGGTAGCCGCCGTAGCCGAGGACGACCGCGGTCGCGACCGTCGAGAGCAGGTCGACGAACGGGAAGTAGAGCCCGTTCAGCACGACCGTCTGCTGGTTCGACCGCCGGTAGGCGTCGCTGACCGCGCGGAAGTTCTCCTGCGCCGCGCGCTCGCGCGTGAACGCCTGCAGCACGCGCATCCCGGCGATGTCCTCGGCGAGCGTCGCGGTGACGGCGCCGAGCGTCTCGCGCACCGCGCGGTACGCGCGCCCCGAGCGCTTCCGGAAGATCGCGGTCGCGAGCGGTCATGAGCGGCATCACCGTCAGCGTCGCGAGCGCGAGCCGCCAGTCGAGCCAGAACAGGATCACCGCCGTCCCGACGAGCGTCAGCGTGCTCTGGACGAGCGACGTCACGCCGTCGGTGACGAGCTGGTCGAGCGCCTCGACGTCGTTCGTCAGCCGGCTGATGATCACGCCGGCGCGGTTGCGCTCGAAGAAGCCGAGCGAGAGCCGCTGCAGGTGGCGGAAGAGGTGGTTGCGCAGGTCGGCGAGCATCCGCTCGCCGGTCCAGCCGGTGAAGTACGTCTGCGCGTAGGAGAACGCGATCCCGAGCAGGCCCGCCGCGACGAACGCGGCGACGATCCGTCGTGAGCTGCGACGTGTCGCCGGCGCGGACCTCGTCGATCGCGCGGCCGACGAGGTAGCGGCGGCACGAGCGCGACGGCCGTCGCGGCGAGGAGCGCCGCGAGCGAGAGCGCGACGCGGAGCTTGTACGGCCGCGCGAGCCGGTAGAGCGCCGTCAGCCGGCGCCGCGTCTGCGCCCACGACCAGTCCTCGACCTTCGCGCCGCGCTGCTGGCTCAGGTGGCTGCCCGGCCTGCCAGACGCGCACTACGCGACCTCCTGCTCCGCGACGACGCGCTCGAGCAGGCCGTGCTCGTAGATCTCGCGGTAGACCGCGCTCGTCTCGAGCAGCTCGTCGTGCGTCCCGCGGGCGGCGACGCGGCCGTCGTCGAGGACGACGACCTCGTCGGCGAGCGCGATCGTCGAGAGCCGGTGCGCGATGATGATCGTCGTCCGGTCGCGCATCGCCTCGCGGAGGCCCTCGCGGATGCGCGCCTCGGTCGTCGCGTCGACCGACGCGGTCGCGTCGTCGAGGATCAGGATCCGCGGGTCGACGACGAGCGCGCGCGCGATCGCGATCCGCTGGCGCTGGCCGCCGGAGAGCGTGATCCCGCGCTCGCCGATGACGGTCTCGTAGCCGTTCGGAAGCGCCGCGACGAACTCGTGCGCCTGCGCCAGCCGCGCGGCGCGCTCGATCTCGCTCGTCGGTCGCCTCGGGCCGGCCGAACGCGATGTTCTCGCGCACGCGTCGCCGAGAAGAGGAACGGGTCCTGCGCGATCACGCCGATCTCGCGCCGGAGCGAGTCGAGCGTCACGTCGCGGACGTCGGCGCCGTCGATCCGCACGCGCCCTTCCTGGACGTCGTAGAAGCGCGGCACGAGCGCCGCGAGCGTCGTCTTGCCCGAGCCGGTGTGCCCGATCAGCGCGACGACGCGTCCCGGCGCGAGCTCGAGGTCGACGTCGCGCAGAACCGGGCCGCGTCCGAGTCGTAGCCGAACGTGACGCCGTCGAAGCACGACGTGGCCCGCCGCCGGGCGGGAGCGGCCGCGCGCGTCGGGCGCGTCGCGGATCTCCTCCGGCTCGTCGATCACCTGGAAGATCCGCTCGCCCGAGGCGGTCGCCCGCTGCGCCTGGCCGATCCACATGCCGAGCATGCGCAGCGGCATGATCAGCAGCGTCAGGAGGATGTTGAAGCGGACGAAGTCGGCGAGCGGAAGCGACCCGTCGACGACCATCCGGCCCGCCGACGAGCAGGACCGCCGCCCTGCGCGAGGAGCGGCAGGAAGCTCATCACCGGCACGTAGAACGCGCGCTGCCGGTTCGCGCGCACGCTCTGGTCGAAGACGGCGCTCGAGCGGACCTCGAACTTGTCCTGCTCGGCCTGCTCCTGCGCGAACGACTTGACGACGTGGACGCCGACGATGTTCTCCTCGGCGACCGTCGCGACGTCGGCCATCTTCTGCTGCACGTCGCGCAGGAGCGGGTGCGAGACGTGGCTGTAGCGGTAGGCGACGGCCATCAGGAGCGGCCCGATCGCGATCGCGATCAGCGCGAGCTGCCACGAGACGAAGAAGACGACGATCCCGACCCCGACGACCGTGAAGACGTGCTGGAAGAAGAAGATGAGGCCGTAGCCGAGGAAGAAGCGGACGCCCTGGAGGTCGACGGTCGCGCGGCTCATCAGCTGGCCGGTCTGGTGGCGGTCGTAGTAGCCGAACGACAGGCGGACGAGCTTCGCGTAGAGCGCCGTCCGCATGTCGAGCTCGACCGCGAGCGCCTGCCGGCCGGCGATCAGGCGGCGGCCCATCATCATCAGCGCCCGCGCAGCGCCGATCGCGAGCACGACGGCGATCAGCCACTCGCAGCCGGTCGCGGTCGTCGGCGCGAATCGCCTCGACGACGTTGCCCGGCAGCCACGCGAGCGCGAGCGCCGCCGCCTGCGAGCCGATCGCGAGCAGGATCGAGACGACCAGCGACAGCTTGTACGGCCGGAGGAAGCCGAGCAGCCGCACGAACGTGGTGCGATAGCGCGGCGTCTGCTGCTCCTGGATCACGGCCGGAGGGTACCGAGGCGGGCTCGGTTCCACCGGCCCGCGGCGCGTGCCGTGAGACCTCTGCCTGGGGACGAGAATCGACTGAGAATTGACGACTCGTAGCCGCCTCTGTGACGCGTTCCGGAGGCTACGGTTTGGATGTCGGCTCCGGAGCCCCCTCAGGGGAGGGTGGGGGGTGTGTGGGTGGGCCCCTGGACGGTGCGGGTTCTCGGTCAACGGCGTGGTCTCGACGCGCGCGCCGCGCCGCGACAAGTCGCCCCGGAGGCCGCGCGCCGTTCACGGAGCGGTCGCGCGGGCGAGCTCCGCGCGGACGAGCTCTGCCGCGTCCGCGACCCGCGCCCGGTTCTCCGGCAGGTTCAGCCACCCGCTCGCGCCCGACGGGTGGGGCAGCGGGATCGCGAGGATCGCCGTCCGAGGTCGAACGTGCGCGCCGACGGCGTCGGTGACCGACGTCACGCCCGAGCAGCCGCCGCGCCGCGAGCCCGCCGACGGTGACGACGAGACGCGGGCGCAGCAGCCGAAGCTCCCACTCGCGCCAGAACGCGCACAGCCGCTGCTCGTCCGGCGTCGGCGTCCGGTCGCCGCGGCCGGAAGCCGCGCGGCCGGGATAGCACCGCGTGACCGACGCGCAGTAGAACGTGGCGTAGAACTCGTCCTCCTCCATGCGAGCCACCGTCGCAGCGTCTTGCCGGCGCGACCGCGCCACGGTCGCCGCTCCTCGCCTTCCGGATCCCCGGCGCCTGCCCGTACAGGTACGCGCGCTGCGCCGTTCGGCCGCGGCGCGATCACCGGCAGCGACTCGAGCGGGTACCCGGCCTCGACGCACGCGCGGCAGACGGCCTGGTCGCGCTGCAGCGACGCGAGCGACCGGTACGCAGGATCGCCTGTGCGTCACAGCCGCGGCGCGTCGTCGGTCGTGCACGCACGCGAAGCGGCGCGACGAAGCCGCGCGGGACCGCCCGCCCGGGAACGACGAAGCGGCCGAAGACGACGCGGAGTCACTTCCCGCGCGGCAGCCGACCGGGCGCGGAGAACGACCCGGCCCACCGGTCGCCCGGCTGGAGGACGCCCGGCGATCGGCGGCACGACTCGCTCCGCCACGAGCGCCGCTGTGGAGCGCCTTTCGCGCCGCGCGGTCTCCACCTCGCGCGAGCGTGTTCGAGTCGAACACGGCGAGACCGAACTCGACCGCGTGCAGGTGGTGCGGCCGAACCACCTGCAGCGCGACTCCCGTCCGATTTACGAGCGTCGCGTCCACCCGCCACGACCGGACCGACGACGAGCCGGCGGACGCGGATCTGCACGTCGTGTCCCGTCGGGGCCGCAGTCGCTTCCGCCGTCGAACGTGAGCGTCTCCGGCGGCGCCCATCTCGCCACCTGTTCGTGTGCGCCACAGCCGGCCGCGACGGCGCAGATTGCGAGGACGACCGCCGGCCTCACGCGCGCATGACGACGAACCAGTCGCCGCGAAGAGCGTGTCGCCGCCGCCGAGCTCCGCCGCGAGCCCCTCCAGCGTGAAGTACCGCTTCAGGATCGGCCACTCCGAGCCGTCGTCGAGCCGGCGGTGCTGGATCTCCTCCTCGTCGTGGTCCGGCCGCACCGCAGCGTCCACGACGACGAGCTCCGGCGCGACGCGCCGGGCCTCACCGAGGAAGACGCGCCGCTCGACCTCGTCGAGATGGCCGTAGAAGTGGCCCGTGAAGACGCGGTCGAACGCCGCATCGGAAAACGGGAGTGAAAGCGCCTCGCCCAGAGCGAGCTCCGCGTTCGGCGCCTGCGCTCTCGCCTCCTCGAGCATCGCCGGGCTCGCATCGAGCCCGACGACCTCGCCCGCGAGGTGTCGCGTCAGGAAGCCGGTGCCGCACGCAACGTCGAGCGTGCGCACGGGCGGCAGGGCGGCGATGACTTCGAAGAGGGACGCGAGCTCGATCCTCCACGCGTGCTCGTCGCGCGTGCCGACGTAGCGCCCCCGGCCGAGGTACCAGTCGTCGTACCCGGGCGCGCGGCGGTCGTAGTACTGCTTCATCACGCGGGCGCGCCGACTCGGATACGGTTCCCGTCGGGATCGACGAGCTCCGCTCGCGCATCTGCCACGGCGATGTCTCCGGCGTCGACGCCGAACGCGGCGCCGACTCCGTCGACGTCGTCGACCTCGAGGTAGACAGCGCGTTCGCCGAGCGTCGCCCGCGTGCTCCGAGAGGAAGAGCCGAGCCTCGCCGCGGCGCACGCGAGACGAAGAGCGGTAGCCCCGGCTCGAAGCGGTGGTCGAAGTCGATGCCGAAGCCGAGCCGCGCGTACCACTCGGTCGAGGCGCGCGCGTCGGCGACGCGGAGGAACGGCCGTCGCGGTCGACGGCTCGCGCTCGAGGTCCGTCGTGTACGCCTGAGCGAGCGTGAGTAGCGGCGCGACGTCGGGCGCGTCGATGCGCGTCCGCGCGAGGTCGCAGCATGTCGACGAGCGCTTCGCGGTCGCGACCCGCGCTCGCGAGCGCGAAGCGCGCGAAACAGCCGCAGCGCCGCATGGTCGGGGAAGCGGGCGACGCGCGTAGTCGAGAACGGCGACCGCGTCGCCGATCGCGTCCCGCGTTGCGGAGCGAGCTCCCGAGCTGGAGCAGTGCCCCGGGAACGACCTCGTCCGGAAGGCCGAGCTCGAGCGCGCGCTCGTAGTGCGGAATCGCCTCGGCCTCGCGACCCGCGCTGAATCGTGCTCGGACCCGATCTCGTACTCGCGGCGCGCCTCGTCCACGCTCCTAGAGTACGGACGTGCTGCCGCTCGAGTCGGTCCCGAACTTCTCGGAGGGACGCGACCGGGCGACGATCGACGCGATCGGCGGCGCGCTCGAGACGCACGCGCGCGTGCTCGACGTGCACGTCGACGCGGACCACAACCGTTGCGTCTTCACCGTCGTCGGCGACGAGTCCGACCTCGTCGACGCCGCTCGTCGCGGCGGTCGACGTGGCGCGCGAGCGGATCGATCTCCGCCGCCACGAGGGCGTTCATCCACGCATCGGCGTCGCCGACGTGGTCCCGTTCGTTCCGATCCGCCCCGGCGACATGGAGCGCGCGCGGCAGCGGCGCTCGAGGCGGCGCGGCGCGTCGGCGAGCTGGGGCTGCCGGTCTTCCTCTATGCGCCGCCGGAGCGCGGGCCTGCGTTCTACCGGCGCGGCGGCGCCCGGCGAGCTGCAGCGCCGGATCGACGCGGGTGAGCTCGCGCCCGACTTCGGGCCCCGATCGCTCGACTCCGGCGGCGGGCGGGGTGATCCTCGGCGCGCGGCGGCCGCTCGTCGCGTTCAACGTCAACCTGGCGCGGGTCGCTCGAGGTCGCGCGCGCCAGTCGCCGCGCTCGTGCGCGAGCGCGGCGGCGGCTTCCCGGGCGTGCGCGCGCTCGGGCTCGACCTTCCGCGCGCGGGGCTCGTCCAGGTGTCGATGAACGTCGAGGACTGGGAGGCCGCGGCGCTGCACGAGATCCTCGCGCGGGTGGCCGAGGAGGCCGAGACGCAGGGGCGCGGAGGTCGTCGGGTCGGAGCTCGTCGGGCTGATGCCGGCCGGTGCGGCGGCCGAGGTCGGCGGGTGCGGCGCTCAGGATCGAAGGGTTCGACTCGTCGCGGCTCCTGGAGCTGCGGCTCCTCGACTGATCGCGTATACGTGGCTCCGGCGAGCCCGACGATGCCGGCAGCGCGACCCCCGCCGCCGCGAAGACCGCCGGTGCGGGCGCGACCGCGAAGAGCGGCGCGACGAACAGGAGCCCGGTCGCGTGCGCGCCGCGGTGCGTGAGCGAGATCAGCCCCATCACGCGTCCGAGCAGCGCGTCCGGTATCTCCTCCTGCGCCGCGGAGCTCAGCAGCACGAGCGAGGAGCTCTGCCCGACGCCGGCGCAGGCGGCGCCGACGGCGGCGACGCCGAGCGACGGCGCGACAGCGAGCAGCCCGTACGCCGGGACGTAGAGCGTCCACGCGAGGAGGCTCGCGAATGCCTTCCGCCGGACGCGCAAGCGTGCGAGCGCGACGCCCGCTCGCGATCGATCCGACCGCGTAGCCGACCATCATCACCGAGAACCCGCCGGCGCCGTGCCCGAGCGTGTCGCGGACGAGCGTCGGAACGCCGCCGATCCACGAGCCGGACGAGATCGTGATCGCGACGCCGAGGACGACGACCCCGGCGGCGAGCGCGCGCCTGCCCGCGAGCGCCGCGAGCCCTTCCCTGATGCGAACGGCTCTCGCCGTGGCGCGGCGCGGCCGCCGCCGCCGCGAATTGCGCGCGATCAGCAGCGCGGACACGACGAACGAAAGCGCGTTCACGGCGAAGAACGCCGGCAACGGAAGCACCAGGACGAGCGCAGCCGCGGCCGCCCAGCCGCCGACCGACAGCGCCTGCGCCGACGCCTGCACGAGCGCGTTCGCGCGCTGGACGTTGCGCCGCTCGACGAGCGCTGGGAGGAGGGCGCCGTACGCGGGCGCGAAGTAGCTCGTCGCCGTCTCGAGCACGAACGCCGCGACGACGAGCGCCCACAGTGACAGGTGGCCCGTGAGCCCGACGATCGGCGATAGGGACGAGTGTCGCCGCCCGAGCGACGATCCGGCCCCGATCATGAGCCGGCGGCGGTCGAACCGGTCTGCGACGACGCCGCCGTGGAGGCCGAACGCGAGCGCGGGGATGCTGTCCGCGAGCCTCACCGCGATTACCCCGAGCGGCCCGCCGGCGTCGAACGCGAACCACATCAGCGCGATGTAGTGCGAGCGCGTCCCCGAGCTCGCTCGCTGGCCACGGCGCCGTACGAGGCAGCGGAAGTCGCGGTCGCGTAGGAGCGCGAGCGCCGCCCGCCGGGCCGCGGCGTGGCGGCGCGAGCTCGCGCGGGACGTCGACGACCGGGTCGGACACGCGGAGTCGCCGCGACGCGTGGGCCGCCGCCCGAGTGGGCGAGCCTCCGGCGGTCGGCGCCACTGTCGCGATGCAGCGGGCGGAGCGTTCGTCATTCGTCCGGCCGCCGAGTGTCGGTCCACGAAGTTGGTCGGCGCGAGCGACACCTTGCGACGTGTAGCCGACGCGTACGCAAGTCAGATTGTCGTAGACGCTGTGCACGAAATGGCGCTGGTGCGTTGCGAAAGCCACCTTGCCCACGTGCCGCCGACCGGCGATGATCCCGCGGTGGTCGGTGGTGCGCTCCCCACCCAGGGTGGGGTGTGAAGCTCGCGCCGAACGACGCGTCACGCCGGCGTGACCGCGGACGCTAAAGCTAGACTCGAACCGTGATCGCCGACTCGCGCGCTCACCGGCGACGACCTCACTGTCGACGACGTGTGGGCGGTCGCCGTCGACGGCGCACCCGCCGCGCTCGCGCCCGCCGCGCGCGAGCGGATGGCGGACGCCCGGATGCTCGTCGAGCGCGCGGCGCACGGCTCGCGCGAGCACACCTACGGCGTCAACACCGGCTTCGGACGGTTCGTCTCGAAGGTCATCCCCGAGGAGCTGACGGAGGAGCTACAGCTGCGCCTCCTCCGGTCACACGCGTGCGGGGTCGGCGATCCGTATCCGCCGGAGATCGTTCGTGCGGCGATGCTGCTCCGGGCGAATGCGCTCGCCAAGGGATACTCCGGCGCGCGCGATCGAGACGGTCGAGCTCCTCGTCGAGTGCCTGAACCGGGGCGTGATCCCGCGCGTCCCGGCGCGCGGATCAGTCGGCGCGTCGGGCGACCTCGCGCCGCTCGCCCACCTCGCGCTCCCGCTCGTCGGCGAGGGGGAGGCCTGGGTCGACGGAGAGCTTGCTCGACGGCGCGGAGGCGCTCGAGCGCGTCGGTCTCGAGCCGGTGCGGCTGACGCGCGAAGGAGGGGCTGTCCCTCGTCAACGGTACGCAGTTCATGGCGGCTCAGGGCGCGCTCGCGCTCGTCCGCGCGCGGCGGCTCGTCAAGGTCGCCGACTGCGCGTGCGCCCTCTCGCTCGAGGCGCTCCAGGGATCGCGGAGCTCGTTCCTGCCGCAGGTGCACGCGCTTCGTCCGCTTCGCGGCCAGGCGGCCTCGGCCGCGAACGTGCTGCGCCTGCTCGAGGGATCGGCGATCAACGAGGCGCACCGGTGGTGCGACAAGGTTCAGGACGCGTACTCGCTCCGCTGCGCGCCGCAGGTGCACGGCGCGTCGCGCGACCTGCTCGACTACGTCGACTACGTCGTCTCGACCGAGCTCAACGCGGCGACCGACAACCCGCTCGTGCTCGTCGACGACGACATGCTCGTCTCGGCCGGCAACTTCCACGGCCAGCCGCTCGCGTTCGCGCTCGATGCGCTGGCGATGGCGGTCGCCGAGCTCGCGAGCATCTCCGAGCGCCGGATCGAGCGCCTCGTGAATCCGAACCTGAGCGACGGCCTTGCCCGCCTTCCTGACGACGCGACGGCGGGCTGAACAGCGGCTTCATGATCCCGCAGTACGTCGCCGCGTCGCTCGTCTCGGAGAGCAAGTCGCTGTGCCATCCGGCGTCGGTCGACTCGATCCCCACGAGCGCGGGGCAGGAGGATCACGTGTCGATGGGAAACGCGGCCGGCCTCAAGGCGTGGCAGGTGCTCGCGAACTCGGAGCGCGTCGCTCGCGATCGAGCTGCTAGCGGCGGCGCAGGGCGTCGAGTTCCTCGCGCCGCTCGAGCCCGGGCGGGGTCGCGCGCGACACGCCGATTCGTGCGTTCGCTCTCGCCACGGCTTCGCGACGACCGGCCGCTCGGGCGCGAGATCGAGGCCGTCGCCGCCGCGGTCCGCGACGGTTCGCTCGTCGCGCGCCGTCGAGGCCGAGGTCGGCGACCTCGAGTGAGCGAAGGCCCGAAGCGGCTGCAGTGGGGGCCCGCCTGAGACTCCTGCCCCCGAGCGCCCGTACCGCGACTCCGCGACCTTCTACGCGGTCCTTTCGGTCGTTGATCGTCGTCGTCGCGTGGCTCACGGGCGGCGGGATCGGCGCGTGCGATCGTGATCGCCGTCGCCTTCTTCGTCGTCGCGACCGCATGGAGCTTCTGGCGCTGGCGCGCACCGGCTCGAGCGCACGTCCGACGAGCCGCCCGACGCGGGAAGGCGACCGCGCGAGAGAGAGCCGACGGCGTGACGACGCGGTCGCGGAGTCGAATCGGTCGTCGACGCGCTCTGCGGCGACCTCAGCGCGATTCGTGCACCGCGCGGCGCCGCGCTCAACGCGCGCTCGTGGTCGACCGAAGCGCCGCTGCGGATGCTGCTCAACAACCTCGATCGCGAGGTGGCCGAGCGGCCCGAGGAGCTCGTCGTCTACGGCGGCTCCGGCCGAGCGGCGCGGTCGCACGAGGCGCTGAAGGAGATCGTGCGGACGCTGCTCCGTCTGCGCGACGACGAGACGCTGCTCGTTCAGAGCGGGAAGCCGGTCGGCGTCTTCCGCACGCACGCGGTGCGCCCGCGGGTGCTGCTCGCGAACTCGCTCCTCGTCCCGCGCTGGGCGACCTGGGACGAGTTCCGGCGGCTCGAGGCGGAGGGGCTCACGATGTTCGGCCAGATGACGGCCGGCTCCTGGATCTACATCGGCACCCAGGGGATCCTCCAGGGCACGTATCAGACGTTCGCGGCCGCGGCCCAGAAGCACTTCGGCACCGTCCGACCTCGCCGGTCGGACGATCCTGACGGCCGGGCTCGGCGGGATGGGCGGGGCGCAGCCGCTCGCGGCGACGCTCGCCGGCGCCGCGATCCTGTGCGTCGAGGTCGACCCGTCACGGATCGAGCGGCGGCTCGAGACACGCTACCTCGACGAGGCGACCGAATCGCTCGACGACGCGCTCGCGCGTGTTCGTGCCGCGGCGCGCGACCGGCCGACCGCTGAGCGTCGCGGTCGCTCGGCAACGCCGCCGACATCGTTCCGGAACTGTCACAAAAGCGTGAATTCTTCGACCTCGTCACGGACCAGACTGCCGCGCACGATCCGCTCACCGGGTACATCCCGCGGGGGCTGACGGTCGCCGAAGCCGCATCACTCCGTCGTTCCGACCCCGACGAGTACCTCGCGCGCGCCCGCGAGTCGATCGTTCGCCACGTCGAGGCGATGCTCGCGTACGTCCGCCTCGGCAGCTACGTTTTCGACTATGGCAACAACCTGCGAGGTGAGGCCCGTGAAGCTGGCGTAGAGGAGGCGTTCACATACCCGGGCTTTGTCCCGGCCTATATCCGGCCGCTCTTCTGCCGCGGCATCGGTCCCTTCCGCTGGGCCGCGCTGTCGGGCGATCCGGCGGACATCGCGGCGATCGACGCCGCGCTGCGAGAGCTCTTTCCGGGAGACGCGCTTCTCCAGACGGTGGCTCGACGCGGCGCCCTCAGCGCGTCGCCTTCCAGGGGCTGCCCGCGCGGATCTGCTGGCTCGGCTACGGCGATCGTGCGCGTGCCGGGCTCGCGATCAACGACCTCGTCCGCTCGGGGCGGGTTCGGGCACCCGTCGCGATCGGACGCGACCATCTCGACGCCGGCTCCGTCGCGTCTCCGTACCGCGAGACGGAGGCGATGCGAGACGGCTCCGACGCGATCGCCGACTGGCCGATCCTCAACGCGCTGCTCAACACGGCCGCAGGAGCGACCTGGGTCAGCGTCCACCACGGCGGCGGCGTCGGGATCGGCAACGCGATCCACGCGGGCATGGTCGTCGTCGCCGACGGCACCGACGAGATGGCAGAGCGCCTCGAGCGCGTGCTCACGACCGATCCGGGGACCGGCGTGATGCGTCACGTCGACGCCGGCTACGCCGCTGCCGTCGACGCCGCACGCGACGGTCGGGCTCGACCTGCCGTCGGCGTCGCTGGAGTAGGCGCTGGCGCGACTGCTCGTCCGCGATCTCGCGCAGGTCGTCTCGCCTGCAGGTCGCGGCGCGCCGCTGCGACGAGCCGCTCTCGGCGAGGTCACGGTGGTCGACGACGCGTACGTTCTCTGCGAGGGCGACCGCATCGCTGCCGTCGGGGCGATGGCGGACCTCCCGCCGTCGGAGGTGACGTCGACGAGCTCGACGGGCGCGGGCTCTGCGCGATCCCGGGGCTCGTCGACTGCCACACGCATCCGGCGTTCGGCGGCGACCGTGTCGACGAGTTCGCCCTGCGCGCCGGCGGCGCGGCGTACGAGGAGATACACGCCGCCGGCGGCGGAATCCTTTCCACGGTCACGGCCACGAGGGCGCTCGACGGCGGAGCGCTACGGGCGTCCGTCGCGCGGCGCGCGGAGCGGATGCTTCGCCACGGGACCACGACCTGGGAGGGGAAGTCCGGCTACGGCCTCGACAGCGAGACGGAGCTCGAGTCGCTTCGCGCCGTCGCCGACGCGGGTGGGATTCCGTCGTGGCTCGGTGCTCACTCGGTGCCGCCGGAGTTCGCCGACGCCGACGCGTACCTCGATTTCGCGCTCGCGCGACGTGCTTCCCGAGGCAGCGCGGATCGCCGCGGCCGCGGACGTGTTCGTCGAGCGGGGAGCGTTCGACGTCGAGCAGGCGCGGAGGTACCTCGTCGCGTGCGCCGGTGCCGGCCTCGCGCTGCGACTGCACGCCGACCAGTTCACCGAGGCGGGCGGCGCTCCCGCTCGCGATCGAGCTCCGCGCGCGGTCCGTCGACCACCTCGAGGCGACGGGCGACGACGGCATCGCGGCGCTCGCGCGCAAGCGACGTCACCGCCGTTCTGCTACCCGCGAGCGCGCTCTTCCTCGGCCGGCCGATGCCGCCCGCGCGAGCGCTCGTCGACGCGGGCGCGGCGGTCGCGCTCGCGACGGACTTCAACCCCGGGAGCGCGTTCTGCGAGAGCCTCCCGCTCGTCTGCTCGCTGGCCTCGACCCAGCTCCGGCTTCGCCCCGCCGAGGCGCTCGCGGCGTGCACCGTCAACGCCGCCCACGTGCTCGGCCTCGCGTACGACCGCGGACGGATCCTCCCGGGGCTCCGCGCGGATCTCGTGCTCCTCGAAGCGCCCGACTGGCGGTACCTCGCCTACCACCTCGGCGGCGACGACATCGCCTACGTCGTGAGGAGCGGAGCGGTCGCCTATCGGCGCTAGGCTGATCGCCGATGCCGACGAGAAAGCAGCGGCGGCGGCGCGAGAAGTCGTTCCGGCACGACTACGAGTACGTGCTGGTCGACGACGAGGGCAACGAGGTGGTCGTCCCGGACGACGAGCGGCGCGACGAGCAGACCGGCCGGCAATGCGCGACCGCGCGAAGGCGTCCGCCAAGGCGCGAGAAGCCGCAGAAGGCGCGGCAGCCGGCGCGCGCCGGGCCGACAAGTGCAGCCCGCGTCGTGGCGACGCGTCGGACGCCGCGCGCTCATCTTCGCGCCGCTGATGTTCGTCGTCGTCTCGATCCTCGACAACGGCGCTCACGCCGGCGCAGCACGCGCTTCAGACGGTCGTTCCTGCTCGCGTTCTTCCTGCCGTTCAGCTACGTCATGGACACGATCGCCTACCGGATGTTCCTGAAGCGGACCGGAGCCGCCGATGCGCGGCGGCAGAGCCCTGCGGACGAGGCGTCGAGCCCGCGCGGCCGGCGCTAGCCGCGCCCGCCGCGGTAGTGCCCGTCGCCCGGCCAGGGTGCGAGCAGGAGGAGGATCGCGCGCACCGCTCTCGCTCGCGACGGCGTGCCGCTCGTCGGGCGAGAACCGGAACAGACGCGCCGCGGCCGGCGTCGAACGACTCGCCGTTCGCGTCGACGCGAACCGTGCCGTCGACGCACTGTCAGCCACGCATTCTCCTTCACCTGGTGGTCTCCGAGCTCCTGCCCCGGCTGGAGGACGACGAGGACGGCGCGCGCACCGTCGTCCTGATGCAGCACAACCGGGTCGCGCGTCCCGCCGGGAGCATCGACGTCGAGGAGGTCCCAGCGCTGCACGCGCGACGTGTTTCCGTCGCGCCGCGGACCGGTTCACGAACGCCACGGTCTAGACTCGCCTCGCTCATGCCGCTCGTCGTCGACAGCCTCACGTTGGGCGCGTTCCAGTCGAACTGCTACCTCCTGCGCACGGAGCGCGGCGCTCCCGAGGCCGTCGTCGTCGATCCCGGCGACGACCCTACGCCGATCCGACTCGAGCTTGCTCGCATGGGTGCGCGCGCGACCGCGATCCTCGTCACGCACACCGACGTCGACCACATTGCGGGCGTCGCCGACCTCGCCGACGGCACGGGCGCCGAGGTGTGGGCGCCGTCGGCGGAGGCCGACGTGCTGAGGACCGGTCAGACGCGCGGATCGTTCCGCGTGGCTCGCCGCACGAGCCCGCGCATCTCGTCTCCGGCGGCGACACCGTAACCGCCGCGGGAATCACCTTCGACGTCGTCGACGTCCCCGGGCACAGTCGCCGGCCACGTCGCCTTCCACGCCGACGGATCGCTCTTCTCCGGCGACGTCCTCTTCGCCGGCTCTGTCGGGCGCGTCGACCTGCCCGGCGGTGACTGGGACGAACTGCTCGCGTCGATCCGCGACGCTCATCGACCGCTTCGGCCCCGAGACGGTCGTCTACCCCGGCCACGGCCCCGCGACGACGCTCGGTCGCGAGCTCGAGACGAACCCGTTTCCTGGGCGACCTGCGCGCCGCGGCGCGCGAGTGAGCGAGCAGAAGAAGTTCCAGGCGCCGCGAGGGACTCGCGACCTTCTCCCGACCGACGAGCCCCGCTGGAAGTGGGCCACGCGGACGATGGAGGAGTTGGCGCGCGACTTCGGCTACCGCTGGATCCAGACGCCGGGCTTCGAGGACACGGAGCTCTTCCGCCGCACCTCCGGCGCGGGAAGCGACATCGTGCAGAAGGAGATGTACACCTTCGCGGACCTCGGCGGTCGGAGCCTCACGCTTCGCCCCGAGGGGACGGCGCCGATCTGCCGCGCGTACGTCGAGCACGGCATGCATCGCGAGCCGCAGCCGGTGAAGCTCTTCACGGTCGCGACGATGTACCGCTACGACAAGCCGCAGAAGGGCCGGTACCGGGAGCACACGCAGTGGTCGGTCGAGGCGATCGGGTCGGCCGACCCGGCGGTGGACGCCGAGCTGATCGCGCTCTACCGCGAGCTCCTGCGCCGGCTCGGAGTGATGCAGTGGGAGCTGCTGCTCAACTCGATCGGCGACGCGCAATGCCGGCCGGCGTACGTCGAAAGGCTCAACGGGTGGCTCGACGCGAATCCGGACGCGCTCGACGAGGAGGCGCGCGCGAAGCGCGAGACGAGCCCTTTGCGCGTCTTCGACTCGAAGAGCCCGCGCGTGCAGGCGGCGCTCGCAGACGCGCCGAAGATCGGCGACTCCCTCTGCGCCGACTGCGCCGCCCATTTCGCGGACGTACGGCGGTTCCTCGACGCCCTCGGGATCGAGTACACGATCGTGCCGACTCTCGTCCGCGGCCTCGACTACTACACGCGGACGACGTTCGAGTTCGTCGGGCCGGAGAGCGGCAGGGCGTCGGTGATCGCGGGCGGCGGGCGCTACGACGGCCTCGTCGAGGAGATCGGCGGCGCGCCGACGCCCGGGATCGGCTTCGGCGCCGGCGTCGACCGGCTGATGCTCGCGCTCGAGAACGAGAGCCTCGGCCCGGAAGCGCCCGGGCTCGACGTGTTCGTCGTCACGGACGGCGCTCCGCGCGAATGGACGCTCCGCACGCTGTCGGCTCTCCGCCGGCACGGGATCGCGTGCGACGCGGACTACGCCGGCCGATCGGTGAAGGGGCAGATGACGCAGGCCGGACGAACCGGCGCGCACACCGTCGTCGTCGCGCGTGCCGACGACGCCGCGGTGAGGCGGCGCGGCGCCGACGAGCAGATCGTCCCGCTCGACCGGGTCGTCGCTACCCTCACGGCCTCATGAGCTCGTGGCGCGACCTCAACTGTGGCGACGTTCGCTCCGACCACATCGGGCGGCGCCTCACCGTGGCGGGGTGGGCCGACACGCGCCGCGACCACGGCGGGCTCGTCTTCGTCGACCTTCGCGACCACACGGGCAAGGTCCAGCTCGTCGTGAACCCCGAGCGCGCCGCCGACGCCGCGGCGATCGCGCACGACGTGCGGAACGAGTTCGTGCTCCAGGCGGAGGGCGAGGTCGTCGCGCGCGCGCCCGAGGCGGTGAACCCGAGCCTCCCGACGGGTGAGGTCGAGCTCCAGGTCGACCGGCTGTCGATCCTCTCGCGCTCCACGCCTCTCCCGTTCCAGCTGGACGAGGAGAACGTGGACGAGACGCTCCGCCTCCGTTACCGCTGGCTCGACATGCGGCGCGACCGGATGCAGCGCAACCTCCGCCTCTCGCACACCGTCGTCGCGGCGATCCGCCGGACGATGGACGACCGCGGCTTCATCGACGTGTGGACGCCGAGCATGACCCGCGGGACGCCGGAGGGCGCGCGCGACTTCCTCGTGCCCGTCCGGCTCCAGCCCGGGCGCTTCTTCGCCCTCGCGCAGTCGCCGCAGCTCTTCAAGCAGCTCTGCATGGTCGGCGGGGTCGACCGCTACTACCAGATCGCCACCTGCTGGAGGGACGAGGACCTCCGCGCGGACCGGCAGTTCGAGTTCAGGCAGCTCGACCTCGAGATGGCGTTCGTCGAGCGCGAGGACGTCCTCGACGTGCTCGAGGCGTGTGTCGTCGCGTCGTTCGAGGCAGTCGGGCGCACCCCGCCGCAACGGCCCTTCCCGCGCCTTTCGTACGGCGACGTGATGGCACGCTTCGGGTCGGACAAGCCTGATCTCCGGTACGGGCTCGAGATCCAGGATGCGACGGAGGTGACGCGCGCGTCCGGGTTCGGCGTCTTCGCGAACGCGCCGTGCGTGCGCTTCGTCGTCGCGCCGCGGGCGTTTTCCCGGGCGGAGCTCGCGCGACTCGAGGAGGTCGCGAAGGAGTGGGGCGCAGGGGGGCTCGCCTACGTCGTCGTCGACGAGAGCGGCGACGTCCGGTCGCCGATCGCGAAGTTCCTCTCCGAGGCGGAGCTCTCCGCGTTCGCGGCCGAGCCGGGGTCGACGGTGCTCTTCGCCGCCGGCCCCCAGGACCTCGTCTCCCGCGTGCTCGGCGGCCTGCGCACACACCTCGGGCGCGAGCTCGCGCTCGCGGAAGGCGCCGGCGACGCCTTCCACTGGGTGCTGGACTTCCCGCTCTTCGAGTGCGATGAGGACTCGGGTGGGTGGACGTTCCTCCACCATCCGTTCACCGCGCCGATGGCCGGACAGGAGACGTGGGACGAGGAGAAGCCGGCGGACGTCGTGGGGCAGCACTACGACCTGATCTGGAACGGGTGGGAGCTCGGCTCCGGATCGATCCGGATCCATGACGTCGGCCTGCAGGAGCGCGTCTTCCGCACCATGGGCCTCGAGGAGGAGGACGCGCGCGCGAAGTTCGGGTTCCTGCTCGATGCGCTCGCGATGGGCGCGCCGCCGCACGGCGGATTCGCACTCGGCCTCGACCGGTTCCTCGCGCTGATGGCCGGCGAGCCCGACATCCGCCAGGTGATCGCGTTCCCGAAGGTCTCGAGCGGCGCGGACCCGCTCACGGGCGCGCCGACGGCGTACCCGTCCGAGGCGCTCGTCGAGCTCGGGATCGCGGTGCGGCCGGGCGTCGGCGGCGACGGACGCGGGGACGACACGTCGGTCACGGCCGCGGCGCCCGCGCACGGGTCGGGCTGAGGCGGCGCATACTCTGCGCGAGCCGGGGATGGAGCCGGTCGCTCACCTCACTTGGGCCACGGGAGCCGTGGACGGCGGTTCGCTTCCGCGCCGCCCGCGCGGGACGTTTCCGGCGGCCGACGCAGGACCCGGGCGCGCAATAGTCGAAGGGACCCGGCATGCCTGACCGCCGAGCATCGCGGTTCGCGGCCGAGGTGCTGTTCCTGATCGCGCTCGCGGTCGGTCTCGCGCTCGCCGACGTGGAGCCGATTCTGATCGCCGGGATCATGGCCGTCGGGTGGCTTCTCGTCGCGCTGCTCGAATGGCTGGCCTCGCGCGAGGAGCCGCACTACGGGAGCGGGCTGCCGCCGCGCTACTACGTCCCCCAGGTCTCGCTCCCGCCGCCGCGGCCGCTCGAGCAGGTCGCGTCTGGCTATCCCGACGCGGGTCAGCGCGAGGACGCCCCGACGTGGATCGCGCCCGCGGCGCTCCGCGCAGACCTCGCCGGCGCGTGGCCCGTCGCCGCGCCCACCGCCGGCGAGGACACGCAGGAGGACGACGAGGCCGTTCCGGCGCTCGAGCCGGAGCCGGTGGTCGAGGCGGTCGCGATCGCCGAGGCGCAGGCGGAGGAGGAGCCTGCGCTACAGCCCGCGCGTCAGGACGACGCCGAGCCGCCGGTCGAGGAGGACGCGGAGGGCGCGGAGGAGACCGAGCCGGTCCCGGAGGCCGGGGAGGCGCCGTCGGCCCTTCGCGAGCGCGATCTCGCGGTCGCGCCCGAGGTGGCGGGGGCCGTGGCCGCCCCCGGCGCGGTTCCCGACGACGTGCTGGAGTCCGACGCCGTCCCGGGCGACTCCGAACGCGCGGCCGGAGGGGCTGCGCCTGCCGGCGACGCGATCGTTGACGCCGCCGCCCTCGCCGGCGCCGCGGCCGTCTTGCGTGACGACGACGGCCGTGCTGCAGCCGACGCCGCATCCACGCCCGAGGCACTGGCGGACGACGAGTCTGCGGCTGCGACCACCGACGATCACGCCGTCGTCGGTGCGACTGCCGACGAGCCCGCGGAGGACGCTCTCGCCGACGTAGAGGCGGTTCCGCCGGCGGCCGGGACGACCGACGAGCCGGACGCTCCGGTCGACGACCCGGACACTGTCGTCGACGAGCCCACGACGATCGTGGAGGAGCCCACGACGGTCGTGGTCGCTCCGGCGTCCGACGAGGGCGAGGAACCGGCCGACGACACGCCGCGGCGCAGCCTCTGGGACGTCGTCCGGGCAGCGGTGACGCCGGCGTCGGCCGCGGCCGTCTCGGGTGCAGCGGTCGCCGACGACGAGGGCGAGGAGCCCCCTCGGACGCTTGACGACCCGCAGCCCGCAGCGCCGGCTCGCAGCCTCTGGGAGACGGTTCGGGCGTTCGCGGCTCCCGCGGCCGCGGTCGCCGCGGGGACGGCTGCAGCGAAGGACGATCCGATCGCGCGGGAGCGAGACGACGAGGCGGCAGAGGCGGCCGAGGCGGCCGAGGCCGAGCCTCCGGGGCCGCGCGTCTTCCGTCTCCTGGGGCGGAAGGCGGTCGAGAGCGAGGCCGACGCGCTCAGCGACCCGCTCCTCCTCGATGAGGCCGACCTCGAGCCGGAGGGGCGCCGGCCGCCCGACCTCGAGCTCGTTCCGCCGGACCTGCCCGAGGACGACCGCGACGACCCGCCGCCCGTCACGCTCACGATGCCGAGACGGTCGGCGCGCCACCGGCTCGACCCGCTCGCGGAGACGGGCTCGCGGCGTTGGCCGTGGCAGCGCGCTTCCGCGGACAGCGGAGCGGTGGCCGAGGTGCCGGCGCGGCCGGTCGGCGTCCGCCCGCTCCCCGGCCGCTCCCGCCGCCATGCTTAGAGAGCACGCGCGGAGCGCGCCGCGATGAGGGATCATCTGCCGGGACGCCTGGTGGCGCTCGCGGCCGTCGCTCTGCTCGCCGCCGTCTTCGCGCTCGCCGCCACCTCGCGTTCGCGCGACGCCGAGACGACGCTGCCGGAGGCCGTCGGGTCGTACGCCGCCCGCGCCGGGTCGAGCGGCCCCTCGGCCGTCGGCAAGAAGACCGCGTGCGGAGGCGTCCTCCGCGCCGACACCGAAGGCGTCTCGCACCCGGTCCTGCCGTGCGGGGCGCGGATCTACGTCACCTACGGCGACACCACCGTTCTCGTGCAGGTGGTCGACCGGGGGCCCTACGGGCCCGGCCGCGAGTTCGATCTGACGGACGCGCTCGCGCGCCGGCTCGGCCTGCGCGGCGTCAAGCAGATCGAGTGGAGCTATGCCCGTTCGCGCTAGACGGCCTTCGCCGCTACAGTGCGCCGCGCGTGCCCGACCCCGTTCGCGTCGCCGCGCATCATGTAGAACCAACGCTACGTGAAAGGGAGCCCGCGTCGGGGCTAGGCGCTTCGCGCCGACGCACCGCACGGCACCCACCTGGCTTGCCAGGTTCACACGAGCGCGGTGAAGTCGGCGGGGTCGGGGCACGTACTTCCGTACGCCGTGCCGGCGGCCGGCGACGGCACGGAGCTACGCTGGCCGGATGCTCGAGCTCTTCGGCGACTCTTCGCGCGGCGGCGACTGGGCGGCCGTGCGGCTGCGCGTGGACGGCGGCCGGATCGTGGAAGCCGATGCTCCGGGGCTCGCGTCGGACCTGCGCGGGCTGACGCTCCTCGAAGCGGCGGCCGTCCGCGGCGAGACGCTCCCGGTCGACGCGCTCGCGAACGCGCTCGGGGCGCATGTCCGGGATGCGCCCGAACCGGGCCGGGTCGCCGTCGCGATGAGCGGCGGAGTCGACAGTGCTGCGGCGCTCCTGAAGGCGGGGCCGGGCGCCGTCGGCGTCACGCTCCGGCTCTGGGTCGACCCGCGTGCGCCCGACGTCGAGCGCGCGTGCTGCTCGTCCGTCGGCCGTGATCGCCGCGCGCGAGACGTGCCACGGCCTCGGGCTCCCGCACGTCACGCTCGATCTGCGCGAGGAGTTCCGGCGCGCGGTCGTCGCGCCGTTCGTGCGCGGGTACCTCCGCGGCGAGACGCCGAACCCGTGCGTGCGCTGCAACGGCGGGTTCCGGTTCGCGCAGCTGCTCGCGTTCGCGCGGCGGGTCGGCGCGCCCCGGCTCGCGACCGGCCACTACGCGCGCGTCGTCGAGCGCTCGGGAAGGCTCCTGCTCGCGCGCGCGGCCGACGACACGAAGGACCAGAGCTACATGCTCGCCCGGCTCGACCCACGGCTCCTCGGGCGCGTCTGGTTCCCGCTCGGAGGCCAGACGAAGACGACGACGCGCGCGGAGGTGGCCTCTGCAGGTCTCGCGGCGGCGCAAAGGCCCGAGAGCCAGGAGGCGTGCTTCCTCGGCGGCGACGACTACCGCGCGTTCCTCGAACGGCACGGCGCGATGCCCGCCGAAGGGGCGATCGTCGACGAGGCCGGCCGCACGCTCGGCACGCACGACGGTTACTGGCGCTTCACGCCGGGGCAGCGGCGCGGTCTCGGCGTCGCCGCCGCCGAGCCGCTCTACGCGCTCGCGGCGCGGCCGGCGTCGAACACGGTCGTCGTCGGCCCGCGCGCAGCGCTCGCGCGGACGCATGTGACCGCGCGAGGTCGCCTGCACGTCGACGTGACGCGCGTCGAGGCGAAGCTCCGTTACCGCTCGGCCGCGATCGCGGCAACGGTCGTGCCGACGGCGACCGGCTTCCGGCTCACCCTCGACGCGCCCGCGTACGGCGTCGCGCCCGGGCAGGCCGCCGTTCTCTACGAGGACGACGCCGTCGTCGGTTCCGGGTTGGTGACGGCCGCCGCCGCTGGCTAAGCTCGGCGCGGTGCCGCTCGCTTTCTCCGCCGGTGACGCTGCGTACGTCGCCCTCGCCGTCTTCCTCCTTGCCGTCGGCCTCGGGCTGGCGTGGATGTTTCTGCGGTTGGCCGGAACTCTTGACCGCCTTTCCTCGTTCATCAGTGGGACGGAGCGCGAGCTCCTCCCGGTGATCACAAAAGTCGGGGGATCGGTGGACCGGGTGAACCTTCAGTTGGACAAGCTCGATCAGGCGACTGACAGCGCCGTCGATGCCGTCGAGGCGGCGGACGAGGCCGTGCGCGCGGTGAGCTTCGCAGTGAAGCGGCCCGTGCAGAAGCTGACGGGCATGTCGGCGGGCGCGACACACGGCTGGGCGACGCTCCGCACGCGCAGGAGCTGGCGCGAGGCCGTCGAGACGGCGCGAGCGGCAGCGGCGCAGCGCGAGGCCGATCTCGAGGAGGAGCTGAGGAAGCCCGATGCCTGACGAGATAACGCTGACCATTCCCGGGGACCGCGAGTTCCACGACGTCGCGCACCTGGTGCTCGGCGGCCTCGCATCGCGGCTCAACCTGACGCTCGAGAGCCTGGAGGACCTGCAGATCGCCGTCGACGCGGTGCTCGGCCAGGCGACGCCGACGGGCGACCTGACGGTGAGCATGCGCCTCCACGGGGACGAGCTCGAGACGACGATCGCGCCCATCGACATCCGGCGCGAGCTCGCCCGCGACGGCGACGGCGACGAGATCGGGCTGCGGCGCGTCCTCGACACCGTCGTCGACGACGTCGACGCCGACGAGGACCGCGTCCGGTTGACGAAGCGGGTGGCGCGCGGTGGCTGAGAACGACAAGGTCCTGTTGCGCCGCTACCACGAGCAGGGCGACCTGCAGGCGCGCGAGCAGCTGATCGAGCAGTACATGTCGCTCGTGCGGTCGCTCGCCCGGCGCTACAGCTACCGCGGCGAGCAGCTCGACGACCTCGTCCAGATCGGCGCGATCGGCCTCATCAAGGCGATCGACCGCTTCGACCTCAACCGCGGCGTGGAGCTGACGACGTACGCGACGCCGAACATCATCGGCGAGATCAAGCGCCACTTCCGCGACCGCGGCTGGTCGGTTCGCGTCCCGCGCGGCCTCCAGGAGCTGAACGTGCAGCTCTCGAAGCTGGTCGAGCAGCTGACGGTGCAGCTCGGCCGCTCGCCGACGATCCCGGAGCTCGCCAAGGCGGCAGGAGTCGAGGAGGAGGAGGTGCTCGAGGCGCTCGAGTCGGGGCGCGCGTACTCGTCGCTCTCGCTGTCGCAGGGGGCGGGCCAGGAAGACGGCGAGGAGCTCGACCCGCTCGAGTCGCTCGGCGAGGTCGAGCATCAGTACGAGGTCTCGGAAGACCGTGCCGTGCTGGCGCCGGGATTCCGCGCGCTGGACGAGCGGGAGCGGCGAATCCTGCACCTCCGGTTCTTCGAGGGGCTCACCCAGTCGCAGATCGCCCAGCAGGTCGGCATCTCGCAGATGCACGTGTCGCGCCTGATCCGGCGCTCGCTCGAGAAGATCCGCGAGGAGATCGCGGCGGAGACGAGCGAGCCGGAGACGCGCCGGGCCGCGCGCGGCTGATCGCGAGTCTTCATCTTCGAGGCGACGCGCCGCGCGTACCGTCGCGGGTGTGCGCGAGGTCGAGGCGGCAGGCGCGCGGGTCGCCGTGCGCGAGTGGGGGGCGCCGGAGGCGCGGCCGCTCCTCTTCTGGCACGCGCTCGGGCCTGCCGGCTCGGGGGAGACCGTCGCCGAGGCGGCGCCGGCGCTCGTGGCGCGCGGCTTCCGCGTCCTCGCGGTCGACGGTCCCGGATTCGGCGCGTCGCCGCCGCTTCCGCCGGAGCGCTACGAGACGCCGGCGCTCGTCGAGCTGGTGGTCGCGCTCGCCGACGCGCTCGAGTTGCAGCGTCTCGCGTTGATGGGCCACTCGTGGGGCGGGTCGATCGCCGTGCACACCGCGGCGGCGCATCCGGACCGCATCGACGCGCTCGTGCTCCTCGACAGCGGTCACGTCGACTACGGGGCGCTTCCCGACGTGGAGCCCGAGCGCCCTCTCGACGCGTGGGTCGACGAGGCGCGGGCGCGGACGTGGCGCTGGCCGAGCGAGCGCGCCTTCGCCGACGAGCTGGCCGCGGCCGTGCAGCGGTGGTCGCCCGCGCTTCTGCAGGCCTACTTGGCCGGTCTCCGCCGCGACAACGGCGAGCTCGTCGGCTCGTCGCCGGAGGCGCGTGGCGCAGCGTTCCGGGGCCTCGCGGTCGCGCGTCAGAGCGAGGCGTGGCCGCGCCTCGCGGCCGCGCGCATCCCGACCCTGCTCCTCCTCGCGACGCTGCCGCCGCACGTCGAGGTGAACGAGCGGCTCGTCCCGGCATTCGTGGAGGCGCTCCCGCACGCCGAGGTGCGATGGGTGTCGAACGCGGGACACGGCCTGCTGGCCGACGCAGGCCCCGCGCTTGGAGATGAGATCGCAGAGTGGCTCCTCGTGAACGGCCGCGCGCACTGAGCCGCGCCACCTCGCGCCGTACACTGTCGCGATGCGCTCGACGGGAGAGTTGCGCGAGGGATTTCTCTCGTTCTTCGAGGAGAAGGGCCATCTGCGCCGGCCCTCGGCGTCGCTCGTTCCGCGCGCGGACGACCGCTCCACGCTCCTCACGAGCGCCGGCATGCAGCCGCAGATGCCGTACTTCCTCGGGCTCGAGCCGCCGCCGGCGCCGCTCACGACGACGACGCAAAAGTGCTTCCGCACGCCCGACATCGACGAGGTCGGCCTCGACGGGTCGCACCTGACCTTCTTCGAGATGCTCGGGAACTTCTCGTTCGGGCAGTACTTCAAGCCCGGCGCCGTCGAGCTCGCGACGGAATTCGTCCGCGAGCGGATGCGGCTCGACTGGGACCGCGTCTGGGTGACCGTCTTCGCCGGCGACCCCGAGCTGAAGCTCGGACAGGACGACGTCGCGGTCGAGCTCTGGCTCGAGGCCGGCATGCCGCGCGAGCGGATCGTGCCGCTCCCGCGCTCGGAGAACTTCTGGTCGGTCGGCGGTCCCGGGCCGTGCGGCCCCGACTCCGAGATCTACTGGGACTGGGGCGAGGAGCACGGCTGCGGCGAGCCCGACTGCAAGCCGAGCTGCACGCGCTGCGAGCGCTTCCTCGAGTTCTGGAACCTCGTCTTCATGGAGTTCGAGCTGCACCCGGACGGGTCGGTCACGCCGCTCCCGAAGCAGAACATCGACACCGGCATGGGGCTCGAGCGCGCCGCCGCGATCCTCCAGGACGTCATGTCGGTCTACGAGACCGACGGCTACCAGGACATCATGCGCTGGATCGCCGACGCCTCCGGCGTCGAGTACGGCGACACGCCGCAGGCGACGAAGGCGCACCGAGTGCTCGCCGACCACGGCCGCGGCATGACCTTTCTCGTCGGCGACGGCGTCGTCCCGTCGAACGAGGGCCGCGGCTACGTCCTGCGGCGGATCATCCGCCGCGCCGTCTACCAGGCGCAGCGAATCGGGCTGACCGACGTCTACCGGCTTCCCGCAGTCGTCGTCTCGCAGATGGAGGCGTGGTATCCCGAGCTGCGCGAGCACGCGAGCGAGATCGAGCGGATCGTCCGCGCCGAGGAGGAGCGGTTCCGCGAGACGCTCGCGCGCGGGGTCAAGCTGTTCGACGAGCTCGCCGCCGGCGACGCGATCACCGCCGAGGACGCGTTCCGGCTCCAGGCGACGTACGGGTTCCCGATCGAGATGACGGTCGAGCTCGCGGAGGAGCGCGGTCAGCCGGTCGACGTGGACGGGTTCCGCAGGCTCATGGCGGAGCACCGCGAGATCTCGCGCGCGGGCGGCGAGCGCTCCGAGTTGCAGCGTGCGGCCGACTTCGCGCGCGAGGCCGGGTTCCGCAGCGCGTTCGTCGGCTACGAGAAGACGGACGTCCTGACGGAGGTCGCCGCGCTCGAGGAGCTCGGCGACGGCACCTTCCTCGCGAAGCTGCGCGAATCGCCGTTCTACGCCGCGAGCGGGGGCCAGATCACCGACGACGGCTGGATCGAGAACGAGGAGACGGGCGCGCGGGCGACGCTGCGCGCGGCGTTCCGGTTCGACGACGACCAGGCGCTCGTCTTCGAAGGCGCCGGGATCGCCGCGGGCGACCGCGTGCGCGCCGTCGTCCCGTGGGCCGTCCGGTTCCCGACGATGGCCAACCACACCGCGACGCACCTCCTGCACGCCGCGCTGCGCGAGGTCCTGGGGGACCACGTGAAGCAGGCGGGGTCGGCGGTACGACCGGACAAGCTGCGCTTCGACTTCACTCATCCGCAGGCGCTGACGGCGGATGAGCGCGAGCGCGTGGAGCAGATCGTGAACGGGAGGGTGTTCGAGGCGATCCCGGTCAGGACCTTCGAGACGCCGATCGAGGAGGCGCGGAAGCTCGGCGCGATGATGCTCTTCGGCGAGAAGTACGGCGACGAGGTCCGGGTGGTCGAGATCGACGACTTCTCGCGCGAGCTGTGCGGCGGCACGCACGTCCGCTCGACGGCCGAGATCGGGCCGTTCGCGATTCTCGGCGAGGGCTCGGTCGGGTCGGGCGCGCGCCGGATCGAGGCCGTGACGGCGGGCGAGGCGTGGGCGTACCTCCACGGCCGCTCGCGCGAGCTGGACGGGGTGCGCGCCGAGCTCGAAGCGGCCCGTCGCGACGCGAAGCGCCCGCAGAAGGAGCGCGAGGAGGCGCGCGTCGACGTCGAGCCGGACACGGTCGTCGTCGGCGGCGTGACGGTGATCGCCGAAGCCGTCGACGGCGTCGGCGCCGACGCGCTGCTCGACCTCTCGGATCGTCTGAAGCAGCGGCAGTCGCCGGCCGCGGTCGTCCTCGGATCGCGTGAGAACGGCACCGTGCACCTCGTCGCGAACTTCGACCAGGCGGTCGCCGACCGCGTCAGCGCCGGTGACGTCGTCCGCGAGATCGCGCCGATCGTCGGCGGCGGCGGGGGCGGGCGCCCGACGATGGCGCGGGCGGGCGGGAAGCAGCCGGAGCGGCTGGACGACGCGCTCGCGCGTGCCCGCGAGCTGCTGACGGCCGCGCTGGCATAGTGCGCCTCCCGTGAAGGTGCTTGCGCTCGACTATGGGTCCGCGCGGACCGGCGTTGCCGTGTCGGACCCGACCGGCACCCTCGCGCGACCCGTCGGGGTGGTCGAGCGCGTGACGGCGAAGCCGGGCTTCGACCGCCTCCTCGCGCTGGTGCGCGACGAGGCGCCGGACGAGATCGTGATCGGCCTTCCGCTGACCCTGCGCGGCGAGCACGGCGAGCAGGCGCGCGAGACGGCGGTCTTCGTCGACTCCCTCCGGAACGCGGTGGACCTTCCGGTCCGGACGTACGACGAACGATTCACGAGCGTTCTCGCCGGCGGCGACGACGCGCGTGCTGCGGCCCATCTGCTGGCGAGCTACCTGGAGTGGCGAGCAGCGGCCCGGTGACACCGGTGCCGCGGCCTCCGGGGCCGTCGCGCGCACAGATCCGGCGGCGCCGGATCGCCGCCGCCCTCGCCGTGCTGCTCGTCCTCGGCGGGCTCGCGGGCGCCGTGTGGTGGACCGTCTCGAACGTGACCGAGGAGGCGGCGCCTCCGCCGCCTCCTCCGCCTCCACCGCCGCCGAAGCCGTTCCGCATCATCTTCCCGGAGGGCTTCACGCGCACGCAGATGGTCCAGCGCGTCGCCGACGTGAAGAAGATCGCGGAGCGGAAGCGGAAGGGGAAGGTGCTCCTGACGAGCGCCGGGTATGCGGCGGCGACGCGTCGCGGCGTCGTCCCGTGCTTCGTGCCAAAGGCGCGGGCGAACCTCGAAGGCTTCCTCTTCCCGGCGACCTACGACTTCCTGCGCGGCACGCCTGCGCGAACGCTCGTCGGCGACCAGCTCGAGGCGTTCTGCCGGAACTGGGGGAAGCTCGATCTCGCGTACGCGCGCTCGAAGAACCTCACGCCGTACGACGTCCTCGTGATCGCGTCGATGGTCGAGCGCGAGACGCAGGCCGCGTCCGAGCGCCCGCTCGTATCGGCGGTCATCTACAACCGCCTGAAGGCGCGGATGCCGCTCGGGATCGACGCGACGCTGCGCTACGGGCTCGACATCCCGGCGACCGAGTCGATCCACCAGTCGCAGCTCGACAGCGACTCGCCGTACAACACGCGGAAGCGAGCCGGCCTGCCTCCGACGCCGATCGGGAACCCCGGGCTCGCGTCGCTGCAGGCGGCGGCGAAGCCGGCGAAGGTCGACTACCTCTACTTCGTCCGGAAGCCCGACAAGGTGCACCATTTCTTCACGGCGAGCGCGTCGGCGTTCAACCGCTACGCCTGCGAGCACGGCTACGGCTGCGGGTGACCGCGCACGTCGCGCTCCTCGGGTCGCCCGTCGCCTCGTCGCTGTCCCCGCGGATGCAGAACGCGGCCTTTGCGGCGCGCGGCCTCGACTGGGATTACTCGGCATTCGACGTGGACGACGTCGTCGCGGGGGTTCGCGCGCTCGTCGCGCTCGGCTTCGTGGGCGCGAACGTCACGATCCCGCACAAGCAGGCGGTCGTCGCGGCCTGCGACGAGGCGGAGGGTGAGGCCGTGAACACGCTCGTCCTCCGGGACGGCCGGGTGCTCGGGTTCAACACCGACCGCGAGATCCTCGCGGGGATCGACGCTCGTCGCGCGTGCGTCATCGGCGCGGGCGGCGCGGCGCGCGCGCTCGCGCCCGCGCTCCCGCCCGATACGACGTACTACTCGCGGAGCGGCGAGTGGCCGCCGCGCGCGGAGGGGGCCGACCTGATCGTGAACGCGACGCCCGTGCGCGACGAGCTGCTCGTCGAGCCGCACGCGCACCAGGTCGTCGTCGACCTCGCCTACGCGCCCGACGGGAGCGAGACCGCGCTCGTCGCCGCGGCGCGCGCCGCGGGCTGCGTCGTCGTCGACGGCCCGGAGGCGCTCGTTCGCCAGGGCGCGCGCAGCTTCGAGCTCTGGACGGGCCTCCCCGCGCCCGTCGCGGCGATGCGTCGCGCGATCGCGCGCCTAGGACCGGGCCCAGACGGCGACGGCGCCGCCGGCCGCGACCAGCGCGACGGCCGCGACGAGCAGGCCGTTCCGGAGGCCGTCGTCCTCGCCGGGCGGCTCAGCCTGTGCTGCCGGCGGGGCGGCGCGCGGGATTCCGCTCCGGAACTCGTACGTCGTCTGCGCCGTTCCCCGCGGGCCTGGCGCCGCGAGGTAGGCGTCGTACTGCCGCGTGCGCGCGATCCGGAGCAGCACCGCCTGCGCGCGCTCGAGCAGCCGCCGCCCGTCCGTTCCTGCGGCTGCCCACGACCGGGCGCCGTCCGGCGGCGTCAGCAGTCCGGTCGGCGGGACCGGGTCGACTGCGAGATCTACCTTGCCGTTCCCGCGCGGGACCGTCAGGCGAAGCGGACGCCCGTCGCCGAGCACGGTGTCGACGCGGCGGCCGCCGACCGTGCCGCGGACGCGCAGCGGCGCCTCGATGCTCTGCGTCGCCGGCTTGGCGGCGGTCGAGATGTCCGCCGTTCCGATCGGGACGAGGCGCTCGCGGCTCACGGCGGTGCGGACCAGGTCGAGGTAGCGGGCGAGCGGTCGCGCGGCCGCGCCGGCGGTGAACGTGGCGGCGTCCACGGCGGTCGCGTTCTCGACCGTGATCGTGTCGCCGCGCGTCTCGACGCGGATCGGAAGCGCGGGCGCGGCCTCGCGTGCGCGGAGGCGCGCGTCGGCGGCGAGCACCTTTCTCCGCGGGTTGAAGCCGCTCCAGAGGATCGACGTCCGACGCTGGCCGGGCGACGACTCCGAGCCGGGAGCGGGGAGGACGTCGACGACGGGCGCCGGCACGACGAAGACGTAGTCGCCCTTGTCGAGCACGACGAGGCGCTGCCTCGCGCGCACGTCGAACGGCCGTCCCCGGGGGTCGACGCGCACGCGCACGTGCTCGTCCGTCTCGACGCGGTGGATGACTCCCTCGTTGTCGAGCGGCGGCTGCGACCCGAGCGGGGGCGTGGGCGAGAGCGGGTTGAAAGGCGACGGAAGCGCGACCGTCGCGAGCGCGATCGCGAGCATCGTCACCGGACCTGCGGGACGTCCGGAAGCGTGGACGAGAGCGGGTCGTCCCCGACGGGCTGGAACGTCATGTCCTTGAAGCGCGCGAAGTAGACGTCGTCGTCCACGACGCCCTCGTGGCTGCGCTCGTTGAACCCGCGCTCGTCGCCGTTCACGCCGCGTACGGAGACCTGCTCGAGCGCGCGCGTCACCGCCTCGGGCTCCTTCGAGTCGGCGGCCTGCAGCGCCGCGGCGAGCACCTGGACGAAGTCGTAGGCGTACATCGCGAACTCCGGCGGCTGGTAGACGGGTGCGCCGGTGCTCGTCCGGACGCCGACCTTCTCGACGCCGTAGACGTCGCTGTAGCGCTGCTGGAACGCCAGGTACGGCCCTGGCCCGAGCTCTGCGGTCAGCCGTCCGCTCGCGAACGTCAGCCCGTCGACCCACGACGGGTGGTCCGCGAGCTGCTGGCGCACGAGCGGGTCCGCACCGGACGGCGGGGTGTAGACCGGAACGTCCCAGCCCGAGGTGCGCGCTGCGGTGACCGCCGTGGCGATCGTCGGCGGCAGGCCCCATACGAGGAGCGCCGTCGCGCCCGCGCGGCGCGCGCGGAGCACCTGCGGCGCGACGTCGAGTGCCCCGGCGGGGATCGAGATGTCGGCCGCGACCGACCCGCGGTTGCGCGAGAACGCCTTCCGCAGCGCGGCGGCGCCCGCCTCGCCGTAGTCGGAGTCGTCGTGCAGCAGCGCGACCTTCAGGCCCTTCGGGATGACGTACTCCGCGAGCCGGAAGGCGAGGCCGTGGTTCGACGGCGCGATCCGGAAGACGTTCCGCCGGGTCTCGGCGTCGACCAGGTTCTCGCCGCCCTGATAGACGACGCCGATCGGGACGCCTGCGCGCTCGGCCACCTCCCATGTCGCGTCGAGTCCCGTGCCCTCGTCGACGATCGCGACGGCGCCCTCGTCCACGGCCCGGCGCACGTTCTGGAGCGCGCGGCGCGGCGAGAGGCCGTTGTCGAAGCGCTTGACGCGCAGGTCGTACGTGCGGCCGCCGATCCCGATCCCGCCGCGGTCGTTGATGTCGCGCACGGCGAGGCTCACGCCGTGGTCGATGGTGGTGCCGATGTACGGCGTGCGCGAGAACGGCGCGTTGACCGCCACGAGCAGCGACTCGCGACCGCTCGCGCGCGCGGGCCCGTCGTCGCCGCCGCAGCCGGCGGCGACCGACGCGAGCGCGACGGCGGCGCCGAGCGCGGCGAACGTGAGGAGGAGTCGGCGTGAGCTCACAGCGTGTGGCTCCCAAGATAGGCGGCGCGGACGGCCGGGTCGGCGCCGACTTGCTCGGGTGTTCCCTCCGCGATGACGCGCCCCGCGTCGAGCGCGACGGCGCGGTCTGCGACGTCGCGAACGAGCCGGAGGTTGTGCTCGACGACGAGGACCGCGAGGCCCTCGTCGCGCAGGCTCCGCAGGACGCCCGCAAGCCGGTCGACGTCGGCGTGCGTCGCGCCGGCGGACGGCTCGTCGAGCAGAAGCGCGCCGGCGCCGGTCGCGTAGGCGGCGGCGATCATCAACAGCCGCCGGTCGGCGCCCGCCAGCTCCGACGCACGGGTGTCCGCGCGGCCGTCGAGCCCGAATCGGGCCAGCACGGCGCGCGCCCTCGCCGTCTCGACCTCGTCCTCGGCCCGGGCCTGCGGCGTGGCGAGGCTCGTCCGGACGACCCCGCCGCGGCGCCGTCGCCACGCGCCGCCGACGAGCACGTGCTCGACCGCCGTCAGCTCGTCGAAGGTCGCGGTCGCCTGGAGCGTCCGCGCGACGCGCCCCTCGACCTCGACGGTTCCGGCGTCGGCGCGCTCGGCGCCCGTCAGGAGGCGCAGGGCCGTCGTCTTGCCGGACCCGTTCGGGCCGATGAGCGCCGTCACCCGACCCGGAACGACATCGAGGTCGAGCCCGTCGAGGGCCACGAGGTCGCCGTAGCGCCGGGTCAGCCCGCGCGCCGAGACGTGCGCGGGCGGTGCGCTCGTCGCAGGGGGCGCCGCGGAGCCGCGCCGGCGCCTGAGCGGCGCACGGAGGACGCCGTCGGCGCCGAGGGAGAGCACGGCGAGCAGGAGCACCGAGGCGAGCAGCGGGTGGAAGCGCGCGCTGTCGACGCCCTCGACCGCGCCGACGACGTCGGCGGCGACCGAGACGAGCCCCAGCGCCGCGACGCCGACGAACGGCCCGGCGGCGCTCGCGGCCCCGCCGATCACCACGGCGACGAAGAGCTTGAACGACAGGTACGGCGAGAACGACTCCGCGTCCGCGACCCCGGCGAGCTGCACCGAGAGGCCCCCGGCGAGGCCGCCGACGGCCGCCGAGGCGACGAAGGCGACGAGCCGGAGCCGTGCGACCGGGACGCCGACGGCCGTGGCGGCGCCGCGGTGGGCGCGCGCCGCGGCCAGCCGGAGGCCGACGGGACCGCGCGCGAGCGCGACGAGCGCCAGCGCCGCCGCTGCGACGAGCGCGAGCGCGAGCTCGTAGTGCGCCGTCGTCGACGGGCCTTCCGGGAGGAGCAGCCCGCGCGCGCCGCCGGACAGCGACGGGAACGCACGCAGCGCGAGCCACACGAGCCACGCGAGGATCCACGTCGAGACGGCGACGAGGCCTCGCTGCAGGCGGACGGCGCCGGCACCCGTCACCGCGCCGACCGCCGCCGCCGCGGCGGCGCCGAACACGGCGGCGATCATCGTCGGCAACCCGGCCTCGATCCGGAGCTTCGCAGCGGTGAACGCGCCGACGGCCACGAACGCACCCTGGGCGAGCGACGGCATCCCGGCGACGCCGACGGCGAGGGCGAGCCCGGTCGCCGCGAGAGCGAGGTACAGGCCCGCCGCGAGATCCTCGACGCGCGCCGTCGGCAGCGCGAGCGGCAGGAGCGCCGCGACGGCGACGACCGCCGTCCCCACACTTGCCCTGTAGTCCCACGCGCGCCGGGCGTCGCGAGCTGCGGCGGCGAGCGCCGCGACCGTCGTCGTCACTCCGCGCGCGCCTCCGGCGCCCGGAGCGCACGCGCCGCGAGGAGCGCGAGCACGAGCGCGAGCGGCACGACCTCCTGGTACGACGGCCCGGCCCACGACACGTTCGCGATCCCCGCCTCGAGGAGGCCGAACGCAATCCCGGCCCCGAACGACGTCCACAACGCGAACCGGACCGCGACTGCCGCCGCGAGCCCCTTCAGGCCGAGGAGCGACGCGCTGTCGACGTCGAACGCGGCCGACGGCGCGGCGACGACGGCTGCGAGCCCGGCGACGACCCCCGCGAGGGCGAACGCCAGGCCGACGAGCCTCGACACCGGAAGGCCGACGACTCGCGCCGCCTCGACGTCGGACGCGATCGCCTCGAGCGCCCGCCCTGTCCGCGTCCGCCCGAGGATCCAGGCCGACGCTCCCGCAAGCGCGAGCGCGACGGCGATCACGAACAGCGATCGCGCCTGGATGGTCGCGCCGCCGACGTGCCAGAAGCCCTCGTCGCCGATCTTCCGGAACGGGATCGGGTCGGGAAAGACGTAGCTCGGACGGTCGAAGACGGCGACGATGAGCGTCCGGAGCGCGAACGCCAGTGCGAGCGACGCGCCGACCCAGCCGATCGTCGAGCCGCGGAGCTGGTACGGCTGGACGGCGAACCAGTAGCTGCCCGCGCTCGCCGCGGCCACGAGCGCGAGGCCGGCGACCATCGCGAGCGCGAACCGGGCGCCGCCGACGCTCGTCGCCGTCACCGGCGCGGTTCCCGCGGCGACGAGCAACGTCGCGAACACGCCGAGCGCGATCAGCTCTCCGAAGGCGAAGTGGACGACTCCCGTCAGCCGGTAGACGAGCGAGTGGCCGACCGCGACGAGCCCGTAGAGCGCTCCGGCCGCGAGGCCGCTCACGGCGACCTGGAGCACCACGTCCACGGCCGCGGACTCTAATCGCGGTCGACCGCTCGATCTCGCGCACCCGCCGCTGCGCCGCCCTGCGCGCTCCCCGCCGGTCGCTCGCCGCGCGCGCGTGCCTCTACGCTGTCGCCGTGTCGCTCGAGCTCGTGACCGCGGGCGAGTCGCACGGGCCCGCGCTCGTCGCCGTCGTGACCGGCCTTCCCGCCGGCCTCGTCCTCGACCGCGACGCGATCGACGCAGACCTCCGCCGGCGCCAGCAGGGCTACGGCCGCTCGCCCCGCCAGCAGATCGAGACGGACCGCGTCGAGGTGCTCGCCGGCCTCCGCCACGGCCGAACGCTCGGGACACCGCTTGCGCTCCTCGTCCCCAACCGCGATCACGCGAACTGGACCTGGGGCATGAGCCCGTGGCCGCCCGAGGGCGAGGCCGCGGGGAAGGGGAAGGCACCCGTCACGCTGCCACGCCCCGGCCACGCCGATCTCGCCGGCATCCAGAAGTTCGACCTCGCCGACGTCCGCGACGCGCTCGAGCGAGCGTCGGCGCGACATACGGCTGTGCATGTCGCGGCGGGCGCGGTCGCCAAGGCGCTCGTGGCGGCGATCGGGATCGAGGTGCGAGGCGCGACGGTCGACGAGGAGAGGCTCCAGGCGCGGATCGACGAGGCCCGGGCGGCGCGCGACACCGTCGGCGGGATCGTCGAGGTGCACGCGACGGGCGTTCCGCCGGGACTCGGGTCGTACGCGACGAAGGACGGCCGCCTCGACGCCCGCCTCGCGGCGGCCACGATGGGGATCCAGGCCGTCAAGGGCGTCGAGATCGGCGACGGCTTCCGGCTCGCCACCCTGCGCGGCTCCGAGGCGCACGACGAGATCGTCCGCGACCAGGACGGCCTCCGGCGGACGTCGAACCGCGCGGGCGGTGTCGAGGCCGGCGTGTCGAACGGCGAGGAGATCGTCGTCCGCCTCGCGATGAAGCCCTTGCCGACGCTGATGAAGCCCCTCGCGTCCGTGGATCTCGAGACCGGGGAGGCGGCCGCGGCGCTCGTCGAGAGAAGCGACGTCGCCGCCGTGGAGGCGCTCGCGGTCGTGGCCGAGGCGGCCGTCGCCTGGGAGCTCGCCGTCGCCGCGCGCGACAAGTTCGGCGGCGATGCCGTCCGCGACTTCGTCGGCGCCTGGCGCGCGTACCTCGAGCGGATCGACTGGACCGACCGCGCCCGATCCTCGTGACGGCGGGCCACGGACCGACGTCCGCTCTCGGACGCCATCTCGCGCTCGTCGGCTTCATGGGCGGCCGGGAAGTCGGCGCTCGCGCGGCGCCTCGGCCAGGTGCTCGAGCGGCCGGTCGTCGACGTCGACGCCGAGGTCGCCGGGCGCTTCGGCGCCGCGATTCCGCAGATCTTCGAGGCCGAGGGCGAGGAGTCGTTCCGCCGCGTCGAGGCGCACGTCCTCGGCGACGCGCTCGGCCGATCGCAACCCTCGATCGTCGACGCCGGAGGCGGGGCCGTCACGTTCGACGACAGCCGCACGCTTCTGCAGGCCGGCGCCTTCACCGTCCTCGTCGACGTCGACGCCGACCTCGCGTGGGAGCGCGCGCGCGGCGGCGACCGGCCGCTCGCCCGCGACGAGGAGGGCTTCCGGCGGCTGTACGCGGAGCGCCTGCCGCTCTACCGGCAGGTCGCGGGAGCTTCCGTGCGGTGGGGCGACGTCGACGGCGCCGTCCTCGCGGCCGGCGGCGTGCACCACGAGCCCGGTGCGCTCGACCGGCTCGGCGAGCTCGTCCCCGGCGACGGGCCGGTCGCGCTCGTCTGCGACGCGCGCGTGGCGGGCATTCACGGCCGGCGCGCGCAGGAAGCGCTCGGGTCGCGGCTCGCCCAGACGATCGACGTCCCGGCGGGCGAGGACGCGAAGCGCGTCGATGTCGCGTGGCGGCTCTGGGGCGAGCTCCGCCTCGACCGCCGCGGCACGATCGTCGCCCTCGGTGGCGGCACGACGACGGACCTCGCCGGCTTCGTCGCGGCCACGTATCTCCGCGGCGTCGCGTGGGTGCCCGTGCCGACGACGCTCGTCGGCCAGGTGGACGCCGCGATCGGCGGCAAGACTGCCGTCGACCTGCCGCAGGGGAAGAACCTCGTCGGCGCGTTCCACTGGCCGGCGCGCGTCGTCCTCGACGAGACGCTGCTCGAGACGCTTCCGAACCGCGAGCGGCGGCAGGGCCGCGCCGAGCTCGTGAAGACCGAGCTGCTGGCGGGGCGGCACCTCGACATCCGCGCGGCGGCGGCGTTCAAGACGGCGCTCTGCCTCCGGGACCCGCAGGACCGTGGGCCGCGCAACATCCTCAACCTCGGCCACACGTTCGCGCACGCGCTCGAGGCGGCGGCCGACTTCGACCTCCCGCACGGCGAGGCCGTCGCCCTCGGCCTCCTCGCCGCCTTGCGGCTCTCCGGCCGCGACACGAAGGTGGTCGAGCGCGAGCTCCGTCCGGAGCCGATCCGCGTCGACCTCGACCGCGCGTGGCAGGCGCTCCTGCGCGACAAGAAGCGCACCGGCGACGCCGTCAACGTCGTCGTGCTGACCGAGAACGGGCCTGAGCTGCAGCCGCGCGATGCCGCCGACGTGCGGCGAGAGCTCGCGCGGTTGATCGCGTAGATTGGCGCGCGTGCAGGTTCTCATCCTCAACGGCGTCAACCTCAACGTGCTCGGCCGCCGCGACGCGAGCATCTACGGCGGGCTCAGCCTGAACGAGCTCGAGACGCGGATCTACCAGTGGGCGCAGGATCTGGCGATCAGCGTGCGCTGCCGCCAGTCGAACGACGAGGGCGAGTTCATCGGGTGGATCCACGACGCCCGCGACGCGGATGCGCTCGTCGTCAACCCCGGGGCGTGGACGCACTACAGCTATGCGATCCGCGACGCGCTCGACGTGCTGAGCGTGCCGATCGTCGAGGTGCACCTGTCGAACGTCGACGAGCGGGAGGAGTGGAGGCGCGTGTCCGTGATCTCCGACCTCACGGCGTACCGCGTGATCGGCAAGGGCCCCGACGGCTACCGCGAGGCGCTCGAATGGCTCGCCGGGCAGAGCGATGAGTGAGCGCCTCCAGCGGCTCCGTGAGCGGCTCGAGACGCCGCTTCTCGTCACCAACCTGACGAACGTCCGCTACCTGACGGGGTTCGAGAGCTCGAACGCCGCGCTCGTGGTCGACCCGGCCGGCCCGGTCACGCTCTCCACGGACTTCCGCTACGTCGAGGCCGCGAGGGCCGTCGCCGGCGTCGAGGTCGCGCTGACGAAGCGCGCGCTCCTCCGCGATCTCGCGACCCAGATCGAGGGGACGATCGCGTTCGAGGCCGACGCGCTGCCGTACTCGCAGTACCGGGTGCTCGCCGACGCGGGCCTCGACCTCGTGCCGACCTCGGGCGTTGTCGAAGCGCTGCGGGCGGTGAAGGACGAGGGCGAGCTGCAGACGATCCGGCGCGCGGCGCGGGCGGCGGAGCGCGCGTTCGAGGCGCTGACGGCCGAGACATGGGTGGGGCGGACCGAGAAGGACGCCGCCTGGCGGCTGCGCCAGCTCATGCACGCGCACGGCGCCGACGACGTCTCGTTCGACACTGCGATCGCGGCCGGCCCGCGCGCGTCGCTCCCGCACGCCGAGCCCGGGGACAACCTGATCGAGACGCGCACGCTCGTCGTCGCGGACTTCGGCGTCCGCGTCGACGGCTACTGCTCCGACTGCACGCGCACCCTCGCGACCGGCCCGCTCCCGAAGGAGCTGCGACGGATCTACGACGTCTGCCGCGAGGCCCAGCAGGCCGCCGTCGACACCATGAGGGCCGGAATGACGGGCGTCGAGGCCGACCGCGTCGCACGCGACGTGATCGACGCCGCCGGCTACGGCGAGAGCTTCGGGCACGGCCTCGGGCACGGCGTGGGCCTGGACATCCACGAGGCGCCGCGCGTCTCGACGGAGTCGACGGACACGCTCGAGGTCGGCAACGTCGTCACGATCGAGCCCGGCATCTACCTCCCGGGCGTCGGGGGCGTGCGAATCGAGGATCTCGCGGTCGTCCGCGAGGACGGCGTCGAGCTGCTGACGTCCTTCCCGAAGGACCTGATCACCGTCTCCTGACCGCGCGCGCCGGGCGCGGCAGTACACTGGCCCGCCGACATGGCCGAAGTCGTCGCGACGAACCAGTTCCGGAACGGGATGCACATCGCGCTCGACAACCAGACGTGGCGGATCGTGGAGTTCCAGCACGTGAAGCCGGGCAAGGGCGGGGCGTTCGTGCGCACGAAGCTGAAGTCGCTCGACTCCGGCTCGGTCGTCGATCGCACGTTCCGCGCGGGCGAGAAGTTCGAGCGGATCCGCACCGAGAACAAGAACATGCAGTACCTCTACGACGCCGGCGAAGAGGTCGTCTTCATGGACGAGGCGACCTACGAGCAGCTCTCGCTGCCGCGCGAGTCGGTGGAGGACGCGTTGCCGTTCATGCAGCCCTCGACGTCGTGGCAGATCCTCTTCGTCGGCGGCGCGCCGACCGGCATCGACCTGCCGGCGTCCGTCGTCCTCGAGGTGACCGAGACGGAGCCGGGGATCAAGGGCGACACCGTCTCCAACGTCACCAAGCCGGCGACGCTCGAGACCGGCGCCGTCGTCCAGGTGCCGCTGTTCGTGAACGTCGGCGACAGGGTCAAGGTCGACCCGCGCGAGAGCCGCTACATCAGCCGCGCGTAACGCGCGTCGGCACGGCAGAGCCCGCGTCGGCCCGAGGGTAAGGTCCCACCCCATGCCGCGCCTCGTCGACACCACGATCCGCGTGCTCGGCCAGGAGCCGCTGGCGGGGACGATGCCGACGTCGGAGCTGCTGACGCTGGCGGAGATCCTCGACGGCGCGGGCTTCGCATATCTCGAGGTCTCCGGCGGCGGCGTCTTCGACAGCGCCGTCCGGCGCGGCGTCGAAAGCCCCTGGGAACGCATCCGCGCGCTCAAGGCGCGCACGAAGACGCCGCTCGCGCTCGCCGTCCGCGGCCGGTTCCTCGTCGGGTCGCGACCGGTGCACGGCGACTTCGCGCGGCGTTTCGTCGCCTCGGCCGCTGCGAGCGGCATCGACGTGTTCCGCCTCCACGACCCGCTGAACGACGTCGAGAACCTGCGCGATCCCGCCGGCGCGATCGTCGCGGCCGGCAAGGAGTTCGACGCGGGTCTCCTGTACGGCAGCGGCCGCTCCGAGGCGTTGCGCGAGGCGGCGCGGCGGCTGCCGGAGCTCGGCGCCGCGCGGGTCCTCCTCCACGATCCGGCCGGCCTCCTCCAGCCGCACCGCGCGAGCGAGCTCGTCAGCGAGCTGAGAGACGTGTCCGGCCTTCCGGTCGGGCTGTACTGCCAGGGCGCAGCCGGCAACGCGCTCGCGGCGGCGATCGAGGCGGCGCGTGCCGGCGCCGACCTGATCGGCGCATCGGTCTACCCGGTGGCGCTCGCCCTCCACCGCGTCTCCGCGGAGGCGGCGGCGCAGGCGTTCGCGGGGCTCGGTCTCGACGCGGGGATCGACATCGACGCGCTCTGGCGCGCTGCGGACCTGATCGAGGAGCACGTCGGCGACGAGCCGGTCGCGCCGCTCGCGCCGAGGATCGCCGTCCGCGCGGCGCAGCACAAGGTCCCTGTCGGGCTCGTCGCAGCGCTCGACGCGCAGCTCCGCGCGCAGTCCGCGTCCGACCGCCTGACGGAGGTCCTCGACGAGCTCGATCGCGTGCGCGCCGAGGCGGGGTCGCCGCCGCTCGCGGCGCCGATCGGCCAGATCCTCGCGTCGCAGGCGCTCCTCAACGTGCTCACGGCGAGTAGATACTCGACGCTGGTGGACGAGCTGCGCGAGCTCGTCGCCGGCCGCTTCGGCCGGACGCCGGGGCCGATCGATCCGGTGCTCGCGCGCGCCGTGGAGCTGCTCGGGGGCGTGCCCGAGGAGGACGAGGTCGATCTCGACGCGCTGCGCGAGGAAGCGGTGGGCCTCGCGGCGAGCGAGGAGGAGCTGCTTCTGCTCGCGCTCTTCGGCGAGGAGGCCGAGCCGCTCCTGCGCGCGATCCGCGGCCGCTCCGGCGGCGAGGAGTCGCTGGAGGCCGCAGGGGTCGAGCAGGTGCGCGCCGAGCGGATCCGCGAGCTCGTCCGGATCGTGCAGGAGACGGGCGTGGGCGAGATCACCGTCGAGGAGGACGGCATGCGCGTGAGCGTCCGGCGCACCGTCGACGCCGCGCCCGACGAGGCGCGTCCTGCCGCGATCGAGGGGATCTCCACGCTCGAGCCGACGGCACCGCCGGCGAACGGCTTCGTGCGGATCGAGAGCCCGATGGTCGGGACGTTCTACCGCGCCCCGAAGCCGGGCTCGCCGCCGTTCGTCACAGAGGGAGACGCCGTCGCGCCGGGCCAGACGCTGTGCATCCTCGAGGCGATGAAGCTCATGAACGAGGTGAAGGCGGAGATCGAGGCGGTGGTGCGCGCGATCCACGTGCACGACGCCGACGCGGTGGAGTACGGCCAGCTCCTCTTCGAGCTGGAGCCCGTGGTCGGGATGCGTCCGCTCGACGCCGTCTAGGGGGCCTGCCCGAGATGATCCAAAGCGCCTTCCATGCGTCACGCACCGCGATCCAGCGTCCTCGGGCGCGCAGATGTGCCTGCACATCCGCGCGCCCTGCGTCCTCGGCTCGCAGCACGTGCCGCGTGCCATCCGCCGTGGCCATCTCGCGGACGGGCCCCTGATGTTCTCGCGCGTCCTCGTCGCGAACCGGGGCGAGATCGCGGTCCGCGTCATCCGCGCGCTGCACGAGCTCGGGGTCGAGGCCGTCGCGGTCTACTCGACCGCGGATGCCGATGCGCTTCACGTCCGCATGGCCGACCATGCCGTGCGTGTCGGCCCTCCGCCGGCAGCCGACAGCTACCTCCGGATCCCGTCGATCGTCGCCGCCGCGGTGACGACCGGCTGCGAGGCCGTCCATCCCGGCTACGGCTTCCTGGCCGAGAACGAGGCGTTCGTCGCCGCGTGCGCGGAGAACGACCTCGTCTTCGTGGGGCCGCCGGCGCACATCATGGCCGCGATGGGCGACAAGATCGCGGCCAAGGCGGCGATGCGCGCGGCCGACGTCCCGACGGTGCCGGGCACCGAGGACGCCACGGATCTCGACGGCGCGCGCGCCGCCGCGGCCGAGGTCGGCTACCCCGTGCTGCTGAAGGCGGCCGCCGGCGGGGGCGGCAAGGGGATGCGGCTCGTCGCGTCCGAGGACGAGCTCGACGACGCGTTCTCGACCGCCGGAAACGAGGCGCAGGCGGCGTTCGGCAGCGCGGTCCTCTACGTCGAGAAGGCGATCGTCCCGGCGCGGCACGTCGAGATCCAGGTGCTCTGCGACAACTACGGCAACGTCCTGACGCTCGGCGAGCGCGAGTGCTCGATCCAGCGGCGGCACCAGAAGCTGATCGAGGAGACGCCGTCGGCGGCGCTCACGCCGCGCCTCCGCGAGGAGATGGAGGCGGCGGCCGAGCGCGCCTGCCGCGCCGTCGGCTACGTCAACGCCGGCACGTTCGAGTTTCTGCTGGGGCCGGACGGCTCGTTCTTCTTCATCGAGCTGAACGCCCGCCTCCAGGTCGAGCATCCCGTGACGGAGCTGTGCACCGGCATCGACCTCGTCCGCGCGCAGTTGCACGTCGCCGCGGGCGAGCCGCTGCCGTTCGTCGGCCGCGCGCCGCGCCGCGGCCACGCGATCGAGATCCGCCTGAACGCGGAGGACGCGGCGCGTGAGTTCCTGCCGGCGCCCGGCCTCGTCGAGCGGTTCCGGCCGCCACTCGGGCCCGGCGTCCGCGTCGACACGTTCGTCTCCGACGGCAGCATGATCCCGCGCCACTACGACTCGCTGCTCGCGAAGCTCGCCGTGTGGGACGAGGACCGTGACGCGGCCCTCGCCCGCGCCGAGCGGGCGCTGCGCGAGACCGTCGTCGAGGGGGTCCCGACGACGCGCGACGTCGCGCTCGCCGTCCTGCGCAGCGACGATTTCCGCTCGGGCGACTACTCGACCTCGACGCTGTCCCACCTGCTGGCGGCGGTGGCATGACGGTCGCCCGCGAGACCGACCGCGGCACGATCACGATCCCCGGCGACGTCGTCGCGCGGATCGTGTGGTCGGCGGCCGAGACGATCGACGGCATCCACGTGCGCCACCGGCGATCGCTGCAGGTGGTCGACGAGCGCGTCCGCCTGGTCGTCGCGGCCCGGCGGGACGAGCCGCTCGTGCCGCTCGCCGAGCGCGTGCAGGAGGCGGTCGCGTCGGCCCTCGACCGGATGTGCGGCCTCGGGGGCACTCGGGTCGACGTCGTCGTCGAGGAGGTCGAATGACGGCCGGCCTCTCTCGCCGGCAGGCGCGCCGCCAGGCGCTGATGCTCCTCTACCAGTGGGACCTCTCGGGCCAGCCCATCGGCTCCCAGTACGGGGGCCCGATCGACCAGTGGGCGCTCGACCTCGCCGACGCCGTCGCCGCGCGGACGGAAGAGCTCGATGCGAGGATCACGGCGGCGAGCGTGGGATGGCCCGCCGACCGCCTCGGCGCGGTCGAGCGGACCGCGCTGCGGGTCGCGGTGCACGAGCTCGAGCGCCGCGAGGTGCCGGCGGAGGTCGCGATCTCGGAGGCGGTCGCGTTCGCGAAGCGGTACTCGTCCGAGGATGCGGCGAGACTGGTCAACGGCATCCTGGGACGCATCCAACAGGAGGAGGCAGCGTGAGTGCCGCGGACGAGTCGCTGAACCGCGCCGAAGACCTGCTCGCGCGGCTCGAGGCGGCGCGGGCACGGCTCGAGGAGACCGAGGACCCCGACGTCGCGATCGAGATCCTGGAGGAGCTCGCGGATCTGGCGCGGGAGGTCGAGGCCGAGCTGCAGCGGGCTCGGCGCGCGGCGGAGTCGGATGCCGCGGCCGGCTGACGAGCTCCGTGCGCTCGTCGAGGGGTACCTCGAGGAGCTCGCGCTGACGCCCGAGCTCGGGGCGCTGCAGGAGCCGATGCGTTATGCGCTCGGCGGGAAGCGCGTCCGCCCCGTGCTCTGTCTCGCCACGGGCGACGCGATCGGGGCCGACGTCGAGACTCTCGTGCCGGCCGCGGCGGCCGTCGAGCTCGTGCACTCGTTCTCGCTCGTCCATGACGACCTGCCGGCGCTGGACGACGACGACGAGCGCCGCGGCCGCCCGAGCGTCTGGGCCGAGTACGGCGAGGCCACGGCCGTCCTCGCGGGCGACGCGCTCCTCGCGGAGGCGGTGAGGCTGGCGCTGTCGTACCGCTCGACCGCGGTCGCGCGCGAGCTCGTCGGCGCGACGCTCGCGATGATCGGCGGGCAGCAGCTCGACCTGACGGGCGGCGCCGACCTCGTCGAGCTCCACCGGCTGAAGACGGGAGCGCTGTTCTCGGCCGCCGTGATGTGCGCGCTGTGGGCAGCAGAGGTGCCCGTCGAGGAGCATCCGCGCTGGCGCGCGTTCGCGGGCGAGGTCGGGCTCCTCTTCCAGGCCGTCGACGACCTTCTCGACGGCGACGGCTACGTCGTCGCGATCGGGGAGGTGGGGACCCGGCGCCTCGCCGACGAGACCGCCGAGCGTGCGCTCGCGCGACTCGGCGAGGTGAACGCCGACGCGGACGTCCTGGCCGCGATCGTCGGCGATCTCGCCGCACGTACGACGTAGGGCCGGTGCCCAGGAAGCGGCTTGACGTCCTCCTCGTCGAGCGCGGCCTCGCGGCGTCTCGCGCGCAGGCGCAGGCGCTCGTGATGGCGGGGCTCGTCCCGGGTCATACGAAGGCGGGCGAGCAGGTCGACGAGGAGGCCGTGCTCGAGGTCGAGCGGCCGCCGCCGTACGTCTCGCGCGCAGGTCACAAGCTGGCGAACGCCCTCGACGCGTTCGGGGTCGACGTCTCGGGCCTCGACTGCCTCGACGTCGGCGCGTCGACGGGCGGGTTCACCGACGTCCTCCTGCAGCGCGGGGCCGCGCGGGTCGTCGCGCTCGACGTCGGTCACGGGCAGCTGCACTCGAAGATTCGCGACGACCCGCGCGTGATCGTCCTCGAGCGGACGAACGTCCGCGGGCTCGCCTCGCTGCCGTTCGCGCCGCAGCTCGTCGTCTGCGACGTCTCGTTCATCTCCCTCGGGCTCGCGCTGCCGCCCGCGCTGCGCCTCGCGGCACCCGGTTGGAGCGCCCTCGCGCTCGTGAAGCCGCAGTTCGAGGCGGGCCGCGCCGAGGTTCCGCGCGGCGTCGTTCGCGACCCCGATACCCGCCGGCGCGTCCTCCGGGAAGTCGTCGCGGCGTCGCTCGCCTGGGAGGCGCGCGTGGTCGGCCTCGTAGACTCGGGGCTTCCCGGCCCGAAGGGCAACCGTGAGTTCGTCGTCCACCTCGTCCACGACCGATCCCCAGAGCTCCCGCGCGACCTCGACCGCTGGATCGCCGATGCGACCGGTTGAGCGGGCCGCCGTCTTCGCGCACGGGCAGCTCGAGCGGGTCGAGGCCGGCCTCGGCCGCCTGCGCAAGGTCGCGGAGGAAGCGGGCGTCACGCTCGTCGACGACGGTGCGACAGACGTCGACCTCGCTGTCGTCCTCGGCGGCGACGGGACGATGCTGCGCGCGCTGGCCCGCTTCCTCGGCACGGGCGTGCCCGTCTTCGGCGTCAACTTCGGCCGCGTGGGGTTCCTGACGTCGGCGCCCGGCGACCGGCTCGAGGAGGGCGTCCGCCGCGCGTTCGACGGCGACTACGAGGTCGTCGAGCTCTCGACGCTCGAGGTGCAGGTCGGCGCAGAGCGGCGAACGGCCGTCAACGACGTCGTCGTCGCGAGCGGACGGCTCGGGCGGATGATCGAGCTCGGGTTCGCGATCGGCGAGGAGGGACTCGGGACGCAGCCGTGCGACGGCCTGATCTGCTCGACCCCGTCGGGGTCGACGGCGTACAACCTCTCGAACGGCGGCCCGGTGCTCGTCTGGGGGCTCGACGCGATGGTTCTGACGTTCGTCGCGCCGCATTCGCTGCACGCGCGCCCGCTGGTCGTCGGGCGGGACGGGAACCTCGTCGTCGAGAACTGCACGTCCGACGTGGCGGCCAAGGTGCTCGTCGACGGACACGCTGTGACCGAGCTCGAGCCGGGCGCGCGCGTCTCGATCCGTCTCGGCGCCGACCGCAGCCTCCTCGCGACTCTTCCCGAGCGGACGTTCTTCCGGCGCTACCGCGACACGTTCGGACCGGGCTGAACCGGCCGATGGCACCGGCGGGTGCCCTCCGTACCATTGCATCGCGTGCTCCGGCGCCTGCGCATCGAGAACCTGGTCCTCATCCGCGAGGCGGACCTCGCGTTCGACGAGGGGCTGAACGCGATCACGGGCGAGACCGGCGCGGGGAAGACGATCCTGTCGGCGGCGATCGGCTTGCTCCTCGGCGCCCGGACCGACGCGTCCGCGATCGGCGTCGCCGCGCCCGAGGCGTACGTCGAGGCCGAGTTCGACCTGCCCGGCGACGAGCCGCTGGGGGCGCTTGCGGAGCTGCAGCCGGAGGGCGAGGACGTGCTCGTCCTGGCGCGGCGGATCTTCGCAGACGGGCGGACGCGCGCCTACGCCTGGGGCCGCAGCGCGGCACGCGAGGACGTCGCCGCGGCGGCGGAGCGGCTGATCGCGATGAGCGGCCAGTTCGAGCAGCGTCGGCTCGCGCGCCCTGCCTACCAGCTCGAGCTGCTGGACGCGTACGCGGAGGTCGACGCGCGGCCGGCGCGCGCCGCGTGGCGCCGGCTGCACGCGGCGCGTCGCGCGCACGAGGAGCTGACGCGCGACGCCGCAGCCGCCCGCCAACGCCTCGACGGCCTGCGCGCGCTCGCCGAGGACACGGCGGGGCTCGACCCGGGGCGGGAGGACGAGCTCCGGGGCGAGCGCGAACGGCTGCGCCACCTCACCGATCTCGTCTCCGGCGCCGCCGCCGCCGTCGCCGCCCTCGCGCCCGAGGACGGCGCCGGCGGGAGCGACCTCGTCGCGGCGGCGGAGCGCGAGGTCGCGCCGCTCGAGCGACTCGCGCCTGAGCTCGGGCCTGTCGGCGACACTCTGCGAGACGTGGAGCTTCGCCTGCGCGAGACCGCGTCCGACCTGCGCACGTTCGTCGCGTCGCTCGAGGCCCAGCCGGGACGGCTCGAAGCGGTCGAGGAAGAGCTCGAGCGGCTCGCCGACATCCGTCGTCGCCACCGCGCGTCGTCCTACGACGAGCTTCTCGGGCGCGCGGCCGAGGCGCGCCGCGAGCTCGAGGCGCTCGACGACGGCTTCGACCCCGTCCGGGCGGTCGAGGACGAGCTTGCGGCGGCGCAGGGGGAGCTGGACGCGACTCATCGGCGGCTCCGTGAGGCGCGCGAGGCCGCCGCGGCCCCGTTCGCCCGCGCGGTCGCGCTCGAGCTGGCGGGCGTCGGCCTCGGCGACGGCGAGTTCCGGGTCGAGCTCCGCACGCGCGAGCCCGGCGCCTCGGGCGCAGACGAGGCCGTCTTCCTCGTCCGGCCCAACGCGGGACTGCCGTTTGCGCCCGTTGCCGAGACCGCGTCCGGAGGCGAGCTCTCGCGGATCGCGCTCGCGCTCGCCGCCGTCGCCGGGGGCGAGACGATGGTCTTCGACGAGATCGATGCCGGGATCGGCGGGACGACGGCGCACGCCGTCGGTGAGACGCTGCGCCGGTTGGCGGGGCGCGCGCAGGTGCTGACGATCACGCACCTTCCGCAGATCGCCAGCCTCGCCGACCGCCATTTCCTCGTCGAGAAGGTCCCGGGCGACCCGACCCACACGCGGATCGAGCAGCTCGACGAGGCGGAGCGGCGCGAGGAGCTCGAACGGATGCTCGGCGGGCGAGAGTTCCTCGCGGCGCTCGACGGGTGACTCACCCCCGCCCGCACGGCGCCTGAACGCCCGTGCGGGGATCAGGCTCCGCCATGTCCGCGAGGGTCGTGCGAGAGAGCGTCACGCTTCTGTCACGGTGCCTGGCACCGGACACGGCCGAGATCGTCGATGCGAAGAACTCGGGGCGTCGCCTCGAACGGGCGCAAGAGACTGCCACCGGCGGCACATTTCCGTCACGGTCGCGTCACGCTTCTGTTGCGGTGCCTGGCACCGGACGTGTTGGCACCGGACGTGTCCGAGACGGCCGTGTCGGGTCTGACCCCGCCCGTCGCGACCGCCGCGCCTCGACCGTCTTCCACTAGGCTCGCCTCCGGGCATGAGCTTCGTGGAGTTCACCGGCCACGCGCGGCTCGACCGACGGACGAAGAACCTCACGAAGCGCGTCGGTCCTGACGACGTCGCGATCATCGACCACGCCGACCTCGACCGAGTCTCGGCGGAGGAGCTCATCGAGTCGGGCGTGCGCGTCGTCGTCAACGTTGCGCCGAGCCAGACGGGCCGGTTCCCGAATCCTGGCCCGCTCCAGCTCGTGCGCGGCGGCGTCCGGCTGATCGACGCTCCCGGGGCGGACCTGTTCGAGCGCGTCTCGGACGGCGAGCTGGTGACCGTCCGCGGCTCGGGCGTCTACCGCGACGGGACGTGCCTCGTAAGCGGAAGGCAGCTGGACGAGCGCGGGCTCGAGCAGGCGCTGAACGACCAGCGGGGGCGCGTCACGGAGGCGCTCGAGGCGTTTGCCGAGAACACGCTCCGGTTCCTCCGCGAGGAAGGCCGGCTCCTCACCGAAGGCGTCGAGCTCCCGCCGCTCAGGACGCGGATGCGCGACCGTCACGCGCTCGTCGTCGCGCGCGGGCCTGGTCACAAGCGCGACCTCCGCATGGTCGGCAACTACGTCCGCGACTACCACCCGGTCCTGATCGGGGTCGACGGAGGAGCCGACGCCATGGTCGAGGTCGGCTGGAAGCCGGACGTCATCGTGGGGGACATGGACTCCGTCTCGGATCGAACGCTGCGCTCGGGCGCCGAGATCGTCGTCCACGCCTACCGCGACGGCGAAGCGCCGGGTGCACAGCGCCTCGACTCGCTCGGGATCCCGTACCACGTCGTCCGCGTCCCGGGGATCAGCGAGGACACCGCGTTCCTCCTCGCGTACGAGAAGGGCGCTCAGCTCATCGTCGCCGTCGGAACCCATTTCAATCTCGTCGAGTTCCTCGAGCGCGACCGGCTCGGAATGTCGTCGACCTTCGTCACGCGCCTCAAGGTCGGCGAGATCCTCGTCGACGCGAAGGGCGTCTCCCGCCTCGTGAGCCCGAGCGTCGGCGTCTGGCCGTTCGTCCTCCTGTCGCTCGCGGCGCTCGCGGCGCTCCTCGTCGCCGTCCTCGCGTCGCCCGCGCTTCGGAACCTCTTCGAGGTGCTAGCAGAGCGCCTCTTCTGAGCCGGCGCCTCGTCCGCGCGACGTCCAGACGCAGCCGGGGAACTGCGGACGAGGCGTGACGCACCGTCTGCGACACTGATCCCCCTTCGTGCTCGACTTCCGGTACCACGTCACGTCCCTCGCGGCGGTGTTCTTCGCGCTCGTGATCGGCATCGTCGTCGGCGTCGGAATCTCCGGGCGCGGGTTCGTCGACAAGTCCGAGCGGCAGAAGCTCGAGAACCGGATCGACCGCCTCCAGTCGCGGGTCGACGACGTGTCGGCGCAGAACGACGGCCTACGCCAGCAACAGCAGGCGGCGCTCGCCTTCATGACGGACGCGTACCCCGTCCTCATGCGCCGGCGGCTCGACGGCAAGAACGTCGCCGTCGTCGTCGTCGGAGCCGGCGGCGGCTCTACCGGGTCGGATGTCCAGCAGACGCTCGCAGACGCGAACGCGACGCCGGCGCGTTACCGCGCTCTCAAGCTCCCGATCCAGGTGAAGAACGTCCGCCGCGCCCTCGCCGGCACTCCCGGCTACCGAAAGCTCGAGGACGCGGGTCGCGAGCTCGGCCAGGAGTGGGTGACGGGCGGGCGGACTCCCGTCGCCGATGCGCTCACATCGGTCGTCGTCGAGGAGCAGCGCGGTGACGACGGCGCCGCCGCCGACGGCGTCGTGATCGTCCAGTCGGAGCAGCCGCGCGACGCGGCGACCAGACGGTTCGTCACCGGCCTGTACGACGGCCTCGCGTCGGCGGGAGTTCCGGTCGTCGCGGCCGAGCGAACGAGTGCCGACCCGTCGAACATCGACTCCTTCTCGCAGTACGACGGGCTTTCGACGGTCGACGACGTCGAGACGCCGTCCGGGCGGCTCGCGCTCGCGCTTCTCCTCGCAGGCTCGCCACAGGGGCACTTCGGCGTGAAGACGACCGCCGATGCACCGCTACCGCCACTCGACGCGGTTGCGAGTGGCTGACGTCGCGGCGGTCCTCGTCGCGGCGCGCGACGAGGAGGCGGTCGTCGCCGGCGCGGTCGAATCACTGCGCCGACAGTTCGAAGGCTCGCTCGTGATCGTCGCAGACGACGGCTCCCGCGACGCCACGGCGGCGCGCGCCGCCGAAGCAGGCGCGATGGTCCTTCGACTGCCGCGTCGCGGGAAGGGTCAGGCGCTCTCCGCGGCGGAACGCGCGGCGCCTCCCGGGTCGCTGGTGCTGGTCGACGCCGACCTCGCCGGCGACGTGCGCCCTCTCGTCGGCGACGCCGATCTCGCGATCGCGCGGTTCCGTGAGCGTGCCGGAGGCGGTTTCGGGATCGCGAAGCGAGTCGCCCGGGCGCTGATCCGCATACGGTCCGGCTACGACGCGACGGAGCCGCTCTCGGGCCAGCGCGCGCTCTCGCCGCGCGCGCGGGAAGCCGTCTTCCCGCTCGCGCCGGGGTTCGGAGCCGAGACGCGCATGACGATCGACGCCGTTCGCGCGGGCCTGAGCGTCGAGGAGATCGTCCTCGACCTGAGGCATCGCCCGACGACGCGGGATCTCCGAGGGTTCGCGCACCGCGGCCGCCAACTCGTCGACCTCGTGGTCGCAACGGGGCCGCTCGGGGTCAACTTCCGGGGCTCGCGCCTGCCGCTCGTGGGCGCGGTGCTCGCGGTCCACGTGCCGGTCGTCGCCGCGCTCGGCCTCGCCGACGACGTGTGGTCGGGCCCCGAGCGCGGGTTCCGCGCGCATCTGCGCGCCCGCCGGACGACCGGGATGCTGAAGCTCGTCGGGATCCCCCTGTACTCCCTGTGGCGGACACGAAGCCTCTCGGGCGCCGCCCTCGTATCGCTCGCGGCCAACGCGCTGAACCAGCTCGACACCCGGCCCGGCCGCGCGCTCAAGGCGTACGTCCTGGTCGCTCCGCCTCTCGGCGCGCCGCTCACGCTCGCCGTCCTGCTCGCTCCCTACGATCTCCGCGAGATGACGATGCTCGGCGACGCAGGGGCGAACAGCCTGGGGGCACTGCTAGGGTTGAGGTCCGTGAGTCGTCTCACGGGCAGGGGCCGGTACGTAGCGATCGCAGCGCTCGCGGCTCTCACAGTCCTCGGCGAGCGCACGTCCATCGGGTCGCTGATCGAGCGGACGCCGGTGCTGCGCGAGGTCGACCGCTGGGGACGCATCGCGTGACGACGAAGTTCATCTTCGTGACGGGCGGCGTCGTCTCGTCGCTGGGCAAGGGGATCACCGCGGCGTCGCTCGGGCGGCTCCTCAAGGCGCGCGGGTTGCGTGTCCAGGTGCAGAAGTTCGATCCGTACATCAACGTCGATCCGGGGACGATGAGCCCGTTCCAGCACGGCGAGGTGTTCGTCACGGAGGACGGCGCCGAGACCGATCTGGACATCGGTCACTACGAGCGCTTCATCGACGAGAACCTCTCGCGCGCCGCCAACCACACCGCGGGCGCCGTCTGGGATCGCGTCCTGCGGAAGGAGCGCAAGGGCGAGTACCTCGGGTCGACGGTGCAGGTGATCCCCCACATCACGAACGAGATCAAGTCGCGCATCCGCTCCGTTGCCGACTCGTCTGCGACCGACGTCGTCATCTCCGAGATCGGCGGCACCGTCGGCGACATCGAGTCGCTCCCGTTCCTGGAGGCGATTCGCCAGTTCCGGCGAGAGGTCGGGCCGGCGAACGTCCTCTACCTGCACGTGACGCTCGTGCCGTTCATCGCCAACGCGGGTGAGCTGAAGACGAAGCCGACGCAGCATTCCGTCAACGAGTTGCGGCGCATCGGTATCCATCCCGACGTCCTCGTGTGCCGGTCCACGGAGCCGCTCACGAGGGACATCCGCGACAAGATCGCCCTGTTCGCCGACGTCGACCTCGAAGCGGTCGTCTCGGCGATCGACGTGCCGGACGTCTACCTCGTCCCGCGGGCGCTCCAGGAGCAGGGGCTCGATCGCCTCGTCTGCGACCGCCTCGGCCTCGACACTCCGGAACCCGATCTCGGGGAGTGGGACGAGCTCATCGAGCGGCTCGACGAGCGACGGGACACGGTCGAGATCGCGCTCGTCGGCAAGTACGTCAAGCTCCACGACGCCTACCTCTCGGTGCACGAGGCGCTAAAGCACGCCGGGATTCACAACGGCGCGCGCGTGCACGTCCGGTGGGTCGACGCCGAGGACATGACGCTCGACGAGGCGCGGTCGGAGCTTGCGGGTGTCGACGGCGTCCTCGTTCCCGGGGGCTTCGGCTCCCGGGGCTGGGAAGGCAAGATCCTCGCCTGCCGCGTCGCGCGCGAGGACGAGATTCCGTACCTCGGCATCTGCCTCGGGATGCACGTCGCGGTCTCCGAGTTCGCGCGTCACGTCTGCGGGCTCGACGGCGCGAACTCGACCGAGATGGATCCCGAGACGCCGTATCCGGTGATCGACCTGCTTCCGGAGCAGAAGGAGGTCGAGGATCTCGGCGGCACCATGCGTCTCGGCGCGCAGGCCGTGGAGCTCGCCGTGGAGACCCGCACACGCGAGGCCTACGAGGACGACGCCGTGGTCGCGGAGAGGCACCGCCACCGGTACGAGGTGAACAACGCCTACCGCGACCAGCTCGTCGACGCCGGACTCGCCGTCTCGGGCACCTTCCAGGAGGGGAGGCTCGTCGAGATCGTCGAGCTTCCCGACCACCCGTGGTTCGTCGCGTCGCAGTTCCACCCCGAGTTCAAGTCGCGGCCGACACGGCCGGCGCCGCTCTTCCGCGAGTTCGTCCGCGCCGCGCTCGTCCGCGCGCGGCAGCGCGAGGGCGAGCGCGTTCGCGTCGCCGGCTGACGCGCGCCGAGCGGGCGAGCCGCGCGGAGGCTCCGCGTACGATGCGCGTCCGTGACCTCGCAGACACTCGACCTGTTTCTCGAGCTCGCCGCGCTCAGCACTCCGCCCGGAGAGGAGCGGCCGGCCGCCGATCTCGTCCTCCGCTATCTGCGCGACTGCGGGATCGAGGCCGACGAGGACGAGAGCGGCGCCGAGATCGGCGCGAACGCAGGGAACATCTACGCGCGCCTCGATCCGACGACCGAAGGCGAGCCCCTGTTCCTGTGCGCCCATCTCGACACCGTCCCGCCGACGGACGCGATCGAGCCGGTCGTCGAGGACGGGATCGTCCGGAACGCGCGCCCGACGATCCTCGGCGCGGACGACAAGGCGGCGGTCGCCGTGATGCTCGAGGCGACGCGGCGCGTCCTCGTGGAGAACCGGCCGCACGCGGGCATCGAGCTGCTCTTCACGCCGAAGGAGGAAGTGGGGCTCCGCGGCGCGTTCGCGTTCGACCACGCGCGGCTTCGCGCGAAGGTCGGATACGTCTACGACCAGGCGGCGCCGATCGGCGAGATCATCCTCGGAGCACCGTTCTCGCAGTCGCTGGAGATCACCTTCCACGGACGCGCCTCGCATGCGGGGATGTACCCCGACGAGGGCCGCTCGGCGATCGCGGCGGCCGCGCGGGCGATCGCCGAGATGCGCCTCGGCCGCGTCGACGACGAGTCGACGGCGAACGTCGGGACGATCACGGGCGGCACCGCGGCGAACATCGTCCCCGAATGGTGCACGCTGGTCGCGGAGGCGCGCTCGCACGACGAGCGGCGGCTCTCCGCGCTCGTCCAGGAGATGCAGGACGCCGTGACGTTCGCCGCGGGAGTCGCGGAGTGCGAGGTCGAGACCAACGCGCGGAAGAGCTATCGCGGCTATCGGTTCGCGCGCCAGGATCAGGCGGTCGCGATTGCGGCCTCCGCGCTGGACCGCGCCGGCCGAACCGTGAGCTACGGGCTGTCGGGAGGCGCCGCCGACGCGAACGTCTTCAACGAGCGCGGCCTGCAGTGCGTGAACCTTGCGAACGGCATGGCGGAGATACACACGCCCGACGAGCACATCGCCGTCGCCGATCTCGACGGAATGGTCGACGTGACGCTCGCGCTGTTCGATGCCGCTGTCGCTTAGGCGCGGCAGCGTCACCGCGGTCACCGAGCGGCTCGACGGCCTCGTTCGTCTCACCGTCGACGGCCTCCCGTGCGTCGCCTACCCGAGGATCACCGGCGACGTGGAGGTGGGAGACGACGTGCTCGTCAACGTGCAGGCGAGCGAGCTCAGCCTCGGGTCGGGGGGCTACGACATCGTGTACGCGAACCTGACGCGCGGGATCGGCCTTCCCGTCGACGAGGGCGCGCACGTCATGTCGCTTCCGTACACGCCCGGGCAGCGGGCCGTTCGGTACGTCGAGGAGGACGGGTCGGACGCCGACGGCCTGCGCGGGCTTCCGGTCGTCTGCTGCACGGTCCACTCGCAGGTCGCTCCCGTCTGTGCCGCCCTCGCCGCGCGACGTGTCGCGTACGTCCAGGTCGCCGGCGGTGCGCTGCCGGTCGCGCTCTCGGACGTGCTGCGGACGCTTCGCGAGCGGGCGCTCGTCGACGTGACGATCGGCGTGGCGCCCTGCTCCGACGCCGACGTCGCCGCCCTGACGGCGGGGTCGGCGCTCCTCTGGGCGGAGGCGATGGGGTTCGAAGCCGTGGTGTGCTCGGTGGGGCCCGGGATCGTCGGAACCGGATCGCGGTACGGCCACGGCGCGGCGACGCTGGCCGACGTCGTCAACGCGTCCTTCGCGCTCGGCGGGTCGCCCGTGCTCGCCGCCCGCGTCTCCGACCTCGATCCGCGCCCGCGTCACCGCGGCCTCTCGCACCACACGCGGGCGGTACTCGCCCTCTGCCCGACGGCGCCCGTCCGCGTTCCGTGGCCTCGTGGCGCGGCGCTCCCCGAAGGGGTGACGGTGGAGGAGGCGGACGCCGACGGCTGGCGCGCCGCCTGCGCGGGGCTCCCGCTCTCGTTCATGGGGCGGAGCGCCGACGAGGAGCCGGCGTTCTTCGCGACCGCGTATGCCGCAGGCGTCGTCGGCGCCCGGCTCGCCGACGAACGGGGACGAGGGGGCACGAAGAAGGCACAACTGCGCCACGAACGCGTCACAGGGCCTTCGCTACCGTGACCGCGCGGCACGGGTGTCGCTTCGCGTGTCGCGGGTAGAGGCGGCAGGTGTCGGCGGCGGCGAATGTGACGGAGGCGTCTGCGCGCGAGCGGCGGCTCGGGCCGGTCGTCGGCCTCGGGACGTGGAACACGTTCGAGGGCGACTCGGGCCTTGCCCGCGACGTCGTCGGCGCTGCGCTCGGCGCAGGAACGAGGCTCTTCGACTCGAGCCCGATGTACGGAGGCGCGGAGCGGGCGCTCGGCGCGGCGCTCGCAGACGCCCGCGACCAGGCGATCGTCGCGACGAAGATCTGGGCCGCCGGCGTCGAGGAGGGTCGGGCGCAATTCGCGCGCCAGCTCGCCTGGTACGGCGGCCGCGTGGACGTGGAGCAGGTGCACAACCTGGTCGCGTGGCGCGAGCACCTGGACTGGCTCGAGCGGGAGCGTGCGGACGGCCGCGTCGGCCGTCTGGGCGTGACGCACTACGCGACGTCCGCCTTCGCAGGCCTCGCAGACGCGCTCCGCACGCGGCGGTTCGACGTCCTCCAGATCCCGTACAACCCGTGGGAGCGCGACTGCGAACGTGAGCTCCTGCCGCTCGCGGCGGAGCTCGACGTCGCAGTGATCGCGATGCGGCCGCTCGGAGGCTCCGGCCACGACGCGCGCCGGCGCCGACGGCCGACCGAATCGGAGCTCAGGGAGCTCGGCGTCGAGACGTGGGCGCAGGCGCTCCTGGCGTGGGCGCTCGCGGACGATCGAATCGACGCGGTGATCCCTGCGACGCGCCGGCCCGAGCGGGCACTCGAGAACGCGGCCGCGGCGCGGATATCGCTCGCGCGCGACCAGCGCGACCTCGTCGAGAGGATCGCGACGCGATGAGCGACGGGGCCTACCAGGGGAAGCTCGTCTCCGTGGAGCTGCGCGAGGGCAAGGAGGTCGTCGTCCACGGCCCGGCGGCCGCCGTCGCCGCCGTCGACCGTCAGGGACGCGTCGTCCTGGTCAGCCAGCAGCGGGCGGGCGCCGGCCGGCAGCTTCTCGAGCTTCCGGCGGGGAACGTCGACGACGGCGAGCCGCCGCTGGACGCCGCCCGGCGCGAGCTCGAAGAGGAGACGGGCCTTCACGGCGGCGACTGGGAGGAGGTCGCGGCCGTGTACTCGACGCCGGGGTTCTGCGACGAGCAGATTCACCTCTTCGTCGCGCGCGACGTCGCAGAGGGCGAAGCGCACCCCGATGGAAGCGAGGATCTGACGGTCGTCCGCGTCCCGCTCGCCGAGGTTCCGGCGCTCCTGCCCCGGGTGGAGGACGCGAAGACGCTGGCGGGCCTCCTGCTTCTCCTCCGGCTCGAGGACGGGACGGCGTAGGCCGCGGCACGCGTCGGCCGTCGAGGACCGCAGGCCCGGTGCAACGCTGTATCGTTGCGCGGCCTTGAGGATCGGTGTCGCCAGGGAGATCAAGCCCGACGAGTACCGCGTCGCGCTGACGCCGGCCGGCGCGCTCGAGCTCATCAATCGCGGTCACGACGTCCTGGTCGAGACGACCGCCGGCGTCGGCAGCGCGTTCGCCGACGACGACTACGCGCGCGTCGGCGCGCGGATCGCCCCGGTCGACGAGGTCTGGGCCGCGAGCGACATGGTGCTCAAGGTGAAAGAGCCGGTCGCGAGCGAGTACGAGCGCCTCCGCGAGGGCCTGATCCTCTTCACGTATCTCCACATCGCCGCGGACGAGCCGCTCACGCGTGCGCTGGTCGACTCCGGCATCGCGGCCGTGGCGTACGAGACCGTGGAGACCGAGAACCGCGCGCTGCCGCTCCTCGCGCCGATGTCCGAGGTCGCGGGACGGCTCGCCGCGCAGGCCGGCGCGTACTTCCTCGAGAAGCCGCTCGGCGGGCGCGGCCTTCTCCTCGGCGGCGTCCCGGGCGTCGCGCCCGGCCGCGTCGTGATCATCGGCGGTGGGATCGTCGGCTACAACGCGGCGATCATCGCCCTCGGTCTAGGGTCGCACGTGACGATCCTCGAGCGGTCGATCGACCGGATGCGGCACCTCGAGGAGATTCTGTCGGGGCGCGTCACGCTCCTCATGTCGTCGAGCCTGCAGATCGCGGCGTCGGTCGCGGACGCCGACCTCGTGATCGGCGCAGTCCTCATCCCGGGCGCGCTCGCGCCGAAGCTCGTGACGAGGGAGATGATCCGCGGCATGAAGCGCGGCGCCGTCCTCGTGGACGTCGCGATCGACCAGGGCGGCTGCTTCGAGACCTCGCACGCGACCACACACTCGGAGCCGGTCTACGTCGTGGACGAGGTCACGCACTACTGCGTCGCGAACATGCCCGGTGCGGTGCCGGTGACGTCCACGAAGGCGCTGACGAACGCGACGCTCCCGTATGTCGAGGCGATCGCCGAGCAGGGGCTGCGCGAGGCCGTCGCGCGCGATCCGTCGCTCGCGAAGGGCGTCAACGTCCTCGACGGCAGGGTGACCTACGAGGCCGTTGCCGAGGCGCACGGCCTCGACTACGCGCCCCTCGCCGACGTCCTGCCGCTCTCGGCTGTCTAGGCGTGCAGTCGCGCGAGGCGGCGTGTCACTGCGGCCAGCTGCGCGTGACCGCGGAGGGAGATCCCGTCCGGATCTCGATGTGTCACTGCCGCGCCTGCCAGCGGCGGACGGGCAGCGCGTTCGGCGTCCAGGCGCGGTTCCCGTCGGACCGGGTCCGCGTGACCGGCCGGTTCGATGCGTACAGCCGCTGCTCCGACGACGAGGGTGAGGAGCGAACGTTCCGCTTCTGCCCGGACTGCGGCTCGACGGTCTTCTACACCACGGCCGACCGCAGCGACGTGATCGCGATCCCGGTCGGCGCCTTCGCCGACCCGTCGTTCGCGCCCCCGACGGTTTCGGTGTACGAGGCGCGTCGGCACCCGTGGATCACCCTGCCGGACGGGATCGAGCACTTCGACTGACGCATCCGGCGGTGGCGCGCCGCGGGACACGCCGCGATTAGCTCTGCGCCTGCTGTTCCTGCTGCTGCTGTTGTTGCCGCGCCCGCTTGTCCTCGGGATTCGGGCTGATCTTCACGACGCCCCACGTGACGAGCGCGGCGAGCGTGACGACGCCCACGATGAAGATGGCCATGCCGACGAGCCCGAGAAACGTCTCCACGCGAAGTAGGATAGCCGCGTGCCCCGCGCGTGCGTCATCGTCCTCGACGCCGTCGGGGCGGGCGAGTTGCCCGACGCGGCCGAATACGGCGACGAAGGCTCGAACACGCTCGGAAACGTCGCCCGGACGGTCGGCGGTCTCGACCTGCCGACGCTCGAGGCGCTCGGCCTCGGGAACGTCGAGCCGCTCGAGGGTTGCCCGCCGCAGCCGGGCGCGCCCGCCGTTGCGGGACGCCTCGTCGAGCGCTCGCGCGGCAAGGACACGACCACCGGGCACTGGGAGCTGATGGGCGTCGTGACGCCGACGGCGATGCCGACGTACCCGCACGGATTCCCGGACAGCGTGATCGACCCGTTCATGAACCGGACCGGCCGCGGGGTGCTCGGCAACAAGCCCGCGAGCGGGACGGAGATCATCCAAGAGCTCGGCGAGCAGCACCAGCAGACAGGGAAGTGGATCGTGTACACGAGCGCCGACTCTGTCTTCCAGATCGCCGCGCACGAGGAAACGGTGCCGCTGGAGGAGCTCTACGGCGCGTGCCGGGTCGCGCGGGAGATCCTCACCGGCAAGCACGCCGTCGGGCGCGTGATCGCGCGCCCGTTCGTCGGGACGCCCGGGGAGTACGTGCGGACGGCGAACCGCCACGACTTCTCGCTCGAGCCGCGGCGGCCGAACTACCTCTCGCTCGTCCGCGACGCCGGCCGAACTGTTTTCGGCGTGGGAAAGATCTCGGACATCTTCGCCGGCTGCGACGTCGACGAGTCGTTCCCGACGAAATCGAACGTCGAGGGGATCCAGAGAACGGAGGAGCTCCTCCGCGAGATCGACGACGGCCTCGTGTTCGTCAACCTCGTCGAGACCGACATGCTGTGGGGGCACCGCAACGACCCCGTGAACTTCCACCGCTGCCTCCAGGACTTCGACCGACGCCTCCCGGATCTCCTCGAGACGCTGCGCGCTGGCGATCTGCTCATCCTCACCTCCGACCACGGATGCGACCCGACGACGCCGTCCACGGATCACTCGCGCGAGCACGCCCTGCTCCTCGCGTACGCCGAGGGCCGGAACGCCGGCGGCCGGATCCACGAGGGCGGGGAGTTCGCGGACGTCGGCGCGACGGTCAACGCGTGGCTCGGCGGGCGCGCGGCGACGCGTGGCGTTCCCGGAACGCCGATCCTCGCGCCGTGAGTGCGCGCGGCGGCCCAGGGGCCGCGATCGACGACCCCGCGTACGTTCAGAGGCAATACGCGACCGAGGGCGGACTCGAGTCGCGGTCGTCTCTCTACGTCGACACGTCCGGGCCGTTCGCGGGCGACGTCGCGCTCGCTGCCCTCGCCGAAGTCGCGCCGCGCCGCGTGCTCGAAGTCGGCTGCGGCGACGGCTGGTTCGCCGCGCGCGTGCGCGACGAGCTCGGCGCTGACGTCTCGTGCGTCGACCAGTCGCCGCGAATGGTGGAGCTCGCGACGGCGCGAGGCCTCGACGCAAGCGTCGGCGACGTGCAGGCGATCGCGTTCGCCGACCGCGAATTCGACGCCGCCGCCGCGAACTGGATGCTGTATCACGTGGCCGACGTCGACCGCGCGCTCGGGGAGCTCTCGCGCGTGCTTCGCCCGGGCGGGCGGCTCGTCGCTATCACGAACGGTCTCGATCACCTCCGCGAGGTTTGGGAGCTCGTCGGCGCGGACGCGGAGCGGCTCGCGCGTCACCTGAGCTTCACGGCCGAGAACGGAGAGGAGCGCCTGGCCCGTCGCTTCGCACGCGTCGAGCGCCGCGACGCCGACGGCACGGTCACGATCACCGATCGCGCCGCGATCGTCCGCTATCTGCAGTCGTCGGAGACGCTCGCCCCGCTCATCGACGCGCTGCCCGCGGAGCCGCCGCTCCCGCTCGTCGCCCGACGCTCGAACGTCGTCTTCGTCGCCGAGACGTGATCCGCGCGGCCGACGTCATCCAGCGCAAGCGGGACGGGGAAGAGCTCTCGGACGCGGAGATCTCGGAGCTCGTGCTCGGGTACGCGCGCCGGGAGATTCCCGACTACCAGATGGCCGCGTTCGCTATGGCGGTGTACTTCCGCGGGCTATCGACCCGCGAGACGTTCGCTCTCACGGACGCGATGATTCGGAGCGGCGAGACGCTCGATCTCGGCGCAGCGCTCGGCCGGAAGGTCGTCGACAAGCATTCCACGGGCGGCGTCGGCGACAAGACCTCGCTCGCCGTCGCACCGATCGTTGCGGCGTGCGGCGTCCCGTTCGGGAAGATGAGCGGGCGCGGCCTCGGCCATACCGGCGGCACGCTCGACAAGCTCGAGTCGATCCCCGGCTATCGGGTCGAGCTGACGACGGACGAGTTCGTCGCGCAGGTGCGCGACGTCGGGGTCGCGATCATCGGGCAGACCGGCGACCTCGTGCCGGCCGACAAGCTCCTGTACGGGCTGCGCGACGTGACGGCGACGGTGGACGAGCTGTCGCTGATCGCCGCGTCGATCATGTCGAAGAAGCTCGCCGCCGGCGCGCAGGCGATCGTCCTCGACGTGAAGGTCGGCGACGGCGCTTTCATGAAGACGCTGGACGAGGCCCGCCGTCTCGCCGAGACCATGATCGCGCTCGGACAGCACGCGGGACGGGAGGTCGTGTGCCTTCTGACCGACATGGACCAGCCGCTCGGCGCGGCCGTCGGTAACGCGCTCGAGGTCCGCGAGGCTCTCGCGACGGTCCGCGGGGAGGGACCTGCCGACTTCACCGAGCTCGTCCTCGACGCGTGCGCCCGGTTGCTCGCGCTCTCCGACCTCGGCGTCGACGCGGCCGAGGGGCGCGCACGTGCCGCGGCCGCCGTCGCCGACGGCTCCGCCGAGACGATGTGGCGTCGCTGGATCGAGGCCCAGGGCGGAACGCCCGACCCGGACGCGCTCGAGCAGGCGCCGGTCGTCGAGGTTGTCGAGGCCCGCGCGGCGGGGACCGTGACGCGCCTCGGCGCCATCGCCGTGGGGAAAGCCGCGCTCCACCTCGGCGCCGGCCGCCGTGCCAAGGACGACGCGATCGACCACGCGGTTGGCGTCGTCTGCCGCCGAAAGCGCGGCGACGCCGTTCGCGCGGGCGACGTCCTCGCCGAGGTTCACGCGCGCGACGGGGCAACCGCGCGCGAGGCGGTAGCGGGAGTCCTCTCGGCATACGAGATCGGGGATGCGCCGCCCGCCGAGCACCCGGTCGTCCTCGAGGTCGTGTCGTGACGGCGGCGGTCGCCCGCACACTCTGCACGCCGGACGCGGACTAGGCGGCGACGTGCGGACCCGCCGTAGCCTCACTCCCGAAGCCTCGTTGACGCCCCGCCTGCTCGGACGCGAGGCCGCGCAGCTCGCGGTGCTCGCCGCGCTCTCGATCGCCGCCCTGGCGTTCGCGCCCGACTGGCTCCGCCTCGTGACCGCTGTCGTCGACGCCCTCGTCGTGGTGGTATCGGCGGTTGCGCTCGTGATCGCGTGGCGGGTCTCCGGAGTGACGCGCGCGACGGCTGTCTACTCGGGCGGCGTCGTCGTGTTCGCCCTCCTCGCCGTCGCGAACGTGCTCGCCGCGTAGAAACCCATGCGAGGGGCGCGGGCGCGACATCCGCAGCTCGACGTGGACCGACATCCGCCGCCGATGTCGGCGGCGCTACCGTGGCGTGGTGCCGGAGCTGCCGGAGGTAGAGACCGTCCGCCGCTACCTCGCGCCCGCTCTCGAGGGGAGGCGCCTCGAAAGCGTCGCGATCGGCGACGAGCGGCTGACGCGGCCGTACCCGCCGGACGAGGTCGCACAGGCCCTCGAGGGAGAGGTCGTCCGTGAGGTCGGTCGACGCGGGAAGTATCTGGTCCTTCGGTTCGAGTCTGGACGAGCTCTGCTGATTCACCTCCGGATGACGGGGTCGCTTCGCCACGCGCCGGCGGGAGCCCTCGGAGAGGATCCGTACCGCCGCGCCGTTGTCACGTTAGACGACGGCTCGGACGTCGCCTATCGCGACGTCCGACGCTTCGGCACCTGGCTGCTGCTCGAGCCGGCGGACGTCGACGACTATGTCGCCGCACGAGTCGGTCGTGAACCGCTCGAGGCGACGTTCCGCGCACGCCACCTCGCGGAGCGCCTCGCACGGCGGCGGGCGCCGGTCAAGGCCGCGATCCTCGACCAGCGGACCGTCGCAGGCGTCGGGAACATCTACGCCGACGAGGCGCTGTGGCGGGCCCGGATCCACCCGCTCACGCTCGCACGAGACCTCTCCGAGGCCGAGCTCCGGGCGCTCCACCGCGGGATCCGGCGGGCGCTCGAGGCGGGGATCGCGAGGCAGGGGTCGACGCTCCGCGACTACGCGCTCCCCGACGGCTCGAGCGGCGGGATGCAAACCGAGTTCAAGGTCTACGGCCGCGCGGGCGAGCCCTGCGACCGCTGCGGAACGCCCATCGACAAGATCCGCGCGGCGGGCCGTGGAACCTGGTACTGCCCGACGTGCCAGGTTCGCCGCTCCGCCGGACAGCAGGTCGAGTAGGCCGGCGGCGAGATTCAGCGGGGGAGAACGGAGCGGCCTCGGCTACGCCGCGAGCAGCTCGTCGAGCGATCCGTCGCGGTCGAGGCGCCACAGCTCCGTGTAGCCGCCGATCGGCTGACCGTCGATGACGATCTGCGGAACCGTCCACCCACCGGTGAGGTCGCGGAGGCGCGACCGGAACTCGGGGTCGTCGTCCAGTCTGACCTCTTCGTAGGGGAGGCCCTTCGCGTCGAGGAGCGCCTTCGCCCGCACGCAGTACCCGCACCAGCGGGTCGTGTACATCCGGATCCTGGTCACTATCTGTTGTAACGCGGAAGGAGCCCGGGAGGTTCCGCGCCGCGCGCACCGGCTCCTCCGGCCACGGCCCTAGACTGGCCGGCGGTGGCGCGGACGTACAAGACCGAGGCGATCGTCCTTCGATCGCTGCGCTTTTCCGAAGCCGATCGGATTCTGCACATCTACACGGTCGCGCATGGCCGCGTCGGCGCGATCGCGAAGGGCGTGCGGCGGACGAAATCGCGGTTCGGGGGGCGCCTCGAGCCGCTCTCACACGTCGAGCTCGTCCTCCACCAGGGCAGAGGCGAGCTGCAGACGGTGACGGCGGCGAGCCTCGTGCGGTCGCACCGCGAGGCGCGCGAGGATCCGTACCGGCTCGCCGTGGGCCAGGTCGGCGCGGAGGCGATGCTGCGCCTGTACGGAGAGCCCGAGGCGAATCGCCGCGCCTTCGACGCGCTGGCACGGTTCCTCGACGTCCTGGACGAGGCGCCAACGCTCGCGCCGGCCCGCGCCGCACTCGATCCGCTGGGGCTCGCGTTCCAGCTCAAGCTGCTCTGGCTGTCCGGGTACCTGCCTCACCTGACGAGCTGCGTCGAGTGCGGCGCGCGCGAGGCCCTCGTGGGTTTCTCGGCGCGTGCCGGCGGCGCCGTGTGCCGCGACCACGCGACGGGCGCGTTGTCGCTCTCGGCCGGCGGCCTCGCGGGCGCCGAGCGGCTCCTCACGACACCGCTTGCGGACGCTCACGAGGCAGGGCTGTCGGAGCGCGCCCGGCGCGAGGCGCTCGCCGTCGTCACGTCGTCGCACGAGGAGCACGGCGGCTTCCGGCTCCGCACGTTGTCGGCGTGAGACGGCCGCTCGGGTACGGGTATGAGGTCGATGACGACGTCGATCGCGTCGACGTCGCCGCGGTGCACCGGTTCCTGTCCGAGGAGGCGTACTGGGCTCGCGGTCGGCCGCGCGACGTCCAGGAGCGGCTCGTTCGTGAGGCGGCTCGCGTCGTCGGCGTCTACCGCCGGAGGGAGCAGGTCGGCTTCTGCCGCGCGGCGACCGACGGAACGTCGTTCGTGTACCTGGCGGACGTCTACATCCTTCCCGCGTACCGCGGCCGAGGTCTCGGGATCGCGCTCGTCCGCGAGATGATCGAGCGCGGGCCGTTCGCGGGGCTCAGGTGGATCCTCCACACCGAGGACGCGCACGACCTGTACCGCAGGCTCGGGTTCGACGCGCCGAGCTACAAGCTGATGGAGCGCCCGCGGGCCGAGCCGTAGTTCACTGGACGCAGAAGCCGTTTCCCTCCGGGTCGCGCATCACCGTCCAGACCTCGGTGAAGCCGCCGATCGTGTGCGACTTCGTCTCGACGATCGTCGCGCCGAGCGCGACGAGCCGCTCGACCTCGCTTGCGCGATCGTCAGCGCCGAGGTCGAGGTGGATCGGGATGTCCTGAGGATCGCTCTTCGGGCGGCGCTGGAAGAGCAGGCGGGGCCCGTGGCCCGCCGGATCGACGAGCATCGCCCACGCGGTCCCGTCGAGACGGCCGTCGTCGATCTCGCGCTGAATCGGCTCCAGCACCTCCGGTGGCAACTCGATCGGGACGTAGCCGGTCGCCGCTGCCCAGAAGTCGGCGAGCACCGTCGGCTCGCTCGCCGCGAACGTGATGTTGGCGATGCGACCCACGTCCGGAAGATACGCGTGCGGAGCAGTTTCGCGCAATTGGCACAACTCCGTCCCACCTCGGTCACACGCGCCGCGACAGTGTTCTTCCCCACCCAGGGTGGGGGGTGGGTGGTGGGCGAACCCGAGCCGGCGCCGAGTTCGTCGGCCGTTCGCCGGCCTCAGCCGGCCCGCGCTTCGCACCTGCCGGCAGCCGCCCGCTGCGATGCGCGGACGCCCTACGGCGACAGCCGCTCGACGAGCCAGGCGAGCGACAGCGGATACCGCCAGGTGATGTAGCCGTGGCGCCCTTCGAAGAGCTCGAACCGGATCACGTCGTCGGGAACGCCGATCTCGGAGAGCGTGCGCCGGAACGCGGTCGCGCCGAGGTCGAGGAAGTACTCGTCTCCCTTCCCGCTGTCGATCCAGATCGCGCGCATGTGGCGGAGCGCCTCGGCGACCTCGGGACGGCGGGCTCGATGCACCGGGTCCCATTCGAGCCACCGCGCGAAGACATCGTCGCGCCGCGCGCCGGTCTCGACGTCGAACGGGAGGTCGACGGAGCCGTCGTCCCGCGCGGAGTAGGCGGCGGCCATCGCGTACGTGTTGACGAGAACGGGGTCGTCCTTGTTCGCGAGCACCGGCCGCCCCGACCGGAAGTCCTCCCAGAAGCGGTCGAAGGACGAGTCGAACCCGTCGCGCAGCGCGCGCGCTGCGGGTGCGAACTCGAGGGCGTAGCAGACCTCGAAGAGCGCGTCACCCGCGTGGGTCGCGAGCCCGCCGAAGAGGTCGGGCCGGAGCATCGGCGTGATCATCGCGCCGTATCCGCCCGACGACTTGCCCTGGATGCCGCGATGCTGCGGCGCGTCGAGGGTGCGGAACCGGCCGTCGATCCACGGGACGATCTCGTCGCAGAGATACGTGTGGTAGCGCCCGGTTCCGGGCGAGTCGATGAACTGCGACCCCCCGACCGCCGTGAACGCGTCGACGAGCACGACCACCGCCTCGTGGCCCGCCGCCTCGATCTGCTCGGGGATACGACGGCTCCCACGGCCGGACGTTGAACCAGGCGCCGACGATCCCGGTCATCCCCTGGATGACGTACACCGACGGGTATCGGCGCTCCGGCTGGTCGTCGTACGACGGCGGCGTCCACACGTGGAGCGGGCGAACGTGCGGGTCGCCGAGCGCATTGCCGCGAAGCGCCTCGCTCTCGAAGGCAAACTCCTGCCAGCGGTGCGGACCGGTGGGTGACACGGGGAGCGAACCTACCAGGACGGCCGCCGCGACGAACTCACCCTCGAAGTCGATCCCTCGCCGGCCGTCGTGCCCGCGGGTCGTTGCCGGTCCCTACGATCAGGCGTCGTGGCGGCGACCTACCAGGACACGATCGCGGCGCTCGAGCGCTACTGGAGCGCGCAGGGGTGCGTGACGCTCACGCCGTACCACACCGAGGTCGGCGCAGGGACGTTCAACCCCGCCACGTTCCTGCGCTCGCTCGGGCCCAGGCCGTGGCGCACGTGGTATCTCGAGCCGTCGCTGCGGCCGTCGGACGGGCGCTACGGCGAGAACCCGTTTCGCTTCCAGCAGTTCCTGCAGGGCCAGGTGATCCTCAAGCCGGCGCCAGACGACGTGCTCGACCTCTACTTCGGCTCGCTGGAGGCGATCGGGATCGACCTGCGCCGCCACGACGTCCGTCTCGTCGAGGACGACTGGGAGGGGCCGACCCTCGGCGCGTGGGGGCTCGGCTGGGAGGTCTGGCTCGACGGGATGGAGATCACGCAGTTCACGTACTTCCAGCAGGTCGGCGGTCTCGAGCTGGAGGTGATACCGGCCGAGATCACCTACGGCCTCGACCGGCTCGCGATGCACCTCCAGGACCGGCGAAGCGTCTTCGAGGTCGAGTGGGCGCCGGGGGTGACCTGGGAGGACGTCTACCGCGAGAACGAGCGCCAGTGGTCGGTCTACAACTTCGAGCTCGCGCCGGTCGAGACGCTGACGCGCCGGTTCGGCGAGCACGAGGCGGAGTGCCGTGCGCTGCTCGAGCACGGCCTCCCGATCCCCGCCTACGACCAGGTGCTCAAGTGCTCCCACGCGTTCAACCTGCTGGACGCGCGCGGGGCGATCTCCGTCACCGAGCGGGCCGCGTATATCGGCCGCGTCCGCAACCTCGCGCGCGCCGTCGCTCAGCTCTACCTGGAGCGGGAGGCCGATGCCGTCGCTCCTGCTTGAGATCGGGACCGAGGAGCTGCCGGCGGCCGCCTGCCGCGAGGCGGGCGTTCAGCTCGCGGACCTCGCGCTGCGCCACCTCTCGGCGCGGCCGCGCGACCTCTATCTCGGTCCGCGCCGACTCGCGTTCCTCGTCGACGAGCTTCCCGGGCGAACGGCCGACGAGTGGCTGAAGGGGCCGCCGGAGCACCTGCGAGAGCGCGCTGCCGCAGGGTTCGCGCGGCGTCACGGCGTCGCCCCGGAGGAGCTCGAGGTACGCGACGGCTTCCTCGGCGTCGCGGTGCCGGGTAGGCCCGTCGTCGAGGTGCTCCCGGAGCGGCTCGCCGCGATCGTCACAGAGCTTCGGTTCGCTCGCACCATGCGCTGGGGCCCGGACCTCCGATTCCCTCGCCCCGTGCGCTGGCTCTGCGCAAAGCTCGGCCACGAGACGGTGCGCGTGGACGTCGAAGGGGTCCCGTCGGGCGGCGTCTCGTACGGCCATCGGTTCGCGGGATCCGGCCCGGTCGATGTGCCTTCGGCGGAGGAGTACGCGGAGGTGCTTCGCGGCGTCGGAGTCGAGCCGGACCGCGCCGCCCGGTACCGGCAGATCGTCGAGGGCCTGGACGAGCTCGGCGGGTGGAGCGACCCTCAGGACGTGCTCGAGGAGGTCGTCTATCTCGTCGAGAGCGTGCGGGTGCAGGCAGGTTCCTTCGACGAGCGCTTCCTGCGCCTTCCCGAGCGCGTCGTCACGACGACGATGCAGCACCACCAGCGCTCGTTCCCGCTCGGCGGCAACCGGTTCGCCTTCGTCGCGAACGGCGGCGACCCCGAGGTCGTGGGCCGGAACAACGAGCGCGTGCTCGAAGCGAGGCTCGGCGACGCCGAGTTCACGTGGGATCGCGACGTCGCCGTCGGGATCGACGGCCTCGCCGCGCGCACGGCCGCCATCACCTTCGTCGCCGGCGCCGGGTCCTACGCCGACAAGACCGAGCGTCTGGTCGGGCTCGTCCGCGAGCTCGGGGGGGACGAGGGGGCCGTGCAGGCGGCGCGGCTCGCAAAGGCCGACCAGGCCGCCGAGCTCGTGCGCGAGTTCCCCGAGCTCCAGGGCCACATCGGCTCCGAGTACGCCCGCCTCGCCGGTTACCCGAAGGACGTGACCCGTGCCGTCGACGAGCAGTACCTTCCCGAGTCTGCGCGCGGGCCGCTGCCGGCGAGCCCCGCCGGCGCCGTGCTCGCCGCCGCCGACAAGATCGACGACCTGCGTGTCGCGTTCTCCCTCGGCACCCGCCCGAGCGGCTCGCGCGACCCGTACGGCCTCCGCCGCGCCGCGATCGGGCTGTGCCGCCTCGCGCTCGCAGGCCTCCGGATCGAGCGCCGGCTGCTGCCGGAAGACCTCCGCGGCTTCGTCGAGGAACGCCTGGAGGGGCTTCTCGGCACGCTGCCGGTGGAGTTCGTCCGCGCGGCGCGCGCCTCAGCTGCGGCCGACCTCGGCGGCGTCGCGTCGCTCGCACGGATGCTGCACGAGGCCGAGCGGACGCCGGAGTTCGACGCTGTTCATACGGCATTCGAGCGCGCACACCGCCTCGCAGGACGCGCAGCCGACTCTGCGGCGCCCGCGCTCGACGAGTCGCTGCTCTCCGAGCCTGCCGAACGCGACCTCGCGGCGGCGCTCGCGGCCGCGGGGATCGAGCCCGACGGCGGCCTGGCCCCCGCTGCAGCGCTCGCGCCGCACGTGAACCGCTTCTTCGACGAGGTGCTGGTGATGGCCGAGGACGAGCGCGTGCGTGCGAACCGCCTTCGGCTCCTCCTCGACGTGCGCGACGCCCTCGGGCGGCTCGGCGACTTCAGCCTCATCCCGCGGTAGCGGGCAAGAGGCCGCATCGCCCCCCGGGGCCCGAAGGCCCCGGGGGAGACCGCTCCGAGGGGGGCGGAGCTTTTGGAGGCTTGATGCGGCATTAGCCGGGGTGCCGGATGCCGTCCCGGGCGCGGCGCCGAGTTGTCTCGCCGCCCTTGCGCGGGCCCCGGCCTGCGCTGCGGACGTCGAACCGCCTCGGCTTGGCCCGAAACGCCCCCGACGGGACGCCTAATCCGCATCAAGCCTCTAGGCAGCCGGCCTGGTGCCGAGGGTGGCGTGGATCGTCACGGTCTCTCCGGCGCGCCGGACGGTCAGCGTGACCTCGTCGCCCGGCTGGTGGGAGTCGACCGCGAGGCGGAGATCATGGGACGACTCGACCTGCCGGCCGTCGATCGCGGTGACGACGTCGCCTTCCTGGACCCCGGCCTTCGCCGCCGGCGTGCCGGAGGTGACGACCCCGACATGGGCGCCGCCCGAGGCGGCGTCGTCGATCGAGACGCCGAGGTAGGCGTGGTCGACGGCGCCGCTTGCGATCAGCCGATCCGAGATCGACTTCACCGTCTTCGACGGGATCGCGAACCCGACGCCGTCGTTGCCGCCGGAATCGCTCTTGATCTGGGCGTTGACGCCGATCACCTGTCCGTGCAGGTCGAGCAGGGGTCCGCCGGAGTTCCCGTGGTTGATGGCCGCGTCGGTCTGGATCGCGCCCTCGATCGGGTAGTCGTTCGGCGACGAGATCTCGCGGTTCAGCGCGCTCACGATGCCGGTCGTGACCGTCTCGGTGAGCCCGAAGGGGCTGCCGATCGCGACCACGCCGTCGCCGACCTCGAGCTTCGTCGAATCGCCGATCTCGAGCGCCTTGACATTCGCGGGGAGGCTCGACACCTTCAGGACGGCGACGTCCGTCGAGGGGTCGGCTCCGACGACCGTGGCGGAGACCGTCTTGCCGTCGGCGAAGCGGACGCGAACGCTGGTGGCGTCCTCGACCACGTGCTCGTTCGTGATCACGTGCCCTGCCGCGTCGGAGACGAAGCCGCTGCCCTGGGCGGTCGGCGTGTCGGAGCCGCCGGACGGGAACGGCGAGGCTGCCGCCTGCTGGGCCGCCAGCACCTCGACGACGCCGGTCCGAGCGCCGCGGTACACGTCGTTGACGGTGAGCGTCGACCTGGCCGCCGCCTGCGCCGCCGTCGTTACCGACGCGGGACGGGCGGCAGCAGTCGGAGACTCGTCTTCGGAGCCGCGCGCGAGGTACCCGGCCGTTGCGCTTCCCAGTGCGACCGTCCCGGCGCCGAGGAGGGCCGCCGTACGGATGAAGTTCCTGCTCATCGATTCCCCTTCGTCTCAGTGACTTCTTCTCGGTGACGCGGCCCATCGTTGCCGGGTGCCCTAAGAGGCCGCTGAGAGCCGTGTTAGCCCTTCGTTGCGCGGCGCGAACGCGCGCTTAAGGCCGTGTTAGAAGCTCTGGCGGAACGACCTCGCCGACGCTTCACGCCGTTAACCGTTCTTCAAACGGCTCTTACCCGATTCTCAGGTGTACATGCGATCCTCGGCGCGTGAGGATTCTGCTCTGGACCGGAGTCGTAGTCGCGGCCGCTGCGCTCGCGGCGACGGCGGCGGGTGCGGGCGGACGAGGGCGGCTCGAGGCCCCGAGCCGCGCCGACCTCGCCTACGCGGGCGTGATCCGCGACTCGTCGACGTCGACGACCGCTCGCACGCTCCAGGCCTCCGCCGTCTGGGGAGGCACCTACACGGCCTCGACGGGCGAGCCCGTGACGATCTACGCGTCGTCGTTCTACCCGCAGGACGAGGCGACCGCGCAGAAGTGGGCCGACTTCGTCGCGTCGCTCGTGCACGGGCCGGAGATCTCGCGCGTGCGCATCTACCTCGCGCCGTCGCGCGAGATCCGCGCCACCTGCGGCCGCACGGCGCTCGCCTGTTACGACGCCGGCGACGCGTCGTTGTACGCGCCCGCCGAGGACGTTGCGGAGGGGCCGACGGCAGAGGCGATCCTCGCGCACGAGTACGGCCATCACGTCGCCGCGAACCGCGCGAACAACCCGTGGCCCGCCGTCGACTACGGGACGAAGCGGTGGGCGACCGCCGTCGGCGTGTGCACGCGCGTCCGGACGGGCGAGCTGTCGCCGGGCGACGAGGGCTCGTCGTACCAGCAGAACCCGGGCGAGGCGTACGCCGAGGCCTACCGCGTCCTCAACGAGCGGAAGCTCGGCATGCCGGAGACGGCGTGGGAGATCGTCGACCAGAGTCTCTATCCCGACGACGCCGCTCTCGCTGCGGTCGAGCAGGACGTCGTCTCCCCGTGGCGCGGCGCCGCGATCCTCCGCTACAGCGGTACGGGCCGCACGCGCACCTACACGATCGCGACGCCGCTCGACGGCACCGTTCGCGCCACGTTGCGCACGCGCGACACCGTCGAGATCCTCGGCGCGTCCGGAACGAGGCTCGCGCGCGGGACCGGCGCCGCGTCGGCGACCATCTGCGGCGACCGCTCCGTCCGCGTCCGCGTCACCCGCCCCGCCGGCTCTACCGGCGCGTTCGCACTCACCGTCACGCGGCCGTAAGCGATGCCTTCGCGCATCCTCGTCGTCGACGACGAGCGGGCACTGCGCGACTCCCTCCGGCGCGCCCTGGCCCTCGAAGGGTACGACGTCGACCTCGCGGCCGACGGGGTCGAGGCGCTCACGCTTCTCGCATCCCACGAGGTCGAGCCGGACGCGATCGTCCTCGACGTGCTCATGCCGGGCGTCGACGGGCTCGAGGTCGCCCGACAACTGCGGCGCGCCGGCAACCGCACGCCGATCCTCATGCTGACGGCGCGGACCGAGGTCGAGGATCGGGTGGCGGGGCTCGACGCGGGCGCCGACGACTACGTCGTGAAGCCGTTCGCGCTCGAGGAGCTGTTCGCGCGGATGCGCGCGCTCCTGCGCCGCGGCGAGCGCGACGACGAGCACGTGCTGCGGTTCGCCGACCTCGAGCTCGAGCCGGCGACCCGCGAGGTGCGGCGGGGCGACGAGCGGATCGAGCTGACGCGGACGGAGTTCTCGCTCCTCGAGCTGTTCCTGCGGAACCCGCGCCAGGTGCTCACGCGGTCGCTGATCTTCGAGCGCGTCTGGGGCTACGACTTCGGCCTCTCGTCGAACTCGCTCGACGTCTACATCGGCTACCTCCGGCGCAAGACGGAGGTCGGCGGCCGGCCGCGGCTGATCCAGACCGTCCGCGGCGTCGGGTATGCACTGCGCGATCCGTGACGTTCCGCGTCCGCCTCGCCGTCGCCAGCGCCGCCGCAGTGGCGCTCGCGGTCGTCCTCGCCGCGCCTCTCGTCTACGTCGCCGTCCGCAGCGAGCTGCGCGGTCAGGTGGACGCCGCGCTTCGCGAGCGCGCGGACGCCGTGGCGCACCAGCGGCTCCGGAGCGAGTACGACCCGAACGGCAACGTCGTTGTCACGCTGCCGCCGCTGCGGCCGGGCGAGGTTCAGGACTACATCCAGTACGTGACGCAGGGGGGCGAGGTTCGGCGGCCGTCGGCCTACGGGCCGCACGGAGACGACGTCTCTTCTGCACAGGATCTCGCGCTGCCACCCGAGACGGGACGCACCGTCGCGGCCGGGAGCGCCGACACCGTCTTCGCGGACGCGCGGGTCGACGGGACGCACATGCGGATGATCAGTGTCCGCACGATGCTGCCGGGCCTCGCCGTCCAGGTCGCGAGGCCGCTGACGCAGGTCGACGCCGCGCTCGGCCGGATCCGCAACGTCCTGCTCGCGGTGGTCCTCGCCGGAATGGGCCTCGCGAGCGCCTTCGGTCTCGCCGTGGCGCGGACGGCGCTCGCGCCGGTCCGACGGCTCACGCAGGCGACGGAGCACGTGACGGAGACCGGCGACCTCGGCGCACGGCTCGACGCGCGCGGGAACGACGAGCTGAGCCGACTCGGTGGGAGCTTCAACCGGATGATGGACGCGCTCGAGAGCTCGCGGCAGGCCCAGCGGCAGCTCGTCGCCGACGCCTCGCACGAGCTGCGGACGCCGCTCACGAGCCTGCGCACGAACATCGAGGTGCTCGCGCTCGACCGGGAGCTTCCCGAGGGCGAGCGGGGCAAGCTGCTCCACGACGTCGTCGAGCAGCTGGACGAGATGACGACCCTCGTGGCAGAGCTCGTCGAGCTCGCCCGCGGCGAGGCGCAGCAGGCCGACCCGGAGCCCGTGCGCCTCGACCTCCTGGTCGAGGACGTCGTCGCCCGCGCGCGCCGCAACGCTCCGCACGTCCGCTACGAGGCGACGCTGTCCGAGACGACGGTCGACGGCGTCCCGGCGCAGCTCGAGCGCGCGATCTCGAACCTGCTCGACAACGCGGCGAAGTGGAGCTCGCCCGGAGGCACCGTCGGGGTCTCCGTCTCCGACGGGACCGTCGTCGTGCGCGACCACGGGCCGGGGATCGACGCCGACGACCTGCCGCACGTCTTCGATCGCTTCTACCGCGCGCCGGCAGCCCGCGGCCTTCCCGGGTCGGGCCTCGGCCTCGCGATCGTCAAGCAGGTCGCCGACAGGCACGGCGGCGTGGTCGAGGCGGAGCTTCCGCCCGGAGGCGGGACGCTCATGCGCCTCGCGCTGCCCGTCGCGTGACGACGGGGCCCTCGTCGCCGAACGTCTAGGGTCTTCGCGATGGGAGCGACCGACGCTGGCGCAGACGTCGCCACACGCACCGTTTCCCGTCGATGAGCGTTGTGACCGAGCCGGTCGAGTTGCACGTCGTCTCCGATGCGACCGGCGAGACCGCGGCGCGGCTCGTCCAGGCGCTCGAGGCGCAGTTCCCGGAGCAGGAGTTCGTGGAGATCCGCCACCCGCGCGTCGAGTCGGTCGACGACCTGCACCTGGCCGTCGACCGGATGAGGGGCCGTCCGGCGGTCGTCGTCTACACGCTCGTCGAGCCGGAGCTTCGGGAGGCGATGCGCACCTTCTGCCGCCGCGCGAAGCTCCATTACTGCGATCTCCTCGCCCAGCCGCTCGAGGCGGTCGCGAAGGTCTCGGGGCAGGCGGCGAAGATGAAGCCGAGGGCCCGCGCGCCGCTCAACGAGCAGTACTTCCGGCGCATGTCCGCGATCGAGTTCGCGGTTAAGTTCGACGACGGAGTGGGACAGGGCCTGCGCGACGCCGACATCGTCCTCGTCGGCGTGTCGCGCACGTCGAAGACGCCGCTCTCGATCTACCTCGGCTACCTCGGCTACAAGGCTGCGAACGTGCCGCTCGTGAAGGGCATCGAGCCGCCTCCGGAGCTGTTCCGGATCGACGCGGCGAAGGTCGTCGGGCTGACCATCGACGCGCAGCGCCTCTCGGAGATCCGCGAGGAGCGCATCCGCTGGATGCGTGGCGACCGCAGTTACGCCAACCTGCTCGAGATCTACGACGAGCTCGACTACGCCTCGCTGATCCACCGCCGGCTCGGGTGCCCCGTGCTCGAGGTGTCCGAGCTCTCGATCGAGGAGATCGCGCTGCGGATCATCCGCCTCGTCGAGCAGCGGACCGCCGAGGCGCGCCCCGCGCACGCGTGAGGCCGAAGCCGCCGGTCCCAGCGTGGCGGTGGGCGACGTGGTACACGGCGCTCGGTGCCGCCCTCGTCCTCTTCTACGGCCTCTTCACGCCGTTCTGGTTCGCGCTGCGGGCGCTCGCGTGGCTCGCCGAGTTCCGCGCGCGGCGTCGTTCGGGGGCGTAGTTCCCCGCACCGCCTCCGCGTGCGCCACCGATGCGCGGGCGCACCCGCGGCGCGAGCGTCCTCCACGTACGCCCGACCGTTCTCGAGGAGGCTTCGTCGTGTCGTTCACCGCCACTCCCTCACGCCCGCCGTGGGAAGATTCGGGCCTGATGGCCGCCAACCGCTACGTGTACGACTTCGACGAGCCGTCGGACGGGGGGCGGGAGCTGCTGGGCGGCAAGGGCGTCGGGCTCGCCGAGATGACGCAGATGGGCGTCCCGGTGCCCGGCGGCTTCACCGTCACGACCGACGCCTGCCGCGCGTTCATGAAGACGCACGAGCTGCCGGACGGCCTCGAGGAGGAGGTCGCCGAGCACATTGGCCGGCTCGAGGCGCGCACGGGGCGGACCTTTGGCTCCGACGACGACCCGCTGCTCGTCTCCGTCCGCTCGGGCGCCGCGATCTCGATGCCGGGGATGATGGACACGATCCTCAATCTCGGACTGAACGACGACGCCGCGGAGGGCCTCGCGGCGAAGACCGGCAATCCTCGCTTCGCCTACGACTCCTACCGGCGGCTGATCCAGATGTTCGGCGAGGTCGTCGACGGAATCGACGGTCAGCTCTTCGAGCGCGCGCTCGCCGACCTGAAGCGTCGTCGCGGCGTCGCCGCCGACACCGACCTCGGCGCCGACGACCTCGAGGAGCTCGTCGGCACGTTCAAGCGGATCTATCGCGACGAGAAGGGGAGCGACTTCCCGCCCGACGCGCGCGAGCAGCTCGTACGCTCGATCCGCGCCGTCTTCGAGTCGTGGGACACCCCTCGCGCGAAGGTGTACCGGCGCGCGCACGAGATTCCGGACACGCTCGGCACCGCCGTCAACGTCGTCCAGATGGTCTTCGGCAACAAGGGCGAGCGCTCCGGAACGGGCGTCGCGTTCACGCGCAACCCCTCGACGGGCGAGAACGTGATCTACGGCGAGTTTCTCGCCAATGCGCAGGGCGAGGACGTGGTCGCCGGGATCCGGACGCCGCAGCCGGTCGAGGCGATGAAGGAGACGATGCCGGACGCCTACGACCAGCTCGTCGGGGAGATGAGGCGGATCGAGCGCCACTACCGCGACCTTCAGGACATCGAGTTCACGGTCGAGGACGACACGCTCTACCTGCTTCAGACGCGCGCCGGCAAGCGGACCGCCGCCGCGGCGCTGAAGTGTGCGGTGTCGATGGTCGAGGAGGAGCTGATCACGCGCGAGGACGCGATCGGCCGCATCGACCCGGCACAGCTCGACCAGCTTCTGCACCCGATGATCGATCCGAAGGTGGCCGGTGAGGCGGCGGCGAGGGGGCTGAACGCCTCTCCCGGCGCCGCAAGTGGCGGGATCGTGTTCGACGCCGACTCGGCGGTCGAGCGCGCCGACCACGGCCCGGTCATCCTCGTCCGGTGGGAGACGACCCCCGACGACATCCACGGGATGATCGCCGCGCAGGGGATCCTCACCGTGCACGGCGGCATGACGTCGCACGCCGCCGTCGTCGCGCGCGGCATGGGCAAGCCGTGCGTCGCGGGCTGCGAGGGGCTGCAGATCGACGAGGCTGCGCGCACGGCGCGGATCGGCGACCACGCGCTGGGAGAGGGCGACGTCATCACGATCGACGGCGGCACCGGCCGCGTTTTCGTCGGCGAGATGCCGCTCGTTCCGCCGCAGATCAACGAGGACTTCGAGACCGTTCTCCGCTGGGCCGACGACACGCGGCGCCTGAACGTGCGGGCGAACGCGGACACGCCCGAGGACGCGACGCGCGCTCGTGAGTTCGGCGCCGAGGGCATCGGCCTGACGCGCACCGAGCACATGTTCTTCGGCGACGAGCGGCTCCCCGTCGTCCAGGAGATGATCATGGCCGACACCGAGGACGGGCGGCGCGCGGCGCTCGACCGGCTGCTCCCGTTCCAGCAGTCGGACTTCGAGGGGATCTTCGAGGCGATGGCGGGCCTGCCGGTGACGATCCGGCTGCTCGACCCGCCGCTTCACGAGTTCCTGCCGGACGAGTCGCAGGCGACCGACGAGAAGATGCGCGCCCGCATCCGGTCGCTGCACGAGGCGAACCCGATGCTGGGGACCCGCGGGTGCCGCCTCGGGCTCATGTACCCCGAGATCTACGAGATGCAGATCCGCGCGATCGCGCGCGCCGCTCGCGCGGTCGAGGCGCGGACGGGCGATGCGCCGCTCGTCGAGGTGATGCATCCGCTCGTCGCCTTCGCAGAGGAGTTCCGGAGGCTCCGGGAGCTGACGGTCGCGGTCTTCGAGGAGGAGGCGCCCGGGATCGAGTACCTCGTCGGAACGATGATCGAGGTCCCGCGGGCGGCGCTCCGCGCGGACGAGATCGCCGAGCTGGCGGAGTTCTTCTCGTTCGGGACGAACGACCTCACGCAGACGACGCTCGCGTTCTCGCGCGACGACGCGGAAGGCAAGTTCCTGACGACCTACCTCGACGAGGGCGTTCTCGAGCGGAACCCGTTCGAGTCGATCGACGAGGACGGCGTCGGCGACCTGATGCGGATCGCGGTCGAGCGCGGACGCAGGACGCGTCCGGACGTGAAGCTCGGGATCTGCGGCGAGCACGGCGGCGATCCGCGGAGCGTCGAGTTCTGCCACCGCCTCGGGCTCGACTACGTCTCGTGCTCGCCCTTCCGCGTCCCGCTCGCCCGGCTCGCCGCCGCGCAGGCCGTGTTGCAAGAGGGCGGCCGCTCGCAGTACGTCGCCGCCGGGGGCTAGGAGACCTGGGGGAGACCGTCCGAGCGTTCGCGGACGGAGCGCGCGACAGACGAGACGGCTCGCCGTGGCGGCCCCGCCGGCCCGCCCGCGTCACGCTCCTGTGACGCTTCTGTTTCGCGACCGTCACGGTGCCTGGCACCGGCCACGGCCACGCCTTGCCGCGTGAGCAGGGACTTCTCGCCGCCCCGGCCGCTCTCGTTGCACTTCTGGCACGGTGCCTGGCACCGGATACGCCCGCCCCGGCCGCGGCCGATGCGGACGCGGCCGCGCGGCACCCGCGTCAGCGCCGGAGCTGGGCCACAAGCCGCTTCGGCGCGGTGCGGCACCAGCTGTCCTCGACGAGGCCCGCCAGCTCGTCCCAGTCCTGCTCCACGTCGAGATAGGCGCCGATCCAGCCGTGGCGGCCGACGTACGGCGGGACGAAGTACCGCTCGGGCGACGCGGCGACGAGCGCCTCCTGGAGGCCCGGCTCGCCCTTCACCCACAGCGACCACCGCTCCCGCTCGTGCAGCGAGTGGCGCATCGCGAACACCTTGCCGCGGACCTTCCAGACCGGGCGGCCGACGGACGCGTCGTCCTCGACGACCTCCGGCAGCGCGAGGGCGATCGCCCGAAGCCGCTCGAGCGCCGCGTCGCCGGCCGCGAGCTCCGCGCGCGTCACAGGCGTACGACGATCTCGTCGAGCGCGTGCTTCTCGAGGTCGGGCACCACCGCGTCGTCGGCGGGATACCCGACCGGAATGACGATGAACGGCCGCTCGTTCCCGGGGCGCTCGAGGAGCTCGCGAAGGAATCCCATCGGCGACGGCGAGTGCGTCAGCGTCGCGAGGCCGCCGGCATGCAGCGACGCGAGCAGGAAGCCGACGGCGATCCCGACCGACTCGCGGACGTAGTAGTGCTTGCGCTTCGAGCCGTCGTCGTTCCAGCCGTGCGCCTGCTCGAAGACGACGATGACGTACGGCGCGTCCGTGAGGTGCGGCTTCGTCCAGTCCGTCCCGATCGGCTCGATCGCATCGAGGTACTCCTGCGACGCGCGCCGCTCGTAGAGCAGGCGCTCCTCGCGCTCGGCGCCCTCACGGATGCGAGCCTTCACGGCGGGATCGGACACGACGACGAACGTCCACGGCTGCTGGTTGGCGCCGGACGGCGCCGTGCCGGCGGTTCGAAGCGCGGTCTCGACGAGCTCCCACTCGACCGGCTCTCGGGAGAAGTGCCGGACCGACCGCCGTGCGCGCATCAGGTCGAGCAGCTCGTGCGCCCGCCGCAGCGCGTCGTCGACATCCAGGCGCGTGAATTCGAGCGGCACCGGCTGGTAGGCGGTGCCCCCGACGACGATGGCGTCGGCCACGCTCGAAGGTTACGCGTACCCGCTGGCCTGCCAGTACGCAAGCGCGATCGCGAGGATCGTCACCGCGCCGGCGGCGCCCACCGCGAGCGGCATCGACTGGCGGAACCGCAGCATCAGGAACATGACCACGAGGCCGCCGACGAGCCCACCCACGTGCGCGCCGACCGAGATGAACGACGCCAGCGCGAACGTGAAGACGAGGTTGATGACGATCAGCGCCGCGATCTGGCCGCCCGTGGAGATGTTCCCCCGTCGCTCGAGGACGTAGAGCGCGCCGAGGACACCGAAGATCGCGCCGGAGGCGCCGACGCCGATCGAGTTCGGGTTCCACAGGAACGCGCCGGCGGAGCCCGCGAGCCCCGAGACGATGTACAGGAGCAGGAACCGCGAGTGGCCGATCAGCGACTCGAGGATCGAGCCCGCGAAGTACAGGCTGTACATGTTCATCGCGAGGTGGAGCGGGCCGTAGTGGAGGAACATCGGCGTGAAGATCCGCCACCACTCGCCGTGCGCGAAGCCGACGAGGTCGGCGCCCGGCACGACCGCGTTCGCCGGCAGCGAGTACACCTGCCCGTTCTGGTAGACGCCGCTGAGCACCGACGACCCGTGGTTGAAGAGCCAGTTGTCGGTGCCGTTGATCGTCCCGCCGGCGGCGAGCTCGAGCATGTAGACGGCGACGTTGATCCCGATCAGCGTCATCGTGACCGTGTTGGCGCGACGGCCCCTGGCGCCTGTGACGGCGCGCTCGGCGGCGCGTGTGACCTTCTGCACGCCCTGGGGCTTCCCGGAGTGCTCGGGGCAGCGAAGGCCGACCGCCGCGGGCGTCATGCACTCGTAGCAGATCGGACGCCCGCACTCCGAGCACGAGAGCCCGGTCTCCCGGTCCGGGTGCCTGTAGCAGTAGCGCGTCGTGCCCGTCGTCGTCACGCGACTAGCGTATCGGGGTGCGTATCCACGTCGCCTTCACGCCGGCCGAGACCGCGGCGGCGCCGGTCGCCGTCGTCGTCGACGTCGTCCGGGCGACGTCGACGATCGCGCAGGCGCTCGCCGCCGGGTACGAGCGCGTGCTGTGCTGCCGCGAGCTCGACGAGGCGCGGGCGCTGCGGGCCGAGCTCGGCGACGAAGCCGTCGTGGGCGGCGAGCGGGACGCGGTCGTCGTCGAGGGGTTCGACGTGGGCGCTTCGCCGCGCGAGTTCGCGCAGGCGCCGTGCGCGCGCACCCTGATCCTCTCGACGACGAACGGCACCGCCGCGATCCTCGCGGCCGCGGCAAGCGCCGAGCGGGTCGTCCTAGGGTCGCTGCTGAACCTGTCGGCGGTCGTCGACGCGGTCGACGACGACGTCGTCGTCGTCTGCGCCGGGTACAAGGGCGCGTTCGCGTTCGACGACGCCTACTGTGCGGGCCGGATCGTGGCGGCGCTGCGCGGCGAGCGCACGGACGCCGCGGTCGCCGCCGAGTTGCTCGCGGAGGCGCACCCGCGCACGATCGACGGCCTGAACGCCCGGACGTACGGCCCTCCGGGGCTCGAGGCCGACATCGAGTACTGCGCGAGGGTCGACGCCCTCGATGTTGTCCCGCGCCTCGCGGGGATGGTCGGGCCCGCAGCCGAGGTCCGCGTCTCGGAGAGGCCGTGACCGGAACGGCGCGGTACGACGCGATCGGCCAGGGCTACGCCGCGACGCGCCGCGAGGATCCGCGGATCGCAGCGCTCGTCCACGCGGCGCTCGGCGACGCGCGCACCGTCGTCAACGTCGGCGCAGGCACGGGGTCGTACGAGCCGCGCGACCGCGACGTCATCCCGGTGGAGCCGAGCGACGTGATGATCGCGCAGCGCGATCCGGCCTTGCCCGTTCCGATCCGGAGCGGCGCCTACCCGCTTCCGCTGGACGACCGGAGCGTCGACGCCGCGATGGCGATCCTGACGATCCATCACTGGGACGACGACCGCCGACGCGGGGTCGAGGAGCTTCGCCGCGTCGCACGCGGCCCCGTCGTCGTCCTCACCTACGACGCCGAGGTGAGCGCGCGGATGTGGCTCGTCGCCGACTACCTCCCCGAGGTCGCCGAGCTCGACCGGCGGATCTTCCCGCCTCCGCCGACGCTCGCGGGATGGCTCGGCGGTCGTGTCGACGTCCGTCCTGTTCCGATCGCGCGCGACACGCCCGACTGGATGCTCGGATCGTTCTGGGCCCACCCCGAGCGCGTGCTCGACGCCGAGGCCCGCGCCGCGACCTCCGGCTTCGCGCGGATGCCCGCGGAGGTGGTCGATCGCGTTGTCACTGCCGTGCATCGTGACCTCGAAGACGGCACGTGGGACCGACGCCACGGCCGTCTGCGCGAGCTCGACGAGTACGACGCCGGGCTGCGTCTGGTCGTCGCGCTCTAACCGACGAGGGCGGGGAGCGGGTCGACCGCCGCCCCTCGAACGCGCACCTCGAAGTGCAGGTGCGGCCCCGTCGCGTCGCCCGTCGCGCCGACGAGCCCGACCTGGCGCCCCGCCTGCACGACCTCGCCCACGCGGACGTCCACCCGCGAGAGGTGCGCGTAGAGGGTGCGCGCGGCGCCGTGGTCGATCGACACGAGGAGCCCCCAGCCGCCGGCGAGGAAGCCCGCGTACGCGACGCGGCCCGGGGCGGCCGCGACGACGGGCGCTCCCGTGGGCGCGGGGATGTCGATTCCGCTGTGAAACCGGTCTCCCCGGGGGCCGAACCCGTCCGTCGCGCCGCCTGCGACAGGAGGCGCGAGCGCGATCGGGACGCGCGGCGGCGGCAGGCGGAGCGCGGCAAGCGTGGCCGCGCCCGCGACGGCGTCCGGCGCGAGGCCGGCGAAGCGCTGGAAGCGGACGAGCGCTGCCGCCGTGCGCCCTCCGAAGGCGCCGTCGATCGTCCCGCAGGGGAACCCGTGCGAGGCGAGCGCGAACTGCAGCGCGAGGACATCCGTGCCGCGCGTGCCGGTCGCGAGCGGCCGCGACCCGAGCGTGCGCAGGGCGAGGACGCGCCGCGTCTGCGGGCCGACGACGCCGTCGACGGCGATTCGCGCGCGCGCCTGCGCGGCGCGGACAGCGGCCTGGGTCGCAGGCCCGGTGACACCGTCGATCGCGCCCTCGTACAGCCCCCGGGAGCGGAGCGTCGCCTGGAGCGCCGCCGTCGCTGGATCGCCGGCGGCGTGCGCCGGTACGACCCCGAAGACGAACGGCAGCGCGGCGAGCAGGACCTTCGCGCGCATGAAGCGACGTTTCGCCGCCGCCGCGTGGATCCCTCGCCCGCCGCCGCTCACTCGTTTCGAGCCCTGCGACGGTCCCAGTCTCACACTCGCTCGGGCGGCCGCCGCGGCCGGTAGCGAGACCGGCCGCGGGACCGTCGCGTTCTACTTCGGGACGTTCTTGCAGGCTTCGGCGGCCTGGTGGTGCTGCTCCTTCTCGGCCGCCCGCTGGGCGTGAATCGCCTGCATCGCAGCGCGGAAGGCGTCGGTGCACTGCCGCCGGTGAAGCCGATGCGCCTGCGCCTCCGCCTTCTGCTGCTGACGGTGGAGCGTGCTCTCGGCCTTCTTGCACGCCTCGTTCTCGCCACAGGCGGCCTTCGCGGCCTCGTGCCGTGCCTTCTCCGCCTGTACCGCGGCGCGATGACGCTGAGCCTCGGCGCGTCGGCACTGCGCGAACGCGTCGCGCGCCGCCTTCTGCGCTCCCTCGAGCGTCTTCTGCGCGGCGTGGTGCCGTGTCCCCTCGGCCTGCTTGCACTCCTTGCGGGCATCGGCGGCCGCCGGCGTGACGCCGCCTCCGTGGCCGGCAGCGCGTGCTCCGGCCGCGACGCCTCCGACGGCGGTGGCAATGACCGCCGTCGCGACGGCACACGCTGCGAGCGGGCGGGCTACGGGATGCTCCCGCCGTCCGCCGTCGGCGACGCCGTCGCTCTTCCAGGATCGCCTCATGCGATCTCCCCCCTGGTCGATGACAGGTTCCGGGCTTCCATGCCAGACCGTAGCGCGTCTTCTTTCGAGATGCATCTTGACGGCGAACACGTGTTCGTGTAGAACATACGTTCCCGTGATCGCGGCAATCGTCATTCCGGCGTTCGACCTGCGAGCCGCGCTCCGTCTGCGGCCGGGGCTCGCGACGGAGCCCGCGGCGCTCGCGCCGCCGCCGGGGAAGGAGCCGCTTCTCGGGTCGGTGACGGCGGCCGCGGAGGGGCGGGGAGTGCGGCCGGGAATGAGGATGGGGGAGGCGCTCGCGACGTGTCCGGCGCTCGTGCTCGTCGAGGAGGACCCGGCGACGGCCGAGCAGGCGTGGGAGGAGATCCTGCGCCGGCTCGAGGACGCGGGGTTTGCGGTCGAGCCGGTCGAGCCGGGAACCGTCTACTTCGAGACGCGCGGCGTCGAGCGGCTCTACGGCGGGCTCGAGCCGGCCCTCAAGCGGGCGCTCGGCGCCGTCGGAACGGTGTGGGACCCGCGGGCGGGGGCGGCGGAGCGGCGGTTCGCCGCGCTCGCTGCGGCGAGCGTTGCGCGGCCGATGCAGTCGCTCATCGTCTCCGACGACCGGACGCAGAGGTTCCTCGCGCCGCTTCCGCTCACGCTCCTGCCGCTGGAGCGGGAGCGGTACGAGGAGCTGGAGGAGCTCGGCGTCCGCACGATCGGTCAGCTCGCCGGGCTCCCGGGCGGCGCCGTCGCCGAGCGGTTGGGGCCGGACGGCCGGCGCGCCTGGAGCCTGGCGAGGGCCGAGCGTGACGGCAGCGTCGCACCGAGACGGCAGGCGCAGCTGCTCGCGGAGACGCTCGAGTTCCCGGACGCCGTCGCGAACGAGCTGACGCTCCGGCGGGCGCTGGCGGCGCTCGTCGACCGCGTGCTGGCACGGCAGGAGCGCGCGGGGAGGCCTCCGCGGAAGCTCGCGCTCTGGGCGCGGCTCGTCGGAGGCGCGTCGTGGCGGCGAACGGTCACCCTGCGGGAGCCGACGGCCGACGCCGCGAGACTTCGTACCGCGCTCACGCCGAGGCTCGCGGAGCTTCCGGCGCCGGCGCTCAAGCTCCGGCTGGAGGTCGCGGAGCTCGCGACGCACACCGGCGAGCAGCTCGAGCTCGTCGCGGCCGAGGGAGGTGCGCTGCAGGGGAAGCTCAGGGAGGGTCTGCGCCAGGTGCGGGCGGCGGTCGGCGCAGGCGGAGTCTCGACGGTGGTGGAGGTTGCGCCGTGGTCGCGCATTCCGGAGACGCGCGCATTGCTCGTACCGCGCGACGACTGAACGCGCCGCGGCCGGCGCTCGTCGAGCCGCACGCGGACGGGTCACCGCGCCGCGTCAACCGACGGGGCGTCGCGGTCGTGCGCGAGGAGTGGCGCGTCGTCGACCGCTGGTGGACGGAGGAGCCGGTGGCGCGACGCTACTTCGACCTCGTGCTCGAGACCGGCGAAAACGCCGTCGTCTATCACGACGACGAGGCGAGGCTGTGGTTCACGCAGCGCGCGTGACGGCGTCTGCGAAGGGCGGGAGGCTAGCCGCGGATGCGGCCGGCGAACCCGGCGTCGGGCGCGTGCACGTTGAGGACGCGCGCCCGCTCGCCGTTCGCGCTACGGAACCCGTGGACGGCGCCGGGCGGCGCGGCGACGAACGTTCCCGGCCCGGCGCGGACGGGGCCGTCGGCGACGAGGAACTCGACCTCGCCGTCGAGGACGTAGAACGAGTCGAGATGGTCGCTGTGGGCGTGCTGGTCGACCTCGAACGTGCCGTCGAAGTCGATCACGAACGCCGACAGCTCCTCATGGTCGGCGAGGATCGTGATCGTCCGGTTCTCGCGGACGAAGCGCTCGCCTCCGTCAGGCGGCGTAATCGTGACGTCGGCCATGCGCAGATCGTATGACGTTCGTGACGCGCGGCGGGGCGGACCGCGTCGGCGACGCGCGCTTCCCGCTCGGCGGGCCACGCGAGGGACGGTTCGAGCAGCGTGACCCGCTCGACCGGTACCGGCCCGACCGGCCCGACGTCACGGCCACGCAGAGGCCTGCGACCGGCTACGTCGAGCTGCACGCGCACTCGGCGTACTCGTTCCTCGACGGCGCGTCGCTTCCGGAGGAGCTCGCCGCGCGCGCCGCGGAACTCGGCTACGACGCCCTTGCGCTCACGGACCACGACGGCGTCTACGGGTCGCTCGAGTTCGCGCACGCGGCGAAGCACCTCGGCCTGCGCGCGATCACGGGCGCCGAGGTGACGCTCGAGGGCGGCGCTCACGTGACGCTCCTCTGCGAGACGCAGCACGGTTACGCCAACCTCTGCCGCATCCTCACCGACGCCCACGCCGGGACCCGTGTCGAGGGGAAGGAGGGGCGGGCGCCGCTGCCGCCGCAGACGACGGTCGAGGTGGTCGCCGCGCACGCCGGGGGCCTCGTCTGCCTCTCAGGGTGCGCGAGGAACGGTCTCGCCGTCGTCGACCCGAATGCCGCGGCGCGGGTAGCGGCGGCGTTCCACGGTGCGTTCTACGTCGAGTTGCAACGTCCGTACGAGCGCGGTGACGCGCGCCGGAACGCGTCGCTCGAGGAGCTGGCGTCGACGCTCCGCGTCCCGACGGTCGCGACGGGGAACGTCCACGCGCACCACCCGCGGCGGGCGCGCCTGCAGGACGCGCTGGTCGCGATCCGCGGCTGCACGTCCCTCGACGGCTGCGAGCGCGAACGGCGCGGGAACCACGAAAGCGTCCTCCGGCCTCCGGAGGAGATGTTCGACAGGCTTCCGCACGATGCGGCGCTCCGGACGCGCGAGGTCGCCGACCGCTGCGCCTTCGATCTCACGCAGGAGCTCGGCTACCGGTACCCGAACTTCTCGGACGGTCCTGACCCGGCGGACGCGCAGCTGCGGGCCATCTGCGACCGCGCGTTCGCCGAGCGGTACGGAACGGTCGGCGCGGCGGTGGCCTCGCGGTTCGCCGGAGACCCCTTCCAGCGGCCCGCCTCCCCGAGACGCAGCGTCGCCGCCGCGCACCGGCGGCGCGCCCGCGAGCGGCTCGACGAAGAGCTCGCGCTGATCGCGCGCCTCGGCCTGGCGGGGTTCTTCCTTCTCCACTGGGAGGTGCTCGAGCTCGCGCGCGAGTGCGCCTTCGAAGTTCGCGGCCCGGGAAGCCCGCGCCACGCGCTCCCACCGGGCCGCGGCCGCGGGTCGAGCGTCGGGTCGATCGTCTGCTACCTGACCGGGCTCTCGCACGTCGATCCGGTGGAGTCGGGGCTCTCGCTCGGGCGGTTCCTGAACGACGAGATGGCGGCCGTCCCGGACATCGACCTCGACTTCCCGCGCGACATCCGCGAGAAGCTGATCGTCGCGGTGACGGAGCGGTACGGGCGCGAGCACGCCGCACTCGTCGCGAGCTTCGCCACGTACCGCTCTCGCGGCGCGATCCGCGATGTCGGAAAGGCGCTCGGCCTGCCGTCGGGCGAGCTCGAGCGGCTCGCCCGCGTCACCGACGGCTGGAACGCGTCCCGCGTCGCCGAGGAGCTCGACGGCGTCCCCGGGGAGCATGCAGGGCCGCGGTGGGATGCGTTCCGGGAGCTGACCCGCGAGATCGCCGGCCTGCCCCGCCACGTGAGCCAGCACCCGGGCGGCATGGTGATCTCGACGCGACCGCTCGTCGATCTCGTCCCGGTCCAGCCTGCCGCGATGGCCGGGCGGCAGCTCTGCCAGTGGGACAAGGACTCGTGCTCCGACGCCGGGTTTCTGAAGATCGACCTGCTCGGGCTCGGGATGCTGAGCGCGGTCGAGGACGCGGTCGACGGGATCGCGCGCCTCCGCGGCGAGACGATCGACCTCTCTCGCGTCCCTCTCGACGACCCCGAGGTCTACGCCGAGATCCAGGTCGCCGACACCGTCGGCGTGTTCCAGATCGAGAGCCGGGCGCAGATGCAGAGCCTCCTGCGCACGCGCCCCGAGAACCTCGACGACCTCACCGTGCAGGTCGCGCTCGTTCGACCCGGCCCGATCCAGGGGAAGGCCGTCCACCCGTACATCGAGCACCGGCGCCTCCGCCGGAAGGACCCCGCATTCGAGCCGCCGGTCGAGCACGAGAGCCTGCGGGAGCCGCTGCGCGACACGCTGGGGGTCGTGGTCTTCCAGGACCAGGTGCTCGACGTCGCGATGGCGGCAGCACGCTTCTCCGTCGGCGAGGCGGAGGGGCTGCGGCGCGCGATGAGCCGCAAGCGCAGCGAGGAGGCGATCGAGGCGTTCCGGCCGCGGTTCGTCGAAGGGTGCCTCGGCAACGGCATCGACGAGCCGACGGCGCACGCGATCTACGACAAGCTCGTCGGCTTCTCGGGCTTCGGGTTCCCGAAGTCGCACGCCGCGGCGTTCGCGCTCCTCGCGTACCAGTCTGCGTGGCTGCGCCACCACTACCCGGCGGAGTTCCTGTGCGCGCTCCTGAACGCGCAGCCGATGGGCTTCTACCCGCCGTCGTCGCTCGTTCGCGACGCACAGCGGCGCGGGCTCGAGGTTCACCCTCCGCACGTCAACCGCTCCGCCGACCGGTGCACCGTCGAGGACGGGGCGGTGAGAGTCGGGCTCGGTTACGTGCGATCGGTGGGGGAGGACGAGGCGAAGGCCCTCGTGGCGGAGCAGCCGTACGCCGGCGTCGGCGACCTCGCGCGGCGGGCGCCGGTCGCGAAGGACGCGCTGGAGGCGATCGTCGCTTCCGGCGCCTGCGACGAATGGGGGCCGCGGCGAGAGCTCCTCTGGCGCCTCGGCGCGACGCCGCGCGGCGAGAGCGCGGGCGGCGGCGCGCGCCAGCTCGCGCTCCCTCTCGAGCCGACGGCCGAGACCCCTGCTCTCCCGACGCAGACGGACTGGGAGCGGATGCTCGCCGACTACCGGCACACGTCGCTGTCCGTCGGCGTCCACCCGCTGGAGCTGCTCCGTCCGCACCTCGCCGACGCCGTTTCGAGCGCGGAGCTTCGCGAGGTCTTGCACGGCTCGCGCGTGGCGGTGGCCGGGCTTGCGGTCGCGCGGCAGCGGCCGGCCACGGCCAACGGCGTCGTCTTCATGCTGCTCGAGGACGAGCACGGCCAGGTGAACCTGATCGTCCCACCGCCGGTGTACGAGGAGAATCGCGCCGCCGTCCGCGGCGAGCCGCTGCTCCTGGCGCGGGGGCGCTTCGAGCGGGTCGGCCGCAACGAGAACGTTCTCGTCGACGCGATCGAGACGCTCGGGCCACTCGCGCGGCGAATCGCCGGCGAGGCGGAGGTCGTCGCGTCGCTTCCCCCCGCGCACCACTTCGGGCACCGTTGACTCGCCGTGTCCGACCCATCGGGCGGCGGCGTTCAGTCGTCGGCGATAGCCCACCGGCGAAGCCCGTCGGACGGGTCCCACGCAAGGCCGTAGCGAGGTTCGGCGAAGGTCACGAAGCCGGCAGACACGACGTCGACGGCGAACACGTGGAACCGGGGCTCCGACGGCTCCCAGTCGAGCCGCGCCTTGATCGTCCGCCGGTACGCCGCGCGGCGGTCGGGGTCGTGGACATCCTCCGCGCGGCCGTACAGCTTGAAGTCGCCATCGGTGCCCTTGCGGTCGGAGACGACGCTGTGGACGACGATCCGCGAGTCGCGTAGCAGGTCGAGCGCCTTCGGCGAGCGCCACATCATCCCGAGCATCAGTTCGCCGTCGACGAAGTCGGGCTCCACCGGGCTGATCCGCGGCCAGCCGTTCCGCCGGATCGTCCCGACGAGACAAAGCTCGCGACCGCGGAGCCGCTCCTCACCGAGTGCCGCGAGATCCGGCACGGCGACGGCGAACTCCTCCCAACGCACGCCGGCCAGTGTAGGCGCCGGCCGTCTCAGCGTCGCGGTCGCCTCGCGTGGCCCCCGCGGCCATGTCCGGTGCCAGGCACCGTGACAGAAGTGTCATGGCTTCGTCGACGAACGCTCACGCAGGATGCGACTCGGCTCCACGAGCGGTCGCCGCCGCGCGCCCAAACGGGCCGTGTCCGGTGCCAGGCACCGTGACAAGAGTGTGACGAAGCGTCGCCGAAGGCGCCGGCGGCTCGGCTCAGTCGTCGTCCGCGCCCGCGCGTTGCGTCGACGGGCCGCGGTCGAGCGAGAGGTTGTACGCCGAGTTCACGAGGCCGACGTGCGTGAACGCCTGCGGGAAGTTGCCGAGCAGCCGCTTCTCGTCGGGGTCGTACTCCTCCGAGAGCAGCCCGACATCGTTGCGTAGGGCGAGGAGCCGCTCGAAGAGGGCGCACGCGTCGTCGCGCCGCCCGATCAGCTCGAGGCAGTCGACGAGCCAGAACGAGCACGGGAGGAACACGCCCTCCTTGGGCGGCAGCCCGTCGACCGTCGGCCCCTCGTCGTGGGCGTACCGCATGACGAGCCCGTCATGTGTCAGGTCCCGCTCGATCCGCTCGACCGTCCCGACGACGCGCGGGTCGTCGGGCGGCAGGAACCCGACGAGCGGGATCTGGAGGCAGCTCGCGTCGAGCCGATCGGACCCGTACGACTGGACGAACGAGTTCAGCTCCACGTTGAAGCTCTCGCGGCAGATCTCGTCGTGGAGCTCGCGGCGGATCTGCTTCCACCGGTCGAGCGGCCCCACGTGGCCCGCGTTCTCGATCGCGTGGACTCCTCTGTCGAAGGCAACCCATGCCAGCACCTTCGAGTGGGTGAAGTGGCGCCGCGGCCCGCGCACCTCCCAGATTCCCTCGTCCGGCTCGTGCCACGCCGACTCGAGGTACTCGACGAGCTGACGCTGCAGCGACCACGCATCCGTGTCCGACGCAAGGCCGCGCTCGCGTGCCTGGTGCAACGCGTCGAGCACCTCGCCGTAGACGTCGAGCTGCAGCTGCTCGCTCGCCGCGTTGCCGACCCGCGCCGGCGCGGAGCCGGCATAGCCGCGCAGCCAGGGGAGCTCCAGCTCCGGCAGGCGGCGCTCGCCCGCCACGCCGTACATGATCTGCAGCTTCGACGACTCGCCCGCGACCGCCCTGAGCAGCCAGTCGCGCCACGCAGCCGCCTCCCTGTCGAAGCCGGCGTTCAGGAGCGCGTACAGCGTGAACGTTGCGTCGCGGAGCCAGCAGTATCGGTAGTCCCAGTTGCGGACTCCGCCGATCCGCTCGGGCAGCGACGTCGTCGGCGCCGCAACGATCGCGCCGGTCGGGCGGTAGGTGAGCGCCTTCAGCACGAGCAGAGACGTGTGCACTGCGTCGCGCCAGTCGCCGCGGTAGCGGCAATGGTGCATCCAGCCGCGCCAGAACGCCTCGGTGTCGGCGAGCGCGCGCTCGGGGTCGACGGCCTCCGGCGGGCGCTCGTTCGAGGGGAACCACGTGAGCGTGAAGGGGACTCGGTCACCCGGGCGGACGACGAAGTCGGCAACAGTCGTCATGTTCTCGCCGTGGAGGTCGACCGGGGTTCGGATGGCGAGCGCGTCCGGGCCGGCGATCGCGATCCGGTCGCCGTCGACGCGCCGCACCCACGGGATGATCGAGCCGTAATCCAGCCGGATCGCGATCTCGCTCCGCATCCGCACCTCACCCTCGACGCCCTCGACGATGCGGACGATGTCCGGCTTCGACTCGCGCGGCGGCATGAAGTCGATCACGCTCGCGCGACCCGACGCCGTCTCCCACTCCGACTCCAGGATGAGCGTGTCGCGCCGGTAGTGCCGAGCTGCGACGCAGTGCCCTTCGACGGGGGCAAGGAGCCAGCGGCCGTTGTCGGGCGATCCGAGGAGGCCGGCGAAGCACGCGCTCGAGTCGAAGCGCGGGAAGCACAGCCAGTCGATCGACCCGGTGCGCCCGATGAGCGCAGCCGTCTGGAGGTCGCCGACGAGCGCGTAGTCCTCGATGCGCTCGGCCACGACGAAAACCTAGTCCGTCACGGCGACGGAGGGCGGGGCTACTCGGACGTGGAGCCGGCCGCCTCGCGGAAGCTCCTACCGATTCTCGATCTCGAGCGCGAACGGCGGAAGCCGCCGCGCGACAGCCGAGTTGAACTCGCGCTCGTATTCCTCCTCTGCGTCGTCGTCGAGCGTTCGCCCGAAGTGGTCGCGAAGGTCGGCGAGGATCTCGGTCCCGGTCTCGACGGCATCGACGTAGTCGCCGTAGAGCTCCTCCGCCTCGTCGCGGTCGGCCTCGTTGTAGGCGCGTAGCCGTTCCGCCGCCTCGGCGATCACGTCTGCGTAGTCGCGCTCGAAGAGGTCGAGCTGCCGGTCGACCATGTCGCCGAACCTGCGGCCGCGACGGCGGAAGATCATGCGAGCTCCCGGTACAGCGCGAGGTGCTGCGCGGCCGCGGCGTCCCAGGTCAGCTCGGCCCGTGCCCGCTCGGCCCCCGCCCGGGCGCCGGCGAGCGCATCCGCATCGGCGAGGAGCTCGCGTGCGGCCTCCGTCATCGCCTCGACGTCGCCGGCCGGCACGACGCGGCCGGCGCCGAAGCGTCGCACCGGCTCGCCGAGGCCGGCGACGTCGTAGACGATCGCAGGGACGCCGCCGCCGAGCGCCTGGAGGAGGGCGCCCGACTGGTCGAGCTCTGCGCGGTAGGGAAACAGCGCCACGGTCGCCTCCGAGAGCGCCCGGTCGAGCTCCGCCTGCGGGAGGTACCCGAGCCGCCACTCCACGCGGGGCGCCGCACGCAGGCCGTCGAGGGGCATCGCGGGGTCGCCCGCGACGAGGAGCCGCGTGCCGTCGAGGCGGCGCGTCACCTCCACGGCGTCGGCGAGGCCCTTGTAGGGACGGATGACCCCGAGCGAGAGGAGCGTCCGACCGTCGTCGCGGCGGACGGCGGCGCTCGGATACACCGGGTGAGCGACGACCGTCGCGTCCACGCCGAGCTCCGCGAGCGACTCGCGTCCGCGCTCGCTGTGGACGACGACGCGGTCGAACCTCCCCAGGAGCCGCCGCCACAGGTCGGTCTTCGCTGCCGTCCGCCGCGGGAGGAGGTCGTGCGCCGTGAAGACCGACGGCGACCGGAACCGGACGTGCACGTCGACCTGAGGGAGCGCGAGCCACTGCACGTGCAGGACGTCGGCCCTGGCGCGGGCGAGCGTTGCCGCGACGTGCAGGTGCTCGACGGCCTTCAGCGGCAGTCGCAGACGGGAGCGGCCGAAGAGTCGTGACGACAGAGGGTAGAAGCGGTCGGTGCGTCGATACGCCGTCGCGGGCGGTAGGTCGCCGAACCGGAACCGCGAGGTGGCGAGCTCGACGTCCGCGCCCAGTCGCGCCAGGGCGGCGGCCAGCTCGTGGTCGTACCACGGCGTGAACGCGGGCGGGTCGGCCAGCAGGACTCGCACGGCCCTACAGTAGAGCGCCGTGCTCGTTCGCTCCTGGAACCTCTTCCACGGCAACACGAAGCCCCCGCAGCGCTCCGCGTACCTCGAGGAGATGCTGCGCCTCGCAACGGCCGACCACCCGGACGTGGTCTGCTTGCAGGAGGTTCCGGCCTGGGCGCTCGGGCGGCTCGGCACGTCGACCGGGATGCGCGAACGCCACGCGCTGGCGGCCAGGCCGGTTCTCGGGCCGGTCCCGATCACGCGCCTCGCCGGGCGTGCCCTTACGGCGCCGAACCACGGTTTCCTGCGGTCCGCGTTCGCGGGGCAGGGCAACGCAATCCTGCTGCGGGCGTCACTGCAGGTCGTCGCCGAGGAGACGCTCGTCCTGAACACGCGTCGCTTTCGCACCGCCCAGGCGCGGTGGCTCCGGCTCGATCCGATTGCGCGGCTCGCCTGGGGAAAGGAACGGCGTGTGTGCCACGCGCTGCGACTCGCGCTGTCGCACGAGCGGGCGCTCGTGGTCGCGAACATGCATTGCACGAGCTACCCGCCGGACCAGCGCATCCCGGACGCCGAGCTCCTTCGCGGCGCCTGGTTCGCCGACACGTTCGCGGACCCAGGTGATGCGGTCGTCCTCGCCGGCGACTTCAACACTTCGTACCTCCGCTCGCGGACGCTGCACGACCTGTGCGGCCCCGAGTGGGGGTTCTCGGCCGCCGGCCCGGCGATCGACCACATCCTCGTGCGCGGCGCGCGAACGACGCCCGTCCACCGCTGGCCGGACGCGCGCCGCGAGCACGGCGGCCGTCTGCTGTCCGACCACGCACCGGTCGAGGTGGAGCTCGAGCTCACGTGACGTGGGCCGACGAGCGCGCGCGGTTCCCGGTCCTCGCCCGGCAGGCGTACCTCAACGCCGGGACGTTCGGGCCGCTCTCGCGGGAGGCGCTCGACGCTGCCGCCGAGCTCCACGCGTGGGAGGGAGAGCACGGCCGCAGCGGGCGGTCGTACTTCGATGCGAACCTCGAGCGGCGCGACCGCGTACGCGGGCTGCTCGCCCGCGAGGTGACCGTTCCCGTCGATCGCGTGGCGCTGACCGAGTCGACGACGCAGGCGGTGCACGTCGTCGTCGCCGGCCTCGACCTCCGCCCGCAGGACGAGGTCGTCACGACGGATCTCGAGCATTTCGGGCTCGTCGGGCCGCTCGCGGCGTCTGGCGCGCGGATCCGGGTGGCGAGGCTGCGCGAGCTGCCGGCGGCGGAGTCGTTCGACGCGATCCGCGCGCACGTCACGCCGCGGACGCGGCTGATCGCCCTGTCGCACGTGTCGTGGCTAGACGGCCGCGTTCTGCCGTGGCAGGAGCTGCGGGCGCAGACGGGCGTGCCGGTGCTCGTGGACGGGGCGCAGTCGGTCGGAGCGATCGCCGTAGACGCCTCGGGCGCCGACTTCTACACCGTGAGCGCGCAGAAGTGGCTCTGCGGGCCGGCCGCGACGGGCGCGCTCGCGGTCCGCGATCCGGAGGCGCTTCCGGTGCGGCTCGTCGGATACCCGTCCCAGGAGGCGTACTCGATCGCGGACGCGACCTTCGAGCCGAAGCCGGGGGCGGCCCGCTTCGATCCGGGGTTCGCGCCGGCGCCGTCGCTCGCGGCGCTCGAGGCGGCGCTCGCGACCCTCCCTTCGGGTCGCCACGAGCGGGCGCTCGCGCTCACCGCCCGGTACCGCGACGCGCTCGTCGAGGCGGGCCACGATGTGGTCACCGAGGCCGCGCAGGCGACGATTCTCTCGTGGCGCTCGCGGAGCGACACGGAGGCCGACGTGGCGCGCGTCCACGAGCACGGCGTCGTGATCCGCGAGCTGCCGGGCACGGGCCTGCTGCGCGCGTCGGTCGGGTGGTGGAACGACGAGACCGATCTCGAGCGGCTCCTCGCGGCGCTGGCCACCGTCGCGTGATCGATCGCAGCGGCCGCTCGGTCGAAATGCGTCGGCGGGCGGGCGCCTACGCCGCGGCGTCGGCCGACGTTCGCAGCCCGAGCTCGCGCGCGATCGGCTGCAGTGCCGACACGACGTTCGCGATGTGCTCGTCGAGCTCGAGGCCCAGCAGCTCGGCGCCCTTGTACACCTCGTCGCGGTGGACGCCGGCGGCGAACGACGGCTGCTTCAGCTTCTTCTTGACCGACTTCGGCTCGAGCCCGTCCAGCCCCGTCGGCCGGACGAGGCCGCAGGCGTGGACGAACCCCGACAGCTCGTCGCACGCGAAGAGGACGCGCTTGAGCGGCGTGTCGCGCTCCATCCCGAGGTGCTCGGCGTGCGAGAGCACGCCCTCCACGACCTCCTCCGGGTAGCCCTCCTCGCGCAGGATCGGCGCGCCGTTCTGCGGGTGCTCGTCGAGGGTCGGGTGGATCTCGTAGTCGAAGTCGTGAAGCAGCGCCGTGACCCGCCAGAGCTCCTCGTTCTCGCCCAGCTTCCGCGCGTAGAACGCCGTCGACGCCTCGACCGCGAGCGCGTGGCGAAGCAGCGCCTCGCTCTTCGTGTAGCGCGTCAGCGTCTCCCAGGCCTGCTGGCGGGTCGGCTCCAAGGTGGGCGCTAGGATAGCCGCCTCCGTGTCCGCCACCACCGTCAGACACGCGGCCGCGCAGTCGTTCGTGATCGAGGGCGGCCGGCCCATCTCCGGCCGCATCCGCGTCGCCGGCAACAAGAACGGCGTCCTGCCGATCCTGGCGGCGTGCCTGCTGACGGAGGAGCCCGTCCTGCTCGGGAACGTCCCGCGGATCCGCGATGCGGAGACGATGCTCGAGCTCCTCCAGCACGTCGGCGCCGACGCGGAATGGACGGGCGAGAACGAGGTTCGCGTCCACGCCGCCGAGCTCGTGACGAGCGAGATCGACGAGCGGCTCGCGAGCCGGATCCGTGCGTCGTTCCTGCTCGCCGGGCCGCTGCTCGCGCGGCTCGGGCGCGCCGCCGTTCCGCCGCCGGGCGGCGACGTGATCGGGCGCCGCCGGCTCGACCCTCACATCCACGCTTTCGCCGAACTCGGGGCGGAGATCGACGTCGACGGTCGCTACGAGCTGCGCGGGCACCTCCGCGGAACGCACATCCACCTCGACGAGGCATCGGTGATGGCGACGGAGAACGCGGTCATGGCCGCGACGCTCGCGCCCGGCCGCACGACGATCTCGAACGCTGCGTGCGAGCCGCACGTGCAGGATCTGTGCCGGTTCCTCGTGACGCTCGGCGCGTCGATCGAGGGGATCGGCTCGAACGTCCTCCACATCACCGGCGTCGAGCGGCTCGGCGGCGGCGAGTACGCGATCGGCCCGGAGCACATCGAGGTCGGGAGCTTCATCGGGATCGCGGCGGTGACCGGCGGCGACCTCACGATCGAGAACGTCGTGCCCGACGACCTGTGGCCCGTGATCCCGGCTTTCGAGCGGCTCGGCGTGCAGATCGAGCTCGGCGAGTCGTGGGTGCGCGTGCCTCCCGACCAGGACCTCGTGATCGTGGACGACCTCGGCGGCGCGATTCCCAAGATCGAGGACGGGCCGTGGCCCTCGTTCCCCGCCGACCTGACGTCGATCGCGGTGACCGTCGCGACGCAGGCGCGGGGCACGATCCTGATCTTCGAGAAGATGTTCGAGAGCCGTCTGTTCTTCGTCGACAAGCTCGTGTCGATGGGCGCCCGCGCGATCCTCTGCGACCCGCACCGCGTCGTCGTGACGGGCCCGGCGAAGCTCTACGCGCAGCGCATGTCGAGCCCCGACATCCGCGCCGGGATGGCGATGGTGATGGCCGCGCTCTGCGCAGAGGGCACCTCGACGATAGGCGACGCGTACCAGATCGACAAGGGATACGAGCGGATCGACGAGCGTCTCCGCGCGCTCGGCGCGTCGATCGAGCGCGTCGACGGGTAGTCGCGGCTCATCGGCCGGAAGACCGATCGTTCGCGCCGGAAAGAGCAGGTACGCTCGCCGCCATGGCGGAGACGCACACAGGCGTGCGCGTCGCCCTCGCGGCCGACGGCGCGGCGAGCGTGGCGACTGGCTTGCCGGTGCTCGACCACCTGATCGGCGCGCTGGCCCGGGCCGGGCGGCTGCGCATCGCGCTCGAGGTGGAGCCGAGAGGCGCCGACGAGGAGGTCGCGGCCGCCGGCCGCGCAATCGGGCGCGCCCTGGCGGAGCCGCTTCGCGCCGCGGGCGCGGCCGGCTCGGGGTGGGCGCTGTCGCCCGCAGACGAGGCGCTCGCCGCCGCTGCTCTCGAGACGGCCGCGTCGCCGCTCGTGGTCTCGAACGTCGACTTCTCGCGGCACCGGGTCGGCGGGCTCGCGAGCGACGTCGTCTCCCGATTCCTGAACGAGCTCGCGGGCGGGGCCGGTCTGACGATCCACGTGCGGTTGCTGGAGGGCCGTGACCCGCAGCACGTGCTCGAGGCGATCTTCAAGGCGCTCGGCGCCGCGCTCGGGCAGGCGTGTCGGCCGCCGCACGCACCAACGGTGGAGGGAGGGGTGGCATGAGCAAGGACGTGGTGCGCACGGAGGCGGCGCCCGCGCCGTTCCAGGGCGCGCCGTACTCGCAGGCGATCAGGGCCGGAGGGCTCGTGTTCGTGTCGGGGCAGCTCGCTCTCCGGCCGGGCGACACGGCGATCGCCTCGGCCGGCATCGCCGAGCAGACCGAGCAGGTGCTCACGAACCTGCGCGCGATCCTCGAGGCCGCGGGTACATCGCTCGACAACGTCGTCAAGACGACGGTGTTCCTGCAGAACCTCGACGACTTCGCCGGGATGAACGACGTCTACGCGCGCCACATCGGCGATCGCCCGCCCGCGCGGTCCACCGTGGAGGTGGCGAAGCTCCCGTCGGGAGCGCTCGTCGAGATCGAGGCCATCGCGCTCGCGACGCCGTAGCGCGGCGACAAATCGCGTGTCGCCGCCGGCGTGACGCGGCGTCGCAGGCCCCCGCGCCGCGCCTGGGACTAACGTTCGCCGCGTGCAGCGGGCGATCGAGGAGTACGTCCGCGGGCTCGGGCTCGACGCCTACCTCGTCGGCGGCGCGGTGCGCGACGAGGTGCTCGGGCTCGAGTCGAAAGACGCCGACTTCCTCGTGCCCGGGGTCGACTCCGAGGAGCTCCGGCGGCGGCTCGAGCCGCACGGGCGCGTCGAGGACCTCGTCGTCGCGGGGCGCCTCGTCGGGCTGCGGCTCTACCCGCGCGACCACGTGATTCGCGGGCTCGCGCCGGGGGGGATCGAGTTCGCGCCGCCGCGCCGCGAGCGCTCGACCGGCCCCGGGCGGCACGACTTCGAGATCGTGGTCGACGCAAACGCGTCGGTCGAGGACGACCTGAGACGGCGCGACTTCACGGTGAACGCGATGGCGCGGCGCCTCGGCGACGGGGTGGTCGTCGATCCGTTCGACGGCCGGGGCGACCTCGAACGCCACGTGCTTCGTACCGTGTCGCCGACGAGCTTCGCCGAGGACCCGCTCCGGCTCGTCCGCGGGCTGCGGCTCGTGTCGCAGCTCGATCTGGAGCCGGACGAGCCGACGCTCCGGCAGATGCGCGAGGAGGCCGCGTCCGTGCGGCTCGTCTCGGCGGAGCGGATCGGCGGCGGCCTCGCGGCCGACGGGATGGGCGAGCTCTCGAAGCTCCTGCTCGGCTCGCGGCCCGCGCACGCGCTGCGGCTCGCGCGTGACACGGGCGTCCTGGTCGAGCTGCTTCCCGAGTTCGAGCCGGCGGTCGGATTCGAGCAGGACAGCCGCTGGCACGACCAGACGGTCGACGAGCACACGTTCATCGTCGTCCAGGCGGCCGCGGACGCCGCGCGGCCGGTTCGCGTCCGCCTCGCGGCGCTCCTCCACGACCTCGGAAAGCCCCGGGTCGCGTGGCGCGGGCGCGACGGCCGCCTGCACTTCTACGGCCGTCACGGGCGGCCCGGCCACGAGGAGCTCGGCGCGGAGCTCGCGGACGAGGCGCTGCGGCGGCTCCGGTACCCGAACGCGTTGCGCAGCCGCGTCGTCGCGATCGTCCGCCACCACATGCTGGACATCGGCCGCGGCGACGCGCGCCGCGCGCGCCGTCTGCTCGCCCGCCACGGGGAGGAGCTCGCGTTCGACCTCGTCGACCACAAGGAGGCCGACCTCCACGGCAAGCCGCACCCCGACGACGACCTGGCGCGGCTTGCGCGGTTCCGCACCGTCCTGGAGGGGGAGCGGTCGAGCGCCCACCGGCTCACCGACCTCGCCGTCGACGGAAACGACCTGCTGGACCTCGGCTACCGCGCCGGCCCGGGCGTCGGCCTCGCGCTCGACCGGCTGCTCGACGAGGTGGTCGCCGACCCCGCGCTCAACCGGCGCGACCGCCTGCTCGACCGCGCGCGCGAGCTGCTCTCGGCCGACGCCACGGGTTGAGCCCGAGCGCCGGACATCGCAGACTGCGACCCATGGAACCGCTGCCCGACCCGGGCGCACAGCTCCGCGAGGCGGGATACGAGGACGCCGCCTTCGCCGCGACCTACGACCGCTTCCGGCCGCGTCCGCCCGGGGCGCTGCTCGACCTTCTTTCCCGCATCGCCGGCGTCGCGCCCCCGCGGCTCGTCGTGGATCTCGGGAGCGGGACCGGGCTCTCGACCCGCGCGTGGGCAGGCTGCGCCGACGAAGTGGTCGGGGTCGAGCCCTCGGCGGCGATGAGGGCCGTCGCCGGGGACGCGACGACGGCCGCGAACGTCCGGTATCTCGACGCGTCGTCGTACGCGACCGGTCTCCGCGAGGCGTCCGCCGACGTCGTCACCTGCTCACAGTCGCTGCAGTGGATGGAGCCCGAGCCGACGTTCGCCGAGGTCGGGCGCATACTCCGTCCGCGCGGCGTCTTCTGCGCGTACGAGTACTACGACCTCGTGACGGAGGCCTGGGACGCGGACTCCGCCCTCGAAGCGGCGATCGACGCGGCCGGTCGCATCCGCGACGAACGCGGGCTCATCCCGAGCGCCACTCGTTACCCGCCGTCGGTCGAGCGGCTCGAGGCGAGCGGCGTCTTCTCGCGCGTCCGCGAGGTCACGCTCCACAGCATCGAGGACGGCGGCGGCGAGCGACTCGTCGGGTTTGCGCTTGCGCTCGGGACGGTTCGCACGGTGCTTGCGCACGGCGTCCCCGAGGCCGACATCGGCCTCGACCGGCTGCGCGAGGCGGCATCGCGGATGCGCCCCGGCCCGTGGCTTCTCGTCTACCGCGCGTGGGTCGGGATCCGGCGCGACGACGACGACCGCGGCGGCTCGATCCCCGATCGCTGACTGGCCCGGGGCTCGTCGCGGCATCGACCCGTCGAGCGTCTACGCTGCGGCCGTGGACGCCCCGCCCCTCATCCCGTGGGAGCGGCGCGGCGTCGTGGTCGCGTTCACGACCCGCGCGGGGGGCGTCAGCGAAGGGCCGTACAGCTCGCTCAACCTCGGCGCCCGCGGCGACGACCCGGCGCGCATCGACGAGAACCGCCGGCGCGTCTGCTCCGCGCTCGGGCTCGACGCAGACCGCCTCGCCGTCAACCGGCAGCGCCATACGCCGACCGTTCACCGGGCGCACGCCGGCGCGCGCGGCGAGCCCGGCGACGGCCTCTGGACGGACGAGCCCGGCCTTCCGATGGTCGCTCTCGCCGCCGACTGCGTCCCGATCGCCGTCGCGCGCGACGGCGGCCGGCCCGCGCTCGCCGTGCTGCACGCCGGGTGGCGCGGGCTCGCCGAAGGCGTCGTCGCGGCCGGCGTCGCCGCGCTCGGCGACGGCCCGAAGGCGGCCGTCGTCGGGCCGGCCGTCGGCCCCTGCTGCTACGAGGTCGGGCCCGAGGTCGCGAGCCGTTTCGACAACGACCTCTCCCGCGGACGCATCCTCGACCTCTGGGCCGCCGCGGAGCGGGCGCTTCGTCGTGCGGGCGTCGCCGACGTCGACCGGATCGACCTCTGCACGCGCTGCCGCGGCGATCTCTTCTTCTCGCACCGGCGCGACGGCGCGCTGCACGGAACGCAGGGAGTCGTCGGTGCTGTCACCGGCTGAGGTGCGCGCCAGGTACGACATCGTCCAGGCGGAGGCAGGCCCGCACGTGACGATCGTCGCGGCGACGAAATACGTGTCGGTCGCCGACATGGCCGTGCTCGCCGAGGCCGGCGTCGAGGTCGTCGGCGAGAACCGCGCGCAGGACCTCGAGGCGAAGCACGCCGAGTACGGCGACGCGTTTCGCTGGCACTTCATCGGCCGCCTCCAGTCGAACAAGGTGAGGGTCGTGAACCGGATCTGCGAGCTCGTCCATTCGCTCGACTCGCACAGCGCGGCGCGTCGGCTCGAGATCCCGGCGCTCGTGCAGGTGAACCTCGCGGGGGAGGCGTCGAAGGGCGGCGTGCCGCCGGAGGAGCTCGGGGAGTACCTCGCCTACGACGTCCGCGGTCTCGCCGCCATGCCGCCGGCCGCCGACGACCCCGAGGCCTCACGGCCGTGGTTCGCCCGGCTGCGGGCGCTCGCCGAGACGCACCGGCTCGAGCTGCTCTCGATGGGGACCACGCAGGACTACCGCGTCGCCGCCCAGGAAGGCGCGACGCACGTCCGTGTGGGATCGATGCTGTTCTCGCGTTAGCATTCCTGCAAATGGGCATGAGCGACCTCTGGAACCGAACCCTCGTCTACTTCGGCATCGCCGAGGAGGACGAGTGGGACGACGAGGACGGCTACATCGCCGAGGAGAGCCTCGAGCAGAGCTATCGCGAGCGCCCGAACGTCCGCCGGCTGACGCCGCGCCGCCGCGGGCAGGACTTCGACGACTGGACCGACTCCGAGAGCGACCAGCCGGTGCCGCGCGCACCGACGACGCGCCAGGCGCGCCCGCCGCGGCCCGCGGTGCGGCCGCCGATCGAGGCGGTTCCGAGCACCGGCTCGGTTCGCGTCCATCTCGTCCTGCCGCGGAGCTTCAACGACGCGCAGCAGATCGCCGACAAGTTCAAGCAGTCGATCCCGGTCATCCTGAACCTCCAGAACGCCGACAGCGAGCTGTCGAAGCGGCTGATCGACTTTGCGAGCGGGCTCACATACGCGCTGAACGGCGGCATGCAGCGCGTGGCCGACAAGGTGTTCCTGCTCACGCCGCGGAATGTCGAGGTGTCCGCCGAGCAGCGGGCGCAGCTCCTCGAGCGGGGCGGCTTCTTCAACCAGGCCTGACGCCGCCGCGAGGGCGCCGGCGCCGCACCGGTGCGCCTCGAACATAGGAAAGGCGGCAGGGAGGGCGAAGGGATGACAGTGCTGCTGGACGCCGTTGGAAGCGTGCAGACGTTCGTGGCCGTTTTCACCGGCGTCTACAGCCTCACGATCATCGCTTACATCATCACGTCCTGGATCCGGATGCCGTACTCGCTGAACTCGGTGCAGCGCTTCCTGTACGACGTCTGCGAGCCCTACCTGCGCCTGTGGCGGCGCCTGCTCCCGCTCAAGGTCGGCCCGATGGACCTGTCGCCGATCGTCGCCCTGCTCGCGCTCGGAATCGCCTCGCGGCTCGTGATCGCGCTGCTCGACCAGCTCCACTAGGAGAGGAGACACCCATGTCCTACACCCCCGTCGAGCTCAGGCACGTGAGCCTCCCGCGCGGGTTCGGCCGCGGCTACCGGCGCGGCCCCGTCGACGAGCTGATCTCGGACGTCACCGCCAGCTTCGAGGCGGTCTGGCGTGAGCGGGCCGACCTCGCCGATCGCGTCGAGGCGCTCGAGAAGGACCTGGACGACCTGAGGAGCCGGGAGCAGCTCCTCGCGACGACGCTCGTCTCGGCCGAGAAGGCCGCCGCGGACGCGAAGGAGCAGGCGACGCGCGAGGCGGAGCTGATCGTCGCGGAGGCCCACGCCGAGGCGCGGTCGATCAAACGGGCCGCACTCGCGGACCGTGAGCGGCTGTTCGCGGAGGCGCGGCGCGTCGAGGCGCTCCTGCGGTCGGCGCTCGGAATGGTGGAAGAGGTCGATCGCAGCGAGGAAGCACCGGCCGCGGCCGAGGACGACGCACCGAGCGGCGAGTGGCCGCGGCGCGACGACACGCGCGAGTTCGGCCGCCCGAGCCTCCTCGTGCCGCCGGTCGAGGAAGCGCGCGCCGGGTAGATTGGGTGCAATGTCGGCGTCGACCCGTCTCCACCTGCGCGTAGCGCCCGGAGCGGGGCGCGCCGGCGTCGTCGGCCGCCACGGCGACGCGTGGAAGGTGCGCGTCACCGCGGCGCCCGAGGGCGGGAAGGCGAATGCGGCCGTCGAGCGGCTCCTCGCCGGCGCCCTCGGTTTGTCCCGCCGTGACGTGGAGATCGTGTCGGGGCACACCGGCCGCGACAAGGTGGTCGCGGTCACGGGCATCGACCTGAACGAGACGGAGCGGCGGCTCGCCGGCGCCGTTGGAAAGGACACGCCTTGAGCACCATTGACACGTCGGAGTTCCGCACGCTGCTCGAGCAGGAGCGCGCGCGGATCCAGAGCTCGATCGACCATCTCCACCAGGAGCATCCCGGGAACCTCGAGGACGAGCTCGGCGAGATCGGCGGGAGGGGCAGCGACAACCACCTCGGCGACATGGCGACCGCGACCTTCGATCGCGAGCTCGACGAGGGGATCGAGGAGGGCGCGCAACAGACGCTCGAGCAGATCGAGCGCGCGTTCGCGCGGATCGACGACGGGAGCTACGGGACTTGCGAGCGCTGTGGGCGCCCGATCGGCGAGGAGCGCCTCCGTGCGCGCCCGTGGGCGGCGCTCTGCATCGACGACCAGCGGCTCTCGGACGGCCGCTAGGGCGCTTAGACGTGGCCGAGCCGGATCCCGCCAGGCCGCTCGACATCCGCGTCGGATCGCGGACGAACGGCCTTGCCCCGGTGTCGGTGGCGCAGCGGTCGCTCGGAGCCGAGCCCGCGCAGTGGCTCGGCCTCGCGGCGGTCGCGATCGCGGCCGTCGTCGCGGACCAGCTCACGAAGTACGTCGTCTCGACGGAGCTCGCGCTCGACGACGCGGTCCACGTCTTCGGCCCGTTCTCGATCCACCACGTGCAGAACTCGGGGATCGCGTTCGGGCTCTTCTCGAGCGCGACGGCGATCGTCACCGTCCTGACGGCGGTCGCCGTCTGCTGGATGCTCGTCTTCTTCGCGCGGTCGGGCTCGCGTCATCCGGTCCTGCCGGCGGCGCTCGGCCTCCTGATCGGCGGCAGCGTGTCGAACCTCCTCGACCGCGTCCGTCTCGGGCACGTGACGGACTTCCTCGATTTCCAGCGGTGGCCGGCCTTCAACCTCGCCGACACCTTCATCGTCGTCGGGGTCACGATCCTGCTGCTCGCGCTCGTCGCTGCCGACCGGCGGCCGAAGGAGCCGCCGCGGCGCCCGCTCGACGTCGCGGCACGGTGAGGCTGCGGGTCCCGCCCGAGGCGGCCGGGACCCGCCTCGACCGCTTCATCGCAGACCATCTCGGCTCGCGCGGGGCCGCCGGGCGCGCCGTCGAAGCCGGCGTCCTGGTGAACGGCCTGCCGCGGGCGAAGAGCCACCGCCTCGAGGGCGGCGAAGACATCGAGCTACACGAGCCCGAGACGGCGGCCGGCGCTCCGGCTCCGGAGCCGCCGCCGATCGCGTGGGAGGACGAGCATCTGCTCGTCGTCGACAAGCCCGCCGGGCTCGTCGTCCACCCCGGCGCCGGCCGCGCGGCGGGCACGCTCGTCGATGCGCTCGCGGGGCGCATCGCGGGCGGCGACGACCCCTCGCGGCCGGGAATCGTCCATCGCCTCGATCGCGACACGTCGGGGCTCATGGTCGTGGCGCGGACGCAGGAAGCCTTCGAGCGGCTGTCGCAGCTCGTTCGCCGCCGCGCGCTGGACCGCACGTACCTCGCGCTGGTCCAGGGCCGGCCGCGGTCGCGCGCCGGCCGCATCGAGGCGCCGATCGGGCGCGATCGCAACGACCCGACGCGAATCTCGCTCGCGAGCGACGCCGCGCGCGACGCCGTCACCCACTTCGAGATCGAGCGCCTGTGGCCCGACCGCGCCCTGCTGCGCGTGCGGCTCGAGACGGGCCGGATGCACCAGATTCGCGTCCACCTGGCGGCGATCGACCTGCCGGTCGTCGGCGACGCGGTCTACGGCGTCCGCGACGCCCGGCTCGCGCGTCAGTTCCTGCACGCTTCGCGCCTCGCGCTCCCGCATCCGTTCGACGGCGCGCGGGTCGATGTCGAGTCCGACCTGCCACCCGACCTGCGCGCCCATCTCGACGCCCTCTAGCTCGGCTTCCCGCGCTTCTCCTGGTACTGACGCGCGTCGGCGAGGCGGAAGAGTCCGTCGGCGTCGAGCGCCTCGCTCGGATAGTGCGCGCTGCCGGAGCTGAACTGGAGCGCGTGGGGGACCTGGCCGTCGACGACGAGCGCCGTCCGCCGCTCGCGCAGTCGCTCACAGAAACGCGGTCCCGCGTCGCGGTCGGCCTGGAGCAACACAACCGCGAACTCGTCGCCGCCCATGCGCCCGGCCGCGTCCGACCCGCGCAGGGTCGAGGCAAGGCTGCGGGCGAAGACGTGCAGGACGCGGTCGCCTTCGCGGTGGCCGTAGGTGTCGTTCACGGTCTTGAAGTCGTCGAGATCGACGAAGACGAGCGCCAGGCCGTAGTCGTACCGCTCCGCCCGCCCGAGCTCGGCCACGACGACGTCGTTGAACGCCTGGTTGTTGAGGAGGCCGGTGAGCGTGTCCCGGCGAGCCCGCTCGGAGAGCACGAGCGTCGCGCGGTCGACGAACGCGACGACGCACTCGATCGTCACGCGGTCGAGCGCGTCGCCCAGGCGCCGCTCGACGGTGACGGCGTCCGCGGACGAGAGCTCCTTGACGTGTGGGGAGACGGAGCGCTGGACGACGTGCCGGACGATCGCGAGCTCCGCCATCACCTCGCGCACGGTGAAGCCGAGCGCCTCGCGCTGGCGCGCGTGGTCGCGTGCGGCGTCGGCGACGCGCGTGCCACCGCGGCCGTGGCGAGGGTCGGGATCGGTTGCCTCGCGCGCCAGCGCGCCGATCAGCAGGGGCAGGTCGGCGACGCGATCGACCTGCTCGAGCCGCCCGAGCGCGGGGACGGCGTCGCTGCGCAGGCCTTCGCGCACGACCTCGAGGGCGAGGTCGTCTCCCGCCTGCTCGAGTGCCGATGTCAGTCCCGCAAATGCAGGGTCTGCCGCAGTCACCGCACTCTCACCCGCATGCAATGCCGGATCGACCGGGAAAAGTCAAGCCTCCCGCTACCATTCGCCTGCTTTTCCACCCGTTCCCACGACCCGGCGGAGGGTCGACGTGGCGGTGGCCGCCGGTCCGGCGGTCTCCACCGAGACACCGCCGGACGACCGAAATCCAAACCAGAAAGGGGCGTTCATGCCCGTCGTGTCCATGAAGGATCTCCTGGAGGCCGGCGTCCACTTCGGCCACCAGACGCGCCGGTGGAACCCGAAGATGAAGCGCTTCATCTTCACCGAGCGCGGCGGCATCTACATCATCGACCTCCAGCAGACCCAGCAGCTTCTCGACGAGGCGCACGGCTTCGTACGCGCGATAGCCGAGCGCGGTGGGTCGGTCCTCTTCGTGGGGACGAAGAAGCAGGCCCAGGACGCGGTCGCGACCGAGGCCGCCCGCGTCGGGATGCCGTACGTCAACCACCGCTGGCTGGGCGGCCTGCTGACGAACTGGCGCACGATCTCCGACCGCGTGCAGCGGCTTCACGAGCTCCGGTCACTGAAGACCGACGGCCAGCTCGACCTGCTGCCGGCGAAGGAGCGGATCCAGATGGAGTCCGAGCTCGAGAAGCTCGAGGCGAACCTCGGCGGGATCGCCGACATGCGCCGCCAGCCCGACGCCATCTTCATCGTCGACCTCCGCAAGGAGCAGCTCGCCGTCCGCGAGGCGCGCAGGCTCGGGCTGCCGGTGATCGCGCTCGTCGACACGAACTGCGATCCCGACGAGGCGGAGTACGTCATCCCGGGCAACGACGACGCGATCCGCTCGTGCTCGCTGATCGTGCGCGCGATGGCCGACGCGATCGAGGCGGGAAAGCATCGCGTGAGCCCGGGCGAGATGGCCGGTCGCCGGAACGGCGCGGTGGACGTGCCCGCGGAGCCGGAGGCCGCGCCCGAGACCGCTCCGCCGCCCCCGGCGCCCGAGGCCGCGGCTCCCGTCGAGGAGGCGCCTGCCGCGCCGGCCGCCGCCTCCGTGCAGCCGGCCGCCGAACCCGTCGCGGAGGCGCCCGAGTACGAGGTTCAGAGTCAGGGCGAGACGTCGATGGACGCTCCGGACGTGCTGTCGGAGTCCGCGCCGCCGAGAGAGGAGGAGGGCCGGTGACCGAGATCTCGGCTGCGATGGTGAAGGAGCTCCGCGACGCGACGAGCGCGGGGATGATGGAGTGCAAGCGCGCGCTTCAGGAGACGGACGGCGACTTCGACGCCGCGGTGAAGGTGCTGCGCGAGCGCGGCATGGCCTCCGCTGCGAAGCGCGCCGGCCGCGAGACGACCGAGGGTAAGGTCGGCACGCTCCTCGACGGCGATGCGGCGGCGATCGCCGCCGTCGGCTGCGAGACCGAGCCGGTGTCGAACAACGAGGACTTCCTCGCGTTCGCCGAGAAGCTCCTGCGTGCTGTTCACGAGCGCGGGGAGGACGCCGCCGAGACGCTCGAGGAGGAGCGGGCGGCGCTCGCGGCACGGCTCGGGGAGAACATCCGCGTCGTCGGCGCCAGGCGCATGAGCGCCTCCGACGGCGAGACGTTCACGCAGTACGTCCATCCGCCGGCGAACAAGATCGGCGTCCTGCTGAAGACGCACGGTGGATCGCCCGAGCTGGCGCGGCAGCTCGCGATGCACATCTCGTTCGCGCGGCCCACGTACAGCACGCGCGACGACGTGCCGGCCGAGCTCGTGCAGGCCGAGCGCGAGATCCTCGAGCACAGCGACGAGGTGCAGTCGAAGCCGGAGCCCGTCCGCGAGAAGATCGTCGAAGGGATGCTGAACAAGCGCTTCTACGGCGAGTCCGTCCTCGGCGAGCAGGCATGGATCCACGACACGGGCCTGACCGTGTCGGCTGCGCTCGCCGCGGGAGGGCTCGAGCTCGTCGACTACGCCTGGTTCTCGGTGTCCTGATGGTCGCGGCGCCGCAGCCCGCGGCGGCCGCTGCGGCGTTCGCGCGCGTCGTCCTCAAGCTCTCGGGCGAGGCCCTCATGGGGCCGCGCGAGTTCGGGCTCGACGCGGGCACGGTCGACGCGCTGGCGCGCGAGCTCGTCGATCTCCGCGCGACCGGGCTCGAGATCGCGCTCGTGATCGGCGGCGGCAACGTGTACCGGGGGGTCGCCGCTACCGCGGCCGGCATGGATCGAACGACGGGCGACTACATGGGGATGCTCGCGACCGTGCTGAACTCGCTCGCCGTCCAGGAGGCGCTCGAGCGCCACGGCGCCGACACCCGCGTCCTCTCTGCGCTCGAGGTGCAGGAGGTCGCGGAGCCGTACATTCGCCGGCGCGCGATCCGCCACCTGGAGAAGGGCCGGATCGTGATCTTCGCGGCCGGTACGGGCAATCCGTTCTTCACCACCGACACGGCCGCCGCGCTGCGCGCGCTCGAGATCGGCGCCGAGGCGATCCTGATGGCGAAGCACGGCGTCGAGGGCGTCTACGACGGCGATCCGCGGACCGACAGCGGCGCGCGGTTCCTGCCCGCGCTCACGCACCTCGAGGCGATCGAGCGCGGCCTGCGAGTGATGGACACGACGGCGCTCTCGCTCTGCATGGACAATCACCTTCCGATCCACGTCTTCGAGCTCGTCCCCGGCAACATCGGCCGCGTCGCGGCCGGCGAGCGCGTCGGCACGATCATCTCGACCCCCCGTTGAAGGAGCAGGAGACGCATGGCCACCATCGACGAGTTCCTCACCGACGCCTCGAGCCGGATGGAGAAGTCGGTCGACGCGACGCACGAGCATTTCAACTCCGTCCGGACCGGCCGCGCCTCGACGGCGCTGCTCGACCGGATCCAGATCGACTACTACGGCACGCCGACACCGCTCAGGAACCTCGCGACGATCAACGTCCCCGAGGCGCGCATGCTCACCATTCAGCCGTTCGACCCGTCGTCGATCAAGCAGATCGAGAAGGCGATCATGGAGTCCGACCTCGGCCTTCAGCCCTCGAGTGACGGGAAGCTCGTCCGCCTCCCGATCCCGCAGCTGACGGAGGAGCGGCGCAAGGAGCTCGTGAAGCTCGTTCGGCACATGGCCGAGGAGGGCCGCGTGGCGGTGCGGAACGTCCGCCGAGACACGATGCGTCACCTCGAGGAGCTCGTGCGGAACGGCGACGTCGGCGACGACGAGGAGCGCGCGGCCGAGGGTCGCGTCCAGAAGCTGACCGACGACCACGTCCACCGGATCGACGAGCTCCTGAAGCGCAAGGAATCCGAGATCATGGAGGTCTGAATGGCCCGCGTCCCCGTCGGCCAGGGCCGGTGCCAGGCACCGTGACAGAAGTGTGACGGCGCCCGCCGAAACCGCTGCTCACGCGCGATTTCGCGCTGTCGGCGCGGTGCCAGGCACCGTGAAGGAAGCGTGACGAGAACGTGACGGCGAAGCTCCTGCGGCCCGCAAGGCTTGTCACGCGCTTCCGCACGCTGGCTCGGATCCGGCCGCTCCCGGAGGGCGACCTGCCCGAGATCGCGTCGTCGGTCGCGGTGATCATGGACGGCAACGGTCGCTGGGCCCGCCGCCGTGGGCTGCCCGTCGCCGCCGGCCACCGGGCCGGGACGAAGGCGCTCCGGCGGGCGGTCGAAGCGGCGATCGACCTCGGCGTGCACGACCTGACCGTCTACGCGTTCTCGACCGAGAACTGGTCTCGGTCGCCGGACGAGGTCGAGGCGCTGATGGAGATCTTCGGCGAGACGATCGAGCGCGAGCTGCCGGACCTCGCGGAGCAGGGCGTCCGCGTGCGCTTCATCGGCCGCCGCGACCGCGCGCCGGAGGGGCTCCGGACGCGCATGGCCGCGCTCGAGGACAGGACGGAGCTCAACACGCGGCTCAACCTCTGGATCGCGTTCGACTACGGCGGACGCGCCGAGGTCGTGGAGGCGGCCAGGCGGCTCGTCGAGAGCGGCGTCGACGCGCAGGAGATCGACGAGAACCTGATCGCCGCGAACCTGTACGCGCCGGATCTGCCCGACCCCGACCTGCTCGTCCGTACGAGCGGAGAGAAGCGCGTGTCGAACTTCCTGCTGTGGCAGCTCGCGTACGCCGAGCTCGTGTTCGTCGACAAGATGTGGCCGGATTTCGACGAGCGCGACCTTCGCGCCGCGCTCGTCGAGTACGCGCAGCGGCGACGGCGCTTCGGCGGCCGGTAACGGCGTGAGCTCCTTCTGGTCGCGGATCGTCGTCGGCGTCGCGGCGCTGCCGATCGTGCTGGGGATCGTCTACCTCGGCGGCTGGTGGGTCTTCGGGCTGGCCGCGGTCGCCGGCGCGATCGCGCTGCACGAGTTCTGGCTCCTCACGCGCCCGCTGCGCCCGCTCGCACCGGCAGGCTACGTGGGCGCCGCGCTCGCGCTCGTCGCAGCCGAGATCGCCGGTGTCGACTGGATCGTGGGCGGGGTGCTGACGGCGTTCCCGCTCGCCTTCCTGCTGAAGGGGATCTCCGAGGCGCGCCAGGCGGCAACGGCGTCGATCTCTGCGACCGTCATGGGCGCCGCGTGGGTCGGGCTCGGGCTCGCGTTCCTGATCCTGATCCGCGATCTCCCGGAGCACGGACGGCTCGCCGGCTTCACGGTGCTCCTCGCGGTGTGGGCGGGCGACACGCTCGCCTACTTCGGCGGGCGCCTCCTCGGCCGGCACAAGATGGCGCCGTCGACGTCGCCCGGGAAGACGTGGGAGGGATTCGCCTTCGGCACGGCCGCCACGATCTTCGTCACGTTCGTCGCGCTCTACGACCAGGACTTCCTGACGATCGGCGAGTCGCTCGTGCTCGGCGCGGTGCTGGCCGTCGCCGCGCCGCTCGGCGACCTCTTCGAGTCGCTGCTCAAGCGCGACATGGACGTGAAGGACACGGGCCGCCTCCTCGGCGGCCACGGCGGGATGCTCGACCGGATCGACGCGCTGCTCTTCGCTGCCCCCGCCGCCTACTTCACGATCCTCGCGTTCTCCTAGGGCGCGCGCGCCGATCGCGGGGCCTGCCCAGGCACACTGTCCGCGTGAAGCGGATCGCAGTTCTCGGCGCGACCGGGTCGATCGGCCGGCAGGCGCGCGAGGTGATCGACGCGCACCCGGAGCTCGAGCTCGTCGCGGCGACGTCGGCCTCGACGCCGCTCGACGGCCTCGCGCCGTTCACGCAGGTCGGTGGGGACCCGACCGAGCTCCTCCAGCGGGCCGAGCCCGACGTCGTCCTGAACGCGGTCGTCGGCTTCGCCGGCCTCGTGCCGACCATGTGGGCGCTCGAGCGGGGCGTGACGCTCGCGCTCGCCAACAAGGAGAGCCTCGTGGCCGCGGGCGACCTCGCCCTCGCGGCGCGCGCCCGCGGCGGCGGCGAGTTGATCCCCGTCGACAGCGAGCACTCCGCGCTCTTCCAGTGCGCGCGGCTCGGCCGGCCGGAGAGCCTCGTGCTGACGGCGAGCGGCGGCCCGTTCCGCGGCCGCACGCGCGACGAGCTCCACGGGGTGTCGCCGGAGGAGGCGCTCGCGCATCCCACGTGGGCGATGGGGCCGAAGATCACCATCGACTCGGCGACCCTCGCGAACAAGGGCCTCGAGGTGATCGAGGCGCACTACCTCTTCGGCGTCCCGTACGACCGGATCGAAGTGGTGATCCATCCGACGTCGACCGTCCACGGGCTCGTCCGGTTCGTCGACGGGTGCGCGATCGCGCACCTCGGCCATCCCGACATGCGCGTCCCGATCTCCTACGCACTGACCTACCCCGACCGCGCCCCGACGCCGGTCCCGCCGCTCGACCTCACGACGGCGCCGCTCGAGTTCCACGAGCCGGACAACGCCACCTTCCCTCTGCTCGCGCTGGCGCGCGAGGCCGGCGAGCGCGGCGGCACCTTCCCGTGCGCCTACAACGCTGCAAATGAGGTCGCGGTGCAGCAGTTCCTCGACAGGAGGATCGGGTTCGTCGACATCTCGGCGGTCGTCGAGGACGTCCTCGCGCGCGTAGACGGCGCGGCGGCGCGGGATCTGGACGACCTCGTCGCCGCGGACGCCGACGCTCGCCGGCTCGCGCTCGACGCGCCGCACGCGGCGGCCGCCGGAGCCGGCGCATGAGCGTCTTCGTCTCGATCCTCGGCCTCGCCTTCCTCATCCTGGTGCACGAGGCCGGGCATTTCTTCGTCGCGAAGTGGGTCGGGATGAAGCCGCGCAAGTTCTACATCGGCTTCGGCACGCCGATCGCGAAGCGGACGCGGAACGGCGTCGAGTACGGCATCGGCTCGATCCCGCTCGGCGGCTACGTGAAGATCCCCGGGATGCACCGGCCGGCGCCGGGAGACCTCCGCCGGAGCCTTCCGGCGGACGAGCGCGAGCGTCTGCACGAGCACCTTGCCCGCCTCGACGACGCGATCGAACGCGGCGACGACGAGACGGCCCGCGCGCGCCTGGCCGACCTCGAGCCGCACGTCGGCAGCACGCGCGCGTTCCAGGAGCTCGACGGCGGGCTTGCGCCCGAGGCCTACTGGCGACAGTCGACCTGGAGGCGGATCGCAGCGATCAGCGCGGGGCCGGCGGCGAACGTCGTCGCGGCCGTCGCGCTCTTCGCGGGCCTCTTCATGGTCGGGACGATCGAGGTGACGCCGAAGGTCGACGCGGTGCTGGCGAATCCTGCGCAGTCGGCCGGGATGCAGCCGGGTGACCGGATCGTCGCGATCGGCGGCCGGAAGGTCGAGCCGGAGGACATTCCCGACGCGATCAACGCGACGCAGGGCCGTCCCGTGACGGTGCTGGTGAACCGCGGCCGGCAGCAGGTGACGCTGGGGCCGATGCGGCCGCGGCTCGACTCGGGCCGGTACCGGATCGGCTTTCGGCTGCAGGGAGCGATCGGGGCCGGCGAGTCTCCGCCCGCGGCCCTCAAGGATGCGCTGTCGGTGACCTGGGCGGTGACCTCGCAGACCGGCAGCTCGATCGGACGGCTCGTGACGGGGGAGGGGAGCGACGAGATCTCGAGCTCGGTCGGGATCGTCCGCGTGTCGTCGCAGGCGTTCAAGCAGGGCGTCCGCGATTTCCTCTCCGTGCTCGGGCTGATCAGCCTCGCGCTCGCGCTCCTGAACCTGCTGCCCGTGCTCCCGCTCGACGGCGGGCACATCGTGATGGCGATCGCGGAGCGCCTCAGAGGCCGCTCGTTCTCGCAGAGCGTCTACATCCGCTATTCGGCGGTCGGCTTCGCGCTCTTCGCGGTTCTGCTCTACCTCGGGCTCCGGAACGACCTCTTCGGCGGTGCCGGCTAGGCGTAGCTCGCCGGGCGGAGCCGCACGAGGACGCCCTGCACGACCGCGAGCGCCGCGAACGCGACGGCCAGCCACGTCCTGCCGAGAGCCGCTAGCGCGGCGACGGCCGCGCCGAAGACGACCGCCTCGCCGACGAGGCGCTGCGGGTCGCGGCCCTCGAATCGTCCCTTCGGCGCCGCGAGCGTTCCCCACACCGCGACCCCTGCAAGCGGCGCGACGATCCCGAGCACGACCGCCCACAGCCCGTCGCCGGCCGAGAAGCCCCACCACGCGAGCGCGGCGAGCGCCGCCAGCTCGAGGAGGAACCGGAGGGCGAGCGCGGCCGCCTGCATCCCGCCATCCTGCCGGGGGCGCAGGACGTCGGCGGTACCATGGCTGCGTGGCGAGCGAACGCTCCGTACGCGTCGGCGCCGTCGCGATCGGCGGCGGAGCACCCGTCGTCGTGCAGTCGATGACCCTCACGAAGACGCACGACGTCCCGGCGACGACGGCGCAGATCGCCGCGCTCGCGAGCGCGGGCTGCGAAGTCGTCCGCGTCGCCGTCCCGAAGAACGAGGACGCCGACGCACTGTCGAAGATCGTCCGCCTGAGCCCGCTTCCGGTCATTGCGGACATCCACTTCAACGCGAGCCTCGCGCTGCGCGCGATCGACGCAGGCGTTGCGGCCGTGCGGATCAATCCCGGGAATATCGGCGGCGCCGACCGCGTCGAGCAGGTCGTCCGCGCGGCGAAGGCGAAGGGGATCCCGATGCGCATCGGCGCGAACTCGGGGTCGCTTCCGAAGCATCTCGAGGAGCTCGCCCACCAAGACCAGGCCGAGGCACTCGTCGAGGCCGCGCTCGAGGAGGTGCGGCTGCTCGAGCGGCTCGACTACCGCGACTTCAAGATCAGCGTCAAGTCGAGCCACGTCCCGACGATGATCCGCGCGTACAGGCTGCTCGCCTCGCGCGTGCCGTACGCGCTCCACCTCGGCGTGACCGAGGCCGGGCCGCCGTTCACAGGGTCGATCAAGAGCGCCGTCGGAATGGGCGCGCTCCTCGTCGACGGGATCGGCGACACGATCCGCGTGTCGCTCACGGCCGACCCGGTGGAGGAGGTCAAGGTCGCGTGGGAGATCCTGCGCTCACTCGGGCTCCGGCAGCGCGGGCCCGTCCTCATCGCATGCCCGAGCTGCGGCCGCGACAACGTCGGCGTCCAGCAGCTCGCGGAGCGCGTCGAGGAGCGGCTCGAGGGCTACGCCGAGCACTTCGAGGTCGCCGTGCTCGGGTGCGCGGTCAACGGCCCCGGCGAGAGCGGCGATGCCGACTTCGGAATTGCCGGCGGGCGCGACGTCGGCTTCGTCTATGCCCACGGTCGGGTTCTCAAGAAGGTCTCGAGCGACATCCTCGTCGACGAGCTGTTCCAGGAGATCGACCGCTGGATCGGCGGCGGGATGCACCGCCCGAAGCGGCTCAAGATGGCCAAGCCCGCCGCGCTCGCCATGGCCGAGGCGTCCGCGATCCCGCTCGAGTAGCCTGGCGCGGCAACGATGATCGCCCGGGCGTCCCAGCTCTTCCTCCCGACCCTGCGCGACGCGCCTGCCGACGCGGAGGCCGTCAACCACAAGCTGCTCGTACGGGCAGCCCTCGTCCGCCAGGTGACCGGAGGAGTGTGGACGTTCCTGCCGCTCGGCTGGCGCGTCCATCGGCGGATCGAGGGGATCATCCGCGAGGAGATGGACGCGATCGGCGCGCAGGAGATGCTGATGCCGCTCCTGACGCCGGCCGACCTCTGGCAGAAGACCGGCCGCCTCGGCATACCCGAGCTCTTCCACCTGAAGGACCGGCGCGGCGCGGACTACGTCCTCCCGCTCACGCACGAGGAGACGGTCACCTGGCATGCGCGCGAGCTGCAGAGCTACAAGCAACTCCCGCAAATGCTGTACCACCTCGCCGTGAAGGAGCGTGACGAGCCCCGGCCGCGCGGCGGGCTGATCCGCCTGCGCGAGTTCATCATGAAGGACTCCTACTCCTTCGACCGCGACGCCGCCGGGCTCGAGCGCTCGTTCGAGCTGCATCGCGGCGCGTACCACCGGATCTTCGCGCGCTGCGGCGTCGAGGTGCACGAGGTCGAGGCCGAGTCCGGGATGATGGGCGGCAGCGAGTCCTTCGACTTCCTCGCGCCCGCCGGCGCAGGTGAGAACGTGCTCGTCACGTGCGAGAACGGCGACTTCGCGGCCGACCAGGAGGTCGCGCGGGCGATCCCGCGGCCGCCCGAGTTCCCACCGCGGCTCGACGCACCCGAGGAGATCGAGACGCCGGGGGCGACGACGATCGAGTCGCTCGCCCGGTTCCTCGGCATCGACCCGGCGGCGACGTCGAAGGCGATGCCCGTCGTGCGCAGCGACGGGACGCTCGTCCTCGGCCTGATCCGCGGCGACGACCGGCTCGAGGAGGCCAAGCTCCTGGCGGCGCTCGGAACGGACTACCGGCCTGCGAACGAGGACGAGATCCGCGCGGCCTTCGGCGCCGACCCCGGCTCGCTCGGGCCGGTGGGTTTCGGCGGAGAGGTGATCGCGGACGACGCTCTTCGCGAGGGACAGTTCGTCGCCGGCGCGAACCGCACCGGCCGGCACCTCCGCGGGGTGGAGCACGGACGGGACTACGAGGCGCGGTTCGCCGACCTCCGGCAGCCGAAGGAGGGCGACACGTGCCCGAGGTGCGGCGGCGTGCTCCAGTTCCAGACGGCGATCGAGCTCGGCCACATCTTCAAGCTCGAGAGCCGCTATTCCGCCCCGCTCGGAGCGACGTTCCTCGACGAGGACGGCGTCGAGAAGCCGCTGGTGATGGGCTCCTACGGCATCGGCCCGGCGCGGATAATGGCCGCGGTGGTCGAGCAGAGCCACGACGAGGACGGGATCGTCTGGCCCGCCGCGATCGCGCCGTACGACGTGCACGTCGTGGCGCTGCGCGGGGCGGAGCAGCACGCCGAGCAGGCCGCGGAGGCACTCTCCGCTGCGGGCAAGTCGGTCCTGCTCGACGACCGCGACCTGCGGCCGGGCGAGAAGTTCGCCGACGCCGACCTGATCGGGATCCCGATCCGCGTGACGGCTGGGAAGAGGACCGTCTCCGACGGCGCCGTCGACGTCCGCGACCGCGCGACGCGCGAGGAGCGACGTGTCACCGTTGCCGAACTGGGCAAGGAGCCGTCGTAGTGCCGAGGAGGCGGAGATACAGCGCAGAGCCGTTCGGCGACGCGGTCGAACGGCTGATGAACGAGTCCGGCATCACGTATCGGGCTCTCGCGGCGAAGACCGGCCTTTCGGCGGGGTATCTCAACCACCTCGTGCACGGGAATCGCCCTGTGCCGTCGAACGAGATCGTCGAAGGGCTCGCAGCGGCGTTCGGGGTCGAGCCCGACCACTTTCGCGAGTACCGCGTCCGCGTGATCACCGAGCGGCTCGAGGCGATGCCCGAGCTGATCGACCGGCTCTACCGTCGCCTCGAAGGCTAGATGGTCGGGGCGCGCTCTCCTAACCGGAGCGCGTTCGCGGCGTCTTAGTGGTGGCCGGTGGGGTCCCGGCAAGCGACCACTGGGGGGTTAGGGGCCCCACCGAGCACCTCGCACCCTAGACGGCGGCGCGATCGACGGATGTTGCGCTTCTGTGAAGGCGCGGGAGCGCCGACGACGGCCGCCGGCCTACGCGACGCGGCTTCGTTGCGTGCCGTCCACCACCAGGATGAGCGCGACCGCGACGCCGATCGACAGGAGGAAGCCGAGGATCGAGCCGAGGTCGAGGATGTCGCCGAGGATCCCGCCGAGGAGGCTGCCGCCGATGCCGTACAGCGCCGTCGCCAGGATCCCGATCTGCTGCTCGCCCGGGATGACGAGCCGCGCGAGACCGCCGATGAGAAGCCCGATCAGCGCGAACCACAGAAGCTTCACCACGAGCCCGACCACGGCGATGCCGATGATCGCGAGGACGAGGATCGCGAGCAGGACGACGAGGATGATCACGCCGCGGAACCTACCGACCCGGCGCCGCACGGCGAATCGCCACCCGCCGGAGCCCGTCTCCCGGACGCCGACCGGGTACGATGGCCGGGTACGGGGCGTGGCGCAGCCTGGTTAGCGCGTCGGTCTGGGGGACCGAAGGTCGCCAGTTCAAATCTGGCCGCCCCGATCATCTTCACGGTCCGGGAATCGCGCGACGGCGGTTTGGATCGTGACGTTCCTGGTAGAGCAACGAGACGACGAAAAGGGGAGGTCTCATGTTCGGAAGGAACGGAACTGTCAAGGAACGCGCCTCGGATGTCGCGGACGCGGTCGCCGACGTCGCGGAGTCGGTGACCCCGATCGCGAGCCAGCTCGCCGACGACGAGAAGCTGCGGGCTCGGGTCTTCGCCGCCGTCCACCACGGCGCAGCGGCGCGGCGCCGCGCCCGGCGCCAGATGGGCTGGGCGGGGGCTGCGCTGCGACTCGCCGCGGACGATGAGTTCCGTCGCCACGCGACGGAGATGGTGCGCCAGCTCAAGAAGGCGCAGCAGCGGCTCGACCGGCAGCGCAGCCGCCGCCGCCGCAACGTCCTGCTCGTGACGGTCGGCGCAACCGCGGCCGCCGCGGCCGTCCCTCAGGTGCGCACGTGGGTGATCCGGAAGTTCTCCGGCGACAGCTCGTCGGGCTACGGCGCTATCGGCTCCTACACCACGATCGACGAGCAGATCGAGGTCGACGTGCCGGTGTCGACGGCCTACAACCAGTGGACGCAGTTCGAGGAGTTCCCGCGGTTCATGGACGGCGTCGAGCGGGTGGACCAGCTGGACGACACCCGCCTGCACTGGGTCGCGACGATCGCCGGGAAGCGCGCGGAGTGGGACGCGAAGATCCTCGAGCAGCAGCCCGACACGCGGATCACGTGGACGTCGACCGACGGCAAGGACACGCGCGGCACCGTCAGCTTCGACAAGCTCGGTGAGGGGCGGACGCGGATCCGGCTCTCGATGAGCTACCGCCCCGAGGGGTTCGCGGAGGCGGCGGGCTCCGCCGCCGGGCTCGACCGCCGCCGTGTCCGCGGCGACCTCGAGCGGTTCCGCGAGCTGATCGAGGGTCGCGGCATCGAGACGGGCGCCTGGCGCGGCGAGGTTCAGTCCGGCGTCGAGACCGACGCCGGCTGAGGACCACGTGACGGCCGTGCTCCACCCGCGCGGGGAGGAGCACGGCCGCGCGTCCCCACCGTAAGACCAGTCGACGGCAAGAGTGAGCCGGACGGCTCTTGAGCTGGCCGTGCGGCGTGAGATGATCGGCGCGGCCCCTCATGCGGCGTCTGTCGATTCTCGTCCTTCTCGCGCTGGCGCTGCCGGCGCCCGCACTCGCCGCCGTGCGTGTCTCGGCGTTCTTCTACCCGTGGTATGCGACCGCGCCCCGCGACGGGACGTTCGTCCACTGGTCGCAGACCGGGCACACGCCGCCCGACGACATCGCGTCGAGCTACTACCCGGCACGGGGTCTCTACTCGTCGACCGACCGGCTCGTGCTCGGCCAGCAGCTCGCGGAGATCCGCGCCGCCGGGATCGACGAGATCTCCGTCTCCTGGTGGGGCAGCGGGTCGTTCGAAGACGCACGGCTGCCGGCGATCGTGGCCGCGGCCCGGGCGGCCCACGTGGCCGTCGCCGCGCATCTCGAGCCGTACGGGGGCCGCACCGTGGCGAGCACCGTCGCAGACATCGCACGGCTACGGACCGTGGGCATCCGGACGTTCTACGTGTACCGGCCGCTCGACCTGCCGCTCGCCGAGTGGAAGGACGCGAACGCCGGGCTGACGGGTGTCGAGGTGCTCGCGCAGACGGGTCTCGTCGGCGCGGCCGTCAAGGGCGGGTTCGACGGCGTCTACACCTACGACATCGTCACCTACGGCGGCGACAGCTTCGCGCGCATCTGCGCGTCGGCGCACGCCAACGGCCTTCGGTGCGCCCCGTCGGTCGGCCCCGGCTACGACGCGCGCCGGGGGTCGCTCGACCCGCGGGTGAAGCCGCGCCGGCACGGCGCGACCTACGACGCGATGTGGGGCGCCGCGATCGCGGCAGGCGCGGACCGCGTGACGATCACGAGCTACAACGAGTGGCACGAGGGGACGCAGATCGAGCCGGCTGCGCCGGCGCTCCGCCACGGCCTCTACCGCTACTACTCCTACGACGGCGCATGGGGGAAGCACGGCGCCGACGCCGGCCGCGCGTACCTCGACCGGACGGCTCACTGGTCCGAAGTCTTCCGCAAGACGTCGGCCGCGCAGCCGAAGACGACGGCGTCGTAGAGCTCGGCGTCGCCCGCACCCCGGAGCGACGGATGGGCGAGGTCGATCCGCGCGGCGCGCCACTCGAGGATCCCGAGCGCTCGCGCGCCCTCGTCGGAACCGATCGCAAGCAGCTCGTCGACGGAGATCACGCCGCGGCGGCCGGTCTGGCGGCGCCCGATCCATTCGAGCTCCCGGAGCTCCTCGAGCGGGTCGATCCGCACGTTCGAGTCGCTGCCGATGCAGAGCGGGATGCCGCGGTGGCGGATGCGTGCGACGGGGACGAAGCCGTCGGCCAGGTCCGCCTCCGTCGTCGGGCAGACGCAGATCCGCGCGCCCGCATCGCGGAGCAGGTCCAGCTCGCGGCCGTCGGCGTGGGTCGCGTGGACGACGGTCGTACGGTCCGTGAGGCACCCCTCGCGCGCCAGCAGCTCGATCGGGCGGAGGCCGTGCTCGAGCAGGCACTCGTCGATCTCGCGCGGCTGCTCGTCAGCGTGGACGTGCAGCGGCAGACCCTCCTCGGAGGCGTAGCGGCCGAGCTCGCGCAGCGCGGGCGCCGGGCATGCGCGGACGGAGTGCGGAGCGACGCCGACCGCGATGCCCTCGGCGCGGAGCTCCTCGAGCGCGCGGAGGTACTCCGCCACCGTCTCCTGGCGAAACCGCGGGGAGCCGCCGCGGAGGTACGCGGCGTAGAGGCAGACGAATGCGACCCCGGCCTCCGCGGCCGCCGCCGCGGCGGCACGCGCCTCCTCGAGGCCGAGGTAGTGGAACTCGCCGACGGCCGTGTACCCCGCCGCGAGCATCTCCTCGTACACGAGCCGGTACTCGCGCCGGATCTCGGCAGGGGTCAGCGACTCGGCGAGCTGGATCATGCCGTCGCGCCACGCCCAGAAGTCCGATCCACCGCCGCGGCCGCGGAGCGCCCGCTGGAACGCGTGGGAGTGGGTGTTGACGAAACCGTGGATCGGGAGCGTCGCCACCGCGCGCGACGGTACCAGCGGTCGCTGTGGAAGGATCCCGACCTCGTGCGGGGTGACCTGTGGTACCGGAACGCGATCGTCTACTGCCTCTCGGTCGAGACGTTCATGGACGGAAACGGCGACGGCTGCGGCGACTTCGAGGGGCTGAGCCGGCGGCTCGACTACCTGGACAGCCTCGGTGTCGACGTGCTCTGGCTCGCGCCGTTCCAGCCGAGCCCGAACCGCGACAACGGCTACGACGTGTCGGATTTCTACGGCGTCGACCCCCGATTCGGGTCGTCCGGCGACTTCGTGGAGTTCGTCCACCAGGCGGAGAGTCGCGGGATCCGCGTGCTCATCGACCTCGTCGTCAACCACACCTCCGACCGGCACCCGTGGTTCGTCGACGGGCGGCGCCGCGGCTCGCCCCGGCACGACTGGTACGTGTGGTCGCGGAAGCGCCCGCCGAACTGGGAGTCGGGCATGGTGTTCCCGGGCGTCCAGAAGACGACGTGGACGCGCGACGCTGAGGCGCGGGAGTACTACTTCCACCGCTTCTACGACTTCCAGCCCGACCTCAACATGGACAACCCGCGCGTCCGCGACGAGGTCCGGCGGATCATGGGGTACTGGCTCCAGCTCGGCGTAGCCGGGTTCCGCGTCGACGCGGTCCCGTTCATCCTCGAGAAGCCCGCGCCGAGCGGCGGCCCGTCGCAGCTTCGCTTCGAGTGGCTGCAGGAGTTCCGCGACTTCGTCCAGTGGCGGGTCGGCGACGCCGTGCTGCTCGGGGAGGCGAACGTCGAGCCGGGCGAGACGCAGCAGTACTTCGCGGGCGGCGACGGGCTGCACATGATGTTCAACTTCTGGGTCAACCAGCACCTGTTTCTGGCGCTTGCGACCGGCGATGCGCGGCCCCTCGCGGCAGCGCTGCGCGCGACGCGACGGATCCCCGAGACGGCCCAGTGGGCGCATTTCCTGCGCAATCACGACGAGCTCGACCTCGGCCGCCTGCCCGAGGACGCGCGGGCCTGCGTCTTCGAGCGGCTGGGGCCGGAGCCGTCGATGCAGCTCTACGGTCGCGGTATCCGCCGGCGGCTCGCGCCGATGCTCGGAGACCGGCGCCGGATCGAGCTCGCCTACAGCCTCCTGTTCTCGCTCCCGGGGACCCCCGTCCTCCGCTACGGCGACGAGATCGGCATGGGGGAGGACCTCGCCCTCCGCGAGCGCGAGGCGATCCGGACGCCGATGCAGTGGTCGGCCGAGGAGAACGCCGGCTTCTCGAGCGCCGAGCGGCTCGTCCGGCCGGTGGTGTCGGACGGTCTCTACGGGTACCGCGACGTGAACGTCGAGCGGCAGCGGCGCGACGACGCGTCGCTTCTCCGCTGGACGATCCGGATGATCCGCCTCCGCAAGGAGTGCCCCGAGGTGGGGTGGGGGTCGTGGCGGATCCTTCCGACGCGGGCGGCGGGCGTCCTCGCGCTCCTGCACGACTGGCAGGGGAACGCGCTCCTCTGCGTCCACAACCTCGCCGATCGCCCGCAGGAGGTGACGCTGCGCGTCGACGCCCGCGGCGGCGACCGGCTCGCGAACCTGATCGAGAACGAGGAGCGGCGTGCCGACGCCGACGGCCGGCACCGGCTCGCCCTCGAGCCGTACGCCTACCGCTGGTACCGCGTGGGCGGCCTCGAGTACGCGCTGCGGCGCGGCACGCACGGCTGAACGACCGGTATCGTCGCGCGACGTGGCGGACCTCGAGGACGAACGCGAAGGCCGCGAGCCGAGCGACGAGCTGATCGAGCTCCTGAACGAGCTGCGGGTCGCGCTCCCCGGGGTGCAGGTTCTGTTCGCGTTCCTGCTCGCGATCCCGTTCACGAACAGGTTCGCAGACCTCGACGCGTTCCAGCGCGACGTCTTCTTCGCCGCGCTCCTCTGCGCCGTCGGCGGCACCGTGCTGCTGATCGCGCCGAGCTCGCTCCACCGCCTCCTCTGGCGCCAGGCGCACACCGAGCGGATCCTCGTGACCGCGAACCGCCTCACGATCGCCGGGATGGTGTTCCTCGCGCTCGCGATGGTGCTCTCCGTCTTCCTGATCGCCGACGTTCTCTACGACCGCTCCCTCGCGGTCGCCTGGGGCGCGGCGTCCGCCGGAGCGTTCGCGCTCTTCTGGTACGCGCTTCCGCTCCGCCACCGCGTTCGGAACTAACCTTCGGCCGTGGCCGCCCGCACCGTCTCCGCGCCGCTCGCGCAACTCCCGAACGCGCTCACGATCGTGCGGCTCGCCCTCATCCCGGTGTTCGTCGCGCTGCTCCTCGTCGCCGACGACGGTCACAGCTGGCCGGCCGCCATCGTCTTCGGCGTCGCCGGAATCACCGATCAGATCGACGGCTTCCTCGCGCGCCGCTGGCACGTCGAGTCGGCGTTCGGCAAGGTCGCCGACCCGCTCGCCGACCGCCTGATGATCGACGTCGCCGTGATCCTCCTCTGGAACGCCGACCGGCTTCCGTGGGTCGCGCTCGCGATTCCGGCGCGCGATCTCCTCGTCATCGCGCTCACGCCGCTCGCGGTGCGCCGCGGGTACCGGTTCGAGGTGAACTTCGTCGGCAAGCTCGCGACATGGCTCCTGTACGCGAGCCTCGCGTTCGTGATGGTGACCGAGCCGGGCACGGACTGGCCGCTCGTGGATCTTCTGGACGGGCCTCGCCCTCGCGGTCGGAGCGCTCGTGGGTTACGTGCGCAAGGCGCGGAGAGAACTCGCTTGATGACCGGCGACGGTATCCGGGCGGTCGTGATGGCGGGCGGCGAGGGCACGCGCCTCCGCCCGCTGACGTCCAACCAGCCGAAGCCGATGGTCCCGATCGTCGGCAAGCCGTGCATCGAGCACATCCTCGAGCTCCTCCGCGAGCACTGGTTCACCGACGTCGTCATCACGCTCGCGTTCCTGCCACAGGCGATCCGGAGCTACTTCGGCGACGGCTCGAACCTCGGCATGAACATCGAGTACTCGGTCGAGGAGAGCCCGCTCGGCACGGCGGGATCAGTCCGTCTCGCGACGCGGGGTTGCGGCTCAACGAGACGATCCTGGTCATCTCCGGCGACGCGCTGTGCGACATCGACCTCGGCGAGCTCGTCGCGTACCACCGCGAGAAGCGCGCCGCCGTCACGATCGGCCTGAAGTCGGTCGAGAACCCGCTCGAGTTCGGGATCGTCGTCACCGACGAGGACGGCCGCGTCGAGCGGTTCCTCGAGAAGCCGTCGTGGGGCCAGGTGTTCTCGGACACGATCAACACCGGCATCTACGTGATCGAGCCCGAGGTCCTGCGGCACGTGCCGAACGACAGGCCGTACGACTTCTCGAAGGAGCTCTTCCCGCTGCTCCTCGAGATGGGTCGGCCGATCTACGGCGCCGTGTGCGAGGGCTACTGGCAGGACATCGGCAACCTCGACCAGTACCGGCAGGCGAACTTCGACGCGCTCGACGAGAAGGTGCGCCTGTAGATCCCGGGCATCAAGCTGCGCGGCAACGTGTGGATCGGCGAGGGCGTCGAGATCGACGACGTCGAGGGCGTCGAGGGGCCGGCGTTCATCGGCGACGACTGCCGCATCGCGCCCGACGCCTCCGTCGGGGCCTACACGGTGCTGGCTTCGGGCGTGACGCTGCGCGAGCGCGCGCGCGTGTCGCGCTGCGTCATCGACGCGGGCACGTACATCGGGCGGAGCGCGCTCGTCGAGGGCGCGATCCTCGGGCGCAACTGCGACGTCCGCTCGCACGTGCGCGTCCACGAGGGCGTCGCGATCGGCGACCAGGTGACGCTCGGCGAGCAGTCGGTGATCTTCCCGGACGTGCGGATCTACCCGTACAAGGAGGTCGAGTCCGGCGCGCACCTCCACGAGAGCCTGATCTGGGAGTCGCGCGCCTCGACCCGCCTCTTCGGCAAGGACGGCGTCACCGGCCTCGTCAACGTCGACCTCACGCCGGAGATCGCCGTGCGGCTCGGCGCGGCGCTCGGAACGACGCTGAAGCGCGGCGCACGAGCGGTCTCGAGCCGCGACGCGGCGGGCGCGTACCGGATGATCAAGCGCGCGATCATCGCGGGGCTGAACTCGGCGGGGGTCGACATCGTCGACCTCCGGACGCTCCCGGCGGCGGTCGGCAAGCACTTGCTGAACACGCAGAACTACGACGTCGCCTTCCACGTCGGCGAGTCGCCGCTCGATCCCGAGATGATCCGCATCCAGCTCTTCGAGCGGCCGGGGATCTCGCTGTCGCCGGCGATGCAGAAGGAGGTCGACAAGCACTTCATGCGCCAGGAGCTCCGACGCGTGCCGTACTCGGAGGTCGGTTCGATCTCGTACCCGGCGCGGGCGCGGGAGTCCTACGCGGGCGACCTGCTCGCGCCGCTCGACGCCGACGCGATCCGCGGCCGCGGCTTCCGGATCGTCGTCGACTACGGCGACTCGGCCGCCTCGTCGGTCCTGCCGCTCGTGCTCGGGCCGCTCGGCGTCGAGGCTGTCACGGCGCATCCGTTCGACTCGGACTCGTCGTCGCGGCGGCTCACCTACACGAGGCGATCGGCCACGCGAAGCGGCTCGTCGCGGCTGTCGGCGCCGATCTCGGCGCGGTCTTCGACCGTGCGGGCGAGCGGCTGTACCTGGTCGACGAGCGCGGACGGGAGATCCCGCGTCGACGGGGCGCTCCTGCTCTTCCTGCGCCTCGTCACGGCGAACGTCGACAGCGGGCGCGTCGCGGTCCCGATCACCGTCACGAGCCAGGTCGACTGGATCGTCGGCGACCGGCTCGAGATCGTCCGCACCAGGCGTCGCTCGCCGACCTCACGAACGCCGCGGCTGCGGAGGGCATGGTCTTCGCGGGCGCCGTCGGCGGCGGATACGTGTTCCCGCGCTTCCTCCCGGCCTACGACGCGATGGCGTCGCTCTGCAACCTGCTCGAGCTGCTCGCGCCGGTCGGCCGCCCGCTCTCGGAGCTCGTGCGCCGAGCTGCCGCACTCGACGCTCGTCCACCGCGAGATGCAGTGCTCGTGGGCGCTCGAAGGGGACGGTGATGCGCGTCCTGAACGAGCGCTTCGCCGACCGCGAACATCGACCTGCTCGACGGGATCAAGGTCTTCGACGAGCGCGGCTGGATGCAGGTGCTCCCCGACCCGGACGAGCCGCTGATCCACATCTACGCCGAGGGCGGCACCGCCGAGCAGTCGGACGAGCTCGAGGAGGAGATCCGGTCGCTCGTCGCCGACGTGGTCGAGGGGCAGGAGATCGGCGCCGGGCGCTGAACCTGGAGCTGAATTCTCAAGTTGAGGTTGACGGTTCGCGTACGGTCCGCTCGAATCCGTCGACCGGGCACGCGACGAAAGGCGGAACGTGGAACCTCTCCCGGATCTCGGCTCCCTGTCGGACGAGGAGCTCAAGACGCTGATCGACGAGCTCCAGAAGGAGGAGCGCGAGGTGAGCTACGAGCGCCGGCTCCTGCACGGGAAGATCGACATCCTGCGCGCGGAGCTCGTCGCGCGCCTCCAGCCCTCCGGCGGCCGGAGCGTGCTCGACCAGCTCGACGTCGACAAGCTGACGGACATCCTGGCGGGCAACGGCGACGCCGGGGTCGGCAGATGACGCACGTCTACTGCAAGGAGTGCGGGTTCCAGAACCCGGAGGCGGCGAACTACTGCTCGCGGTGCGGCGCGCTGCTCGAGAAGGGCGAGCCGGCGACGGAGACGACGCAGACCTTCGCGGCCGAGGAGGTCGGCGACGTCGCCCAGGCCGCGGTCGAAGGGCTCGACGGGCCGGCGCTCGTCGTCCGCTTCGGCGGGGGCAGGCGGGGGAGAGCTTCCGCGCCGGCCCCGGACGCACGCGGATCGGCCGCTCGCCGGAGTGCGAGATCTTCCTCGACGACGTGACGGTGTCGCGCAACCACGCGGTGCTCGTCGAGCGCGACGGCGCGTTCTCGGTCGAGGACGAGGGCTCGCTGAACGGCACGTTCGTCAACCGCCGGCGGATCGACAGCGCGGACCTCGCGAACGGCGACGAGCTGCAGATCGGGAAGTACCGGCTGACCTTCGTCGACGCCATGAGCCCGCCTGAGCGCCGGCGAGCACCCCAAGCGCGAGCGCCTGATCCGCATCGGCGAGGTCGTGCGCCGCCTCCGCGAGGAGTTCCCGGACATCTCGATCTCGAAGATCCGCTTCCTCGAGGACGAGGGCCTGATCACGCCACGAGCGCACGCCGGGCGGCTACCGCCTGTTCAGCGACGCCGACCTCGAGCGCCTCGAGACGATCCTCCGGCTGCAGCGCGACGAGTTCCTGCCGCTCCGCGTGATCCGCGACGAGCTCGACGCGCCGGGCGCGAAGGAGCGCAAGCGCCGCCGTCCGGGCGGGCTCGGCGAGCGCGTCGAGACGGATCGACGTCGACGAGCTCTGCCGCCGCGCCGGTATCACGCGCGAGCGTCGCGAAGGAGCTCGAGGACTTCGGCCTGCTGGCCCCGCAGCGGCACCGGCGGCGAGAAGCGCTACGCCGGAGACCGACGCCGACATCGCCGTCGTCTGCGCGCAGCTCACGCGCTACGGCGTCGACGCGCGGCACCTGCGCGACGTTCCGGACGGCGGCCGATCGCGAGGCGGCGCTGCTCGAGCAGCTCGTCGCGCCGGCGCTTCGCTCGCGCAACGCCGAGCGCCGCGCGGCCGGCCTGCGCGACCTTCAATCGCTGACGGAGCTCGCGCAGGAGCTAGCGCTCGCTGCTCCTGTGGCGCGAGGTGAGGGAGGTGGCCGAGCCGTGAGCGCTCGATCTGCGCACGAAGATCCGCGAGGTGGAGGACTTCCCGACGCCCGGGCGTCGGGTTCAAGGACATCACGCCGCTGCTCGCCGACCCGGTGGCGCTCACGCAGACGATCGGCGACCTCGCCGACTGGGTGAGCAGAAGCAGCCGGATCTCGTCGTCGGCGCGGAGGCGCGCGGCTTCATCCTCGGCGCCGCGATCGCCGCGAGGCCGGCTGCGGCTTCGTGCCGGCGCGGCGGCCGGGGAAGCTGCCGCCGGAGACCGTCGGCGCGAGCTACTTCCTCGAGTACGGCGAGAACTCGCTCGAGGTGCATCCGGACCTGATCCCGGAGGGCGCGCGGGTCGTGATCCACGACGACGTGCTCGCCACGGGCGGCACGGTCGAGGCGATCTGCGGCCTCGTCGAGCGCCTCGGCGGCGTCGTCGTCGGCGCGTGCTTCATCATCGAGCTCACGTTCCTCGGCGGCCGCGAGCGCCTCGCGGGCCGCGACGTGCACGCGCTGATCACGTACTGAGCGTGGACTAACCACCGAGCGCCCTGCGGTATGAGGCACGGAATGTACGACGCGCTGACCACGACGTACCGGTTCTCGTGCCCGCGGCACGGGAGACGCGTGTGCGGCTGTCGCGCTTCCGCCGCCTCGAGGAGCTGCCCGGGCGCGCAGCACCCGTCCGTCTACCGGGTCGAGTTCGCGTGCGGGTGCGGCGACCGAGCACCCCGGCCTCGTCTCGCACGACGACCTCGACTGGGCGCCGCTCGGCCTCGAGCGAGGAGTCGACGTTCGTCAACCTGATGACGTCGAACGCGCGACTCGCTCGCCGACGAGCTCGACGGATCTCGCCGCGCACGCGGATCAGGGCGGGGGAGTGGCCGTGGAGCTTCTTCTGCTGGCCGGAGGACCGTCCGCGGCCGGTGTTCCCGTCGGCGTTCCGCCTGCTCGCCGACAGCGGCGTCGGGCGGGCGCGTCGGCGTCGCCGTGCGCTGCCCGGTGTGCGGACGCGTGTCGGTGAACCTCGTGACGCGGGAGCACGTCGACGTGCCGTTCCACAACGACCGCGAGATCGGCGTCGTCGGCCATCTCTTCGCGCACGAGCGAGCGCGCACGCTCGACGCGTTCCGCCCGAGCTCTACTCGTCGACGTTCGACGCGCGCCGCCTCGATCTGAGGCAGACCCGTCTCAGGGATCGGCCGCGACGCCGCGACCGATCTCTGTGCATGTGCGCAGACCGCGTCGAGACTCAGTCCGCCGTGGCAGGCCGCCTGCTCCGCGCAGGCGCGGCTCGAGCAGGAGATCGGCCTCGACCTCACCCGGCGCCTCGTGCGGGCGCTGGCGCCGCTTCAGGGCCGGCGGCGGCTCGTCCTCGCCGTAGACGCGGACGAAGAGGAAGATCGCCGAACCCGGCGACGCCGGCGACGACGAACGACGTCGCGCTCGTCCAGCCGAGCGACCGCCCGCCGATCAAGATGTAGAGGACGAAGACGAACGCCCAGAGAAGCGACGTCGTGCCGTGGGCGATCGACGGCGGCCGCAGGTGCATGCGGCGATCCTAACGAAGCGCGCGATTCTAGACGGCTGTAGGTGCACGGCGGACATCCGCGAGTGGTCGGTGTCGGAACGGGCGCGATCCGGGCGGAACCGGAGGCGTCCCTGGACCAAGAAAAATTCACCGAGCCGGTGGCGCTTTCGTCCTCCGAACCTGTTGGCTTTCCGCTTCCGCGTACGGCCCCCGGCTCGGCTTCGACCTACTCGCGCTCCGTGCTCGGTGCAAGAGGGACAGTAGACGGAGTGCGCAGCCGCATGCAAGAGCCGGCCGAAAGCGATCGCCGCAATTTGCGAACAACTTCTGCCGAGCAGCGACGAAATAGCACTTCGTGCTGGATGCTCTACACAGGCGGACCAGAGATTCGCCGAGCCGGTGGCGCTTTCGTCCACCGAACCGACTGACGTTTCCGCTTCCGCGTACGGCCCTTCGGCTCGGCTTCGACCTACTCGCGCTCCGTGCTCGGCGCACGAGGAACCTACCGCGCCGGGGCGGCCCCGTTCAAGAGCCGCCTGCGCCGAAAATCCCGCTCGTTGCGGCCGAGGGATCTTCCACATTTCCACGGCTTTTGCCGGCGCCTGGGGAGAAAGCTGTGGACGACGCGAGCCGATCCTGGAGCAACTGACGGACGCCGGCGACCGGGACGCGTTCCTGCGCCAGCGAGTCGCGGTCGCGCACGGTGACGGTGCCGTCGGCGACGGTCCGGCCGTCGATCGTCACCGTCCACGGAGTGCCGATCTCGTCCTGGCGCCGGTAGCGCTTGCCGATCGATCCCGAGTCGTCGTGCTCGACGGCGAGCACGGCGCGGAGCTCGGCGTACAGGTGCGCGGCGATCTCGGGCATGCCTTCCTTGTTGACGAGCGGGAGCACTGCCGCCGTCACGGGCGCGAGGAGGGGGTGGAGGCGCAGCACCGTCCGCTGCCGCCCGGCGACCTCCTCCTCGTCGTAGGCGTCGACGAGGAACGCGAGCGCCGCTCGGTCGACCCCGGCGGCAGGCTCGACCACGTGCGGGAGGTAGTGCGTCTCCGTGTCCGGGTCGAACGCGCGCAGGTCGACGCCCGAATGCTCCATGTGCTGGCGGAGGTCGAAGTCGCCACGGTTCGCGATCCCCTCCAGCTCGGACCACCCGATCGGGAAGAGGTACTCGATGTCGCTCGTCGCGCTGGAGTAGTGCGAGAGCTCGTCGGCGTCGTGCGGGCGGACGCGGAGGCGCGTGGGGTCGATCCCGAGCCGGACGTACCAGCTGTAGCGCGCGTCGACCCACTCCTCGAAAGCCGCCTGCGCCTCCGCCGGGGGCACGAAGTACTCCATCTCCATCTGCTCGAACTCGCGCAGCCGGAAGAGGAAGTTCCCGGTCGTGATCTCGTTCCGGAAGGACTTGCCGATCTGCGCGATCCCGAACGGCGGCCGCCGGCGCATGACGTTCAGGTAGTTGCGGAAGTTGAGGAAGATGCCCTGCGCCGTCTCCGGCCGCAGGTAGACGCGCGTTCCGGCCTCGGTGACCGGGCCGACGGTGGTCTCGAACATGAGGTTGAACGCGCGCGCCTCCGTGAGATCGCATTCCGGGCCTTCCCCGGGGCGCTTGGACGGCTTTCGCTCGCACGATGCGCCGTCGATGTGGTCGGCGCGGAAGCGCTTCTTGCACGTGCGGCAGTCGATCAGCGGATCCGTGAAGCCGGAGACGTGCCCCGAGGCTTCCCAGGTCCGCGGATGCTGGATGATCGCCGAGTCGAGAAGCACGATGTCGTCGCGCTCGCGCAGCATCGCGTCGAGCCAGCGGCCCTTGACGTTGTTCTTCAGCAGCACGCCGTAGTGGCCGTAGTCGTAGGTCGACCCGATCCCGCCGTAGACGTCGCTCGCGGGGAAGACGAAGCCCCGACGCCGCGCGAGCGACGCCACCTTGTCGATCGTCGCGGCGCCCTCGTACTGCTGCATGGGCGGGAGCCTATCTTTGGTGACTTGACATAACGTCCGTTATCGTGCGTCGGCTCAACGGGGCCGATCGAAGGCCGCTCGAGGAGCGCCTCGACTTCCGCGAGGTCGGGCTCGCCCACGTCGAGGTTGAGCTGCACCATCAAGCTCGCGGCGCCATTGCGGCCAGGAACAGTCAGGGTAGTGTCAAAGTCCTCAGCCACCGACGACGCCATACGTTAACGGCGGAACCTCCACCTCTGGACCCGCGCCAGCGGCTTGATCAGGCGCTGCCGCTGATCGCCGCCCCGACTCGGATTCCCCGAGGCGGCCGGCTCGCCGAGGCCCGTCGTTTGCGCGTGGCAGGATCTCAACGTTCATCGCGCACCGCTTTCTGAGCTCTCCACGATTACTGCGCGTAGGCCGCGAACATGAAGGGCCCGCCCGCGCCATAGAGCTCCTGGCCGATTGCACCGCTGGTCGCCTCTCCCTCCCGCAGATCCTCGAGCGGGATGTGCCACCTCAGGTTGTTGTGCGGCACGAACGAGTACTCCCCGGCAGCCGATGACGCTGCGCCGGACGGCAGCCGGGGCGGCAGCGAGTACTGCAGCGTCCGCGGTGAGTACCGGATGAACGCCTTGACCAGGTTCGTCACATAAGCCGGCTCGCTCTGGGCGAATCGCAAGTAGCTCTGCAGGCCGAGCCACGCTTCGTACTGCTCCAGCATGGCGACATAGTCCGACCAGGGCAGTGGGTTCAAGCCGGTGTACGTGTGATAGCCCGGTCCCTTCTTGCACGTTCCGTAGGTGCAGTCCCAGAGGCGGACCGCGTGGAAGAGGTTCGCCAGCGCGAGTACGGCATACCCGTGATAAGCGGTGTCTCCCGTCATCGTGAAGAGCCTCTGTGCTGCCGCGGCCGTGTAGGCCGACATGTGTGTCTCGTAGGACAGGTCGAAGCCCGTGCCGGCGACATGCGCGATGGATGCTTTCGACTCGTCCAGATACCGCGCATTGCCCGTGAGCTCATTCAGTCCCAGCATCAACCAGGCATACCCTCCCGCAACATCGTGTTCGACTTGGGAGCCCGATCCGTTGAAGTCGCGGTAGGCAAAGCTCTGTGGGAACTCGTAGCCGTTGACATGCGCCAGCTTGATCACCGCGTCCACCGATTGCAGCAGCAACGTCTTGGCTGTTCCCTCGCCGGTCTGCGCGAGTTGCAGCAGTGAGATCAGGTTGTTGACGAAGTACCAGCTCTCTCCCCGTGCCGAGGGATCGTGGGGAAGGCCGTTCATCACGGTGCCGTACACCGGGTCGTAGTACGTCGACAGATTGGCATCGAGCGTCGCGTCGAACGGGACCGACGTGTTGGCTCGGGCTTCGTATGCCTTGACGCCCGCCAGCACGCCCGCCTGGGTCAGCAACTCGGGGGCGGAGCGGGTGTCGGAGACATACGAGCGCAGGTACCGATGCCCGTTGACGGTCACCCAGTTCGACGGCTGCGCGATGTCGGCCGCAGCTCTCGCCGCGAGGGCCTGCCAGTCGGCGGCGCGAACGGCCGGCCGGCCGACTGCCGAGTCGACGGTGTCGAGCGCCCGCAGATACGCCGTGGCGACGTCGGATTCGGCGGCCGGGATCGCGGGCTCGAGGTAGAGGTAGCTGGAGACGACCACGGTCGTCTTCTTGCGGGGCAGCGAGCCGAGACTGCTGGGCGGCGGCACGTAGCCGAAGGAGCCCCCGGACACGCCGACCAACGAGCCCTTGGTGCCGGCGCGCGGATAGGGGAAGTTCGGCTGGGTCACCCCCGACCCCGTGCGGTCGAAGTACGGACCCAGTGCCGTGTAGTTCGAGAAGTACAGGATCGTGCTGCCCAGTCGGGCGACGGAGAGGAAGAGGTTGTTGCCGGCGACCGGGGGTGCCGCCGCGTACACCTTCACGGGCGCGTGGACGAGCGTCACGTCCGGGCCGGGATCGGCTGCCGGCGGGTCCTTGGTCGGCGTGACCTTCAGCGTCACGCCGATGAGAGCGTTACCGGATGGCTGACCATCACCTTCTGGACTCGAAGCCGTGAGCTCGAGCTGGAATGACGCCCACGGTGCCGTGCCGGAGAGCGTCCAACTCGTTCCGGAGCGGGTGATCTTCCTGGTCGACCTGAGGAGATTCACGTTGGCGTTCCCGCCCAGCTCCCTGATCTGGAGCGCCGCGCTTCCACCATGTGACACCGTGATCGTCCCGGACTTCGGCGTAAACGCCAGCGAGTACGCGCCCACCCGCGCGTTGATCCGATTCGTGGTATCCGCGCGTCGCGCCGAGACGACTGCTGCGACACCAACGACCAGCAGGACTGCAACAGCAGCAATGCGAGATGTCTTCACTTTGCCGTCATTGCGTCGGGTGGCCCGTCGTCGGTAGAAGGTTCGGAAGCAACAGCCTGAGGGTGTTCTGCTGGATGGAGGCGGCCAGAGCCAGCCCGATCACGGTCGCCAGCGCCGTGGTCGAAGTGAAGACCAGGGCACCCAGCCAGACGAGGGAGACCAGCACGCTCGCAACCGGCCGCGACAGCATGACGACGGCGGCGTTTCGGTAGGCGAGCAACGCGCGTGCCTCCGACTGGGCGAGAAGGAGCGGAGCGACATACAGATGGAGTCCGAGCCAGAGGAAGAGGACGAGGGCCCAGAAGACGAACAGCGGCGCGGCGACCGCGTGCAGGCTCGAAGCAGGGCTCGCCGCCTGTGTTCCCCAGAAGACCACGTTCAGCACGCAGGCGATGGTGATCGGAACGGCGATCAACCACGCCCTGAGGCTCACCCGCCAGTACCTGCGGAGTCCCTGCCATTGCTCGGCGAGATCCGCGGTGTCACCGTGGGCGAGCTCTCGCGTGAGCGTCTGGAGCCCCATGCATGCCGGATTGGGCAACACGCCGACGAGGAGGGCGATGCCCAGCGGTACCAGGCTCAGCGAGTGAACGAAGAACGCCGCGACGATCGACACCAGGACGATCGGCAGCGAGAGCAGCATGGCGAGGAGGTTGCCGCCGAACGACACGGCCAGGTGCGAGAAGACCTGGCGACAAGCTGATCCGACAGCCCGGAGCCCGAAGCGCATCAGGGGCGGTAGAGCTCGCAGCTGTTCAGGACGGTGCCGTACCAGGAGCCGCCGCAGACCAGCACGTTTCCGGTGCGGAGCAAGAGGGCCGACGCCGCGGATCGCGCCTGCAGCATCGGCGCGGCGGTGACCCAGCGATTGCTCCGCTCGTCGAAGACCTCGGCCGATCGCAGCACCTTCTTGCCCGCCGCTCCGCCGGCGACGAGGACCCGGCCGTCGCGCAGCTCCGCACCGCTCGGGCTGTCCCGCCCGACGGAGATCGCTGCGGCCGGGCTCCAGCGGTTCGTCTTCGGATCGAACAGGCTCGCGGATGTGAAGACCTGTCCTCCCTTGTCGACACCCGTCGCGAGCAGGGCATCCCCGTTGCGCACGGAGGCAAGGATCGGATGGGCGAGCACGGCAGGGCCTCCCACCTCCGTCCACCGGCCGGATCTCGGGTCGTACACCTCTGCTCTGCCGCCGTACCCACCGGCAATCAGCACTCGCCCGTCAGGAAGCCTCAGCGCGTCCTGCTGCGCATGCGGAGCGATCGTCGGCGGCCCTGCTCGCCACGCCGCCTTGCGCGGATCGAAGATGAGAACACTGCGGGAGATCGCGCGATCGACGATCCCGCCCACCACCAGTACGCGGCCGTCGGGAAGAAGGGTGGCGGAGTGCGAGAACCGAACCGCCGGTAGCGGCATCGTTGCAACCCATCGGTCGCGAGCCGGGTCGTAGATCTCGGCCGAGCCGAGCGGCTGCAGCTTCTTCCCCAGCCCGCCCACGGCAACCACGCGGCCGTCTTTCAGCAGAGTCACGGTGTGGCCGATGCGCTCCTGCCGCATCGCGGCCTCGGTCGACCACGTTCCCGCAGCGGTGTGATATCGCTGCACCACGGCCGTCGGACGGCCGTCTCTCACCTCTTCCCCACCGGTCATCAGCACATCGCCGTTGGCGAGCAGGAGGGCGGCTTGCGACACCTCGGGAACCGGAAGAGGAGCCGCCGCCTTCCACGAGCCGACCGGCTCTCGTGCGCTCTGTGTGACGAAACGCGCGCCGATCAGGGCAACGAGAACCGCTGCGACGAAGAGCGCCGTGATGTGAGACTTGCCGATCGTGCTCAGCCCTTGACGCCGCTCAGGGTGACGCCCTGGATGATCTGTCGCGAAGCAACGAAGTAGATGATCGCGATGGGTGCGATGGCGATCACGGAAGCCGCCATCTGCAGATTGAGATTCGAGGTGCCGTAACGGCCCACGAAACCGTTGAGTGCCAACTCCACGGTCCAGTTGTGTGGATCCTGGAGGTAGATCAACGGCCCCAGAAAGTCGTTCCACTTTCCGATGAAGGTCAGAACCATCACGGCGGCGAGCGCGGGCTTGAGCTCGGGCAGGATGATCTTCCAGAAGATCCGGAGGGGCCCGGCGCCGTCGACCATGGCCGCCTCGTCCAGCGTGTAGGGAATCCCTCTGATGAACTGACGCAGCAGAAAGATGAAGATCGGCGAGCCGAAGAATGCGGGCACGATCTGGGGCAGGAACTGGAAGAGGTTGTGGTAGCCGAAGAGCGAGCCGCCACTGCCCCAGTGGAAGAAGTTGATGAAGAGCGCGTACTGCGGGATCATCATGACCGCGTACGGGATCATCATGGTGCTGATGATCACGGCGAAGAAGACTTCGCGTCCGGGAAAGCGGAAGCGGGCGAAGCCATACGCGATCAGGGCGCTGGAGATCACCGTCCCGATCGTGACGAGCCCCGCGAGCATGAAGCTGTTGATCAGGAAGGTGCTCATCGGGAACGGCAGGTAGTTCCACATCGCCGAGTAGTTCGACCACTGCCACGGGAGCTTCGGCACCAAGGTGACGTTGGCCCCTGCGTCCACGGCGGTGCGGAGCGAGTTCTCGAGCATCCAGTACAGCGGGAACAACGAGATGATCGAGATGAGCACGACGACGAGGTAGGCCGCCAGCTTGGAGCCGAAGCCACGCGTGGGCAGCGCCGGGTGACGGCGGGGCGGTCTCGGCACGCCGACAGGAAGCGCCGCCGCCGGGGCGAGTGGGGTCTGCTCGAGCTCGCTCATCAGCGACGCTCCTCCTGGTAGAACACCCACCGCCTCTGGCCGAGGAAGTTCAGCCCCGTGAAGACGAGGATGAGCACGAAGAGACCGAAGGCCATCGCGGTTGCCAGCCCCATGTGGGAGTAGTCGAAACCTTCGACGTAGACGTACCAGAAGGTCGTCAGAAGCGACTGCCCGGGACCGCCGGTGGCGGTCGCGCCACCGGCGAAGATCACCAGCTTGGTGAACTCCTGAAATGCCCCGATGAGCCCGGTGACGACGTTGAAGAAGATGGCAGGGGTCAGGAGGGGCAGCGTGATGTACCGGAACCTCGTCCATGCGGTCGTACCGTCGACCGCGCCGGCTTCATAGAGCCCCCGGTCGATGCCCTGCAGGCCGGCCAGGTAGATCAGGAGCGTCTGCCCGACACCCCAGGCCGAGATCAGGATGACGGCCGGCATGGTCAGCCTCGGATTGTTGAGCCAGTCGACCGGGCTGCACGTGACCTGGGTGGTGTCGCACTGTGCGCCGACCTTGGTGAGCAGCCAGCTGACGAGCCCGGTTCCCGGGAACAGGATCAGCCTGAAGACGAGCACGACCGCGACCGCCGGCAGAATGGCCGGCAGGTAGAAGATCGTCCGGAAGATGTTCAGGCCGACCAGCTTCTGATTCAGCAGCAAGGCCATGGGCAGCGCGACCAAATTGACCACGGCGACACTGCCGACCGCGTAGTAGATCGTGTTGAACACCGAGTGCCAGTACACGTGGTCGGTCAGGAAGGTCCCGTAGTTCTTGAGCCCGATGGTGTGGGCCTGCCAGAAGGGCCCGGAGATCGGCGCCCAGTCGGTGAAGCTGATGTAGACCGACATCCCGAGCGGGACCGCCGAAAAGACGAGAAACCCGACCAGCCAGATAGAGGTCAGACCCATTCCCCAGCGCGCCTCGCGAGACCGCGACCACCAGCGCGCCACGCCGCTCTTCCGCGGCGCTGTCCCTACCGCCGACATGCGCTATCTCCCTCCAATCGAATCGGCTGTGTCCACGCGCCGCTCGAACTTCCGTCGGGCGGGCCTCGCGCCGAGGCCCGCCCGACGGAAGGCTGCTGTGTCTAGCGCAGCAGCCCCTGGTTGGTGACGTCGGCGCAGGCTTTCGATGTCACGTCCTTGACCGACGCCTGGTCCTGCCAGAAGGGCTGCAGGTCCGTGCTGACGACGTTCCAGAACTTGTCGTACTGCGGCACGAGCTTCGGGTAACGGCCGGAGAGGTTGCTCTGCCTGATCGTGGCGAGGAGCGGCTTCCCGTACTCCTTGACAACGGCCGGGGCGGTCCAGAGCGCCTTCGCTCCCGGCATGTCGACGCCGTAGGCGCCGGTCACGATCGCGCCGATGCCCTCGCTGTCGAAGCGAGCCAGCCAGAAAGCCGCACTCTTGTGCTTCGACTTCTTGTAGATCACGAGCCCCGTCGAGGCCATCACAGCCTGGCGAGACTTCGGCCCCTTCGGCGTCAGGACCGCGCCCCAGTTGAAGTTGATCTGCGCTTGGCCGCCGGGCTTCTTGCCGAACGCATAGTTGAGCGCCCACGGACCCATGAACGCCATGGCATAGCGTTCCTTCTGGAACCCGCCGAAGTAGTCCGGAAGGCCGCTGGCCTGCGACGCGGTCGGCATACCGTGGTACTTGTACGCGATGTCGTGCAGGAACTGCAGACCCGCCCGAGCCTGCGGGCTCGTCAGCGTGCACTTGGTGAGCTTGCCGTTCAACCAGTCGCCGCCCCAGCCCCACATGAACTGCTGGGCGCGGAAGTCGTCGGTGTTGAAGGCCATACCGAACCGCAACTGAGACGTCTGGTCATGCGGCACGGAGTAGGTTCCCGACAGCTTCTGGGCTGCCTGTGCCATGTCGGTGTACGTCCAGTTGTTCGTCGGGAACGCCACCCCTTTGGCCTGGAACATCTCCTTGTTGTAGAAGAGCAGACTCTGGTTGCTGCACGTGCGCGGCAGGCCGTACACATGCCCCTTGTACGTGAGCTCGTTCACGCACTGCGCCCAGTAGATGTCGCGAAGGTTCATCTTCTGCTGCTTCACGAACGCGTCCATGGGTGCGAGAGCGCCCTGGGTCACGTACTGCGGAATGCGCTTCGAGGCGTCGAGCTGGAAGAGATCCGGAGCGTTGCCTGACCCGATCTTCGTGGCCAGATCGGTGTCGTAGTTCCCCGAATCCCAGATCGGGCTCACGTGCAGGCCTTTGCACTTCTTCTCGGCGACCGCGATGCTCGACTTGTGGGCGGCGTTGTCACCGCTGTCGCCCCAGTACATGTACGTGACGGTGCCCGAGGCCGTGCAGTGCGGGATCTTCGGCACGGCTGATGCGGATGAGCCCGAATGGCTGCGGGCCAACACGCTCTGGGCACCGACGATGGACGAAGCCACGATCGTCGCTGCCAGCAACACAATCCAACGCTTCTTCACTCTGAGCTCCCCCTACCGTTGTTGGCTCTTCGCCTGCCGGCCGTGAACGTGCTGCCCCAGGCGCTTGCTCCTGATCTCCCGATCCTGAAACGGTGTCAGCAGGTTATTCGCTCGCGCCCTCCTGTTACGACGGCACGCCGAGCCGCCAGCGCCAGAGACAGACTGTCGCGGGCGTCGTGCGCGGAGACGACCATGCGATGGCTCGGCCCACGGTGTTTCGCAATGAGGTCGCGCATCCCGTCGACGATGGCCGACTGGTAGGCGTCCTGTCGATCCGGAAACCGAACGTCGAACGAGGTGGCACCTGAATCGTCGCCGCTCACATGCGGCGAGGGCCCGACGACAGCCTCGAGCGCCGCTGCCGGTGCGTCCACCCGTCCATGCACCCGCTCGGGAATCCAGCCGTCGACCTCGACGTAGCCGCGCTCGAAGAACATGATCCCGTGAGTGCGCTCCACCGTCTCCGGCCACGCGAACTCGTGGTAGTAGCGGCCGATCGCACCGCTCGCATACCGGACGGTCACCTGGACGGCTTCCTTCCGTGGCGCGCTGCCCCAGACTTCCTCGGCGGCGCCGGCGATCTGCCCATATGCATCGAAGAAGTGGACGCCGTGCTCGACCAGGATGCCTCCGCTCTGCTCCGTGTCCCACATCCAGTGATCGTCCGAGAGGGCCTGTGCGAAGTTCTGGAGCGAGAACGTCCGCAACGGCCCGAAGAGCCCGGAAGCGCACAGCCGGGCAACGAGCTCGAATGCGGGATGATGGCGGAGAACGTAGTCCACACCCACGCTGCGGCCGGCGAGGCGCGCGGCGTCGAGTATCTCGTCCGCTTCGCGGAGCGAGAGAGCCAGCGGCTTCTCGCAGAACACGCTCTTCCCGGCTTCCAGCGCCGGAACGGCGATCTCCGCCCGGAGGAGCGGCGGCGTGGCGAGGTGGATCACCTCGATCGCCGGATCGTCGAGAAGGCTCCGCCAGTCCGCCGTGATCGACAGCTCCGGGTGTGTCGGAGGCGCGCTCCCGGCGAGGTTCGGATCCGCCACGGCCGCGACCGAGATGTCACCGGCCCGCTGGTACGCCTCCATGCAGAACCGACCGAAGCCGCCGGCGCCTGCGAGCGCCACGGAGGCCGGGGGGCTCGCTACGGGATGCATCGCGGGAACCCCGTCATCCCAACCACATTGGTATAATGGTATGCCACGGCGTGCGTGGGTACATACCCCCCGGGAGTTAATATGTCAACCGCTTCAAAATTGGTATATTGCGTACTTCCCTATACCAGGATGGCGCGTTCTTCAAACCAGGGCCTTCGTCATGAGCGTCGACAACGACCACCGGCGGTTCCTGTACCAGCGGCTGTACGACTACGTCCTGGACGAGATCCGGGCGGGCAGGCTGAGCGGGGGGGATCGCGTGCCGTCCGAGATGGAGCTGGCGCAGCTCTTCGGCGTCAGCCGTATCACCTCCAAGAAGGCCTTGCAGACTCTGAACCGCGACGGCGTCGTCGAGCGGATCGTCGGAAAGGGGTCGTTCGTCGCGCCGCAGCTGCCGGCGCTCGAGAGCTTGTCCGCACCGGCGCGGGCGCCTCGCGCGCGGCGAGCCGGCCGTTCGTGCATCGGGTTCGTGCTGCCCGCGTTCTCGCCCGCGTTCGAGATCGGTCTCCTGGAAGGAGTCGAGGCGCAGGCGGCGGAGCTCGGGCTCAACCTCGTCGTCCGCCGGACCCACGGCCGCCAGGACGTGGAGGAGCAGGTCATCGACTCCCTGATGAGCTCGGAGCTCGTCGACGGGCTGATCGTGTTCGCCGTCAACGGCGAGTACCACAACCGAAGCCTGCTCCGCCTCGTGCTGGACCGTGTCCCGCTCGTCCTTGCCGACCGGTCCCTCGACGGCATCCCGGCCTGCGCCGTGACGACCGACAACCATGCCGCCGCCCTCGAGCTGACACGGACGCTCCTTGCCCTGGGCCACGAGCACCTCGCGTTCGTCTCGGCGCCGGTCAACAACACGGCGAGCCTCGAGGATCGCCTCGAGGGCTTCCGCAGCGCGTTCGCGCGCCGCGGCCGAACCGGCAACACGCAGCACGTCCTCACGACGCTCAGGAGCACTCCGAACATGCCGAGCGTCAGCAGTGACACCGATGCAGATCGCGAGGCGATCGCACAGCTGCTCGACGAGCACCCGGAGATCACGGCGTTCGTCGCCGCCGAGTACCAGTTCGGAGTGCTCGTGCACGAGGTGCTCGCGAGCCTGGATCGTCTGGACGGTCGCACGATCGCGTGCTTCGACATGCCGGACCCGCCGTTCGCGCCGCACGACTTCTTTCACGTCCGGCAGGACGAGCGCGCGATGGGACGGCTGGCCGTCGACCTCCTGGTCGCGCAGGTGAACGGCGACGACGTGCCACCCGTCTCGATCATCCCGTACGTGATCGTGGATCCCACGACCGACCGGTGAAGCAGCGCCTATGCGCGCTCGAGACGAGCGACGCCGATCTTCGCGTCGGCCATGCCGTAGAAGACGTAGTGCGCACCCTCGATCGACTCGATCGCCGTGGGGAAGACCACGTTCCCCACCGTGCCGACGAGCTCATCCGGTGTCTCGGGCACGAGAAGCGGCTCCGGCGTGCGCGCGACGACCTGCGACGGATCGGCGTCGCTGAGGATCATCGCTCCCGCCGAGTAGAACACGTTCTTCTGCGGCACGAACGGGTCGTCGCCGATCGTGCCCGAGACGCCGTGGTGGATCAGGAGCCAGCCCTCGTCCACTCTGACCGGCGGTGGCCCTCCCCCCACCTTGAGGCTCTCCCACTCGAACTGGGAGCCGGCCACGAAGCGGTGCCCGCTCAAGCGGGTGAGCGCCGAGATGTCCGCCAGCACATCCTCCTCCGGGACGTACGAGATCCAGATGCTCGCGCGCGAATCGGTCGTGCCGGCCGGCAGGGGCGCAACTGCGTGTGTCGCCCAGAACTCCCACATCGGACGATGGATCACCGCGTAGCTCGGTCGACCGTCCGGATCCGGGATCGGTTCCGGGAAGAACAGGACGTCCTTGTTCGGATAGAGATTCAGGTCGATCTCGAGGGCGTCGTCGTACGCGAACTGGAACGGCCCAAGCCTCTCCCACGTCTCGAGATCGCGCGAGATCGCGACAGCCGGCCGGGGGCCGAACGGCCCGAATGCGACGTAGGTCATCGCGTGGACTCCGAGCGAACGGATCCACGTGATGCGGGGGTCTTCGACGCCCCCGTGCTGAAGGCCATGCTCCCAGGAGCGATCAGGTTCCAGAACGACGCCCTGCCGCTCGACCCGGTTCGGTACGCCGTCGACCGTCACGACGCGCGCCTTGCCCACGCGTGAGACGTTCCCCTCGGCGACCAGCCGCGGGTAGAGATAGAGCTCGCCGTCGCTTCCCCACGCCGTCGCCGGATTCAGCACGCCTTCCACTTCGTGCGGGTCACTCGCGTCGGCCGACATGACGATTCCGAGGCGCGTGAGCCTGTACGGGACATCTGGCAGGTGCATTGGACGGCCGAAAGTAGCAGGGTCGTTCGCGTTCCGATGCAGTGCAGCCGGCTACGGGCCTGGTGAGCTCGGCGCGATCACCAGGACCGTCGATCCAGGCGGGATCGTCACCGTCTGCGCCCCGGAAACGTTCCGCAGCAGCACGCGGCCTGGGACGTCGTCGTGCAGATCCGACGGGCCGGTCAGCGTCACCTCGACTCCGACGGCGCCTGACGTTGGGTTGTAGTAGAGGTAGGTCGGATCCAACGATGTCGCGTAGAAGTCGAGTGCGTTCAGGTCCGTCCGCAGGACGTTCGGGACGTTCGTGGACTCGACCGAGCCCCCGAGGAACCCGACCCAGCTCCCACCGTAGAGACCGAGGTCGGTGGTGACGTCCGCGTTCAGCCCCCACTGGTTCCCGTAGACGCACGGGTCGCCTGTCGCGTTCGGTGTCTGGCCGTTCTCCGTCGCGCGAAGCCCCTCATACGGAATGACGTGCGCCGGGTCGTCGATGTAGAGGTCTCCGTACCACTGATTCCCGGCCGGCATCTGGTCCGGGTAGTAGAAGCGGGCTGCGTTGTGGATGTTCAACATCCACCGGCCGACCGTGTCCGCGAACCTCGGGTCGTACTTCGCAGTCGCCGCGAAGAGCGGCGCGGAGAAGGTGTTCATCGCAAAGGCGTAGCCGCCGCCGTCGGTCTGGCTGCCGATGAGGCCGTGCGCGTCGTAGCTCCCCCAGCGCTGAAGGATCGTGCCCCACCCGGGTCGTGCGGTCGATCCGCCGAGGATCCAGTCGAAGTACTTGCGCACGTCGTAGTCGGTGCCGAACTGCGCATTCATCCTCGCCGCGACGTACGGCGCCAGCTGGGGCAAGAATTCGTAGAAGAGACTCGAGTCCGAGCGCTCGAGGTAGTCCATCGACCACTTCGCGGCCTCGAGGTACTTCGCGTCACCGAACTTTTCATGGGCCCACAGTTCGATTGCAGCCGTGCCGGCCGCCCCGTCGCCGCCCTCGTTTCGGTTGCCGGCGTTCCTCGTCCTCGTCGCGAAGTTGAATCCCTGCCCGTCGAAGTTCGCGCTCGCGCCGCCGAGAGCGACGACCTGATCGCAGAACGCGTCGGCGATGCACCGCAGCATCTCTGTCATGTCCGTCGCATCCGGGTACTGAGCGCCGAGCATGTAGTAGAGGACGTTCGAAGCGGTCGTATACCAGTAGCTGTGACCGCCGTGGAAGTCGGTCCGGGCGGTTGGGACGGCGGGTTGGTGACGTGCGATCCCGAGACTCGGCCAGTAGAACGTGCGCAGCATGTCGACGTAGTCGATGCCGTCCTGGTTCGACTTGTCGATGCCGACGAGGGTCGCCCCGACGACGGATGCGATCTGTCCAACCGCTTCCTGCGTGCCGTCTGCGTCGAACCGGCTGTCGCCGTAGTAGGACGGCATCTTGTAGGTGTCGTCACCGAGGTTGTAGTGCGTGCGATCCCACGCGATCGTCGGGAACCGGCCCGGCTGCGACCAGTCGTAGACGAACGAGTCGTACTCGAGCGCCCGCCGGCGCCAGTCGAACGGTGCGCTCGGGCTCGGCGCGCCAGGGAACGATGCGACCGCAGGCGCAGTGGTCTGAGCCGGCGGCTGCGCTGCCGTCCGGCGCGTGTGGATCTTGCTCGAGACGGGAGTCCTACTTCACCCGAGAACCGGTGGCCGGATCGAAGATGAGCTCCGTGCCCTCGGCGACGTCGAGGCCGACAACATCTCCGACGGCTGCGGGAGTGTGGCCGCTGTGACGCACGACGAACGGCTTGCTGTCCGGGTCGTCTCCGGGGAGCTGTCCGTAGATGTAGGAGTCGGCGCCGAGCTCCTCGACGAGGGCCACGTGCAGCTTGAGGGGACCATCGAGGCTAGTCGTGAAGGCTTCAGGCCGGAGACCGAGTGTCACGGTCTCGAGACCGGCTCGGCGTGCCGCAGCGAGTGTCTCTTCGTGCAGCGGAATCGTGACATCGCCGAGGAGGGCGCCCCCTGGAACGATCCGCGCCTTGCGGAGATTCATCGCCGGCGAGCCGATGAAACCGGCCACGAACTCGTTCACCGGAGAGTCATAGAGGTTGCGCGGCGTGTCCACCTGCTGCAAGAGCCCGTCCCGGAGCACCGCGACCCGATCTCCCATCGTCAGCGCCTCGACCTGGTCGTGTGTGACGTAGATCGTGGTCGTGCCGAGTCGCGCTTGCAGCGCGGCGATGTTCGCACGCGTCTCGACACGCAGCTTGGCGTCGAGGTTCGACAGCGGCTCGTCCATGAGGAAGACACTCGGCTCTCGCACGACGGCCCTGCCCATTGCCACGCGCTGCCTCTGGCCGCCGGAGAGCGCGCCGGGTCTGCGGCCGAGGTACTCCTCGAGGTCGAGCATCGCCGCGGCCTCCTGCACCTTCGCCTGACGCTCCTTCTTCTCGACGCCCCTCAGCTTCAGGGCAAAGCCCATGTTCTCTGCCACGGACATGTGGGGGTACAGCGCGTAGTTCTGGAAAACCATGGCGATGTCCCGGTCCTTCGGAGGCTTGTCCGAGACGTCCTCGCCGCCGATCTGCACCGTTCCACCGCTGACCGGCTCGAGCCCGGCGAGCATGCGCAGGGCGGTCGACTTGCCTGAGCCCGAAGGGCCGACGAGCACCATGAACTCGCCGTCGGCGATCTCGAGGTTGAGCTCGTTGACGGCCGGGACAGGGTTGTTCGGATAGATGCAGGTTGCGTCGACGTAGCTCACCTTGGCCATCGAGTGTCCTTTCGATTCGGCGAAGCGCTCATCGTCTCTCAGCGACTGGCCGGGATTCTCCCGGCATCGACTCCAAGCCGCAACCGTCAACCGACGATCGTCCG
>CAVUKP010000003.1:0-576742 GCA_963742135.1 uncultured Thermoleophilia bacterium | reverse complement strand
CGCCACCGGCGTCGCCAGCGCAGCGGGCACGAGCATGCCGTGCCAGACCATGAGCGCCGGCACGAACACGTAGGTCAGGTAGTCGACCAGATCGTCGAGCTTGCTGCCGCTGAACCACGGCAGACGTTCGGCCACGTTCGCTGCACGCGCCAGCCATCCGTCGGTGGCATCCACCACCATTTGCAGCCACAAGAACAGGAAGGCCAGCCGGTAGTCGTGGTCGATCGTCGCCGCGGTGGCCAGAAACGCCAGGACGAAGCCGCTGGCCGTGTACAGGTGGACGACCCAGGCGCCGATCACGCGCGATTCCGTACCGTTAGAGCCGCCGCTCCACCGCGGGGAAGTCCCTCCACACGGGTACGCCGCAGAAATGCGAACCTTCGGTGCACCGGGGGGACACGAGGCCATTGCGGATCACGCACGGCGGGCCGATGTGCCTGCCGATGCGGGGATGCACGTCGCGCACCTGCGCGATCTCGTCCATCGACGCCAGGTAGATCTCCTCCTGGGCGTTGAAGCAGGTCCGCATCGTCCACTTGTGCAGCAGCGACAGGAGCGATCCCGACTCGACGAACCGCAGCGTCTTGGCGTTTGGCAGGACGTAGAGTGCGAACTCGAGCGGCACGCCCAGCGCGAGCAGCTGGTTCTTGGCCGCCCACGATTCGCGCATCGCCTGCTCGTACACGGCGAGCGCCTTTGGATTGGCGGCGATGAGACGAGGGGTGATGTAGTCCGGCCGCTCGGTGTCGGCAAACGTCAGCATCGGCCGCGATCCCGGCACCATCCGGTGCCGCTGATCCTGCGAATCCGCCGTGTGACTCAGCTTCTTCTCGAAGACGTAGGACGCATGATGGAGCGAACGCATCAGCGGCGAGTGGTGCGCCACGTTCAGCACGTCCAGGCGGTAGCCGTTGCGGGCCGGGTTCATCACGCGGTCCACGGCCTCGTCGTCGGACAATTCGTCCTCGGTCAGGCCGAACACTGCGCGCACCGACTCGGCGATGATCGTCTCCGCGTCGAGCGACGTGTCGCGCAGGCGTGACCAGCGGCCGTTCAGCCGCGCGTCGAAAGCCGCGACAAACGCGTCGGCGCCCCCCCGAGGCCTCGGAAAGGATGCCTCGGGCAGGGTCTCGCCCTCGAGCGGTGCCGCACCTACCTTCTCGAAGAACAGGGGATCCCATTCCCGAACCAACCGGACCATCTCCGAAATGACCAGCCGCGCCTCGTGCGGCGTGTCGCCGGAGTGCATCATCCTCTGGAGCCGGTGCAGCACGACGCCGGACACGGTGTGCACCATCGACGTGAACGCTCCGATGGGGATCACGTAACGCGCCGTCTCGATCGCGCGCTTCTCCGCGTCTTTCTCGATCAGCTTCAGGCGCTCGGGGGTGGTGGTGGGCCGGACGTATCGCAGGTCCTTGAGGATCCCGAACGCGTCGTCCTTCAGGAGCGCGGATAGCTCCGCGTACCTGTCCCAGGCGCGCACGATGGCCTGCTCGTACACACCGAGCGCGTCGCCCTGGATCGGAGGCACGAACGCCTTCGGCTCCTTGAGTTTGACGTAGCGCTGGCTCGACTGCTCGGAGTTGTAGAAGGGGTACGAGTGGAGGAAGGCCCAGACGAACTGGCGCGAGATATTCTCGAGCCCGAACTCGAAATGCGCGTGCTGGTACACGGTGTGGTGGCCGGCATCGAAGGTAAGGCCGCCGATGGTGTCGCGCTGCGAGTCGGTGATCTCGTCCGTGCCGATGACGCGCGGGGAATAGCACGTGCGCGCGGCGGCAATCGCCCCGTCGAACGGCACATTGGGTGCCGTGCGGAGCGTCACGACCGGAGCGCCGCTTACCAGTTGCATTAGATGCCTTGAGGACTGCGAAAGCTGACTCTTTGAAACAAGTGTTCCCCCTCAAGGCATCTCGCCCGCCTGAGGCGGGCAAGAGATACTGGGACTAGCGAGGCTTCTGTCATTAGCATGCTCGATGTCTGAGGCGCGGCCTCGCTAGTCGTCGTCCTTGGCGTGGTAGCGCGAGTATTCATCCATGTAGGTCAGCGACCGCGTAGACGTCATACAATCGAAGAACAGGACGCCGTCGAGATGGTCGGTCTCGTGCTGGGCCACGCGCGCCGCGAAGTCCTTCAACGGAATCTCCACGGCCTTGCCCTTGCGGTCAAGTGCGCGCACCGTGATGTCGGTGTAGCGAGGCACCATCCCCCGGATGTCCGGGATGCTGAGGCAGCCCTCCCAGCCATCGGTCTTGTCCTCGCTGGCGGGCACGATCTGCGGGTTGATGACGGCGACGGCCTCGGACTTCGGTCCCGGCTCTTCCTCGAGCAGCGCCACGAAGATTCGAACGTCCTCGTGTACCTGCGGCCCGGCCAGGCCCACGCCGTGGTACTCGTGCATCGTCTCGATCATGTCGTCGATCAGCTTCTGCAGGAGCAGGTGCTTCAGTTCGGCCGGCTCCACGGGCCGCGCGCGAGCACGCAGCACGGGGTGGCCCATGCGCGCGACTTTCAGAATGGACATGAAGGAAGATTATAGGCTGCGGCATGCACCCTCACGACGAGCACCGCTACAGCTACTGCCCGCTGTGCGCCGGCAGCCTCGAAGCCCGGTCGCTCAAGACCACCGAGCCTGAGCGGCTGGTCTGCGTGCGCTGCGGCTTCGTCTTCTATCTCGACCCGAAGGTGGCGGTGGGCACCATCATCCGGGATGAGGAAAGCCGGATCGTGCTGGTGCGGCGGGCCATCGAACCGGGCTACGGGAAGTGGGTGTTTCCGGGCGGATACGTGGACCGCGGGGAGCAGGTCCATACGGCCGCCATCCGCGAAGCGCGGGAGGAGGCCGGCCTCGACATCCGCCTCGACAAGCTGGTCAACATCTACTCGTATCCGGGCCGGGCACCCGTCATCATCGTGTACTCGGCGTCCATCCTCGGAGGCACGCTGGCGTGCGACGACGAGGGCCTGGAGGCCCGGTTCTTCCACGCCCACGAGATCCCCTGGGAAGAGCTGGCCTTTCGCAGCACCGAAGAAGCGCTGCGGGAGTTTCTCGGAGGCTGATCCGCCGGGCTCCGGGCCTCAGGTTCTCAGGAAACGCTGATCCGTACCTCCAGCGGCGAGAACGTGGGGCCCTTGGGACGCACATGGACATTCGAGCCTGACAACGACCTGACGGCGTCGACCGTTCATCTGGCCACCGCCTCGCATCCGCAGAATGCCGAGTCAGGCGCGCGATGAGCGCTCGCACCAACTCTTCATCGATACGCACACGAAGACACACGCTTGCTGCAACCGGTCGAGGAACAGCGCCGGTCTCGGAGCGCGAGGGCTTGCTGGATGTCTCGAGGACACCCGGCCCCAACGGGTGAAGCTATTTGGCAAGGATGTCGTGCGCGAGCTCACCGCGGCGTATGGTGGACGTCTCGCACGTCTCGGCACCTTTCCTCGCTTCGGGATTTATCCGAGACGAGGAGGATCCAACGGTTGGTCGATCGACATGTGGGGCTGGGATTCGAACTTCGATGGCTCGATCATGCCCCTGGAAAAACCCCATGAACAACTCCCCGGGGCCGCTGACAGCGGTCACTGGCGCGAAACTCGCGACGACCACGGGCATCGGCAGCGCCGCCCCAAACCAGTTCCGGCCGACACAGCGCGGCGCGCTACCAGTTCCACCGTCGCTGACGGCGCGATCGAGATCGCGCGATGGCGGACGTCCGGCAGCGCGGGCGCCCGGAGCCCGACGGCAAGCGACCTCGCGAGCCGCGCCGGTGGCCTTGCCGACCACCGGCCTGCGTTCTGCCGTAGCCCGTCGCCCGCCCGGCCTATGCGACCCGATCGTCACGTCCTTCGCGAGGTACACGTCCTGGATGGCGTTCAGCAGCTCGACGCCCTCCTTCATCGGACGCTGGAACGCCTTGCGGCCCGAGATCAGGCCCATGCCACCGGCGCGCTTGTTGATGACGGCCGTCTTCACGGCCTCCTTCATGTCGCTCTCGCCCGACGACGCGCCGCCCGAGTTGATGAGTCCCATCCGGCCCATGTAGCAGTTGGCGACCTGGTAACGCGTCAGGTCGATCGGGTTGTCGCTGGACAGCTTCGCGTAGACGTCCTTGTGCGTCTTGCCGAAGTTCACCGCGTTGTAGCCGCCGTTGTTCTCGGGCAGCTTCTGCTTGATGATGTCGGCTTCGATCGTCACGCCGAGGTGGTTGGCCTGCCCGGTGAGATCGGCGGACAGGTGGTAGTCCTTCTCCTTCGTCTTGAAGGCGGCGTTGCGCAGGTAGCACCACAGCACGGTGAACATGCCCCAGCTCGTGCGCCTGCTGGAACATCTCGGACACTTCGACGATCTGCCGCTTCGATTCCTCGGAGCCGAAGTACACCGTCGCGCCCACGCCGACCGCGCCCATGTCCGACGCCTGCTTCACGCTGGCGAAGCGGATCTGGTCGTACGTGTTCGGATAGCTGCAGGAACTCGTTGTGGTTGAACTTCACGATGAACGGAATCCTGTGCGCGTACTTGCGCGACACCGAGCCGAGCACGCCGAGCGTCGAGGCCACGGCGTTGCAGCCGCCCTCGATGGCGAGCTTCACGATGTTCTCGGAGTCGAAGTAGCGCCGGGTTCGGCGCGAACGACGCGCCGGCCGAGTGCTCGATGCCCTGGTCGACCGGGAGGATCGAGACGTAGCCGGTGCCGCCGAGCCGGCCGTCGTCGAACAGCGACTGCAGGCTGCGCAGCACGCGCGGCGACCGATCCGACAGCGCGAAGATGCGATCGACGAAGTCGGGACCCGGCAGGTGCAGCGTGTCCTTCGGGATCGTCTTGCACTGGTGCTGCAAGCAGCGCCTTTTCGTCGCCGAGGATCGATTCGATCTGGTCAATGCCGGTGCCGGCCGTGCTTACGCCCACGTTTACCTCTCCTTCTCCGATCCTACCGGAGTTCCAACTGCGACCGCCGGGAAAACGAAGTCTTCGACGACCGCGGCCTCGACGGCGCGGTCCACCAGTTCCTGTATCGGCAGATTCAGCTCCGCGGCCTCCACCTCCGCCAGCCTCGCGCGCGTCAGCGGATTGCGCGGCGTGAACAGCGTGCAGCAGTCCTGGTCCGGGATGATCGAGATGGGATAGGTGCCGAGCTTCTGCGCCTGGTCGATGATCTCGTCCTTGTCCATGCCGACGAGCGGCCGCAGCAGCGGCAGCGTCGCCACGCTGCCGACGACGGCCAGGTTCTCGAGCGTCTGCGACGCCACCTGCCCGACCACGTCGCCGGTCACGAGCGCCTGGCAGTGCCGCGCGCGCGCAATCCGCTCGGCGATGCGCAGCATCAGACGCCGGTACATCACGACCCGCATCGGCGGCGGCACCGACAGCACCACCTGCTGCTGGATGTCGCCGAACGGCACCAGGAACAGCCGCGAGCGATGCTGGAACGTCGTCAGCAGCGTCACCAGCTCGCGCGCCTTGTCCTGCGACGCGCGCGACAGGATCGGGTAGCTGTGGAAGTGCACGAACGTCACCGTGCACCCGCGCTTCATCATGCGGTGCGCCGCCACCGGCGAATCGATGCCGCCCGACAGCAGGCACGCCACGCGTCCCGCGGTACCGGTCGGCAGGCCGCCGGGCCCGCGTTCCTTTCCGAAGAAGTAGAACGACTGATCGGTCAGCAGCTCGAGGCGAGATCTCGAGCTCGGGCTCGTCGAGGTTGACGGTCCAGCCCTTCGCCTCCTTGATGCGCCCGCCGACCTCGCGCTCGATCTGCGGGGACGTCATCGGGAACCGCTTGTCGGCCCGCCGCGCCGACACGCGGAAGCTGCGGCACTGGCGGTCGCCGAGGTCGCGCAGGATCGCCGCGGCGATGGCGTCGATGTCCAGCGTCGACCGGCCCGCCAGCGAGAAGTTCGCGACGCCGAACGTGCGGCGGATGCGCTCCGACACGGCCTCGACCGGAGCCGTCGGCCCCAGGACGATCTCGATGCGGCCCATCAGCGGCGCGAACGGCCTTCACGTCGAGATCGGAAACGGCCTGCCGGAGATGCCGGACCAGGCGGCCCAGGAACCAGGGCCGGTTCTTTCCCTTGAGCGCGAGCTCCTGATAGTGGACGACGATTGAGTTCACAGGTGCGAGGTACCCTGCGGCCAGACGAGCCGCGGCATGGCCGCTCGTGGCCGCAGCCTCGATGGTAGCTGGCAGGGTGTTTCCGATCCAGTCTCCAGCCAGGAACACCCCGGGCCACGGCGTCCCATGCCCGGGCCGGGACGGCATGCCTGGCGCGACCGAGAACGTGGCCCTCCGCTCGCGTACCACGAGCGCCTGCCGCACCTCCGCCTGGCGGGCAGCCGGAAGCGACGTCGCGAACGGTGTTCACCGCCAGGGCCACGAGAGCGTCCTTGTCGCGTCCGGCCAGCTCGTCGGCCGCGCTGGCCACCACGGACAGGTGGCTGGACCGACCGTGCCACTGGTGTCCCGCGTCGAAGATCCACTGCCAAGGCCGTCCCGGCAGCCCGAGGAACGGGACGTCCATCACGGGCCGGTCCAGCCAGAGGTGGGCCGCGAGAATCGCGGCCGGGGGTGTGGATGCCGCCGCGTCGAGCACTGTCCGCAGCGCTTCGGGCCGCGACGGAAACAGGGCCGCCAGGCCATGCCATTCGACGGCTGCAATCACCGCCCGTGCCGCCACCGGCATGCCTCGCACCATCAGGTCGATCCCGCCGTCGTCGCGCGGCACCAGGCGCGCCGGCGAATCGACGAGCACCGTTCCACCGCGCGACTCGAGGAACCCCCGGGCCGGCGTGGCGAACAGATCCCGCAGCGGCACGGCAGGCACGGCAATCGACGCGTCGAGGCGCGTGCGAAGCATGCGCTCCAGCACCTCGGCGAACGGGGCCGCGGCGGCCACGTCGATCGGCTGGTTCAGGGCGGCCAGTGCAAGCGGCTCCCACAGCAGCTCCACGAGCCGGGGGGTCTGCCCAAGGCGTCTCAGCCAGGCAGCGACCGTCTCGGTGGGTTCCGGCGCCGATCGCGCCGGCCAGACGCAGAGCGCCCAGCCGATCCGCGCCATCGCGAGCGCATCCCACCGAAACAGCCCGCCCAGCAGATGCGCAGGCGACGGCAGGGCGGGACACTGAAGACGGGACGCGGCGTCCCTCGAGATCCACGACATCCATCGACAGGCCGTCCTGCAGGCCGACGTTCGACAGCGCGCCCGTACGCCGCAGGAATGCGAGGGCTTCGTCGTAGCAGCCCATCAGGATGTGCTGACCGTTGTCGGCGGTCTCGCCCGTGGCGGCGTCGGTGAACGAGGAGGTCCTCCCCCCAAGCGCGTGGCGGGCCTCGATCAGCACCACGCGCGCGCCACGCGCGGCCAGCAAGGTCGCGGCACTCATCCCGGCCACGCCGCCGCCGACCACTGCGGCGTCGAACGCCTCCGGCGCGGCCATCACCTACAGCCGCCGCCAGCTTGGTGGCAGGAGCATGCTGCCGGCCCACAACTGAAGGGCCATCAGCGCGCGGCGCCAACGCGGGACGCGGATGATCTCGCGTGAACACGTCGTACCTGGCCCGCTCGATGCGGCGCAGAATCCCGAAGTAGATGGCGCCCATGATCCGCGCCGCCACCAGGCTCCGGGTGTCGGCGGGCGGCAGGTTGGCACTGGCCTGCTGGTAGAACTGCCTGGCCCGCCGGCACTGGTACCGCAGGAGCTGGCGGATGCGCGGTGTCACGACACCCGCGCGCAGTTCGTCCTCCGTGACGCTGAAACCACGCCATGTCGTCGGTGGGCAGGTAGACCCGGCCCTTCTTCAGGTCCACCGCCACGTCGCGCACGATGTTGGTGAGCTGAAGCGCCACCCCGAGGCTGACGGCGTAGTCGCGCGATCGCGGGTCCTGTAGCCGAAGATCTCCACGCAGATGAGTCCCACCGATGACGCCACGCGATGGCGGTACTGCACCAGCGTCTCGAAGTTCGGATACCGGTGAAGCGACAGGTCCATCTCGACGCCGTCGATCAGGGCCTCGAACTGCGACCGCGGCAGGTTGAACCGTCCGACGAACGGTTGGAGCGCGATTCCCTGTGGCGTGGACGGTTGGCCTTCGTACACGGCGGCGAGTTCCTGACGCCACGCCGCCAGCGACGCCGCGGCCTGCTGGCGGATCTCCTCCGGCAAGCCTTCGCCGCGCACCGAGTCCGGCGCAATCTCGTCCACCGCGTCGTCCACGGCGCGGCAGAAGTCCCACACCGCCACGATGGCGTTGCGCTTGTCCGGGGGCAGCACCAGGAACGAATAGTAGAAGCTGGTGTCGCGGCTCTTCATCGCGCCACCCACGTCGCCGCGTGCCACGCCAGCCACGGCAGGTCCGACGCGCCGAGGGTCGGCCTGCGGCCCATCACGTCGAAGTCGCTCCGCTCGATGGCGCGCAGGATGCGGGTGCCGCCCAGCCAGGTCGCGCGCAGCTCCCACCGCAGCCGTCCGCCAAGCGCGTCACACAGCGGGCGGCCTGCCGCGAACAGCTCTTCGGTCCGCGCCACGGCCGCCGCCACCGCGCGCCGCCACGGCTGCGGTGTGGACGACTGCGGCAGGTCCCGCTCGTCGGCGCCGTGCGCTCGCGCCTCGCTCTGCGGCAGGTACAGGCGTCCCCGCTCGAAATCGATCCGGAAGTCCTGCCAGAAATTCGCCAGCTGAAGGGCCGAGCAGACGGCATCGGACCACGCGTCGAGGCGCGCGTCGTCGTGGCCCGCGATCCGCAGCACCAGCCGGCCCACCGGATTGGCCGAACGCCGGCAGTAGTCCAGCACGTCGCTCCACGACTCGTACCGGCGAACCGACACGTCCTGCCGGAACGCGCTCAGCAGGTCCTCGAAGAGACCCGCGGGCAGCCGCTTCTCGCGCATGGTGGCACCGAGGGCCCGGAAGATCTCCGGCGCGTTGGCAGGCTCGCCCGGCCGCGGCGGCTCGGGGGATCCGCTGTGCTCGATGCGGTGCAGGCGATCCCCCCACCCGTCGAGCAGCGCATGACGTTCGGCCGGAGTCAGGCGTCCCTCGTCCGCGAAGTCGTCGGCCGATCGCGCAAACGCATAGACCGCGGCCACGTGAGGCCGAAGCGGCTTCGGCAGGAGCAGGGACGCGACCGGGAAGTTCTCGTAGTGCGTCCGCGCGGTTCTCTCGCAGGACGCGTACGCCTCCGCGAGGTCCGTCACCACTCGGTCTCCGGAACTCCCTGCCGGTGATTCGTGGCCCGCGCCATCACGAAGAGAAGATCGGACAGCCGGTTGAGATAGTGCACGATCAGGGGCTCGACGGCATCCGGCCCGAGTCCGACGACGTTGCGCTCGGCGCGCCGGCACACGGTGCGGGCTACGTGCAGCCACGCCCCGCACGTGCCGCCGCCGGGCAGGATGAAGCGGCGCAGCGGCGGCAGTTCGGCCTCCAGCGTGTCGATCAGCCGCTCCAGGCGCTCCACGTCCGTGGACCGGACGGCGGCCTTGGTCACGCGTTCGGCGATGCGGGACGACGGATCGGCCAGGCGGGCCCCAAGAGCGAAGAGATCCTTCTGAATCACGGCCAGCGCGTCGGACAGATCCGCGGACGTGCAGGCCGCGCGGGCGGCCCCCAGACAGGCGTTCAGCTCGTCGACGTCGCCGTACGCGTCCACACGCGGGTCGGCCTTCGAGACGCGGGACTTGTCGAACAAGGACGTCTCGCCGCCATCGCCGGTCTTTGTGTAGATCTTCACGCGTGAAATTATAGGTGCGGATGCGAGAGGCTTCCCTGCCCACACCCGCCGAGCGCAGACGGTTCCGCCGGCAACTGTTGACCTGGTACTGGCGTCACGGCCGCGACCTGCCATGGCGCAACACCAGCGACCCGTATCACATCCTCGTATCGGAAATGATGCTGCAGCAGACGCAGGTGGATCGCGTCCTGCCGAAGTATCACGAGTGGCTGCTGAAATACCCGTCCCTCGCGGCGCTGGCCGAAGCCGACGAAGCGGACGTCAGCCGGACATGGCGGCCTCTGGGCTACAACATCCGGCCGAAGCGGCTGCACTCGATCGCGCGCGAGTCGGTGGCGACCTATGGCGGGGTCCTGCCCTCGGATGCCGAGACGCTGCTATCGTTCAAGGGCATCGGCGCCTACACGGCGGGCGCCATCCGCAGCTTTGCGTTCGGGCAGCGCGCCGCCATCCTCGACACCAACGTCGCGCGCGTGCTATTCCGCGTGTTCATTGCCGACGGTGATCCCAAGGCGCACGCCATGAAGCAGCAACTGTGGCGGCACTCCGAGGCGCTCGTGCCGTTCAAGCACGTCTTCGACTTCAACCAGGCCCTGATGGACCTTGGCGCCACGGTGTGCACCGCACGAGCTCAGAAGTGCGGCCTGTGCCCCATGCGCCGGTTCTGCCGCTCCGTCGAGCGTCCGGCGCGCGGAAACGGCGGCGGCAGCATGTCCGCGAAGAAGGCCGCGCCGCAGGCCGGGGAACGTGCACGCACCAAACCCGCAGCGGGCGCGAAGGGCGGACGCGGCCAGACGCCGCGGCCGCGGCGCGCCGCGGGCGCCGCGATGAAGACAGTCGAGGTGGTGGCGGCTGTCGTCGAGGAAGATGGACGCTTTCTGGTGACCCGGCGCCAGGCCGGTGTGCACCTGGCCGGGCTGTGGGAGTTTCCCGGCGGAAAGGTCCAGCCTGCCGAGACGCACGAGGCCGCGCTCGTGCGCGAGATGGACGAGGAGCTGGCGGTCGGGACCGTCGTGGACAGTCTGCTGCTCTCGACGTCGCACGCCTACCCGGAGAAGGCGGTGACACTGCACTTCTACCGCTGTCGGATCCACGGCACGCCCGCGCCACAGCAAGGCCAGCAGCTGCAGTGGGTGGCGCGTGCCGATCTGGCGACGCTCGAGTTCCCTGCGGCCGACGCGGATCTCATCGCGCTGCTCTCGCGGCAGTGACCGGGCCGCGACTGGTTCGCCTGCAATGGCGGCGTCTTGGGGGCGATGCGTCCAGCGGCCCTGGACGTTCGTCATTCTTGTCGGTCTCGACGTCTCGCTAGACTGAAGCGTCTCACGTCCACTCTCGCGGTCATCGTATGCTGGTGGCCTTGCTCCCGGTTCTGACGCTCTTCCTCATCCCTGTCGGCGGCGGCATCCCCGCGGGCGTGCTGCTGGCGCGCAAGGTGGGGCTGGCCTGGCCCGTGACGGCCGGCCTGTACCTCGTGTCGGACGTGATACTGGCCTTCGCGTTCGAACCCGTCCTGCGGCTCGTGGTGGTGATCGGACGCCGCATTCCGTTGTTGGCGCGGTTGGCCGTGGCGATGCAGATCGCGATGGAGCGCCTCGCCGCGCAGTATGGCGGCCACGCCGCCGGCCCCTTCACGCTGGTCATGATCGCCTTCGGCGTGGATCCCATGACGGGCCGCGCCGCCGCCCTGGCCAACGGTCACGGGTTCCTGGCCGGGTGGGCCATCGCGATCGCGGGCGACATGCTGTACTACGCTGTCGTCGCGTTCACGACCCTGCGGCTGAACGCCTACTTCAAGGACCCGAACACGACCATGCTCATCGTGCTGGCCGGCATGATCATCGTGCCCCTGGTCGTCCGTCGCCTGAAGGATAGGTGGTCGGCCACCGGCGACGGCCGCCGCAGGTATGCGAACCGCCTTATGGCGGGACCCGCACAGAACGCGGGTCCCGCGACAGTATCTGGCCCTTAGTCCTTGGCCCTTAGCCCTTGGCCTGCCGTCCCCTCAGAAATCGACCTGCACGCTGATCTTGAACAGACGCGCATCGAGAATCGCCGTGGGCGTCAGCCAGGCTCGCGTAGTTGTTGTTCACCGTCCGGACGGCGTTCCCGTTGAGCGCGTTGTACAGATGTCGAGATTGAGGCCGTCGTCCGCATGCCGGTCGAACCGAATGAGTCTTGACGAAGCGCAGGTCGAGCTGGTTCAAACGCTCGCCGTACATCGTGCCCGGCGCGACGATGTTGACCGTGGCGTTGGCGGCGCCGCCCGACAGCGCCCTGCCGAGCGACGGCTGGACCTGAGCGCGTTGGTGGCGACGTAGTTCGCCGTGATGCTGGGGCCCCGGCAGGCTCTGGAACGTCGCCGCGAGCTGCACGTCGACCTTCGGCACCGTGTAGGTGCCGAGGAGCTTGACCTGCGTGAGGAACGCGGCTGTCGACGTGGCAGTACGGTCCGCCGAGGGCGGAGATCTCCGGCAGCTGCGCCAGCACGGCGCAGTTGTCCGTCGAGGTGCGGCCGGTGCTGAAGCCGCCCTGAAGCAGCACGCCGCCGCGCGGCCGCGCGTTGACGCTGAAGTCCACGCCGTTCCAGTGCTCGGTCTGCGTGCCGTAGTCGCTGCGCCAGCGTCACGTAGTTGTCGACCAGCCCGACCTTGTTCGGGTTGATGTCGTAGAGCCCGCTGACCAGCGTAGCCGCCGCCGCCGGGCAGTCGTGCGTCCACCGGCGCCGTGATGCTGAACGGCGCTGTAGTCGGTCGCCGGCGACCGCGCGGTTGTCGGTGACCACGAAGTTGCCGATACGATGCGGCGGAAGTAGCCGACGTCGAGCGCGACGCGCGGCGCCAGCTGCGTGCTGCACGCCCGCCGAGAACTCCCAGTTGTACTGGCCGCGCGCCCCATCCGGCTGAGCGCGGTCGGGATCGTAAGACCTGGCTCGGAATCGCCTGGCCGAAGCGCAAGTCCGAGAGCGTGCCGCAGAAGTCGCCGCCGCTCGCGCGGAGGTCCTGTGCCAGCGGGTTCAGCAGGTCGCAGTCGGGCACGTAGTTCTGGTTCGCGTCGGTCCAGCTTCGCGTCACGCGGTTGACGAGCGATCTCGCGACCGGGTTGCCCTGGCTCGGATCGGCGGCGATCGTGTATCGGCTCGATGTTCGCCTTGATGGCGGTCCTTCCCGTTGCCGAACAGATCGTACGCGCCGCGCCGAACCTCGGCGACACGTCCTTGAAGTCGTACCAGGTGGACTCGGGGAACGTGATATTCCGAGTCGGGATATACAGCACCGGGCCCGAGGTGGAACTCGCGGAAGCCGGGCTGAAGTAGTCGAACCGCACCCCCGGCGTTCACGCGTCAGGCGCTTGATGGTCCACTTGTCCTGCGCGTACACGCCCAGCTCCGCCCGGACGCGCCAGGTGAGGTCCTGGTACACCGTGCCGCGCTGCTGCAATCTGATTCGGAACGCCGTTGTTGAAGCGATAGGACAACTCCGCAGTCGGAATGTCGAATGACGCGCCGGTCTGATCGCCGCGCAGGTTGCTCGAAGCCGACCTTGAGCGCGTGCGAGCCGGTCACGTAGGACAGCGACGCCTTCGTCTCCAACATGTTGGGCGTCACGATGCGTGTCGAACGTGGACGGTGCCGACGTGTCGTTGGCCACGCCTTTGCCCGCGATACCGCAGCCCCGGAATCAGCCCGCCCTGCTCGGTCACCGCGATCAGAGACCGGAACGGATCGTTGGCGATCTGATGGGATAGTAGTTGCCGGATATCCTCCGCGCGGGTCGGACGCCGCGCGCCTCGAACAGCAGCCGGTTCGTCAACGGCGCCGTCCACGCTGACCATTCGCGTCTGCGAGTTCCTGCGGAAACGCCCAGTGCTGGCTCGACTCTGGCGAGAGCAGGCGCCCCGACGTTGTCGTAGTCTCGTCGTCTGGTGCTCGTAGATACATCGTGCAGCTTGTGTCTTCGGCGTCGGCCTGCCAGCTGAGTCGGGTGTTGACGGAATACTGCTCCAGGGCGAACACGGCCTGATGGTTCAGAGTCGGGCACGTAGTCCCACTTCGGTCGGGATCGCCGGCGTTGAGGTTGTTCCAGAGTCCGGCGACGTAGGTCTGCTGTTTGCTGCCAGCGCATCGTCGAATAGAACCACAGCTTGTCCTTGACGATCGGACCGCCGCCGGACGGGTTGATGTCGGCTTGGCGAACTTCAGCGAATTCGGCGTCCTCAAGCCCTGAGCCGCGAGCTCGGTCGTGTAGTTGCTGCCCTGGAAGTCCGAGTTGACGGCGTTGACGAACAACGCCCCTTTGAAGCTGTTGCCGCCCTCACGCGGGATGTAATTGATCGTCACGCCGCCGGTGATCGCCTCGGCGGAGTTCGCCGCGTAGTCGATCGCCACTTCCTGCGTGCCTCCCATGTCGGGGATGAAGTTCGACGACTTGGCCCTGGCGCCGCGCATGTTGCGCATCGTCATGTCCGTCGACCAGCAGACGCTGGTCCTCCGCACGGCCGCCGTGAATGGTCATGGCGATGAGCGCGAGCGTGTTCGTGCCGCCCACGTCCTGCCCGCCGCGCACCATGCCGGGAATGAGCACGCCGAGCGAGACGTGACTCCGCCCGGCGGGAATCACGTCCATCACGTCCTTGGTCATGACGCGTTCCTTCAGCGAGCTCTGCACATCGACGACGGGCGCTTCGCCCGTCACCGTGATGGTTTCGGCTCACGGCGCCGACCTTCAACTCGACGTTGACGGTGGCCGTGAAGGACCCGGCCAGCTCGATCCCTTCGCGTTTGATCGTGCGCAAACCCGGCGAGCGTGAACGTGACGGCGTACGTGCCGGCCGCAGATCCACAATCCGGTATTGGCCCGCTCCGTCGGTGACCACCGTTCGCGCTTTCTCGATGAGCACGGGACTCGCCGCTTCGACGGTCACGCCCGGCAACACGGCGCCCGACGGATCCTTGACGACCCGGTGATGGATCCCTGGGCGAGCACCTTTAGAAGCGGGCTCGCACAAACTGCACCCCGGCTCGCATGCTGTCGGATCAGGCTGCTACTTCACCGGCGTCGTCGCGGGTTTTCCCTTCTCGATCACGTAGTTGGCGATCACGACGGCGGGACCGCCCGACGCCTTGGCATCGTGCACCTTGCCTGCCGGCACGTGAAACGCTTCGCCCGCCTTGTACACCTTCGACGCGCCGTCGATGATGAGCTCCAGGTTGCCCTCGACGACGTAGCTGATCTCGTCGCCGGGGTGCGTGTGCGCCCCCGCCGAGCCGCCCGCCGGAATCTCGGCCTTCGCCGTGATGACCTCTTTGCCCGGAATCGACACGTCCGTCTGCTGCAGCACGGTCCGCTTGATCTGTCCGAATGCCACCGACGCGCCCATCAGCACGACCACACTGCACAGTGCAGCCACGCCCATTCTCTTAGCCATCATTGCTCCTCTGCCCGCCGCGACGGGGGCCAGCCCAAGTATTCGAACCAGCGCGGGAGTGCCGCGCCGCGCATCATCAGCGGGCGTCATTTTAGGCTGACCGAATGGCCTTTGCCTCCCCCAAAACTGATAGGCGCTGAAATGCCCGGACCGGGGCAGGCGTTGGAAAGCAGGGCAGTTTGCGAGGTATCCTTCGCTGCTCGGGGTCGCTCACGGGCACGCGATTGAGGGCGCCAGGCGACCCCGCTGGAACACCGTAGGTGTTCCAGCAAACAAACGCTGGGTCGCTCATGGGCACGCGATCGAGGGCGCCAGGGCGACCCGCTGGAACACCGCAGGTCCAGCAAGCAAACACTGGGTCGCTCATGGGCACGCGATTGAGGGCGCTAAGGCGACCCGCTGGAACACCCCAGGTGTTCCAGCAAGCAAGCACTGGAACGGGCGATTCACCAGGAGGATAACGATGTCGAAGTCGAGGATGCTCTGGGCGGCGGTAGTTGCCTTCGGCCTGCTGCCCGGCGGTGCCGGGGTGCTGGCGCGACAGTCCAGTGCGGTCACGCCACTGACCGAGAAGGACCGGGCGGAGATCCGCGACCTCGTCGCCCGCTACGCGCGGGCGCTCGGCGGCTGCCAGGATGCCGAGTACGCGTCGCTCTTCACGCCCGACGGAACCTTCACGAGCGACGACTTCCGCGGGAAGAAGCACCGCGAGCTGTTCGGCCAGAAGGGTACGTTGAAGGGCAGGGCCCAGATCGCGGAGCTCGTGCGAACCGAAGAATTCTGCATGGAGGGGAAACCGCGGACCGCAGCCCCGGGCACGAACCGCCCCGTCCCGACCGTGGAAATCAAGGCGACCCCTGAGGGCGCCACGGGTTCGGCGCCCATCGGTCAGGGCGGCCGGTACGACGACGTCTATGTGAAGACGGCCGAGGGCTGGCGTTTCAAGAGCCGCACGGTGACGATGCCGCCGCTGGCCGGCGCGCCGGCGACGTCCTCGTCGCAGTCGAGGGGTAGACGAGCGAGGTCGGGGGCACCAGACGGTCAGCGCGCGGACCAGAACAGATTCGTGGTCCTACGCGATATTTATCGCCGGGGCCGCAGGACCACTAACCACTGTGACTACGAGCGCACAGGCTGGTGCGATACGGAAGCGCCGAGGCGACCGCGGCTCCGCGACTCCCCGCTCTTCGGCGTGGGTCGAGTCGTGACGCGCGACGACCCACTCGTCAGGTTGCGCGACTTCATCTACGAGCGGTGGGCCGTCGTGCAGCGAACCAACCTGAGCTTTCGAGACTGTCCCGAGCTTCGCGTTCGGCTTGAGGACGTCACCCCAGATGAGGCTGCATGGTTCCTCGAAGCGCTCGTCCCGCACGGCGGCGACCCTCCTCTCTGCGAGGTCGAGGACGACAACAAGCATCGGTCAGATCGCACTTCACCCAACGCGGACGGCGCCCCATGGGGCAACACATTTTTCGAGAGGACCGGCGGCCACTGCAGTCTGCGGCTGGAGACGATCGTCGACCAAGCAGCGATGTGGAGGCTCCACGACGGGTTCGGGTGGCCACGTGACCATCTTGTCGCCGAGTCGCCTGACGTTGTCGATGACGATCAGACGCCGCTCCCTCGCGAGGCGCTGGACATCCTGCTGCTGGAGAACGCTTGTCCGCAGCTGCGCTCGAAGATGACGCTCACCGCAGCACGCTCTCGCGTAGGCGTGGAGGCGAAGGCTGACATTGCCGGCCTCGACCGGCTCCTAGAGCGGATGCGGGAATGCCAAGACGGACGGATCGACGCAGGCGACTCGCGCCTCTGATCGACCACAAGAAGTGCAACGCACTCGACGTTCTCCCAGCCGCGACTCTTCCTCGGTGTCGCCGCGGGCGAGACGTGGCGTCTCTTTCCGGTGACCGAACGTCATGGGCGGGCCGTATTCGGGGACGAGCTTCCAGGACTCGACGCGCTCAAGTTCCACGTCTGACGCAGCAACGCGTCCAGATGCGCCCGGTCATGTGAGCACGGTCAGCGCAGCGTCAAATCTTGCCGCCGCGGCGTCCGGCTACGTCTTCGTCCGTGGAGGCCGGATCCGTACTTCGACGGCCATGATCTCACTCGGTACGCGAGGCGGCTGCCGTGCGCGCCTGCGTCGCCTCCGGCGGCACCATCCGGGCGGTCGGCACCGCCACCGCCGATCCAACGGAGCGGCAGCGCTCAGCGCCCTCACCCAGGCTGTGAACGTGAACGATTAGCGGGCGCCCGTTACGAACGGGTTCCTGCGACCGCGATCAGGATCGAGGAAGTGCGCAAGCTGCGGATACGGGCGGCTCGCTGAGATCCCGCCGCATCAAGCGCCTCATGCGAGAGGACGCTCGCGCAACCGATCCTGCTCTCGCCCGGGGCGTATGGTCGCCTCGCGAACGCGGGGCCGTCTGTCGACGTATAGCGAAGTCCCGACGGCTCCGCCGAAGGCCGTGAGGCTAGCCGTCGCCTTCCCTGATACTTCGACGATCGGACGCGATTACGCCCAGCCGGCACAGCGGTACGCGGAGCTTGTTGTCCGCGTAGGTGCGAATGTCGGACGCGGTCAGCACGTCTTCCTCCAGACGACGGTCGAACATGCGCCGTTCGCCCGAGCGGTGGTGGACGCTGCGTACGGCGCGGGAGCTCGCTACGTCGACGTCCACTACACAGACCAGTTCGTCCGACGGTCTTTCATCGAGGCGGCGGGCGACGAGATGCTGACCTACTCGCCGCCCTGGCACGTACAGCGGCTGGAGTCGATGAACGAATTGCGCGCTGCCGAGATTCTGATCATCGGCGACCCGACACCGGGTCTCTTCGCAGGCGCCGACGAGAGTCGCCTCGGCCGCGCGCAACCACGCGAACTCATCAAGCGCCAAATGGAAATCAGACTGCGCGACCGGACCGTGAACTGGACCATCGTCGCGGCCCCCAGCACCGGGTGGGCGGAAGAGGTGTACGGAACACCACCCCGTCTCCAGACGCTTTGGCGCGCGCTCGAGCATGCGGTTCGTCTGGACGAACCCGATCCCGTCGCGAGCTGGCAAGCGCACCTTGCCCGGCTGCGGGCGCGCGCCGCGACGTTAAACGACCGTCGCTTCGACGCACTCCGCTTTCACGGCCCCGGCACGGACCTCACAGTAGGTCTGCTGAACGCCTCCCACTGGGTCACCGGCGAGTCCGAAACGACTGATGGACGGCGCTTCTGCAACAACCTGCCGACCGAGGAGATCTTCACAACGCCCGATCCAAGCCGGACCGAAGGCGTGGTACGTGCAACACGTCCCTTCACCCCCAGACCCGGTCTCGTCGTCGAGGGGCTGTCGCTTCTCTTTGAAGAGGGAAAGATCGTCGAACTGAACGCAACCAGCGGTGAAGACATCGTACGAGGTCACATAGCAACCGATCCTAATGCCCCGTTTCTCGGCGAGGTTGCGCTCGTCGACGGCGAGTCACGCGTGGGACAGCTGAAGACAACCTTCTACAACACGCTCCTCGACGAAAACGCCACCAGCCACATAGCCTACGGCGCCTCTTTTCCGAAAGCCACGAACTTCCGGCCCGGCGGCAACAAGGCCGCGGTGCACGCCGACGTGATGATCGGGGGCCCAGAGGTCGGGATCGATGGCGTTGATCGCGACGGCAGCACAACGCCGATCCTGAAGAACGATGTCTGGCTGCTCAACGAGGACAGCTAACCCGGCGGAAGTCGTCGGCTCTTCCGAGTAGTCGATCGGAAGTACTCATGTCGACGGGGCACGCTCGTCGTCGCCGTGGCGGCACAAGGAGATCGAACTCGCAGCACACGAGCTACTGCAGTACCTTGACCGAAAGAGCGGGCCGCGCGGGCGCCCACGCCGCACGGCCGCGTAACCGGGCCTCGGCATTTGCCGCAAGAACCTTTTCTCCACTGGCCGCTTCGAGCGGTTACTCGAACCCGCCTGCGCCGACGCGTCGTCGGCACGTCACGATGATGCCGCGTCTGCGCGTCACGCGGCGGCAGCGAAAGGTGAGCGGGTCGTCCTGGACACCACGATTGCGAACAGCCGACGCCCGCTGTCTGACGTCGGCGAGGAGCAGCGGTCACTCGAACCGCGTGCGCCTGGACGCATTGACGGCTTCTAGAGCGCCTTCGGCGCTGGGTAGCGGCCGCCTGTCTACCGCTTGTCTACAGGCGCGACCGCGACGGGTGCTCGCCGGCGTCGCGCCGAGCGCCGTGCCGGCGTCCGTGAGAGGTGACGGGTACGCGACGTTTCCAGCGGCGACGCCGGGCCTAGCTCGGCGCTCAACATACTCCACGAAAGGCGACGGCCGGGCAGCGCGCCGCGCGGAGCCGCTCTGCGGATTCAAAAGCGGCGCAGGACACGGGATCGAGGCCAGTCGCCTAGAAGTGCTGCCCGGCCTCTCGTTGGACCATGTTTCGGACGACCTCGATGCCCGCGACGACGAGGCCGATCAGGAGCAGCGCCGACAGCCATCCCCGTGAGAGCTGTGGTGCGACCAACACCAACGCTAGGACGGCAACCGCTGCGATGCCGTACGTAATCGGGCGGCTTTCCAAAGCCGGCGCGGCGCCGCGCCGCGCACGGGTGGCGGGGGTGGTGTCGCCGAGGAACCACACCGCGAACAGCGTGATTACGCCGAGGATGATCCACGCCCAAGCGCGGTCGGCCAGCGTCTGGGTGAGGATGTCCCACGCGTCGTGTGCCGCCGGCTTGACGGCGTCATCCTTCGCGAGCTTGTCGAGGAGATAGTTGCCGGCAAAACGGCGCACGGCGAGCATCAAGAGCCCCACGATGAGCACGCCGATCGCGAGAGCACGGAGCTCGAGCCGGCGACGTCCGCGCGCCAGCCAGACCGCGAGTGCGGCGACTGCGAGTGCGACGAGCCACATCCAGTCGGCGACCGCACGCAGGATTTTCGTCACCGTCTGGGCCGTCTCGAGCTGGCTCTCCTCGATGACCGCGACCCTTCCCGAGGACTCCGGGAGTCTCTCGGCAACCTTTCCGATCACCGCCACCTGGTCGCCGAGCTCGATCACGACCGGGCGGAGGTCGAGCACGACTGCGCCACCCTCGGTCTTGATGAACGTCGTGTCATCGTCTAAAAGGCGCACCAGCTGGCGCTGGGTCCGCGTCGTGACTTCCACCCACACCGTCTGCACACGTGGCCTCTCGAGCGCGGCGTCCGCGGCTCGATCGGCGCCCGATCGAGCGAGACCAGCGAGAACCGGTGCGAGTCCTGCCTGCGCCGGAGGAAGTCGCTCTGCGATCGCCGCCTCGACGTCGACGTTCTGGAACAGCGTATCGACGGACTTGGCAGCGACCTGCGTCCTGATCTCGTCGTTCTCGATCATGTCGCGCGAGATCGTCTCGAAGCCCTCCTCGTCAAGGGCCGTGTGCTTGACGTAGAACGCGAGCATCCCGACGAGCGCGAGCAGTATCGCCACGATCGTCAGCACACGGGCGCCTATGGCGCGCAGCTTGTTAGGACCTGGCTTCGCCTGTGCCTCGGAGGTCATGCGGGCCGTAGCCTACGTGGCATCGACTGAGGGCACTAGTGGCGGAAGCTCGACCTCCCCCCGATCCTCGGCGTCAGGACATTGTTCTTGAACCCGCCGATCGACGAGCAGTACGACGAGCACGATGATCGCGACAGGAACAGGTGCGCCTGTGCGGCCGTCCCGATCACCAGACCGTTTCGCCAGGACCGCACGTGCGCGCATTCCGTCGACCTAGCCAAAGGGAGCGGCCCGGCAAACCCCGTGCAGAAGGAGACCCGGCCGCCGTTCACGTGGCTTCCGCTGTCCTGGCCGACGTCCTTGAAGCCCTGAAGACGTTTGCATAGGCTCTCAATCTCGTCACTGCGGACAAAGGGGAGAGATGCGTGGGATGCGATACGCGGCGGCTGCCGTCGTCGTTGTGGGGGCTGCGTTTGCTGCGGCTGGGCCGGCTGCGGCCGACCGTAGTCCGTTCCCGCACGAGTTCCACCACAACATGGGGTATTGCGCGCCGTTTCTCGCGCAGCTCGATCTGCCGAACGGCGACCCGGTGCGTCCGTTCATCAACCATCTGATCCACGATCTGACCGCGGGCGACGGGTCGTTCGACGGACAGACGAACGTTGGCGACTTGTACAGCGACCGCGCCCGCAGCGCGACCGACACTGCGTGCGTCGCACGCTCCTGAACCCAACCGAAGAAGGAGACGTGACATGAAGCGAATGTTCGTCTTGACCGTCGCCCTTCTCGCTCTTGCCTCTGCCGGCACGGCGAGCGCGAAGAAGGACGGCGTCGTGCTCGGCAACCCCGCGAACGTGTGCCGCGCCTTCATGCTCTACGACGTCGGCGGCTACAGCTCGTTTGGGGAGTGCACGGAGAACCTGATGGCCGACGCTGCGGCCTACCGCTTCTTCAACGACGCGGGACAGCTCGTCTCGCCGTTCGAGCGGTGCGCCGAGTTCGAGGGCCAGTTCCTCACCTACCCATTCACCTTCACCGAGGACGAGACGTGGCCGTTTCCGGTGTACACGGCGCACAACCGCGTCCAGTGCGGGCTGACGATCTACGCCTACCACACGTTCGTCGGCGTCACGCTCGAAGACGGCGAATAACGCGTCTTTGCTGGAGTCTCCGGTCGGGGCGGCACCGGGTGGTGCCTCCCCGACCGGCGCTGCGTGGGCGCGCACCCACGGCATCCCGCATCAGGAGAGACCGGCGGCTACCTGACGACCGTGACCTCGACGGCAGAGCGCGGACGATCTTCGTACGCGCCCCCGCGGCTGGCGTCGGTTCGGCAGACCGCGTGCGGACGGCACTCGCGCCACGCTCGCAGTCGCTTCTCGTCGGCGCCGCGCCCCGACTGTCTACCGCTGGTCTACAAGCCGGTGATCAGGCGTTGCTGCAGCTTCGCGACCCTTCGGCGGCCCTGGGTCATCTTCATACCTTCGAGGTTCAGCGGAGGATCAAGCCGTTCGAGGACGCGTAGCTCAAGATCCGCGAGCGCGTCGGCCTCGAGCGGTCCGAACTCGCGCATCGAGCACTGAGGGCACCAGAAACGTGTCTCAGGCGGCTCGCCCTCGTCGTCGAAACGGTACCCGCGCCACCCAACGCCGTCGCCTCTAAGCTCCTCTTCGCACTCCTCGCAGCGGATCACGACCACAACGATACGAGGCGTCCGCACCCGCTGTCTGACGTCGGGCGAAGACAGTCGGTCAGGCGTTACCCGGCTGCCGGCCGGTTATGCGAATCGGGCTGCCGTTTCAGCGATGGTCAGAGCCCGCGGCGGTACGCCTCGAACTCGTCCACGAACGCGTCGAGCGTCCGGCCAAACGTTGCCGCGAAGGCGTCCGGCCATGGCACGCCACGGCCAATCGCTTCGTAGTACGCAAACACGAGCTTCGGATCGCGGTTGCCGAGCAGCAGCTCTGTCGCCAAAGCGTAGGTGTCGTAGGGAGCTGGGTTCTCGCGTTGACCGCGGAGCGTTGCGAGCGCACGCAACGTCGCGCTCGACCCCTTGGTCGACCGCACCCACTGCGCCCGGACATCCGCCAAGCGCGCCGCGCCGTCTTCTACGACGGCGAGGTAGGCGAAATACTCGGCCGCACCTTCGGCGAGCCACCACGGACCGGCGGGCGGAATTTCGTCCAGGCCCGAGACGCTCAGGGGGCGCTCGCCAACCAGCTCGTACTGCACAAGGTGGAAGGCCTCGTGTGCCGCAATCTTCAGCGCTGACACGGATGGGTTCGAGAACCAGCGCGGCCCGAGCCAGACCTTCCGCGTCAGCGCGTGACCGACTTGACCTCCCTCCCATAGTCGTCGAGCGTCATCCGCTGACGTCGGCCTGCTCTCCGCGTAGGCACGAATCATGGCCTCGAGATCGGCGTTCGCCCACACCCCGAATGGAGGCAACTCGCGGCCGAGCGTGGCGCGGTAATACCTTGCACCAGCATCGAGACCGCGGCGAACGAGCGCCTGCTGCGTCGGCGTCACCTCGGGGCCGAAGACATAGGTCGCAGGAGCGCCGGGAGCGGGTGGAGGAGGCGGAGCGGGTGGAGGGGGTGGCGGAGGCGGCGCCGGCTTCGGGCCGCGAACGACCTCGCAGTCTCTGGCGACCGTGTCCCGTGCGTCTCTGGTCACCGTGTCGCGACCTGGCCCGCACCGAAGCGTGTCCACGCCGACGCCGCCGACGAGGAGGTCGTTGCCCGGTCCACCGACGAGAACGTCGTTGCCCGCGGCGCCGAAGAGCTTGTCGTTGCCCCCGTTGCCATAGATCTTGTCCGCGCGCGCGCCTCCGCGCAGCGTGTCATTCCGCGCCGTGCCGTTGATCGTCGCCGCCCAGACGGAGCCGGCGGCGAGCGCGAGAAAGGCAATTGCGAGCGCAGCGACCCGGAAAGTGCTTCTTGTCACCTCGCCGCGACCCTACTCCTTCCGAGGCGGTCGTAGCCTCCTCGGAGTCGGTGAACGGGTACGGCCGCAGAGACTGGACCCGCACCAAAAAACGGACACATTCAGCTGACAGCCGTCGAGAGGCGGAGCGATTAGCCAAACCGCGTGCGGCGGCATCCGCAGGCGTCCTTGTGACGCCGCTCGAACGATCGGCACGCCCTCGGCGTCTACCGCCGATCTGCGAGCGCCGGCCCGACGCGATTCACTCAGCGCTCCGACGAAACGTCAGCGCCGGCCCGTTCGACCGGCCACCGTCCGACCCACGGCGCGCGCCGCCTTGTCCGCGGGCGGCTGTCGCGGGAGTAGGGCAAGACGATCGGCCAGACGCGGCGCCAGCCGCCGACGCGCAGCTCGCACGCCCCGCCGGCGGTCCTCTTACTTCGCCTTGTTCTTCTTCGCCTGACGCTTCTCTTTCAGCGTCTTCTGCGCAGGGGTCTTGTCGTTGGCCTTCTTGGCTCCCGTGCCCTCGCCATCAGCCGTTCACCTTCTCTTCACTCCCGGGAGGAGGTTCGCCGCACACTCGCTGAGCCATCCTGGCACTCACCGGGCTGCCAGTCGGCGGGGAGCGCGTGTGCGAGCCCGGCCGGAAGAGGGGGCTTGCGTTGTGTGTCGCCGATCGAGGAGAGTCGCGCCATGGTCGCGAGACTGGTCGTGCTGGTAGCGGCCTCAGTGCTCGCGTTCGGCTGCGGCGAGCAGAAGCCGAAACCGCAGCGGGTGATCGGCCTCGAAGGGAGCATCGTCGACGTCGGCGGCCACGATCTCTACTTTGAGTGCGTTGGCTCCGGTAGTCCGACGGTTGTCTTGGAGGCTGGTTTCGGTGGCGGCCCTAGGGATTGGCATGACGTGCAGCCGGAACTGGCGAAGACGACGCGGACGTGCAGCTACGGCCGTGCCGGGCTCGGCGGTAGCGGCGAGATTCCAGGCGTCCACGACGCCGCGGATGAGATCCGCGACCTTGAGCGGCTCCTCGATCGTGCTGAGATCCAGCCGCCGTATGTGCTTGTGGGCCATTCGTACGGTGGGCTGCTGGTGCGCATGTTCGCGGACATGCATCGCGACGACGTCGCCGGCGTCATCCTGCTCGACTCGAGTCACCCGGATCGAAGTGCGCGCTGGCTTGCGGCCCTCCCACGCGCCCGCCCGCTGACCAACTTGCGGCGTGAGCTCACAATCCCGCGCGTCGACCACGGCGTCGCCGTTCGCGCCAGCTTCGCTCTCGCGCGCAGCGTGCGGTCGCTCGACGGCGTACGCCTTGTCGTGATCACCGCCGGACAAGCCGGCGAATTAGCCGCCCTGCCGCCGGACGTGCGGCGTCGCCTCGCCGCGACGTGGCGGTCGCTCCAGGACGACCTCGCGCGTCTCTCGTCCGACAGCTGCACGTGATCGCGCTGAAGAGCGATCACTATGTGCAGAGCTTCCTCACCGGCCAGCCCGACGTCGTGATTCACGCCGTCCGCGCCGTCGTCCGTGCAGCGCGTGACGCTCGACCGCTGCCCTCCTGCCGGCGCCTCTTCGCGGGTCGCGGCGTCCGCTGCCTCTAAGCCGCCGCCACGCGAGTTCAATACGACAACTCGACGACGTGACGGGCCGCCTCAAACGCGCCCTCCCGACCCTTGACCGATTTCACCGAGTTGCCCGGATTGATCGGTGTGGGGGCCAAGCTGTCAGCCGTGCGCGGCCGACATAGCCTCCGCGTGTGCCGACCTGCGTCTAGGCCCGCGATCACGCTGACACTCCCGGTGACGGACGGAAGCCGTCTCGGGCACTTCTTCTCGCGGCTGACACTGGCGTGTCTCTCGCGCAGTTTGACGCTTTGTTTCTGGAGTGGGTTCGGCCGCGGCTCGGCGGACGACCATCGAGTTCGTCGAGAGAGGGCTAGCGCGCTCTCGCCCGCGACCCGGTCATCTCACGGGCGCAGCGGCCCTCGGCTGGGTCGCAATCGCTGGCATCCGCCTTTGTGGGCGGTCGAGGCCTCCGAGGTCGTCGGGCTGCTTCCACGGCGACCGCCAGCCATGCTGTTCTGTAAGGGGTTGTTGAGGATTCGGGCCGGAGCGTCCGCGGACCGATCCGGTACGCCGGGGCTCCTCGGCGGGAAGCTCCGAGGCGAGGTCGTCGAGCCAACGATCCCAGCGTCCACGAACGGCGTCGTCGAGACGCTCCAAGCCGGGTTCGTCGTAGAGCCAGTGGTCGAAGAACCGAGGTTGAACAGCCTCCTGGAAGTCCCGAGGGGGCAGAAGCCGGGCTCCGCGACCGTGGACGATCGTCTAGCCTCCCGGCGGCGTTCCAGGAGTAAAGCGCTAGACGTGGCAGCGTGCGAGGAGTAGCGTCGGCTGCAAATGGCGCACAACTTGAAATGCGCTCTCGGGTCGCACCGCTGGACGACCGATGGCGGCCCGACGCTCACCTGCTTCCGGTGCGATAGCCATCGTCCTGTCGGCACCGCCACGTTGCGGTGCCGCATTGGTCGTCATCGCTGGGTCGGAGTCAGGAAAGATGGCGGCGAGGCGTATCGCGAGTGCTTCTTCTGCCGGAAGTACGGAGGGTCGCCGAAATTCGCCGCCGGATCCTGGAGCAGCCCCGGCCCCTAGTCGATCGCGCCTCGGCGACCGCTACTGGCGCGGCTGCGCCTCCTCCCTGCCAGCCGATCTTCTTCGCCCCTGCTCGCGGCTTTCGGAGACTTGCCGCGCCTCCCCACGCTTGCGCGAGCGAGCGCGGTTCTGCGCGGCGTTTCGCTCGCCTCCACCGAGCCGTCTTACCGGCGACGACGCCGAGCGTCGGCGCTCCCTCCCGTGTCGAGCTGCGCGGGGTGCCGTCGCCCGAGCGTTCCCGAGTTCGGACCGAAACGGGACACGAAACGTCAAGAGGTGGTTTTGCGGACAACGGAAACAGCCGGTGAGCGGGGGGTTCACACCTTACGCGCCTTTACAACGGCGGGTTGTACGTCGCACCTCAGCACCGCTCGGGAACGAGCTCGCCCCACCGACAAGCAGAAACCGCCAGGAGCAGGGAGAAAGTGCTCTGCGCCCCCTTCCGGTCTTCGCCTCCGGCGGGTTCGTCGTGCGCTGGCTCCCCGTCCGGCTCCGCCCTGCCGCCCCCGGTAGAGTCTTGCTTCGGTTCCGTCTCTCGCCTCGTTCTAGGCTCCGCTGCGAGCTTGGAAGATGGGTGCGGTATGCGGTGTGACGTCTCCTGGTTCTCTGCTGATCCCGTGTACACCCCGAGCCGGCACAAGTCATACGCGAGCGTTAGCGAGCTGTAGGCCGCCCGCGGGAGAAGCGAGTCTTGGAGGTTGTGCGGGTCGTCTCTAGAAAGACGGGAGAGGGTCGGATGGGCACCCTCTCCCCGTTGACGCTATCGCCAACCTCCTCTCCCGCTCAGCCGGTCAATGAAGCGACTGAGCAGCTCTGCGAGGAGAACCTGGATGAGGACGTCGCGGACTTGATCCGTTACTCCTTGTCGATTGCGTTCTGTCCAGTGTGCGTCTGAGGGCGGACGACGAGAGCGTCACCCGTACCATCGAGAGCCTGTGCCGTCCCGTTCCTTGCGCCACACGCGATCGAGGCTGGCAGGTACGGCGTAGATAATCGGCGGGGTGCCGACCGTCACCTGTCGACGTTGCGGCTATCGGGGCCGGACTGACAACCGCGACGACTTTGAGGCGCGGGGTCGGGCCGAGGGCTGGCCGGTTCTGACGTACCGACGGTGCGGCGGCGGGGTTCGGCGTGAAACCCGGCCTTCTCGGCGCCCGGTACGTTGCCAATCCGGACGTCGGCGTGGGAGCGAATGGAGGACTCAGTGGGCCGCGAGCGTTCGCGAATCACGCCGGAAGGTCCGGCCGCGCTAGGGAACGACGAAGAAGGCGAATGCAAGCAGCGCGAGGCCGGTCAAGGCGAAGACGATTTCAGGGTTGAGTGTTGGATCCTCGCCTCGCGAGTTGAGCGACGAAACGCCGGGGATCCGCCCCCAGGCCGCCTGTATAACTCCCGCATCCATGGATCGCTCAAAGTTCGAGCGACGTCCAATTGCCGCGATCAGAAGCAGGACGCCGCCGATGATCGAGGTCGTGACGTGGAGGTCGTGTCCGAATGAGTGCTCGCTCGCGGTGGCCCAGAGTGCAGCGAGGGCGAGGGCGATCAAGAATCCGAGCGCGACCTTCATGATGAGGCGCACGAGGTCGCGGACGACCCACATCAGCCTATTTCCCCACCGTCACGGCAATAGTGAGGTCGACAGTGACCCCCGGGGTCATCCCAACCAGTGGATGGTGTGCTTCCCGGATGGGGCGCCGGCGAGGATCACCCTCCACTTCTTCCAGACCACCGGCTTGCCTTTGACCCACTCGTGGCTGTCGGACGTGCCGAAGCGTGGCAGGTCGACCGGCCGTCCGTCGACCCAGAGGCTCCAGAGTTCGTATTTCCAGTCGTGGTCGATCTCCTTCTGCCTCGCCGCGAAGTCGACCGGCGCCGATGTAGAGGCGCGCCACTTTCGGCGGGCTGCACGACCGGTGGTACGTGCCGGGCTTGGAGATCAGGGTCGGGCAGGAGGCGAACATGTTCTCGTCGGCGTCGTAGGCGTCACCGCGCACGACCGTTATCGCGCCGATCTTGCCGCCCGGTTCGACCGGCTGTCCGCGCTCAGCAGCAAGTGCGCCTCCTGCCAGCACTCCACCGACTATCAGGCCGCAGAAGATGCTCGAACGCATGACGATCTCCTTTGCCGCGGGGAGCAGGACTGGTTCGAGTTTCCCTCGCCGGTATCCCTCAGGTCAACCGCGCGACCAGGAGTCATGGGCGCCGTTTACCGGATTGCTCGACCGACCCAATGCCCCCGGAGCGTTCTGCTGTCTCATCATCGAGAGCCGCGGACGCTCCGGGTTGCACACGGGTTGCACGGAGCCACTCGGAAGGCCGCGATCCCGCTCCCCGAGCGGCCTCAGCGCAGGTCCTTGTTCGACTCCATGTCGAACCACATTGCGAACAGCGTGAACTGCGACCCGGAGATGAGGAGCAGGGCGACGAGGACGATCGTCGCGGCCGGGATGTCGTTGCCCAGGATGCGCAGCACCGTCTCGAGGATGCCGAGGACGACGCCCACCGTCGTCATCAGGAACCCGAAGGCGTAGAAGAAGACGAGCGGGTGGAAGTCGCGGATCACGTACTTCTCGCGCATCCGCCAGAAGAACCCCTTCACGAGCAGCCACGAGATGCGCGGGACGACCCTTCTGATCCGGATTCCGGAGCGCTCGCCGACGCCGTAGATCGGCCGTGACGGGATGTCGCGGACGCGCGCGCTCCACACGTTCAGGTGGACGAGCATGTCGTTCGGGAACCCGTAGCGGGTGTAGATACGGTCGAGGTCGAGCAGCTCGAGCGTCCGCAGCGAGACGGCGGTGTACCCCGCCTGCGAGTCGGCGACGTGCCAGTAGCCGGACGCGATCTTCGTGAGCAGGCTGAGGACGGCGTTTCCGAGGTAGCGGTGGCGCGGGATGAGCTCCCAGGCCCGGCCCGTGAAGAGGCGGTTCGCCTTCGTGTAGTCGACGTCGCCCTGCGCGACCGGGAGGACGAGGCCCTCGAGCTCCTCCGGATCCATCTGGTTGTCGCCGGCCATCACCGCGGTGACGCCGATCCCGTCGGCGAGCGCGCGCCGGTACCCGGTCACGATCGCCGCGCCGACGCCGCGGTTCTGCTCGTGCGCGATCACCTGCACGCGCACGTCGGCGACGCCGCGCGCGCGCTCCGCGGTCGCGTCGTTCGAAGCGTCGTCGACCACGTAGACGCGGTCGACGAAGGACGGGATGCCGGCGAGAGTCGCGCCGATCAGCGCTTCCTCGTCGTGCGCCGGGACGACCACCGCGACGGTCGTGCCGGCGATCACGGCGTGGCGGCGCGCGCGGCGCGCGCGTCGACGACGATCGCCGCGACAGCGCCGAGGATGAGCCCGATCAGCGCGCCGACGAGGATCGAGTTCCGACGCGATCGCGCGGACGACTTCGCGGCGGCGGCAGGCGCGATCACGCGTGGCTTCTCGATGTTCTCGGCGAGGGCGAGCTGCTGCTGGGCGAGGCTCTGCGCCTGGAGGAGGCCGCCGAGCCGCGCCTCGGCGTTGTCGAGGAGGTTGACGAGGACGAGCTGGTCGATCTCGCTGCGCTTCTTGTCGCGGAGCGAGGCGTTGAGCGCGGCGATCCGGCGGTTCACGGATTTGACCTGCGTGTTCAGGGTCCGGAGCTGCCGGCCGAACGACGTGATCCTCTGCTGGACGTAGTCGCCCGAGATGCGGTCGATCACGATCGCCGTCAGCGCGTTCGCCGCCTCTTCGACTCGCCGCGGCTTCGACCCCGTCACCTCCACCGTGATGAGCGGCTGGGCGTTCGCCCGCACATCGGACGTGATCGACGCGGTCGAGACGTGGCCCCGGAGCGAGCCCGGGCTGACGCCGGCGCGCGCAGCCGCCGCCTTCATGGCGGACTCGGACCGGATGATCTCGCCGACCGTTCGCGGGTTCGTGATCAGGCCGTTCACCGGCGCGCCGCTCGGCGAGAAGGGCTGCCCGAGCGAGAGCAAGGCCCGTGCCGTGTAGGTCTCGGACCCGCCGAGCGACAGGATCGCGCCGAGGAGGCCGCCGACCAGAAGGCCGGCGACCGGCAGCCACCACCAGGCAACGACCGCGCGCCGCCAGCGCGCGAGGTCGACCTCGCGCTCGCCGTCGTACTCGGGCGCGGCCACGCGTCACCCTTCCCGATGCACGATCATCGGGCGGCGACTCTACCGGGCGCGGCGGGCGGCGAGGGCATTCGGGTACCGTGCCCACCTCGTCGCGTGCGGGCGCGGCGTTCAGGCTGAGGTGCAAGTGGAGAACGTCGAGATCACGCCGTCGCGCGCGCGGAGCGTCGGTATCCGGAGCCTCGTCCGGCAGAGCGGGCTCGCATCGTTGTGGTGGTTGCCGGTCTCGCTCGCGATCACGCTCGTGACGTGGCCGGTCGAGTCGATCGTCCCGCTGCCCGGCCTCGACTCGTCGTGGAGGATCGCGCTCCACCTCGCGGCGCGCGACCGGCTCGAGTTCGGGCACGACATCGTCTACACCTACGGCCCGCTCGGATTCCTGTCGGTGCCGATCCTCGTCACCGGCGCCACCGCAGCGGCCGGGCTCCTGTTCGCGGCCGTGGCGGAGACGGCGGTCGTCGCCGTCGTGCTCCTGGCGGCGCGGCGCGCGTTCCCGTGGCCGATCGCGATCGCCGTGACCTACCTCGCCACCGCGTTGCCGGGGCTTCTCGCCGACCACCTCGTCGTCCTCGTGCTGTTCGGCTGCGTCTGGGCGCTCGTGCGCGACGACCCGCCTGCGCAGAGGTGGCTCGTGCCGCTCGGAGGCGCGATCGCGGCCTTCCAGTTGCTGGTGAAGCTCAACGGCGGGGTCGTCGTGCTCATCCTCCTGGCGCTCACCGTGTGGCGCCTGCGCCCCGGCGGATGGCGGTCGGAGCTCGTCCTCGGAGGCTCGTTCGCCGGTGCGCTCGCCCTCCTCTGGCTCCTGACCGGGAACCGGCTCCGCGACCTCCCGGAGTGGTTCCGCGAGTCGTTGCACGTCGTCTCCGGCTACACGAGCGCGATGGCGCTCGAGGGCCGCGGGCGCGGGTGGGACTACGCGGTCGCCGGCGCGCTCGTCGCCGTCGGCGCCGTCGCAGTCGGGCTCGAGGCGCGCCGAGTGGGGCGCGCGCGCGGCGTCGCGCTCTGCCTCGTCGCCGCCGCCTTCGCGTTCGCGTACTTCAAGGAGGGCTTCGTTCGTCACGACGGTCACGTCAACTACTTCTTCGCGGCGATCGCCGTCGGCGCGATCGCGTTCGCCGGCCGAGGGCGCGTGCAGCAAGTCGTCGTGCTCGTGCTCGCGGCGGGGGCCGTTCTCGCGATCGTCAGGACGCCCGACCACGAGCTGTCGAACCTCTACCGGCCGGGAACCACCGCGTCCGCCGCGCTCGAACAGATCCGGACGGTCGCGGACGGCTCGGACCGGAGGAAGGCGGCCGCGGCGGCGAAAGACGCGATCCGCCGATACGCGGCGGTGGACGCCGCGACACTCCGCGCCGTTCGCGGCCACAGGGTCGACGTCGTCCCGTACGAGACGTCGGTCGTGTGGGGCTACGGGCTGCGCTGGCGGCCTGAGCCCGTCCTCCAGTGGCACGTCGCCTACGACTCGCATCTCGACGAGGTGAACGCGCGTGCGCTGGTCGAGCGTGGGGCAGAGCGCGTCCTCCGCCACGTCGACTGGCCCGCGCTCGACGGAAAGAACCCGCACCACGAGGCGCCCGCGACGTTCCTCGCGCTCCTCTGCAACTACCGCGACGTCCACGTCGCGGCGGCGTGGGAGGTGCTCGCGCGCGTTGCGCCGAGGTGCGGCGCTCCGAGGCTCCTGTCGACCACGGAGGCACGCACCGGGCAGGCGCTCCGCGTCCCACGGGCGCCGACGCGGCAGGACGTCGTGCTCGCGCGCATCCACCTCGCGCGCCCGCTCCTGCAGGGGCTCCAGCTGACGGCGTTCAAGCAGCTAGACCTCCCGCAGATGACCCTCGACGGCGAGCGGTACCGGTTCGTGTCCACGGACGGGCCGCTCGTGCTCCGGCTCCCGCGCTCCGCGGGGATCGCGCCGACCCGCGGCGGCAGCGTCGACTACTCGACGATGTCGCTGCGCCACGTGCCGTCGCCGTTTCGCGTCGACTTCTACGCGATGCGGATCGCGGGATCGGGCAAGGCCGCGCCTGCGGGCGACGCCTCGCTCGTCGGCGACCGCGCGCTCAGAATCGACGGCCGCACCGTGCCGATCACGCCGGGCGCCGTCGACACCTACCTCGACCAGACGACCCGCTACGGCGGCGACGCGATCGCGCAGGGATGGGCCGCCGATGCGACGCACAAGCGGCCGGCCGCGCGAATCCTCGCCTTCGCCGGCGACCGCCTCGTCGCCTCGCGGCGCCCGACCGTCGACCGCCCCGACATCGCCAGGGGCCTGGGCGCTCCGCGCGTGACGCGCTCCGGGTACTTCCTCCGCTTCGCGGCGCGGGACACCGCGCTCGGCGTCCGCATCTTCGGCGTCGCCGGCGGCCGCGCGTCCGAGGCCACCTACCCGCGAACGTACGCGTGGGCCGGCGGGACGGCGGGGGCTCCTTCGGGGTCGCTGGCCGGGGGCCGCGAGCTCCGGGTCGGGGGCCGCACGATCCCAATCGTCGCCGGCGCCGTCACCGCCTTCGTCGACACGGCGGCGCGCGTCGGCCAGGACGCGACGATCTACGGCTGGGCCGCCGACCTTCGCCGGCGCCGGCCCGCGACGCGGCTGTTCGTCTTCTCCGGCCGCCGGCTCGTTGCTGCCGTCACTCCGAAGGTGCGCCGCACCGACATCGTCGGGACATACCACGCGCCGACCCTGGAGCGGTCGGGGTACCGCGCCGCGTTCCCGGCGTACGAGGCCGCCAGCGGCATCCGCGTCTTCGCGGTCGCCGACGGTCGTGCGTCCGAGGCCGCGTACCCGAAGGACTACCGGTGGTCACGCGGCCGCTGAGCCCCGCCTCATACTCACAGCGTGGACCTCGTCGAGCGAAACGGCGTCCTGACGGCGCGTCATCCGTGGGAGGTCGCCCGTGCGGGCTTCTTCCTGCGGCTCCTCGACGACACCGGCGCGTTGCGCACCGGCGGCGCGTGGCTCGATGTCGGCTCCGGCGACATGTGGCTCGCCGAGCGCCTGCGCAAGCTGGTCCCCGAGAACGCGACGATCACCTGCTGGGACGCCTCCTACACCGCCGACGACCTGGAGCGGCGCCCGAAGGGCCTGATCGCGGTCGCCGACCGGCCCCCAGGGCGGTTCGACCGCGTGCTCGTGCTGGACGCGCTCGAGCACGTCCACGACGACGACGCATTCGTGACGGGGATCGTGCGCGATCTCGTCGAGCGCGGCGGGATCGTGCTCGTCTCCGTGCCGGCGCACGAGCGGCTCTACGGCGCGCACGACAGAGCGCTTCGACACCACCGGCGGTACTCGCCGGACGCGTGCCGCCGCCTCCTCGAGCGCGCCGGGCTGCTGGTGGAGCGCGAGGGCGGGCTGTTCCACTCGCTGCTCCCCGTGCGCGCAGCGCAGGTGCTCGCCGAGCGCGTCCGGCCGCAGACGTCGCCTCCGCGCGGGGTCGGCGACTGGAGGGGCGGCCCGCGCCTCACGCGGGCGGTGACCTCGGTGCTGGCCGCGGACGGGAGGCTGTCGCTCTCGCTGGCGAACCGGGGGGCGCGCCTGCCGGGGCTGACCTACTGGGCGTTCTGCCGCGCGAGGGGCGACGCGTCGTGAGCGGGAACAGTCGCCTTCCCGTCGTCGTCATCCCGTGCTTCAACGAGGTCCGTCGGCTCGACGTGGAACAGCTGGCGGCGCTCGCCGGCTCGGAGCGCGTCTCGCTGCTGCTCGTGAACGACGGATCGACCGACCGCACGGCAGACGTCCTCGCCGAGCTCAGCAGCCGGAGCGACGCGATTCGCGTCCTCGAGCTCGGCGCGAACGTCGGCAAGGCGGAGGCCGTCCGCCGCGGGCTCCTGCGGGCGATCGACGAGGGCGCTCCGATCGTCGGCTACTACGACGCCGACCTCGCGACGCCGCCGCGCGAGCTCCTTCGCCTCCTCGACGTCCTCGACACGAGCGCCCACCGGTCGTTCGTGATGGCGGCGCGCGTCGGGCTGCTCGGCCGGACGATCGAGCGACGCGCGGCTCGCCACTACCTCGGCCGCGTCTTCGCCACGTTCGCGTCGCTCGCGCTTCGCCTTCGCGTCTACGACACGCAGTGCGGCGCGAAGCTCTTTCGAGTGACGCCGGGCGTGGTCGACGCGCTCTCGCGGCCCTTCCGGTCGTCGTGGGTGTTCGACGTCGAGTTGATCGGCCGCCTGCTCCGGACGAGCGCCGACCCGCTCCCGGAGACGGCCTTCGAGGAGGTTCCGCTCCTCGAGTGGCACGACGTCAGCGGATCGAAGCTCGGTGCGCTCGAGATGGCGCGCGCGGCCGCGGACCTCGCCGTGGTCGCGGCCGAGCTCAGGCGCCCGACGCGCCCGCGACGCTGAGCCTCCAGAGAGGGGCGGCGCGGCAGGGCTGCTGAGTGCCCCGCCGCGCCTGGGAGTGGAGCCTCAGCCTCCCGGCTGAAGGGGCCCCGTCTACGCGCAGTGCGTGCGCGTACCTGTTCCGGCGACGGCGAGCGCGACAGCCGCCAACACGATCACGCCCGAGCTCCGTGGCATGCTCACTTGGATGACCCTCCCCTTCGTTCGTGAACGACCGCCGATAGAGCGGCCTATATCTGCTCGGGCGTCACGGTATCAGCGCCGCCGCCTTTTGCAAAGAGGTTTTGCATAGACCTCGACCGCTCCTTCTCGGCGGCGCGCGTGCGGGCCGCGGCTCACCCGCTCCGGCTCCGCCTCCTCGAGCTGCTCCGCGAGGGACCTGCGACGGCGACGCAGCTCGGGCGGCGCCTCGGGGAGTCGTCGGGCGCGACGAGCTACCACCTGCGCGTGCTCGCAAAGCACGGCCTCGTCGAGGACGACGACACGAGAACCGGCGGTCGCGAGCGCTGGTGGCGCCGGCGTCCCGAGCGGATGACCGTCGTCCCGGCGGCGCCCGCCGAAGAGCCCGAGTACGAGGCCGCGGTGGCACGGCTGCGGGAGGTCTTCCTCGAGCGGGACGAGCGGGCGCTCGGCACGTATCTCGCGCACGCGCCCGACGCGCCCTGGTCGGAGGCGTCGTTCATCGGCGGCTGGACGGTCTACGCGACCCCCGCCGAGATCTCGACGCTCACGCGAACCATGCTCGAGACGATCGACGGGCTCCGGCGCGCGCCGGAGGACCGCCCGCCGGACGCGCGGCGGTTCTACGTCACCTGGCGGGCGCTGCCCCAGCCGAGCGAAGAGCCGTGACGGCCGCGTCCACCCGACGGGCCTGCGGCTCGAGCGGCTCGAGCGTCCCCGCGACCTCGTGGAGGACGACCTGCGAGAAGTACCGCGTCATGACGACGCCCTCGCGGAAGTCGCCGAGCCTCGGCTCCGGCCGCTCGCCGTCCGCGAGCGCGAGCGCGAGCTCCGGGTAGCGCGAGCCGGCGGCCGTAGGTAGCGGGAACGCGCCGCCGAAGCGCGGGTTCACGTCGGTGATCCAGCACTCGCCGCCGTCGCGGAAGCACTGTACGTTGGCCGGCCCGCGAATGCCGAGCGTCTCCGCGACGTGGCGGCCGAGGTCGATCAGGGCGCCGTCGCCGATCGTCATCCCCTTGATGGACTCGCCGCCCTTCGACTCGATCATCGTCCGCGGGACGGCGCCGAGACAACGTCCGTCGAGGTCGCAGAAGACGTCGATCGAGAACTCCTCGCCGCTGCAGACGCGCTGCACCATCGACGGGACGGGCGTCGTGCGGAGGAAGAAGTCGAGCTCCTCCGCGTCGCGAGCGACGTAGATGTGACGCGAGCCGAACCCGCGCCGCGCCTTGACGAGGACCGGGTACGGCACCTGCTCGGGGAGCTCGTCCGGCAACCACGTCTCGGGGCTCGGGATGCCGCGCTCGCAGAAGAGGACGTGCGCGCTCCACTTGTCGTCGACCGCCTCGATCACCTCGGCCGGCGAGACGAGCGCGACTGCGGGCGCGAGGTCCGCGCGCGCGAGGAGCGCGCCGTCGAGATCGGTGAGGGGCACGACGAGCCGGACGTCGTGCAGCGCGATGAGCTCGCGAAGGGCGTCGCGTGTACGACGGGTCGTCGACCCGCGGGACGATCGCCCTTCCGCTCGGCGTGGTAGAGCGCGGGGGCGAGCTCGTTGCAGTCGACGGCGATCGTCGTCGCGCCGGCATGGGCGAACGCGGTCACGATGTCGACGCGCTGGCCGGCGCAGGTGAAGAGGACGGCCGTCACGATCCGAGAGCGTAGCCGCCGTCGAGCGCCGCGCCGCGGGCGTCGGCGCCTTCGCGGGCGTCGCGGCGGCCACAGAGCAGAAGCGGCGTCAACGCCGCCGCGAGGAGCACGGGCCCGGTCACCACGCGGCGGGCGGATGTCGCGAGGTGGTACCGGAAATCGAGCGGCGTCGTCCAGTACGCGAGCACGAGGCCCGCGAGCGACAGCAGGACGACGCCGGCCGCGAAGGCCGCCTCACGTTGCCTGCCCGCGCGCCAGGCCCACGCGACCGCGAGCACGGCGAGCGGGACGACGAGGAGCCACCGCGTCGGGTCGACGGTGCGCCACGCGACGTCGGCGGCCGCGTGCGGAACGCGCGCGACGTGGTGAGCGAGGAACGCGCCGTCGGTCACACGGCCGAACGACCCCTGCGTCGCGACGTCGTGCGCCGCGACCCACAGGCGCCACGGGAGCGCGCCCGCGAGAACGGCAGCCGCGCCTGCAACGGCCGCGAGGGCTGCGTCGCGCCGCGACCGCCACCACGACGCCGCGGCGAGCGTCGCGAAGAGCGCGAGCGCGAACACGAGGCCCTCGACCTTCGTCGCGACGGCGCCGGCGGCGAGGACCGCCGCGAGCGCGAGAGCTCCGGGCTGCGCCTCCGCCAGCCACACGAACGCACACAGCCCGGCCGTGGCGAAGAGGACGCCGACGGGAATGTCGGCCTCGGCCGAGGCCAGCGTCTCCGCGACCGCCGGCGCGAACACGACCATCGTCAGCGGCACCCAGGCCGCCGCCCGCGACGACCGCCGCGCCGTCACGCCGGCGACGGCGCAGACGAAGGCGACGAGGAAGATCCACGACTGCACGTCGAGGAGCCCGGTCTCGTACCCCGTGAACCGGAAGCCCGCCGCCTCGACGGCCGGCAGGAGGAGCGGGTAGTCCGCGTTCGGCAGGTCGGCCTGGGTGAACCAGCCGGGGTCGAGCCCGCCGAGCGCAGTCAGCGCCTGCGCCTTCGGCGTCCAGAACGTCCATGCGTCGTACCACCAGAGCGGCTGGTACCAGAGGTCGACGGCGAGGAGCGCGAGGAACGCCGCCGCCGGAATCGCCCATCCCCACCCAGCGCGACCGGTGAGAGCGCAGCGCGCAGGCGCTGCGGCGCCGAGCGCGAGCACCGCGCAGAGGCCGACGACCTCGCCGCGCGTCAGCGATACGCCGAGCACGAGCAGCGCCTGGGCGACGACGCCGAAGGCGGCGACGCCGACGAGATAGGCAAGGCCGAGAGCGCCGGCGCCGAAGCTCCGCCGCGGGCGCGCACGCGCGAGCGTCGTCACGCCGAGGCCGGCGGCGAGGAAGCAGCCGTTGACGAGCACGAGGCCGACGAGGTCGCGCGTCAGCGGCGCACCTCGGCGACGCGCAGTGCCGGGTACGGCCCGGATGCCGGCCGCGCCACGATCACGCGCGTCACCGGCGCAAGCCGTCGCGGGTCGGTCCCCCACGCCACGATCCAGTCCGCGCGGCGTGGCTCGCGTATCGACACGCGCGGGAAGAGCGCCTGGAACGCGAGCGCCGGGAACGCCTTCCGCGCTGCGGCGTACGGAACGGCGTCACCGGTCACGGTCGCATAGGTCGCGCCGGGCGGGACGATGCGCGCCGCGCGGTCGAGGAGATACGGCTGGAGGTACGCCTGGATCGGGCCTGCGCCGCTGCGGGTGTAGTCGTCGAGCCCCGTCGTCAGCCGCAGGTCCTCGACCACCCGCCACGCGAGGAACGGCGCGGCGCCGAGCGTGAGGGCGAAGCAGACGAGGAGCACGGCGTCGACGCGGGATCCGCCGCGGCGCCGCCACACGATCGCCCCGCAGACGGCGGCGGCGACGAGCCCGACCACGAGCAGCGCGCCGCCGACGAGGCCGGGCGAGTCGGGCGTTCCGAGCACGGCGGCTCAGGCGCGGCGGCCCGAGCTCCAGCCGCCCGTGTCGCCCTTGTACGTGCCGCCGAGCAGGGCGAGCGGCGTCCGCAGGAGGATCAGCAGGTCGGTCTTCGGGTCCCGGTGCTCCACGTACCAGACGTCGAGCTCGATCCGCTCCGCCCACGGCAGCGACGCGCGGCCGTGGATCTGCGCCCAGCCGGTGATGCCCGGCTTCACGTCGAGCCGGCGGCGCTGACGCTCGTCGTACTGCTCGACCTGGTAGCGGAGCGTCGGCCGCGGCCCGATGAGCGACATGTCGCCGCGGACGACGTTCCAGAGCTGCGGCAGCTCGTCGAGCGAGAGCCGGCGGAGCACGCGCCCGACCTTCGTGATCCGGGCATCGCCGCGGTTGACGGCCCAGCCCGCGCCGATCCTCTCGGCGCCGACGACCATCGTCCGCAGCTTCAGCAGCTCGAAGTCGCTGCCGTCCTTCCCCACGCGTGTCTGGCGATACAGGACAGGGCCGCCGTCCTCGAGCTTGACGGCGACGGCAGCGAGCGCGAGCAGCGGGCTCGAGAGCGTGAGCCCGGCGCCTGCGAGGACGACGTCGAGCGCGCGGTGCATGGCGACACGCTAACCCGTTCCTCGGAGCTCGCATCGAGGTGCCGTTTCGTGAAGTTCCTATACTCGCGCGCGGTGCGGGCGGAGACCGGCTCTGCGAGCGCGGAGGCCCGGCGCGTGTCCCTCCGGCGCGTCGCGCTCACGTTCGCGTGGAGCCGCGCCGCGATCTGGGGGACGTGTGTCCTCGCGTTCCTCGCGCTCGTCCGGAACGGCGACCCTGCGTCGGTCCGCCGCGACGACCCCACCGTGATCCACGACACGGGCTGGCTCTTCGACGTGCTCGCGCGGTGGGACAGCCGCTGGTTCGTCGACATCGCGCGCGACGGCTACGACGTCGCCGCAGGCGCGCCCGCCTTTTACCCTCTCTACCCGGGCGCTGTTGCCGTCGCGGGGCGGGTCTTCCTCGGCCACTACGTCGTCGGCGGCGTGCTCGTCTCGCTCGCGGCGGCGTTCGCGGCCTTCGTCCTCCTCGCACGGCTCGGCACACTCCTCGTCGGCGCCGAGGCGGCCGAGCGGGCCGTCCTCTACCTCGCGGTCTTCCCGATGTCGCTCTTCCTCGGCGTCGTGTACGGCGAGTCGCTCTTCCTCGCGCTCGCGATCGCCGCGTTCCTCGCTGTCGAGCGGCGGCGGTTCGCCGTCGCCGGCGATCCTCGCGGGCCTCTCGCTCCTGACGAGACCGACGGGCGTCGCCGTCCTCGCCGGCATCGCGGTCCTCGCGTGGCAGCGCGAGCGCCGCGCCGGCCCCGTGGCGTGGACGGCGCTCGCGCTCCCGGTGTTCGCGATCTTTCCGCTCCTCCTGCGCCTGGATACGGGCGACCCGTGGGCGTTCCTGCACGTCGAGCGGCTGTGGTTCCGCGAGACGGCGGCGCTGGGGCCCCTCGGAGGCCTCCTCGACGCCGCGAGGGCGGCGTGGGGCTCGATGCTCCAGCTGACGGTCGGGTCGAACGAGCATCCGTACTGGGTGCACGAGACGCCCGACCGATTCGCGGTGTGGAACCTCGAGTCGACGGCGTTCTTCGCCCTCTACGTCGCGCTGGCGGTCGTCGCCTGGCGGAGGCTCGGCGCGGGGTACGGGACGTACTGCGCCGTCGCGCTCGTCGCACCGCTCGCCGCGCCGACCCACGCGCAGCCGCTCCTCTCGATGGCGCGCTTCGGGCTGGTGCTGTTTCCGCTCTTCCTCGCGCTCGCGCTCGTCGCGCGCGGCCCGCGGATCGAGCGTGCGGTCGTGGCCGTCAGCAGCATCCTGCTCGGCCTCGTCTGCGTCGAATGGGCGCTGTGGCAGTGGGTCGCGTGACGCGCTACCGCGTCCCCTCCGCGACCTCCCACGTCGCGGGGACGCCGCGACGCAGGTAGTTCCAGAGCGCCTGCACCGTCGCCCACGTGACGAGCACGTAGTAGCGCGCGATCCCGACGCCGAGCGCCGCCGCGAGGAGCAGGACGAGCTGCGCCGCAAGGACGACGGCATAGACGGGGTGCCCGGGCGCGAGGGCGATCGAGGTCGTGAGCAGGACGAGGTGCAGGATCCCGGAGCCGTAGCGGAGGAGGCGGTGCGAGACGATCTCGAGCAGGTAGAGCGGGCCGAGCCGCCGCAGCATCTTCCCGCGGAGCACGATCAGCCAGCAGTGCTCGAACATCCGCACCTTGCGGCGGTATTCGGCCTCGTTCGTCGGCGTCGGCTTCTCGAACGCCTGCGCATCGGGGTCGTAGACCGCTCGGCGCCCGCGCTGAACCATGAGGTACGGCAGCGCGAGGTCGTGCCCGAAGCGCGGGTCGACCTCGACGTAGTCCGACCGCCGCACGGCGTAGATCGACCCGTTGCCGCCGGTCACCGAGCCGAGCCGCGACTCGGCATCGCGCACGGCGAGCTCGTACCGCCAGTACGCCCCCTCGCGGTTCGAGCCGTCGGCGCGCTGGAGCGTCAGGCGGCCGCAGGCGTACGCGACGTCGGGGTCGGCGAAGTTCCGCACGAGCTTGCGGAGCGCGTCGGGCGCCCACGTCGCGTTCGCGTCGGAGAACGCGACGATCTCGCTGTCGGTCCGCCCCACCGCGTTGTCCTGGGCCGCGACCTTGCCGCCGCGCGGGTTGCGGATCACGCGTGCGCCCGCCGCGGCCGCGAGCTCCTCCGTCCGGTCGGTCGAGGCGTCCGAGGTGACGACCACCTCGAGCTTGTCGCGCGGGTAGTCCAGCTCGAGCAGGTTGCGGATGCGCCGCTCGATAACCGGCTCCTCGTTGTAGGCCGTGACGATCACCGCGACCGTCGGCTCGACGTCGCTGCGCCGCACCCGCCGCGGCGCGACGCGCGCGAGAGCCGCCGCGAAGAGCGGGTACGCGGCGTGGGTCCAGACGAGCGCGGCGAGGCTCGTCCAGAAGAGAGCGGCAACTGCGAGCACGGATCGCCGATGGTACGCGGGGCCGGCGGTGAAACGGATCTCGGCGCATCGCAGCAGCGGCGCTCGGTACGTCCGAAGCTAACGTCTAGCCCCCGTGTCCGCTCCACCGAGCCTCCGCATCCTCTTCGCCGCGCCTGCGTACTGGCCGGCCGTCGCGTTCGGGGGGCCGATCTGGATGGCACGCGAGCTCACGGAAGGAGTCGCTGCGCGCGGCCACCGGGTCGTCGTCGCGACGACCAGCCTCGTCGACGTCCGCCGAGGCCGGACAGCGCGCTCTCGGGACGAGATCGTCGGAGGCGTACCCGTCCGCTACCTCGCAACACCCGCTCGATACCGCTGGATGGGCATCACGCCGTCTCTTCCGTCGTGGCTCGCGAAGATCCCGCGTCCCGACGTCGTCCACCTCTTCGGCTACCGCGACGTCGTCACGACGACGGTGTCCGCGTGGGCGGCGGCGAGACGAGTCCCGACGCTGTTCGAGCCGCTCGGGATGTTCGCACCGCGCGTCCGGAAGATCCGCGTCAAGCGCGTGTTCGACGCGTCGATCGCGCGCCACGTCGCGCGAGTGGCAGCGGTCGTGGTGGCGACCTCCGAGCACGAGCGCGGCGAGCTCGCGGCGGCAGGCGTGGCGCCCTTCAAGATCGACGTGCGTGGCAACGGGTTTCCGCGACCGGAGGAGATGGTTCCTTCCGGGAACGCTTCGGCCCCTGCTCGGCCTGCGAGACGAGCCGCTCGTCCTGTACGTCGGTCGGATCGCCCGGGGCAAGGGGATCGAGCTCCTCGTCGAGGCACTACGGCGCCTTCCCGAGGCGCATCTCGCGCTCGTGGGCCCTGACGATCGCCACGGCGTCGCCGAGGTCGTACGCGCCGCCGCATCGGACGCTGCGACGGCCGGGCGGATCCACCGGCTCGACCCGGGACGTCGCCCGCTCGACCTGTACGGCGACGCCGACGTGTTCGCTCTGCCGTCCGAAGGCGAGAGCTTCGGGATGGCTGCGGCCGAGAGCGCGGCGGCCGGTACGCCGGTCGTGGTCACAGACCGTTGCGGGGTCGCCGAGTTCCTCGACGGCGGAGCGCTCGTCGTTCCGTACGACGCCGGCGCGGTGACATCGGCGATCGGCAACGTGCTCGGCGAGCCCGGCCTGCGCGAGCGCATGTCGCGCGCAGCCGTCGCCGCAGCACGCGGCAACTCGTGGGACGCAATCGTCGAGCGCCAGATCGACCTCTACCGGCTGGCGATCGAACGGCGTGGACAGAGCTGACCTCGCGGTGGTCGGGCAGGACCCGCGCTTCGGCGGCGGGGCGCGCGCGCAGACCGAGGCGTTCTGGCGCGGCGCAGTCGAGCTCGGCCGGCAACCGGAGCTCCTCTATCTCGCGCACCCGTCGCTCGCGGGGCGCGACCCCGGCCCCGTGCTGCCGAGGCACGGGGAGCGCTCGCCTGTCCCGCTCCTCGACGGCGTGACCCAGATCCTCGGCGCGCGGCGGCTCGCGCGTCGGCTCGCCGAGCCGCGCGAGGTCTGGGTGGTCGCGACGGCGGCGTCGTACGGCCTCGCGGCGGCAAGGTCCGGCTACCCCTACGCGTGCTGGATCGGGACGGGGCTCGAGGACGAGTGGCGCAGCCGCCGCGCCGCGCTCCCGCGCTCGCGCCGCCTGGCGCTCGCGCTCAACGCCCCGCTCCTTCGGCTCGTCGAGCGGACCGTCCTGCGCCGGGCGCGGCGGATCTACGCGACTTCGCCGGCCTCGCGACGTTCGGTCGCCGCGGCGGGGCGCCTGCGCGAGGAGGACGTGGGACTGCTTCCGATTCCCGTCGACACGGACGTCTTCTCGCCGGCACCCGACGCCGCCTGGCGCCGCGGTCTCTCGGAGCCGGTCCTCGTATTCGCCGGTCGCGGCGACGATCCCCGGAAGAACGTCGCGCTGCTCCTCGACGCGTTTGCGCGCATCAGAAGCGGAGTTCCCGCGGCGCGACTCAGGCTCGTGGGCCGCCCGCCCCACGGCCGACTGCCGGACGGCGTCGACGCGGTCGGCGAGGTCGGCTCCGTGGCGGACGAGCTCCGCCGCGCAACGATCTTCGTCCTCCCCTCGCGCCAGGAGGGGTTCGGCATCGTCGCAGCCGAGGCACTCGCGTGCGGCATCCCCGTCGTCGCCACGCCCTCCGGCGGTCCGGAGGAGCTCGTGCGCGCATCCGGCGGCGGCGTCGTCCTCCGCCGGCACGACGCGGGCGAGCTCGCCGACGTCGTCCGCGCGCTGGTCGCCGACCCGGATCGCCTCGCCGCGATGCGAACGCACGGCCGGTCGTACGTCGAGCGGGAGCACTCGCCGGCGGCGTTGCGGACGCGGCTCGCGGCGGCGTTCGAAGAGGTGGCGAGATGACCGGAGTCGCAGTGGTCGTCGGCAACCACCAGGGGGAGGCCGTGCTCGACGACTGCCTCGCGAGCCTCGCCGAGCAGGTGCCCCCGCCCGACGAGGTCGTCGTCGTCGACGCAGAGTCGACCGACGCGAGCGCCGAGATAGCAGCGCGGCGAGGCGCCCGCTGGATCGCGACCACGAACCGCGGCCTCGGCCACCTCTACAACGTCGGCGCCCGCGCGACGGAAGCCGAGCTCGTCCTGCTCGCGAACAACGACGTCGCCCTCGAGCCGCGGTGCCTCGAGCTCCTCGCGCGGACGCTGCGCGACGACCCGACGCTCTTCGCCGCAGACCCGACGCAGCTCGACTGGAACGGCAGCCGCCTCGTGCACGCGCAAGCGGTCCTCCGGCGCGGCCCGCTCCTGCGAACGCTCCTCCCGGGCTTCGACCTCGACATGACCGTGCCGGCCGAGGAGCCCGTACGCACCGTGAGCGCGAACGGGGGCGTGATGCTGGTCCGCCGCGAGCGCCTGCTCGAGCTCGGCGGGTTCGACGAGACCTTCTTCATGGACTACGAGGACCTCGACCTCTGCTGGCGAGCGGGCCTCCGCGGCTGGTCGAGCGTCTACGTCCCCGACGCCGTCGTCCGCCACCGCGTCGGCGCCGTCACCCACAGCGGCGTCCTGACGCGACGTCTGCGGTCGTCGCACCACAACCTGGTGCGTTTCGCGCTCAAGTGCCTTCCACCCGCCGCGGCCGCACGGGTCGTCGCCGGGGAGCTGCTGCGCCTCCCGCGCCACCCCCACCTCGTCGCGCCGGCCCTCGCGCAGGTCGCCCGGGAGCTGCCCGAGATCGTCCGCCTGAGACGCGCGGTGAGGCCGCGACGCGACTTCCTCGAGCGGCACCTGGAAGCCGGACGGCGCGCAGCGTGACGCGCAGGAAGGTACTCCTCGTCTCGAACGACCACGTCGGCCGCCGCATGGTCGGACCGGCGATCCGCTACTACGAGTTCGCGGCCGGCCTCGCGTCCCGCTTCGACGTGACGCTCGTCGTCCCCTTCGCAACGGACATCGAGCCACAGCCGTTCCGAATCGTCGTCGTCGCCCCGCACGACGAGCACGGGCTGACGCGGCTCTGCCTCGAAGCCGACGTCGTCGTCGCAGAGCGCCTGCCGGTGCAGACGATGGCAGCGCTTGCCGGCAGCGACACCCCCGTCGTCTACGACCTGTACGCGCCCAGGACGCTCGAGAGCCTGGCGCTCGACGCGCGCGCCGGAGACCGGAGCGAGCGCTCGCGCCTGCTGTCCCGGGCCACGACGCTCGTCCAGGAGGTCGCCCTCCTGTCCGGCGACGCATTCATCTGCGCGACGGAGCGGCAGCGCGACCTCTGGCTGGGGGCGCTCGCCGGCCTCGGGCGCCTGCGGAGAGACGACTACGTTGCCGACCCGTCGCTGCGACGGCTGGTGGACGTCGTGCCCTTCGGGATCCCCGTCGCCGAGCCGCCGCCGCGTCCACGCGCGCTCCGCGGCGTCGTGGACGGCATCGGCGAGCGCGACCGCGTGCTCGTCTGGCCCGGCGGGATCTGGGAGTGGTTCGACCCGCTGACGGTGATCCGCGCCGTCGCGACTCTCAGGCCGTCGCATCCAGACCTGCGGCTCGTGTTCATGGGGCTCGGCCATCCCAACCCGCACATCGAACGGATGGCGATGACCACGCGCGCGGTCGCGCTCGCCGACGAGCTCGCGCTCCGTGACTCGGTGGTCTTCTTCAATTTCGGGTGGGTGCCGTACGACGACCGCGGCGCGTTTCTACGCGAGTGCGATCTCGCCGTCTCCGCTCACTTCGACGACGTCGAAACGCGCTTCGCGCTCCGGACGCGGCTGCTCGACTGCGTGTGGGCCGGCCTGCCCGTCGTCACGACCCGGGGTGACGCCGTCGGCGACCTGCTCGCCGAACGCGGCGTCGCCCGGACCGTCCCGGCCGAGTCCGTCGACGCGTGGCGAGCTGCGCTGACGGCACTCCTCGGCGACCCCGAGGCACGGGCGGCGGCGGCGAGCGCGGCCGACCGGCTGCGCGCCGACCTCGTCTGGCCCCGGGTCGTCGATCGGCTGGCGGCGGTGCTCGACCGTGTGGAAAAGCAACCGCATCGCGACGCCCGCCTGACCGCGGCGGCCGCCCGGCACCTGTGGGTGCGGCTGCGCTTGAGCGCTCTGCACCGGGGCACGGCGACCGCCGTCGCGCGCGCCGCGGGGCTGTCCGCGAGGCGGGTCGGAGGCGCTACGGCGAGCCGATTCCGTCGATGACGTCCGCTACGCTGGCGCGCGTGAGCGCGTCCGTCGAGAGCGCCGGAAGCCGGCGTCCGGGTACCTCACGGACCAGCACCTTCGCGCAGACACTCCGCATCCTGCGGGTGATCGCGGGCGCCGAGTTCAAGCTCAAGTACTCGGACTCGATGCTCGGGTACGTCTGGTCGCTGCTGAAGCCGCTCGGCCTGTTCTCGATGCTCTACATCGTCTTCGGCCGCTTCTTCAAGCTCAACGTCGGCATCGACCACTACCCGCTCTACCTGCTGATCGGGATCGTGCTCTGGACGTACTTCGTCGACGCGCGTCGGCCTGACGATGACGTCGATCGTTCATCGCGGGAGCGTGCTCTCGCGACTCTCCTTTCCGCGGCTCGTGATCCCCGTCTCGGTGACGCTCACGTCCGGGATCACGTTCTGCGTCAACCTGACCGCGATCGCCGCGTTCGTCGCGTGGAACCGGATCACCCCACGGCCGGAGTGGCTCCTCCTCCTCGCCGCTGCTGCTCGAGCTGTACGTCTTCACGCTCGGCCTCTCGCTCATCCTCGCGACCGTCTTCGTCCGCCTCCGCGACGTCGCGCAGGTGTGGGAGCTCGTCTCGCAGATGCTCTTCTACGCCTCGCCGATCATCTACCCGGTGTCGTTCCTGCCGCCCGTGGTTCAAGCCGCTCGCGTTCCTGAACCCGTTCGTGCAGGTGATGCAGGACGCACGCGCGATCGTCCTGCCGAACTCGGACGTGGTCACGGTCACGGACGTCCTCGGCGCGTACGGCCGACTCGTTCCGGTCGGGATCGCGATCGCGTTCCTCGTCGCAGGGGTCATGTACTTCCGTCGGGAGTCGCCGTGGTTCGCCGAGAGGCTCTAGCGTCCGTGCGCGATCCCGCGATCGAGGCCGTCCACCTCACGAAGACGCTTCCTGATCCCGCACGAGCGACGGACGACGATCAAGGAGCATTTCCTCCACCCGCGGAAGCGAACGACGTACGAGGAGAACCTCGCACTCGACGACGTCTCGTTCGCGGTCGACCGCGGCGAGTTCTTCGGCATCGTCGGCCCGAACGGAAGCGGCAAGAGCACGCTGCTGAAGATCATGGCGGGCATCTACCGCCCGGACGCAGGCACCGTGCGCATCGACGGCAAGCTGTCGCCGTTCATCGAGCTCGGCGTCGGGTTCAACGAGGACCTGACAGCGCGGGACAACGTGCTGATCAACGGGACGCTGCTCGGCCTGTCGCGGCGCGAGCTCGCCGAGCGCTTCGACGACATCGTCGCCTTCGCCGAGCTCGAGCGGTTCGTCGACCAGCGGCTGAAGAACTTCTCGTCGGGAATGAAGATGCGACTCGCGTACTCGGTCGCAATCCAGGTCGAGTTCGACATCCTGTTGCTCGACGAGGTTCTCGCCGTCGGCGACCAGGAGTTCCAGGAGAAGTGCTTCGCGACGTTCGAGCGCATGCGTGACGATCGGAAGACGATCGTCTTCGTCAGCCACGACCTCGACTCCGTCGAGCGCTGGTGCGACCGGACGATGCTGATCCAGCACGGTGTCGTCACGGCGCTCGGGCCGACGACGAACGTTCTCGAGCGCTACCGGCACTACGTGTCCGCGGCCTAGCCGCAGCGCTACACGGGACGCCCGAAGTCGACGGGCGCGCGTCCTTTCTTCACGCGCTCGGTCAGCGAGAGGCTCTCGGCGACCCGCGGCGGCACGCGGTCGGGGTTCGATCCGATCCACTGTCCGGCGACCTGCGCACAGCGTCGGAGCACCGCGTCGAGCTCTCGCACCTCGAGCTCGTGCGCGTCGAGCGAAAGCGCCCGCAGGTGGTGCCAGTCCTCGAGGACGAGGCGGCGCACGAGGGGCTCGACCTCGTCGTCGCCGACGCGCCGCCCGACCACCTCTCGATTCGCGCGTCCGTCGTCCACGTTGCGCTCCAGCAACTCGGCGTACCCGTAGTCGTGGCCGTGGTCGACGACGGAAGCCGGCTCGTTCGCAAGGCTGTAGCCCGCCTCGAGGACCTCTCTCGCCCACAGGATGTCCTCGCCCATCGTGACGTCGCGAAACGGGAACCGCGCGAGGACGCGGCGCCGAACGGCAGCGCTCACCGTGTGGAAGTTGATCAGCAGCCGCAGCTCGTGGGGCGCGAGCGCCGCGTACGACGCCCAGCTCTCGATCCGGCGCCGTACGCCAACCGCGGCCGCGCTCGGATCCCGGAGCGCGTCGCGCTCGACGACCGGCGCGACGCCTGGCGGCGGCAGGACGCGGCTGCAGACGCCGGCCAGGCGAGGATCCGCATCGAGTGCGGTCACCAGCGCGTCGAGCCACCGCTCGTCGCGCGGGCGCGCGCTCTGGCTCAGGAAGACGATCGGGTCGCCGCGGGAATGGCGGAGCGCGAGGTTCCGCGTCAGCCCGTGGTTGAACTCGTCGGGATCGATCTCGACCACGGCCGCGCCGAACTCCCGGAGCACGTCGATCGAGTTGTCCGTCGAGCCCGAGTCGACCGCGACGATCTCGATCGTGGCCGCAGCGTCCTGCGCCCGGAGCGCCGGGAGGAGCCGCCGGAGCTGCGTCTCGCCGTTCTTCACCGGGATGAAGATCGAGACGACATCCCCGGGAGCAGCCGCCGGGTCGCGCGGCTCGCCTCGGACGACGTGCCGCGGCCCCGCCTCCGGGTCGCGCCGCTGGGCGACCTCGCCCACCGTGGGGCGGCGAGGCCCGCCGAGCGCGAGCGTCGCCCGCAGCCGCGCGTCTTCCTGCTCGAGCGCGAGCACGTGCTCCGCCACCTCGTTGAGGACGCAGTCGGCGTCGCGCCGGCGCTCACGCGGCTCGGGAGCCGCGAGAAGCGGCGACACGCGAAACCGCAGCGGAAAGAGCTCGGAGTACGTCACGGCCAGGAGCCCGTCCCGTTCGTACCGCTCGAGGTCGTCGGGCGCGATCGTCGCTCCCCAGCGCGCGCGGAATCTTTCCGCAGCCTCCTCCGCGAGCATCGGCTCGGGCCGGTCGTGGGCGCGGATCCAGACGCTCTCGTGACAGAAGCGCGCGCCGGCGCCGTGCGCGGCGAGTCGCAGGGACAGGTCGACGTCCTCCCAGCCGTGCGCCGCCTGGTCGCCGGCCAGGCCCCCGGCGCGTTCGACGAGGGTGCGCCGCACGACGGCCGCCGACGTCGACACGGCGGCGACCGGTCCCGAGTAGGACACTGCGGGGTGACCGGCGGGAAAGCCGGCGTAGACCCGGCGCGGAAGCCGGTCGCGTCCGATCACGGCGCCGACCTGCTCGACGGCACCGTCCGGCCGCAGGATCTTCGCGCCCACGGCGGCGGCAGCGGGCGTGCGCTCGGCGTGGGTCAGGAGCGCCTCCAGGGCGCCGGGCTCCGGCACGACGTCGTCATCGACCAGGACGAGGAGCTCGGCGTCCGTCGCCGCCGCACCGGCCGCGCGGCGATCGGCGAGAGTCCCGCCGGCAGCGTCGGAGAGGACGCGGACACCGTCGGGCGCGTCAGCCGGCCCCACGGCGACGACCTCGAGCCCGGCCGAACGCGCATGCTCGACGACACGGTCGAGCGGCCACGGACGTGCCGGCCGAGCCACGGAGACGATCACGACCGCGCGCGGACGGCCCGACGCGCTCACGAGCAGACCGCTCTCATCGCGCCGCCATCCCGAGCTGCACCATGCCGCGGAACAACGCCTCGTCCTCGGCCTGCGACGCCGGCGACCGCGGTCGGTGGGGCTCTCGCGTGACGCTCTCGTAGACGCTCACGATCGCGTCCGCGTGGTCGTCGATGGTCGTGACGCGCGTCGAGCGGGCGCCGGCGCGCAACGTGGCACGCAGGGCGGGAGCCCCCGCCAGCCGCTGCAAGCTCTCGCGGAGCGCGTGCGGGCTCGCGACGTCGACGAGGAGGCCGTTGACACCGTCGGTCACGATCTCCGGCAGGCCTCCGAGCGCCGACGCGACCACCGGCACTCCGAGCGCGAGCGCCTCGCGCGGCGAGAGCGGGAACGCCTCCGGGACGAGCGACGGCATCACGACGGCGTCGACGCCGCCGAGAAGCTGGGGAAGGTGGGCGGGCGAGTACTCGCCGAACATCGTCAGCTCGAGGTTCGGAACACGCGCGGCCACGCGGCGCAGCGACCGTGCGTACGCCGCGTCGGGCACCCGGCCGAAGACGCGGAGCTCCACCGCGCCGAGGCGCGCGCCGGCGATCGCGTCGACGATCAGATGGACGCCCTTGTGCCTCGTGACGATGCCGAAGAAGGCGAGCGTGAGCGCGCTGCTGTCCGGCGTCGGCGGCGTCGCAAGCGAGCCTGCCGCCAGGCCGATCCCGAGCGGGAGCTGCACGATGCGAGAGCCGTCGCCGCCGAAGTCGCGGAAGTAGGTCGCGAGATGCCCGGGCGGGCATATCACCCGGTCGGCGCGCGCGAGCAGCCGGCGGAAGTACGCCGTGCGAAGGCCCCAGCGGAGGCGCGCGGCCGGGCCTTCGGGCGCAAAGCACGTGGCGGCGCACTCGAGGCCGCCGTTCGGCCCCTCGCAGAGCGCGCCGGTCGTCTTCTCGAGATGGGCGAGGGGGCAGGCGACGAAGAAGTCGTGCAGCGAGAGCACGACGGGGATCCGCAACCGCTGCGCCATGTCGACGAACCGCGGCGACAGACCGAGCAGGTGGTTGACGTGGACCACCTGCGGCGCCTCCTCGACCAGCGCCAGCGCGAACAGCTCTTCGAGCTGGTCGAAGTGCACGAGGAAGTTGTCGAGGCGGACGTCGCCGCCGGAGAGGCGGTGGACGCGCACCCCGTCGCGCCGGCGCTCTCGCTTCTGCTCGAGGACGCCGGCGCGACCGGGCCGGCGGGTCACGACCGACACGTCGTGGTCGCGGCGCTTGAGCTCGGCTGCGAGCGTCTCCGTGTAGCGCTCCACGCCCGCGACGCCGTCGGGGGGAAAGCGGTGGCTGACGAGCAGGACACGCACGATCAACCGCGGACGGTGCCCGCCCGCGTCGCCTCGATCCGCGACAGCCGCCACGCGAGGTCGCGGCCGGGGCCATCGTGATTCACGCCGATCCAGTGGCCGACGACCTGTGCCGTCCGGCGAACCGCCGCCTCGAATCGCCAGCGGTCGAGCTCGCCCCCGGCAAGGCGGCAATCCTCGGCCAGGTACCTCCAGTCGTCGCGGACGAGGGCCTGGATCAGCGGGACGACCTCCCCCTCGCCCATCGTCCGGCCGACGATCGCACGGTTCGCGATCCCGTCGTCGACGTTCAGACGCAGGATCTCGAGCGGCCCGTACGCGTGCGAGTGGAGCACGACCGATGCCGGCTCGTGCACGATCGTCCACCCCGCCTCGAGCACATCCTGCGCCCACGCCATGTCCTCCCCGATCGTCGCGATCTCCCGGAACGGGTGCGCACGGAGGGCGGAACGCCGGATCGCGCAGCCGACTGTATGGAAGTTGACGAGCAGCCGGCGCTCGGGCTCGGGAAGCCGCCGGAAGGCCTCCACGTCCTCGAGCCGGCGGACGATTCGCTCGCGTGACCCGCTCGGCGAGCGCAGCACGTCTCTTTGCACGAGGACGTCCGCGGTCGGGAGCGGCTCGACACGGCTCGTGACGCCGGCGACGCGGGCGTCGTCGCAGAGCGGCGCGACCAGGCGCGCCAGCCACTCCCGGCCGGCCGGGAGCGAGGCCTTGTTCAGGAAGACGAGCACGTCGCCCCGCGCGTGGTGCGCGGCCAGGTTGCGCGTCCGGCCGTGATTGAAGTCCTCGGGGTCGATCTCGACGACGGTGGCACGATGCTCGAGCAGCACGTCGACCGTGTCGTCGACCGAGCCCGAGTCGACCGCGACGATCTCGACGCGTCCGTCGTACGCCTGGGAGAGCACGGCAGGAACGAGCTTCCGAAGCTCGGCGCCGGCATCCTTCACGGGCATCAGCACGGACACGTCGGGCAGCTTCGGCTCCTCACCGAACTCGTGCCACGCGCCGTCGCTCCTCGGGCGTGGCGCCGCGACGGCCGCGCCGCTCGGGGCGGCCGGCGCCGCGAGGAAGGGACCTTCGCGGCGCGCGGGGGCGGTCCCGTCCGCTCGCTCGAGGAGCTCGACGTATGTCGAGACGGTTCGCTTGAGCAACGCGAATGTCTGGTTCGACCGCAGTCGGAGCAGGCCGTCGCGGCTCTCCTCTGCCGGGCCGGCGAGGACGCCGAGCCTGGGCGAGAGCAGAAGCCGCAGCGGATAGCCGTCGCCGCCGTCGAGCCCCAGGAGGCCGTCCTCGACGTACACGTCCAGGTCGTCCGGCCGGACGCGGCCTGCCCAACGCTCGAGGAACAGGCGGTTCAACTCCTCGTAGCGTTCGGGCGTCCGTGACACCGACTCGAGGTGGACGAGCACGCTCTCGTGGCAGAGGTGCGACTCGAGCCCGCGTTCGGCGAGCCGCAGGCACAGGTCGACGTCCTCGTACCCGTTCAGGAAGGTCGGGTCGAATCCGCCCACGGACTCGAACGCAGCGCGGCGGACGAGGACACACGCGCCCGTCACGGCCTGGAAGCGACGGGAGCGGCAGACGGCGGGGTGGTCGCTCGGGAACCCGGCATAGACGTGCCGGGGGAAGCAGATCGCGCCCGATCACGAGCCCTGCGTGCTGGACGAGCCCGTTCGGGAAGAGCAGCTTCGACCCGACGGCGGCCGCCGCCGGCGTGCAGTCGGCGTACTCCACGAGCGCGTCGAGCCAGCCTCGGCGGGGGATCGTGTCGTTGTTGAGGAAGACCACGTAGTCGCCGGCCGAGGCTGCGGCGCCGTCGTTGCAGCTTCGCGCGAAGCCCTCGTTGCGGGTGTGCCGGACGACGCGGACGCGGCCCTCGTACGCGGTCAGAGCCGCCGGCGTGTCGTCCGTCGACGCGTCGTCGACGACCGTGACGTCGAACGACGTCGCCTCCTTGCCGGAGAGGAGACGGTCGAGACACTGTCGCGTCACGGCCGACCGGTTGAACACGGGGACGACGATTGAGCAGCGCACCACTGGGGCGAGGTGTGTTCGGGTCGCGAGGACGGCGGTCTCGCTACACCCGGCGCTTGAACCGGCGGTACACGGCAGCGGCACGCGGAAAGCGGGTCACGAACTTGTGCTTCATGACCGGCAGACGGGGCTGGAGCTCGACGCGCGAGCGCGCGCGGCGCGCGAGCTCGTCGTCGCGGCGCATCGCCTGGTCGTGAGCGTCGAGGAGCATCGCTCGCAGCTCGTCCTCGCGCGCAGTCATCGCCTCGAGCTCGATCCGAAGCGCTTCCTCGGACTGCCGCTCGCCCCGCAACCGCTCGAGCTCAGCACCGAGCTCGTCCTCGCGACGGCGCGCCGCCGCCCGCTGCTCGTCGAGCTCGAGGCGGAGGGAGCGCAGGCGGTCGGCCTCGCGCGCAACGGCGGCCCGGACGACGAAGCGCTCGGTCGCGGCCTCGGGATCGCTCGCCAGCCACGTCCTGACCTCCGCCGGGACGGAGGCTGCCGACGGCGGCTCGATCGTCCCCGTGCCGACGCGCCGCCACCGAGTCGGGACGAGGCCGCTCGACTCGAGCAGGTCGACGAGCAACGCATGCGTGAGGGCTGCGCGACCGTCGGTCGGCTCGCCCGCGAGGACCCGCAGCCGTGACACGAGCTCGGTGGCGTTGCGGACGGTGACGACGACACAGCCGCCCTCGGCCACGAGCGCTGACACCCGCTCCAGGAATGCGACCCGGTCCGGCGTCCGCTCCAGCGCTTCCCCGACGACGACCGCGTCGAAGGCGCCTTCCTCCACGTCGACCTCGAGGTCCTCGAACGCGGCTCCGCCGACGTCCGTGCCGACCGCGACGACCGTGCGGCCGGCGTCCTCCAGCCGCTCGACGTCGAGCCCCGCCACCGTCCCCACGACGAGGATCCTCTGCGCGTCGCCCGCGAGCGCGAGCAGCGGCTCGTCTCGCGTGTCGGCCTGCCGGTGCGCGGAGGAGATACGGGCGTGATCCATCGACCCGCCATCGTAGATGCCGGCCCACGCGGCTCATCCCGGTGCCGCCGGCGCGGCACGGCGCGAATCAACCGGCGAGGCCGCAGACGTCGGCGCCGCCGCGCGGGTCGAGCCGGAGGCGCGACGGGACGCGCGACCGGTCGGGCGGGAGGCGGAGGATCGCCGTGTCGCCGGCCGAGACCGAGCCGAGAGGCACGCTCTCGCCGCGGCCGAATCGTCCGAAGGCGACCGCGACGGGGCCGGCTCGTCCGGCCGTTACGACGGCGCCCGGAGGGCCGACCGCGACGACTGCCTCCCGGCCGTGAAGCCGGATGCACGCGCCGCGCCGGACTGCGTCGCCCACGACCGGCGAGACGACTCGGGGCGGCGCTCCGAGCGACGGCTGTTGCCCGGCGCGCCGCAATCCGAGAGCGAGAGCGCGGGAGAGGGTGAGGTCGGCGGCCCTGCCCGCGGGCGGGTCGACCTCGTCGAGATCCGCCACCGGGAGCGCGGGGGAGCCGTACCGCCGAACGGCGTCGAGATAGGGGCCGGATCGCAGCTGCGGTGTCGTGACGGGAGCCGGCTGGAACTCCGGCGTGAGGCTGTCGCCGTAGAGCTCGACCACCGCAAGCTGTGCCGCCGTCCGCCGGGACGCGTCGTTGATGAGGTCGCGGCCCGCGCCGAGCGGACCGAGGTTCGCCACCGCGGCGACGAGCGCGGCGCTCGCGAGCACCAGCACGTGGCGCGCGCGGATCACGACGCCCGAGGCGAGCTGCACGGCCGCGAGCACCAGGAAGACGGCGCCGGGCAGCAGGTAGCGGCTCGCGCTCGGCGCTCCGAGCCCGCCGCGGAACAGTGCGGCGAGGGCCCAGAACGAGAAAGCGCCGCCGAGCAGGCTCCAGAAGCGGAGCGGCGGCCGGCCGTCGAAGCGCCGGATCGCGACGACGACGGCCGCCGCGACGGCGACGACGGCAAGCGTCTGGCCCCAGGCGAAGCCGAGGCCCGTGATCGCCCCGACGACGCCGGCGAACGCGTCGGCGACGTACCTCGGCGCGTCGAAGACGTTCGAGATGCGGAACATCGACGAGGTGTGGCCGTAGCGAAGCCACCACAGCCCGTAGGCGAGCATCGGCACCACCGCGATCCACACGCGCGTCCGACGACCGGGCCGAGCGAGGGTCTCGACCGCGGCGACGGCGGCGACGGAGATCCCGAGACTGCCGGAACCGACGGCGAGCGCCACGAGGAGGCACGCGACGACGTCGGACGGCGTAGTCCGGCGGTCGAGCGCGAGCAGCATCCCGAGGCAGGCGGCGATCGGGATCAGCCAGACCATCCCGATCCCCCAGATCGTGTCTTCCCACCCGGCGCCGAGGAAGAGGACGGAGACCGACGCGGCGACGACCGCGATCGACGGCGGAACGGTCCGGCGCGCGACGGCGTAGACGAGGACACCGCAGACGACGACCAGCGCTGCCGGAAGCACGCGGTACGGCCAGTACGTGCCGAGGCCGACCGTCGCCCACATCACCTTGTAGACGGCGATGGGGACCAGCAGCAGATGCTCGTTGCTCGGGGCGAGGAACGACTCCGCGTTCCAGCGCGACCGCTCCTCGATCAGCGCCCACTCGTCGTAGAAGAAGATGTTCCCGCGCCCGACGTAGAGGAGCAGCGCGAACGCGAGCGCGCACAGGGCCGCCAGCGAGAGCTTTCCGGCGTGTGCGCGCGCGACCACGGCGACGCGCCGGAGTGTCCGCGGCTCTCGGCGGCCGACGGAGGTCGCGTTCATCCGGCGGCGCGGCGCCGGCCGAGCGCGCGTAGGGGTCGCGGCACGCTGAGCCGGCGCCGCTCGGACTCCGCAAGGGCGTGCCGCACGGCCTCCAGCTCCGCGCTGACCGCCGCGCGGTCGCGCAGAACCGCCTCCAGCTCGGCGGCGATCGCGCGGCGGTCTTGCCGGGTCGCGTCGAGCTCGCGGTGCAGGACCTCCATCTCGGCGGTCAGAGCCTGGGCCTGGGCCGCCAGCTGGTCTCGATGCAGCTCCAGCGCCGACGTCTCCGGCGGCCGCTCAGGCGCCCTCGCCTCCGGCACGCCTCGCTCGAGCGCGGTGCGCAGCGGCTCCGCTACGCGTCGCCAGCGAAACCGGTCGGCGAGCGAGCTCGCAGCAGCGGCCATCCGCATGCGCCACGCGGGGTCGTCCGCGAGCGCCACGAGCACGTCGGCGAGCCCTGCCGGCTCGGCCGGCGCCACAACGGCGGCACCGGCCTCGTCGGCGAGCTCCGACAGCACGTCGCCGCCCGTCGTGACCGTTGGCAGGCCGGCCCAGAAGTGATCGAGCATGCGCGAGCGAAAGGCAAGACGCGCCTCGCTCGTCGTGCGCGTGAGGACGAGCGCGCAATCCGCCTCGAGCAGGTACGAGCCTCGCTCGTCGTACGGAACCCAGTCTTCGACGAGCACGTGCGATCCGAGCAGCCCGAGCTCCTCGGCCCGCTCTACGACCGCGGCGGCGACGGCCTGCCTCCCGACCTCGCGCCCGCCGAGCTCGAGGCCGAGGAAGAGGAGACGTGCCGAGGGCACGCGTTCGACGACTCGTGCGAACGCGTCGACCGCCAGGACCGGGTCGAACCAGTCCCACGCCCCGCCGCTCCACACGACCAGGAACGCGTCCTGCGGGATCTCGGGGCGTACTCCCCGCAGCACCGGTGAGGCGGGCTGCGGCGGGTCGTCCGGGCACCCGTAGGGGACGACGTCCACGAGCGTCCGGAGGGTCGGGTCGGCACGAGCTGCCGCAGGAGTGATCCGGCCCCGCGCAGAGAGCGCACCGAGCCAGTAGTCGCGCTGGCGCTCGGAGGCGCACAGGAAGACGTCGCCGAAATCGGCGAGCTCGTTCTGCACGGCCGCGTAAAAAGCGATCGCCTTCTCCGCCTCCGCGAGCGGCGCCGTCGCCTGCAGGGCGAGGTTCGTGAAGAGAAACGGATCGTAGAGGTCGATGATCTTCAGGGTGTCGGACGATCGCAGCAGCTTGTGATGCAAGGACGTGTATCCCTGCGTGAGGACCGCGTCGTGGCCGCGGAGAATCCTCTCGAACTCGTCCGCGGTCTCGAACCTCACGGTGGTCACGCCCGGTGCCGCTCGATCCAGGGGGTACGTCGAGGCGACGGTGACGGGCGTCGAAGGGGCGACGGCGCACGCCAGCTCCCACGACCGGATTCCCGGCCCGGCCATGCGTTCGCCGATAACGTCGTACGCGAGCACGAGCAGGCGGCGCGCCCGTGCGCGCGGCGCTGCATCGGTCGCCCGCAGCTCAGCGGGCGGGGCCACGCTCGGGAGGCAGCATCGCGGGATCCTAGACACACCACACGTCGCGGCGAGCGCCGCGGTCACCTCGTTACGCTTGGCGCCTTGACCGAGCCCGGAGCGAAGCCACGCATCCTCGTCTTCAACCAGTACTACTTCCCGGGCGTCGAGGCGACCGCGCACCTGCTGACCGAGCTGTGCGAGGCGCTCGCCGACGACTACCGGGTCACCGTCGTGACCGGACGGCTGCGCGAGCACGAGCGAGACGCGGACTACGAGTGGCGGAACGGCGTCGAGATCGTGCGGGTCCACTCGAGCGCGTTCGACCGCGCGCCGCTCCACAAGCGCGCGGCGAACTACTTCACCTACCTCGGCCGCGCGCTCCGGCGGGGGCTCCGGGCGCAGCGGCCGGACGTCGTGCTCTGCATGACCGACCCGCCCATGGTCGGCGACGTCGCGCTGCTCGTCGCGCGGCGGTTCCGCGTCCCGCTCGTCGTCGTGAGCCAGGACGTCTTCCCGGAGATCGCCGTGGAAGTGCGGCGCCTCCGGAACCCCGTCCTCGTCGGGATCCTACGCGCGCTCACGTCGTTCTACCTGCGGCGCGCCGACCGCGTGGTCGCGATCGGGGAGACGATGGAGCGCCGCCTCGAGGCGAAGGGCGTCGACCCTGGGCGCATGCGCGTGATCCCGAACTGGACCGACACGAGCGCGATCACGCCGCAGCCGCGCGACAACGCCTGGGCGCGCGAGCACGGTCTCGACGGCGGGTTCGTCGTGATGCATTCGGGCAACATCGGCCACGCGCAGGACCTCGAGACGCTCATCCGCGCCGCGGCTCAGCTCGACGACGTCGAGGATCTCAGGGTCGCACTCGTCGGCTTCGGCGCCCGGCACGCGCATCACGTCGGGCTCGCTCGTGCCCTCGGCGCCGAGCGCGTCGTCTTTCTCCCCTACCAGCCCCGAGAGGCTCTCGCACAATCGCTCTCGAGCGCCGACGTCCACTACGTCGGGCTCGGAGCGGGGCTCGCGGGCTACGTCGTCCCGAGCCGCGTCTACGGGATCCTCGCGGCGGGGCGCCCGATCGTCGCTGCGGTGGACGAGGAGAGCGAGACGGCGCAGCTCGTTCGCAAGATCGGCTGCGGCGTCGTCACGCCGCCGGGGCGGCCGGAACTGCTCGCGGCGAGGCTCCGCGAGGTTGTCGGCGGCGCCCACGACCTCGCCGCGATGGGCCGCCGCGCCCGCGCATATGCCGAGGGGGACGCGCGCCGCGAGATCGCGATCGGCCGGTACGAGTCGCTCCTCGCCGAGCTGCTCGCGTGACGGAGCGCGTGCAGGAGCGGGAGGCCCGCCCGGCGCGGGCGCAGTCGCGGCGAGGCCTCCTCCGGCCGCTCCAGCACCTGCGCTCGAACGGCGAAGGCGACCGCTTCCTCTCGCGATCGACCACGATCGCGCTCACCGCCTACGGGCTGTTCGCGCTGACGTTCGCATCCTTCAAGGTGCAGGAGAGCGAGGGCGACGGCGACACCTACTACAACCTGCTCCGCCGCTTCTTCGGCGAGCACCCCGACTTCGCGTTCGCCTACCAGTTCGGAAGCGACGTCTGGAACGCGCCGTTCTTCCTCGTCGGAAAGGTGCTCGCCGCCGTCTTCGGCTATCAGCCACCGACGTTCCACGTCTCGATCCAGGAGATCTCGATCACGATCGCGACGAACGCCGCGTTTCTGGTCACGCTCTACCTCGGCTGGCGGATCCTGCGCGAGCTCGACCTCCCACGCGGCGGCGCTGTGCTCATGCTGACGGCGTTCGGGACGCCGCTCTTCTACTACGTCGTCTTCGCGCCCGCGGCGAAGCACGCGGTCGACACGCTCGTCCTGACGGCCGTCGCGCTCGTGCTCGTGCGCAGCGAGCACGGTCTGCTCACGCGGCACGCGCTTGCGCTCGGCGGCCTCGCAGGGTGGTCGGTGAACATTCGCTATGTCAACAGCGCCTTCTTCGTCGCGATCGCGGTCGCGCTCGCGCTGCGCGGCGAGCGCCGGCGGCTCGCGCTGGCGGTCGGAGTGGCCGCGGCCGTAGGGATCGTCCTCTTCTCGCTTCCGGCGCTGCGCGGGATCTCGTACTTCGTGCCGTCGTACTTCCCCGAGTCGGATGGCGTCATGAGGGTTGCGGCGCCCGCGTCCGCCACCGTCGTCGGGTCGACCAGCAACCCGCTGAACGGCTTCGATCCGGCGAACCCGCTGAAGATGCTCTTCAGCGAGCACCGCGGCCTCTTCACGTGGACGCCGCTCACGGCGCTCGCGTGCGTCGGCTTCGCCCTCGCCCTGCGACGGGCGCGCGCGACCCGAACGCACGCCGCGTTCCTGACGACAATGCTCGCCGGGGCGCTCGCGCTCCTCTCGACGCACATGATCTGGGGGAGGTGGGACGGCGGGCTCTCGTTCTCGCAGCGCTTCCTGACCGGGCTGTTCCCGATCTACCTGATCGGCGTCGCCGAGCTGGTACGGCGGCGTGCGGCCGTCGCCTACCCGGCGCTGGCCCTGTGCGTCGCCTGGGCCGTCGGCGCCGCGTTCGTCCACAACGTCGGCTACGACCGGGTCAGCGAGCACGACGGGATCGGACGGATCGTCGAGGTCGCAGCAACGAACAGGACCAACCTGCCGCGGAAGGTCTGGCGTGACGCGCGCTTCCGGTGGGAGTACCTGTGGGGCCTGCCGCAGGGCTACGACGCGCAGCAACAGCGCGGGCCGTGAGCCCCGACCGGCGGGCGTGGATCGTCGAAGGCGCGTTGGTCGCCGCGGTGCTCGTCGCGCAGGCGGTCCTCCTGGGGCGGTCGATCCATGTCTCGACCGACTACGACGAGGGCGTCTACCTCGCCTCCGTCGACCTGCTGCGCCACGGCGAGCGTCTCGGAAGCGACGTGTTCGCGCCGCAGTTCCCCGGGTTCTACGACCTCCTGCGCGGGCTCGCGGCGCTGCTCGGGCTCACCGTGAGCGGCGTCCGCGCCGGGATGATCGCTCTCGCGCTGGTCGCGACGACCGCGGCCTGGCTCGTCGGGCGACGCTTCGGCGGCGTCTCCGGTGGCCTCCTCGCGGCGTCGCTCCTCGTCGTCGCCCCGCCGCTCGACCTGTTCGCGTTTCGCATCCTCGCCGATCCGATGGCGATCGCGCTGATGCTCGCGGCGGCGGCGGCGGCGACCTTCGCGGGTCCGGCGGCCGCCGTCGCGGCGGGCGCGCTCTTCGCCGCCGCGCTGTCGGTGAAGCTGACGGCGCTCACCGTGCTCCCGGTCGTCGCCTGGCTCCTGCGGCGCCGACCGTGGCACGCGCTCGCCGGGGCGGCCGCGGTGGCGCTGCTCGTGCTCGTGCTCCACGCGTCCGCGCTGACGGACCTCTGGGAGAGCGCCGTCGTCTACCACAGCGAGGCGCGGTCGACGCCGGCCGTGATCCCGCACCCGCACCGGCAGATCCTCGAGCAGATCCCGCTGCGGACGCCGTTCGCGTGGCTCGCGCTCGCGGCGGCTGCGGTCGCGGTCGCGCCGCTCGCGCGCCGGCGGGCGCCCCGTCAGTGGCCACTCTGGGCGTTCGTCGGATCGACGGTGCTCTTTCTGCTCTCGCACGCCCCGCTGCATGACAACCACCTGATCCTCTTCCCCGCGGCGCTCGCCGTCGCGGCGGGAGCAACGCTCGGCCCGGTGCTCCCGCGCCACCGCGCCGTCTACGTGGCGGCGGCGGTCGTCGTCGCCGTCGCCTACGTCCAGCAGGTCCGCCGCGTCGACGCGACACGCGTTCCCGAGCCGCCGACGAACGTCGAGGCTTCGCGTGTCGTCGAGCGACTCGACGCGGCCGGAAGAGGTCGTCGTCGCCGACAGGCCGATCGTGCCGTTCCTCGCCGACAGGCGCGTGCCGGGACAGCTCGTCGACACCGCGCTCCTGCGGTTCGAGACGGGATCGTTGACGCCGGGAGAGGTCGTGCGGTCGTTGACGCGCGTCGTGGTGTCGGGCCGCGCGTTCGAGACGCAGCCGGCGATCATGCGGGCGCTCGAGCGGGGCTACACGCCGACGCGAATCGGCGGGATCACCGTCTGGGCCCGGCGCGGGCGGTAGCTATAGCTACTTGCCGGAGCCCACGCCGAACGGCGTCACGGCGAGGTCCGGCGGCACGGTCAGCGAGAACGGGCGCGCGAACGAGCCGCCGAACCGGGCGCGAACCGATCCCTTCGTCGCGGTGGTGCGCACCCGGCCGCGGAAGATCCCGTTCGCGTCGGCGGTCAGCGTCCCGATCCGCGCCCACCCCCGGCCGGCGCTGCGCTCGATCAGCACCGATCCCGGTGCGCTCGTCGGGGTTCGACCCCAGACCTGGACGCCGCCCCGCGCCGCGAACGCGACGAACGGGAACCGGAAGGCCGTGAGCGACGGCTTCGGCCGGTCCTTCGCGAGCGAAGCACCGCGGAAGTAGAGGCCGGACTGGAAGTCGCTCGTGGACGTCGGCTGGTCGCGCAGCGTGAACCACGTCACGAGGCTGACCCCGGCGCTCCACATCCGGTAGAGCGCCTCGGCGGTCCAGCGCGCATGGAGCGCGAGCGGAACCCCGTGCGGGTCCGGCGGCTTGGTGTCCCAGCTGAACTCGGTGACCCAGAACTGGGCCGGCGCACGCGATGCGAGATTGCCCGCCGAGCGGGCGGCGGCGAGCACCGGCCGCACCTTCATGAGGTCGCCGAGCGAAACGTCGTTCGAGCTCGCGGCGTGATGTGTCGGGCCGCCGGAGGTATACGGGTGCTGCGCCCAGACGTCGAACCTGACCTGCTCGTGGCACGTCGCGCGCGGCGCCTTCGCAGCGGACAGGCACAGCAGCTGCCGCATGAACGTCAGCGGCGCGACGGTTTGCACCGACGAGGTGCGGACGGTGAACGGCGAGAGGCCGCCGGCGATCGACAGGTTGTCGGAGTGCACCGAATGAACGGCGTCCGTGAAGGCGTTCACGAGCTTCCGGTACCAGACGGGGGAGTAGGGAGCGCCGCGGCTGAACTGCGGCATCAGGAAGATCGAGACGTTCGGCTCGTTCCACGCCTGGAAGTACCGCACCCGCGGCAGCCCGGCGACATCGCCGCCGTACCGCCGCGCGACGGCCGTCGCGAAGTCGCCGAACGCCCGCGGCGACGGCTGCGTGGGGCCGTCCTGGGGGCGGCTCCTGCGGCCCGTCTCGGCCCACCGCGGCGCGCCGAAGATGCTGAGGATCGGCTGCAGGCCGGCGGCCACGGCGCGCCTCACCTGCGCGTCGAGCGCGGCGAAGCGGTAGCCGGGATCCTGCGGGTTCGCCGGGTCGAAGCTCGCCGAACGCGCGGGTCCCGGTGCGACCGCGCCCCAGTCGACGTTGAGGCGGATCGCCGTCGCTCCGGCGGCCCGGATCCGGGCCGTCGCGGTCGCGAGGTCGGCGCCGGCCGTCAGCGTCGGGTCCATCACGGCGGTCCTGAGCGGTGGGCCGTTCGTCGCCGCGGACCGCGGATCGGCCGTCGCGACGACGCCGAGGGCGACGGCGATGACGGCGAGGAGCGGCGCGATGCGGACGGTCGGAGCCATGAGAGAGACGTCGCCGCGGCGAGGCGGCGGCAGTATAGGGACGCGCCGTGAGCGATGTGTAAGGCCCGATTTGGACGCGCGGCGCGGGAAGCTCTACGCCGCGAGCCGCGCGCGCCGCGCTGCGGCGCTGCGCACGATCGAGAGCGCGAGCTTCGTGGCGATCCCGCCGTAGACGGCGAGGTTGACGAGCGCGGGCCGCGACGGCGCGTAGTGCTTCCGGTAGAAGCGATACATGCCGTAATGGAACGCGTAGTTCAGCCGCGGCGTGCGGTTCTTGCCGCTCGTGCCGGCCTTGATGTGGACGACCGTCGCGCGCGGCTCGTACCAGACCTTCCATCCCGCGGCGACGAACCGGTAGCAGAGGTCGATGTCCTCCATGTACATCCAGAACCCCTCGTCGAAGGCGCCGACCCGCTCGAGGGCCTCGCGGCGCATGAGCATGAACGCGCCGTTGACGCAATCGACTGGGCCGGACTCGACCTCGGGCGCGACGTAGGCGGCGAGACGGCCGCCGCGAAGGCGGCGCCCGAGGCCCGTGAAATGGCCGAGCGACGAGACGACGGTCGGGAACGAGCGCTTCGCCGCGTGATCCAGCGACCCGTCCTCGAGCTCGAGCCGGCAGCCGCAGATCCCGACCTCGGGGCGCTCGTCCATCAGGTCGAGAAGCAGGTCGAGCGCGCCCGCCGTCATCCGCGTGTCGGGGTTGAGCGCGAGCACGTACGGCGAGTCGCCCGCGTCGATCAGCATGTTCGTCGCCTTGCCGAAGCCGAGGTTGCCGCCGGCCGCCAGCAACCGCACCTGGGGGAACTCCGCGCGCACCATCTCGACGGTGCCGTCGCCCGAGTCGTTGTCGGCGACGAAGACCTCCAGCGGACGCGACGGCGCGTGCTCGAACAGCGTCGTCAGGCAGTCGCGGACCATCTCGCGGCTCCGGTAGGACACGATCGCGACGTCCAGGCCGGCCGCCGAGCGGGGCGCGAGGGTGCGCGCCGTCGTGGTTGGCAACGTCGTCCCCATCGTCGACGGCGCGTCATGCTAGCGGCGGAGAGGCCGCGCGCCGCACCGGGCCGAGGTGCCGGCGCAGGAGTCGCATCAGGAGCCCGACCTCGCGGCGCGTGACGAGGAACGCGAGGACGACCCATACGCCCGCCGACGCCGCGACGGAGGCGAAGAGACCCGCGATCGTCGGCGACCGCGACGCCGCGGTTCCGGCCGCCGCCGCGCCGGCGGCGACCACGAGCGCGCGGAGCGCCGGCGAGACGCACGCGCGGGACTCGGAGGCGCCGCGCGCAAGGAGGAGCCCCACGAACGAGGCGGCGCCGACCGAGAAGGCCGCGCCCGCACCCCACGTTCCGAAGGCGCTCGCGAGCGGCCAGAGGACGGCGAGCGCGACGACCGCGTGGACGAACGCCGCGACGGCAGGCAGCCGCGCGTCGCCCGCGGCGAGGGCGAGGCTCTGCAGGATGCCGCCGACGCCGGCCATGAGGAAGACACCGACACTTGCCGCCACGACGACGTTCGCCGTCGGCAGCCAGTTCTCGCCGAAGAGGACGCCGATCGCGGGCTGCAGCGCGCCCACGGCGAGCGCGAGGACGAGCCCGACGGCGACCGACGTCACCCCCGCCGCCTCGGCGGCACGGCGCGCCCGGCCGTCGACCGAGCCGCGGGCGAGCGCGACGAACGCCACGCGCTGAACAGCGATCAGGATCGCGGTCGGAATGCTGAAGATCCGGAGGCTCATGCTGTAGTAGCCGGCGAGCGACCGCCCGCCGATCGCGACGAGCGACGTGGCGAACGCGAGCTCGCGCAGCAGGTTCAACGGCCAGATCGCCGTCACCTGGAGACCGAACCGCGCGAGCGGCCGCAGCAGCCGGTAGTCGAACGCGAGCCCGAAGCGCCACGGCTGGACGATCGTCGCAGCGACCGCGCCGACTGCCGCCGAGACCGGCGCCGCTGCGACGAGCGAGAGCGCCCCGAGCCCGGCGACCGCGGCCGGGACGGCGAAGCCGTAGAACGCAACGGTCTCCGACACCTCGATCGCGACGAGCCGCCCGTACGAGAGCCGCCGCTCGAGCAGGAGCGCCGGAACCGCGCGAATCGCGTAGAACGGGAGGCTGAGCAGCGCAACGGCCGTGAGGGGCGCGATCCGGCTGTCGGCGCCGACCCCCGGCAGGACGACGAACGCGAGCGCGAGAGCGAGCGCGGCGACCGCCCACGCGACGCCGGTCATGACGCCTGTCATCGACCGCTGCTCGGCGAGCGACGGCGGGTCGTCGCGCCGGACGAGGGCGGCGGGAAGGCCGAGCTCGACGAGGTTGCGGCCGAGGTACTGGGCCGACTGCGCGACGGCGAAGGCGCCGAAGTCGCTGGGGACGAGGAGCCGCGCAAGCGCGATCGTCGCGCCGGCGGTGAAGAGCTGGAGCACGACGGTGCGCGCGACCAGAAGAGTCGTGCTCCGGACGGCGCTCCGCTCGACGTCGATCGCGGCCGGAACCGAGGATGCGCGATCGTGATCCGCGACCGCGGCGCCGGGATCAGGCGGGCGGCGAGGTTCGAGCCGCACCTTCAGCGCCTCCGCGTTCAGGGCCGCCTGGCGCGCGCGGCGAGGTCTTCGGGTACCGCGGGCCGGGGAGCCGGACGGCGCTCACGCGCGGAGGCCGGCCACGGCGGTCCAGCCCCAGGACGACCGGCCGGCGGCGCACGTGGCCGCCGAGCAGCGCGAATCCCGGCGGCAGCACCTTCCTCAGGCCGAGGCCGACCCTGAGCCGAAACGCCTGGTAGCCCGAGGCGGCGGTGAGGATGTGGACCTCGGGCCGTCCCGTCCCGGTGGTGCGCCCGTCCCGCACGAAGAACAGGAGGTCGGGCCGCCCGCTCGCATCCGCCTGCACGCCGACCGTCCGGACGCCCGTCAGTGCCGGGGTGAGCGTCGTTCGGAACGCCGTCCGCCTGAAGCCGCTCTCGCCCGTCACCACGCGCACGCGCGGAGCGCACCGCGGGCCGCCGTCGACGACGAGCAGGTCCGGGAGCGACCCGCTCCACCGGCCCGTGAGGACGGTCCGCCACCTGCACGACCGACGCGCGGCGACGTGCGCGATCCGCGCCACGTTGCCGGGATCGTCGAGCGAGACCACGCCGACGTCGACGACGTCACCGCGGGTCGGCTTCGTGGCGATCAGCGCCGGCCGCCCTTTCCACGTCGTCAGGTGGTATCCGACGGCTCCCGTCATGAACGGCGCGCGGACGGTCGTGCGGCGAACCACCCGCGCAGGCCGACGATCGAGGCCGAGGACGGTGACGTCGAGGCGCCGGCCCCTTCGGGTGGCGTATGCGATCTCCGACGTCGCGGCGTCCTCGGGTTGGACGACGGTCGCACCCGACGGAATCGCCGGAAGACGGAACGTCGTCCTGACTGGGAAGACAGGCGCGGGCGCGGCGCGCGGGGGCTCCGGCGTGCGGACGAGCTCGTACGCCGCCGCCGCGACGACGAGCGCGACGAGCGCGGTGGCCGCTGCGGCGGGACGCCCCAGGAGGTCGGGCCGATCAGCGCGAGCTCGCCGTGGGAACGCGAGCGCGCGCCGCCCCTCGGCGACCGACCCGCAGACGAAAAGCGTGGGCGCGATCAGCAGCCAGTCCACCTGCTGCGTCCAGATGTTCGTGTAGAAGCCGAACACGACCAGGTAGGTGAGGTGGCCTGCGACGAGCGCCCAGCGCAGCTGACGCGTTCGCACCGCGCAGACGTACGCCGCCGTGGCGAGAGCGCCGATGATCGCGAGCCCGACGACGACCGCCGTCAGCCCCCCGTCGGCCCAGAACGGCCCGGCGACGGTGCTCGTGACCCACGGCGGGCTGAGCTCGGCGGTGACCGGCGCGAGGTCGCGCGCCTGCGGGAAGAAGAGGTCGAGGCCCCGGAGGTCGTATCGTCCGTGCGCGTACGGGAGAACGCCGGGGAAGAAGTCGACGACCCGTGCCAGCGCCTCGAAGTTCATCGCGACGCCGATCTGGATCGGGACGAGCGGCCTCACGATCGTGGGGACGTCGGGCAGGACCTGCGTGTAGATCTCGTGCTCGAACGGCGAGTCGCGGTGCTGCGAGGTCCGGTAGTAGAAGCCTGCGGCGGCGATCGCGGCCACGGCGATCCCGACGATGAGCACCACCCGCAGTCGCGGCAGGCCCCAGTACACGCTGCGCCCGACGAGCGCGGCGCCGATCGGCAGGATGATGCTGCCGCGGTCGGCGGCGAGGGCGAATGCGGCCAGAGCGGCGGCGGCGACGGCGAGCTCCGGCAGCGCGCCCCGCGCGAGCAGCCGCCGCGGCACGACGAGCGCGACGATCGCGGCGACGGTCAGGAAGTCCGTCAGGACGACTGTCGGGCCGCCGGGCTGCGCGAAGCGCGCCTGGTCGGCGTTGGACGAGAGCAGCGGAACGACGCCTGCGACCGCCCACTGGTGCACCTCCTCGAGCCAACCGACCGCGAGGAGCGCGACGAGGACGATCCGAAGCCGCCGCCGCGCGGGCGCCGACACGGCCACCCGGTCGCCGCACCGCGTCCAGGCGCGCGCCGCCGCCGCTCCGACGGTGCCGCCGCACACGAACGCGACCGGGACTAGGAGGACGACGGCCCAGGCGAGCCGCGACCACGGGCGCTGCACGTCCAGCAGGCGGATCTGCGCGATGAGGACGCCGAAGCACCACACGATCGGGAAGGCGACGAGGGGCGAAAGGGCATGACGGTAGAAGGTGCCGCCGCGGGCACGAACGCGGGCGGCGAGCGGCTCGTGCGTCGGGCCCGCCGCCTCCGTACGGCTATCGAGGGCGATTGCGCCTTCTCCACGCGCGGTCGCGCTCGAACGCCTCGCGGAACCCGCGGCGCGACGTCAGCTGCACCGGCCGGCGGTACGCGCGCCCCGCGCGCCGGTAGGCACGCCACTCCCGCAGGCCGACGATCCGCCCGCGAAGCGGCGCGAGCGTCCTGCTCCGCGCGCCGACGGCGACCACGTACGCCGCGTCGTAGAGCAGCATCGGGATCGACGCGCGCAGCAGGTGCCCGGCGGTCGCGTTCTTCGCGAGGAGCCGGACGCGGTTCCGGCCGACGAGGAAGTACTTCCGCGGAGACGCGTGCCCCATCGTCGCGGAGTGGTGGTGGTAGACGACCGCCGAAGGTACGTACAGCGTGCGCCACCCGCTCATCCGCGCGCGCCATGCGAGGTCGACGTCCTCGAGGTAGACGTAGAACGACGTGTCGAAGCCGCCGGTCGCCTCGAGCATCGCGCGGCTGTAGACGGCGGCGCCTGCGCACGCGCCGAAGACCTCGGTCGCGACCGGCTCGCTCTCGTCGATCGGCCGGCCGACGAGGCGGTCGGTCGCGACGCCGAGACTGTCGACGTCGATGCCTGCCGAGTTGATCACGTCGCGCCGGCCTGCGAAACGCATCTGCGCAGCGGCGGCGCCGACGTCGGGTGCGCTGCGGCCCGCCGCCAGCAGCTCTCGAAGGGCCGCCGGCTCGACGGTCACGTCGTCGTTCAGGAGCGCGATCCACGCGCCGCGGGCGCGGCCCACGCCCGCGGACACTGCGGCTGCGAAACCGACGTTCTGCGGGAGGTCGACGACGACGACCTCCGGGAACCGCTCCTGGACCCACTCCACCGTCTCCGGCCCCGCGCCGTCCACGACGACCACGATCTCGGTCGGCTCGTCGACCTCGCGTACGGCGACACGAACCGACTCGAGGCACTCCTCCAGCAGGTTGCGCCACCGGTATGTGGGGATCACGATCGAAAGGACAGGCGCGTCTGCGGCCACGGCTCGAAGGTATATCCGTTGCACACGGCGGTGATCCTCTTGTGCTTGGATGCCGCGGTGCCTCGTGTGTCCGTCGACGTCGTGATCCCGACGCGAGACACGCGCGAGCTGACCCTCCGCGCGGTTGCGTCGGTGATGCCGGACGACGGCGCCACCCCCGGCGTGCACTGCATCGTCGTCGACAATGCGTCTTCCGACGGCACGGCCGAGGCGGTCGTCGCCGGGTTCCCCTCCGTGACGGTGGTCCGGAACGAGACGAACGTCGGCTACGCGCGCGCCTGCAACGAGGGCGCGGCCGCAGGGCAGGGCGAGCTCATCCTCTTCCTCAACAGCGACGCGGTCGCGCGGGCGGGCGCCGTCGACCGCCTCGCCGACGCGCTCGTCGCGCTCCCGCTGCACTCGGCGGCCACGGGACGGCTCGTGCACCTCGGCACCGACACGCCGCAGGTCGGCTTCGCGCTCCGGCGCTTCCCGACGGTCTCGGCGCAGGTGGCGCTCCTCGTCGGCCTCGAGCGGTACTGGCCGTCGAACCCGATCTCGCGGAAGCAGCTCATGCTCGACTTCGACTACGACCGCACACAGGACGTCGAGGCGCAGCCCGCCGGCGCGTGCCTCCTCGTGCGGCGCTCCGTCTTCGACGCGCTCGACGGCTTCGACGAGGAGTTCTTCTACTGGTTCGAGGACATCGACCTCGTCCGCCGCCTGCGCGAGCGGGGCCCGATCCGGTACGTGCACGACGCGACGTTCGAGCACGCCGGCGGCAGCACCTTCGCGCAGTGGAGCCGCCCGCAGACGATCCGCGCACGGTACGAGGGGCTCCTCCGGTACTTCGCAAAGCACCACCCGCCGCGCGAGAACGCCGTGCTCCGCCTCGTCGTCGGGACGCTCGCGGGTCTCCGTGCCGTCCTCGGCCGGCCGTTCGACCGCGACCGCGCACGCGCCTACGCGGCCGTGGTGCGGATGAGCATCGCGCCGCCTCCGGCGCCGGCGCGCGAAGCGATCGCGCCGACCGGGCTCGCGGACGCCGTCGGCGACCCGCGGCCGCCTGTGAGGAGCTGACTCAGCGCTAGCTCAGCGCTTCAAGGCCTTAGAACGCCCCGTTGCCGCCGAAGACGGCCGGGAGCGTGAGGCCGAGGATCCGCAGGTCGCGGCCGAACGACAGGTTCTCGACGTACTCGCGCTCGACCGCGATCCGCTCCTCGAACGTGAGGTAGCCGCGGCCGTGGACCTGCATCGGGCCGGTCAACCCGGGCTTCACGTCGAGCCGGAACCGGTGCTCCGGGGCGTAGCGCTCGACGAGCTCGACCTGCTCGGGGCGCGGGCCGACGAGGCTCATGCTCCCGCCGAGGACGTTGAGGAGCTGCGGCAGCTCGTCGAGGCTCCATCGACGGAGCACGCGACCCACCCGCGTCACGCGCGGGTCGTCGCGGAGCTTGAACATCGGCGTCGGCAGGTCGTCGATCCGGACGAGCTCGTCGAGCAGCTCCTCGGCGTTCCTGACCATCGTCCGGAACTTGAGCATCCTGAACTCGGCCCCGCCCAGGCCTGCACGGCGCTGCGCGAAGAGCACCGGCCCGCGCGAGTCGAGCTTGATCGTGATCGCGATCAGGACGAGGAGCGGTGAAGCGAGCGTGAGGAGCGTGGCCGACACGAACACGTCGAGCACCCGCTTCAGGAACATCGTCGAACGCGGGACGTCCCAGGTGTTGTACTCGACGACCGGCAGGTCGGCGATGAAGTTCAGCTCGACCGCGGTGCCGAACATGCCGCGCGACGGCGGTACGACGCTGAGCCGGACGTCGTCGGCCCGGCAGGCGGCGACGAGGTCGCGGATCGCCGCCTCGTCGATCGACTGCGAGGCCAGGATCACGCGATCGACGCCGGCGAGCCACGCCGGATCTCCGCCGAGCTCGGCGGGGCCGAGCTGCGGGCGCTCCTCCACGACGGCGACGTGGATGTCGTTGAAGAGCTCGAGCTTCCTCCGCACGGCGTCGGCGAGCGGGCCGCTGCCGACGATCATCGTCCGCTGCGGCGGTGTCACCCGCCGCCAGACGAGCCGCGCGCCGGCGCGCAGGAACACGGCGAAGACGAACGCGACGGCGGCGACGCGGCAGGCGTCGCCGATCGAGAGGTCCTGCGCGGGTGCGGCGAGCAGGACGGCGCCGACGGCGCCCGTCCCGGCGACCGCCCAGACCGCGATCTTGCCCGCCTCGTCGACGGTCAGGTGCCGGAGCGCGCGCTGGTCGCGGTCGTAGAGGCCCTGAAGCTTCGCGAGGACGATCCAGACCGGCGCGACGAGGAGCCCCCAGAGCGCCTGGTCGGCTGCCCCGAGCGCGGCCACGCCGGCGACGGCGGCCGCGAGATCCGCGACCGCGAGCAGCCTCCGGAGCAGCGGGTCCCGGCGGGAGCGCGCGCGGGAGAGCAGGAGCCCATGGCCCGGGGCCTCGACCCAGGCTGGGTCCGCGGTCTTCACAGGCACGACATTTCGTACATCCGTCCGCGCTCCTCTGCGCTCCACGCTCATACGCCCCCCACGGCCGTGGAGCGTACCTCCGTCATCCTGCACCCGTACGAAGGTTCGTGAACAAAGGCGAGCGCGGATTCAGCCGCTCCGCCTGCGCAAGACGGGCCGCCCCCGCTCGGAACGCGCCGGCCTTCGTCTCGAGTCGCGCGGCAACGAGCCAGAGCCGCCAGTTCCTAGGGTCGCGGTCGATCGCGGCGTCGATGAAGGAGCGCGCGGTGTCGAGCTCGCCCTGCTGCTCTGCGACGAGGGCGAGCTGGAGGTACGGCGACGACGCCCACGGCTGGATGTTCCGCGCCTTCCGCGCGTCATCGAGCGCCGACCGGGCGTCGCCGCGCCGGACCGCATCCTGGCTGTTCCCGATCTCGACCTGGGCAAGCAGGGGCACCGCCAGGAGGCAGATCAGCAGCCACCCGCCGACGAGCAGGGCGACGCCCGGCCCGAACGAGCGCCGGCCGCGGCCGCGACGGGACCGGGCGGTCGCGAGCGTCGGCCCCGTCGCATCGGTCGCCGGCCCCGTCAGCAGGCCGAACGAGGCGACCGCGACGGCCGTGACCGACGTCAGCTCCCAGATCCAGTCGATTCCCGCGGCGACCGCCCACGCGACCGCGACCGCGAGCAGCGCCGCCAGGTAGCCCCGCTCGAGCTCGTCGCGCGCGTCCGCATAGCGGCGCGCTCCGACGACGAGCGACGTCGCCAGCGCGGCGACGAGGAGCGCGAATCCGACGATGCCGAGCTCGCCGAGCACCTCGAGGTAGAGCGAGTGGGCGTCGCGGAGGAAGTACGGGAAGCTCGCCGTGCTGGGCCCACCACGACTCGTAGGTCCCTGCCCCGCGACCCGCGACCGGATTGCTCCGCCACTCGTCGAGCGCGCTTGCCCAGAACTGCCAGCGGCCGCTGCCGTTGCCGCTCAGAAGGTGCGCCCGGACGAAGTCGCCCGGCGGAGAAGCCACGTTCGTCGGCAAGCGCTTGAACGCCCTGAAGCGCTCCGCCGGGTCGGCGGCCAGCGCGCCGGCGACCACGACCACCCCGGCGACCACGGCGACCGCGATCCCGACGCCGCGCCTGCGAACCTGCGGCAACGCGACCACCCGCCTTAGCCCGACGCAGGCGAGCGCCGCGCCGACGCACGTGAGCGCGATCAGGAGCGCGGCGCTCCGTCCCTCCGATCGCACGGCTTCCGTGACCGTCGCGGCGTTCGTCAGGCCTGCCGGTCCGCGACGACGAGAACGGAGACGATGCCGCCGGCGACGCCGGCCGTCGCGGCTGCGACGGCCTCCCAGCGCCGTGGCGCGAGCGCGAGCGCGACTCCGACCCCCACCGCGGCGGTCACGACCGCTCCGCGTGACGACGTGAGGTAGATGGTCGCCGCGATCACCGGGAACGGCGCGACCGCGGCGGCGGCGAGCGCCCCTCGCCGGTCCGACCACGCTCTGCGCAAGAGAAGCGGGAGCCCGAGCGCGACGAAGATCCCGAGCCCGTTCCAGTAGCCCAGCGGGAAGCTCAGCCGGGTCTGCGCCGAGGGGAGGAACGTTGAGAGGCCCCTGCCCCCGACGAGGCCCGGGAAGAGCCGGCTCGCGAGCGCGAGCACCGCGATCGCGGTAATCGCGAGCGCGAGCCCGTCGAGCCACGCCTCGGTGGTGCCCCGCGACGACGACAACACGACGACGGCGAACAGCCCAAGGTACATGGCAAGGCGGGTGAACTCGTTGAACGACGCCTCGGCGCTCCACGACCACGCGACCGACGCGAACGTCCACGCTGCGAGGCTCGCGAGCAGCGCCCCGACCGCGAGGGCGGCCCCGGTCGGCCGGCGCACGGGCCAGAGGCCGAGACCGACGCCGAGGATGACGGCCCACCAGGCCCCGATCCCGATCATCGCTCGCGCGACGAGGCCGTAGCTCCCGTCGGCGTACGCAGCGCAAAAGGCCGCTCCCGCGACCAGGACGAGCGTGACCGGATGCGGCCCTCGAGCTCCCCTGACGCGGCTCGACCCGGGAATCGGGTTGAGCATCGGTTGCTAGGGTACTGCCTCGACCGTGAGCCGCACGACCACAACGAAGAGCCTGCTACTTGCTGCCTTCTCGGGTGTCGCGGCCGCCGTCGCGGCACCGGTTGCGACGGCGGCGGCACCGCCTCCGAAACCGAAGTCGTCGGCGGTCGCGCAGTACGTCGAGATGGTTCCCACGAGCAGCGGGTCGACCGCTCCGGGCATCGGGAAGTCGACGAGCAAGCCGCTCCCGAAGGGGACCTCGACCGCCCTCCGCGCGGCGGTGCCGGCGTCGGCGGCGGCGCTCGAGGCAGTGTCGACGTCGTCGGCCTACGGCGCCCCGACGACCACGCTGCCCGCCGACACGCGTGCGAAGCCGCCAGCGCCGAAGCCTGCAGCGCCGAAGCCGTCCGCCGGTGACGGTGGATCGCCGGCGACGCCCCACCAGGAGACGCCGCAGGCGCACGACACGCCGCCGTCCGCCCTCAGCGGCACGTCCCTTGCGGCCGGGGTCAGGGCGGCCGGGTCCGGCGGAGACCGGATCCTCGTCTTCGGGCTGGCGCTCCTGGGGCTCGGCGCGGCGATGGTCGCGACCGCCGCGCGCCGCCGTCAGTTCTAGAAGCCGAGAAGCTCGCGGTAGAGCGCGACCGTGCGGGCGGCGACGGCCTGCGCGCCGAACCGCTCCGCCGCCCGCGCACGGGCGGCGGTGCCGAGGCGCCGGCGGAGCGCGGCGTCGTCGAGCAGACGGACGAGCGCGCGGCGGAGCGCCTCGGGATCGCGCGGCGGGACGAGCACGCCCCGTCACGCCGTCCTCGACCGCGTCGACGAGACCTCCGGCCGCCGCCGCGACGACCGGCCGCCCCCACGCCATCGCCTCCCGCGCCGTCATGCCGTAACCCTCGCGCCGCGAGGGGACGCAGACGACGGCGGCACGCGCGTAGTACGCGCCGACCTCGGACGGGGCGACCGCTCCGACCGCGTCCCGGACCTGCGCCCGGAGCGGCCCGTCGCCCACGACCACACGCGGCAGTCCCTCGGTCGCCTCGGCGAATTCGAGGATCCCCTTCTCCTCCGACAGGCGTCCCACGAAGAGGACGTGCGGCGGCTCCGCCGGCTCCGGAACGTGCGCGGGGAGGCCGACTGCGGAGGGGATCACCCGCACGTCGCGCGCGCCGAGCTCACGCGCGGCGTCCGCGAGGAACGACGAGGAGGCGACGACGACGCGCGCGCGGCGGACGACGGGCCGCGCGAGCCACGGCGCGCGTAGCGCAAGCTCGACGTCAGTGCCCCAGACCTGCAGCACGTACGGCTTCCCGGTCGCCCGCGCCGCGATCCCGGACGGGATCCAGTGCGCGTGCACGAGGTCGGCGTCCCGCGCCGCCCGGCGCGCAGCCCGTGCGAAGCCGGCGACGAACGCCGGCACGAGCGGGAGCAACCACGGCCGCGCGCGCAGGTTCTGGACGATCCCGTGCCCGTAGGCGATCCCGAAGTGCGGGAAGTCCGCGGGCGAGACGACGCTCACCTCGACGCCCTCGCCGCGCACGGCCTCGACCGCCGCCGCGACGAAGCTTCCAGCGACGTCCGCCGCGTCGCGCGGGTACGACGTCGTGAGGACGACGACCTTCACGACGCGCGGCGCGCGAAGACGACGGGCACCGCGAGCGCGAGAGCCGCGAAGACGTAGAAGTAATAGAACTGCATCGTCAGGTAGAACGCGTTCGCGGCCATCGTCCCGACGAGCGCGGCGGTGCACCCCCACGCGAGCGGACGGACGCGGGCGGCGAGCGGGTCGCGCGCGCGGGCGAGCGACCGGCCGAGCGCACGCGCAGCGCGCAGCCGACGGAAGATCCACCAGAGGAAGAGCGCGAACAGCGCCGTCCCGACAAGCCCCGTCTCCACCAGCAGGGCGACGTAGAACGAGTGCGGCCCCCAGTTGGTCTTCCCGGTCAGCAACTCGTAGTAGACGCTGAAGTTGTTCAGCCCGAGCCCGAACAGCGGGTGAGCGTGGAGCACGTCCGGGATGAACCGGTAGACGTCGAAGTGCGCCGACTCCGATCGGCCGCTGGTGTCGATCCTCGAGCGGAGCACCACCGAGAAGAAGTTGCGGCTCGCAAGCACGACGACCGCGAGCAGCGCGAGGGCGCCGCCGACGGGCACGAGGAGCTCGCGGGACATCAGGTAGCGCCGGTAAGGGACGGCGAGGACGAGCGCGCCGACGAGGAGCCCGAGGATGCCGCTCCGCGACAGCGTCGCGGCCTCCACGACGAGCAGGAGCCCGATCGTCGCCATCAGTGCGCGTCGGAGGCGGCGGCGGTCGGGCTCGAGCCTCAGGTAGAGCGGCGAGAGCACGAGCAGCGGCACGATCAGCATGATCGCGAGATGGTTCGGGTCGCCGGTGAGCGCGTTCGGCCGGTACACCGACCGTCCCTCGACCGCGCCGTACACGTTGATCTGGCTCGCGCCGCCGGTCAGAGGCGACAGCACCGTCGCGTCCAGGTTGCCGCCGACGCGCGCGTCCAGGAGCTGCGCGACGCCGTACAGCGCGTTCACGACGAGGCCGCCGAAGAACCACGCGAGCGTCTTCCAGTAGTACGGCCGCCCACGCCGCGCGAGCAGCGTCACGGCCGCCGCGAGGAACGCGAAGTGGAGAACGAACTTGACGAGGCCCTTCGTGAACTGCGCGAGCGCGTCGGACGTGTCGAGGTTGAAGAAGCCGACGAGGTACACGACGAGGAACGCGGCGAAGAACCCGAGCACGATCACGGCGGTTCGCGGCACCCACGGGCGCGACGTCGCGAGGAACGACCCGAGGAAGAGGATCGCGAGGACGTCGGCGATCGACACCGTGCCGGCGACGTTCCAGTGCACCTTCTCGAACGTGACGCAGAAGACGGTCGCGAGGAACAGGAAGCCGGTGACGCGCTTCACCGCGACACGCTCTCGAGCACCTGCGCGAGCTCCTCGACGCGCGTCTGGCGCGACAGCTTCCGCCGCCACTCGTCCGTCAGCGGCGTGACGGGGAGCGCTCCCGCACGCCATGCGTCGCGGAGCCCCGCGAGCTCGCGCGCGATCCCCTCGACGTCGTCGGGCGCGACCACGACGCCGACGCCCGTCTCACGCAGGAGCGCGGCGGCCGCGCCGTCCGGCGGGACGACCGCGAGGATCGGCCGCTCGGCCGCCAGGTACTCGAAGACCTTCCCGGAGAGGACGCCCTTGCCGCGCCCGCCGGCCTCGGGGATGAGGAGCAGGAGCGCCTCGGAGTCCCGCTGGAGCTCGAGGGCGCGCCGCCGCGGCAGGTAGTCGATCAACTCGAGGCGGTCGCCGAGCGCGAGCTCCTCGGCCCACTCCCGGTCGGCACTCCGGAAGTCGCCGACGAACCGAGCGACGACGTCGTCCACGCGATCCAGCGCGCGCAGGAACGGGCGCGGGTCGCGCTTCCCGAAGAACGAGCCGGTGTGGGTGATCCGGAACCGGGAGCCGCTCGTGTACTCGAGCCCTGCGAAGTCGTCGAAGTCGGCCCCGTTCGAGATGTGGTGGACGGCGCCGCGCGGCTCGCGCTCGCGGATCTCGTCGACGATCGCCTCCGAGACGCACACGACCGCGTCCGCCTGTCGCGTGACGAGGCGCGCGACGGCCTGCTCGCCGGTCTCCTTCGCCCGCACGAGCGCGCTCTCGGCCCGCCGGTGAGGGTGCGCGACGAGCGAGTCCCTGAGGTCGGCCACCCACGGGATCCGGGCCGCGCGCTTCACCGCGGCGCCGATCAGGTGCACCGAGGACGGCGGCGACGTCGTCACGACGACGTCGATCCCCTCGCTCCGCGCGATCCGGATCGCAGCCGGGATCGCCGTCAGGTTCCAGCTCACGTTCTCGTCCGGGACGAGCAGGCGCCGCCCCGCGAGCCGCGCGTGCCGCGTCACGCGCTCGAGGCCCTGTGTCCCGTGCAGCTCCTCCGCGGGCTTCCTTCCCTTCGGCCCGATGTAGCGTGCCCGGTGCACCCAGGCGAGCGTCGGCGCGGCGAGCTCGTCGTCGCGGTGGATCCACTTCGGGTCGTCGGGTGCGAGCACGTGCGTCTCGATCCCGAGCTCGGGCAGGTGCGTCGCGAACTTGAGGGGCCGCTGGACGCCGCCGCCGCCGGCGGGCGGGAAGTACATCGTCACGAGCAGGACCTTCACCGCGAGGCGATGCTACTGGCGCGCGCGCGGCGTATCGCCCCGGCGACGAGCGCGGCGCCCGCGGCCCAGAGGACGAGCACGACCGGAAGCACCGCGAAGAGGAACCGCGGATGGAGCGGCGTGAGCTCGTAGAAGGTGTAGAACGCCGCCGTCAGGAGGACGGCCGACCACAGGAGCACCGCGGTCCGCCGAGGGAGGCGCAGCGTGCCGACGAGCGCGAGCGGGAGGAGCGCGAGCAGCACCGGGGGCCGCCACAGCAGCGTGTCCGCCCACGCGGGCCACGCGTACGAGAGCGAGAACGGGTGCTCCGGGAAGATCGGCGGCGCGAGGGCCGCGTAGCCCTTCGACCAGTAGGCGAGGACGAGCGGCGCGAAGGCGGCCGCAGCGGCCGCCGCCCACGCGGCGAGCGCCGGCCGGCGGGCCCACAGCCAGACGACGATGCACCCGACGATCAGGACGTTCGACAGCCGCACGGAGACGGCGAACCCGGCCAGCGCACCGGCGAGGGCGGCGTCGACCGGCGCCGGCTCCGCCTTGACGACGAGCGCGAGTGCGACGACGACGAGCGCGGTCGACAGCGGCTCCGTGTAGAGGCTGAGCCCGAGGTCGATCTGCCACGTCCCGTTCGCGGCGCCGCCGAGACCTCCGAGCAGGAGCGCGATCAGCGGCCAGAACGCGAGCAGCGCCGCGGCTGCGAGGCCGATCGGGACGCTGCTCGCTGCGCGTGCGCCGAGCGCGTACGTCGCGACGACGGTGGCGGCGATCGCCGCAAGCGAGAGCGCGAGCCCGAACGCGAAGGCGACGTCGGGGTCGAGCGAGAGCCCGAGCGCGCGATACGGCAGCAGCGGCACGCTCCACACGAGCGGCCACCCGATGACCGCGGCGCCGCTCTCGCGGACGACGAGGGCGAGGAGCGCAGCCACTCCGCCCGCGAGCCACGAGAGCGCGACGACGAGCGCCGCGTGGCGTCGCGGGTCGGAGCGCCAGCGCAGGACGAGCAGGACCGCACCGGCCGTCGCCGCGGCGGCGGCGACCGGGAGGAGCGGCGCGCCGCGGCCCCAGGCGGCGATGAGCTCCCTCGCGGCCGAGTAGAAGCCGTACGCGTCGCCGGGGCGCGGGTCGTAGTGATAGACGGGGAACCCGCGCGCCAGCGCGTGCCCGGACGCGGCGAGAACTGCCAGCGGCAGGGCGATGCGCACTGCGACGAGAAGAGCGAGCGCCGCCGCGACGCGCGGCGGAGGCTGCGACGTCACGACCCGAGACGATAGAGGCGGCCGTCGCGGACCGCCCAGGTTGCCCCGTACCGCCGCGCGATCCGGTCGTCGCCCGTCGCGAGCCAGCGGAGGACGTCGCGCCGGCGCTCGTACGGGCGGTTGTCGGTGGTGTCCGCGACGTGCGCCGGCGGCGCTGCCACGACGTAGACCGGCGCCGCGGCGACGAGCCTGTAGCTCGTCTCGAGCGGTGCGATCACGACCGACCGTGCGGGAAGCCGCGCGAGCTCTCGCCGTAGCTGCGGCGAGAGCGCGTGCGGGTCCTCGGCCACACGGGGCTCCCAGTGCGTGAACCCGTGGACAGCGATCGGCAGGACGAAGAGCGCGACCGCGATCGCGCCGAGCCGGTGACGCTCGACGGGCGCGCGCGGCCGGACGACGAGCCCGGCGACGAGCGCCACGGCGCCGCCGACCGCGGCGATCCACGCCGCCGCGGGCGGACCGCCGTCGCGGAGCCCGTAGGCGAAGTCGCCGGGCCAGAGCCGCTGGAGGACGACCCCGGCGACGAGGCCGAGCGGAACGAGGAGCGCGGACCGCATCAGCAGCGCCGACCCGCCCGCGAGCGCGAACGCGAACGGCACGAACCCTGCGGCGCGGCGCGACTGCGAGATCGACACGACGTCCGACAGGCGCGTGAACAGCTCGGGCACGAGCATCGGCACGACGACGGCGAGCGTCCCACCGAGGACGAGCGCGGCCCACCGGCGGCGGATCGCGAAGCCGGCCAGCGGGACGAGGACGAGCGCCGCGACCGCCACCGCGCCCGATCGTCCGAGAACCTCCGCCCGAAGGTGATACCGCTCCGGCGACGAGACGACGAGCTGGTCCGCATAGTGGCGCAGCGCCCGCGCGCGCTCGGCCGCGCCCGGTTCGTACGAGACCGTCGTCTCGATGATCGGGCGCAGCCACACGAACGCCGCGACCGTCGGCGCCGCGGCGGCGACGAGCGCCACCGCCGACGTCCTCCACTCCGCCAGGCGCACGAGCGAATACGCGGTGAGCGGCAGGAGCAGGAAGAGCGCGTAGGTCGGATGCACGAGCGCGAGGGCGCCGAACACCGCGGCGAGCGCGACGGCGTCGGCGGGTCGCCGGGCCTCGGCGTAGATGAAGAAGAGCGCGACCGCGGCCGGAACGAGGAGCTGGCGCGACGCGGTCCCCGGGAGCGCCATCGTCGCCCAGGAGCCACCGCCTCCCGCGGCGAAGCAGTAGAGCGCCACGGACGCGAGGAGGACCGACGCGCCGGCGCCGCGCGAGCGGAACACCGCCGCGCCCGCCTCCCACGCCAACCCGCACGCGAGCACGGCCAGCACCGACCCCTCGTGGCTGACGACGACGGCGGGGTCGAGCCCGCTCAGCTTCGCGACGAGCGCGAGGAAGCCGTGCCAGAGGGGGAAGGCATAGCCGGGGTGGAGCCCGCCGTCCGCAAACTCGTTCACCGTCCCGAGGTGGAGGTCGCCGATCTCGACGAGCTTCCGCACGCGCCCCAGGTGGAAGAGCCCGTCGCCGCTGACGACGCCTGCGACCCGCCAGAGGAGGAGCCCGAGCACAACCCCCGCCGCGAGCGCCGTCGCCGCCGCCCACGGAGGATCCGCCTCCGGCTCCTCCGCGAGCCCGTCACCGCCGCGAGCCCGCCGCCGCGCGAACGGCGCGGCCGCAACGGCCACGACCGCAAGAACGGCGACGGCGAGCCAGACGCCGCCGTGGACGGCGAACACGATCGCCCACGCTGCGAACGCCGACGCGAGCGTCCACGCGAGGACGGCGGCGAGGCTCCGCTGGCCCAGCGCGCGCGCGACGAGCGCACCCGGCGCCAGCACGAGCGCGGTCGCGCCCGCGAGCCGCAGGTAGTCGAGGAACATTCAGAGGAGGGTCGACGCCGCCCCGGACGACAGGAAACGCACGCCCTCGCGATACGCCTCGCCGCGCGCTCCGCGGAAGAGGGCCGCGCGCAGCCGCAGCGACGCGAGGAGCAGCCGCCGCGTCCGCTCCGCACCCGCGGGCCCGTGGTGCTTCGCCGCGAACCGAAGGTGCCCGCGCAGGTTCTCGACGTAGAGGCGGCCGCCGTGCGACGCCCCGCCGACGTGCACGACCTCGGCGTCCGGGTGGAAGTACGTCTTCCAGCCGGCGCGCGCGAAGCGGTACATCCAGTCGACCTCCTCGCTGAACATGAAGAACGCCTCGTCGAAGAGGCCGACGGCATCCGCGGCGTCGCGGCGGACGAGCAGCGCAGGCCCGTAGAGCCAGTCGACCGCGCGCGTCGAGGCGTGGTCGAACCCTCCGAGGTAGAGCGGGTTCAGGAGGTTCGTCCGCGGCGCGAGGCGCCGGATGAACAGGTACTCCGTCGCGAGTCGCCACGGCGTCGGGAAGCTCCGCGCCGACCGCTGCAGCGTCCCGTCGAGGTTCCGCAGGCGCGGCCCGACGACCGCCGCGTCCGGCGTCGCGTCCGCGAACCGCGCCAGCGTCTCGACCGCATCGTCGACGACCCATGCGTCGGCGTTCAGAAGGAAGAAGTACCGGCCGGTGGCGGCACGCATCCCGGCGTTGTTGCCGCCGCCCATGCCGACGTTCCCCTGCCGGATGAGGCGCGCCTCGGGGAACCGGTCGCGAACGACGTCCACGCTCCCGTCGCACGATCCGTTGTCGACGACGATCGTCTCATAGCCCCGCACCGACTCGAGGCAGCGCTCGAGCCACGGCAGCGAGTTGTAGGTGACGACGACGACGCTGACGTCGTCACGCATCGGGCACGGCGGCTGCGCGCCGCGCGCCGCGCGCGAGATCCCACAGGATGATCGCGAGCCCGGGCGCCGCGAGGACGAGCGTCATGATGAAGAACAGGAACCCGCACGCGAACGCGGCGTCCGCGTCGACGCCGAGGCGGCCGAGGAAGCTGACGAAGAACGCCTCGCGCACGGCCAGGCCGTTGACGGTGAACGGCACGAGCATGACGAGGAAGAGCAGCGGCCCGAGAACGATGTACGGGAGCACCGAGAGGTCGATGCCGACGGCCTTCGCAGACGCCCAGATCGACACGATCCGCATCGCCTGGACGGCGAGCGTCGCGCAGCACACAACGGCGAGCGCGCCCGGGTGGTCGCGGTAGCCGTGGATCCCGTCGTACACGGCCCGCGCGGGCGTCTCGAGCCGGAGCCGGCGAACGAGCGGCACCGCGAACCGAAGCCGTGAGCGTACGGTCCGCGAGAAGAAGAACACGCCGACGCCGATCGTCCCGACGACGAACACGAGCTCGATCCAGAGGTATGCACCGATGTCGTAGCGGCCGATCGCGAGCAGGAAGCCGATCCCCGCGAGGAACAGCGTGACGGCGCCGCCGAGCGCGCGCTCGAGCAGCACCGACCCCGTGATCGGCGTGATCTGCCCGGGATGCCGGCGGGCCGTCTCGTAGATGCGCGACACGTCGCCGCCGACCGAGGTCGGCAGGACCTGGCCGACGGCGTACGAGACGAAGTACGCGCGCGTCAGCCACGCGAACCGCTCCTCGATGCCGCGGGTCGCGAGCAGGAGCCGCCAGCGCCACGCCATCGGCGCGACGGAGATCAGGACGAGCGTCGCGGAGAGGAGGAGCCACGGGACGCTCGCGGAGCCGAGGATCTCGAGCGTCCGCCGAAGGTCGATCTTCGCGACGATGTAGGCGACCGCGAGCGCCGTGACAACGACGGTGCCGGCGATGCGGACGCGGCGCGTCATTCCGCGAGGCGCGCGTGCACGCGCGCGAGAGCCTCCGCCGCGTCGCGGATGTCGTCGTCGGAGTGCGCAGGCGAGAGCGGAAGCGAGAGCACCTCACCCCCCGCGCGCTCGGTGACCGGCAGCTGCGGCTGGTGCGGCGCGAGCCGCCCGCGGTACGCCGTCAGCAGGTGCACGGGGAGGAAGTGCACAGAGGTTCCGACGTTCTCGTCGGCGAGCTCGCGCCGGTAGTCGTCGCGCGTCCCGCCGGCGCGCGCGGGATCGACGCGGACGACGTAGAGATGGAGCGCGTGCGTGTCGCGCGCGTCGCGCGCGACCGGGTCGATCCCGTCGAGCCCGGCTACGACGTCGTCGTAGATCGCGAACTGCCGGCGCCGCGCCTCCGCGTGGCGCTCGAGCTTGTCGAGCTGCACGAGGGCGATCGCCGCCAGGACGTCCGCGAGGTTCGCCTTGTAGCCGGGGACGGCGATGTCGTAGAGGGAGCCGTGGCCCCTGCGCATCACGCGGAGGTCGTCGACGGCCTCCGCGACCGCATCGTCGCTCGTCGCGAGCAGCCCGCCCTCGCCGGCGGCGACGTTCTTCGTCGCGTAGAGCGAGAAGCAGGTGACGTCGGCGACAGAGCCGACCTTGCGTCCCCGGTAGCGCGACTCGAACGCGTGCGCCGCGTCCTCGACGACCGGGAGCCCGAGCTCGAGCAGCGGGTCGAGGTCGGCGGGCTGGCCGTAGAGGTCGACGGGGAGAATCGCCTTCGTCCGCTCGTTGACGAGCTCGCGCACACGCGCCGGGTCGATGTTGAGGTCCGTGTCGCGGACGTCCGCGAAGACGGGCGTGGCGCCGCAGTGGACGACGACGTTCGCGGTCGCCGGCCAGGTCAGCGAGCTCGTGATCACCTCGTCCCCGGACCGAACGCCGACGCCGAGGAGCGCGAGGTGCAGCGACGCCGTTCCCGACGCGACGGCGAGCACGTGCCTCGCCTCGAGGTACTCCGCGGCGCGCCGCTCGAGCTCGGCCGCGCGCGGCCCCGTCGTCAGCCAGCCGGAGCGAAGGGTCTCGGCGACGGCGTCGATCTCCTCCTCGCCGACGGCCGGGGGCTGGAAGGAGAGGAAGGTCTCACGCCTGGTGGTTCGTGACGAGGTCCTGGGGGAGGCTTCCGACATCGGCGGTGACGAAGCGTATGCGGTCCGCTGCCGAATCGGCCCGCGCCAGAGCGTCGTCGCGCGACGTGCCGACGGCCAGGACGGCGCCTGCGCGGTCGGAGCCGCGGCGCAGCGGCGTGAGGACGAAGCCGGGCTCGCGATAGACGCGAACGCGCAGCACGCCCTCGAGCTCGTCCGGGACGTCGACCGACACGACGACGCCCGGCGGCGGAACGAGGAACCTCGTCACGGCGCCGCCGACGCGCGGCTCGGGGGCCGGCACCGCCGGCGCCTCGCCGACGGCGGCCGCGATCGCGAGTGCGTTGAGCGGGATCCCGACCGCCGCCTCGACGAGCTCTGCGTCGTGGCCGCCGCCGAGCCGCGCCGCGACCTCCATCACCTCGGGGCCGTCCGGTCCCACGCGAAGCTGCGTGTACGTCGGCCCGCCGCGGATCCCGAGAGCGGCCGTCGCGCGATCGGCGACCGCGCGCACCGCGTCGTCGTCGACGATCGTCGGCCACACGTGAGCGAGCGCGACGCCGAAGGCGGGCGGCTCCGCCGTCAGCCGGTCGGTGACGAGCACCGACCGGCCCCCGAAGCCGATCACGGTCACCTCCGGGCCGTCCACGAGCTCCTCGACGAGCGCGGCCCCGACGCGGGAGACGCTGCGCGCCGCCTCGACGGCCGCAGCGAGCTCTCCCGGCTCGCGAACGAGCGTCAGGCCCTTCTGCCCCTGCCGGTCGGGCGCCTTCACGACGCACGGCCGCTCCAGCTCGACCGGGCCGTCGGTCACGACCTGCCACCGCGGCTGCGGCACGCCCTCCGCCGCGAGCCGCTCGCGCTGGCGGAGCTTGTTCGTCGCGAGGATCGCCGTCTGCGGCGTGATCGGGTGCGGCAGCCCGGCCTTCTCCGCCACGCGCGCCGCGACCGCGACCGGCCAGTCCGTGCCCGGCGCCATGATCCCGTCGAGGTCGAGCGCCTGCGCAAGCCGGCCGAGCGCCGGCTCGTCCTCGGTCGAGACGATGCAGCGGCGGTCTGCGAGCGCGAATCCCGGCGCCGCCGGATTGCGATCCGCCACCGCCGTCCAGACCCCTTCGGCCCGCGCCGCCTCGAGGAGGCCGAGCTGAGCGGGCCCCGCTCCTAGGACGAGTAGGCGCGGGCTTCTCGCGCGAGGATGCCCCGCCACCACGCCTCATTGTCGCTGTACCAGGCGACGGTGCGCTCGAGCCCCTGCTCGAACGAGGTCCGCGCGTGCCAGCCGAGAAGGCGCTCGGCCTTGTCGACCGACCCGATGTGGCGGTCGACCTGGCCCGGCCGCTCGTCGACGTGGCGCTTCAGCGAGTGCGGCTTGTCGAGGGCGTCGAGGACCGCCTCCGCGATCCCGGCGACCGAGATGTCGATGCCCGTCGCGACGTTCACGACCTCGCCGGCGACCGCCTCGAGCGGGGCCTCGATCGCCGCCGTGATCGCCTCGGCGTCGTCGGCGACGTACAGCCAGTCGCGGGACGCGTGGCCGTCGCCGTGGATCGTCAGCGGCTCGTCGGTGAGCGCCTGCGTGATGAACCGTGGAACGACCTTCTCGGGGTGCTGCCGCGGCCCGTAGTTGTTGAACGGCCGCAGGATCACGATCGGGAGCCCGTAGGTCACCCAGTACGAGTACGCGAGGCGGTCCGCGCCCGCCTTCGTCGCGGCGTACGGCGAGCGGGGCTCCAGCGGGTGCCGCTCGTCCATCGGCGCGTACTCGGCAGTCCCGTACACCTCCGACGACGAGATCAGCACGAACCTGTCGATCTGCGTCTCGCGGACCGCGTCGAGGAGGATCTGGGTCCCCTCGACGTTCGTCGTCACGAACTCCGACGCGCCGTGCTCGATCGACTTCTCGACATGCGACTCGGCCGCCGCGTTGACGATCACGTCGACCCCGTCGACCACCTCCCGCACGAGCCGCAGGTCGCGGATGTCGCCGTGGACGAACGAGAGCCGCGGGTGCGACATGACCTCTGTGAGGTTCTCGAGGCTCCCGGCGTAGGTCAGCGCGTCGAGGGACACGACCTCGTGCTCCGTCGCGGCCAGCAGGTGGCGGATCAGGTTCGACGGGATGAACCCCGCGCCGCCGGTCACGAGCACGCGCGACTGCGCCGATGGCTCAATCACAGCTCTCGGTCGATCGTGTACAGCGGTCTTCCCTCCACGTCGCGCTGGATCCTGCCCAGGTACTCGCCGATCAGCGCGAGGATGAACCCCTGCACGCCGAGGACGAAGATGATGCCGACTCCGCCGAAGAGCGGCCCGGGGAAGTCGCCGTTTGCGATCCAGTAGACGACGCCGTAGATGCCGAGCGCAGTCGCCGCGAAGGCGCAGACGAGCCCGAGGCCGACGCCGATCCACTGCACCGGCTGCGGCCAGAATCCGACGAGGACGTGGAGCGCGAGCCGGACGAGCCGGATCGGCGAGTAGCGAGACCCGCCGGCCGCCGGCGCGTGCGAGACGTCGACCTCCTCGACGCTCGCGCCCGTCGACAGAACGAGCGCCTTCGTGAACTTCTGCTTGCCGATCGAGCCGAGCACCGGCTCGATCGCGCTTCGCCGGTACGCGTTGAACGCGCACCCGAAGTCGGAGACCGCCACACCGGTGAACCGCCGGAGCATCCCGTTCACGAGGCGCGAGGGAAGCGTCCGGCCGACGGAGTCGCGGCGCCCGACGCGCCGTCCCGAGGCGACGTCCGCGCGATCGAGCGCGGCGACGAGCTTCGGGATGTCCTCGGGCGCGTTCTGGAGATCGCCGTCCATCGTCACGATCCGGTCGGCGCGCGCGCGGGCGAGCCCGGCGTGCATCGCCGGGTGCTGGCCGAAGTTGCGCTTGAGCCGTACCGCGCGGATGCGCGGATCGCGCTCGTGGAGCCGCTCGAGCGCGGCGAAGGTCCCGTCCGTCGAGCCGTCGTCGACGAACAGGAGCTCGAAGGGGCGACCGTCGAGCGCCGCCACGGTGCGGCGGTGGAGCTCCTCGACCGACGCCTCCTCGTTCAGGACGGTGACGACGACCGAGAGCTCCGGCTCCTCCTCCGTCATCCACAGCACACTAGCCCCCGCCCCGGCTTTTCGTGGGCGTCGACGGTCCAGCTCGTAGAGTCGCTGCTCGTGTGGTCGCCCGGTACGTCGATCGTCCGCCGCAACGTCTGGCACGGGCGCGTCTTCAGCGCCACATCGGCGATCGTCGTCGCCGATTCGGGCGACGAGCTCGTCCTGTGGGTGCCGGAGGGCGCGCACCGCTTCGCGCCGCGAGACGGCCAGCGGCTTCCGACCGAGTGGGAGCTCGAGGAGGGAGCATGGCGCGGGCCCGGGACAGTCCAGCTCCTCGTCGCCGGACGCCGGTACGCGCTGGTCCACTTCTTCCGCCCCGACGGGTCGTTCCGCGCCTGGTACGCGAACCTCGAGGAGCCGTTCCGGCGGACGCCGCTCGGGATCGACATCCGCGACAACCTGCTCGACCTCCACCGCGAGCCCGGCGCCGCGTGGTTGTGGAAGGACGAGGACGAGCTGCGGGAAGCGGTCGCGGCCGGCGTCGTGTCGGCAGCGGAGGCCGACCGGATCCGCGGCGACGGCGACCTCGCGGCCGCCGAGGCCGCCGTCCCGACCGGGTGGGAGGACTTCCGGCCGGAGAGCCGCTGGCGTCCCGAGCCGCTCGCGCAGGCGTGGGCTGTCGTCGCGCTTCGCACGGACCGCCTCGCCCTGACCCCGCTCGCGCCGCGCGACATCCGCGAGTACGCGCGGTTCGCGCCCGAGCCGGAACGGGAGCTCGACCTGTCGACGCGGTCGTGGCGGACCGACGGCTTCGGGTTCTGGGCGGTCCGCGAGGCCGCGACTGCAGCGCTCGTCGGGATCGCCGAGACGCACTTCGCGGGCCCGGGCGTCGCGGGGATCGAGCCGGACGAGGTCGAGATCGGCTGGGTCGTCGACCCGGCTCGTCGCGGCGAGGGCATCGCGACCGAGGCTGCGCGCGCGGCGGTCGGCGACCTCTTCGACCGCGCCGGCGTGGACCACGTCGTCGCCTGTATCGACCCGCACAACGCGCCGTCGGTTCGAGTGGCCGAGAAGCTCGGTCTCCGCCGCCGCGGCGCCGGCCGCGCCCGCGGAGGCGAGAGGGTGGACGTGTGGGAGCTCCGTGTGGGGTAGCGGCGAGGCGATCGTCCGCCGCGAGGTGTGGCACGGCCGCCCGTGGATGGGGACGACGGTGCTCGTCGTCGAGGACTCGCCGGAGCTGCTCGCCACGTACCTCCCGGAGGGCGCGCCGTTCGCATTCCCGCCCGGCGAGTGGCCCGGCGGCCGCCATCCCTGGGACGGGAGGCCGGCCTGGCAGGGCCACGGGACGCTCATGCTCCAGCGACCACGCGACGCGCATGCCGTCTGGGCGTTCTGGGAGGGCGACGACCGCAGCTTCGCCGCGTGGTACGTGAATCTCCAGGAGCCGTTCGCCCGCACCGCCGTCGGGTTCGACACGCTCGACCACGAGCTCGACCTGATCGTCCACCTCGACGGTCGCGTCGAGCGGAAGGACGAGGCGCTTCTCGGCGTGCGCGTCCGCGAGGGCCGGTTCACAGACCGCGAGGCTGCCGCGATCCGGGCCGAGGCAGAGCGCGTCGAGGCCGACCTGCGCGCCGGGAGGCGGTGGTGGGACGAGGCGTGGGCCTCATGGACGCCGCCGCCGTCGTGGCGGGCGGCGCCGCTCCCACCGGGGTGGGCCGCTCCGGCCGCGTAGCGCGGCCGGAGCGGCGCGGGCCCCTCGAGCCCGCGCCGCAATGACCCTCGGCTATGCGCCGAGATCGAGCGCCGCCTCGGCAGGCGCCTCCGCCGCCCGGGGGTGACGCTTGATCGCGAACGCCGCGACGGATCCGAGCGCGACGACGACGGCGCCGGCGAAGACGGCCGGCCGCATCCCGTCGACGAACGACGCGCCCGACCCGTACCCGCCCGCGTGGGCGAACACGGAGGCGAGCACCGCGACGCCGAAGACTCCGCCGAGCTCGCGGATCGCGTTGTTGGCGCCGGAGGCCTGGCCCTCCTCCTGCGGCCGGACGGCCGACAGGACGAGATTCGCGACCGGCGCGAAGAAGAGCCCCATCCCGACCCCCGAGAGGACGAACGGCGCGATCAGCTCGGCGTACGGCGTGGTCGGCGTCGACACGGCGGCGATCCAGGCGAGGCCGATCGACTGCAGGGCCAGTCCGACGCCCATCAGCTTCTGACCGCCGACGCGATCCGACAGCGCGCCCGCGATCGGCGCGACGAAGATCGGCATCGCGGTCCACGGCAGCACGCGCAACCCGGACCCGAAGGGCGAGTACCCCTGCACCGTCTGGAAGAACTGCGAGAGCAGGAAGATCGACCCGAACATCCCGAAGAACATGAAGAGCGAGGCGACGTTCGTGAGCGCGAAGACCCGGTTGCGGAAGAACCGCATCGGCAGCATCGGCTCCGGCGTCCGCAGCTCCCACGCCACGAACAGTGCCGTCAGGATCCCGCCGACGACGAACGAGCCGATGATCTCCGGCGAGCCCCAGCCCACCTCGTTGCCGCGCACGAGCGCCCAGACGATTCCGAACAGCCCTGCACTGACAAGGCCGACGCCGGGAAGATCGAGCTTCTGAGCCGGCCCGAACGTCTCGTCGAGCCGCATGAGCGCGAGCGGCACGAGGACGAGCCCGATCGGGACGTTCAGCCAGAAGATCCAGTGCCACGAGATGCCGTCGACGACGGCTCCGCCGACGACGGGACCGAATGCGACGGCGAGGCCCGCGATCCCACCCCATGCCCCGAGCGCGACGCCCCGGCGCGCCGGGGGCACGGCCGCCGAGAGGATCGTCAGCGTCAGCGGCATGACGATGGCGCCGCCGAGGCCCTGGGCCGCGCGCGCGACGTTGAGCGCCGTCGCCGACGGCGCGAGCGCGGCCGCGGCCGACGCGAGCGTGAAGATCCCGATGCCCACGGCGAACATGCGTCGACGGCCGAGCCGGTCACCGAGCGCCGCGCCGGTCAGGAGCAGCACCGCGAACGTGAGCGTGTAGGCGTTCACCGTCCACTCGAGCTCCGGAAGGGACGCGCCGAGGTCGACGCGGATGACGGGGATCGCGGTCGACACGACAAGGTTGTCGAGCGTCACCATGAAGAGAGCGACGGAGGTGATCGCGAAGGCCCAGATCGTTTTGTGATTCATCACTTACCTCGCTTCGGAACGAAAAGACATGGAAGAAATCGGGGCGCAGCCTCAGACGCGACAGCCGTCGAGGAGTCGTGCCGCCCAGGGCTCTGAAGAGCCGTCTAGACCCATCGCAGCCGCGACGTTGAAGAGCATTCCGGCGGCGAAGAAGGCGGTGACGCGCTCGGGCCCGAGCCCGGTGACGCGCTCGACGTAGGTGACGAGGTCGCCGTAGCCGGCCCGGACGACCTCGCAGATCTCGCGATCCTCGCACGCGGCGTACGCCTGCATCTGCGCGCGCAGCCGGTTGCGATCGGGCAGGAGCTGCTCCACGTAGGCGTTTGCCATCGCCTCGAGCGCGGCCTCGCCGCGCAGCCCCTCGGCCGCGCGCTGGAACGTCTCGAGCGTCTCGCGGAAGCAACGGGCCACGACGGCGGTGAAGAGCTCCTTCTTCGTCCCGAAGAGCCGGAAGACGTACGGCTGCGAGATCCCGGCACGTGCCGCGATCTCGTCGGTGGAGGCCCCGCTCAGGCCGGACTCGGCAAAAACCTCGAGCGCAGCCGTGAGCACGGCCTCGCGCCGCTCGCTCTTCGTCTTCCGGGTGGCGGCCGTAGCCATGACGCGTGATGTTAGTGGTTACTCACTACAACGTCAAGCACCTGCTGAAGGAACGACCGCCGTCAGCGACAGGCGGCGGCGATCGCCTCGGCCACACGGTCGAGATCCGCCTCCGTCAGGCGCGTGTGGAACGGCAGCGCGAGCGCCCGCTCGAACGCGCGTCGCGCACCGGGGAAGTCGCCGCGGTCGCGGTACGCACCGAGCAGGTGGAGCGCGTAGGTCCCGATCTGGGCCTCGATGCCCTGCGTGCGCAGGTCGGAGAGGATCCGGTCACGCTCGTCGACCTGGACGACGTAGGCCTGCCAGCCGTGCACGTCACCGCCGTCGGCCCGCGGGAGCGTCACCGGAAGGTCGCGCAGGCGCTCGTCGTAGCCGGCGGCGATCCGCGTGCGCGCCGCGAGCAGCTCGTCGAGCCGCCGCAGCTGCGGGATCCCGACGGCGCAGAGAATGTCGCTCAGCCGGTAGTTGAGGCCGGCCACCGGCATGTCGGCGTTGTCCGGCGGCAGCCACCCGTGGTGGCGCATCTGGCGTACCGCGTCCGCCACGGCGGCGTCGTTCGTGGTCACCGCGCCGCCCTCGCCGGTCGTCACGATCTTGCGCGGGTGGAAGCTGAGGCAGCCCGCGAGGCCGAGCCCCCCGCAGGCGCGGCCGCGGCGCCGCGCGCCGAGCGCGCCGGCCGCGTCCTCGACGAGCGGGAGGTGCGGGAGCTCCTCGAGCGGCGCCGGCCGGCCGAACAGGTGCACGGCGAGGATCGCCTTCGTCCGCGGGCCGACCTCGACCCGCGCCGGGTCGATGTTCATCGTCTCGGCGTCGACGTCGACGAGCACCGGCTCGAGCCCCGCGAGCGCGACGACGTTCGCGGTCGCCGGGAACGTGTAGGCCGGCACGAGGACCTGGTCGCCCCGGCGGAGCCCGAGCGCGAGCACCGCGAGGTGGAGCGCCGCGGTTCCCGACGACACCGCAACGGCGTGCTCGACCTCGCATGCACGCGCGACCTCGCCCTCGAGCTCGGCCACGCGCGAGCCCATCGTGAGCATCCCGCTCTCGAGCACCTCGGCGACGGCGGCGAGCTCCTCCTCGCCGACGTCGGGGCGCCCTAGGCGGATGCGAGCGTCTTCGCCCTGTACCACGCGATCGTCTTCGCAAGGCCCTCGTCGAGCTCCACCTGCGGCTCCCAGCCGAGCAGCTCGCGCGCCTTCTCGACGTTAGGGATCCGGAGCTCCACGTCGGCGTAGTGGAGCGGCTGGAACACGATGTCGCCCGCGCATCCGGTGAGCCTTCTGACCCGCTGGGCGAGGTCGTAGATCGTGACCGCCGACCGCGGGTTGCCGACGTTGAACGTCTGGCCGACCGCCTCGGCCCGCTCCAGGCACGCGAGCACGCCGCGCACCATGTCCGTGACGTAGCACCACGCGCGGATCTGCGACCCGTCACCGTGGATCGCGAGGTCACGGCCTGCGAGCGCCGCCTCGATGAACGCGCGGATCGCGCCGCCGCCGATCTGCCCGGGGCCGAAGACGTTGAACGGATGCACCGTCACCGTCGGCAGGCCGAGCTCGTCGTGATAGGCGTGCGCCATGTGCTCGCCCGCCAGCTTCGACACGGCGTAGGTCCACCGCGCCTCGCCGACGGAGCCGATGGTGGAAACCTGGCCCTCCTGGACGCGGAAGGCGTGCGTGCCGAAGACCTCGCTCGTCGAGAAGTCGACGAACCGCTCGAGGGTCGGCTTCGTCGCCAGCGCCGCTTCGAGCGCGTTGTAGGTCCCGATCACGTTGACGCGCATCGTGCGGACAGGGCTTTCGAGGACCGCGTCGACGCCCGCGATCGCCGCGCAGTGGACGACGTGCGTCGCCCCGTGGACGAGCTCCGCGACGGCATCGGCCTCGAGCACGTCGACCTGGTGCAGCTCGAAGTTGGGGTGCGAGGCGAGGTCCGTGCCCGTGAGCGCGTCGCGGTGGAGGTTGTCGAGCGCGACGACGCGGTTCCGGTCGACGAGCTCGCGCGCGAGCGTCGTCCCGATGAACCCCGCGCCGCCCGTGACGACGATGCGCTTGCCTTCGAGCGGCACCGGCGCAGCCTACCGCCGTATCCTTGCCGGTCGCCGTGGACGCCACCCTCGCCGCCTGGTTCGAAGCCGCAGCCGGAACCGACGAGGAGTTCGTGGAGCGGCTCTGGCGGCTCGTCCTCCGGCGCGAGGTCGAGCCGGACGAGCGGAGGGAGACGACGGGGCGACTCGGCGACGGGATGTCCCGCGCGACGCTCGTCAACGAGCTGGCGACGAGCCGCGAGCACGAGCGCGTCCGGCTGCTCGACGACGCCGTCGCGTGGGCAGCGGCGCAGCGGCGCGAGGGGGAGCGACCGCGAAGCCTGCACGCGCCGGCGGAGACCGACGAGCGGCCGATCGAGATCCCCTGGTGCCTCGCGCGGTACTCCGGCGAGCCGCGCGTCCTCGACGCGGGCTACGCCTTCGCGGAGCCGGCGTACCTCGTCGGCCTCACCGGCCTCGGCGCACGCGATCTCGTCGGCGTCGATCTCGTAGGCGCCGAGGTACCCGGTCTGCGTAGCGTCCGGGCCGACCTGCGCTCGCTGCCGTTCGAGGACGCCGCGTTCGACGTCGTCTTCTGCATCTCGACGCTGGAGCACGTCGGGCGCGACAACAGGCAGTACGGCCTGGCAGCCGAGGCCGACGACGCCTCGCTCGACGCGGCGCTGCGCGAGCTGCGGCGCGTCCTCGCGCGCGACGGCCGCCTCCTCCTCACGGTCCCGACCGGCGAGGCGCAGGACCTCCGCGACCAGGTGCAGCTCGAGCCGGAAGCGTGGGTGGACCGGTTCGAGCGCGCGGGGCTCCTCGTCTACGAGGACGAGCTGTACGAGCTCGGAGCCGGGGGCTGGCGCTCCGTCCCGCGCCTCGGCGAAGGGCTTCGCTACGGCGCGGTCGGCCCGGCCGCGTCCGCCGTCCTGTGCGCCGAGCTGCGGCGCACGCGTGTCTCCGAGCGGCTCCGCCTGGCCGTCCGGGACCGGCGCTTCCGCGACGAGCCGCGGCGCGCGACGGCGTAGGACCGCCGGCTCTAGGCCGCCGCCGCGCCTGCCGCCGCAGACGACGCGGCCGCATCGGCGCGCAGCGCGGTGAACGCGAAGAGCCCCGCACCGACGGTCATGACGCCCGCGACGGCCGCGAACGTCGCGCCGAGCCCGCCCCACTCCGCGAGCGGGCCGACGAGGAGGCGTGCGATCGGAGTGCCGAGCGCGCTCGCCGTCATCACCGCGGTCATCACCTTCGCGCGGACAGCAGCGGGCGGGCGCGTCGTGACGAGACCGATTGCGGGCGCGTTGACGAGCGGGATGAAGAGCCCGAAGACGAGGACGGCGAGCGCGGCGCCGACCCACGGCATCGGCACGATCAGCGCCCAGAGCGGCACCGAGGCGAGGAGGATCCCGGCGCTCGCGAGCCGAAGCGGGCGGAACCGGTCGAGGAGGCGCATCGCGAGCACGCTCCCGACGACGGCGCCGGCGCCGAGCGCGGCGAACAACCAGCCGGCGACATGGGGGTTCTCGTCGTACCGCGTGAAGGCGAGGAGCGGCAACGCCGTCGTCAGCCCGCCTGCCGCCATGTCGATCAGGATCACGGTCAGCGTGAGCGGCCCGAGCATCCGGTCGCGCGCGAGGTAGCGGATCCCGGCGAGCACTCCCCTCGCGTCGTCGTCCGCCTTCAACGGACGCCCTCCCCGAACGGCAAGGAGCACCACCGCGAACGCCACGAGGTACGTCGCGCCGTCGATCACGAGCACGACCGGCGCGCCGACGGTCGCCACGAGGGCTCCGGCGACGACCGGCCCCAGCACGAGCGTGACGCGCGACGCGCCGCCGATCAGCGCAGCCGCCTTCGAGACGAGCGTCTCGTCGTCGCCGAAGAGCTCGGGAACGATCGTCCGCTGTGCGGCGAAGTACGGCGCGGAGAAGAGCCCGAGGGCGAACACGACAGCGAGCAGCACGCCGAACGACAGGACATCCGCCCAGTGGAGGAGAGGGACGAGTGCGATCAGCGGCGCCCGGACGGCGTCCGAGACGAGCATCGTCCGGCGTGCGCCCAGCCGTCCGACGACGGAGCCGCTCGGGATCCCGAAGAGCGCAACAGGGACGATCTCCACTGCGAGGACGAGGCTCATGCGCGTCGCCGACCCCGTCGTCTCGAGCACGAACCACGGCAGCGCGAGGAACGTCATCGTCGTCCCCAGCGACGAGACGGCCTCCGCGACGAGCAGGGCGAGGAGCGAGCGGCTGCGCAGCAGCATCGGGGTAAAATAAGACGTCCGTCCGTTTTTGTAAAGTGGCGCCATGCCGAAGGTGTCGGAGGCGCACGTCGAGACGCGGCGGCGCCAGATCCTCGACGGCGCCCGCCGCGCATTCGCGCGTCACGGCTACGAAGGGGCGACGGTCGCCCGGCTCGAGCAGGAGATCGACCTCTCGCGCGGCGCGATCTTCAGCTACTTCCCGAGCAAATGGGACCTCTTCTACGCTCTCGCCCAGGACGACTTCACCCGCGGCCTCGAGACGTGGCTCTCCGACGGCTACGGCGAGACGCTCCGCAGGTTCGCCTCCGAGAGCGACGAGTGGCTCGGCGTGTATCTCGAGGTGTGGCGCAAGCTGAGGACTTCGCCCGAGCTGATGGAGGCGTGGCGGCACCGCAACCCGGAGCTCCAGCAACGCCTCGAGGACCACCTGCGCGAGCTGCAGGCGCGGGGCGAGCTTCGGCGGGACCTGACCGTCGATCAGCTCGGCGACTTCCTCGGGATGGTGATCGACGGCTGCGTGCTCCGCGCGAGCGTCGGCGTGGCCGTCGACGTGGACGCCGTGCTGAGGCTCGTCAGCGCGGCGATCGGGCCGCAGTAGCATCGGCTCGTCGTGAAGAAGACGATCCTGTTCGTCGGCGGCGGCCGCCACCAGCGCCGCGCCATCCAACGCTCGAAAGAGCTCGGCCTGCGCGTCGTCGCCGTCGACCGGAACGCCGGCGCGCCGGGTCTCGCGGAGGCGGATATCGCCAAGGTCGTCGACTTCTCCGACCCGGCGGCGGTGATCCGCGCAACGGCGCGGCTGAGCCTCGACGGGGTGATGACCGTGTCGGCCGACCGCGCTGTTCCCGTCGTCGCCGCCGTCGCGGAAGCGCGCGGGCTACCGGGAATCGGCACGACGACCGCGCACCTGATGACGCACAAGATCGCGATGCGGCGCCGTCTCGCCGAGGCCGGAGTGCCCCAGCCGCGGTTCGCCGCCTGTCGCACGCTTCACGAGACGCGACGCGCCGCGCGCACCGTCGGCTTCCCCGCCGTCCTCAAGCCGGCGGACTCGGGCGGGCAACGCGGGATCTTCCGCGTGGAGTCGATCGACGGCATCGACGCGCACTTCCACGAGGCGCTCGCCGCCTCGCCGACGGGCGAGGCGATCCTCGAGGAGTTCGTCGACGGGATCGAGATGAACGGCATCGTCGTCGCGCGCGACGGCCGTGCGACCGCCCTGACCCTGTCGGACCGGCTGCGCCCGCCCGGGATCGGATTCGGCGTCGGGTGGATCCACGTCTACCCGGCGAGCGTGTACGGCGATCAGCTCGAGGAGTCGGAGCGAGTCGCCGTCCACACCGTGCACGCGCTCGGCCTGCGCACGGGGATCGCGTTCCCGCAGCTGATCGCGTCATCCGACGGCCGCGTCCTGGTCGTCGAGTGCGCGGCCCGGATCCCCGGCGGCCAGATGGCCGACCTCGTCCGCCACGCCGTCGGCGTCGACCTCGTCGAGGTGCAGGTGCGGATGGCGCTGGGCGAGGACGTGCCGGACGAGCTCGTGCTGCCGCGGTTCCGGCAGCCGCTCGCGATCCGGTTCCTGACCGCGGAGCCGGGGCCGCTGCCGACGGGCCGCGTGACAACCGTGGGGTCGCTGGAGAAGGTGCTCGCGTTCCCCGGAGTCGTCCAGGCCGACACGTATCTGACGGTCGGCGAGACGATTCGGCCGGTGCGGCTCGACGGCGACCGGCGAGGCTACGTGATCGCGGTCGGCGAGACGAGCCTCGAGGCGCTCCAGCGCGCGGAGGCGGCGGCGCGACTCCTGGACGTCGAGGTCGAGCCGGCGTGATCCGGCCGCCGGCCGCCGCGGCCCTCGACAGCCGGACCGAGCTCGTCGGCCGCGGCTACGACGCGATCGTGGATACATGGGAGGCGTGGGCGGCCCGCGTCACAGACGATCCTCGCGGCGAGTGGCTCGACGAGCTCGTGCGGCGCCTTCCGCCGAGCGCCCGCGTGCTGGAGCTCGGTTGCGGCGGCGGGACCGCCGAGACGCGGGCGCTCGCGGAGCGGTTCCGCCTCACCGGCATCGATCTCTCCGGGCGCCAGCTCGAGCGCGCGAGGGAGCGCGTGCCCGGCGGGCGGTTCCTCCGGGCGGACCTGACGACGATCGACTTCGACGAGGCGACCTGGGACGCCGTCGTCGCGTTCTACGCGTTCAACCACGTCCCGCGCGAGCTGCTCTCGACCGTGTTCGCCCGCATCCACCGATGGCTCGCGCCACGGGGTCACTTCATGGCGTCGCTGGGCGCGACCGACCTTCCCGGCTGGACCGGCGACTTCCTCGGAGCGCCGAGCTTCTTCTCCGGGTTCCCGCCGGAGACGAACTCGCGACTGCTGCGCGACGCCGGGTTCGATCTCCTCCGCGACGAGGTGGTCGCGATCTCGGAGCCGGAGGGGCCGGTGACGTTCCAGTGGATACTGGCCGGGACATGAGCTGTGCCTTCGACCTCGAGCATTACCGTGAGCTGCTGCGCGCGATTCGCGCGGGCGGGTACCGCCACGCCGGCTTCGACGCCGAGCCGGAGCCGGGCGTCGTGTTCTTGCGGCACGACGTCGACCTGTCGCTCGACGCGGCGCTCGCGCTCGCCGAGGTCGAGGCCGAGGAGGAGGCGTGGTCGACGTGGTTCCTGATGACGAGGTCCGTCTTCTACAACCTCGCCTCGCACGACGGCGAGCGCGCGCTCGCGCGGCTTCGCGAGTTGGGTCACCAGGTTGCGCACCACGCGGTCTGGCCCGACGTCGACCTCGACGACCGCTTCGAGCCCGTGGTCGCCTGGCACAACCCCGACCCGGAGTACATGACGGCGCCGATCCCGGGCGCGACGAACGTGATGGCCGCGCCGTGGTTCGACCCCGATCACTACCGATCCGACTCGAACCAGCGCTGGCGGCACGGCTGCCCCCACCCCCAGCTCGCGCGCGGCGAGCTCGAGTGGCTGCAGCTCCTGATCCACCCGGAGATCTGGGCTTTCGCCGGCTCGACGATGGGTGAGACGATGCGGTCGTTCCTCGACGCGGACCGCGAGACCCGCCTCGCGCACCTCGCGAACGACAGGATCGATCTCGCGTGACGGTCGCGTTCCGGACGAACCGCGCCGTGCCCGGCGAGGCCCTTCGATGAGCGCCTGGCCGCAGGTCGAGGCATGGATCGCGGAGTCGGCCCGGAGCGTCGTGGTGCTGCCGCCGCGTGCCGGCGAGGAGACGTTGCGACTCCTCGAAGTAGCGGACGACTCGACGCTCGGCGCGATCGCGAGCCGCACCGGAGGGCTTCTTGTCGACCGCGGCTGGATCCGCCTCCTCGGCGGCGGGTCGGAGCGGCTCCCCAGCCTCGCGGAGTGGGCGGGCCTCGCCGAGCGGCCGCTCGTCGAGCCGGTCGCGGGCGGGCTGTGCGTCGCGCACGATGCCGTCGGCGGGTTCTTCGTCCTGCTCGCAGAGACGGGCCACGTCCACTCGTTCCTGCCGGACACGCTCCAGTGGCAGGACACGCGCCTCGGCTACTCGCAGTTCGTCCACTGGACGCTGCACGGGGACGTCGAGACGTTCTACGGCGACCTCCGCCCGTCGGGGTGGCAGGAGTCCGTCTCGACGCTGGCGCCCGACGAGGGTTTGTCGATCCACGAGCGGCGCGGCTCCGTCCGCCCCGCCACCGAGCTGTGGGCGCTCTATCCCGGCGGCAAGCTGCGCGAGCTGCTCGCCGCGAGGAGCGGCGATTGAAGGTCCTCACGGTCGTCGTCACCGCCTCCGGCGCCCCCGGCACGGCGGCGCTCCTGCGCGCGCTGCGCGAGAACGGCGAGCGCCCGGTCCGGCTCGTCGGCACGGACATGAGCGAGCGCTCCGTCGGGCGGCACCTGTGCGACGCGTTCCACCTCGTGCCGGCGGGCGCCGATCCCGCCTTTCCCGACGCGATTCGCGCCGTCGTCGAGCGCGAGTCGGCCAACGCCGTGCTGCCGCAATCGTCCTTCGACCTCGCCGGCCTCGCCTCGCACCGGGACGCGTTTCCGGTGCCGATCCTCGTCTCGCGACCCGACACGATCACGCGGTCGAACGACAAGGCGGAGACCTACAGCCTGCTGCACCGGCTCGGCGTCCCCGCGCCCGAGTTCCGGAGGGTGACCGGCGGCCGAGGCGTGGAGGCCGCGGCGCGCGAGCTCGGTTACCCCGATCACGCGGTGTGCTTCAAGCCGGTCTTCTCGTCGGGCTCCCGAGGGTTCCGCGTCCTCGACCCGACCGTCGACCGCGCGCACCAGCTCCTTCACGAGCGCCCCGGCTCGGTCGCGATGCGGCTCGAGGAGGCGCTCGAGCTCCTGCCCGCCGAGGGCGGCACCGAGCTCCTCGTGATGGAGCTCGCGACCGGCGGAGAGCGGACGATCGACGGGATCGCGAACGGCCGCGAGGTCGTGCTCGGCCATCCGAAGACCCGCGAGGCGATGCGCGCCGGGCTCGCGATGTACTTCGAGACGGTCGAGGACGAGGCGCTGATGGAGCTCGCCGCGCGGATCGTCGCCGAGCTCGAGATCGAGCACTTCTTCAACATCCAGCTCGTGGGCGACCAAGTGATCGAGATCAACCCGCGGATCTCGACCATCGTCTACCAGGAAGACCTGAACATCCCCTACCTCGGGGTGAAGCGCGCGATCGGCGAGATTGGAGACGACGAGCTGCGGGCACTGAGGTCGAGGGTGCGTCCGGGGCGGACGGCGCTCAGATACTTCGACCAGCTGGAGTGGGATCCATGAAGGGACGGACGACGACATGAGCCTCTTCGACGGCGACGGCTGCACGGAGTTCGTCGGCGAGCTGACCCGCGGCGGGAACGACGCCATTCGTGCGGCGCTGACGGCCGCCGACTCGTCGCCGGCGCGCGCGCTCGCAGCGGCCGAGGTGATCGCGTCGGCGGCGGGCGAGCCGCCCGACGAGCTGCCCGACGAGGCGCGCGAATGGATCGAGACGCACGGGGTCCCGGCAGACGACCTCGTCGACCTCGCGCTGCTCTCCGCGAAGCGCGTGTCGTCGCGCGCCGACCTCCGTGCGGAGAAGGGCGCCGCGTGGCTCGCGGAGGTTCGCGACCTGCGGTTTCGCCTCGGCGACATCGCGGCGCCGTAACCGCGGGCCGAGCCGGCGCTAGAGGTGTGCGCCGCACGATGAGCCTCCGCGTCACGCACTGCCCCGTCAACGTCGCGGGGATCCCGTGGGAGAACGTGCAGGCGCTGCGACGTCGCGGAGTCGACGCGCGGCTCGTCGTCTTCGAGCGCGGGCGGCTGCATCCGGAGGCCGACTGGTCGCTCGACCGTCGCGGAGGGCTCCCGCGCCGTCTGGCGACGCAGGCGGCGGCGTTCGCGCGGCTCCTGCCCCTCACCGACGTCTTCCACTTCTACTTCGGGCTGACGCTCGTGCCGAAGTCGGTGCAGTTCCCGCTCCTCCGGCTCGCGCGGCGGAAGAGCGTCTTCCACTACCTCGGCTCGGACATCCGCGGCAAGAGTCCCGCGGAGCTCGCGTACGGCAAGCGCGCAGGCGCGGAGATCGTCGGCTCCCACGCCGCGCTCGAGTGGGTCCCGGAGGCGCACGTGATCCCGCCGGGGCTCGACCTGCGCCCGTTCACGCCGGTGCCGCCGTCCGAACGGCCCCGGCCGCTCGTCGTGCACGCGCCGTCGAATCGCGAGAAGAAGGGGACGCGCTGGGTGGTCGAGGCGTGTGAGCGGCTGCCGGTCGAGCTCGACGTCGTCGAGGGCGTCCGGCACGACGAGGCGCGCGAGCGGTACGCGCGGGCCGACATCGTGGTCGACCAGCTGAACGCCGGCTGGCACGGCGTTTTCGCGCTCGAGGCGATGGCACTCGGCAAGCCGGTGGTCTCGTATCTCCGCGCGGAGCTCGTCGACCGCGCCGCGGCGGGGTACGGCGTGCGGCTACCGATCGTGCCGGCGACGAAGGAGACGCTCGTCGACGCCCTACGCCCGCTCGTCGAGAGCCCGGCCCTGCGGCGCGAGGTCGGCGCGGCGAGCCGCAGCTACGTCGAGCGGGTCCACGACATCGACCGCGTCGCCGAACGGCTGGTCGAGGTCTACGCCTCGCTCTGACCACCGCGACGCCTGAAGCGCGCTCCTGCGCCGGGAGTACCCTCAGCGCGTGAGCCTCGCGCGCGAGCTCCGGCGTCTCGCCCGCCACTCGGCCGTCTACGGCGTCGGCGGGCTCATCTCGCGGATCCTCGCCGTCCTCCTGCTCCCGCTCTACGCGACGTACCTCCGCGGCGAGGGGTTCGGCAAGATCGAGACGGTCGTCGCGGCCACGACGGTGCTCGTGATCGTGCTCCGGATGGGGATCTCGAGCGCGTTTTTCCGCTTCTACTTCGACTCGAAGGATCCGGCGCACCGCGTGCTCGTCGTCCGCACGTCGTTCTGGTTCACGATGACGATGGCCACGGCTGGCCTCGTCGCGGGCTGGATCCTCGCGTCGGAGATCGACGGTTGGCTGCGGCTCGGCGACGACCCGTGGCTCGTGCGGGCGGCATTCGTCGGCCTGTGGGCCCAGATGAACTACGAGCAGCTCACGTCGCTCTTCCGCGTCGAGGAGCGGTCGTTCGCGTTCCTCGTCGCGAGCGTCGCCAACGTCCTGATCACGATCGGCGCGACGATCACGCTCGTCGTCGTCCTGGAGAAAGGCCCGACCGGCGCCGTCGTCGGGAACGTCGTCGGGACACTCGCGGTGTATCTCGTGCTGCTCGGGTACCGGCGCTACCAGCTCGGGCTTCAGTTCGATCGCGGGCTGCTCCGCGAGATGAACCGGTTCGGCATGCCGCTCGTCCCGTCCGCGCTCGCGCTGTGGGCGATCAACTTCGGCGACCGCATCTTCATCGCGCACTACAACGGCCAGACGGAGGTCGGCGTCTACTCGGTCGCGGCGCGAATCTCCTCCGCGATCGTCTTCCTGATGATCGCGTTCCGGACCGCCTGGCCCGCGTTCGCCTACTCGATCGAGGACGACCGCGACGCAAAGCGCACCTACGCGTTCGTGCTCACGTATCTCGTCGTTCTCTGCTCGTGGGTGTCGCTCGCGCTCGGCGCGCTCGCCCCCTGGCTCGTCGACGTGCTCGCGCCGAAGCCGGAGTTCGCACGCGCCGCCGAGGCCGTCGCGCCGCTCGCGTTCGCGGCAACGGCCTACGCCGCCTACACCGTCATCGCGATCGGCTCGGGCCGCGCGCGCCGCACGCAGCTCAACTGGGTCGTCGCCGGCGTCGCCGCCGCGGTCAACATCGCGCTCAACGTCGCGCTGATCCCGCCGTACGGGATGATCGGCGCGGCCGTCTCGACGCTCGTGGCATACGTCGTGCTTCTCGCCGGGATGTACCTCTACGCGCAGCGGGTCTACCCGGTCGCCTACCAGCGCCGCCGCGTCGCGACCGCGGCCGCTGCCGCCGTTGCGCTGACGGTCGCCGCGCGTGCTCTCGACGTGCCGCTCGCGGTGGCGCTGCTCCTCGTCGCCGCCTACCCCGTTGCGCTCCTCGCGCTCGGGTTCTTCCTGCCGGCGGAGCTCGCCCGCCTCCGGCGTGTCCTTCCGGCCTGAGCGACCTAGTACACCGAGACGAGACACGCGTCGTGCGACGACGCGGCGAGGCGACGCTCCCAGAGAAGACTTCCCTCGCCGTCGAGCACGGCCAGCGTCCCGCGCGCCAGCGACGGCGTGAGCACGTACGACCCCGTGTGCTGCACGTTGTACGAGCCCACGGGAACGTGCGTCCTCCGGATGATCCTCCCGGTGCGAAGGTCGTGGACGTCGAATGTCCCGTCGTCGCCGCTCGTGACGTACGCCACGCCGCGCCCGAACGAGACGTGCTGCGGCGGCGATCCCGCGGAGAGGCGGAACCGTATGCGCCCGTCGGCCTCGTACACCGCCATCGCGCCGCGGTCGCCCGAGGTGACCCAGACGCCGCCTCCGCCCGGAAGCCACCCCACGTCGTGCGCGCCCCACGGCGGGACGACGTGCCGGACGAGCCGCGGCCTCTCCGTCGTCGAGACGTCGACGACGGCGATCGTCCTCGACGCGGTCCCGAGGCCGACCCAGAGCGACCGCCCTGACGGGTCGAGCGAGATATGACGCGCCCACCCGCCGACGCGCGCGCGTCCGAGCGTTCGCCCGCGCGCCACGTCGACGGCAACGACCTCGCTCGCGGCGGAGTCCGTCACGTAGGCGTGCCGCCCGTCGGGATGCGCCGCCGCGTACCGCGGCTCGGAGAAGTCGCGAAGAACCGTCGCCACGCGCAGGGTCGCGGCGTCGACGAGCGTGACGGCGCCGAGCGCCGTGTGGCAGACGAGCGCGACGGGGCCTGCGCGCTCGATCGAGCGCGGGCCCGGGAGCGTCGGCAGCGAACGGATCACGCGCCCGTCGATCATGCGCATCGCCACGATTCGGGCCTCGGTATCGGCGGTCACGAGCGCCACGGGCGTGCCACCGCCGAGAGCGCGGCCCTCGCGCAGCGCGAACGGCGCCGCCGCGGCCGCCGCCAGGAACGTGCGCCGATCCACACGAGAGATACGAGGCGCCGGACGGTTCAAGTCCACCTGTGGCGGGTAGAGATCGTCGCGATGCGCACATGCGCCGGTTGCGGAAGTCCCTGCGACAGCGGGTTCGGGTTCTGCCCGTGGTGTGCGACGCCGCAGCGGACGAAGATCGTCGGGTTCTTCCGCGCCGACGAGGCACATGCCGGAAAGGCGCTGCGCGTCAGCCGGTACCTCCGCGACGGCCACGTCCGCTTCAGCGTCTGGAACGAGGACGGGACCGTCGAGGCGACTGTTTCGATCCCGGACGCGGAGGCCGAGCGGCTCGCCGCATTCCTCGTGTCGGCTCCCCCGCGGACGCCGGCGTCGCGCCTGCGCGGCGCGCTCCGGCTCTAGAGGGCTACTCCCCGGCGGCAGCGTCTGGCCGCGTCGCGGCGCTCCCCTCGCTCGTTCCGAGCCGGCGCTCGTCGACGGTCCAGCTCTCGAGCTCCGCGACGACCTCGCCGTCGTCACCGACCTCGACGGTCGTCCCGCGGACGGCAAGCGCCTCGTCGGCCGTCTCGTTGCCGTCGGCGTCGTACAGCGTCGAGCGCACGTCTCCCACCGATGCTCTGGGCAATCCGTCATGGAACGAAATGCGTCGGCGGTCTACCGTTCACCGCATGGCCCATCCGGAGCTACAGCTGGAGCAGGCATACGTCGACCGCGCGTACACGCACCTCGAGCGGATGCGCGCCGTCGTCGCGCGTGCCGGCGACAACGCCGACGGCGAGGTCGCGCAGGCCGCGCTCGACGCATGGGCGGCGCGTCGGCTCCAGACGTTCGAGGATGCCGAGCGAGGGCTCTGCTTCGGCCGCCTCGACTTCGAGAGCGTCGAGCACCCGCTGTACGTCGGCCGCCGCTGGGTGCACGACGACGAGCAGCGCCAGGTCGTCGTGAACTGGCAGGCACCGGCGGCGCGCCCGTTCTACACGGCCACGCCCTACGACCCTCAGCGGGTGACCCTGAGACGCCGGTTCCGGACGCACGGGCGGCGGCTGACGCACATCGCCGACGAATCGTTCGACGGGTCGCTCGTCGACGGCGCGGTCGTCGGCGACTTCCTCCTCGAGGAGCTCGAGCGCAGCCGCGACTCGCGCATGCGCGACATCGTCGCGACGATCCAGACCGACCAGTACCGCCTGATCACGCGCGAGCCGGACCGGCCGCTCGTGATCCAGGGCGGCCCGGGGACCGGGAAGACCGCCGTCGGGCTCCACCGCGCGTCGTGGCTCCTGTACACGTACCGCGAGCGACTCGCGCGCACCGGCGTTCTCGTCGTCGGCCCGAATCGGACGTTCATGGAGTACGTGTCGCACGTCCTTCCAGCGCTCGGGGAGTCGTCGGTCGAGCAGAGGGCTGTCCACGACCTGGTCGACGGCGTGACGCCGACCCTGGGCGACCGACCGGAGGTCGCACGGCTGAAGGCCGACACCCGCCTCGCCGATGTCCTCGCCCGCGCCACGACCCTTCGCCTCCGCAGTGAGCCGAAGGAGCTCGTCGCACGCCTCGAGGGCTCGTTTGTGTGGGTCCGCGAGCGCGAGGTCGCGGAGCTCGTGGAGGAGGCGCGCGCGGCCCACGGCACGACGACGGCGGCGCGGGAGCGGTTCCGGATGAGCCTGCTTCGTCGCTTCTACGAGGAGTACGGGCGGGTTCTGGGGGGCGCCGCATTCCGGAGCTTCGAGGAGGTGGAGAAGGCGCTCCGCGGCAAGGGCTACCTGGAGTCCGTGGTGCGGGCCGCGTGGCCCTCGGTGGCGCCGGAGCGCGTGGTGCGGTCGCTGTTGTCATCATCGAAAACGCTAGCCGAGGCCGCGGACGGCATCCTCGACCCGCGCGAGCAGCGGCTCCTGCTGCGCCGCGGCACCGAGTGGAGCGACGGCGACGTCCCGCTCGTGGACGAGGCGCGCGCGCTCGTCGGAACGCCGCCTCGTTCTTTCGGCCACGTGATCGTCGACGAGGCGCAGGACCTGACGCCGATGCAGCTGCGGATGATCGCGCGGCGCGCGCGTGCCGGATCGCTCACCATCCTCGGAGACGTTGCTCAGGGGACGGGCCCGGTCGCCTACGAGCGGTGGGAGGACGTGCTCCCGCACCTCCCCCGCGGGGACGACGCCGACGTGGAGGAGCTTCGGCACGCCTACCGCGTGCCGGCCGAGATCATGGACCTCGCGCTTCCGCTCCTCGACGTCATCGCACCGGAGGTCGAGCGACCGATCGCCTACAGGACCGGCGCCGCAGCGCCTGCGATCCGGCTCGTGCCCGCCGACCGCCTGCTGGCCGAGGCGTTCCACGAGGCCGAGCGGCTCGCACGGCTCGACGGCCTGCTGGCGCTGATCGTGCCCGACGAGCTCAGGCCCGGGATCGGCGGCGGCGACCTCTACGACGGTGTCCCGGTGCTGACGCCGCGCGAGTCGAAGGGCCTCGAGTTCGACCATGTGATCGTTGTCGAGCCGGCGCTCATCGCCGAGCGCGAGGGCGGACTCCGCGAGCTCTACGTCGCGCTCACGCGCCCGACGAAGACGCTTGTCGTGCTCCATGCCCGTCCGCTCCCGCCGCAGCTGCGGCACGGCCGGTAATCGGGGTACGGCGCGCAGCGCGCGCCGCGCCTCCCAGTCCTCCGTCGGTGCGACGAGCTGCAGTCGTCGTACGACGATCTGAGGGCGGATGCAGGGGTCACGCGGATCGGGTGAATGAGCGGGAATCCGTCTCTCCGAGGTTCTATGGTGGTGGCTCGTGGACGAGCTCGCTGCAGCCCTCGCGCTCCTTGCCGCCGCGAGCTTCGCCCTCGCCGCCACCCTCTGGCAGAAGGCCGCGGTCGGCCTCACAGGCGTCTCGTTCCGGCAGCCGCGGTCGTTCGTCGTGCTGCTCACACAGACGGTCTGGATGATCGGGCTCGTCGCGCAGCTCGTGGGCGTCGCGCTCCAGGCGGCCGCACTCGACCGGGGACGCGTGTCGATCATCCAGCCGTTGCTCGTCACGACCGTGGTCTGGGCGCTCCCGCTCGGCTATTTCCTCGCGCACCAGGCGGTCGGCGGCCGCGAAATGGTCGGCGCCGCGATCATCGTCGTCGGCCTCGCTCTCTTTGCGAGCTTCGGCGATCCGGCGTCCGGCGTCGACAACGCGGCGCGTTCGGACTGGGCCGCCTCGGTCCTCGTGATCGGAACCGCGTGCGCGGCTCTGCTCCTGTTCGCGAACCGCGGCAGCCTGTCCACGCGCGCCGCCCTTCTCGGCACGGTCGCGGGGATGCTCTACGGACTCTCGGCGACGCTGATGAAGCCGGTCGTCGAGAGCTGGCACGCTGACGGGATCGGCCACGTCATCGCCGGCTTCGAGTTCTGGGTGTGGGCGGCCGCAGGGGTCGTGGGCTTCCTGTTCCAGCAGCTCTCGCTCTCGACGGGCCAGCTCGTGCCCTCCGTCGCGACCGTGTCGGTCGCGAACCCTGTAGTCAGCGTCGTGCTCGGCGCGCTCGTCCTTCAGGAGAGGCTCGACAAGAACCCGCCGTGGCATGCGGTCGCCGCCGTCGGGGCGCTCTGTCTCGCGCTGTTCGGGGCGGTCGTCATCTCGTCGGTGCGCGAGAAGGCGGACGCGGTCGAGCAGACGGACGCCGCGCTCGCAACCGCGCCGACATAGGGTCGTTCGCCTTCAGGCGTGCTCCCGGCCAGGAGTGTCCCCGCAGTGCTGGAACTTCAGAGCGATGGCCGACAGCGAACGGGCGCCGGAACGCCAGAGAGTGCCGCTCGTCGAGCGCCGGATCCGACGCATCGTGAACGCACGGTCCGTCACCGTCGGGCTGTCCGTGACGTTTCTCCTGCTCGCGTTCGCCGGCGCGGTCATCATTCGCGTCGCCGACCCGCACGACTTCCACACGTTCGGGTCGGCCGTCTGGTGGTCGCTCCAGACGGTCACGACGGTCGGCTACGGCGACGTCGTCCCCACGACCGTGTTCGGACGCGTCGTCGGCGGTGTCCTGATGGTGTTCGGCGTCTCGTTCATCGCCTTCCTCACCGCGGGCGTCACGAGCACGGTCATCCAACGTGCACAAGAAGGGTCGCCGGGGGAGGGCGTGCCGGCGATCCTCGCCGGCCTGGCCGACCTGCAGGACGCGCTCGCCGAGATCGACCGGCGGCTCGACCGCATCGAATCCAGATCCGGGAGCTGAGCGCTCACCGCAGTTCCCGCGGGTGCGTCCTCATCACACTGCCGGGTGAACGGAGCAGGGTGCGCCCCGACGGATCATCCTCGGGGGGTGAGGTTCGGCCGGCGTTGCTACGTAGCCTGCACGGCGTGGAGAACCTAGGACCGATCCAGCTGCTGACGATCGCCTTCGACGGCAATCACTTCAAGGGCGAGATCCTCCCCGAGCTCGACAGGCTCAAGCACGAGGGGATCATTCGCATCGTCGACCTCTTGCTGATTCGCAAGGACGAGGACGGCAGGGTCATGAAGTGGACGGGGAGCGACCTCGACTGGGACGAGGCCACCGCATTCGGCTCCTACATCGGTGCGCTCGCAGGGTTCGACGCCGCCGGCCCAGCGGGGGTCGAGCGGGGCGCAATCGCCGGCGCCGCCGAGCTGGCGGACGGGCATCTCTTCGACGAGGACGACGCCTTCCGCCTCACGCAGGCGCTCCCGAACAGCATGTCGGCGGCGCTGGTGCTCATCGAGCACCTGTGGGCGAAGCCGCTCCGCGAGGCGTTGGAGCGGGCGGACGGGATCGAGCTCGCGAACGAGTGGCTGCGCCCGGACGAGCTGCTCTCCCCCGACCGCAGGCTCTGACAGCGCGAGGGCGCTACGTCGCGTCGGTCGCGGAGGCCCTCACTCGCATTGCGCGCTGCGCGGCAAGCGCAACAGACCCGCCGACGATCATCATCGCGATGTTCACGCCGAGCACGCCGAGCGCGGACCAGGCGCTGTCCAGCTTGCCGAGACCGGCTGCGACGCCGAGGTACGCGGCGGCGGGGATGGTCGTGACGGAGATTGCGACGCCGACGGCGGCACTGGCTCGCGTCTGCACGACGAGCATTCCGGCCGCGCCCGCTGCGAGCGCGACGATGATCGTTGTCGGGCCGACGTGAGTCTGCGCGGCCGGGATCTCGCCGAGCGTGAAACCCTGCGGTAGCCCGTCGACCAGCCTCAGGAATCCCGTGACGGCGGCGGCGACCAGGCAGGTCAGCGTCAGCCCGAGCAGCAGCGTCCACAGCCCGCGGAGGACGAGCGCCCGCCGCCCCAGCACGAGGCCGACGCAGGCAGCGGTGACCGGGAGCAGGTCGGGGCTCGTCGCCATCGCGCCGACCACGAGAATCGAGCTCTTGTTGATCACGCCGAGGCCGGCGATCACGCCCGCGACCGACATGAGGAAGAGGTAGAGACCCGGAGCGCGCGCCCGCGCACTCGCCTGGCCGAGCACGTCGGCCCACACGAGCGCGAGCGGCTCCGCAGAGACGGGGACGACCGTCTCGAGCCGGACGAGCGCCACGTCGTCGGGAGGAACGCCTAGCCCGTCGAGCGTCGCGAGCGCCGCGTCGGCCGCATTCGCGCGGACGTCCGCGGTCACGACGGAGCCGCTGCGGCCGGCCTCGATCAGGCCGACGTGGCGTGTCCCCGGCAGAGCTTCGAGCTCACCGGCCACGACGGCCATGGCCGCCGGGTCTCCGTAGACACGTAGCTGCAGCACTCGTCGACGCCCGCCGAACCGATTCCTCGCTCGCTGCGCGTCTCCTGCGAGTGGGAGCGTCGTCGCGTGAGGAGCCTCGCGGCCGCGTCGAGCACGCTCGATCATCGTCGCCACGAGCTGCCGCTCCGGGTGCGGCGCGTGCGGCTCGTCGATTTCTGTAACCTCGCCCGGCCCGGCGCGCCTGGCTGCCTCTCCATGAACACGACACTCGTCGCCGTCGTCGCCGTCGCCCTCTTCTTCGACTTTACGAACGGCTTCCACGACGCCGCGAACGCGGTCGCGACGAGCGTCTCGACGCGCGCGCTTCAGCCGAGGGTCGCCGTGGTGTTCGCCGCCGGGTTCAACTTCATCGGCGCGTTCATCTCGATCAAGGTCGCGACAACCGTCGGAACGGGGATCGTGAACTCGGAGGCGGTCACGCTGAAGGTGGTTCTCGCGGGGCTCGTGGGAGCGATCGCGTGGAATCTGACGACGTGGCTCCTGGGGCTTCCGACGAGCTCGAGCCATGCGCTGATCGGCGGGGTGATGGGATCGGCGATCGCCGCCGAGGGATGGGACGTCGTCGACTGGCACGGGTTGTACGAGAAGGTCCTGCTGCCCTCGCTCGCCTCGCCGATCCTCGGAATGATCGTCGCCGGCGCGATCGTGGTCGGGATCATGTGGCTGTTCCGCAACAGGTCGTACGGGCGAACGAGCTCGCGCTTCAGACGCGTCCAGGTGGTGTCTGCTGCGTTCGTCGCCCTCACGCACGGGACGAACGACGCGCAGAAGACGATGGGGGTGATCGCGCTCGCGCTCGTTGCCGCGAACCCGGGCGAGGAGTTCCACGTGCCGTTCTGGGTGATCGCGAGCGCGGCGACCGCGATGGCGCTCGGCACGTACGCCGGCGGCTGGCGGATCATGCGGACGCTCGGCCAGCGCGTTGCCCATCTCGAGCCGCATCAGGGCTTCGGCGCGGAGACCTCGACCGCGGCGATCCTCTACACGACAGCGCATCTCGGGTTCCCGGTCTCGACGACCCACACGATCAGCGGGTCGGTGATCGGCGCAGGTGCGGTGCGGCGCTTCTCCGCGGTCCGCTGGGGGATCGCCGGCAACATCCTGATCGCGTGGGTGATCACGCTCCCGGCGGCGGGAACGGTTGCAGCGGTCATGGAGGTCCTGACGAGACTGCCGGGCGGAGAGGCGATCGTCCTCACCATCGCGGCCGCGATGGCCGTCGCCGCGCTCGGCCTCGCCTACGAGTGGCAACGGTCGCCCCGCCCGCGGCGCGCGACCGCCGACCTCGTCGCGCCACCCGCGTAGAGAACGGCACCCGCCGCGGCACTGCCCCCGCCGCCGCCGCCGACGGCCCTACCGCCGACGGAACCACACCTCAACCACGATGACGGACGTGGCCGACCAGCAATTCGTCATCGGCGCGCGAAGTACCTGCTCAATGGGCTGTTCGAGAGCGTCAGGCAGACGGAGCAGTGGTGCGAACGAATCCGTGGGAGTTCGGGTCGTTGTGGCGGCGCGAAGGCGGTGCTGGCCCCCCGTCGTTCTACCGTCGAACAAGCGCCTCGCGTTGATTAGCGGCGCCGCGGCCGCGGCCGGCTGCGTGAGTCGCTGGAGCGTGCCAGTAGCCGGCTGCGGCAACGGACTGGTTGATCGGCGAAACCGGACTGTTGACCGTCCGCCGCAGCGGAGTTAGCCTGATTCAAACGAGGAGTGGCGCTTTTGCGGCGAGCGGTGTGGGTCATAGCCGGTCTGGCGTTGATGGCAGTGCTGTTGTCTCCGTTGCCAGCGTCTTCCGCTCCCGGGTCGAGTGCGTGCACGATCTCGTATCGGTACGCGCGTGCGCCGTATCCCGCTACGGCGTATCACGTCTCCTACACGACGTTCGGGCAACAGCTCAAGCTAGCCGGCCAAGTGCGGTTCACCATCAACAGTTGCGGGAGCATTACGCTCTCGTACTGGTATGTCCTAGGAACGATGATCACTGATTACGGGTTGGTCTGCGTCTGTGATGATCGTGGAAAGAAGGCAAATTCGGTCCGCGGTTATCTCTATCTCAGGACAGCCCAAGGGAAAGTTTTCAAAAGCCAGGCCTCCTGGGCTGATGCCGAGCCGATCGACAAGCCCTTGGGGGTTACGGACGCCCACTTTGATGTTGTAGCTGGTGATTACCCCATCAAGGCGAAGTTCTCTTTCGTGACCCGACAATACGTCGCTGGCGGCACGTTCACCGGGTCCTTCACTCGCACGTGCACCGCCGCGACATCGTGGTCGCGAAGCACATGCACGAACGGCAACGGATTCGGCAGTTGGTAAGGAGCGAAGAGCGATCCACGATCCCCCGAACTGATGGACGAGGACGGCGGGCACAGGGCGCTCAATCGAAGTGCCCTACTCGTCGCCCGCGATCTGCAGCAGCGCCTGAACGTCCGCGATCAGACCAAGGATTTCCTCGTTGTCGCGTCGGGCATGTCGCTGAACTTGCCGCAGTTCGGCGACCGACTGCCGGAGTAACGTCAACCGGAGACCGCGCCCATACCGAAAATCGAACGCCCTCATCGACCGGCGACGCCCCGACGCCACGGGCACCACCGGATGTGGGTCCTGGGCCACTTCGTCCCCACACGTGGTCCAGAAGCCGCCTCGAACGAAACCCGACCGTTGCAGCGGCTTCGCGGCAACCCCGCCGCCGCCGCCGCCGCCGCCGTACTCGACGACGCGGTAGACCTGGAACACCTCGGCGTGCTCGCGGTTCACGTTGACGCCGTGCGTCCTCGCGACGTTCCGGACGTACTCCTCGTTCGCGTAGCGGCGGTGCTGTTGCGATGCGTACCTCGCAAGCGCCGCGACCTTGCGGTCGACGTGCCGCTGCTCGAGCGCGAAGTACGCCTGGTAGGAGAAGTCGAAGTTGTTCCACGGGATCTCGTAGCCGAGGATCGTCGTCCGCTTGAACGCGCGCAGGCCTTCGCCCGCGATCGTCTGGTGGTCCTGGTGGACGTCGTGCAGCGACGGCTGGAAAACGGCGTCGGGCCGCCAGTCGTTCCAGATCTCGATCAGCAGCTCGAGGATCTCCTGGCGGTGATCGGGGAACGTGCGGACATCGAAGTCGTGCACGGTCAGGTTCGACTCGGGGATGCCCAGCTCCGCGGTCGCCTCGCGCACCTCGCGCGCGAGCGTGTCGGGCGGGAACCCCGGCGGGAGCGACCGCGTCGCGATCGAGAACGCGAGGTACCGGACGTCGGAGCCCGCCTCGACGAGGCGCGCCATCGTCCCGCCGCACCCGAACTCGCCGTCGTCGGTGTGCGGCGCGAGAACGAGCACCCGCTCCCACGGCGCCAGCATGAGGCAAGTATCGCGGGTCGCCCCGTGCGCCCGGCGCGAAGCCTCGACGATCGCCCGAAGCTGGTGCCCTGTGGCGTCGTCGCTCTGTCGCTGCCGCTCCTGGTCAGCATCTAGTGTTGTCCGCGCCCCATGGCGGATCTTGGCTCAGCCCAGCTCGGGGCGATCGTCGGAGCGGCTGGAGCCGTGCTCGTCCTGACGGCGGGGCGGCGCGCGACGCTCGTCGGCGGCTTCCTCCTGCTGGCGATTGCGGAGCTCGCGCTCGTCGGCTCGTCCGCAGTCCCGGGCCGGCTCCTGTCGCCGACGCTCGCCGTCCTCGGGATTGCAGCCGGCGCGGTGGTCGTCGCCGTCGCGGCGGCGCTCGCGCGGTGGCCGGGCATCGTGATCCTGCTCGTCCTCGTCGCGGCACCCTTCAGGCTCCCGCTCGACTTCGGCCGGGAGCACCGATTCTTCGTCGCGATCGCGGAGCCCGGCCAGCTCGGGCGACTGCTCCCCCTGTACGCGGTCCTCGCGGCCGCGACCGCCTTGCTGCTGTGGCAGACGCTGCGCACCGGCGTCGTCCGAACGCTCCCGCCCCTCCTCGCGTGGTCCGCGGCGGCGTTCATCGCGTTCGCCGCGCTCTCGCTTGTCTGGTCGGACGACGTGCATGCGGGGACGAACGTGCTCGCGTACTTCCTGCTCCCGTTCGCGGTGCTCGTCGCGGTGGTCGGGCGTGCGCCGATCGAGCCGTGGCTCCCGCGGGCGCTGGCGATCGCCGGCGTCGCCCTCGGCCTCCTGTTCGCTCTCGTCGGGCTGGTCCAGGCGTGGACGGGGACGCTCCTCTTCTACGCGCCGAACCTCGAGATCTCGAACAGCTACGGGACGTACTTCCGCGTCACGTCCCTCTTCCGCGACCCGAGCCTGTACGGGCGACACGTCGTCCTCGCGATCGCGCTCGTGCTCGTCGCAGCGTGGCTCGGCCGGCTGAACCTCGGCGTTGCCGTCGCGCTCGTCGCCGTGCTCTGGACGGGGCTCTACTTCTCGTACTCCCAGTCGAGCTTCGTCGCGCTCTTCTTCGTGACGGCCTGGATCGTGCTCTCGGCCGGCGGACGGACGGCGCGGCGGGTCGTTCTCGCGGGATCGATCGTCGCGGTGGTCGCGGCAGGCGGTCTCGCGGCCGCGGCGGTCGCCGAGTCGTCCGCGAAGCGCGTGACAAGCGACCGGTCGCGGCGCGTCGAGCTGACGGCGAAGGTGTACCGGCACCACCCGGTCCTCGGAGTCGGGCTCGGGGCGCAACCGCTTGCGACGCAGCATGTCGCCGTCCGCAAGGGCCCCGTCGCGCGGTTCGTCTCGCACGCAACGCCGCTGACCGTGGCCGCGGAGCTGGGAACGCTCGGCATCGCGCTCGCCGCGGTCCTGTTCGTCGCAGCCGTTCGCGCGGTGGCCGAGATCCGGCGCAGGGACATCGCGGTCGGCACCGCGCTCGGCGCCGTGCTCCTCGCGCTGTTCGTGCACTCGCTCTTCTACAGCGGCTTCTTCGAGGACCCGATCACGTGGTTCGCGCTCGGGCTCGCGGCCGCCTTCCTCGGCGCGACGGCGCCGGCGGCGCGTCGATGAGGATCGAGCGGCGAGCCGGCCTCGCCGTCACCGCGCTCCTCGGGCTCCTCGTCGCGCTGGGCGCTCCGGAGCTGGGCGCCGACCCCCAGCGCTTCCGCGGGGTCGAGGTCGGCCGCGGTGGCCTGCTCGGGCCCGTCGTCCGTGCGGCCGACGGAGCCTGGGACCTCGGGGTCGTCCGCGCTCCCGCTTATCTCGCAGGGCTCGTGGTCGCCGCGGCGGCGCTGGCCGGGCTGCGGACGGCGTGGTGGCGCCGCGACGCGCTCGTCGCGCTCGCCGCCGTCGTCGTCGTCCTGCTGACCGTCCCCGCGACGCTCCTGGCGGTGGGGCTGCGCGCGGGCTCGCGGCCGAGCGTCTACACGAACGATTCGACCTACCAGATCGAGCTCGCCGGCGACCTCGTGCTCGACGGCCGGAACCCGTACGGCCACGACTACCGCGACACGGCCCTGCCGCAGTGGTACGAGACGGTGCGACAGCCGACCGATCGTGGCGAGGCGGCGCTCTCGCACTTCGCCTACTTCCCCGGCACCGCGATCGCGGCGGCCGCGTGGCGCGTGTTGCCGTCGCCGCTCGACGACTACCGGTTTCTCGTCCTGCTCTGCACGGTCGCGCTGCTCCCCGCGGCTCTCGCCGTCCCCGGCCCGTTCGCGGCGCGCGTCGGCGCCGGCGCCGCGCTCGCCGCGAACCCGGTCGCCGCGCGCGCACCGTGGTTCGGGACGGCGGACGCGCCGAGCCTCCTCCTCCTCGTGCTCGCGTTCGCGTTCGCTGCCCGCGGACGCGCCGGGTGGGCCGGCGCGAGCCTGGGCGGCGCCCTCCTCCTCAAGCAGTTCGCGCTCGTCGCGGTGCCGTTCCTCGCGCTCGCGCTGCTCCCGCGCGGGATGCTCCGCCGCGCGGCCGCCGCGTTCGCGGTCGTCGTCGCCGTCGGCTTCCTGCCGTTCCTCGTCGCCGGCCCCGGCGCGCTCTGGCGGGACACGATCTCGTACGGGACGGGCACGTATCGAATCGTCGGCTACGGCCTCGCGGGGCTCCTCGTCGAGGCGGGCGTCGTCGCGCGCCGCGGGAGCTACCCGTTCTCGTTGCTGGCGCTCCTCGTGTGGGCGCCGGCGACGGCGTATCTCCTGTGGACGCAACGAGCGCGCGCGCCGGCGTCGCTCGCGGCGGCGGCGGGCGGGTTCGCGCTCTCGCTCTTCCTGCTCCTGTGGCTCGGCCGCGTCTTCCAGAGCTCGTACTTCGTGTGGCCGCTCACGGGGGTGGTGCTCGCAGGGCTGCTCGGGGCCCGGGCGGTCGTGGACGCGCGCACCGAGGACGACGGCGCGGCCACGCGAGTTCGCTAGCGTGGGACGCGGTGAAGCGTCTGCTCGTGGCCGCAGCGGCCGTCCTCCTGGTGGCCGTGCTCGGCGCCGCCGCGGCCCTCCTCTGGTACCGCCACGAGGAGACGAAGCCGCTCCCGCAGAAGCGCGGGTCGTCGACGGTCGAGTTCGTGCCGACGAGGCCGGTGGCGAAGCCGCGGCCGAAGGCGTTCGTCCGGAACGAGCCCTGGCCGACCTACGGCTACGACGACGCGCGGACGAGGTTCGCGCCCGAGTTCCGGCACCACCCGCCGTACCGCGGCATCTGGAGCGTGCGGACCGGGAACATCCTCGAGTTCCCGCCGATCGTCGCGTACAACCGCGTGGTGGTCATGCAGCAACGCGGGCGCCTGTTCTCGATCGACACCAAGACCGGACGCGTCACGTGGAGGAAGCACTTCCACCACTGCGCGGCGGCGTCGCCCGCGGCCGGATTCGGCAAGGTGTTCGTCGCGCTCATGCAGCCGTACCCGTGCGACCGCTTCCCGCGATCGCAGCGCGGATTCGTCGCAGCGATCACGGTCAGGGGCGGAAAGATCCTCTGGCGATACCCGGCAGGCGCAGTGGAGTCGTCGCCGCTCCTCGTCGGGCGGAGGCTCTACTTCGGCTCGTGGGACCACCATGTCTACGCGCTCGACGTCTCGGGGCCGCGGCCCCGGCTGCTCTGGCGGTTCGAGGCGGACGACGAGGTCAACACGTCGCCCGCCTACGCGGGTGGACGGATCTTCTTCGGCACCAACGGCGGCCGCGTCTACGCAGTGGACGCGAAGACCGGCAAGGCGGCCTGGCGTGCGGAGTCGTACGCGCGCCTCGGCAGGCGCGAGGAGTTCTACGCGACACCGGCGGTCGCCTACGGGCGCGTGTACGCCGGGAACACCGACGGCAACGTGTACGCCTACGGCGCGGGGACCGGGCGGCTCCTGTGGTCGTCGCACGCGGGCTCCTACGTCTACACCGCGCCGGCGATCTGGAACAGGACGGTCTACGTCGGGTCGTACGACGGATACTTCTATGCGTTCGACGCTGCGACCGGCGCGTTGCGCTGGCGGTTCGACGCCGGTGCGTCCATTCACGGCGCGCCCTCGATCTTCGGCGGCCTCGTCTACTTCGCTACCTGCGGCACGTGCGGCTCCCGCGGCTCGCGCCCCGCCGCGTACGGGCCGCGCGCGACGTATGCCCTGAACGCGCGGACGGGGCGCCTCGTCTGGAAGTTCCCCGCGGGCCACTACTCGCCGGTCGTCGCCGACGCGGACCGGATCTACGTCACCGGGTCGACGCGCGTGTACGCGCTGACGGAGCGCTGACTCGCGGTCACGATCGCGACGCCGGCCTCGGCTTCGGCTTCGGCCGCGGCACGCGCAGGATCATCGACGCGCGGTGGCCGTTCGCCGAGACGGTGACGAGGTAGCGGCCGGCGGGGCGGGGAGCGCGAAGCGAGACGAGGCCGGGGCTCGTCCGGCGGCGGCGACCGTCGAGCGCCACCGTCACGGCTGCCGCGTCGCTGTCGACGCGGATGCCGAACCTCGAGCCGCCACGGGCGCGGACGAGGTGCGGCGCGACCGCGATGAACTCGACCCGGACTCCGATCGGCCGCGACCAGGCGGAGACGTTTCCGGCCGCGTCTCCCGCCCTGAGCCTCAACGTGTAGCGCCCCTCCCGAACCGTCTGGCCGCGGAGCTTCCCGCTCCACCGGAACGTGCCGGCCGTGCCGAGCCGCTTCTTCCGTTCGTAGCGCTTGCCGTCGACGAAGAGCGACGCACGTGCCGGCTCGTCGGTCGTGTACTCGATGTTGACGGCGTCGATGCGACCGTCGCCGTCCGGGGAGATCGTGCGGCGGGAGACATTCGTGACGGCGAGCCGCGGAGCGCGCGTGTCGACAGTGATCGTGTTCGGCATCACGATCGTCCGCCGGCCGAGCTCGATCCTCGGGCGATACTCGCCGTCCGCAACACGCCGGCCGCCGTCGTCGCGGCCGTCCCACGTCAACGCGACGCGGTCGCGGCGACCGTAGTAGCGGCGCGGCTGGAGGTGGCGGACGACGTCACCGCCGCCGTCGACGATCTTCACGGCGACGCTCCCGCCGCGGCGGACCGTGAAGGCGACCGGCACGAGCCGGTGCGGGCATCGGCACACGACCGAGAGCTGCGCACCGACATTCGGCTGCAGGATCGGGCTGGGCTCGAGCTTGATCCGTTCCGCGACCGCGAAGGCGATCACGGTCGCGACCAGGACGCCCGCGGCCAGGAGCGCAGGCCCGGCGGCGACGAGCCTAGGCGGCACGACCGGCTCGCTCGGCGCGCGGAGCAACGGGCGGCGCGGGAGCCGCGGAGGCAGCGAGCAGCGCCACGAGCGCCCAGAACAGCACGTCCTGGAGCAGTGCGTCGTAGAAGAGCGAGTGCACGACAATCGCGACGAGGCCGGCGGCGGCAGCCAGGCGACCGGCCGACCGCACCCGACGCAGGCCGGCGAGGAGGGCGGCGACGACGAGCGCGGCGAGCAACGCGAGCCCGACGGCACCGGTCTCCGCGGCGGCGGTCACGGCCGCATTGTGCGACGCGGCCGACCTCGGCTCGCGTCCCTTCAGCCCCACGCGCTCGGCGTAGGCGTGGCGGAAACCACCGACGCCCACGCCGACGACCGGGTGCTCGGCCGCGACGTCGAGCCCGTTCGCGACGAGCTTCGACCGGTAGCCGAGGGCATGAGCGACGCCGCTCGCGTGGGCGCTCGCGGCGGTGATTCCGACGCCGAGCGCGAGCACCGCGGCGACGGCGACGAGCGCGGCGCCGCGGCGCCACCAGAACGTGACGAGCGCCATTGCGGCGGCGGCGCCGAGCGCGACGAAGCTCGACTGCGAGAACGACGGAAGGAGCCCGATCCACGTCACGAGCGCGACGAGCGCCGCCGCGACGGCGGGCGCGCCGCGCGCGGCGAGCACGACCACGACTCCCGCGACGATCGCGAGGACGAGGAACCTCCCGTAGATCGACGGGTCGTAGAAGACGGAGTTGACGCGGTAGAACCACGCACTCGGCGCGTAGGCGTTCGCGACGATCACCTTCGGGTTCCAGAACACGTCGCGGGTCAGGTACTGCCACGCGCCGACGACCGCGAACGCTGCCGCCATCACCGCGAGCTGCACGTACAGCGTCGACACCCACCCCTCGCTCCACGGGAGTCGCGCGACGCAGACCGCGAGGAGCCCGAACGGCAGCACGAAGAAGAGCAGGAGGACGGCCCCCGCGCGCACGTCCTCCGACCAGAGGAGCGAGAGCCCCGTCCACGACACGAGGAGCGCGAACGGCCAGGCGACGACGCCGAACTCGCGCACGCGCCGGTCGCCGCGCGCGAGCTGCCAGGCGAGCGCGAGGGCCGCCGCGGCGGCGACGGCGTAGAGCGGGACGAGGAGGTTCGCGTCGGTCTCGCCGATCGAGACGGGGAACCGCATCGGCGCGCACGCGAGGATCGCGACCGGAAGCGACCACGGCACGCGCACGAAGAGCCACGCGAGCACGGCCGCGCCGGCGAGGCCCGCGACGAGGGCGAGCGCGTAGACGGCGGCACGGGCGTCCGGCAGGAGCCACGCCGCGACGACGGCGCACCCGGCCGCCCAGGCGGTCAGGCCGGCGAAGCGCGAAAGGCGTCCGGGAGCGACGGCGGTCGCCGCGAGCCCGACCGCCGCGAGCGCTCCGGCGATGCGGACGATCTCCGTCACGCGACGACCACCGCGGCGCTGGCGGCGTGGCCGTTGGCCCAGACGTAGAGGCGGTGGAATCCCCGGCTGCGCGGCGCCCGCAGCTCGAGCGTGCCGCGCCGCGCAACGCCCGTCCGGCCGCCGAGCCGCCAGCCGACCGTGGGGGCGTCGGTCGAGACGCGCACTGCGAAGCGGCCACCGGGTCGCGCCACGATGCGCTTCCGGCCGAGCGCGACGTACCGCACCTGGACGACCGCGAACGGGTACGGCTCGGACCGGTTTCCGGCCACGTCCTGCGCGGCGCCCTCGAGCACGTAGACGCCGGCCCGAGGCGCGCGGCCGCCGCGGCGACCGCTCCAGACGAGGGCGCCGCCCGCCGACCGCCGCGTGAACAGCGCGCGGCGGCCGTTGACGAGCACGATCGCGTGCGCGGGCTCGCTCAGGCGATACCTCGTGCGGAAGACGTCGGAACGGCCGTCGCCGTCGGGCGAGATGATCGCCTTCCGCGTCCGCGGGACGACGATCGTCGGCGCGTGGGTGTCGAGCCGGATCTCGTTCGGCAGCCGGATCGTCCGGTGCGACCGGGTCAGGCGGACGACGGGGGTATAGACGCCGTCGGCGAGTGCGGTGCCGTCCTCGGCGATGCCGGTGAAAGCGAGCGGGACCGGACCTGCCGCAAACGTGCGGCCGGGGACGAGCGTCGCGGCGCGGCGCCTGTCTCGCTCCATCCACACCTCGAGCCGCTGGCGGTGGCGCAGCACGAAGTCGATCCTCGCCACGCGTGTGTCGCAGCGGCAGTCGGGCGAGAAGACGCGATCGACGTGCGTCCGGAAGATCGGGCTGAGCTCGGTCTTCGCCCGCTGGGTCAGGGCGAAGGCCGCACCGGTCGCAGCGATGAGCGCGAGCACGAACGCCGTCGGAAGGACGCGGGCCAAGCTCGCGCCGATTGTACGGCGCGTGCCGTACGGCTACTCGGCGGCCGGCGCGACGCGGCGCAGAATGAGACGGCGCACCGACCACGCCGCGAGGAGCGCGAGCGCGGCGACGACCGCGACGGCGATCACGACGGTCGCGTGCGGTACCTCGATCAGCTTCAGACCGGAGAGGAAGAGGATCGACGCGAACGCGAGCCGGAGCGCCCGGTCGGGAACGCGGATCGACATGTTCGATCCGATCAGGACGCCGGGGACGGAGCCGACGAGGAGCCAGCCCATCGCGTGGAGGTCGACGTTCCCGTGCGCGAGATGGGCCACACCGGCGACCCAGAGGAGGGCCGCGGCGTGGAAGAGGTCGGTTCCGACGATCTTCTGCGCCGTCAGCGGGTAGAGCAGGAGCATCGCGAGGCCGAAGAACGTTCCCGAGCCGACCGAGGTCAGCCCGACGACGAATCCGCACGACGCGCCGACCGCGATGGCCGCGATCCGGTCGCGGCCGACGAGCAGGAAGGGCGCGTCGCTCGCGCCGCTCCCGCGCACGAGCGTCTTCGCGAAGTACCCGAGCCCGCAGACGACGAGCGCGGCGCCGACGAGGTGTTGAAAGGCATCGTCGGAACCGCTGCCGAGCCGGCTTGCGAGCTCGACGCCGAGGAGTGACATCGGCGCGGATCCGATGAGCATCCAGAGCGCGAGCCGCGCATGAACCGTTCCGAGCATCCGGTGGCGTGCAGCGCCGATCGACTTGAAGACGGCGCCGTGGAGGATGTCGGTGCCAACCGCAGCCTTCGGATCGAACCCGAAGGCGAGGATCAGAAGCGGGGTCATCAGGGACCCACCGCCCATCCCGGTCATGCCGACGAGCACTCCGACGAGGAGGCCGGCGAGCGAGAACTGCCAGGTCATGCGGTCTCGTGGCTCGGCCGCGGCGGGAGCGGGCAGGACACGAACGGCCTGCCGGTGAGCCGGCACCCGAGCTTGTACGCCTCGCAGCCGGTGCAGAACCCGGTCGCCGCCGCGAGCAGCGCGAGCGCCGCCACGAGCGCCGTGAGCGCCGCTCCGGCCGCGGGCACGCCGGCGGCGTAGGCGAGCGTCGCCGCGCTCAGCACGACGGCGCCCACGATGTTCGCCGCACGCGGCGGTCGCGAATCCTCGAGCGGCCCCTCACCGAGCCGCGGCTGCACGAGCGCGAAGTAAAGGACGCATGGCAGGCAGGACCGCCGCCCGAGGGTGAGCCCGAGGACGAGCTGGAGCGCGAGGAGCCCGACGACCCAGTGCGCGCCGGTGACGAGGGCGACGAGCGCCAGCGAGCCGATGACCGCCTGGTTGAACCGCGGCGCTCGCGAGTCGATCACGTTCGTATCGCGGTACGGATCCGCCGCGCGCGGAGCAGCCCGCCGGCTCACCGCGCGCGAGCCTCGCGAGGCCCCGGTGCGGTGGTCGCCAGTCGGGGCGGGGGCGGAGTCGTCCCGCGTGCCGCGGCCGCCGCCCTTCCACTGCCCCACCCTGGGTGGGGAGTAGTCCACCCGCCACCCGCGATCATCTTCGCCGTCCTCCCCGGCACGCGCAAGGTGGCTTTCGCCACGAAATGGAGAAAAAACTGCTGATTCTTCGTGTCGCCGGCGCCGCCGCCGCGAGCCGCGGGCGTCACTCTGCGACCTCTTCGACGATCGCGGCGCCGACGGTGTCGTTCGTCGCCTCCTCGACGAGGATGAACGACCCGGTGGTGCGGTTGCGGACGTACGGATCGACGACGAGCGGCTCGCCGAACCGGAACCGGACGCGGCCGAGGTCGTTGAGCTCGAGTTGCTCCGGCGACGGGCTGTCGTCGAGCGTGTGCAGATCGACCCGCGAGACGAGCTGGGCGGCGATCGCAGGAGCCGTCCTCGTCGTGTGCTTGACGAGGAGCCGTGCGCGCGGAGCGAGCGGGCGCTCGCTCATCCAGCAGACGCGGGCCACGACCTCGCGTGCGACGGCCGGCAGCGAATCGGGGTCGGCGAGCAGATCACCCCGCGCCGACGTCCACGTCGTCCTCGAGCCGGATCGCGACCGAGAGCGGCGGCGCCGCGGCGTCCACGTCGACTCCGCCGACCTCGACGGCCGCGACCCGCGACGCCAGGCCCGACGGCAGAACGACGACCTCGTCCCCCGGACGCCAGACGCCGGCGGCGATCTGGCCGGCGTACGCGCGGTAGTCGTGGTGCTCACCGGTCATCGGCCGGATCACCCACTGCACGGGCAACCGGCGGTCCTCCACGTTCCGGTCGACGGCGATGTCGATCGTCTCGAGGTGCTCGAGCAACGTCGATCCGCCGTACCACGTCGAGGTGCCCGCCGCGCTCCACGACGTTGTCGCCGTTCAGCGCCGAGATCGGGATCGCGAGCGCGTCGTGGAGACCGAGGCGCGAGCCGAGAACCGCAAGGTCGCGCGCGATCTCGTCGAACCGCTCCTCCGAGTAGAGGACGAGATCCATCTTGTTGACGACGAAGACGACGTGCCGGAGCTCGAGCATCGAGGCGATGTAGGAGTGACGGCGCGTCTGCTCGACGACGCCCTTCCGCGCGTCGACGAGGATCAGCGCGACATCGGCGGTCGAAGCGCCGGTCACCATGTTCCTGGTGTACTGCACGTGCCCCGGCGCGTCCGCGAGCTGGAACCGGCGGCGCGGAGTCAGGAACGACCTGTAGGCGACGTCGATGGTGATTCCCTGCTCGCGCTCCGCTCGGAGGCCGTCGGTCAGAAGAGCCAAATCGACGTAGCCGTTGCCGCGCCGCAGCGACGCCTGCTCGATGTGCTCGAGCTGGTCGGCGAGCACCTGCTTCGTGTCATAGAGCAGCCGGCCGATCAGGGTCGACTTGCCGTCGTCGACGGAGCCCGCGGTGACGAGGCGGAGCAGCTCCGCCCCCGTGAGCGCTCTAGAAGTAGCCAACGCGCTTGCGGTCCTCCATCGCCGCCTCGCTCACGCGGTCGTCGGCGCGTGTCTCGCCGCGCTCGGTCACGTTCGTCGCGGCAATCTCCGTCACGACCTCGTCGATCGTGCGCGCATCCGAGAGGACGCCTCCGGTACACGACATGTCGCCGACCGTGCGAAAGCGAACCGTCGCCCGGAACGGCTCCTCGTCGGGGTAGCGCTCGACCACGTCGCTCGCCGCGTACAGCATTCCGTCGCGCCGGAACACCTCCCGCTCGTGCGCGAAGTAGATCGCCGGCAGCTCGAGCCCCTCGCGCGCGACGTACTGCCACACGTCGAGCTCCGTCCAGTTCGAGATCGGGAACACGCGGATGTGCTCTCCCTTGCGGATGCGCGCGTTGTAGAGGCTCCACAACTCGGGCCGCTGCGCCCGCGGGTTCCACTGGCCGAAGTCGTCGCGGAAGCTGAAGATGCGCTCCTTCGCGCGCGCCCGCTCCTCGTCGCGCCGCGCTCCGCCCATGGCCGCGTCGAACCCGTGCTCCTCGATCGCGTCGAGGAGCGTCGTCGTCTGAAGCTGGTTGCGCGATGCCCGCGGGCCTGTCTGGTCGACGACGCGGCCGTTCGCGATCGAATCCTCGACGCTCGCGACGACGAGTCGCTCGCCGAGCTCGGCGACGCGCCGGTCGCGGAACTCGACCACCTCGGGGAAGTTGTGGCCGGTGTCGACGTGCATCACCGGGAACGGAAAGCGCCCGGGTCTGAACGCCTTTTCCGCGAGTCGCAGCAGCACGATCGAGTCCTTGCCGCCGGAGAAGAGCAGCACCGGCCGCTCCCGCTCCGCGGCGACCTCCCGCATGATGTGGATCGCCTCGGCCTCGAGCACGTCGAGGTGCGAGAGCGTCAGCGTGAGCTCGCTTGTCGTCATGCCGGTACCCCCGCGAGCTGCTCGAGCACCTCACGAGCGGACTCGTGCGGCGACCGGCCCTCGGTCTCGAGCCGCACCTCCGGCGCCTCCGGCTCCTCGTATGGATCCGATACACCGGTGAACTCGCCGAGCTCGCCGCGGAACGCGCGCGCGTACAGCCCCTTCACGTCACGCCGCGCACATTCCTCGAGCGACGTCGCGACATGGACCTCGACGAACCGCGCGCCGGCGCCGACCGCGAGCTCGCGCGCCCTCGCGCGTGCCTCGGCATAGGGGGAGATCGCCGAGACGATCACCGTTGCGCCCGCGCGCGCGACGCGCGAAGCGACCCAGCCGATTCGCTCGATATTGGCGTCTCGGTCGTCCTTCGAGAATCCGAGCCCCTTCGAAAGATGCTCGCGCACGATGTCGCCGTCGAGATGGTCGACGACGGCGCCGCGCGCTTCGAGCTCCGCACCGACGAGCCGCGCGATCGTCGTCTTGCCGGCACCGGAAAGGCCGGTGAACCAGAGCACGACACCGCTCATCGCGCGTGGATCCCGCACTCGAGCTTGTCGCTGCCCGCCCAGCGCCCCGCGCGCTCGTTCTCGCCGTCGCGCACGGGACGCGTGCAGGGGATGCACCCGATCGAGGGGTATCCGGCGTCGTGCAGCGGGTTGACCGGGATCTCGTTGACGACGCAGTAGGCATGTACGCGCTTCGCGTCCCAATCGGCGATCGGCTGCACCTTCCAGACCCCGTACCGCTCGCTCCACTCGACCTTCTGCGCTCCGGCGCGCGTCGGGCTCTGCTCACGCCGGATTCCCGTGATCCACGCGTCGAACGGCGCCAGCGCGCGCTCCAGCGGCTCGACCTTCCGGATGTGGCAGCAGCGGTCGGGGTCGCGCTCCCAGAGGTTGGCCCCCTCTCGAAGCGCCTGCTCGGCAACGCCGATCACCTCGGGCCGGACGAGCCGGAGGCCGTAGCGCTCCACGAGCCGGTCGCGGGTCTCGTACGTCTCCCGGAAGAAGAGCTGCGTGTCGAGCTCGACGATCGGGATGTCGAGCCCGAGCTCGCTGACCATGTGCACGAGCACGCTCGACTGGCGCTGCCAGGAGCAGGTGAGGCACATGCGGTCGCCGAACTGGTCGTACGCCCACCGAAGAAGCTCCTCCGCCGGCATGGCCTCGACATCAGGAAGCGGGAGCGCCGGCGCGGTCGCCAAGCAGCACCTCCTTGAGCGTGTCGCCGCGCAGCCCGAGGCGGAGCGTCTCGAGCGGGATCACCTCGTCGGGCGGGATGTTCCCGAGGTTGACGTCGACGCCGAAGTGCTTCACGAACCACGCCTGCGACGACTTCGTCGGCGCCTCCCAGATGAGGTCGTGGAAGTCGAGCGAGTGCTCGATCTCGTCGACGAGGCCGGTCCGAAGCTCCCCCGTCGGCCGGTAGATCCCGGCCGTGCCGCCCTCGCGCCCCTCGGCGATCACCTTCCAGGCGCCGGCGTCGAGCTCCTCGCGCATCCACTGCACCCACAGATACGGCGCGATGTTGACGTCGGCGTCCTTCGAGCCCACCTCGGAGAGGACGGTGAAGTCGCGCGCGAAATCCGCGATCAGCTCGAGCTTCCGGTCGCGCGGAATCTCGATCGTGCCGTCGGAGATCTCGACGTGTGAGAACCGGAACTCCTTCAGCCACTCCTTGAACTCGTCGAGCTTGTCGCGGGCGTAGACAGCCTCGAAGAGCGTTCCGCCGCAGACGACGGGCGTCGCGAACGACCGGTACAGCGCGATCTTCTTCTCGAGGTTGTTCGTGACGTAGCTCGTTCCCCAGCCGAGCTTCACGATGTCGACGAACTCGCCCGCGGTGTCGAACATCCCCTCGATGTCGCGCAGGTTGAGGCCCTTGTCGATCACGTGCGTCAGCCCGCGCTCGCGCGGCTTCGACGGACGGTCGGTCAGATTCAGGAAGCCGTTAGAGCCGTGCATAGATCTCCTCCAGCTTCTGCCGCGCACGCGCCTGGACGTCGCGGTACATCGAGCCGCCGTGCGCGTCGATCCCGACCGTGAGCGGGCCGAAGTCCTTGACGCGGAACTTCCAGAGGCATTCCGGCATCAGCTCCTCCCACGCGACCTCCTCGATCTCCTCGATCTGCGTGGTCTCGAGCGCAGCCGCGCCGCCGACGATCGCGAAGTACACCATCCCGAGCCGCTGCATCGGCTCGATCGCGTCGTCGGGGAAGCCTCCCTTGCCGCAGATCGCGCGAACGCCGTACCGGTCGCCGAGCGGCTCGGTGAATCGAACCATGCGCGCGCTCGTCGTCGTGCCGATGCAGATCTTCTCGTAGCGGCCTTCGCCGACCTTCCGCACGTTCGGCGCGGTGTGGAGCAGGAACGCGCCGCGGAGGTCCATCGGCGGCTCGACCCCCTGGTCGAAGATGCGAATCTGCGTCCGGTCGCGGATCCCGATGATGTGGCCCTGAACGACGACCTCGTCGCCGGCGCGGAGCTTCAGAATCTCGCCGGGATCCTTGACGGGGAAGGTCACCTCATGAACGGCCACGCGACCTCCCGCCGATCCGCGTCGTTCCCGTTCCGGGCGCGCAGGACGGCGCGCCGACGCGCGCCTGCGCGCGGACACCCCCACCCGGGTGGGGTGTCGACCCGCCGCCCTCACGGCCGATTCTACGCGGCGAGGTGTGGCACGTTTGCACCAATTTCGTGCCGATTCGTCCACGGCCGCGGTGACGGGACAGCGGTCCCATCAGAACTCCCGGTCGTAGTCGACGTCGCCGTCCGGGCTGATGTGCGCCGACGCGCGGCGGGCGGCCCAGCACTGGTAGTTCACGGCGACCGGGTTGAGCGTCATGTGCGTGTCTGCGTGCTCGATGTGGCACTGCAGGACGGTGACGTCGCCGCCGAGGCCCATCGGGCCGATGCCGGTCTCGTTCAGGAGCCCGAGCAGCTCGTCCTCGAGCGCCGCGACGTGCGGGTCGGGGTTCCGCGTCCCGATCGGCCGCATGATCGCCTCCTTCGCGAGGTGCATCGCGTAGTCCGCGGAGCCGCCGATCCCCACGCCGACGATGCCCGGCGGGCACGGCTTGCCGCCGGCGCCGACGATCGACTCGAGCACGAACTGCTTGATCCCCCGCACGCCGTCGGCGGGGACGCACATCTTGAGGAAGCTCATGTTCTCGGAGCCGGACCCCTTGGGGACGCATTTCACGTCGAGCCCGTCCCAGTCGGAGATGAACTCCCAATGGACGATCGGGAGGCGGTACCCGATGTTCGGGCCGGTGTTCTCGCGCGTGATCGTGTGGACGGCGTTCGACCGGAGCGGGTGCTCGACGGTCGCGCGCGCGGTGCCGTCGCGCAGCCCCTCGTAGATCCGCGCCGGGTGGAGCGGGAAGTGCTCGCCGACGCGGCAGTGGTAGACGGCGATTCCCGTGTCCTGGCAGACGAGGTTGCGCTCGCTGTCGGCGACGTTGACGTTGCGGTGGATCGTCTCGAGGACGCGGCGGCCGGGGACCGACGTCTCGCGGTCGCGCGCCGCCGCGAGGGCGTCGCGAAGGTCCTGCGGGATGTCCTTCAGGGCCCAGACGTACAGGTGCGCTGCCGCGTCCTCGACCGCGTGCTGCAGCTCCGTGCTCGTGTCGATGCTCATGCCGTGGCTATGCCTGCGCTTTCTCTGCGGCCGCCCGACCTGACCGCCGTCCGAAGACGACGCACTCGAGCAGCGAGTTGCCCATCATGCGGTTGCGCCCGTGCGTGCCGCCGGCGATCTCGCCGCACGCGTACACGCCCTCGAGCGTGGTCTCGCCGTCGCGATCGATGACGAGGCCTCCGTTCTGGTAGTGGAGGACGGGATAGGTCAGGATCTTCTCCGCGAGCGGGTCGATTCCCGCCCCGCGGTAGCGCCGGAGCATGTACGGCAGCGAGACCTCGGCGTCGGCGCGCGCGATCATCGTCGTGTCGAGGTAGACGGCCGGCCGCCCGTCGGGCGTCTCCACGCCGTTGCCCTTCGCGACCTCGTCGAAGATCGCCTGCGCCACGGTGTCGCGCGGGCCAAGGGAGTCGGTGAACTCCTCGCCGTCCGCGTTCACGAGCACGGCGCCGTACGCGCGCGTCGTCTCCGGGATCGAGTAGCCCTGCATGTTCGGCGGCCACGCGCCCCCGTTCGGGTGGTACTGGAGCGCGTCGAGGTCACGGGTCTCCGCGCCGAGGTCGGCTGCGATCCGCGTCACCTCGCCCGTCGCGTTCGGATGGTTCGTCGAGAGCTCGCCGCGCTCGGCGGCGACGGCGAAGCAGCGGCCGCCCGCGGCGAGGACGACGGTGCCCGCGTCGATCACGTGGTCGCCGCAGGTCGCGCGCCAACCGCTCGAGCGCGTCTCGAGCGCACGGAGCGGCGCGTTCGCGAAGCTCGTGCCCGAGCCCGCCTCCCACGCGTCGCGGAGCGCCTTCGTCAGCGCGTGGCCGGTGCGGTCTCCGACCTGCAGCAGGCGCTTGCGCGACGCACCGCCGCAGCGGGCGAGGCGGTAGCCGCCATTCTCGCGCGTGAAGACGACGCCGAGCTCCTCGAGCCACGCGATCGCCGACGGCGCCTCGCCCGTCAGCACCTCGACGAGCTCGCGGTTCGCGGTCTCGTGCGAGCTGCGCCAGACGTCGTCCGCGTGCTGCTCCGGGGAGTCGTCTGGCCCGACGGCCGCCTGGATGCCGCCCTGCGCCTTCGACGAGTTGTTCGCCTGCAGCGAAGCCTTCGTCGCGACGGCAACGCGCGCACCGGCGTGGACTGCAGACACGGCGGCGGCGAGACCCGCAGCGCCGCTTCCGACCACGAGCACGTCAAACGAGACCTCTCCGGACACGCCGCCGCACACTACCAGACGCCGCTAATGCGAAACATTAGCTGTCGTTATGGCCCGGTCCGACCGGATGAACGGGGAGGGGCCTTTCGAGAAAGGCCCCTCCGCATTTTGAGCTACGGCATCAGGGCGGGCGCCGCCTCGGGCGCGGGCTCGTCCGCCGGCCCCTCGGGCGACAGGGTCGGCAGCCACTCGAGCCACGTCGGCAGGTACCAGTTCCACTCGCCCAGCAGCTTCATCGCGGCCGGGAGCAGCACCGCGCGAATGATCGTCGCGTCGATCAGCACCGCGACCGCGAGGCCGAAGCCCATCTGCTTCACGTCGATCTCGCTGAGCGTCGCGAACAGCCCGAAAACGGCGACCATGATGATCGCGGCGCTCGTGACCGTCCCGGCCGTGCGCGTGATCGCGTTGCGGACCGCGTCCTCCGTCGCAGCCCCGGCGTCGCGGAGCTCCTTCACGCGGCTGAGGATGAAGACGTGGTAGTCCATCGACAGGCCGAACAGGATCACGAACAGGAAGAGGGGCAACCAGCTCGCGATCGCGCCGTTCGACTCGAAGCCGAGAAGCCCCTCCGCCCACGAGTGCTGGAACACGGCGACGAGGATCCCGTATGCCGCGCCGACCGACAGCAGGTTGAGCAGAACGGCCTTGATCGGGATCACGATCGACCTGAACGTGAGCAGCAGCAGGACGAACGCGAGCGCAAGCACGAAGCCGAACACGATCGGCATCCGGCTCTTCATCTGCTCGTTGAAGTCGTGCGTTCCCGCGGTGATCCCGGTCACGGCGTACTCGGTGTCCGGCAGGCGCGACGCAATGGGCGGGATCACCGTGTCGCGCAGCGTGGCGAGGGCGGCGAGCGACCGCGGGTTGTCGCCGTCGCCCGCGATCGAGAACTCGACCCGTGCCGTCGTCTTGTCCGGGCTGACGGTTACGTGGAACGGCGCCAGCAGGTCGCCCGTTGCGAGCGCGCGGCGGCGGAAGTCGTCGAACGCCTGCTGATAGCGCGGCACGGTCACGTTGTCGGCCTTCACCACCAGCACGGCCGGTGTCTGCGACCCCGGGAACGACTCCTGGATCCTGTCGAAGGTGCGGATGATCTTCATGTCCTTCGGCAGGTCGGTGTAGCTCGGCAGCTTCGTGTGCATCGTCAGCGTCGGCAGCGCGAAGAGCACGAGAACGCCCGTCGACAGCGCAAGCGAGAGCGCGGGGCGGCGGAGGACGGCGCCGACGACGGCACCCCAGAACCGCTCCTCGCCGGGGCGGCGTCCGAAGAACGGGATGCGCCCCTTGTCGACCCTGTCGCCGAGCCGGTGGAGCAGCGCCGGGAGCACCGTCAGCGACCCGACGACCGCCGCGAAGACGACGATCATCGTGCCGATCCCGATCGTCGTGAAGATCGCGTTGCCGGCAAACAGCATGCCCGCCATCGCGATCAGGACGGTCGCGCCCGAGATCAGCACCGCCTGCCCCGACGTCGCCGCGGTCCGCAGAAGCGCGTCGTGCGGCGCGCGGCCGCTTCGTCGCTCCTCGCGCTCGCGCTGGAGGTAGAAGAGCGAGTAGTCGATCCCGACGGCCATCCCGACCATCAGGATCACGGAGCTCACGACCTGCGCGTCCGTGGGGACGGCGTGGCTCAGCAGAGCGTTGATGCCCGTCGCGGCGAGCACCGCTGAAAACGCGAGCAGCACCGGGAGCCCGGCGGCCATCAGCGCCCCGAAGGCGAACAGCAGGATCGCGATCGTCAGCGGCAGAGACGTGATCTCGGCCCGCTTCAAGTCCTTCTCGAAGCGCGTGTCGAGCTCGTGCGTCGCCGACGCGCCGCCGAACTCCTCGACGATCAGGCTCGGGTTTCCCGCCTGCGCCTGTCCGACCGCCGTGAGGATCGGCGCGATCTTGTCCTTCGCGTCGTCGGCGTCACCCCTGACGTCGAACTGCACGAGCGCGGAGTGCCGGTCGGCCGACACCAGGCCCGCGTTCGGGTTCTGGATCGGCGAGATGATGTTCGTGACGTCGCGCTGGCCCGAGAGCGTCTGGACGACGCTCGCGACGGCCGCGCTGAAGGTCGGCTCGTCGACAGTGGCAGTCCGCGACTGGATCAGGACGCTCTCGGTCATCGGCGTCTTGAACCCCGCCTGCTCGAGCATCCGCTCGGCGCGGGCGGTCTCGCCCGAGGCGGTCTGGGAGTCCTTGAGCTCCTTGACACCTGCGGCGCCGCCGAGGACGACAGCGGCGATCGCGAACGCGAGCCATCCGAAGGTCGCGGTCTTCCAGTGCGCGGCGGACCAGCGGCCGGCGCGGCCCGCCAGGTTCGTCTTGTCGTGCATCCCTACCTCTCCTTCCGCGTAACGACACCGGTCGAGAGCGATGCTACGACTGACGCAAACCTCAGTAAATACTCCGCAGGATCGATTCGATCTCGTTCGGCCGGGCGACCTGCGGATTCGCGCGGTTGCCGCCGCGGGCGGCCGCGGCGGCGGCGACAGCCGGGAGCTCAGCTTCGTCGATCCCGAGGTCGCGGAGCCGCCCGAACCGGCCGAGGGCGGCGAGCTCCTCGACCTTCGCCGCGGGGTCGCCGGTCGCGCCGATCGCGGCGCCGAAGCTCCTGACCTCGTCGGGCGCGACCGCCGCGTTGAACCGCAGCGCGGGCGGGAGCGCCAGCGCGTTCATCGCGCCGTGCGGGAGGCCGTAGGTTCCGCCGAGAGCCTGTGCGATCGCGTGGCCCAGGCCGAGGCCGGCGAGCGCGAGCGCCTGGCCGGCGAGGCATGCGCCGCGCAGCAGGTCGAGGCGGGCGTCGCGATCGTGGGGCGTCTGGACGACGCGCGGGAGTGCGTCCGCGATGGCGGCGGCCCCCTCGAGCGCCACCCGATCGCCTTCCGGGCTCCTGCCGCGCACGTAGAGCGCCTCGGCGCAGTGGGCGAGCGCGTTCATCGCCGTGCCGACCGTCTCCCTGCGCGGCAGGTCGAGCGTGAGCTCCACCTCGTACACGACGGCCGCGAGACGGGCCCCCGCGCCGCTTCCTCTGATCCGGCGGTCGGGCGACCGGACGCCGAACGACGGCGTCCACTCGGCACCCGAGTACGTGGTCGGAACGGACACGACCGGGAGACCTGTCTTCGACGACGCGAGCTTCGCCGTGTCGATGGCCGACCCGCCGCCCACCGCAAGCACGCAGTCCACCCCCTGCTGAAGCTCGATCGCGGCGGACGGAACCTCCGTCCAGTGCGCGACGCGCGGAACGTCGAGCGCGCTCCAGCGGTCGCTCGCGACGAGCTGCGGCCGCTCGACGCCGAGCTCGCCGAGGACACCGCCGAGCGCGCCGAGCCCCCAGCGGACGATCACGCGAGCCGCTCGCGCGCGAACTCTACGAACGCGTGGGCGGCGCGCGTCTCGGCCCGCCCGGCCGCGCGCACGAGGAAGATCTCGCGATGGAGGTCGAGGCCCTTTACACGTGCCTCCGTGAGCGTCCCCGCTGCCAGATCCGGCTCGACCGACGAACGCGAGATGAACGTGACGCCGTGCCCCGCGCGGACGGCGGTCGTGACCGACTCCTGCAGGCCGAGCTCGAGGCGGACGTCGAGATCGCGGAGCCGAGTCCCCACGCGTCGGAGTTCGTCCTCGATCAGCTGTCGCACGCCCGCGCCGTCCTGCATCACGATCAGCGTCTCGCGGCGAAGATCCTCGAACGTGACCGCCGTGCCGCCGAACGGGTGCCCCGGCGGGCAGGCGAGGATGACCTCGTCGCGCAAGAACGGCTCGAAGGTCACGCCGCGGTGGCGCCGCGCCGCGCCGACAACGCCGATCTCGAGCGACCGATCGGCGACCAGGTCGACGACGGTCTGCGTGTCGAAGACCGACAGCGCGACGTGCAACTCGGGGTTCGCGGCCTGGAACTGGCACAGGAGCTGGGCGAGGACGATGCCGCCGGGGCCGGTCGAGGCGCCGAGCTCGAGCGTGCCCGCGAGGTCGCCCTCGGCCTCGCCGGAGATGTCCGCGAGGATCTGCTCCTCGAGCGCCAGGAGGCGCTGGGCGCCGCGGTACAGCCGCAGGCCGGCCTCCGTCGGCTCGACGCGGCGGCCCGAGCGGTCGACGAGCTGCGTCCCCAGCCGCTTCTCGAGCGCCCGCACCTGGAGCGAGACGGCCGGCTGCGTCACGCCGAGGCGCTCCGCCGCCTGCGAGAAGCTGCGCCGCTCGACGACGGCGCAGAACGCAGCGAGCTGGCGCGTGTCCATAAGGAGACGTTATACGACGAAGATCGTCGGTAGCGGCGCCGCGTGCTCGAGTGGGGCTTTCCCGGTCAGGCCTGGCGGAGCTCGATCCGGTTCCCGAACGGGTCGTCGACGTAGAGCCGGCGCGTGCCCGCGATCGCATCGTCGTCGCGCGTCGGGAATCCTCCGGCGTCGAGCCGCCCGGCGACCGCGTCGAGGTCGTCGACGACGAGCCCGGGATGCGCCTTCCGCGCCGGCGCGAAGGACTCCTCGACGCCGACGTGGAGCTCCTGCGCGCCCGCGCTGAACCAGACGCCGCCGCGCGACCGCAGCGGCTCCGGCTTCGGAACCTCCCGCAGCCCGAGCAGCTCTGCGTAGAACCGGCGCGCCGCGCCCTCGCACCCCGGCGGCGCCGCGACCTGCACGTGGTCGATGCCGGTGACGGTCACGCGCGAAGGTCTACCATCGCACGCGGTGTCGGCTCGCCTCGAGGACACGCTCGTCTCGGGATACACGCGGCTCGCGGCCGAGGCGCCACGGCGGCGCATCGACGTCGAGCTGCGGATCCTCGACATCGTCCTCGCGGCGATCTTCGGCCTCCTCCTCTCCCCGGTGTGGATCCTGCTGACGCTGGTCGTGATCCTGACGAGCGGCCTCCCGGCCCTCTACCGCGGCGAGCGCGTCGGCCGCGCCGGCCGGTTCTTCACGATCTACAAGTTCCGCACGCTGCGGCGCGACGCCGAGACGCGCCTCGGCCCGTACCTCGGCGAGGAGCTCGTGCGGCGGACGGACGCGGAGTTCACGACGGTCGGAAGGTGGCTGAAGGCGTCGCAGCTCGACGAGATCCCACAGCTCTGGAACGTGCTCCGTGGGGACATGTCCTTCGTCGGGCCGCGACCGATTCGCCCCCGGTTCTTCGCCGAGCTCGCGCACGACCTGCCGGCCTACTGGCAACGACTCGTCGTCCGCCCCGGCCTGACCGGCTTCGCGCAGGTACGCGGCGGCTACGAGACCTCTATGGCGGACAAGCTCTCGCACGACCTCGAGTGGATAGCCGACCGCTCGGTGCTGCTCTACCTCCGGACGCTCACGGGCACGGGGCTCCGCGTGCTTCGGCAGACGTTGACGGCCGGCGGCGCGAAAACCGGCTGATCCCCCTCGGGGGGAACGAGATCCCCTCTCGGAACGCTATCCGCCGTGGTGTGCCGCGCGGGTGTCGGCTCAGTGCCGAAAGCGTGAAATCGAGCGCGACGTACACTCAGCCGGATGTGCGGGATCTGCGGGATCGCGACGACTCGCGGGCGGATCGACCGCGACAGGCTGGAGACGATGTCGGCCACGCTCCGGCACCGCGGGCCCGACTCCGACGGGTTGTTCGTCGGCGACGGCGTGGGGCTCGCGGCGCGGCGCCTGGCGATCATCGACCTCACCGGGGGCGACCAGCCGATCCAGAACGAGGACGGCACCTGCACCGTCGTCCAGAACGGCGAGATCTACAACCACGCGGAGCTGCGGCGGGAGCTCGAGCGCGCGGGCCACCGCTTCCGCACCGATCACAGCGACACGGAGATGCTCGTCCACGCGTACGAGGAGTGGGGACTCGGCGTTCGTCGAGCGGCTCCGCGGGATGTTCGCGGTCGCCCTGTGGGACGCGCCGCGGCGGCGACTCGTGCTCGCCCGCGACCCGTACGGGATCAAGCCGCTGCTCTACCGCCACGGTGGGGGCGAGCTCTCGTTCGCGTCGGAGCTCGACGCGCTCCCGCGTGGGGAGATCGACCTCGACGCGCTCCAGGCGTTCCTCGCGTTCAACTCGATCCCCGCGCCGCTCTCGATCTTCCGCGACACCCGCAAGCTCCTGCCCGGTCATCTGCTCGCCTGGGAGGACGGGGCAGTGTCGCTGCGCCGGTACGCGCGTCCGGGCCCGCTTCCGGCGCGGCAGGGCGAGAACGAGGCTGAGCTCGCAGAGGAGTGCCGCGCTCGGCTCCGCGACTCCGTTCGCGCGCACCTCGTCTCCGACGTGGCCGTCGGCGTGCTGCTCTCCGGCGGCGTCGACTCGGGCGCGCTGGCCGCGCTCGCGGCGCAGGAGTCGTCGGAGCCGGTGCGGACCTTCTCGATCGGGTTCGAGGACGCGTCGTTCGACGAGCTCGCCGGCGCGCGCTCGGTCGCCGAGCGCTACGGGACGCAGCATCGTGAGCTCGTCCTGCGCCCGGACGCCGCGCTCCTCCTGCCGGCGCTCGCCGACGCATTCGACGAGCCGTTCGCCGACTCGTCGGCGCTGCCGACCTACCTCGTATCGAAGCTCGCCGCCGAGGACGTGAAGGTCGCGCTGTCGGGCGAGGGCGGGGACGAGCTCTTCGGCGGCTACTACACCTACGTCGCGGACCTGCTCGCCGGCCGAGCCGGCGGCGCGGCGCGCGCCGTTCGACCACTCGTCGACCTGCTCCCCTCCTCGTCCCGCCGCACGAGCTTCGACTACAGGGCGAAGCGCTTCGTGCGCGCGGCGCACCTGCCCCCGCTCGAGCGCCACCACGGCTGGAAGGAGATCTTCTCGCCGGACGCGCGTGCCGAGCTGACAGGCCTGCGGGCCGGCTGGGATCCCGTCTCGCTCCTCCGCGAACGGTATGCCGAGACCGAGGGGCACGACCTGCTGGCCCGCCTCCAGGACGTCGACTTCGGCACATACCTGGTCGACGACCTGCTCGTGAAGACCGACCGCGCGTCGATGGCGTGGTCGCTCGAGACGCGCGTCCCGTTCCTCGATCCCGTCGTGTCGAGCTTCGCGTTCTCGCTTCCGACGGCGCAGAAGGTTCGCGGCCTCGAGAAGAAGCGCCTGTTGCGGAAGGCCGTCGAGCCGCTCCTCCCGCGCGCGATCGTGCACGGGCGCAAGCGCGGGTTCTCGATCCCCGCGGCGGCGTGGCTCCGGGGCGACCTGGAGCCGTTCGCGCGGGAGACGCTGGCGCCCGACACGCTCCGGCGGCAGGGCTTTTTCCGCCCCGAGACTGTCCGCGCGCGTGCTCGACGACCACGTCGCCCGACGCGAGGACCTCTCGCGCCAGCTGTGGGGTCTCCTCGCCTTCACGCTCTGGCACGAGCGCCACGTCGAGGGCGTGGTCCGCGACGTCTCGGTCGAGCGCGCCGTCGCCGCGACCGGCTGACCGCGCGGCGGCGGATGCGCCGGGTCGAGCGTGTAGCGTCGCGGCGATGCGCGTCTGGATCGACATGACCGCGAGTGCGCACCCGCTCGTCTTTCGTCCGCTGATCGCGCTGCTCCGCGGGCGCGGCGACGAGGTCGAGATCACCGCGCGCGCCTACGCGCAGACGCTCCAGCTGATCGAGCGCCACGGCCTCGAGGCGGAGGTCATCGGCCACCACGGCGGCCGGTCGCGGCTCGGGAAGGCGCGGCAGATGACGTCGCGGCTCGGCGCGCTCAGGCGCTGGGCGAGAGGCCGCGACTTCGACCTCGCGCTCGCCCACGGCTCGCACGAGCTGACCATGACCGCGCGGCGGCTCGGCATCCCGAGCTCGACGACGTTCGACTACGAGTGGGCGTGGCTCCAGCACCAGCTCGGTTGCCGCGCAGCGACGCGGGTCGTCGTCCCGGAGGCGATCCCGCCCAGGCGGCTCGCGTCGTACGGCGCCGTCCCGCCGAAGCTCGTCCAGTACGAGGGGCTGAAGGAGGAGTACTACCTCTCCGACTTCGATCCCGATCCGGCGGTTGCGGCGGAGCTCGGCGTCGACACCGGCCGGACGCTCGTGGTGCTGCGTCCTCCGCCCGACGTCTCGTTGTACCACCGGCACTCGAATCCGCTCTTCCCGCTGACGCTGCGCCATGTCGGCGAGCTCGATTCGGTCCACGCGGTCGTCCTGCCGCGGACGGACGAGCAGCGCGACTACGTCCGCTCGCTCGAGCTGCCGTCGGTGCTCGTGCCTGAACGCGCCGTCGACGCGCAGAGCCTCATCGCCGCCGCGGACGTCGTCGTGTCGGCCGGCGGGACGATGAACCGCGAGGCGGCGGCGCTCGGGGTGCCCGTCTACACCACCTACGGGGGCCGCCTCGGAGGCGTCGACGAGGAGCTGATCCGCGAGGGCCGACTCCGACCGCTGACCGACCCGCGCGCACTCGACCTCGCGAAGCGCCCGCGCGCCGACCACGACCGCGTCCGCCGCGACCCGCAGGTGCTGCTCGACCTCCTGCTGTCGGCGCGGGACGCGGCGTAGGGATCAGGCGCCGTCCGCGACCAGCTCGAGCACGTCGCCGCCGTAACGCTCGAGCTTCACCGGCCCCACCCCGGGGAGCGAGGCGAGCTCGGCGAGGCTGGCGGGCCGCGTTCGCGCGATCGCGTCGAGCGTCCTGTTGTCGAAAACGACGTACGCCGGCACGTCGTCCTCGTCGGCGCGGGCGCGCCGCCACACGGCGAGGCGGTGGTAGAGGCCGTCCGAGCCCGCCGTCGGGACGAACGCCTGCCGCTTCTCGCGCTGCGCCTGCGACGGCGCCGACGCGGGCACGAGCGCCGCCTCGGCCAGGAAGCGGCTCGGAACGCCCGACCACGTCAGCCAGAGCACCCGACGCGCGCGCGTGATCCCGACGTAGAGGAGCCGTCGCTCCTCGTCGACGTCGGCCGCGCTTCGTGCCTGCCGCGCCGGCAGCTCCTTCTCCTGCAGGCGTGGCAGGAAGACGACGGAGAACTCGAGTCCCTTCGCGCGATGGAGCGTGAGCAGGTTGACGCCCCGCGCGGCGTCGCCGCCCGAATCGAACCGCCGCCGGAGGTCTGCTGCGAACGCCGCGGCCGACCCTTCGAACGTCGCCGCCAGCGCCACGAGGCGCGCAAGGTCGGTCTGCCGGACGAGCTCGCGCTCCCCGAGCTTGTCCGGAAGCGACTCGACCCATCCCGCCTCGAGCGCGAGCCGCCGCACCGCCTCCGCCGCGGGCTCCTCCTCACGCCGCTCGAGCGCGCGGAGCATCCGGCGCGCCGCGTCACGCGCGAGGAGCGACGACCCCTGGAACGGGATGCGCGCGTCGTGGAGCAGCTCCTCGAAGTCGGTGAGCCGCGCGTTCGTCCGGCACAGGATCGCGATCTCCTCGAGCGGGCCGTCCCACGCGCGGATCGTCTCGACGATCGCCGCGCCCTCCGCCTCGGCGGTCGCGAAAGCCCGCACGGTCGGCTCCGGACCGGCCGCTAGCGTGGCGCGAAGAACCTTCTCGGCGCCGCCGAGCCGCGGGACGAGCCGGTTCGCGAGCGCGAGCACGTTCGGCGTCGAGCGGTAGTTCTCCTCGAGCCGGACGACGAGCGCGTGCGGGAACCGCTCGGGAACGGCGAGCAGGTGCTCGGGGCCGGCGCCGGTGAACGCGTAGATGGACTGGTAGTCGTCGCCGACGACGCAGAGGTCGTCGCGGTCCCCGAGCCAGAGCTCCAGCAGCTGCTGCTGGAGCAGGTTCACGTCCTGGTACTCGTCGACCGTGAAGGCGCGGTACTGCGCGCGGAAGGCGTCGCGCGCGTGCCCGTCGCGCTCGAAGAGCGACACGGCGAGCTCCAGGAGATCCTCGAAGTCGATCGACCCGGCGTCCGCCTTGCGTCGCTCGTACTCGCGGTAGACGCGGTGCATGAGGTCGGAGGGGATCGGAGGCTCACGGCCGTCGAGCGAGCCGAGGTACCGCTCCGGCGGGATCCGGCGGTTCTTCGCCCACTCGACCTCGGTCGCGAGGTCGCCTGCCGGACGGAACCGGAACGGGACGGGGAGCGTGTTCGCGATCTGGCGCAGCGCGAGCGCCTTCGAGGGCAGGATCCGGGCGACGTCGTCGGGCGCGAAGTGCCGGAGCTGGCGAAGGGCTGCCGAGTGGAAGGTGCTGGCACGGACGCCGCGGACGCCGAGCGCCGCGAGGCGCTCCCTCAGCTCGCCGGCCGCCTTGTCGGTGAAGGTGACCGCCATGATCGAGGTGGCCGGAAACGCGCCGCTCGCGACCTGCCACGCGATCCGCCGGGTGATCGTGGTCGTCTTGCCGGACCCGGCGCCGGCGAGGATGCAGACGGGGCCGCGAACGGTCTCCGCTGCGCGCCGCTGCTCGGGGTTCAGCCCGTCGAGGACGTCCACCGCAGCAACCTAGCGGCGTCCCCGGCCGGAATTGGCGCGGATCATTCGGAAAATGCGCCCGAGGCGGAACGAAGCCGTGGAGAAAGGGCGACATCTCACCCGCTCACGGCCGGACCGGAGGAGGCGGACCGAGGCGGCTACGCGGCCGGGTCGAGTGCGACGAAGAACTCGCACTCGCCGCCCGAGCGGTGCATCCTGACACGCGGCCGCCGCGTCATGAGGGCCACGGCGCGGTGGTTCTCGAGCCGCACCGTCGCGCGTAGCTCGCGGATGCCCGCGGCGCGGGCATCGGCGGTCAGCTCGCGGCTGAGCACGCGCCCGAGCCCGCGTCCCTGACTCTCGTCGGCGACCGCGAAGGCGACCTCGGCCGAGGCGCCGTCACGGACGAGCTGCGCAAGCCCCGCGGGCCGAGGATCGCCGTCGAGGTACGCGACGAGCGCGTGGTGCGTGCCGTCGACGCGCGCGAGCGCCTCGAGCTCGGCCGGCTCGAGCCGCGGCTTCGCCGCGCCGAACCGCAGCGCGCGCGAGCGCGACCCGAGCCGCGCGAAGAGGGCTTCGATGGTCGCGACGTCGCCGGCGGCCAGCGGCCTGATCGTGATCCCGTCGACGTAACGCGATTGCACCCTTCGATGGTGGCGGCGGCGGGAGAGGCTCCGCATCGCCACTCCGGGCCATCTTCTTGACATGGCCCGTTCGGGCCATGATGCTCTCGGGTGATGGGGCAGGACATCCGCTTCTGCGAGGTCGACGGCCGGCGGCTCGCCTACGCGAGCGTCGGCGAGGGCCCGCTGCTCCTGTTCGGCGGCCGGTGGGTGACCCACCTCGAGGACGAATGGGCCCAGCCGGCGGCGCGCACGTTCTTCGAGGAGCTCGCCCGGTCGCACCGCGTCGTGCGGTTCGACCGGGTGGGCACCGGGCTCTCCGACCGCACGATCTCGGAGCCGCCGACGATCGAGTCGGAGACGCGAGCCCTCGCGGCCGTGGTCGAGGCCTGCGGAGGCGGGCCCGCCACGCTCTTCGCGTGCTCGTGCGCCGGCCTCGCCGGCTCGACGCTCGCCAGCGCGGAGCCGAGCATGTTCGCCAAGATCGTCTTCTTCGGCGGTTACGCGGCGCGCGACGACATCCCGGACGCGACACGCCGCTCGCTCGTCGACTTCGTGCGCGTCAACTGGCCGCTCGCCGCCCAGATGCTCGCGGGCCTGTTCGTCCCGCGCGGCAGCGGCGAGGAGATCGCGTCGCTCAGCCACCAGCAGCGCCGCGCAGCGGACGCGGACGTCGCGGCCGCGTTCCTCGAGCTCGACCTCACCGCCGACCTGCGTGCGCTCCTCCCGACGCTCACGATGCCCGCCCTCGTGCTGCACCGCCGCGGCGACCGCACCGTCCCGATCGGCCGCGGCCGCGAGCTCGCCTCGCTGCTCCCGAACGCGCGCTTCGTGCCGCTCGCGGGCGACTCCCACCTGCCGTGGATGGACGACCGCCGGGAGCTGCTCCGCGCGCTCACGGCGTTCCTCGACGACGCGCCGCGCGTCGAGACGAACGGAGACTCGCCGCTCACTTCGCGCGAGACCGAGGTGCTGCGCCTCGTCGCGACCGGTTTCTCGAACCGGGAGATCGCCTCGTCGCTCGTCGTGAGCGAGCACACGGTGCACCGGCACGTCGCGAACATCCTGCGGAAGCTCGCACAGTCGTCGCGCGCGGCTGCGGCGGCGCACGCCACGCGCGTCGGCCTCATCTGAGAGGCGCAGGGTCTCCCGTCAGTGCAGCGTGTCCTCGAGGAGGGCGACGCCGCCGCGACGCGGCTCGCGCACCATCCGCCCGAGGCGCGAGGCGACGCCGAGAGTGTCGCCCTCCGCGACGAGGCGCTCGAGGTCGGCGAGCTCCGCCTCGAGCCACAGGCGGTCGACCTCCGGCCGCGCCGCGCGCATGATCTTCGGGTGCGAGGTCGGGCCGACCGCCTCGCCCTCGTTCCAGAGCACCTCGTGCACCTTCTCGCCTGCACGCGCGCCGACGAAGCGGATCGGGATCTCGGCCTCGGTCTTCCCGGAGAGGTGAATCATCTGCCGGGCGAGGTCGAGGATCCGCACCGGCTTGCCCATGTCGAGGACGTACACCTGGCCGCGACCCCCCATCGCGCCCGCCTGCACGACGAGCGACGTCGCCTCGGGGATCGTCATGAAGAAGCGCGTCATGTCGGGATGCGTCACCGTCACCGGGCCGCCGCGCTCGATCTGCTTGCGGAAGATCGGGATCACGGATCCGGCCGATGCCAGGACGTTCCCGAACCGAACGGCGACGAAGCGGGTCTGCACGTCGTCGCGGAGCGCGAACGACTCGACGATCCACTCGCAGACGGCCTTCGACTGGCCGTAGAGGTTCTTCGGGTTCGCGGCCTTGTCCGTCGAGATGAGGACGAATCGCTCGACGCCGGCCTCGACGGCGACCTCGGTCAGCGCCCGCGTCGCGAGCACGTTGTTGGCCACGGCCTGGAGCGGGTTCGCCTCGAGGACGCCGACGTGCTTGTACGCGGCGGCGTGGAAGACGACGGCCGGCCGGTAGCGCTCGAAGACCTGGCGCATCTTCGTCCGGTCGCCGCAGTCGGCGAGCACCGGGATCGCGGCCGCGAAGTCGCGCTCGTCGACCAGCTCGCGCTCGATCTCGAAGAGCGGCGACTCGCCCTGGTCGACCAGCACGAGCCGCGCCGCGCCGAGTCGTGCGAGCTGGCGGCAGAGCTCCGACCCGATCGAGCCGCCGGCGCCGGTGACGAGGACCGCGCGGTCGCGAACATAGGACGCGGCGCGGCCGAGATCGACCTCGACCTGCTCGCGCCCGAGCACGTCCTCGACCTGGACCGGCCGGATCTGGCCCGCGAGGTTGAGATCGCCCGAGATCAGCTCGTGAAGTCCCGGGAGCGTCTTGACCGGGACACCCGCCGCGCGCGCGGTCTCGACCACCTTCTGGCGCACCTCGCCCGCCGCCGACGGGATCGCGATCAGGATCTCGTCCGGCCTGTTGTCGCGCAGCAGGTGAGGAAGATGGTCGGTCGTCCCGAGGACGCGGATCCCGTGGATCCGCGTGCCGCGCTTCCGCGGATCGTCGTCGATGAAGCCGATCGGCGTGTAGTGGAGCTGCCGGTTGCGCTGCATCTCGCGGACGAGCAGCTGGCCCGCGTCGCCGGCGCCGACGACCAGCACCTCCTTGCCGTGCGCGACGAGGCCCGTGCGCGGACGCTCGATCAGCGAGCGCGCAAGGAGGCGCGTCCCGGCCACGAACGCGAGCAGGAGCAGGTAGTCGAGGACGGCGACCCCGCGGGGGAGCCGCGAGGCGTGCTCGGGCGGAAACGCGTACAGCACGAGGTAGGTCAGGGCGGAGGCGATCGTCACGCCCCGGAAGGCGCCCCACATGTCGCGCGTCGAGACGTAGCGCCACCAGCGCGTGTAGAAGCCGGAGACGACGAACACCGCCAGCTTGATCGCGACGACGAGCGCCAGCACGCGCCACGAGATGAGCTCGCGATAGAAGACCGGGACGGCCTGGTCGAAGCGGAAGTAGAACGTGAGCCGCCACGCCGCGGCGATCAGGACGGCGTCGGCGAGGACCTGCCAGAGCCGGTGCCGGTTGACCGGCAGGCGGATCACGCGCGAACGAGCGTCGACGCGCGCCGGAGCACGCCGACGACCTGCGCCTGCTGCTCCTCGTCGATCCCGCCCCAGAGCGGGAGACAGAGGTTCTCGCGCGCCGCGCGCTCCGTCTCCGGCAAATCGCCCTCGGAGTAGCCGAGGTACCGGAGCGCGGGCTGGAGGTGGAGAGGCGTCGTGTAGAACGCCGCGTGACCGATCTCGGCCTCCTTCAGCGCCTGCGAGAGCCGGTCGCGCTCCTGCGACCGGACCGCGTACATGTGGTAGACGTGGCCGGGCTCGTCCTGCGGAAGCGACGCCACGTCGCCGGCGCCGAGCTCGGCGTAGCGCGCGGCCGCCTCGCGCCGTAGGCGCGTCCACTCGTCGAGGCGCGGCAGGAAGATCCGCAACGCCGCCGCCTGGATCGCGTCGAGGCGCGAGTTGTAACCGACATAGAGGAAGTCCTTCTTCGCGCGCGAGCCGTGGAAGCGGAGCATCCGGATGCGCTCCGCGAGCTCGTCGTCGTTCGAAGTCACGAGGCCGCCGTCGCCGAGCGCGAACAGGTTCTTCGACGGGAAGAAGCTGAAGGTCGACGCGACGCTCGTCGCGATCCCGGGCGACCCGAACGCCTGCGCGGCATCCTCGACGATCGGCAGGCCCAGCCGCTCGCAGCTCCGCGATCGGGGCCGGGCGCCCGAAGAGGTGGACGGGCATGAGCGCCTTCGTCCGCTCGGTGACCCTGCGCTCGACGTCTGCGACGTCGAGGTTCAGCGTCTGCGGGTCGATGTCGGCGAAGACCGGCGTCGCGCCGCGCCTCACGATCGCTTCGGCCGTCGCGTAGAACGTGAACGCGGGGCAGATCACCTCGTCGCCGGGGCCGATCCCGAGGCCGTCGAGGGCGAGGACGAGCGCGTCGGTCCCGTTCGCGACGCCGATCGCGTGCCGGACGCCGAGGTACTCCGCCGCCTCGCGCTCGAATCCCTCGACCTCCGGCCCGAAGATGAACCGGCCGGTCTCGAGGGCCCGGGCGAACGCTTCCTTCAACTCGGGAACGAGCGGCGCGTACTGCGCCTTGACGTCGACGTGCGGTATCGGTGGCACAGGGGGCAATCGTAGACGACCGGGCCGCCGGATCGACCGGAGGGGCGCCTACGGCAGCAGCCCGGCCTCTGTGTCCGCGGCGCGGCCGCGCGAGCGCCGCCACCGGACGAAGAGCCAGACGGCGGTGGCCGCGACCGCGACGGCGATCGCTATGTCCGCGTAGCGGAACGCGTGGTGGAAGTGCTCCCAGCTCGCGCCGAGCGCCCACCCCACGCCCGCGAGGGCGAAGCACCAGATCGCGGAGCCGAGTGCCGTCCAGGTGACGTAGCGCGCGAACGGCATCTCGAACACGCCCGCCGGGATCGACACGAACGACCTCGCGACCGGCGTGACGCGGCCGACGAAGACGGCGAGTTCGCCCCATCGGTCGAACCACCGCTCCGCCCGGTCGAGGCGGTCGCGGCCCAGGTGGAACCAGCGTCCGTGCCGCTCGAGGAACGGTCGGCCGCCGTAGAGGCCGATCGCCCAGCCGCCGATGGCGCCGACGAGGTAGCCGAGGGTCCCGGCGGTCGCGATCAGGAGGTACGCGACGAGGTTGCTGTCGACGGGCGACCCGAAGAAGTGCAACTGGTGCGCGAGCGCGCCCGAGGCGAGGGCCCCGCCGTAGACCATCACGAGCTCGCTCGCCGCGGGGAAGACGGCGTCGATCGCCATGATGACGAACACGGCCAGCACGCCGTGGTGCGCGAGGAGCGACGTCACGCCGGCGAGGCTACTTGCGGAGCGTGAACGACGAGTCGAGATCCATCTTGCCGATGCTGCTCGCCGCGAGTACGCGCGCGACGTACGGCCCGGGGAACGCGAGCGTCCCCTTCGGCAGGCGGGCGTCCCAGCGGAGCGTTCCCTCCCCTGCCGGGAGCTGCTCCGCGGGGAGCGTGCGCATCGCGGTGCCCAGCCTCGTCTCGATCCGGAGCTGGACGCGGGCCGGGCGCGAGAGCGAGAACCGAACCGTCAACCCGGCCTTCTGCTTCGCGCTCGCGGGCACGCGCAGCTGCGAGAGCGTGAAGTCGGCGTGCAGCGGGCGGTCGATCGTCGACTGGCGGCCGAGGTCGTCGACGGTGACGACGTTCCAGTGCCAGGTGCCCTCGATGTCGAGCGCAGGCTGCGTGAACGTGTACGTCCCCGGTTGCTTGTCGACGGCCTGCTCGAAGGGGCGAGCGACGCCGTCGGGGCCGACCAGCGACGCCGTCACCTTCGACGGGCGGACGATCTTGTAGCTGAGCTGGACCGGGCGGGCGGCCTCGGCAGCGGTGAGCGCGCGCTCGGGGGCGGGCGGCGCGTAGACCCCGAAGTACTTGACGAGCAGCGCCTCCTTCACCGGACGCTCCCCGGCCGCATCGCTCGGACGGTTCAGGAGCCGCCCGTCGAAGGCGACGGTCACGGAGCCGCCCGACTCGACCGCGGCGGCGGTGACGGCGCCGAGGCGCGCCATCGTCTGGGCCAGCTCGAAGGTCGACATGCCGACGCTGTACCCGCGGCTGCGGCCGTCGACGGCGAGCATGATGATCCGGCCGTCGGCGAGCTGGCCGATACCGGCCCGCGGGCCGCGCGGCGTGAGCGAATCGGAGGTGAAGTCCTCGAGCGAGCGGAACACGGGCTTGCCCTGCCGCACGAGGATCGGCCCGCCGCCGAGCCCGTCGGGCACGTTGGCCCACTCCGGCTGGAGGATCAGGCGCGTCGCGATCGGCGTGCCGACGGGCGCCTCGGCCTGGAGCTTCGGCGCGAGCGTCCCGGCCGCCATCAGCACCGCGCCGTCGGCGGGGATCGGCGTTCCGCCGCCGGTCGTGGTGGCCGCGGTGACGGTCGCCGTCAGGTCGGTGTTCGGCGTCGTCTGCGGGAAAGGCTGCAGCACGACCTCGGCGGCTCCGGCGACCCGCGGCGTCGCGGTGCCCCACGCGGGGGTGAACAGGACGACATCGCCCGTCTTCGGCACCTCGTTGAGGCCGTTCAGCGGCCGGCGCTGGCCGGTTCCCCGCCACGTGCCGAAGAACCGGACACGGTCGACGTGGAGCGCCCCCGACGAGTCCACCCCGACGGACGACCGCCCCGCGGACGGCGGGTGCTTCAGGACGCCGCCCTCCAGGTAGATCCCCGTCGGATGCCCGTCGCCGCCGTTGAAGAAGTCGCCGTTGATCCCGACGACCGTCGCCGCGCCGGACACGTCCTTCTGGATCTGGGTGACACGCGCCCGTCCGCCGATGATCGTGCCGCGCGCGATCGCCGGCCCCAGCGCGTAGAGGCCGTTCTGGCTCCCCGGCCGCGGCGCGGTGACGAGGTGGAAGGCAACGGCGCCGTGGGGCGTGAACTGGACGCCCTGCTCGTAGGTCACCCCCGGCAGCAACTGCACCTTCGCGGCCGCGTGCGCAGGTGCGGCGAAAGCCGCCGCGAGCAGCGAGAACGTGAGGACGCGGCGCACCATGGCCAGTCGCGAGGGTAGCCGGGACGCGCGACGGCGTCCTCCGCGTTTACAGGATTCGAACAGCGACGGCCCGTGTGAGCCTCGTCTACCCTGCCGCGCGTGCGCCGTACGCTGACCGTTCTTGCCCTTGCGGCCGCGGCCCTGAGCGTGGCGCTTCCGGCGCTCGCACACGGCGGCGCGATCGACGAGGCGGTCGAGGGCCTCCGCGACACACCCGTCTACGTCGAGCGCGGCGCCGCGCCGTCGCTCACGGACGCGGAGGTCGAGGATCTCCTCCAGCAGATCCGGTCGGCGGGACGCACGATCTACGTCGCCGTCATCGACCACCAGGACGACCCCGCGCACGACGTCGTCCACGAGGTCGTGGGCGGTCTCGGCCGCGACGGCACGTACGTCGTGGTCGCGGGAGGCGACGTCGGCGTCCATTCGACGGAGTTCGACCACGCGGTCTCCGAGCGCCTTCAGGAGGAGGCGAACGCGAGGCCGAACGAGGACCTCCCGGCGAAGCTGAGCACGCTCGTCTTCGAGGTCGCGAGCACGCCGGCCGCCGCCGCGGAGAACGAGAGCTCGACGCCGTGGGCGTGGATCGCCGTAGGGCTCGTCGCGATCGCCGTCGTCGCCGGCGTCACCACCTTCTGGACGCTCCGCCGCGTGCGGCCGGGGACCCCCGGCGCCCCGCCGGCCTCGTGAGCGCGCCGTCGCGGCTCGACCGTTACGCCGAGCTCGCGGTGCGGGTGGGGACGAACGTCCAGCCCGGTCAGACGCTCTTCCTCTCGGGGGACGTGGCGCACGCCCCGTTCGTCGAGGCGATCGTGCGCCGGGCCTACCGCGCCGGAGCGGCCTACGTCGACGTGCGCTTCCGCGACGAGCGGATTCGCAAGGCGATGATCGAGGAGGGGCCTGACCACGCCCTCACGTACACGCCGCCGTGGGTGAAAACGTGGAGCGAGAGCCAGGACGGACAGGCGACCCTCTGGGTCGGCGGCGATCCGGAGCCGAAGTTGATGGCGGACGTCGACGGCGAGCGCCTCGGCCGCGCCCGGATGCGCGAGGCGATCGAGATCTCGACCCGCCACCTCATGAAGCGGTCGGTGAACTGGTGCGGTGTCGCCTACCCGACCGCGGGGTGGGCCGAGCTCGTGTACGGCGAGCCCGACGTCGAGCGGTTGTGGGAGGCGGTCTCCTTCTGCACGCGCCTGGACGAGGACGATCCGGTCGCGGCGTGGCGCGACCACATGGCACGGCTGGAGCGCCGTGCTCAGGCGCTGAACGACCTGCGCCTCGACTCGCTGCGCTACTCCGGCCCCGGCACCGACTTCACGATCGGCCTCGCTCCGAACGCGCGCTGGACCTCTGCGCTCTACCGGACTGCGACGGGCATCGAGTACGTCCCGAACATGCCGACCGAGGAGGTCTTCACGACGCCCGACTGTCGCCGCGCCGAGGGCACGATCGCCTCGACGAAGCCGCTGGCGCTGAACGGCCAGGTCGTCGAGGGGCTCCGCCTGCGGGTGCAGGAAGCGCGGATCGTCGAGGTGGAGGCGGAGCGCGGCGCGGACTTCATCCGCGGCCTCCTCGCGAGCGACGAGCGTGCCGCGTACTTCGGCGAGGTCGCGCTCGTCGACGGAAGGTCGCGCGTCGGCCGCCTCGACACGATCTTCTTCGACGGCCTCTACGACGAGAACGCGACCTCGCACATCGCCTTCGGAACGGGCATCCCACAGGTGTTCGAGGGCGAGCCGGGGGACGCGCTGAACGTCGCGACGATCCACGTCGACTTCATGGTCGGGAGCCCCGCGCTCACGATCGACGGCGTGACGGCCGACGGGCGCGTCGTCACGCTCCTCCGCGACGAGCGGTGGCAGCTCCCCGATCAGCCCGCCGCGAGCGCGGCCTCGACCTTGGCGATCACAGCGGCCTCGGCCTCGTCGCCGCCGGAGGCCGCGTCCGCGACCGACCGCACCAGGCCGAGGACGAACGACCGGTAGGGCTCGAGCTCGTCGGGCGCCTTCGCCGCGAGGAGCTCCCGCGCCGACGCGAGCGCCGCGAGCGTCTCGGCCTCGACCTCGGCGGGCGGCGTCGTGACGCCGAACCCGGTCCCACGGCCCTCCGCGACCTTGCGGACGACCGGGCTCGGGGACTCGCCCCGCGCCGCCGCGACGTGCTTGCCGAGCGCACCCGCCTCCTTGAACGTGTCGAAGAACCCCCGGTCGCTCACGGACACCAGAAGGCCGGCGCCGAGGGCGCCTTTCCTGAGGGTCTCGATCTCGGTCTCGTCGAACAGCTCACTCATCTCGAACCTCCCTTTGTGGGTCGCGCGACCACGTGCCCCGCTCACGCGAACGCGAATCCACACGAGTCGTCACGGCGCGAGCCTTGCCGGACCTCCCGTTGAGTGCGGGCCGTCCGCGCCGTATGGTCGTCCTGTCAATCCCCGTCAAGGAGAGAACATGAAGGCAGGCACCGTTCGTACGACCCGGCGCCTCGTCGCCTTCGCGCTGGCCGCGGCAGTTGCCGCAGCTCTCGCGGGCGTCGCGTCGGGAGCACCGCCCAAGCCAACCGGGAAGTTCTCGGAGGCGAAGGCGTTCGACGTGTCGAAGCCGTTGAGCGTGCTCGCGCAGAACGCGCCGGCGCCGGAGGACGAGAACGACGAGAACGAGGTCGGGCCGGCGATCGCCGACAACGGCTTCACGGGCGACGGCGCGGTTCAGAGCTCGCTGCCCGCCACGCCGACCATCAGCGGGCCGCTCACGAGCTTCGACGGGCTGAGCAGCCAGACCAACTTCGATCTGTGGGGCTTCCGCGTCAACCCGCCTGACCCGGTGGGCGACGTGGGGCCCAACCACTACGTCCAGATGACGAACCTCGCGTTCGCCGTCTACAGCAAAGCGGGCGCGCTTCTCCTAGGCCCGGCGCCGATCGGCGCGCTCTGGGAGGACTTCCCGATCGAGGACTGCGCCGACGGAGCGGGCGACCCCGTCGTGCTCTACGACCAGACGACTGATCGCTGGATCATGAGCCAGTTCACGTCCGCAGGCCCGCAGTACTGGGACTGCGTCGCCATCTCGACGTCGGGCGACCCGACGGGGACCTACTACCGCTACGCATTCCAGACGCAGGCCGACGCCGACCTCCCCGGCGGGACGGTCTTTCCCGACTACCCGAAGTACGGCGTGTGGTCGAACTCTTACGTCCTGACCACCCGCGACTTCGGTGACGTCCAGGGATACGGGATCAGCGTCTACGCGCTCGAGAAGAACAAGATGGTGAACGGCGAGGCGAAGGCGCGCGCGGTGCAGTTCTTCATCGACGGCAACGTCCCGGAGAACCTGCCGCTCGTCGGCGACGGGCTGCTGCCGCCGGACATCGACGGCAACCGCCGGCCCACGCCGACGGACTCGCCCGCGCCCGTCGTCGGGACACAGGACGACGACGGCGGCTACGGCGGGACGTTCGACGCGCTCAACGTGTGGGAGCTCACCGTCCACTGGCAGAAGAACCCGGTGGCGTCGCTCGAGCTCGCGACACAGCTGCCGACTGCGCCGTTCGACTCGAACTTCCCGTGCGCGCCGACGGCCCGCGACTGCCTCCCGCAGCCCGGGATCACGAACCCGGCGCAGTACCTCGACATCCTGTCGTACCGGCAGCGGCCGACCTACCGGCTCGCCTACCGGAACTTCGGCAAGTACGAGTCGCTCGTCACGAATCAGTCGGTCGAGGCACGGCCGGGGGTCGCCGGCCCGCGCTGGTACGAGCTGCGGCGGACGAACGGGCAATACAGCCTCTACCAGCAGGGCACATACGCCCCGAACGACGGCGTGCACCGCTGGATGGGCAGCGCCGCGATGGACCAGAAGGGCGACATCGCGCTCGGCTACAGCGTCGTCAACGGCTCGACCGTCTTCCCCGGGATCAGGTACACCGGCCGCCTCGCAGGCGACCCGCTGGGCCAGATGACGCTCGGCGAGGGCACGATCGTGAACGGCTCGGGCGTGCAGACGACGACCAACTCGCGCTGGGGCGACTACACGTCGCTGAACGTCGACCCGGCCGACGACTGCACGTTCTGGTACGTCAACGAGTACTACACCGCGGCGAGTCAGGCGACCTCCGCCGCCGGCTGGCTGACCCGGATCGCGAGCTTCAAGCTCCCGGGCTGCTAGCCGCTCGACCCGACGGAGGGGACCGGTGCGCCGGTCCCCTCCGATCAGCGTGGTCGATATAGAAAACGAGTCTTGCCCTTGACACCACGCCGGGGCTGTCCAAGGATGGCCCGACGTGCGGCGCCCGAGGGCAAGGGTCGTGGCCGCACCCCACAACGCAATCACCGGGGAGGGTGGGCATGAACATGAGTCGGCTGCCGCGCGAGCACCGGACGGTGCGCGCAAGGCGTAGCGCGACCGCGGCTCTCGCGGTCGTGGTCGGAACGGTCCTCGTCATCGGCGCGAGCTCGGCTGTGGCCGGCTCGGCAGGAGGGCCCGACAAGCCCGGCAAGGAGCACTGGAACAAGAAGGCCGGGAAGCTCCCGCCGACGCAGGGCGGCGCAAAGGCAGACGTGACGCCGGAGAAGGCGCAGGCCCTGACGCTCGATCGGAACGGCCTCGCGGCGATGCTCGCCGGCGCGCCGGCCGAAGCCCAGCAGGGCGCGAAGCAGGACTCGATCGTGATCTCCCTCCCCGACCCGAGCGGCTCGTTCCAGAGCTTCGCGGTCCACCGGTCTGAGCTGATGGCACCGGGGCTGGCGGAGCAGCACCCCGAGATCCAGACCTTCAGCGGCGTCGGCGTCGACGACCCCGCCGCAACGGTCGCCGCCGATCTCAGCCCGCTCGGGTTCCACGCCTCGGTGCGTGCGCCCGACGGCGCGTGGTACATCGATCCCTACTACCACCTCGAGCAGAGCGTCTACGCGAGCTACTACGGCCGTGACGTGAAGGACTCCGCACAGGCGCCGTTCGTCGAGCGCGACGCGGACGCCGCCGAGGTCTCGGTCGATGAGGGCTACTACCACGCCGCCGACACGGTCACCGTGAGCGGAAACTCGTTCGCGGCGGACGCAGCCGTCACGATCACGATCTCCGATCCGGAGGAGCAGTTCGCGGCGCGCACGGTCGCGACGCAGTCCGACAGCGCCGGAAGCTTCACGGCGACCTTCGTCGCCGACCCGAACGGTGACCTCGAGACGCACATCGTCGAGGCGACCGACGGAGAGAGCTCGGCCTCGGCGAGCTACCAGGTCGTCGGCGACGACGACCCGACGAGCGACCCGCCGACCGGGGACGTGCTGCGCACGTACCGGCTCGCCCTCATCACCGACCCGGGCTACGCCGCCTTCTTCGGCGGTTCGGCCAACGTGACGCCCGCGAAGGTCGCACTGATGAACCGCGTGAGCCAGGTGTACCAGGACGACCTCTCGATCCGCCTCCAGCTGATCGCGAACAACGACCTCCTGAACCTGGACACCTGGGACAAGGCGACCGCGCCGAACGGGCCCTGCGGCTCCGCCGCCTGCTTCACGCAGGCGCAGGTGACGGGCTGCTCTAGCACGACCCGCGCACGGTTCGTGATCGGCCAGATCATCGGCGCGTCGAACTACGACATCGGCCACCTCGCACTCGGCCAGCCGGGCGGAGGCGTCGCGAACCTCGGCGTCATCGGCCGCTCGAACAAGGCCGGCGGCTGCACGGGCATCCCGACGCCGGTCGGCGACTTCTACGCCGTCGACTACGTCGCGCACGAGATGGGCCACCAGTTCAGCGGCAACCACCCGTTCAACGGCAACCAGCTCAACTGCTCCGGCGGGAACCGCAACCCGGCGACGTCGGTCGAGGTCGGCAGCGGCTCCTCGATCATGGCCTACGCCGGCATCTGCCTGACCGACGACCTCCAGGCCCACAGCGACCCGTACTTCTCGCAGCGGAGCCTGCAGGAGATCTCGACGTACACGTCGTCGAGCCAGGCGGCGATCAACGAGGTCCAGACGGCGTCGCTGCGGCACTTCGGCGGCGGCAACGAGACGCAGGTCGTCACCTTCGGCCCCGGGTATCAGCAGGCGAGCACGATCCAGCCGCTGAGCGTCGCGATCGGCGCGCCGCCGACCGCCGCGCAGCTCGGTGGAGCGTCCGAGACCGGCAACACCGTCACGATCTCGACCGGAGCGTCCGGAGCCGTGCACACGCTTCAGCCGGGCGACAGCGTGACGATCGCCGGCGTCGCCGCGGCCGGGTACAACGGCACGTTCACCGTCGACTCGGTCCTCACGTCGCGGGCCTTCACCTACACGAACCCCGTCGCCGGGCTCCCGCGCTCGGGCGGCGGCACGGTGACGCTGAACGCCCCGGGGTTGAGCGAGTCCGGGAACACGGTGACGGTCCGGACGGCGGCCGCGCACAACCGCTCGGTGGGCGACATCGTCGTCATCACCGGCGCGGGCGTGGCCGCCTACAACGGGACGGTCACGGTCACATCCGTCACTCCGCGCTCGTTCACCTATGAGAACCCGACCGCGGGCCTCTCCAATTCCGGCGGCGGCTCCGCCACGTACAGCGGGCCGTTCCAGGTGCGGATCGGCGGCAACGACTCCGCCGTGATCGGCGGGACGAGTCAGGCCTACACCGCCGCGAACGTCCAGACCGCGATCAACGCCATCGCGGGCTTCGCCGGCACCGCCACGGTGTCCGGCCTCGCCTCGACCGGCTTCACGGTCACCTACAGCGGGGCGTCGGCCGGCATCGACGTGCCGAGCTTCGAACTCGTCAACCTGAGCTGCGGCGGCTGCTTCGCCTCCGTGGAGGAGACGAACCACGGCGGGGCGGCCGACTCGTTCGTCCTGAACTACAACGGGAACGTCTCCGTGCCGATCACGAACGGGGTCAACTACACCGCCGCCGGCATCCTGGCGGCGCTGACGCCCATCCTGCCCGCCGGCGCGACGGCGACCGTCGCCGGGTTCGCCGGCGGCGGCTTCAACAACACCGGGTTCCAGGTGACCTTCACGGGGACCCTCGCCGCCACCAACGTCCCGGTGCTGCTCGCGCTGCAGAACTTCACCGCGGGCGCGTCCGGGTTCGTCGGCGAGACCGACAAGGGCGGCGCCGTCGACAACAAGGGCGGGATCGTCACGCCGACCGGGAACCAGTGGCCGGCCGTCACGGCGCCGGCCGGATACACGATCCCCCTCCGGACGCCGTTCGCCCTCACGGGGAACGCCACCGATGCCGACGGGGACGGGATGACGTTCAGCTGGGAGCAGAACGACCGCGGGGCCGCCGCCGGCACGTCGCTCCTCAGCAACACGAAAGCCAACGGCCCGCTGTTCGCGATGTTCCCGAAGTCGGGCCAGATCAGCGCGAGCGACACGCTGCAGTACAACTCGCCCGGCCAGAACCACCTGACGAGCACCCCGACGCGCGTCTTCCCGGACCTGCAGCAGGTCCTCGACAACAACACGAACGCCGTGACGGGCGCGTGCCCGGTCGGGCCGATCGCGCCGCCGGTCCCGGTGCCGGTGACGGAGTGCTTCTCGGAGTTCCTCCCGACGGCCGACTACGTCGGCTTCACCGGAGTGAACGCGACACCGCTCTCGCTGCACTTCCGGTTCACCGCGCGTGACGGGAAGGGCGGCGTGAACGCGGCGGACACGACGCTCCTGCTCGCAACGAACGCGGGGCCGTTCCTCGTCACGGCGCCGAACACTGCCGCGACGTGGACGGCGGGCTCGACCCGCACCGTCACATGGGACGTCGCCAACACGACCGCCGCCCCCGTCAACGCGGCCGACGTGAAGATCTCGCTGTCGACCGACGGCGGGCTCACCTACCCGTTCGTCCTCGCGGCGAGCACGGCGAACGACGGGTCGCAGGCGGTCACCGTGCCGAACGTCGGGACCGCCCACGCACGCGTCAAGGTGGAGGCGGTCGGCAACGTCTTCTTCGACGTCTCCAATGCCGACTTCACCGTCCTTCTGCCGGGCGTGATCGGGCTCGACAGCGTGTCGCTCAGCGGCAAGAACGCCGTCGTCGACAGCTTCGACTCGTCGGCCGGCCAGTACGGGTCGGCGAACAAGGGCAGCGCCGCGAGCCTCTTCAGCAACGGCGCGATCGCGCTTGGTCAGACGGCCGTGGGCGGCAACGTCCGCTCCGCGCTCGGGCCTGCCAGCCTCGAGAAGGGCGGGCTCGTCACGGGCGACGTGACAGCGGGAACGACGATCACGAACAAGGGCACGATCAACGGCACGGCGTCGCCGAACACACCGACGCCCGCGATCGCCGCGCCGCCCGTCGCCGCCTGCTCGTTCAGCGACGGGGCGGGGATCAGCGGGAACTTCGCCTACACCGCCGCCACGGGCGACCTCACGGTCAGCGGCGGCAAGACGGCGACGCTCGCCGCGGGGACGTACTGCTTCAACAACCTGACGCTGTCGGGCGGATCCGTCATGACCGTGAGCGGGCCTGTCGTGATCAAGCTCACCGGCAAGCTCAACGGCAGCGGCGGCAGCTTCGCGAACCCGACCTACGTGCCGGCGAACCTGCGGATCGAGAGCAGCTTCACCGGCGCCGGCGGCGTCGCGCTGTCCGGCGGCTCGGGCGCGTACCTCACCGTCTACGCACCGGGCACGGGCGTCACCCTGTCCGGTGGCTCGCCGCTCTTCGGCGCGCTGCTCGGGAAGACGCTCACCGCCTCCGGCGGCGCGGACATTCACTACGACGTCCAGACCCTCGCGGTCTGGGCGAGCTACTTCAACTCGTGACGTAGCGGAACATCCCGGGGGCGCCGGACGGGACCGGCGCCCCCGGTTCGCTGACGGCACGCGCGGGAGACCATGACGATCAAGATGAGGTTCCTCGTGTCGCTCGCTCTCGTCGCAACGCTCGCCGCGGCGCCCTCCACCGCGGCCTCGATCAGGATTGACGCCCGGGCGACGGCGCCGTCCTTGCGCGTGGACGCAGCCGGGAACGCCGAGGTGTCGTGGACCGCCGCCGGCCGCCGGCGGACGGCGCTCGTCCCGCTCACGGGAGCCGTCGTTCACGGTGGCCGCCTCGACAGCCCGGACGTCTCGGAAGCCGTGCGCGGCTCCCACATCCCGTTCCAGCGCGTCCTCCGGTCGGGCTCCGGCGGGTGGTACTACGCCCTCCAGACGTGGCGCGTCGCCGCAGCCGGGCCGCTCGAGCTCCGGTTCTCGCGCTGGACCGGCGTCCCGACCGAGGCCGGCCTGACGGCGAAGGAGGTCGCGTCCGGCGTCCGCCTCTCGGGCCGGGTGACGCTCGGCGAGCAGCCCGTCGCCGTCTCCGCCGGCGGACGGCTGCGCGCGCTCCTCGAGTCGCAGATCGACAGGAAGTGGACGCGCGTCGCCGCCGTGACGGTTCGCCGCGACGGCACCTATTCCGGGATCGTCCCGCGGGCGCGTCGCGGCTCGTCGTACCGGGTGATCGTCCCGGGGCCGAACCTCGGCCCCGTCTACGCGCCCGACGCCTCGTCGGTCGTCGACGCGCCGGTGGACCTCGACCCGGTGCGCCGGCGCAGATGACGGCGCCCCCGCCGACGCGCGTCCGCGCGTCGCGCCTCGTCCTCTGCCGCGCGGGCGACGGCGCGCTCCACCTCTTCGCGCCTGGCCGCTTCATGCGAGCGCTCCACGCCGTCCGGCGCCCCGGCGAGGCCTGGTCGGATTGGGCCGACGACGTCCCGCTCGGGTGGACGACCCCACCCGCCGTCTCCTCCGACGACAGGGGCGGCGTGGATCTCTTCGCCACGCAGGTCGACGCGGTCGGCCACACCCGTCTCTCGACCGAGTCCGGGTCCTGGTCGCGCGTCGCCCTCCTCTTCGGCGTGCGGCCGGTGGGACGACCGGCCGTGGGCCGCAACGCCGACGGGCGTCTCGAGCTGTTCGTCCGGGGCGCGAGCGGCGGGATCGAGCACAACTGGCAGCGTGAGCCCGGAGGCGAGTGGGTCGCGACGGGTATGCGCTGGCCGGGCCTGCAGGGCCTCGATCCGGCCGACGACCCGGCGCCCGCGGTCGGGCGCAGCGCCGACGGGCGGTTGGCGCTCCTCGCCTGCGCGCGCGCCGGCGACCTCCACCTCGCGGTCCAGCGCTACCCGAACGGCGGCTTCGGCGGCTGGACGCCGATCGGAGTCCGCGCGCCGTCCGGGCCTGTGGTCGTCGCGAACGCGGCGGGAGGGCTCGAAGCCGCGGCCGTGACCGACACGGGGGAGCTGGTCCACGCCGTCGGGGGCGACGACGGCGGAAGGCTCCGCGAGTGGACCGTCGTCGAGTCGGGGCTCGTCGGCCGTCCGGCCGTCGCGGTCGACGGCGGCGGCACGATCGTCCTCGCCGCGCTCGCGGCCGACGGCGACCTCCGCGTCCTCGAGCAGGACCCGGCGACGGGCGAGTTCGCCGCCGGGTCGCTCGGTGGAACGTGGACCGGCGACCCGGCAGCCGGGTGCGACGCCGATGGCCGCGTCGTCGTCGTTGCGGTCGCAGCCGACGGCGACGTCCGCAGCGCGACCCGAACCGGCCCCGGGCCGACGTTCGCCGACACCGCGTCGCTCGGCATCGCTGCCCCGCGTTCTTGAGGTCGGGGCGGCGACGGTGCCGCCCCGACCTCGCGTTTCGGTTCGGCCGTCGGCTCAGCCGACGGTGCCGGACGTGCCACCGCTTGACGGCGACCAGGGCTCACCCGTCGGGGTCGAGCCGGAGCCGTCGTCGGTGACCTCCTGAGCGCGCTCCTGGAGCCTCGACGTGAGCTCCTCGGACTGCTCCCGGCCCGATTCCTTGGCCTTCTCCGTGGCCGCCTGCGTCGCGTCCTGCGCGACCTGCTTCCCGCGCTCGACGGCCTCGCCGGCGGTCTCCTTGGCGGCGTCGACCACGCGGTCCGACACCTCGCCCAGACGCTCGTTCTCGACCCGCGTCGACGGGAGGAGCGTGCCGACGAGGAAGCCGACGGCGACACCGCCGATGGCGAGCCCGATCGGGTTCCGCTCCCCCGTGTCGCGAACGCGGCCGAGCTGCTGCTTGCTCGGGACGGCCTTCGTCACGGTGCCCGTCACTGCGTCCTTCGCACCGACGACCTTCGACTTGACCGCCTCCTTCTTCTCGTCGACGTAGTCGCTCGCGCGGGCGCCGACATCCGTCTTGTAGCTCAGGGCGTCGACCTCGTCGCCGACGCGGGCGCGCGTCTCCTCTATCTCCGCGCGGATGACGCTCGGGTCTTGGCCCATTCGACGTCCTCCTTCACTGTTTCGATTGTCTGTTCCGGAACCGGCTTGCCCGCCTCCTCGACGCGCTCCTTGCCGGTCTTCATCAGCAGGTATGCGGCACCGGCGAGCACGGCGCCGACGATCAGGGCGGCGAGCCACTCCGGCAGGAAGATCGCGAGCACGAGGATCAGGAACGCCGTGATCGCGCCGGCGGCGGCGAGCGCGACGACGCCCGCGCCGCCGAGCATGCCGATCCCGGGGGCGGCCGTCCGCCCTTTCTCCGACATCTCGGCCTTGGCGAGTGCGATCTCCTGCCGAACGAGGAGCGAGAGGTCGCGCGTCAGGTCGCGCGCGACCTCCCCGAGCGGCTCGTTCCGCCGCTCGGTTCCGCCGTCACTACGAGCGGCCATCGCTAGCGCTCCGGCCCGAGCGGCCGGCCGGCCGTCGGGATCGACCCGGCCGGGTCGCGCGAGATCGGCGCCATGCCGTCGTCGTACGGACCCGGGTACGGCGTCGCGTAGCCCGTCCCGACGTACCCGCCGCCGTAGACGCCGGAGCGGCCGTTACCGCCGCTGTAGCCGGCGTACCGCGTCTCCGACGATGCCTTCAGGAACCGCGAGAGCGCGAACCCTCCGAGCATGGCCATCCCCGCGATCGCCCACGGCCGCTGCCGGGCGAAGCTCTCGAAGTCGCTCAGCATGTCGTTGCCGCTCTTCTGCTCGAGGTAGGAGCCGACCCGCTCGATCCCGTCCGCCGCCTGCGATGTGACGGTGGCTGCGGTCGAGTTCCCCTGCTCGCGCATCTGCTCGGTGGTCTGGCGGAGCGACTGCGCCGCCGATCGCGCCTGCGAGCCCATGTCGGTCGTACGGCTGTCGAGCTGATCCGCGACCCGGCTCTTCCCCTTCACCTTCAGCTCGCCGGCCTTCTCCTGTGCCGCCGACGCCGCGTCCTGCACCTTGGCGGACGCCTGATCCGCGAGACCCTGCTCACTGCCGGTCCCGCTCGAAGCGCTGCTCATGCAGACCTCCCTTCGTGCGTTCGTGTCGATTGTGTGTCTCGACGCTGTAGCCCGCACGGCGCGGGAGGAAACACGGGCTCCGCAATCGAAGCTACCTGCATTGACCTGGGGGTCGTCACGCTCGATACTCGCCGGGATGCTCTCGGCTCGCCCGGCCGCCCGCGCGGCGGTCATGTGCAGTGTCGCCGCCGCTCTGGCCGCACCTGCCGCCGCGGCTCCCCTCGCGCCCGCCCGCTCGAGCGTCAGCGTCACCCGCGCGGTCGTCGCTGCGAAGTGGCACGAGGGGTGGCTCCGGCCGGGCGCCGCCGTCCGGCTCACCGGGCGCGTCGACGCGCCGTCGCGCGTGACCGCGACCCTCCGGCCGGTCGGCCGGAAGGGCGTCGTGACGGCGCGCGTCAACGCCGACGTCGCCCGCGCCGGGTCGTTCCTTGCGAAGGTGCCGCTCCCGCCGCGGCCGCTACCCGGACGGTATCGCCTGCACGTGACGGCGTCGGGAGGCCGCGCGCCGAAGGCTGCGGACGTCCTCGTCCGGATCCCCGCGCCGCGTGAGGGCGTCGTCGGCGGGGCTGCCGCGAGCACGAGCTCCGCCGGCCCGTGGCTCCGCTACAACCGCAACACGCCGGCGCTGTCCGACCCACAGCGGGAGATCTGGATGCGGTTCCCGTTCCTCTCGCCGCCGCAGGGCCAGGACGTCTCGATCGTGTGGCGGCTCAAGTGGCGCGTCGTCGTCGGCACGGTTCACAAGCGCTACGACAACACGATCGAGAGCTACGCGCGGTCGGCGACCCCCCTTCCGGCGGGGACGTGGACGGCGCTCCTGAAGGTCGACGGCCGCGTGGCCAAGCGGATGGCGGTTCGGCTGCTCTCCGGGCCGAGCGCGAAACCGTCACAGCTCGGCGCGATCACCCTCGGCTGAGCCGGCGGAGCCGCGGCGGAACGAGTCGCGACGCCTGGGCAAGCCCGACCTGGACCGTCTTCCGGCCGAGCCGCATGCCGAGCTGCGGATACGACGTCACCGCGAAATGCGCCTTCGCGAAGTCGCCGAACCGAAGCGAGGCGTCGAGGCTCGAGAGCCTCCGGTACCGGTCGAGCTCGACCGGGAGCCACGTCCCGCCTCCGGCCGGGCGCATCGACGCGCTGTGCGCCCACCTCTCGAAGCGCGCCTTCGGCGCCGCGTGCAGCCGCTCGAGCACGCCGGGGGGGATCGCGAACCGCACGGCTTCCGCGAGGTGCTCGAGCGCCGCAGCGACGGAGACGGTGACGCGCCTGCGGGCGGCCTCCGCGACGACGCGATCCCAGTCGAGCGCCGGGCCCGCGGCCCGCTCGATCGCAACAGCGTCGGCCATCCATCGCACCGGGGGGATGTGATTCCACCTGGCACCGTGGGCTGCGACGTGGAGGAGCGCGTCGGACGGCGCGAGCGCACGCGTCGGGACCCCGTTCACCTCGAGCTCGACGGAAGCGGCCCAGAAGGCGTCGTCCGCATCCGATTGGGCGAGCGAGTACCAGTGGAGGTCGAGCGACCGGCCGTGGGCGTCGTGGAGCGGGCGCGCGTGGGAGCCGGCGCCCGGCTCGCTCGCCGCGGCGTCGCCGACCGTCCAGCCGCCCGCTTCGAGAACGGCGAGCGCACGCCGCACGTCGGCGGGGGCGACGAGCACGTCCACGTCGTCCATCGGGCGCACGCCGACGTCGCGGTAGTGCGCGAGGGCGAGCGCCGCTCCTTTCAGGACGAGAGTCCTGACGTCGGCATCGGCGAGCCGCCGGAGAGCGTCCGCCAGCCGCGCGACGAGGATCTGGTTCGCGAACCACGTCGCGCGGTACGCGCCCTTCAGCTTCGTCAGGTCGTCCTCGGCGAGCCCGGCCGCGAGCAGGTTCCTGTAGACGAGCGGGAAGAGACGAAGCGACGCGGAGTCGGCGTCTTCGGGTGCGTTCGCCTCGCGCCAGCGCAGCCACGCGGCCACTGCTTCGTCTCGCGGGAAGAGCCCCGCGCGCAGGAGCAGCACCTGATCGGGCGTCGGCCAGCACCCGCCTTCAGCGGCCGTCCGTTCCGCGGGCTCGCCCACGCGCACGACGATAGCCGCCCGCGCCGCCGGCGCCAGGCGCAGGCCGAGACGTCGGATACCATCCCGCGGTCGATGCCCGCCGAGCAGGCACCCGCGATGACGGCGCGCTACAGGATCAACAGCCCGCCCGTCATCCACCAGACGCTCGATGGAGAGGTCATCGTCGTCAACCTCGACACGGGCACGTACTACAGCCTCGTCGGCACCGGCGCCGCGATCTGGGATGCGGTCGAGCGGGGCGCCTCGGTCGCGCGAGGCCGTCGAGGAGACGCTCGAGCGGTACGACGCGCCGAGGCCGGTCGTGGAGCCGGCGGTGACGCGCTTCGTCGAGAGGCTTCTCGAGGAGGCGCTCCTCGTGGCCGCGAACGGTGACGGACCGGCCGCTGCGGCTCCGGCGCGAGCCGAACGGCGCCGCGCCAGGCTCGTTCGCGAGCCGCGCCTCGACAAGTACACGGACATGCAGGAGCTGCTGCTGCTCGACCCGATCCACGAGGTCGACGAGCGGGGCTGGCCGAACAGCCTCGGCGAACGGCAGTAGGCGGCGCTCACGTGGAGGCGCAGGCCGCCGCGGAGCCCTGCTCGAGCGCCTTCTTCGACGAGCTCCGCGCGACGTGGGAGCGGGCCGTGGACGCCGTCGGCGGCGTCGAGTCGCGGCGCTACCTCGTCGGCGGTCGCAAGCTCGAGCTCCGGCTCGCGGGCGACGCGCTCGTCGCGCCGCTGACGCGGGCTCTCGCGCACCTGCCCGCCGCCGGCGACGCGACCTCGTCGCTCGTCGTCCACGCGTGGGAGAGCGAGACGACGCGCACGCCGATGCCGCGTCCGCCGTGGGGCCTCGACGACTACCGCGAGTACGGGAAGATCCGCGGGTACTTCGACGAGCGGGTCCACAGCGTCTTCCAGTGGGGGTCTCGGTCGTTCGTGATGCTCGACGTCGAGCGCGGCGAGGCCGTCTACTGGGTCGCCGCCGCCGAACGGGTCCCCTACTTCGAGATCGCGGCGCCGCTCCGGGTCGTGCTGCACGGCTGGCTGAGCGCCTGCGGCGTCGAGCTCGTGCACGCCGCGGCGGTCGGCTCCGCCGACGGTTGCGTGCTCCTCGTAGGCAAAACCGGCTCCGGAAAGTCGTGGACGACGCTGGCGTCGCTCGCGGGCGGGCTGCGTCTGCTCGCCGACGACTACTGCCTGCTCTCGCCCGGCTCGCCGCCGACCGTCGCGAGCGTGTACAGCTCCGCGAAGACGCACGCGGACGCGCTGGAGCGGCTCCCGTTCCTGCGCGAGATGGTGAGCAACCCAGGGCGGGCCGCCGACGACAAGGCCGTCTACTTCCTGCACGAGCACGCGCCCGACCGCCTGCTGCTCGAGGCCGACCTGCGCGCGATCCTCGTCCCCACGCCGACCGGACGACCCGAGACGACCGTGCGGCCTGCGCCGAGGTCGGCCGCGCTCGCGGCGCTGGCTCCGAGCACGATCCTGCAGCTGCCGGCCGCCGGCGCACTGACCCTCGAGCGCCTCGCAACGGCGGTGCGGTCGGTGCCGGCGTTCCACCTCGCGCTCGGGACGGACCTCGACGCCGTCGGCCCCGCCATCCGACCGCTCATCGAGCCCAGCCGGTGACCGCGCGAAGGACCGCGGTCGTGACGTTGACGCTCGGTCGCGGCTACGCGGCGCGATGGCGCGCGCTCTGCGAGCCGTCGTGGCAGCGCTACTGCGACCGGCACGGCTACGACCTGATCCGGCTCGAGGACCCGCTCGACACGTCGGCGCGCGCCCGCGGCCGCTCGCCGGCATGGCAGAAGTGCCTCGTGCTCGGACAGCCGTTCGCCGCCGACTACGAGCAGGTCGTGTGGGTGGACGCGGACGTGCTCGTGAACCCGGCGGCGCCCGCGGTCGCGGAGAGCGTCCCCGAGGGGTGCGTGGGCGCGGTGGACGAGTACGCGACGCCGACGCCGGAGCTCCACAGGCACACGCTCGCGAAGCTCTACCGGCGCTGGGAGGCCGAGGGAGTCCCCTTCGTCCGCAACGAGACGGCGGCCGACTACTACCGCGTCTACGGCCTCCCCGGCGGTTTCGACTCCGGTCGTCCAGACGGGCGTGATGGTGCTCTCGCCGCGGCATCACCGGACGCTCCTCGAGGCCGTCTACGAGACCTACGACGATCACGGCCCCGGCTGGAACTACGAGATGCGCCCGCTCTCCTACGAGCTCCTCCGCGCAGGGGTCGTCACGTGGCTCGACCCCCGCTTCAACACGATCTGGGGGAGCCACAAGGCGCTGCACTTCCCGCACCTCGTGACGCACCCGCGACACGCGACCGCGCGGTCCTGCGCCGCGCAGGCGCTGCGCGACGTCCACTTCCTCCACTTCGCGGGGACGCCCGACGAGCTCGAGGTCGCGGCGCCCGAGCCGGCGCCGCCCGCCGCCGAGTCGCGCCCGCCGAGGGCGCAGGCCCGGACGACGGGCCTGCGGACGCCCGTCGTCCTGCTCGTCCACGCGCGGCCCGACACGACCGCGGAGCTGGTGCGGATCGTCCGCGCCGCGCGGCCGCCGCTCGTCCTCGTCGTCGCGGACGGCCCGCGTGCGGGCCGTGCGGGCGAGGCCGAGCTCTGCGCCGCCGTCCGGGCGACCGTCGAGGGCGCCGAGTGGGGACTGCGAGGTGCGACAGGCACTACGCGACCGAGAATCTCGGCCTCAAGCGTCGCGTCGAGAGCGGCCTCGACTGGGCCTTCGGCGAGGTCGAGGAAGCGATCGTGCTCGAGGACGACTGCCTGCCCGACCCGACCTTCTTCGGCTACTGCGACGAGCTGCTCGAGCGCCACCGGCACGACGAGCGCGTGATGACGATCTCCGGCGACTGCTTCGAGCCGGAGCGCGAGCCGGCCGGCGAGGCGCCCTCGTACCGCTTCTCCCGCTATCCGCTGATCTGGGGGTGGGCGACGTGGCGGCGCGCATGGCGGCGCTACGACGCCGACCTCGCCCACTGGCCGGAGCTGCGCGCCGGCGGCTGGCTCGACCGGCTGCTCGAGGACCCGCAGGCGGTCGCAGTACTGGACGTACATCTTCGAGAAGACCCGGACGCGGCAGGACACGTGGGACTACGCATGGCTCTTCAGCTCCTGGGTCGCGGGAGGTCTCAGCGTCGTCCCGCGGCGCAACCTCGTCACGAACGTCGGCTTCCGCGACGACGCGACGAACACGCGGCGCCGAGCACCGCGGCGTCTTCGCGGACGTGCCCGCGTCGCCCATCGAGCTCCCGCTCCGGCACCCGGCGCGCGTCGAGCGCGACACGGAGGGCGATGCCTTCCTCGAGGACGTCATGTTCAGCGGCAACGTCGGCAGGCTCTTCGACCGCATCCGCGCGCAGAGGCCGGAGGCCGAGGCACGCCGATGAGGACGCGCGTCGCGCACGTGATCCAGGCGCTCTCGCGCGGCGGCGCCGCGCGGTCGCTCCTCGCGACGGCGGAGGCCGCACGGGACGTGGATGCGACGATCGTGTCGCTCACGCGCGCGGACCCGCTCATCCGGTCGCGCGCCGAGGAAGCAGGGCTCACCGTCCTCGACGCGCCGGCGCCCCCGGAGCGGCATGCGGCCCTCGTCGCCGCCGACGTCGTCCACGTCCACTTCTGGAACTCGCCCGAGCTGTACGAGCTCCTCAGGGATCGGCTGCCGCCGGCGCGCCTCGCGGTCTGGACGCACGTCGGCGGCGCGACGCCGCCTCAGGTCGTGACGCCGGAGCTCGTCGCCGTCGCGGATGCGATCGCGGTGTCGGCGCCGCACACCCGGCGGCTCCCGGTCTTCCGCGAGCCGCCCCGCCTGATCCTCGAGGCGTTCGATCCCCGTCGCCTCGAGCGAGTGGAGCCGCGGCCCCACGAAGGCTTCACGGTCGGCTACGTCGGAACCGTCGACGTCGTGAAGATGCACCCGCGCTTCGTCGAGCTCGCGGCGGAGGTCGCGGTGCCCGGCGTCAGGTTCGTCGTGTGCGGGAGCGGCGACGGGTTCGCGGCGCTCGCGGCGCAGGCGCGCGCGCTCGGGGTGGCCGACCGGCTCGACCTGCGCGGCTACGTCGAGGACCTCGGCGCGGTGCTCGGCGAGCTCGACGTCTTCGGCTATCCCCTCGCGCCGGAGAACTACTCGACGTCCGACCTGGCGCTGCAGGAGGCGATGGCGGCAGGGATCGCGCCGGTCGTCCTCCCCTTCGGGGGCGCCCACACGCTCGTCCGCCACGGCGAGACGGGGCTGGTCGCTCGCGACGAGGACGACTATCCGCGCGCCGTCGAGGCGCTTCACGCCGATCCCGCCGAGCGCGCACGGCTCGGTCGCAACGCCCGCGCCGAGGCTCGAGCGCGGACTCCGGCCGACGCCGCACACGCGTGGAGCGAGGTGTACGCGGAGCTCCTGGAAGGCCCGAAGCGCGCGCACGAGTGGCCGGGGGCGCCGCTCGACGACCGCTTCCCGGGCGCCGCCGCGTTCGTCGAGTCGCTCGGCGGCACCGCGCCCGAGTTCGCGGCGAGCCTCGCTGCCGCAGACGACGACGAGGCCGCCGACGCCGAGGCGGCGATCGCCGCCGCGCCGGCCGTCGTCACGAGCGCAGGCGGCGGGGGCGTCCTCCACTACCGGCGGCACTACCGCGACGACGGTTACCTGAGCCTGTGGTCGGGACTCGTCCTCGGCGCGGCCGGACGCCACGCGCTCGCGGCGGCGGAGCTGAAGCGGGCGCTCGACCTCGGGTGCGACGCCCCGCGCGTCCGGCGCCACCTGGCCCGCGCCGCACACGCGATCGGCGCGGCCGAGGTCGCATTGCGCGCGGGAGCGTCGGCGTGACGCGGCCGCTCGTCAGCATCGTCGTCCCCACGAGGAACGCCGCGCGCTACCTCGAGGACGCGCTCACGAGCGTGGAGGCCCAGACCTATGACGAGTGGGAGGTCGTCCTCGTCGACGCGGGCTCCACCGACGGCACGCTCGGCATCGCCCGCCGCCATGAGCGTGTCCGGTTCATTGCCCAGCACGGCACCGGCCTGGCCGACGCGTGGAATCGCGGCGTGGCGGCCGCCCGCGGCCGGCTCGTCGCCTTCCTCGACAGCGACGACCGCTGGGCGCCCGAGAAGCTCGAACGGCAGGTGCGCGTCCTCGAAGAGGACCGCGGCGTCGACTACGTCCTCACCCGGATGCGCTTCGTGCTCGAGCCCGGGCTTCCGCCGCCACCGGGGTTCAAGCCGGAGCTGCTCGACGGCGACCACGTCGCGCACATGCCGAGCGCGATCCTCGTTCGCCGCTCGGTGTTCGACCGGATCGGGACCTTCGGCACGCGCTGGGAGATCGCGCCGGACATCGACTGGTTCGCACGTGTCAAGGACGCGGGCCTCCGCTACGAGGTCTTGCCGGACGTCCTCGTCCACAAGCGCGTCCACGACACCAACCTCTCGACGCTCGGCGCCCGCGTCCTGAACCTCGAGATCGTCGAGCTGCTGCGGGAGTCGGTCGCGCGGCGGCGGAGCGAGGCGTGACGACGACGGCGACGACGGCGACGACGCTCTCGCCGAAGGAGCTCTTCATCGCCGACCTCGGCGACGCGCTCGAGCGCGGCCGCGGCTACGCCGCCGGGAAGCTCGGCCACACCGAGCGCGCGTTCCTGGACTATCCCCTCGCCCTCGAGCGGGAGCAGGACGAGGTGCGCGTGCGTGCCTTGACGCTCGCGCTCGGGCATCGCGCTCTGCGGCACGGCGGCGTCTTCCCGTCCGAGCGCGCGTTCCTCGCCGAGTTCGCGCATCTGTACGGCGAGGCCGTCGCCGGTCTCGACTGCCTCGGTGTCATCCCTGGTCTGTGGCGCGGCGACGAGCCCCTCGTCCGCAGCTACGGGTTCGACGGGCGGGCCGTCGACTACCTCGACCAGGAGCCCGACCGGTCGGTTCCGAACGACGACAGCCGCTGCTACCTGCCGCTCCTCCGCGGACGGCGCGTGCTGCTCGTCTCTCCGTTCGCCGAGCTCCTGCGGGAGCGCGCGACCGCCGCCACCTTCGAGGATGTCTGGCGGAAGACCGGCAAGCGGTGGTTCGAGCCCGCGGCAGTCGAAGCGGTCGAGCTGCCGTACGGGTTCGCGCGCGAGACCCGCGACCGGTACGGGACGGCGCTCGACCTGCTCGGCGAGGTCGGCGCGCGCGTCGACGCGGCGCGCTTCGACGTCGCGCTCGTCGGCGCCGGGACGCTCGGGAGCATCCTCGCCGCCGGGATCAAGCGTCAGGGGCGGGTCGCGATCTCGCTCGGGGGCCACCTCCAGGCGCTCTTCGGCGTGCTCGGCCGGCGCTGGCGCGAGCGCCCCGAGTGGCGGCGGCTCTACGTCAACCGCGCGTGGATCGACATGCCCGACCGGTACAAGCCCGACCCGGCGGAGACAGACGAGGACTACTGGTGAGCTCCGAGCTCGTGAGCGTCGTGATCCCGGTACGCAACGGCGAGCGCTACCTGCGGGAGGCGATCGAGAGCGTCCTCGCCCAGGGACACGAGCCTCTCGAGATCGTCGTCGTCGACGACGGCTCGATCGACTCGACGCAGGTCGTCGCCGCGTCCTTCGGCGATCGCGTCGCCGTCGTGTCGCAGCCGCCGGCGGGAATCGGCGCAGCAGTCAACCGCGGCGCCCGCCTCGCGCGCGGCGACGTCGTCGCCTTCGTGGACGCCGACGACGTGTGGACCCCGGGCAGGCTGGCGCGCCAGCTCGCGGAGCTGGAAGAGCGTCCCGCGGTCGACGCCGTCCTCGGCCACGTGCGGCAGTTCTCGGGCGACCCGGCGACGGGGGCACGTCCGCCCGAGCCCGGATACCTGCGAGGCGCGATGGTCGCTCGTCGAAGGGCGCTCGACGTCGCGGGGCCCTTCTCGACGGAGCTGCGTCTCGGCGAGTTCGTCGAGTGGTACGCGCGCGCCCTCGACCGCGGCGTCAGGACGACGATGCTCCCGGACGTCGTCCTGCTGCGCCGCGTCCACGACGACAACCTGGGTGTACGAATGCGCGACGAGCAGGTGGAGTGGACGCGCGTCGTGAAGACGGTCCTCGACCGCCGGCGGAAGCAGTCCGCGTGACCGTCGTCCGCACGTTCTCGCCGTTCCTCCAGGGATCGCGCCGGTGGCTGGCGGCGAGCGTCGCCACGGCGGTCCTCCAGGCAGGGCTCCTCGTCCTCGTCGGGCTCCTTGTCCGCCGCGCATTCGACCACTCGATCCCGGAGGAGGACGTCCGCGAGCTGGCGCTGGTCGGTCTGGCGCTGCTTGCGCTCGCGCTCGTCGCCGGCGCGTCCGCCGTGTGGACTCGATACCTCGTCCTGCGCGCGGTGAAGGACGCCGTCGCGCGGCTCCGGATCGCGGTTCTCGAGCGCCTCAACACGCTCCCGCGCGCGTGGTACGACCGCGCCGACGCGGAGACGCTGCACGCGACCGTCGTGCAGGACACGGAGCGCCTCGACGTCGTCGCGACGGCCGTGGCGTCGCAGCTCGCGCCGGCGGTCGTCATCGGAACCGGGCTCGGTGTCGCGCTGCTCGTGATCGACCCGCTCCTGTTCGCGATCGTCGCCGTCGTCCTGCCGGTGCTCGCCGTGCTCACGCGCCGGTTCGACGGCGTCGTGCGGCGGCGGACACGCGACTGGCAGCATGCATTCGACCGCTTTTCCGCGCGCGTCCATCTCGCGGTGCGGGGCCGGCCGCTGATCGCGGCGCAGGCCGCGGAGGACGTCGAGCTCGACGCAGCGCGAAACGAGATCCTCGACCTGAGCGACGCCGGCCGGCAAATGGCGTGGCTTCACGCCGTGTATGCGCAGCTCCATTCGGCCGTCGCGGCCTTGTCCGGCGTGGTCGTCCTCGTCGTCGGCGGCGCGGCAGTCGCGGACGGACGGATGTCGCTCGGCTCCCTGATCTCGTTCTCCACGCTGCTCGCGCTCCTCCGCGCGCAGGGAAACACCGCACTCGCGACGATCCCACAGGCGATCTCCGGCCGCGAGTCGCTCGCACGGCTCCAGGAGATCCTCGACGCGCCCGAGCGCGAGCCGTACCGCGGCCGGCGGAAGCCGACGATCGAGCGGTCGCTCACGCTCCGCGACGTGCACTTCGGCTACCGCGGCGAGGTCCCGGTGCTCCGCGGGCTCAGCCTCGAGGTGGAGCGGGGCGAGCACGTGACGCTCGTCGGCGCGAACGGAGCCGGCAAGACGACGGTCGTCTCGCTCGTCCTCGGCCTCTACCGCCCGTGGCGCGGGACGCTCGAGGCGGACGGCGTCCCCTACGACGAGCTCGACGTGCGAGCCCTCCGGCGGCGCATCGGGTTCGTCCCGCAACGCCCGATCCTCCTCCCGGGATCGGTCGCCGAGAACATCGCCTACGGCGCCGACACACCGACGGCGCAGAGCATCCGCGAGGCGGCACGGATCGCCACGGCCGACGATGTCGTCGCGGGCCTCGCCGACGGCTACGACACGCCCGTCGGCGAGGACGGCGGTCGCCTCGCGGGCGGCGAGCGGCAGCGGCTCGCGATCGCGCGCGCGCTCGTCCGGGAGCCGGCGCTCCTGATCCTCGACGAGCCGACGACGAGCCTCGACCGCGACGCGGTGGCGCGAGTCGTGGCGAACTTCAGGGCGCTTCCGCACGACCCGGCGGTGCTCCTCGTCTCGCACGACCCGGCGGTGATCGAGGCCGCCGATCGAGTCGTCGTCCTCGACGGCGGCGTCGCCTCCGAGCCGGCGCTCGCGGAGCGGCGGCGCCCCTGACTGGACAGCGGGCGCGGCGCACGCCACGATCTGCTTACGTGCGGGCACAACTCGGGATCGGGGGCGATCCGCCGAGCGTGGTGGTGAGCGCGGGCGGCGAGCGGCGGCACCGCGCCCGGCTCCGAGGAGCGATCCGGCCCCGGGCGGTGACCGGAGGTGCCGGCGGTGAGGAGGAGCCCCGATGACGGGAACGCAGACGAAGATCGTCGTCGTCGCGGTCGCCGTCGCGCTCGTCGCGCTGGTGGTCGCGGTCGCCTCGGCGGCGCTCGCGCTGACGGCGATGCGCGATCAGCACCGGGCGGAGCGGCGGACGACCACCGTGGAACGCCGGCTCCGGGAGCTCTGTCGCCGCGAGGTCGTGACGGGCGGCCAGATCACCGGCACAGGGCTCCGCCTGACGACGAAACGCGGGTGCTAGACGACTACGACGCCCCGGGCTCGAGCCGGACGCGCACGACTCCCGGCATCGGCAGGTCGAGCTCGTCGCCCGCGAGCGGCTCCTCTTCGAGCCGGTCCTCCTCGCGGAGTCTCGCCCACTCGTCGTCGGTGGGCCAGTCGCCACCGCGGTAGCGGTCGGCGACCGACGCGTGCTCGCGATCGATCCGCGCGACCGTCGCGCGGTACGGACCGCCCTCGACCTCGAGCCGGATGCGGCGCGCGAGCAACGGGTCGCCCGCGACCTTCGACTGGTCGAGCGTCGCGTTCCAGAGCAGCACCTGCACCGTCCCGTCGGCCGAGCGCGTCGCCCAGCCGTCGACGAGCGAGCCTGCCCCGTCGCCGCTCAGGTCGAGTCGCACGAGGTCGCGCCCGAGCTCCTCGGCGAGGCGGAGCGCCCAGAAGCGCGGCTTGCGGATGTTGCCCGACCGTCAGCAGGCCGAAGCCGCCGTGGAGGAGCCGCGGCGGACGACCGAGCTCCTCGAAGTGGTCGGAGACGACCCAGTACGCGAGCGCTTCGGCGCGGCCCTGGACGCTCTTCATCCCGTGCAGGACGTACGGCGCACCCCAGGCGGCGTCGGAGGCCTGGAAGAAGTGCGTCGGCGTCGCGCCCCACTCCGTCCACCACACCTCGCCCTCGAGACCGCGCGCGTCCATCGCGCGGCGCACGTCGAGCGGCAGGTTGCCGTACGTGTGCGTCGTGAAGAAGTCGAACGGGCTGTCCTCCGCGCGGACGAAGTCGAGGAAGTCGGCGACCCAGCCCGCCGCCGCGGTCGCGGGGCCGCCGACACGGAGCCGCTCGTCGACGGCCTTCACCGCGCGCGCGGCGACGTCGTAGAGCCGGAGGTACTCCTCCTTCGTTCCCGCCCAGAACACCTCGAGGTTCGCCTCGTTCCAGACCTCGAAGCCCCAGCGCGCGACCTCGTCGATTCCGAAGCGGTCGACGCACGCGCGCGCGAGCGCGCCGCAGAGCTCGCCCCAGCGCTCCCAGTCTGCCGGCGGCGAGATGATCCCGCGGTACTCGAAGACCGTCTGCGTCGGGCTCGGAGGCGAGCGCGGCCGGCATGAACGACAGCTCGACGATCGGGCGCAGGCCGATGCCCGAGCAGGCGCTCGTAGATCTCGAGCACCCGCGTGAAGTCGAACGAGCCGTCCTCGCGGACGACGCCGTTCTCGTCGTGCAGGATCGCGTGCGCGCGGACCGTCTCCGCCCCGAGCTCCGCTCGGGCAAGACGAAGTGCCTGCCTCGAAGTCGGGGCCGATGTCGTCGTAGAGGAGCTGCGACAGGTGCTCCGAGCCGATCATGTGCCAGACCGGGTCGATCCGGCCGTCGGGCTCGAGCGAGACCCGCGCCGAGCACGGGGCCTGCGGCGTGCCCGAGCGGCGTGGCCTGCACCGGCTCGGACAGCTCGCCCGGCCCGTGCTCGACGGCCGCGACCGAGCCGACCGCGTACCACTGCGCGGACCGCCCGTTCGCCGGTCGTGTCGCAGTAGCCACGGGCCGGGCACCGCGAGGACGTCGCGGCCGCCGTGGTCGACGGGCTCCCACGGCCCGTCCTGCGCGTCGGCACGGTGGACGAGGTACCCGATCGCGCCCTCGACCGGCTCCCAGCGGAGCGTCACCTGGCCGGCGCCGCCCTCGGCCCGGACGCGCGCCGGGCGGCGGAGGCGCCTCGGCCTCGGCCGTCGAGGCGTCGCTCCGCCGCCCGATCCGCTCTTCCCAGTCGCTCGTGCGCGTCAGCCACCCGCGGTGAACTCCTCCTGTCCGATCAGCGGCCTGATCGTCCCCTCGAGGAACGGCGTCGAGGTACGACCGCTCGCGGTCGTTCCGGAGCTCGTTCGCGATCGCGACCATGATCATCCCCTGGTCGAGAGCGAGGTGGTACCGCGACACCTGGCCGGTCTTGACGTTGACGGCGTCGTAGAAGCCGCCGGGGCCGTACGACTGCGGGAACGTCTCCTCGCAGCTTGGCGAGGTTGGCGAGCGCGGCGTCGCGGGCGAAGCGCAGCGCGATGAACGACGCGTGCGGCGTGACGACCCCCTGGCCGAACGGCTGCTGCGGCTGCGGCGGCCGGCACGAGTCGAAGCCGTAGTCGGTCGTCGTGCGCTCCTCGTCGGAGGTGTAGCCATCCGGGTTCATGCCGATCGGGTCGACGCCGTACTCGCGGTAGCCGCCGGCGGGGTCGTTCGAGGGCGAGAAGCCCCAGAAGCCGTATCCGGCCTCCTGCAGCCCGTGCTCGATCTGCGCGCGCACGTAGAGCGGGTGGTTGACGCCCCAGCTCTGCGGCGCCCACTCCTCCTCCGGGACGAGCAGCGGCACCATCAGCGCCTCGAACATCGAGCCGCCCCAGCTCGGGACGATGTTCATTCCGCGGTACGTGTAGTGCCCCTCGAAGACGTCGACGCCGAGGTACGTCCGGTGGACGCCCTGCGGCTGCATCTCCTGCCAGTTCCAGTCGCACGTGTCGGGGAACGTGCGGAACATCCGGAAGTAGTGCTCTGCCGGGACCTGGTCGAGCGCGATCCCGAGGTACGAGGCGATCCGCGGCTCGGTGTTGAGCGTCCCGTAGTGGTGGCACGTGTAGCCCGAGACGACGGTGCCCGTCCCGGAGTTCGCGCAGGCGACCGAGTCGACGGTCGGCGCGTAGACGGTGTTCGGCGGCACCTGTGTCCAGTAGCCGCCGCGCATCTGGCCCTCGTGCGGGTTGTAGTAGAAGCCGAAGTCCATCGGCGCGACGAGCGCCGCGGCCTCGTCGCGCAGCTGCGGGCACCGCCCGCTCGACCATCAGCAGAGCGGCGGCGAGCCAGCCGTTGTCGACGGTCGAGAGGAACGGGTAGACCGGCGAGCCGTCGACCGGCCACGTCGTCAGGCGCTGCGCCCGTGTCCGGGTCGTACCAGTTGTAGAACTGGCCGTGCGAGCGGTCGAGCGTCGCGAGCGTCCGGAGCGTGACGGCGATCCGGTCGCGCGCCTCGTCGGGCTTGATGATCTGCAGGTCGCGTGCCGACGAGCACGGCCCAGATGTACGTCGCGATGTTCGTCGGCGACGTGTACCTCGCACGCACGCCCTCGGCCGAGACGTTGTCCGACGAGAGGCCCGTCGTCGGGTTCGTCATCATCACGAACGAGTGCCACGTGTCGGCGGCGTAGCGCTCGAGCGTGGCGCGCTGCTGCGTGCGACGGCGGCTTGTCCTTCGCCTGGACGCCGGCCGCGGGAAGCGCGAGCGCGGCGACGGCGAGCAGGACGAGAAAGCGTTTCATGGAGACCCCCTTGCTGTCGTTCATCCCTTGAGTCCGGTGTTCGCGACGCTCTCGGTGAAGTGCCGCTGCAGGAGCAGGAACACGACGATGATCGGAAGCACGAGCGCGACGGAGCCGGCCATCAGCAGGCCGTAGTCGGCCTGGTACTGGCCGATCGCGAACGTCCCGAGCGCCACCGGCAGCGTGTACATCCGGTCGTCGGTGAGCACGATCAGCGGCCACAGGAAGCTGTTCCACGAGGCGAGGAAGGTGATGATCCCGAGCGCAGCCATCGCCGGCCACGAGAGCGGGACCACGACCTTCCAGAAGATGAAGAACTCGCTGCGCCCCGTCGACGCGCGCCGCCTCGAGCAGATCGTTCGGGATCGCCAGCATGAACTGGCGCATCAGGAAGACGCCGAACGGCCCGACGGCGAACGGCAGGATCACGGCCCAGTACGTGTTGACGAGGTCGAGCTTGCTCATCAGCACGAAGAGCGGGATCACCGTGACGCTGCCCGGAACCATCAGCGTCGCGAGGACGAGCGCCATGATCAGGTTCTTGCCCGACGAACCGCAGCTTCGCGAGCGCGTAGCCGACCATCGAGCAGAAGACGACGTTCGCGAGCACGACCGACGCCCGCGATGAGGACCGAGTTGAAGAAGTAGCGCGGGAAGTCGAGCTTCGTGAAGAGCCGGTCGTAGTTGTCGATCGTCCAGGTCTCCGGGAGCCAGGTCGGCGGCACTTGCACGAGCTCGCCCTGCGGCTTGAACGACGACAGCAGCATCCAGAGGAACGGCCCGACGACGAAGACGAGCCCGATCAGGAGCAGTGCGTAGAGCCACCACGTACGGCGCGAAGCGCTCCGCGCCGCTGCGGGCTCGCTCGCGGCGAGGACGCCCGGTGCCTGCCGGGTCGCTTCGATGGTCGTGGCGAGCGCCTCATGTCTGGGGCCTCAGCAGTCGGAACTGGATGAACGCGAGCACGGCGATCACGAGCATCAGCGCGTACGCGACTGCGCTCGCGTAGCCGAGGTGGAAGAACTTGAAGCCCTGCTTGTAGACGTACTGCGAGACCGTCAGCGTCGAGTTCAGCGGCCCGCCCTTCGTCATCACGAACGGCTCCTCGAAGACCTGCAGGTAGCCGATCGTCGTGAGCACCGTCAGGAAGAGCAGCGCCGGCCGCAGCAGCGGCAGCGTGATCCGGCGGAAGACCTGCCACGCGGTCGCGCCGTCGGTGCGCGCGGCCTCGTACAGCGCCGGATCGATCGCCTGCAGCGCCGCGAGGAAGATGACGACGTCGAAGCCGAAGTTGCGCCAGACGCCGAGGACGATGAGCGACGGCATCGCGAGGTGCGGGTCGCCGAGCCAGTTCGGGCCGCTGATCCCGACGAGGTCGAGCAGCCGGTTGATCAGTCCGACGTCGGGGTTGTAGAGGTAGCGCCAGATCACGGCGACCGCGACGATGCTCGTCACGACCGGGACGTAGTAGCCGACGCGGAAGAGGCCCTTGAGCCGCAGCGCCGCGTGGTTCAGGCCGACCGCGACCGCGAGGCCGACCGCGATCGTGACCGGAACGCCGACGACCACGAAGTAGGCGGTGTTGCGCGCCGACTTCCAGAAGAGCTCGTCGTGGATCAGCTTCGCAGTAGTTGTCGAGCCCGACGTACGGCGCGCCGAACGGGTCGCGCAGGTTCGTGATGCCGAAGTCCGTGAGCGAGAGGACGAACGACGCGACGATCGGCAGCGCCCAGAAGACGAGGAAGAGCGCGACGAACGGGAGCGCGAAGATCCACCCGGTCAGGTGCGCGGCGGAGGCGCATGCGCCAGGGGCGCAGCCTGCCGCTGCGCCCCTGCCGTTGCCGGTCTGGCCGCCATCGGATCAGCCCGCGATCGACTCGGCCTTCTTCTGCATGTTCTTCGCGCCCTCGCGCGGGCGACGTGCCGCCCGTCAGCACCTTCTCCATCTCGTCGTTGATCGCGCTCGCGACCTCCTCCCACTTCGACAGCACGGGCGGCGGGCTGGCGTCGTTCGAGCTGCTGCGCGGAAGACCTTGAGGTGCTTGTCGGTGGCGAGCGTGCCCTTGCTCCAGGCGGCCTTGACGGACGGCAGGTCGCCGACGGTCGAGTACCACTTCGCCTGGACGTCCGGCTTCAGGAGGTACTGACGAACTTCCACGCGGCGTCCTTGGCCTTCGAGTCCTTGAAGACGGCGAGGTCGCCGCCGCCGAGGAACGACGTCCGCGTCTTCTCCTTCGGCATCGGTCGTGACGTTCCACTTGCCGTTCAGCTTCGCGCCGCCCTGGTCGCGTCACGGATCAGCGCCAGGTGCCACGGCCCGGAGAAGAACATCGGGTCGTCGCCGCTGACGAAGCCCTGCGTCACGTCGAAGCCCTGCGGGACGCGCTTCGGGGTCAGGCCCGCCGTCGAAGAAGGACTTCTCGTACGTGAGCGCCTTGACGCATCCCCGCGTCGTCGAGCGTGAACTTGCCCGTCAGCCGTTGCGACCTGGCTCCCCGCCTGCCACGCGAACGGCAGCAGCTCCTGCCAGTTGTTCGGCGCGAGCGCGATGCCGTGCTTCGTGCCGGCCTTCTTCTTGTAGTCGCGTTCGCGAGCTGTCTTCAGCTCGGCCCAGTTCTGCGGCGCGCTGTGATCCCCGGCCTTCTTCGCGAGGTCGGTGCGGTAGTAGAGGACGCGCGTCTCGACGTACCACGGCACGCCGTAGGCCTTGCCGTCGACGACGACGGTCTTCCACGCGTTCTGGGAGGAACGCGCTCCTTGTCGATCGACGTCGGGCGTCTCGTCGAGCGCGCCCGTCTCGGCGAACTCGGCCATCCAGGTCGTGCCGATCAGGCTGACGTCGGGCGTCTTGCCGCCCGCGATCGAGGTGAAGATCTTGTCGTGCGCGACGTCCCACGAGACGGGCGTGACGCGCACCTTGATGTTCGGGTTCGACGCCATGAACTCCTTCGCGATCGTGCCGAGCTTGTCGCCCTCGGCGCCCATCGCCCAGACGGTGATCGAGTCCTTCGCCTGGGCGCCCGCGCCGGCGGGTGTCCTGCTGTTGGAGCCGCCGCCGAGCGCGGTCGCAGGCAGAACGAGCGCTGCGAGCACGGCGACGGTACGGGGACGCATAACGGCCATGGCCAGAGAGCTCCCTTCGTCGATTCTGGTGCCTAGAACGCAAGAAACGTCTCCGCGGTTATGCCTCGCACGAGAAAAAACACGCCCCCGCCGGGGACGACTTTTGCCGGCTCGTCGTCCTCGGGAACGACGGCGGGATCGTCCTCGGCGGCGAGCCTGATCGTCCGGGCGGCGGATGAGCTGCGGCGCGGCCATCCGTAGGGTCTTCGCGTCCTGACGATCCCCCCGAACTCGAGGAGCCGAGAGCCTTGAGGACCCGCACCTTCGCCACCGCCGCCGTCCTCGCCGCCGCCGCCTCGCTCGCGGCCGCGTCCGCGCCCCCGGGGGCTCCGCCCCGACGCGCGGCGCGTCGTCGGTCGATCTCCTGCACGCCTTCCACGCGCAGCTCCCGAAGGTGACCCGGGCGACGAAGGTGCCGGTGCTCCTCCCGCGGGCGCTCCCGCTCGCCGGGCGCGCGCCCCGGCTGTACGCCGAGGGCGGCGGCGACCGGAGGGGCTGGGTGCTGACGCTCGCCGGCGCACCGCGCTGCGGCTCCGCGAATGCCTGCTTCGTCGCGTCGTTCGAGGGCCGCGCCGGCGGCAAGCTCCCGGGCACGTCGAACGTTCGCCTCGCGGGCGGCGACCGCGGCCTGTACATCCCGATCGGCTGCGGAGCGTCGTGCTCGCCGGCCTCGCTCTGGTTCGTGCACGACGGCGTCCTCTACAGCTGGCAGGTCAAGGACCCGCCGCGCGCCGCGCGCGCGACGCTCCTGCGGCTCGCGAACGAGGCGATCGCCGCGGGGCCGCGGTGACCGGAGCCGTCGTCCGCGCGGCGCGCAGCAGGTCGTCCTGCGGGACGACCTCGAATCGTCCGCGGCGCCGACCGCGCTGGACGTAGCTTCGAAGGATCGAGATCGAAAGGTGGATGACGCGATGACTCCCTCCCCGAACCGCAAGTGGCTGGCCCTCGGACTCCTCTCTGTCGTGCAGTTCATGGTCGTGCTCGACATTGCGATCGTGAACGTCGCGCTGCCGTCGATTCAGGTCGACCTCGGGTTCTCGCAGGAGAGCCTGCAGTGGGTGATCAGCGCGTACGCGCTCGTCTTCGGCGGCTTCCTGCTGCTCGGCGGCCGCGCGGCCGACCTCCTCGGGCGCCGGCGCGTCTTCATCGGCGGCCTCGCCGTCTTCACCGTCGGCTCTCTTCTCGCCGGCCTCGCCTGGAGCGAGGCGTCGCTGATCGGCGCCCGCGGGATCCAGGGCCTCGGCGCCGCGATCGTCTCGCCGGCCGCGCTGTCGATCCTCACGACGACGTTCTCCGAGGGCCGGGAGCGCAACGTCGCGCTCGGCGTCTGGGGCGCCGTGGGCGGCTTCGGTGCGGCGGCCGGCGTCCTGCTCGGCGGCATCTTCACCGACCTCCTGAGCTGGGAGTGGATCTTCTTCGTCAACATCCCGGTCGCGGTCTCCGCGCTCGTCCTCGCGCCGATGCTGCTCGCCGAGAGCCGCGACGCGCGCGCCAAGAGCTTCGACGCGCTCGGCGCCGTGCTCGTGACGACGGGCCTTTCGACGGCGGTCTTCGGGATCACGCAGGCGAACGGCTACGGCTGGACGTCGCCGAAGACGATCGGGATCTTCGCGGCCGCCGTCGCGCTGCTCGCCGGCTTCGTCGTGCGCGAGACGCGCGCGAAGGATCCGCTGATGTCGTTCTCGATCTTCAGGATCAAGACGGTCACCGGCGCGAATGTCGCCGGGTTCATCCTCGGGACGGCGCTGTTCTCGATGTTCCTGATGCTGACGCTGTACATGCAGCAGGTGCTCGGGTACTCGCCGATGAAGACCGGCGTCGCCTACCTCGCCGTGGCCGGCACCTCGATCGTGTGGGCGGCCGTCGCGTCGCAGCTCGTCACGAAGGTCGGCGTCAAGCCGGTGCTCGTGACCGGGATGTCGCTCCTGACCGTCGGGCTCCTGTACTTCACGCAGGTGTCCGTCGACGGCTCCTACGTCGCGGATCTGCTCCCCGGCTTCCTGATCGTCGCAGTCGGGATCGGGTTCACGTTCGTGCCGATCTCGATCGCGGCGCTGGCGGGAGTCGAGGCCAAGGACGCCGGCCTGGCGTCGGGGCTCATCAACACGTCGCAGCAGATCGGCGGCGCGCTCGGGATCGCCGTCCTCTCGTCGATCGCCGTCGCGCACACCGAGAGCGCAGCGAAGTCCGGCGAGGCCACGTCGAGCGCGCTCATCACCGGTTTCCATGCCGCGTTCTGGGTGGGAGCCGCGGTCGCCGCCCTCGGCGTCGTCGCCTCCCTCGTCCTCATCCGCCGCGACGAGCTCGCGTCGGCCCCGCTGGCGGAAGCGGTTCCCGTCCCCGCCTGAGAGTTTCTGCGCCCGGCCACGGGGGGCCCGGAGCGGGAGGCAGACGGCCTCCCGCTCCGGGGTTCGTGGTGGCCACTCCGGCGCTCGACGGGTAGGGCGCGCCCGCCGTGGGTAGCGTCGCGGCATGACCACCGAGGTCACCGCGTCGCTCGAGCGGCTGCGCGACGAGCTGCGGAGCGTCCGGCTCGGGCTGGAGCTCCCCGACGCCGCCGAGGCGCGCCGCGTGCGCGACGACCTCGTCGCGCAGGTCGACGACTACCTCCTCCCGCGGCTGCGTCAGATGGAGGCGCCCGCGCTGATCGTCGTCGGCGGGTCGACCGGCGCCGGGAAGTCAACGCTCGTGAACAGCCTGATCGGCTCCGTCGTCAGCCCGGCCGGCGTCCTCCGCCCGACGACGCGCGTTCCGGTGCTCGCGTGCAGCCCGACCGACGTCCGGTGGTTCGAGGACGACCGGATCCTCCCGGGGCTCGCGCGCACGACGGGCGGCGAGGGTGACGCCGGCTCGCTTCAGCTCGTCCCCACCGAGGCGCTCGCGCCCGGCCTCGCGCTCCTCGACTCGCCCGACATCGACTCCGTTTTGGCGGAGAATCGCGCCCTCGCGACTCAACTCCTCGCCGCCGCGGACGGGTGGCTCTTCGCGACCACCGCGGCACGCTACGCGGATGCGGTGCCGTGGGAGTTCCTGCGCGCCGCCCGCGACCGGGGGACGGCCGTGTCGGTGGTGCTCAACCGCGTTCCCGAGGACGCCGGCCGCGAGGTGCCGGTGCACCTGCGGCAGATGCTCCGCGAGGAGGATCTCGGCGACAGCGACCTGCTCGTCGTGCCCGAGACCCGCCTCGACGGCGGTCTGCTGCCGGCGGACGCGCTCGCTCCGGTCCGCGCGTGGCTCGGCGACCTCACGGCCGACGCGCAGGCTCGCGCGTCACTCGTGCGCCGCACGCTCCGCGGTGCGCTGGCGAGCCTTCCGGGCCGTGCCGCGGCGGTCGAGCGCGCCGCGGTCGAGCAGCTCTCGGCGGCGGGCGAGCTCCAGTCGGAGGTCGACGCCGCGTACACCTCCGCGCTCCGCGAGGTCGAGGGCGCGCTCCGGAGCGGGTCGCTCCTGCGCGGCGAGGTGCTCGCCCGCTGGCACGAGGTCGTCGGGACCGGAGACGTGATGCGCGCGCTCGAGACGCGCGTCGGCTGGGTGAGGGACCGGATCCGGAGCGTCATGACGGGCGCGCCTCCCTCGGACGACGAGCTTCGGGCGAGCGTCGAGAACCGCGTCGAGGCGGTCGTCGTCGCGGCCGCCGAGCGTGCCGCCGAGCGGACCGCGAAGGCGTGGCGGGAGCGCGTCCCGGGGCGTGCGCTCGTCACGGACACGCCGGAGCTCGGCCGCGCGTCGGCGCAGCTCGCGGCCGCGACCGAGGAGGAGGTGCGGGCCTGGCAGGGCGTCGTCTTCGATCTCGTCCGCGACGAGGGCTCGGCCAAGCGCTCGACCGCGCGCCTCGCCTCGCTCGGCGTCAACGGCGCGGGGCTGACGGTGATGCTCGCGGTCTTCGCCCACACCGGCGGCCTCACCGGGGCCGAGGTCGCCGTCGCGGGAGGCACGTCGGCCGTCGGCCAGAAGGTGCTCGAGGCGATCTTCGGCGATCAGGCCGTGCGGGCGCTCGCGGCGCGTGCGCGCGAAGACCTGGTCGAGCGGGTCGACGCGCTGCTCCGCCGGGACGCCGAGCGCTTCGACGCCCTGCTCGCCGCCGCGGCGCCGGAGGCGGACAGCTTCGCGCGCCTCCACGCCGCCGTCGACGCGCTCCGCAGATCCGGATGACGGACGTGCTCGACGAACGGGTCGCCGCGCTCGCCGAGGCGGCCGACCTCGCGGACGGACGGCTCGAGGAGGAGGCCGTCGAGCACGCGCGCGGGGTCGTGGCGAAGGCAGGGGCGCGGCTCGGTCTCGGCCTCGAGACGACAGTCGTGGCGCTCGCAGGCCCGACGGGCGCCGGCAAGTCCCGGCTCTTCAACGCGCTGACGGGCACGGATCTCGCCGAGGTCGGCCGCCGCCGGCCGATGACCTCCGCCGGCCGGGCGGCGGCCTGGGGCGACGCTTCCGACGCGTTGCTCGACTGGCTCGAGATCCGGCGCCGGCATCGCCTCGACGGCGGCGACCTCGACGGGCTCGTCCTGCTCGACCTCCCGGACTTCGACTCGGTCGAGGAGTCGCACCGGCTCGAGGTCGACCGCGTGGTCGGCCTCGCAGACCTCGTCCTCTGGATCGTCGACCCGCAGAAGTACGCGGATGCGGCCCTCCACGACCGCTACCTGCGACCGCTCGCGACGCACGCGGCCGCGATGGCCGTCGTCCTGAACCAGTCCGACCTCGGGACGCCGGACGACGTCGCGGCGTGGCGAGCCGACCTCGAGCGGCTGCTCGACCGCGACGGCGCGTCTGCGACGCCGGTGATCGTCGTCTCGGCCTCGACGGGCGACGGCCTCGACCGGCTGAAGCGCCTCCTCCGAGAGCGCGTGGCGGCGCACGACGCCGCGGCGGCGCGCCTCGACGCCGACGTCCGCGCCGCCGCCGCCGCCTTCGCGGAGGCGTGCGCGGGCGGAGACGCGGCCGGGATCCGGCGCGACGACCGCAAGCGGCTCCTCGCAGCTCTCGAGGAGGCGGCCGGCGTCCCTACCGTCGTCCGCGCCGTCGCCGACGCGCACCGGCGGCGCGGGACGCTCGAGACCGGCTGGCCGTTCGTCCGCTGGACGAAGCGTTTCCGGCCCGACCCGTTGCGCCGCCTGCGGTTGCCCGAACGGCCGCAGGCGCCGATCAGGACGTCGCTTCCGCCGCCGACGGACGTGCAGCGCGCGCAGGTCGACACCGCCGCGCGGCGGCTCGCCGACGGCGCGGCGGAGGGCCTGCCCGAGCCGTGGTCGCGGCTCGTCCGCGCGGCGGCAACCGCTGCGGACGACCGGGTAGCCGACCGCCTCGACCGCGCCGTCGCCGGCACCGACCTGCACGTCTCGCGTCCGCGCTGGTGGACGGCCGCGAGGCTCCTCCAGCGTCTCCTCGCGCTCGCCGTCGCCGTCGGCGCCGCCTGGCTGCTCGTGCTCGCGGTCCTCGGCTACCTGCGGATCGACGACGTCGTCCCGCTGCCGGAGGTGCGCGGCATCCCGATCCCGACGTGGCTCCTGCTCGGCGGCGCGCTCGCCGGCGTGCTCGTCGGCCTCCTCGCGCGGCTCGCGAACCGCGTCGGCGCGGGCCGCCGGGCGAAGGCCGCCGCGCGGTCGCTTCGCGCCGAGGTGGAGCGCGCCGCCGACGAGCTCGTCGTTGCGCCGGTCGAGGCGGAGCTGGACGCGCGCGCCCGCCTCCGCGCCGCGGTGGAGGCCGCATCCGGTCCCCCGGTCAGACGAGCCGGCGCTCGAGGTAGGCGGCGAGCCGCGTGAGCGGGAACGACATCATGAAGAACACGACCATCACCCCGCCGTAGATCTCGAATGCGTGCACCTCGCCGGGCCCGATCGGCGGCGGCGCGGTGAGCCGCTCGACCGAGCGCTCGCCCGTCTCGAGGAGCTCCGCCGCCCCGAACACCTGCGCGATCGTCGTGTTCTGGATGATGTTCACGAGCAGCGAGACGAGCGGGGGCAGCAGGCGCCGCAGCGCCTGCGGGACGATCACGTGCCGGTGCCTGCCGACCCAGCCGAAGCCGAGCGCCGCCGCGGCCTCGTGCTGCTCCTGCGGGATCGAGGCGACCGCGCCGCGCGTCGCCTCCGCGACCTGTGCGCTCCCCCAGAGCACGAGGCCGATCGACGCCGCGGTGAAAGCGTTGAACTCGAGCTGCGGGCTCACCGCGGGGAGCGCGAAGAAGATGATGAACATCGTGACGAGGATCGGCAGGCCGCGCCAGACCTCGATGTAGAGCCGGATCAGCGCCCGCGTCGGACGGAAGTCGATCGTCAGCAGCGTGCCGAGGGTGACCCCGATCAAGGTGCTGCCGATCAACGCAGCGACGGCGATGCGGATCGTCCCCTTCAGGCCCTCCTCCGCCATGTAGCGCACGATCGGCTCGACCCAGTCCGGCATCCTCAGCGCCCCACCGGGCTCGGCAGTGCAAGGTGCGCCTCGATCTGCCGGATCAGCGCCGAGAGCGTCCAGACGATCGCGAGGTACGCGACTGCGAGAATCGTGAAGGTCTCGATCGTCTGCAGGGTCAGCGCGTTGATGTTGAGCGCCGTCGTCGTCAGCTCGGGATAGCTCACCACGTAGAGCAGCGAGGTGTTCTTGACGACGCTGATGTAGGTGTTGATCGACGGCGGCAGCGCGATCCGGCCGCCGATCGGAAGCGTCACGTTGAGGAACGTGCCGAGGCGCCCGAAGCCGAGCGCCGATCCCGCCTCCCGGAGCCGCACCGGCACCGCCTCGAAGCCCGCGCGGAAGTTCTCGGTGTTGAACGCGCCTCCCCAGATCGTGATCGACAGGCACGCGACCGTGAACGCCGACAGGCGGATGCCGAGCTGCGGCAGGCCGAAGAACAGGAAGAACATCTGGACGAGGATCGGCGTGTTCCGGATCACCTCGACGTAAATCGCCGCCAGCGGGCTCACGACCCTGATGCGGTGCGCGCGGGCAGCGCCGAGCACGAGCCCGATCGCGAACGCGCCGGCGACCGCGATGGCGGACACGAGGAGCGTCCGCCCGAGCCCGGCGAGCAGCTCGTCGCCGTAGTCGCTCAGGTACGACCAGTCGAACGCGATTGCTGTCATCGAGGGGAGGGGGCGGCGCGCGCCGGCGCGCGCCGCCCCCTCGAGGCGTCGCAGCGCCCTACGGGCACTGCGTCGTCGCGTCGCCCTTGGTGTAGTAGAAGACCTGCTTCGGCCGGAGCACGTTCTTCGAGAAGGCGGGCAGGAACCGGGTCGGGACGGTCTGCCGGAGGATCGGGACGAACGCGTCCCGCTTCGCCATGACGTTGAGCCGCGAGTCGACCCACTTCTTCATCGCGGTGTCACCCTGCTTGATGCCGATCCCGTACGGGAGCGCCAGGAACAGGTCGTCGGTGAGCTTGAGGTCTCGATCGGCGGCGGCGATCCCGACCAGAACCGAGTCGTCCCACATCAGCGCATCGGCGCGGCCGTCCCGGAACGCGAGCAGCGCGTTCGTGAACGAGTCCGTGACGAGTGCCTTCGTGTCCTTGAAGCAGTTCTTCATCCAGCGGTCGTAGATCGAGCCGCTCGTCGTCGCGACCGTCCTGCCGCCCAGGTTGGAGAGCGAGCGGATCGGCGAGTCGTTCCTGACGAGCAGGCGTCCCGTCGCCTTGTAGTAGGCACGCGAGAAGTCGATCCGCGTGTCGCGATCGGCGGTGTAGGTGAACGTCGCCAGCACGAGGTCGACGCGGTCGGTCGTGAGCGCCGGCTCGCGCGTCGGCGTCGTGAGGCACGTGTAGCTGACCCTGTTCGTCTTGCCGAATGCGAAGCGCGAGAACCACTTCGCGATCTCGACGTCGAAGCCGGAGTTCTTCCCGGTGACGTCGATGTACCCGAACGGCGGCGAGTCGCACTTGACTCCGATGTTCCACCGCCCGCGCTGCTTCACCTCGGCCGGCAGCGCAGGAAGCTTCTTCGCGGCCGCCGCGTGCGACCGGGTCATCCCGGTCGGCGCCGCGAACGACCACGCCGCGAACGCAACCGCGGCAACGGCGACAACAAAGGCAACGCCAAAGAGGCGCTTCATTCGACTCCTCCTTCTTCGTCGATGATCTCGAGCTCGTCGAGCGAGTTCGCGAGCTGGAGCGACCTCCGGAGGAAGCGACGTGTCCGCTCCTCCTGCGGGTCGTCCAGCACCGCGGCTGGGGGGCCTTGTTCGACGATGCGCCCGTCGTCGATGAAGACGACACGGTCGCCGACCTCGCGCGCGAACTGCATTTCGTGGGTGACGACGAGCATCGTCATCCCCTCGCGCGCGAGATCGCGCATCACGATCAGCACCTCGCCCACGAGCTCGGGGTCGAGGGCCGATGTGACCTCGTCGAAAAGCATCACGTGCGGCTGCATCATCAGCGCACGCGCAATCGCGACCCGCTGCTGCTGCCCGCCCGAAAGCTCATGCGGGTAGCTGCGCGCCTTCACGGCGAGGCCGACGCGCTCGAGCAGCTCGTGCGCGCGCTCCTCGGCCCGCGCGCGCGGCATCTTCTTGATGCGGCGCGCAGCGAGGGTCAGGTTGTCGATCACCCGCAGGTGCGGGAAGAGGTTGAACTGCTGGAAGACGATCCCGATCCGCTGCCTGATCGCCGACACGTCGGCGCCGCGACCCGTGATCTCGAGCCCTTCCAGATAGATGCGGCCGGCGTCGATCGGCTCCAGGAGGTTCACGCAGCGGAGAAGCGTCGACTTGCCGCTCCCGCTTGCGCCGATGATCACGAGAACCTCGCCCGAGGCGACGCTGAGGTCGATCCCGTCGAGGACGAGAAGGTCGCCGAAGCTCTTCCGCACGCCTTCCATGCGCACGAAAGAGTCGGCGGCAATGCCTGCCGCGACTCCCATGAGCGAGGTTATCCCGCCGCGCCTTACGGGTTCAAGTCGAGATTGCCGCCCCGGCGAGAGCGGGCGCGCGGGCGGCAATGAGGTCGACCAGGTTGGCGAACGGGTCGAACCCGATCACCTCGGAGGCGTTCGCGACGAAGTTCGACAGGGCGTTCACGTCGTAGAACACGGCGTCGCCGGTGCGGGAATCCACGAGGTACTCGACGCCGCCGAGATCGAGCCCGCCCGCGTCGGCGATCCGGACGACGGCGTCCACGACCTCGTCCGGCGGCTCGAACGCCTCGATCGGCGCGCCGCGCCCGGACACGCCGTCGGCGATCCCGGGCAGATCGCAGTAGTCGGCGGGGCAGAGGTTGAAGCTCCCCGGCGCGAGGAGCAGGCGGATCGCGTACAGGAGCTCACCGCCGAGGACCTCGACACGAACGACCGCGTCGCCTGCGGCCGGGATGTGCTCCTGGACGAGCAGCGTTCCGTCGAGCGACGGCTCGAGCCTCGCCCCGTCCAGCTCGTCGCGGGTCGCGAAGGAGCGGATGCCGGCGCCGCTCCCGCCGATGTTCGGCTTCACGAGCACGGGGTAGCCGATCTCGTCCGCGGCCGCTGGAGCGTCGGCGGGATCCGCGATCACGATCGTCCGCGGATGCCGGATGCCGAGCCCGGATAGAAGCGACAGCTGGCGCGCCTTCGAGAGCTCGTGCTCGTACGCCCGCAGCCCGTTGACGACCGGCGTCCCCGTCGTCTCGAGGTGCGCGAGGTAGTGAGCGGTGTGAAAGATCGCGCGCCCGTGACCTGCGCGTCCAGGCCGACGGGCTCATGCGGTTCACGACGAGCGAGTACGGGCTCTCGCGCGCGTCGGGATCGAACACGTGGCGGTGCGCCTCGACGCGCTCGTAGGGAAGGCCCCGGCGGTCGAGCTCCGCAAACAGCGGCTCGAACCAGAGCGGGTGCTCGTAGAGGATCCCGATCGGCTTCGCCAACACGTCCTCGAACGCAGGCGACGCGTGCGGCATTCCCGCAGGGTCTGCCTCAGTCCGTCGGCCTCGGGATGTCCCGCCGCGGCGTGATGTCGGGGTCGCCGAACTCGCCGAGCGGCTGACACGTGTCGGGCGCCCGCAGCGCGGTTCGGTCGGCTCGCACGTGGTAGTCGACCTTGAAGTCCGCGGGCACGGCCTTCATCCACGCGAGCCGCAGCCGCTCGCCCTCGGCGAGGAGCGCGCGAGGCCCGAGCGGCCGCGACTCGACGAGCAGGTACCGCCCGACGCGGCGAGCACCCGGCAGCGCGCGCCGGCCCGCGTCGACCTCCTCGTCGCTCGCGCCGTAGAAGATCCAGAGGCCGCGGCGCGGCGGCCCGTCCGCGCGGAGAAAGCGGACCGCGGGCACGCAGGAGTGGTCGTCGACACGGTCGAGCCCACCGATCCGCAGCAGCAGGTAGCGATCGACGAGCGTCGGCGGACGGCCGTAGCTCTGGCGGTCGAGCCTCCCGGGCGCGATCGTCCCGACAGAGCCGAAGAGGACGGCGTCGGTGCCACGCACCGCGCTCGTGAGCGCGTTGAGCCGAAGCGACCGGACGTCTCCCATGCGGTCGAGATTGGAGCTCAGCTCGAGCCCTCCGAGGATCACAAGGACGGCGATCGCGACCGCCCACGACGCGCGGGGGAGGAGCGCGGCGACGGCGACGACGCCGGCCGCGACGAGCGTCAGGAAGAGCGGCAGGGCCGGGAGCATGTAGCGCGAGAAGAAGATCGCCGACCGTCCCGTGGAGGGCACGAGCGAGAAGAACACGATCGGGACGACGACCACCACGAGCGGCACTGCCGCCGCGCGCAGGCGGCCGCGGCGCACGAGCGCCACGACTCCGGCGACCGCCGCGACCGTGAACAGGTTGACGACGTGGCTGCCGGGCGAGAGCCCGAGGACGGCGTCGTGCAGGACGGAGTGGCCCGAGTACGTGCGTCCGCGGCGGCCGCCTCCGACCTCGTAGCGGTTCCGAAGGACGCGCAGGCTGTGCACCCAGTACGGCACGAGCACGAGCGCGAACGCGAACGCCCCCGGCCACGCCTCGCGCGCGACCGCGCGCGGCGGCCGCGGGGCGTAGGCCAGCGCGGCGACGGCTCCTGCTCCGGCGTACACCGGAGCGATCGGGTGCACGAACACGCTCGACGCGAGCACGATCGCCCCGACGGCCCACCACAGGCGGCTCGCCGTCGTCGCGCCGCGGAGCGCCGCCCACAGGCCCCAGAGGAACCACGCCGTCAGCATCGTGTGCGGCCGCCCGAACGTCCCGTGCGAGAGAGCGAGCGGCGCGAGCCCGAGCAGGAGGACGGAGGCCGCGGCCGCGACGTCGCCGGCGAGCTCGCGCGCGACGAGCGCCGCGGCCGGAAGCGCGGCGACGAGGAAGACGAGCGACGGCACCCGGAGGCCGACGAGACCGCCCGGCCACTGCATGACGAAGTGCTCGAGGAAGAAGTGGAGCGGCCCGCCGCCGCGGTCGCCCCAGACGATCGACCAGATGTCGCCGAGCGAGCGTGACGAGACGGTCATCGTGACCTCCTCGTCCACGTTCACCGGCGCCCACCACACGGCGGGGAGGCAGAGCCCGACGACGATCGCCGCGGCGGCGACGGTCGCGCCGGCGACGAGCGCCCGCGCGCGCGGCGGCGTCAGGAGACGGTGGCGCCGGGCGCTTCTTGCATCTCCGGCGTCTCGGGCGCGGCGCGGTACGGGTGCTCGTCCGCCACGTCGGTCTCGTGGTAGACGCTCTCGGCGTTGACCGCCCAGATGTCGTGGTGCGCGCCCGCGAGCAGGTTGTCGACCGCGCGCATCGCGGTGAGCATCGAGTGGTCCGAGTTGTTGTAACGGTGGAGGCCGTTCCGGCCGACCTGCTGGAGGTTCTCGATCCCGTCGAGCCAGCCGCGGATGACCGCGACGCGGTCGGCATAGTCCACGTCGTAGATCGGGTACGCCTTCGGCACGCGGATCGCGAAGCCGCGCTCGACCTTCGACCGCGGCGCGAGGCCGAGCCGGTCGAGCTCCGTCGCCGCGAGATCGACGAGGTCGTCGTCCGCCATCGACCACAGGTCGTCTCCGGCGAAGCAGAAGTACTCGAGGCCGACACACGCCTTCTCGGGATCCGGGACCATCCACGGCGACCACGACCGGTAGTTCTGGATCCGCCCAACGCGAACGTCGGGCTCGTGGATGTAGATCCAGTTGTCGGGGAAGAGGTCCTGCCCGTCGACGACGAGCGCGACCGTCAGGAAGTCGCGATAGCGCAGGCCGCGCGCGGCCTCCAGGACGTGGGCAGGCGCGGCGGGCGAGGCCATCTCGACCACCTCGCGGAGCGGGAGCGACGAGATGACCGCGTCCGGGAGCGTGTACGACACGCCGCCGGCCTCGACCTCGACGACGCGGCCGCCCGCGGTCTCGAGCCGATCCACACGCGTCTCGAGGCGGACGTCGCCGCCCTGCGCCTCGATCGCGCGGGTCATCGCGTCCCACATCTGCCCCGGGCCGAAGCGCGGGTAGTTGAACTCGGAGATGAGGCTCTTCACCTTGTTGCCGCGGTTGCCGACGAACGACGCCTTGGCCGCGGCGAAGAACGAGAGGCCCTTGATCCGCTGCGCGGCCCATTCGGCGCGGATCTCGGACGTCGGCACGCCCCAGACCTTCTCGGTGTAGCTCTTGAAGAAGAGCTCGAAGAGACGCCGGCCGAAGCGGTTCGACACCCAGTCCTCGAGCGAGTCCTCCGTCTTCGACGGGAACGCGGCCGCCTTCAGGTAGGAGGCGAAGCACCTCGCGAGCTCGACCGGCCCGAGCTTGCGGATCACGTCGGGGCCGCGGAGCGGGTAGTCGAGGTAGCGCTTGTTCCAGTAGATCCGCGACATCCGCGGCCGGAGCAGGAACTCGTCGCCGAGCACCTCGTGCCACAGCGCGTCCACCTCGAGCGACTTCGTGAAGAAGCGGTGGCCGCCGAGGTCGAACCGGTACCCGTCGATCTCGACGGTCTTCGCGAGCCCGCCGACCTGGTCCTCGGCCTCGAGCACCGTGACGGGCCGGCCCGCCTTCCCGAGCAGGTATCCGGCGGTGAGCCCGGCCGGGCCTCCGCCCAGCACGAGCGTCCGTGTCATCGTCTCCTCCATTCCGCCGGAGCGCGAATGCTACCCCGGCCGCTCGTACACGTCGGCCTGCACCGCTTTCGAGAACCGCTTCTCGAGCCTGAACTCGTCCGGGCTGGACGTGCGCGATGCGGCGCAGGCGCGGGTCGCGCGCGAGCAGGCGCTCCCACCGTCGCGACCGCTCGTAGACGAGCGAGGTCCACTCGGCGCGCCACCCGCGGTAGTCGCGGAAGATCGGCCGCACGACGATCAGCCGGCCGCCCGGCGGCACCTCGCGCACCACCCGCTCCAGGGTCGGGCGCGGCTTTGCCGCCTCGAGCCGGTCGACGACGTCGCGCCAGTCGTGGATCCGGGGGTCCGCGACCGGCCCGAGCGTGGTCGCCCACCGGAGACCGCCGCCGAGGTAGTGGCGCAGGACCGGGGTCTGCTCGGGGTGCGTCGAGAGGACGACGTCGCCCTGGCGGACGTACGGCGCGAGCAGCGCCGCCGTCTCGCGGACGTCGCTCTTGTCGGCGCGCGGCGAGTTGTTCGTCCAGAGGACGAGCACGAGCACGAGCGCGATCACGCCGAGGCGTCCGGCGCGCGCCACGCCGGCCGCACAGAGGACGAGCGACGGCGCGAGGACGACCGCGAAGTACCGGGTCGCCCACGCGGGCGAGATCTGCGACGCGGTCCACGCGACGACGATCGTCACGATCACGATCGCGGCCAGCGCCTGGACGATCCGCCGCGCCCGCGGGTCGTCGCGCGACGTGGCGACGATCCCGATGCCGCCCGCGAGCGCGAACGCGACGAGCGGCCCGTCGCCCGCCACGACGCTTCCCGGCGCGAGCAGGAGCGCGTGCAGCGAGGGCGCCCGCGACCACGGCGCGCCGGTGTGGCGGACCTGGTCGGCGAGGGTCGCGACCCACACCCCGTAGAGGAGCACCGTCGCAGCGCCGGCCAGCGATCGCCTCACGCAGATGGTCGCGTGCGGCGAAGAGTGTTGCGGCGGCGAGGCCGGCGCAGAAGAAGAGCGTCCAGTTGTGGGTGTAGAGCATCGCCGCGAGCGCGAGCACGAGAACCGGCAGCCACCGGCGGCGACCATCGACGACGCCGAGCGCGAAGGCGCCTGTCGCGATGAACGACAGCAGCGCGAGCAGCGTGTACATCCTCGTCTCCTGGCCGTACGCGGTGAGGTACGGGTCGACCGCCGCGAGCGCCGCGCAGATCCAGCCCGCGAGACGGCCGAAGAGCGTCGAGGCGGCCCAGTACGCGGCCGGGATGCAGGCGAGCGCGAACAGCACCGAGAGCGCGTGCGTCGAACGCTCGCCGTCGCCGAAAGCGCCGATCCACCCGTGCAGCAGCAGGTAGTACAGCGGCGGCGAGCCGTCGCGATGCAAGAGGCCCGGGATCTCGGTCAGCGGGTGCCGCGCGATCCCGACCGAGATCCCCTCGTCGATCCAGTAGCCGGCGCCGAGGATCCGCGTGCGCAGGACGAGCGAGACCGCGGTCAGTGCGACGAGGATCGCGGGCGTCGCCCACCTCGCCGCGGCGAGCGCGTCGACGCGCGGCCGGACACGGGCGATCGCCTCGGCGGTCACCTCGGCCTCCACGGGAAGTCCTCGACGTATCTGAGCTCCGTCGCGGAGTCGCCGCGAACGGCGAAGAACCGCAGCGGGCCCTTGCCGACGACCGACCGCGGCAGGTCGAAGACGAAGCCGATCCGCACCGCTTCGTCCGGCTTCTTCCCTGCGAACGGAAGCCGCTTCCGGCCGACGGCGGTGGTGCCCGAGTAGACGAAGCGGCCGCCCGAGAAGACGAGGACGACATCGGCGAGCCGACCCCGGCGCGCGTCCGCGGCCCACCCTCCGAAGCGGACGCTCTCGCGCTCGCGATACCAGTCCTCGACGAGCCCGTCCAGCGCGCCCGGGCGGACGCGAACGACCCGGTCGCCCGACCGCAGCTCGCTCCCGTCGAGTGACCACTCCGCCGCGCCGACGCCGCCGCGGAGGCGCTCGAGGCGCCCGTGCCGCACGGCGTAGACGGCGACGGTGTTCCCGTGGCGCCGGAACGCGGTGTCCGGGACGAAGGCGCCCCAGTGGTCGTCGCCGTCGACGGAGTAGGTGCGGGTCACGGCCGCCACCGTTCCGTTGACCGCGACCGCGAGGTCGAGCGGCCCGGTCGAGGCGCGCCCGGTGATGTGCCCCGGCGAGAGCTGCGAGGTGGGGTCGACATTGCGAAGGAGCGCGCCGCCGTCGATCGACACGCTCTCGCGCGACGCCGGCGTCGACCGCGGGACTCGGCTGCCGATCAGGTCGCGGTTCGGGCCGATCCCGTAGACATGGCTCCAGCTCCCGGCGCCGAACAGCCGGGCCTGCCGCGCGACGGTCGCGTTTCTCAGCCGCACGACCTCGGCGGCGGGTGCTCGCACGACACCGCCCTCGCGCCGGTACACCGCCACCGACGGCACGCTGTGCGGCCGCCGCAGCGAGACGCCGTCGGCGCGGTAGGGGAGCCGGACGCCGAGCACGTCGGCGATCGTCGGGACGACGTCGATCGTCTGCACGTGCCGATCGACGATCCGCCCGCTTGCCTCGCGCGGATACTTGACGAAGAGCGGCACCGTTGCGATGTCTCCGACGTTCCGCCCGGTTACGCCGCGGCGGGCGGCGCCCGGCACGAACGACGAGCCGTGGTCGGCGACGACGACGACGAGGGCGTCGTCCCAGATCCCACGCGCGCGGAGGCGCCCCACCACCCGGCCGAGCATCCGGTCGGCAAAGCCGACCTGGAAGAGATGGCGCTGCCAGCCCTGCTCGACCACCCACGGGTCGTTCGCCCAGATGTCCTCGTCGAGGCCCTCCATGCCGAGCGAGTTGCCGTACTGCTTGCCCGACGGGAGGAAGCGCCACGGATAGTGCGGCATCAGTGCGTGGAGCGCGTACAGCGTCGGCCGCGCCTTCGGGACGATCGTGCCGATCCACCGGTCCCAGACGTAGCGCTGGTCCTGCCACATCTGCCGCCCGACGGCCGCGTCCACCTGCGCGTCGTTCTGCGGCTGTGCCGCGCGCTCGACCGCGCCGTCGCCGTGGCTCTTGCCGCTGAAGCCCTGCCACGTCTCAGTGATCGACGGCAGCCTGTCCTCGACCCTCTTCGGGAGGACGAGGTGGCCGTACACGACCTCGAGGTCGTCGGCGAGCGAGCGCATGCGGTCGGCGAACGGCTCGTCGCGGCGATGGCAGAGGCCGGCGGGGCACAGCTGGGTCACCGACTCGAAGACATCGAGGCCGTAGCGCTTCCCGAGCAACGTGAAGACGTTGTCCGGGTGATCGTTCGCGATCGGGAGCTGCCCGTGCTCCGGCAGCTGCCCCGTCAGGATCGAGGGCACTGCCTCCGTCGTGTGCTCGTGAACCGTCGTCGCGTTCCGGTACCACGTCGCGCTCCGCGCGAGCGCCGCGAAGTGCGGGAACCTGACTGTGTCGACCCGGTGATCCGCCCGCATGATCGACGCGACGGGGAACTCGTCGAGGACGACGAGCACGACCGGCGGGTCGCGCTGGGGGGGCGGGATCGACAGAGCCTTCGCGGTCCCCTCCAGCTCGAGCACCGGCGCGCGGAAGAGGAAGAGCGTCAGGAAGATGATCGGCACCGGGGCGAGCGCCGTCACGAACATCCGCACCCCTCGGGCACGAGCGTAGAGCGCCGCGAAGAGACACCCCGCGGCGCCCGCAACGACGACGACCACGGCCGTCGAGTCGGAGTGGTCGCGGACGACTTGCAGCGCGACGAGGCCCCCGAGCGCCGCGACGAGCACGACGTGGAGGACCCACGCCGCCCGCTCCGACGCGAGTCCCACGAGTGCCTCGAGCGCGAGCAGGAGCGCCGGCGGAACGAGGACGAGGACGAGCGCGAAGACGACGACGTCGACGGTGTGCGAGCCGCGAACGGCGAAGAACTCGGGCGTGCGGCCGAGGAGGTCGAAGAGCGGCTGGGCGAAGGCAAACGTCGTCAGCACCGCGAGGTGGACGCCGTTCCGCGCGAGGACGCGGCTCATCGCGGGCGCGCGAGGTACAGGATCCGGCGGCCGCCGGCGAGCTCCTCGCTCCGCTCGACCTCGAAGCGCTCGCCGAGCAGGCGCTCGAACGGCTCGCGCGCGTAGTCGGCGTGAAGGCCCTCGCGCTTGGCCGCGAGCAGCCGCTGCGCCATCGCGTCCGTCGGGTCGACGAACTCGATCACGAGCGCCCCCTCGAGCGACGCGAGCCAGTCGACGAGCTCGGCGAGCGGCACGTTGCGGGTGATCGCGAGGTGGTGGACGAGCGCGAGCGCGAGCGAGAGGTCGGGCCGCCCGCGTGCCGGCAGGTCCTTCCGCTCTGCGCCGCGCCACCCGAGGCCGGGCGACGGGTCGGCGACGTCGACGACGAGCGGGAGGATGCGCTCGCGCTCCTCGCGCGCGAGGCGGTCGACGACGTGGTGGTCGCTGTCGGTCGCGACGACGTACGCACCTGCATCCGCCGCGATGCGGGAGTACGTTCCGTCGTTGCAGCCGAGGTCCCAGACGAGCCGCGGCGCGACCGCCGCCACCGCCGAGCGGACGAACTCGGCCTTGCGCGCAGCGTCGGCCTCGTCGTAGCTCCACGTGCTCGTGTAGTCGCCCCAGGCGTCGCTCGTCCCGCGCCACTCGAGGCCCTCGACGAGGCGCCGCAGCTTGCGCGCGTTCGCGAGGACGAGCTCCTTCCCGAAACCGGCCCGCGCGAGCTCCGACTTCACCTCGCCCGTCCGCGCGGCGTACCGCCGCTCGAGGCGCGCGTGGAGGAAGACGTGCGTCGTCGCGCCGCGGCGGAAGCGATCGCGGAAGGAAAGCAGGCTCCTCAGCTCGGACGGCGTGATCCCGTCGAGCGACCCGCGGAGCCAGGGCGCGAACGGCACGCCTTTCCACGCCGCGAGCATGAGCGGGAACAGATGGAGCTGGCAGAACTGGCGGTACCCCTCCCACGCCGTGCCGTCGCGGTACCGCTCGAACGAGCCGACGTCGATGAAGACGCTGCGCGCGCCGTCCCACTGGACGTTGTACGGCGTGCCGTCCTTCAGGATCAGGCCTTCGCCGAGCGCGTCGGCGAGCAGGTCGAGGTGCAGGAGCGCCGAGGCCTTGAGCCGCGAGAACGGCCACTCGTACGGGTACGAGACGAACGGGATGCGCTCGTGCCGCAGGAGCGCGGCCCAGCCCTCGGGCGCCGGCTCGACCTCTGTGGTCGCCACCAACCTCGGGTCGGCCGCGAGCGACGTGGCGGCGAGCGCCCGCCAGTCCTGGACGGCGTCCGCGCTCAGCGCACGGTAGACCGCGTCGGGAGCATCGAAGACGCGGTTGCCGGGATCGCGGAACGAGCCGCGGTCCCGCAACAGCTCACTCTTGATCGTCGTCGCTTCTGCGGATTCGGAGGAACTTCGTGACCCGGCGCCAGTACAGCTTTGCGGACACCGCGACGGCCGCGGTGCCGCCCGCGAGCATCTGCAGGATCATGCTCCCGGAGCCGGGGTCGAGGTAGGCGAGCGGATCCACTGGCGGATGAAACTAGCAGGTGACAGGCGAAGTCTGCGCGGCCGGCGGCGGGAGGGGCGGCCCGCTGCCGCGGGACCGCCCCCTCCTGTCGGTGTACGAACGTCAGTCGGTGAGCCGAAGCGCCACGGCCGGTCGGATCCGGCCGGCCGAGATCGCCGGCCACACCGTCGCGAGGAGCGACGCGAGCACGGTCGCGAGCAGCAGGGCCCCGAGCTCGGGCCACGGCACCGAGAACGTCATGTCGCCGAACGCGTCGCTCATCGCGACGATGTCGTACAGCGTCACGAGCGCGAGGATCGCGCCGATGAGCGTCCCCTCGGCGGCGACGAAGCCAGACTCGATCGCGAAGGCCCGCCCGACGGGCCTCGAGCCGAACCCGATCGCCCGGAGCGTCCCGATCTCCCGCCGCCGCTCGCGGACGGCGCGCACCATGACGACGGCGATCCCCGCGATTCCGACGATCAGCCCCATCGCCAGGTACCCCTGGAAGAGCTGGAAGATCTGGTGGGTCATCATGAAGCCCTCGTCCATGATCGCGGCGATCGACCACGCCTCGGCGCCGCCGGCGATGAACGACGACTGCACCTCCGAGGCGAAGAGATCCGGGTCGACGGCCGGCCTGAGCCCGACGTAGAGTCGGTTGAGCGAGAGGTTGTACCCGTACATCGTGCGGGCCCCGGGGAGGCCGTAGAACGCGCCGTTCGTGATGAAGTAGTCCGAGGGCGAGAGAGCCGCGACGGTCAGCATCCGGGTCTTCCCGGTGTACGGCTCGGTCAGCGTGACCTTGGAGCCGGGCTCGGCCACGTAGTCGGGCGGCCCGCCCCCGTCCTGGAGGAACGTCTCCTCGACGATGACGAGACGCGGGTTGCGAAGCACGGCCTCCCATGCGGCGCGGTCGGTCGCGTACTTGCCGCGGTCGGTGAGGGTCGGGGGGCCGCCGTCGACGAACCGGCGGTCGAACGCGGTCAGCGGCCAGATCCGCCCCGTGTCCATCCCCTCGACGGTGTACTCGCCGCTCGCCCGCGCGAGCGGCGCGACCTTCGTCACGCCGTCCAGGGAGGCGATCTGCGCTGCGCGAATCGGGTTCGCCCCGCTCGACGTGACGACGACCTCGTACCCGCCCTTCACATCCTTCGTCGCCGTCGTGACCTGAGAGTCGATCATGTGCGACAGCGCCGTGATGAACGTGAGGATGAAGACGACGAGCGCGTACATCGCGATCGTCAGGCCCGTGCGCGAGCGCCGTGCGAGCGGGTAGGCGAGCCCGAGTCGCAACGACAGCGATCGTCCGCCGGACAGCCAGCCGAGCGCACTGCTCACCCGCTCCTGCTGGAACGAGACGAGTGTCACCGCCGCTCCCGTCAGCACGACGCCCTGCGCGACGAAGAGCGTGATCGGCGCGCCCTCCGTCGCCTCGCCGGCAACGGCGAAGAGAGAGGCGCCCCAGAGGACGACGAGCGCCGCGAGCACGGAGTTGACACTCCGCGGGCGGAAGCTGCGGCCGAGCAGCGGCCCGAGACCGACGAGCGCCAGGACAGGCCCGAACAGCAGCCCGAACGGCTCCTGGGCCGCCGCCGACTGGAGAGTCAGCAGCACGCCGGCCGCGGACGCGAGAACGCCGAGGACGACGACGCGGCGGCGCTGCTTGCGCGGCGGCGGCTCGGCGATGTCGCGGATCGCGCGGATGATGTTCAGCCGGCTCACCCGCAGGCTCGTCGCGACGATCGTGACCAGCGAGACCGCGAAGGCGGCCGCGAACGCGTTCGCGAGGCTCCCCGGACGGAGCGTGAACAGGAGGTCGAACCGGTTGTGCTCGCTCGAGAAGGCTCTCGCCGACGCGACCACGAGCAGCCGGCCCAGGCCGATGCCGACGACGACGCCGAGGAAGCTCGCGGCGAGCGCGTACATCCAGCCCTCGGTCGCGAATGCGCCGACGAGGTCGGACCGCCGCATCCCGACGGCGCGCTCCATCCCCATCTCGGTCTTCCGCTCGGCCGCCAGCATGACGAACAGGTTCACGAGCAGCAGGAGCCCCGCGAGGACGCCGAAGCTGCCCATCGCGGTGAACATCGACCCGAACGCCTTCCCGACGGCGTCGGCCACGTCGAGCGCGTCCTGCTTCACGCGGTAGATCTGCGGGTCGAGCGGCGCGGCCGGCGCAAGCTCGCGGATCTGCCTCACGACATCGTCGGTGCGCGGCGCACCGCTCTCGACGCCGCCGCGGTTCGAGATCGCGATCAGCGACGACGGCGGCGCGCCCGAGCCGGTCGCCGCCGTGATCCGGTCGAACGTCCGCGGCGACACGAGGACGTTGCGCGCCTCCTGCTCCGGGCCGTTCCAGTAGCCGGCCACCCCCCGACGAGGGAGGACACGGTCGATGATCAGACGGGTCCGCGCGCCGTAGGCATAGACCGCGACGCGGTCGCCGACGCCGACGCCGATCGCTCGCGCGAGGTCGTCCGTGACCGCCGCGTGCCCGGGAGCGGGAGTCGCCCCTGCGATGCCGGTCGCCGCGGGGTCGCCGCCGAAGCGCCGGGCGGCGTCGAAGTCGACGCCGACGACCTGCGAGCGCGGAGCCGCGAGGACGTGCGGCCCGGTCGACGAGGCCGCGGCGTCGACCGCCGAGAGGGCCAGAACGCCGTCGACGTCCTTCGACGCGTCGAGCGGTGCGAGCACCTGCAGGAGCTGTCGCTGGTCCGCAGGCCCCCGCGCGTTCACGAGCTCGTCGATCGGGCCGTAGTGAGCCCGGGCGACCTGCCGGATCGAGGCGTCGATCGTGTCCCCGACGACCATCGACCCGGTGATGATGGCCGCGCCGAGGAGCGACCCGAGGACGACGAGCGTCGCCTCTCGCGGGCGCCGGACGGCGTTCCGCACGGCCAGCCTGCGGAGGATCGGCCGGCGGGCGAGGATGTAGAGGAACGGCAGCGACAGCACCACGGTCGCGATGAGCGGAGCGGTCATCCGACGGTCGCCTCCTCCCGCACGTCTCCGTGACTGCCGAGGGCCTCGTCGCCGACGAGCTCACCGTCGCGGACGGTGATCAGCCGGTCGGCGCGCGCCGCGACGGTCGGGTCGTGGGTGACGAGGATCAGCGTCAGGCCCTCGTCGTGCAGCTCGCACAGGAGGTCCATGACGGCCGCGGCCATCTCGGAGTCGAGGTTCCCAGTCGGCTCGTCGGCCCAGATCAGGTGCGGCCGCCCGGCCAGGGCACGGGCGACCGCGACGCGCTGCTGCTCGCCGCCCGAGAGCTCCGGTGGACGGTTGTCGAGCCGATGCCCGAGCCCGACGCGCTCGAGCGTCTCGCGCGCGCGGGCCTTCGCCTCCGGCTCCGGGACCTTCGCGAGCAGCAGCGGCAGCTCGACGTTCTCCGTCGCCGTGAAGACGGGGATCAGGTTGAACGCCTGGAAGATGAATCCCATCGACTCCGCGCGATGGCGCGTCCGCGCGGCGTCGGACAGCTCGTGGATGGACGAGCCGTCGACCAGCACGCGGCCCTCGTCGATCTCGTCCAGCCCCGAGACGCAGTTGAGCAGCGTCGTCTTGCCCGACCCCGACGGCCCCATCACGGCGAGGAACTGCCCCGCCGGAACCTCGAGGTCGAGGCCCTTGAGCGCGACGACGTCCGAGCTGCCCGTGCGGTAGACCTTCCGCACGCGCTCGGCCTTCAGCATCGGCTCGGGCATCGAGCCCACCTCCCTCTTCGGCGCGCGCACCGTCAGCTCGAGGCGCCCGGGCACTCCGCGCCTTCCTGTGGCTTTTCCCGGATGGTTCCGGCGGCTGCGGCGAACGGCATCGGGTTTTGCCCCGATACCGCGTGCGGCGTCGGCCCGATCTGGGGCGCGGGAGGCGGGGCGGGCTGCGCTTCCGACCGCGTCAGGCCGGCTTTCGGCGGCGCGACGTCAGGAGAGAGCGCAGCGCCTCGAGGCGCGTCTCCGCGGAGGCCCGACCGGTCGGCCGGGCCTCCGCAGGAGGGATCAGGCGGGCCGAGCGTCGCGCGACCGGCGAGCGGCGAACCCCGCCGCCGCGATCGCGAGCGCGACGCCGCCGAGAAGCGCAGCATCCGCCGGATCCGGGCTTCTGACGTCGAAGAAGGCGCCGTCGTCCGCAGTCGCCGCCGCCGGATAGCCGCCGCCCGACGAGGCGTCGGTGAGCATCGACGAGGCGGCCGAGTCTTCCGCAACAGCCGCCGCCGCGTAACCGCTGCCCGACGAGGCGTCCGTCAGCGTGGAAGCGGCGTCGGACTCGATCGCCGCAGCCGCCGCGTACCCGCCGCCCGACGACGCATCCGTCAACGACGACGCTGCGTCCGACTCGATCGCCGCAGCCGCCGCGTACCCGCCGCCCGACGACGCATCCGTCAACGACGACGCTGCGTCCGACTCGATCGCCGCAGCCGCCGCGTACCCGCCGCCCGACGACGCATCCGTCAACGACGACGCTGCGTCCGACTCGATCGCCGCAGCCGCCGCGTACCCGGCACCGGATGACGCATCGGTCAGCGCCGGGGCCGTCGCCGGCTCCTGAAGGGCCGCGGTGTAGCCGCCGCCAGACGAGACGTCGGTGAGCGCGACGCCCGCGGCCCCCGCGCCCGTCCCCACGCCGGAGTCGGTCGTCGGCATCGCCGTCGCGACCCCCGCACTCGTGCCGATCGCTCCGGTCACGACAACCGCGAACACGAGCGCGCGCTCGCGGAGCCCGTGAGCCTCGACGTCCGCGAGCGCGTACGCGAGGTCGTCGCGGTCGAACGTCAGGACGATCTCGTCGCCCTTCGCGCCGGCGAGAATCCTCTCGAGCTGCTCGCGCGACCACGTGATCGCGATCGAGCCCCGCTCGTCGTGCCCTGCACCCCGCTGCTCCACCTCGAGGTGGAGCTCGGGCAGCTCGCCGGCGCCCATCGCGTCGACGATCTCATCCCGCGACAGCGTCGCGGTGACCGCCCGTGACGGGGCGATCGACTCCGTCAGCCGTGCCGAACCAGCTGCATCCATTGTGACCTCCGTTCGTGTCGCAGCCCGTGCTCGTGCCACGTGTAACAAGACGGTGATCGTCGCACGTTTCTTCCGGCACATGCAACGTTCGCCGCGAGCCGCCGGTCAGCGCCCCGGCGGAGGCTCGTCGTCGACCGGTTGGAGCGGCGTCACGACGCGCCGGCCGCCGCTCGAGTACACGAGGTCGACGCTGTCGTTCCGGCGGTAGGTACCGGCGACGCCGAGGAAGAGCGACGCCCAGCGCCAGAAGCCGAGCTTGCCCTCGCGCGCGAGCGACCGCTCGAAGACGAGGGAGCCGCCGACGACCTCGAAGTCGCGGCCACGCTCCTGCGGGACGCCGTTCACGAACACCTCGTACGGCTCGCTCACGTGGGGCGGCAGGTCGATGCGCGTCCTCGACTCCACGCTCTATACGATGCCACCCGGCGTGCGTCGAGTCGCAGCTGCCACCGCCGTCGCGAGCATCGTCGCCCTCACGGCGGCCGTCGCCACGTACGCCGGGAACGGGGGCGTCGCGCCACCCGACCCGAAGTCGCCGAACGCCGAGCGGATCCTCGACGCCTACTGGGTGATCGTCGGCTTCACGGGGTTCATCTTCCTCCTCGTGGAGGGCGCGTTGATCGCGTTCGTCATCAAGTACCGCCGCGGCCGGCGCAAGCGAACGGCCGAAGGCCCGCAGATCCACGGGTCGGGGAAGCTCGAGGTGGCGTGGACCGTGCTCCCGGTCGTGATCCTCGCCGTGATCGGGACGTTCGTCCTCTACAAGCTGCCGGGGATCAAGAACGTGCCCGAGGCGAGCGCGGCCGACCAGACGGTGATCGAGATCGAGGGCCACCAGTTCTACTGGCTCTTCCGGTATCCGAACGGCGCGATCGCGATCGACGACATGCGCGCGCCGGCCGGCTCCGTTGTCCGCGAGCGCATCACCGCCCCCGACGACGGCGTGATCCACAGCTGGTGGGTGCCGCAGCTCGGCGGCAAGTACGACGCGATCCCCGGCAACGTCAACGAGACGTGGTTCGACGCGCCGCCCGGCCGGTACGAGTACCGCTGCGCCGAGCTGTGCGGCGTCCAGCACGCGTTCATGAACGGCTACGTGACGGTGCAGCCGCAGCAGCAGTTCAAGCGCTGGGTCGAGCGGCGCGCGCAGAACTCCACGGGTGCCGTCTTCGGCAAGGAGGAATGGGAGGGCGCGTGCGAGAAGTGCCACCGCCTCGACGAGGAGTACATCGGCCCGGCGCTCGGCGGTAACCCGCTGCTTGCCGACCGACAGGGGCTCGAGACGCTCCTGCGCGAGGGTCGCGGCAACATGCCGGCGGTCGGGAACACGTGGACGGAGGCGCAGATCGACGCCCTCGTGGCCTACACCAGGCACTTCGCCACGCAGGCAGGGGGCCAGAGTGGCGACCAGGGCTGAGACGCCCGTCTATCGCGCGGACTGGCGGCGCGGCCGCGTCGCGTCCTGGCTGACGACGGTCGACCACAAGCGGATCGGGATCCTCTACCTCTGGACGTCGCTCGGCTTCTTCGCATTCGGCGGGCTGCTCGCGCTCCTGATGCGGACGCAGCTCGCGACGCCCAACGAGGACTTCCTGCAGCGCGAGCACTACAACGCCGCGGTGACGATGCACGGGACGATCATGGTCTTCGCGGTCGTCGTCCCGATCCTCGCCGGGCTCGGGAACTTCCTCGTCCCCCTGATGATCGGCGCGCGCGACATGGCCTTCCCGCGCCTGAACGCGCTCTCGTACTGGCTCTACCTCCTCGGCGGGATCGTGCTCCTCTCCACCTTCTTCGCGCGCGGCGGCGCGCCGGGGACCGGCTGGTACGCCTACCCGACGCTCTCGACGCTGCACTCGCCTGCGAACGGCCAGGACCTCTGGATCCTCGGGCTCCACATCCTCTCGATCTCCTCGCGCCGTCGGGGCGATCAACTTCATCGTGACGATCCACAACATGCGCGCCCGCGGCATGTCGTGGATGCGCATGCCGCTCTTCATCTGGGCGATCCTCACGTACGCGTGGCTGCTGCTCCTCGTCCTCCCCGCGCTCTCGGCGGGGTTGACGCTCCTCCTGCTCGACCGCCAGGCCGGAACGCACTTCTTCGACCCGGCCCACGGTGGCAGCCCCGTCCTCTACCAGCACGTCTTCTGGTTCTTCGGCCACCCCGAGGTCTACATCATGATCCTGCCCGCCTTCGGGATCGTCTCGGAGGTGCTCCCGGTCTTCGCGCGGAAGCCGATCTTCGGCTACAAGGCCGTCGCGTTCTCGACGGCCGGCATCGCGTTCTACTCGATGCTCGTGTGGGCCCACCACATGTTCGCGGTCGGGATGCCGGTCGGGCTCGACATCTTCTTCATGCTCAGCTCGATGATCATCGCGATCCCGACGGGCGTGAAGATCTTCAACTGGCTCGCGACGATCTGGCGCGGGAACATCTCGTTCGACACGCCGATGCTGTTCGCGCTCGGCCTGATCGGCGTGTTCACGATCGGCGGCCTCACCGGCATCTACCTCGCGGCGTTCCCCGTCGACTGGCAGGCGCACGACTCCTACTTCGTCGTCGCGCACCTGCACTACGTGCTGTTCGGCGGATCGATGTTCGGGATCTTCGCCGGCCTCTACTACTGGTGGCCGAAGATGTTCGGCAAGCGTCTCGACGAGGGGCTCGGGAAGCTCAACTTCTGGCTGTTCTTCGTCGGCATGAACACGACGTTCATGCCGCAGCACTTCCTCGGCTTCCTCGGGATGCAGCGCCGCATCTACACGTACACCCACGGCGGCCTCTGGGAGGTCTACAACATGATCTCCACCGTGGGGTCGTACCTGATGGGGCTCGGATTCCTCGTGTTCCTCGCGAACGTCGTCGTCACGACGCGCCGGGGCCGCCGCGCGGGCAACGACCCGTGGACCGGCGACACGCTCGAGTGGTACACGACCTCGCCGCCGCCGCCGTGGAACTTCGAGCGGATCCCGTACATCACGAGCCCGCGGCCGCTCCGCGACCTGCGTCGCCGGCTCGCCGAGGAGCGGGGCCACTGATGTGGCTCCGGCTCACGGCCGCCGGTGCCGTCGTCGGGACCGGCCTGGCGGTCGTCTCGGGCGCGGCGGGCTGGGACACGGCCCATCGCCTGCTCGCAGCGCTCGCGCTCCCGCCGCTCGTCGCCGTCGTCATCGCGGCGTGGGTCGGCCGGCGCAACCTCCTGCCGTGGTCTCTTCTCGCCTGCTGCGCCTTCGGCGTCGCCGCCGCGCTGACCACGCCGCGCGTCCACCTCGCGGTCGCGTCCCTCGCGTTCGCCGCTTCCGTCGTCGTCCTCGCGCAGGCGCTGCGCGCGCCGACCACCGGCGGCACCGCGCGCGACTACGTGACGCTGACGAAGCCGCGGATCATGTCGCTCCTCCTCGTGACCGGCGGCGCGGGCGTGTTCGTCGGCGCGGGAGGCGTTCCGGCCGCGTCGACGTTCGCGCTGACGATGCTCGGGCTCGCGCTCGCGTGCGGCGGAGCGAGCGCGCTCAACCACTACCTCGACCGCGACCTCGACCCGCTGATGGGAAAGCGGACCGCGGCGCGACCCGTCGCGGCCGGCCGGATCGCTCCGGCGACGGCGCTCGACTTCGGCCTCGCGCTGTCCGCTGCGTCGTTCGTCCTCCTCGCGGCGCTCGTGAACGTCCCCGCCGCGCTCCTCGCGCTCGCCGGCAACCTCTTCTACGTGATCGTCTACACGCGCTGGCTCAAGCGGTCGACGCCGCAGAACATCGTGATCGGCGGCGCGGCGGGCGCGATCCCGCCGCTCGTCGGCTACGCGGGCGCGACGGGCCACCTGGGCTCGGCCGCGCTCGTCATGTTCGTCGTCGTCTTCCTCTGGACGCCGCCGCACTTCTGGGCGCTCGCGCTGATGATCAAGGAGCACTACGCCCGCGCCGCCGTCCCGATGCTCCCGGTCGTGCGCGGCGACGAGGAGACGGCCCGCGCAATCGTCCGGTACACCGTCGTCCTGGTCGCGGCGACGCTGCTCCCGGTCGCGCTCGGCATCTTCGGGGTCGTCTACGGCGTCGCGGCGCTCGCGCTCGGCGCGGTCTTCACGTGGTACGCGCTCGCGCTGAAGCGAACGCTCAGCCGCCCGGCGGCGGTCCGGCTCTTCCACTACTCCCTCCTCTACCTCGCCGTGCTGTTCGTCGCGATGGCGGTCGACCCGGTGCTGGCGTGACCGAGAACCTCGCCGAGCCTCTTCCCGAGCCGCGGCCGCCCGAGACGACGCAGGAGGCGATCACGCCCGGTGCGGAGCTCGCGCGGAAGAACAACCTGTGGGGCTGGGCGCTCTTCGGCGTCTTCCTGCTTCTCTTCGCCGGCACGGTCGGCATCGCGTTCGTCTACCTCGCGCTCGACTGACGGACGGGATCTGGATCACCGAGGTCGAGCCCGCGCGCGAGGGCGTGCGGCTCGCCGTCAAGGACCTCTTCGACACCGCAGGCGTCCGGACGACCTACGGCTCCGCGGTCTTCGCCGACCACGTGCCGGACGCGACGGCCGAGGCAGTCCTCCGTCTCGAGCGCGGGGGCTACGCGACGGTCGGCAAGGCGAACCTGCACGAGTTCGCCTACGGCGTCACGTCGCAGAACGCGCACTACGGGACGGTGCCGAACCCGCGCGCACCGGGGCGAACCGCCGGCGGGTCGAGTGGCGGCTCCGCCGCGGCGCTCGTCGCCGGGCTCGCCGACGCCGCGCTCGGGACGGACTCGGGCGGGTCGATCCGCATTCCGGCCGCGTGCTGCGGCGTCGTCGGGTTCAAGCCGACGTTCGACGTCGTTCCCGCCGACGGCGTCTTTCCGCTCGCGCCGACGTTCGACCACGTGGGCCCGATCGCGCGCAACGTTCAGGGGTGCGTGGACATGATGCGCGCCCTCGCGCCGGGGCTCCGACCGCAGCGCCTCGAGTCGCTCGAGGAGACGACCGCCGCGCTCGCGTGGGCCGAGGAGGCCGACCCGCTCGTGCGCGCGCGCGTCGAGGCCGCAGCCGCGCTCTTCCCCCGTCGCCGCAGCGTCGACTTCCCCGAGGCCGACGGCACGAGCGACGCGTTCATGCGCGAGATCGCCGACGTCCACCGCGAGCTCTTCGCCGAGAACGCGGAGCTGTACGGCGAGAACGTCCGGCCCAAGATCGAGCGCTGCCTCGAGGTGACCGACGCGGAGGCGTCGCGGGCGGCAGCGACGAGGGAGTCGTACCGGGCGCGCGCCGAGGAGGCGCTCGGCGCGGCCGACCTGCTCGTGACGCCGACGATGATGTTCGTCGCGCCGCCGGCGGACGTCGACGAGATCTCGACGCGCAGCCGCTTCATCCGCTTCACCTACCCCTTCGACGTCCTCGGCTGGCCGGCGCTCGCACTGCCTTGCGGCGCCGCGGAGGACGGCCTGCCCGCTTCGGTGCAGCTGGTCGGCCGGCCGGGCACGGACGCCGTGGTGCTCGCGGCCGGCGCGCTCGTCGAGGCCGCGCTACGGGCTCAACCGAGTGCGTAGGCCGCGGCCCGCACGGCCTCCTCGTACGTCGCGTCGCGGCCGAACCGGTCCAGCTCTGCGCTCAGGAGCGCGCTCGCGTCGGCGGTGGGGACACTCGGCGGCGGAAGATCCTCGCCGCCGAGCCGAACACCGAGCTCCTCGGCCGGCTCGACCGGGCGGATGGCGCGGTTCAGGCGCGCGTTCAGCCACGCGCGGAGGAGCGATGCGTCGGCGCGAGGCCCGCGAACGCGGATCTCCTGCTCCGAGATCGCCGGCCAGTAGCGCGCGAGCTCGACCCGCCACTCGTACGTGCGCGCCCACACGAGATCGGAGACTGCGGTGCGCTCGAAGACCCCTGCGAGCAGGCCGTAGGCGAGCGTCTCCCACTCCGAGGAGTCGACGATGACGCGGTCGGCGACGTCGACGAGCTGCTCCCACGGCGACTCGCCGAACGACGGCTGGCCGCGCCAGCGGCAGAAGACGGGGAGGTCCGAGATCGCGAGCGGGAGCACGAGCGAGGCGGGCGCGGCCGCGCGGTTGCCGCGGAGCCGCAACTCGATCACCTCCCCGCAGACGTGGCTCTCGCCGACGGGAAAGCAGCGGACGGACACCTCGGCGTCGAGCCCGGCGGGCTCGCCCGGGTCGGGAACGAGGATCAGCGTCCGCGAGGGGTGGCGCTCGGCCATTCCGGCGAGCGTCGTCTCGGCCGCGTCGAGCCACTGCGGCGGCACCCACGCCACGTGGGTCATGACCGAGGTCCGCAGGCTCGTGTCGCCCTCGAGCATCTCCTGCCGGAGCAGGGCAAGCTGCCGCTCGATCGCCGCGACGGTGACGTCGCGGCCCGTCCAGTCTTCCGATCAGTGGCGACGCCACGAGCGGCCGTCCCGGTGCAGCAGGTCATCCGCCGACGGTGGCCCCCACGTGCCGGCGGCGTAGTTCGGGAACGCGGGGCGGTCGCGCTGCCACGTGGCGATGATCGCGTCGACGAGCGCCCACTGCTCCTCGATCTCGTCGGACGCGCGTGAAGAGCGTCGCGTCGCCGAGCATCGCGTCGAGAACGAGCCGCTCGTACGCCTCTGGCAGGCCCTCGCGGAACGACGACCCGTAGAGGAAGTCCATGTGGACGGTCCGGATCGACATGCCCTGCCCCGGGACCTTCGCGCCGATCGCGAGCGACATCCCTTCGTTGGGCTGCACGTGGATCAGCAGCACGTTCGGGCGCAGCTCCTGCGAGTCGCCCTCGTCGAACGGCGGATGCGGCGCGCGCTTGAACTGGATCGCGATCGTCGTCTCGCGTCGCGCCAGCCGCTTGCCCATCCGGACGTAGAACGGCGTGTCCGCCCACCGCCAGTTGTCGACGTAGAGCTTCGCGCCGACGTACGTCTCCGTCATCGAGCCGGGATCGACGCCGTCCTCCTCGCGGTATCCCACCGCCTCCTCACCCTCGACGAACCCCGGCCCGTACTGCCCGCGGACGACGCGACTTCGGGCCGGGCGTATGGAGCGCCTTCAGCACCTTGACCTTCTCGTTCCGGACCGAGTCCGGCGTGAAGTCGATCGGCGGCTCCATCGCGGTGATCGCGACGAGCTGGAGCAGGTGGTTCTGAAAGATGTCGCGGACCGCGCCGGACTGCTCGTAGAACGCCGCTCGGCCCTCGATACCGATCGACTCGGCGACCGTGATCTGCACGTGGTCGATGAACTGCCGGTTCCAGATCGGCTCGAAGATGCCGTTCGAGAACCGCAGCGCGAGCATGTTCTGAACCGTCTCCTTGCCGAGGTAGTGGTCGATCCGGAAGACCTCGCTCTCGGTGAAATGGCGCGCGATCCGCGCGTTGAGCTCTCGGGCCGACGCGAGGTCGCGGCCGAACGGCTTCTCGATGATGAGGCGGATCCACCCCTCCGCCGACCGCCTCTCTGCGATCTCGTCGAGGAGCGTCGCGATCGCGCTCGGCGGGACGGCGAAGTAGTACACGCGGTTCCCGTCGGTGCCGTGCTCGCGGTCGACCTCCGCCAGGCGCTCCGCGAGCCGATCCTCGCCCGCGTCGTCGGAGAAGTCGAGCGTGGAGTAGTACATCGCCTCGGCGAGACCCTCCCAAACGGCGTCGTCGAACTCGTCGCGCGCGTGGTCGCGCACAGCCTCCTTCATCCGCGCGCGGAAGCCCTCGTCGCTCTCGTCGCTCCGCGCGGCGCCGACGACGGCGAACCGCTCGGGCAGGAGCCGCCGCACCGCGAGGGCGTACAGCGCGGGCATGAGCTTCCGCTGCGTGAGGTCGCCCGACGCGCCGAAGATGACGAGCACGCACGGCTCGGGCCTCCGGCGGAGGCGAAGGCCCTCGAGGAGCGGGTTCTGCGCGGTCGCCGCCATGTCTACGCGCGGGGATCCTGCGTCTGCGCCTGCGCCTGCTCGACCGCGCGGATCGCGTGGCCGCCGAACTGGTTCCGGAGCGCCGCGTTCACCTTGGCCGCGAACGACTCCTCCTGCCGCGATGCGAAGCGGGCGAAGAGCGCTGCGGTGATCACCGGCACGGGAACATCCTCTGCGATCGCCTCGGCGATCGTCCAGCGGCCCTCGCCGGAGTCCTCGACGTAGCCGCGGATCGACTCGAGGTCGGACCCGTCGTGCTCGAACGCGGCGTGGAGCAGCTCGAGCAGCCACGATCGCACGACGGAGCCGTAGCGCCAGATCCCCGCGATCTCGTGCAGGTCGAGCCCGAACTCGGACGCGCGCATGACCTCGAAGCCCTCGGCGTAGGCCTGCATGAGCCCGTACTCGATCCCGTTGTGGACCATCTTCACGAAGTGGCCTGCGCCGGAGCCGCCGACGTGGGCGTAGCCGTCCTCCGGTGCGAGCGCCTGGAAGACCGGCTCCACGCGCGCGACGGCCTCGTCGTCCCCGCCGACCATCAGGCAGTAGCCGACCTGCAGCCCCCAGATCCCGCCGGAGACGCCGGCGTCGAGGAAGTGGACGCCCTTCGCGCGCGCGACGGCGTACCGCCGCTGCGAGTCGCGGAAGTTCGAGTTCCCGCCGTCGACGATCACGTCGCCCGCCTCCACGACCGCGAGCAGGCCCTGGAAGGTCGACTCGGTGATCTCGCCCGCGGGCACCATCATCCAGAACGAGCGCGGCGCCTCGAGCTGCTCGCACAGCTCGTTCAGCGTTGCCGCCGTCGACTCCACCTTCGGGTCGTACGTCTTGACGTCGTGGCCGTGCTCGCGCAGCCGCTCCGTCATGTTGCCGCCCATCCGGCCGAGGCCGATCATCCCGAGTTGCACGAGTGGACTACACCTCCTCTAGCGCGACGCGCGCGACGCGCCGGCCGCGCTCCTTCAACGACTCGTAGTCGCCCGCCGCCTGCGCGCGGATCAGGCGGCCGAACCCGAACGGCTGCCCCGGGATCGGCAGCTCCTCGCCTGTGTCGTCGACGACCTGCAGGAAGAGCCCCGTGTTCGGGCCGCCCTTGTGCAGCTGGCCCGTCGAGTGCAGGTACCGGGGGCCGAAGCCGTGCGTGACGACGCACCCGGTGTCCTCGCGGGCACGCGCGGCGAGCGCGAGGAGCCGCTGCTCGTTCTCGGCCGTCGGGTCGACGAAGGCCTGGATGCAGACGTAGTCACCCTCCCGCGCCTGTGCGAAGAGCTCGTCGGGCGACCTCTCCCGCTCGAGCTCGACGTCGCCCCTGCGAAGGACCTCGCTCGTCCGATCCTTCGCCGCCTGGACGTCGGGCTGGTCGAACGGGTTGATCTCGAGGATCGACCCGGCGACAGCCGTCGCGAACTCCCAGCGGAAGAACTCCTGGCCGAGCTCGTACGGATCCGGAAGCCTGATCTCGTGCGACTGGCGGTCGGAGCCCGTCGCCGACTCGTTCGGCGCGGGCACGAGGCCCTTGCCGTCCTTGCCCGTCGATTCGGCGATCAGCTGCTCGACCCAGAGACCGAAGCCTTCCACGTCAGCGAACGTAACCTTGTCGCGGCCTTCGCGCCACCCCTGGCCGAGCGCGAGCCCGAGCTCGAGGCCCGGGTTGCCCTCTGCGAGGCGGCACGCCTCGACCATCTCGAGCGCGCGGTCGAGGAGTCGCGCGACGTCGATCCCCATCAGAGCCGCGGGCACCATCCCGAACGGGGAGAGCGCCGAGTACCGCCCGCCGATCGTCGGCTCGCCCGAGAACACCGCCGCGAAGCCGCGCTCGCGCGCGAGCGACTCGAGCTGCGACCCCGGGTCGGTGACCGCTGCCCAGCTCTCGCCGCGGCCGGTCAGCTCCCAGAAGTAATCGGCGTGCGACCGCGTCTCCAGCGTCGAGCCCGATTTCGACGCGGCGACGAAGAGCGCGCGGGACAGATCGAGCTGCGACTCGAGCCGCCGAATCGCAGACGGGTGCGTCGTGTCGAGGACGTGGAACGACTCCAGCCGGAAGGCCCGGCGCAGCACCTCCGGCGCGAGCGACGACCCGCCCATCCCGAGGAGCACGACCGCGTCGAAGCGGTCGGCCGCGTCGTCGGCGAACCCGAGCAGGAGGTCGACGTCCTCGCGGACCCTTCCGGGCTCGTCGAGCCACCCGAGCCACTTCGCCTCGTCGCGCCCGGTCCAGACCGTCGGGTCGCGCGCCCAGACGCGCTCGACGACCTCCGCGTCGTTCATGCGGCCGCCAACGCGCCGCGCTTCGCGCGGATCCCGTCGATCAGCTCCGCGAACGACGCCGAGAACTTCTGCACCCCCTCGGCCTCGATCGTCTCGACGACGTCGTCGTAGTCGACGCCGGCCTCGCGCAGCTCGTCGAGCAGCCGCTCGGCGTCGTCGACCCCCTCGAGCACCGTGTCTCCGCGCACCTCGCCGTGATCCTGGAACGCCTTGATCGTCTCGAGCGGCATCGTGTTGATCGTCTCGGGCCCGATCAGCTCCTCGACGTAGAGGACGTCGCGGTACGACGGGTTCTTCGTCGACGTCGACGCCCACAGGCAGCGCTGCTTCGACGCGCCCTTGCCGGCGAGGAATTCCCAGCGCTCGCCCGCGAACGTCTCGAGGTAGTGCCGGTAGGCGAGCTTCGCGTTCGCGATCGCGAGCTTCCCCTGCAGGTCTTTCCGCCCGGCCTCCTCCAGTCGCTTGTCCGCCTCGGTGTCGACGCGCGAGACGAAGAAGGACGCGACGGAGGCGATCTTCGACGGGTCGCCGCCCGCGGCGACGAGCCGCTCGAGCCCGCGCAGGTACGCCTCGACGACGGCCTTGTAGCGCTCGAGCGAGAAGATGAGCGTGATGTTGATCGACGTGCCCTTCGCGATGCAGTCCTCGATCGCGGGGAGGCCCGCCTTCGTCGCCGGGATCTTCACCAGCAGGTTCGGGCGGTCGACCTCCGTCGCGATCCACCGCGCCTGGTCGAACGACGCCTCGGTGTCGTAGGCCAGATCCGGGTCGACCTCCATCGACACGTAGCCGTCCTGGCCCTTGCCCTCGTCCCACACGGGACGGAGCACGTCGCACGCAGCGCGGATGTCCTCCAGCGCGAGCCGGAAGAAGATCTCGCGCGGGTCGTCGATCTCGTCGAGGCACGCGCGGAGCTGCTCGTCGTAGCTGTCGCCCTCCGCGAGCGCCTTCTGGAAGATCGTCGGGTTCGAGGTGACGCCGACGACGGCGTCCTCCTCCATCATCCGCTTCAGCTCGCCGGTCTCGACGAGCGGCCGCGAAAGCGTGTCGAACCAGACGGACTGTCCCCGCGCCGAAAGCTCGTGCAGCCGTGACTTCGCCATTTCGATCAGTCCTTTCCGTGGCGGCGGCCGGCCGCCGTCGTCACTGCCGGATCATCTCTCTTTCCATGCGCGCGACCTTGTCGAGACGCCGCGCGTAGCGCGGCTCCTCGCTGTTGAAGCGCGCCCGCACGAACGCGCCGATCAGCTCGCGCGCGAGCATCGGCCCGACGATCTCCGAGCCGAGGCAGAGCACGTTCATGTCGTCGTGCTCGACGCCCTGATGCGCGCTGTAGACGTCGTGGCAGACGGACGCTCGCACGCCGAAGACCTTGCACGCGGCCACCGAGGCGCCGACGCCCGAGCCGCAGACGAGGACGCCGCGCTCGGCCTGGCCCTGGCGGATCGCCTCGCCGATCTCGCACGCCTTGTCCGGGTAGTCGACCGGCGGATCGGCCGCGTCCGTCCCGAGGTCGACGATCTCGTGCCCCGCGAGTGCCTGGAAGACCGCCGCTCGCAGACGAACGCCGCGGTGGTCGAACGCGACCGCGACGCGCACGCGCTAGAGCACCTCCACGCGCGCGATCCTGCCCTCGTCGAACGTGAACCGGATCGGCAGGATGCGGCCGTCGGCGCGGACGCGCGCGATCGCATGGCCGTCGTGCCGCTCCTCGATCGCCTCGAGCTCGACCGCCGGAAGCTCTCCGTCGAGGGCGAAGCCCGGTGAGACGATCCGGAAGAACTCCCTGATCGCGTCGGCCTGCCTCACGACACCCGCTCGAGGAGCGCGGTCGCGCGCGCGACGACGTTGTCGACGTTGAAGCCGAGCCGTTCGAGCACCGTCGTCCCCGGCGCCGACGCGCCGAACCTGTCGAGCGCGATCGAGTCCCCCCGGTCGCCGACCCACCGCTTCCACCCCTGCTCGACCCCGGGCTCGATCGAGAGCCGGGCGCGCACGTCGTGCGGGAGCACCTCCTCGCGGTAGTCGACGGGCTGCTCCTCGAAGAGCTCCCAGCAGGGCATCGAGACGACGCGCACGTTGGTGCCGTTCTCGGCCGCGAGCTTCCGCCCCGCCTCCAGCGCGAGCCCGACCTCGGCGCCGGTCGCGATCAGGATCATGTCCGGTGAACCGGACTCCCAGAGCGTGTACGCGCCGCGCTCGAGGCCGGATGCCGGCGAGAGCTCGGACCGGTCGAGCGTCGGCACCTTCTGGCGCGAGAGCGAGAGCGCGACGGGACCGTCCGCGCGCTCGAGCGCGACCTTCCACGCCACCGCCGTCTCGTTCGCGTCCGCCGGCCGCACGAACCAGAGGTGCGGGATGGCGCGCAGCGCGGCGTACGTCTCGACCGGCTGGTGGGTCGGCCCGTCCTCGCCGAGCCCGACCGAGTCGTGCGTCCAGACCCACACCACCGGCAGCTCCATGAGCGCGCTCAGGCGCACGGCCGGGCGCATGTAGTCGCTGAAGATCAGGAAGGTGGAGCCGTAGGGCTTGACGCATCCGCCGTGGACGCCGATCCCGTTCACGATCGAGCCCATCGCGTGCTCGCGGATCCCGAACGCGATGTTGCGGCCCGCCCAGCGGTCGGAGAAGAGGCCGCCGCCCTCGAACTCGGTCTTCGTCGACTCCACGAGGTCGGCGGCGCCGCCGATCATCGTCGGGACGGCGTGCTTGAAGGCTTGCATCACCTTCTTGCCGGCATCGCGCGTCGCCAGGTCCTCGCCCGGCTTCCACTCCGGGAGCGACCATTCGCCGATCCGGCCCGCCCACGCCGCATCCCACTCCTCGCGCGCCTTCGGGAACGCCTGCGACCACCGCTCGAAGCGGGTGTTCCACTCGGCTTCGAGCTCGATGCCGCGCTCGACGCCGTTCATGTGCTCGCGCACCTCGTCCGGGACGACGAACTTCTCGTCCGGGCTCCAGCCGAGCGCCTCCTTCGTCGCGCGGACCTCCTCCTCGCCGAGCGGCGACCCGTGCGACTTCGCCGTGTCGACGGCGCGCGGCGCGCCGAACGCGATGTGCGAGCGGATGATCACGACCGACGGCCGCTCGGCCTCGGCCTGCGCCGCCGCGATCGCCGTCCGCAGCGCGTCGAGATCGTTCGCGTCCTCGACCGACTGCACGTGCCACCCGAGCGCCTCGAACCGCTTCGCACGGTTCTCGGTGAACGAGATCGCGGTCGTGCCGTCGATCGTGATGTGGTTGTCGTCGTAGAAGTAGACGAGCTTCCCGAGGCCGTTCGTGCCCGCAAGCGACGCCGCCTCGTACGACAGGCCCTCCATCAGGTCGCCGTCCGAGCAGATGCAGTAGACGCGGTGGTCGACGACGGTGTGGTGGGGCCTGTTGAAGCGGTCCCCGAGGAACCGCTCTGCGAACGCCATTCCGACGCCGTTCGCGAAGCCCTGCCCGAGCGGCCCCGTCGTCGTCTCGACGCCCGAGGTGTGGCGGAACTCCGGGTGGCCCGGCGTCGCAGACTCCCACTGGCGGAAGCGCTTGAGCTCCTCGAGGGACAGGTTGTACCCGCTGAGGTGGAGCGCGCAGTACTGGAGGATGCAGGCGTGGCCCGCGCTGAGCACGAACCGGTCGCGGTCGGCCCAGTGCGGGCTCGACGGCGCGTGGCGCATGACCTCCGTGTAGAGGAGATAGGCGAGCGGCGCGAGCGCCATCGCCGTGCCGGGGTGGCCGGCGTTCGCCTGCTGGACCGCATCCATCGAGAGGGTGCGGATCGTGTCGATCGAGAGTTGTTCGACGTCCGTGTTCGGCACTGTCCCGTCGCTACCCCCGCGACCGTACCCGCTAACCGCCCTCTCGCGCTCGGGGAACGTCGGACGTGATCTCGGCCTCGAGCGCGGCATGCGCATCGGCGTCCTGCCCCGTCGTGACGGCGGCGATCGTCCGGCCGCCCTTCCGGAAGCGTCCGATCGCCTTTCCCGCCGCGAAGTCGCCCTCGACGTCGAACGAGTCGTGCCCGGCGGCGTCGCCGAAGAGGCGGATGCCGTAGCCGAAGACCTCGCTGAAGAACGACGAGACGACGGAGTACCGCGCCTCCTCGTCGCCGGCGAGGATCCGACCGAGCTGGGTCCCGTGGTAGGTGGCCGTCGACCAGTGCTCGATCCGGCGATGCCGGCGGTAGAGCGGGTCGTAGAACTCCGCGACGTCCCCGACCGCGTACACGCCCGGCCGCGAGCTTTCGAACCGCTCGTCCACGACGACGCCCGCGCGGACGTCGAGGCCCGCGTCGCGCGCGAGCTCGACGTTCGGCTCGACGCCGACTCCCGCGACGACGAAGTCGGCCTCCGGCGCGTCGGTCGCCCCGAGGCGGAGGTCGACGCCGCGCTCGCGGAAGAGCTCGTGCAGCGCCTCCGATAGCGGCGGCGCGGCGAACGTCGCGAACACTCGCGGCTCGCGCACGACCTGGGACACCTGCACGTCGAGTTGCGTGAGCGACGCCGTGACCTCGCAGCCGATGAAGCCGCCACCGATGACGGTCGCGGTCTTCGCGCCGAGCGCGTGCTCGCGCAGCGCGAGCGAGTCGTCGAGTGTCCGCAGCGCGAGCGCGCCCTCGAGCCGCCGCGGCCGCGACCCGGTGGCGAGCACCACGCGGTCGGCGCCGAGCTCGTCGAGCGACTCGACCCGTGTTGCGAGCCGCAGGTCGACGCCGTGCTCCGCGTACCACTCGGCCGGGTGGACGAGCGCATCTTCCGGCCCCTGCTCGCCGCGGAGCAGCCGCTTCGAGAGCGGAGGCCTGTGGTACGGAGGGTGGGAGTCGGTCGTCGCGAGGACCATGTCCTCGGCGCCGCCGGCCTCCCGATAGCCCTCGACGAGCTTCGCGGCCGCGACGCCGCCTCCCACGATTCCGATCATTCCGTCTCCTTCCAACGCATCGTCGCACGATGTACGTCGCGAGCGTGCCGGTGGATCTCGTGCCGCTCGGGCCGCGGCTCGACCGTCCGCTCGACCGGCGCGCCCGCGTCGAGCCGCCCGAGCGCCGCGAGCGCCGCCCCGCGCGCCGAAGCCTCGGCGACCGCCGAGACCTGGAGCGGACGCCCGAGGACGTCGGCGAGCATCTGCGTCCAGTCGACGTTCGAGAGCAGAGCTGCGCCGGTGACGACGATCTCGGCGATTCCACCGAGCGCGTCGAGGATGTCGGCGAAGCGGTACGCGACGCCCTCGAGCGCCGCCTGCACGAGGTCGAGCGGCGTGGTCGCGAACGAGATGCCCGCGATCAGGCCGCGACGGCTCGCGTCCCAGCCGAGGCTCCGCTCGCCGCCGAGGAACGGCAGGAACGTCAGGCCGTGCGCTGCCGGCTCGCGATCGGCGAGGCCTGCGGGGTCGACGTCGCGCAGGGTGCTGCGGAGCCAGGCGAAGAGGTTGCCGCCGGCGCTCAGCGCGCCGCCCTCGCAGAAGCGGCGATCATCGAGGCGGTAGAGGAAGAGCCCCGGCTGCGCCTCCGCCCGCTCCGCCTCGTACACGACCCGCAGCGCGCCCGACGTTCCGATCATCAGCGCGGCGCGGCCGCGGCCGACGCATCCCGCGCCGATGTTCGAGCACGCGCCGTCGCCTCGTGCGGGAACGACGTCCGCGACCGGGTCGTCGCCGACCGGCGGCAGCGACGCGACGTCGAGGCCGAGCAGGTCGAGAGTCTCCTCGTCCCACGCAAGCCGGTTCGGGTCGAAGAGGCCGGTCCCGGACGCGGTGGAGATCGACGATCGGAGCTCCCCCGCGAGACGCAGCAGCAGGTAGTCGCCGAACGAGACGTACCGGGCCGCGCGCACCCCTTCCTCGCGCAGACGCGCGATCTTCGCCGGCCAGTACGCGGGATGCTCGAAGCACCCGGTGCGCCGGTGGTAGTCCTCCCCATCGAGCGCCGGCGGCGCCGACGCCCCGAGCGTCTCGCGCCACGTGAGCACCGGCGTCAGCGGGCGGTCATGGGCGTCGAGCGCGACGAGCGAGTGCCAGAAGGTCGAGATCGCGACGAGGTCGGCGTCTCCGACCTGGGCGAGCACGGCGCGGCACGCGTCGACCAGCCGATCGGCGTCCAGGTCGGCGTACGAAGCGTGAGCGTCTCCCGGCTCCGGCACGCCCTCCTCGTCGTAGGCGACCGCCCTGACCGACGACGACCCCGCGTCGAGGGCGACCACCCGCACGCGCCGAACCCTACTCGTGCGGCAGCGTCACCGAAGCGGGAGCGTGACCTTGACGCACGTGCCCTTGTCCGCTTCGGACGCCACGGACACGGCGCCGCCGTGCGCCTCGACGATCGCCTTCGAGATGACGAGCCCGAGCCCCGTCCCGGGAATGGCCTGGGCGGACGCCGACGACGAGCGGAAGAAGCGCTGGAAGAGCCGCTCCTGCTCGTCCCGCGGGATCCCGACGCCCGTGTCCTCGACCTCGATGAAGACGGCATCCGGCTCGACTCCCGTGCGCGTCGTGATCGTTCCGCCCGCGGGGGTGAATTTGATCGCGTTCGAGAGCAGGTTGTCGACGACCTGCGAGAGGCGCGCGCGATCGCCCTGCACGGGCGGGACCGGCTCCGGCACGTGGCGGACGCCGATCTCTCTCGCGCGCGCGAGCGCCGCCACGGCCTCGACGGCCTCCGCAGCGACCTCGTTCACGTCGACCGCTTCGACGTCGAGCTGCACGCCCCTCGCATCGAGCCGGGCGACGAAGAGCAGGTCGCCGACGAGCCGCTGGAGCCGTTCGGAGCTGCGGTGGACGATGTCGAGAAAGCGCTCCTGGTCCGCGGTCAGAGGCCCGGCCCCGCCCTCGCGCACGAGCTCGAGGAACCCCATCATCGAGGTCAGCGGCGTTCGCAGCTCGTGCGACACGGTCGCGACGAAGTCGTCCTTCAGCCGCTCGACGTCTCGTTCGCGCGTCACCTCGCGGAGGGTCCAGATGCGGCCGACGGTCGCACCGTCGTCGCCCCGCACGGGGCCCGTGAACCCCTGGAAGGTCCGGCGCGGCTCGAGGAGCTCGAACTCGTCCATCGACGGCTCGTCGGGGTTGTCGCGGAGCCGCGCCATCGTCGCCTCGAAACGCTCTCGGTCGACGACCTGCGGCGCCATCGACAGCAGCCGCTCGACCGCGGTCCCGTCCCGGACGATCGCGAGCTCCTGCGCGTACCGGAGCATCGGCCGGTTGCCGAGCTGGATGTTTCCCTCGCGATCGGTCAGGAGGATGCCGTCGATCGTCGAGTCGAGCACCGCACGGAGCTGGTACGCGAGGCGCGCGAGTTGCTCGTTCTGCGTCTCGAGCTCTCGCCGGCTCGCGTCGAGCGCGCGCTCGAGATCTCCGACCATGCCGTCGTCCGACGCCCCTCGCGCTCCGCGCGCGCCGGTAACGCCGGCGCGGGCGCCGTCGACAGCAGATGCAGCGGGCGCTGCCGCACCGCCCTCGATCTTCTGCGCGCCGTCGGCGTCCATTGGGCCATCTTCCCCTGTACGCACCCGCCGTGGGGATATTTTGATCGCGGGATGGCAGTCCTCATCGCATCGAACCTCCGGAAGGAGCTCTCGGGCGAGCCGCTGTTCGACGGCGTCTCGTTCAAGGTCGAGCGTCGAGACCGGCTTGCGCTGTCCGGTCCGAACGGCGCCGGGAAGACCACGCTCCTCCGCGCGCTCTCGGGCGAGGTGTCGCTGCAGGGCGGCGAGCTCGCCTGGGAGAAGGGCGCGCGGGTCGCGCTCCACGACCAGCGCCCCCCGGCCGAGAGCGACCGGCCCCTGCGCGAGTACGTGCTCGCCGGCACGGCCGATCTCGCGGCGGTGGAGGACGAGCTGCGCCGACTCGAGCGGGCGATGGCGACGGGCGACCACGACCGCGCGACGCTCCGCCGCTACGCCGACGCGCAGGCGCGGCTCGAGCACGCCGGCGGCTACGACTGGCGCGACCGCGCCGCCTCCGTCGTCCGCGGCCTCGGCTTCTCGAGCGCGGACCTCGACCGGCCGCTCCAGACGTTCTCCGGCGGCGAGCTCACGCGCGCATCGCTCGCGCGCGCCCTCGCAGCGCAGCCCGACCTGCTGCTCCTCGACGAGCCGACGAACCACCTCGACATCGAGTCGCTGGAGTGGCTCGAAGGGATGCTGAAGACGATCGACGCGGCGGTCGTCCTGGTCGCACACGACCGGTGGTTCCTGGAGGCCGTGACGACGGCCGTGCTCGAGCTCGAGGGCGGGCGCTCCACGTACTTCCCGGGTGCGTGGCACGTGTGGCGTCGCGAGAAGGAGGCGCGTGCGCTGCACGCGCAGAAGGAGGCCGAGCGGCAGGCGGAGGCGATCGAGCGGCTCGAGCGGTTCGTCGAGCGCTTTCGCTACAAGGCGTCGAAGGCGCGCCAGGCGCAGTCGAAGCTCCGGCAGATAGACCGGATCAAGGCGGGCCGCACCGAGGTCGCCGCGAGCGGCCGCCGCACGCTCGGCTTCGAGTTCCTCAAGCCGGCGCGCTCCGGCCGCGTCGTGGTCGAAGCGAGCGGCCTCGTCGTCCGGGCGGGCGACAAGGAGCTGCTCGACGATGCCGAGCTCGCGCTCGAGCGCGGGGAGCACGTGGTGCTGGTCGGCCCGAACGGCTCCGGGAAGACGACGCTCGTCGAGACGCTCGTCGGCCGGCGGGAGCCCGCCGCGGGGCGGGTCACGACCGGCTACGGCGTCGAGGTCGCGTACTTCTCGCAGCACGAGTCGGAGCTCGACGAGCGCGGGTCCGTGCTCGAGGCGACGATGGGGGCGACGGGGCTCCGCAGGCCGGACGCCCAGAAGCTCCTCGGCCGGTTCCTCTTCTCGGGCTGGGACGAGCACGAGAAGCCCGTCGCGGCGCTCTCGGGCGGAGAGCGGCGCCGGCTCGCGCTCGCGCTCGTCGTCGCGAGTGGCGCGAACTTCCTCGTGCTCGACGAGCCGACGAACCACCTCGACCTCGAGAGCCGCGAGGCGCTCGAGGCTGCGCTCGAGGCGTTTCCGGGGACGGTGCTGCTCGTCTCGCACGACCGGGCGCTCCTCGACGCGATCGCCGACCGGACGCTCGCGATCGAGGACCGGAAGGCGGTCTCCTACGGCGGGCGGGTGGGCCGACTACGTGCGGGCGCAGGGCGACGCGGTGGCGGCTGCCGCGCCGCCGCCGCCGCCGAAGCCGGCCCGCCGAAGCCGAAGCCGAAGCCGCGCAAGGAGCGTGCGCCCGCGCCGACGCCGCTCGAGCTCGTCGAGCGCGAGGTCGCGCGGGCGGAGGAGCGGGTGGCCGATCTCGAGCGGAAGCTGGCGGCGGACTGGGCGGACACGACGCTCGTCGCGGCCCACCGCGCCGCGCGCGAGGACCTCGAGGCGCTCCTGGCGCGGTGGGAGTCGCTCTTCGAGCAGGCGCAGGCGTGAGCGCGCCGCGCCTGACGGACGGCCGCGTGACGCTGCGCGCGCCGCGCGAGGAGGACGTGCCTCCGTATGCCGCGGCGATCCTGGACGACCCGCAGCTTGCCGAGTTGAACGGCGAGGACGAGACCCCGTCGGAGGAGGACGTGCGGGAGCGCTTCGCGCGGCCCTGGGCCGAGGTGCCGGATCTTCGCTCGTTCGAGTTCACGCCGCAACCGAGGGGTTCCTCGGAGCGCTGATGATCCACTCGGTGCACCCGCGACACCGCCGTGCGGAGATCGGCGCGTGGGTGGCACCCCGCGCACGCCGCCGCGGCGTCGGCTCGGCGGCGCTCACGCTCGCGCTCGACTGGGCCTTCGGCGACCTCGGCCTCGAGCGGGTCGAGATCATGGCCCTCCCGGAGAACGAGATCGTCGCGGACATCGCCGGCCGGTTCGGCTTCACGCGGGAGGGCGTGCTCCGGAAGCGGAACTTCGAGCGGGGCCGTCGCGTCGACCTCGTCGTCTGGGGGCTGCTCGCGGGCGAGCGCTGAAGCGGCGGGGGCGTGGCGGGGCCAGATCTCGAGTAGGGCGCGGGGTGGCCTTCGGCGGCCCCCATGTGTGTAATGGCACGACGATGACCACCCGGCTGGCCCCGCACGCGACGGTAGGACGAGAGCACGAGCTCGAGGCCGTCCGCGCCCTCGTCGGCTCGATCGACGAGGCGCCACAGGCTCTCTTCCTCGAAGGCCCGCCGGGAATCGGCAAGACCCGTCTCTGGCTGGAAGGCGTCGGCTTCGCTCGAGCTGCGGGGATACGCACGCTCACGAGCCGGGCGACCGAAGCCGATGCGCAGTTCGCGTTCGCGGCGGTCGGCGATCTCCTCCGCGAACCGATCGAGGAGGTGCTGGAAGAGCTGTCTGCCCCGCAGCGACGCGCAATCGCGACAGCGCTCCTGCTCGAGGACGCTGCCGGCAGCCCGCCCGCCCAGCCCGCGGTGGCGGCCGCCGTGCTCGGAGCACTACGGGTGACGAGTCGCAGCGCGCCGGTGCTCGTCGCGGTCGACGACCTGCAGTGGCTCGACCCCCCTTCGTTCGCCGTCCTCGGCTACGCGCTGCGGCGGCTCGAAGGTGCTCGCGTCGGCGTCCTCGCGACGGTGCGCACCGCGCATGAGGCGGCTGTCGAAGACCTGATCCGTTCGCTGCCGGAGGAGCGGACCGTCCGCGTCGCGGTTGCGCCGCTGACGGTTGCAGCGCTGTACGAGCTCGTTCGCGAGCGTTTCGGTCTGGCGCTCGCCCGTCCAACCCTGATCCGACTGCACGAGCTATCCGACGGGAACCCTTTCTACGCGCTCGAGATCGCGCGCCTGATCGCCTCCTCGGAGGACCCGTCGCGAAACGGAAACGACCTGCCGGTGCCGCCGGATCTCGCGGAGCTGCTCCGGACGCGGCTCGCGACACTCTCGCCGGCGACCCGCCGGATGCTCCTGACGGCGGCCGCCCTGGCGCGGCCGACGCGAACAGTGCTCGCCGAGGCCCTCGGCGACGCCGACGAGGAGCTCCGCGAAGCGGTCGCGGCGGAGGTGCTCGAGGGGGCGCCGGAGACGATCCGGTTCGCCCACCCGCTGCTTGCGTCCGTCCTCTACGCCGACAGCACGGCGGCGGATCGCCGCGAGGTCCACACGCGTCTCTCGGCCACCGCGAACGACCTGGAGGAGCGCGCACGGCATCTCGCGCTCGCGTCCACGCAACCCGACGAGGAGGTCGCGCGGGCGCTGGACGACGCGACGGAGCACGCGCGGTCGCGCGGCGCGGTCGCCGCAGCCGCCGAGCTCGCAGTGCAGGCGGCGCAGCTCACGCCGCGGGCGTCGGTCGCCGCACGCGTCAGACGGATCGCCGCCGCAGCAGAGTTCCTGTACGCGTCGGGCGGAACCGAGCAGGCGGTCGAAATGCTGGAGCGTGCGCTGGAAGACACGCCACACGGGAAGGACCGCGCGACGCTTCTGCTCTGCCTCGGCACCATCACGTTCGAGGCGCACGACACGCGCGTCGGGCGTGCAACCTGCCTCCGCGCGCTGGAGCACGCGGCCGAGGACGACGGCCTGCGGGCACGCATCCACGAACGCCTCGCGTTCGTCGCGGGCGGAGTGGTCGGGTTCAGCGAGGCGGCGTGGCACGCGGAGCAGGCGGTCGAGCTCGCGCGGCGCGTCGGCGACACCGCCACGCTCGCGCGGGCGCTCGCCCGGGTCGCGAGCCAGCGGCTCAACTGCGGCCAGGGTTTCGCGACCGCGCTCTTCGAGGAGTCGATACAGCTCGAGAACGAGCTCGGTGGGCTCGAGCTCGACTACGGCCCGTCGGCCGTCTACGCGCGGGCGCTGCTGGACGTGGGCCGCCTCGTCGAGTCGCGCGCGCTCCTGGAAGCGCTCTGCGAGCGTGGACGGGCGACCGCGGACGCCGCCGTCAACCTGCCGCTGTTCGTGCTGGTGGACCTCGAGCTGCACGTGGGTCGGTGGGACCGCGCCGCCGCGCTCGCCCACGAGTCGTACGAGGTCGCCGTCCAGACCGGACGCGAGGCGGCCGAGCCGAAGGGCATGTTCATGCTCGCCCACGTCGAGATCCGCCGCGGCGACCTCGCCGCCGGCCGCGCCCGCGCGGAGCGTGCGCTCGTCCTGACCGACGGGCGGGGCTGGAACTCGGGAGGCCCGCGGGGGGCCCTGGCGCTGCTCGAGCTCTCGCTCGAGAATTACGCGGCGGCGTACGACGTCCTCATACCCGTCGTGGAGCGCTACCGCAGCCTGGGCTCCTGCGTGAGCGGTGAGTTCGACGTCGCCGAGGCACTCGCGGGCCTGGGGCGCGTCGACGAGGGTCGCGCGCTGCTCGGTCCCTCCGAGGCAGAGGCCCGCGCCTGCGGAATCCTGTGGGCGGTGGCCGCAGCCGGCCGTGCCCGCGGCCTCCTCGCCGCGGCGGCGGGCGAGCTCACCGAGGCGGCGACGACCCTCGACGAGGCGGGGGTCGCGGCCGAGCGCGCGGGAAGCCCGTTCGAGCTCGGCCGGACGCTGCTCGCGCTCGGGGAGGTCGAGCGACGCTTGCGCCGGAAGCAGGCTGCGCGCCGCACGCTCGAAACGGCGCTGGCGCTCTTCGAGGAGCTCGGCGCGCCGGTGTGGGCCGAGCGGGCGCGGCGAGAGCTGGCGCGAATCGGCGGCCGGGCCGCCCCTGCCGGCGCGGAGCTCTCGGAGATGGAGGAGCGCATCGCCGGCCTCGTCGGGGGCGGCGCCGCGAACAAGGAGGTCGCGGCAACGCTCAAGGTCAGCCCCAAGACCGTCGAGTGGAACCTCTCGAAGATCTACCGCAAGCTGGACGTCAGATCGCGCGGCGAGCTCGCCGCCCGCGTGCGCAAGTCCAGGGATCTCCCCGGGTGAACTCGACCTGACGCCACCGTAGCGTCGGCGGCGTGGGGACCTACCTCGTCGAGCAGTACCTGCCGGGAGCGACGGCCGAGCATCTGAACGACGCCGCCGGCCGCCTCGACGCCGCAGCACGCACGCTCGCTGCGGAAGGGGTTCGCCTCCGCTACCTCGGGTCGACGTTCGTGACGCAGGAGGAGTACTGCTTCTCGCGCTTCGACAGCGACTCCGCCGCTCACGTCGAGCGCGCCTGCGCGCTCGCGGACGTCCGCTACGCACGCATCGTCGAGGCGCGAGAGCTCGACGGTCACGTCGAACGCACTGCTGGGAGGGAACTGTGACCAATCACCGCATCGTCGTCGCGCTCCTGATCGCGCTCGGGACCCTTGCGGTCGCCGGCACGGTCAGCGGCGCGAGCACACACGGGTTGCCGGGCGCATCCGGCACGCTGTGGGTGACCGACAAGAACGTCGCCGGCACGACCGCCGTCTACGACGCCGGCACCGGCGAGCTACAGAAGCTGATCGGGGTCGGGACCTCGCCGATCGGCGTGACAGCGCCGCACGGCACCGGCAAGGCCTACGTCTCGAACGAGGGCTCGAACACGCTGAGCGTGATCGGAAAGGACTGCCTCTGCATCGTCGGGACGATCGCGATGGGTCCCACGCCGCATCACCTGATGGCGAGCGCGAGCGGCGACCGCATCTACGTCGGCGAGTTCGGGCAGAACACGATCGGCGTCGTCGACACGGGGACCGACACGGAGATCGCGCACTTCGTCGCCGACACGGCGGCGGGGGCCCGCACCCACGCCGTCTACATCCTTCCGAACGGTAGGGACCTGTACGCGACCAACACGCGCTCCGTCCGCACGCTGCCCGGGGACATCGCGAAGCTCGACGCGCAGAGCGGCGAGCTCGTCTGGAACCTCCCGATCGGGATCGACCCGAGCGAGATCCTCGTCACGCCGAACGCCCGCACCGCGTACGTCTCGATCCGCGGCGAGAACAAGGTGCGGATCGTCGATCTCTCGGGCGACTCGCCGGCGATCGTCGGCGAGACCCTCGTCGGCCCCGCCCCGGACACGCTCCAGTTGACGAACGACGGGAAGACGCTCGTCGTCGCCCTTCGCGGCGTCCCGGCCGAGATCTCGCTGGTGGACACGGACACGCTCGACGTGCGGCACGTGTTCTTCCCCGGCTACGTGTCGACAGGCCACCACTGGCTCTCGGCGAACGGCAAGTACACGTTCGTGGCGCTCGTCCCCGGCGGAGTCGGCGTCGTCTCGAACGACAGCGGCGAGGTCGTACGGATCGACGCGTATCCGGGCGGGCTCAGCCCGCACGGCGTCTTCTTCGAGCCACAAGAGCTGCGTTAGAAAAGCTTGCCCGGCCGAGGGCGTAGGCTCTCGGCCGGGTGACTCTCAGACCCAGAACGCGTCGAACGCCGCCGCGTCGAACGGCACCGCGGTGATCTCGGCGAGCAGGCCGCCCCGCATGACGCAGAAGAGCGCCTGGTCGATGTCGAGCAACCGCCCGTCGCGCGTGCCCGAGGCGCGATAGACGGCGACCGCGCGCTCGTCGTCGGCCAGGACGTATCGAAGCTCGGCGCGATAGGTGCGGTCCGTCAGCACGGCCGTCTGGCGCAGGAACTCGAGGATCGCGTCACGGCCGCGGTACTCGCCGGTCATCCGGTTCGACCCCGCCACGCGCCAGACCGCATCAGGCGCCAAAGCCTCCGACACGCGCGCGGCGCCGCGGCCGAACGCGCCGAACAGCTGCTCGACGAGCTCCGCGTTCGGGTGGCTCAACGCTCGAGCGGCGCCATCGTGAGCCCGGACGCCTCGAGCTGCGAGTGGTACAGCTCCGCGGCCTCGCGGTGACCCGACCAGACGACCGCCTGCCCGGTGTTGTGGATCCTGGTCGCGAGGGCCATCCCGCGGTCGTAGTCGACTCCCGGGATCGTCTGCGCGAGCGCGAACGCGACGCCCTCGAAGGTGTTGTGGTCGTCGTTGAGGACGATCACGCGCCACGCGCTCCCCGTGCCCGACCCGCGACCCGGCCGCAGACGCTCCTTCGGAGGTGTGGTGGTTTGCGTCACCGTCCCTCGAATGTAGCGACGACCGCCTCCGCGACGACGTTCAGCGGCCGCCCGGAGACCTGGCTCGCCCGCCGCAGCCGGGCGAACGCATCCCGCTCGCTCAGCCTCTCCTTCTCCATCAGGAGACCCTTCGCGCGCTCGATCGCCTTCCGCGCGGCGAGCGCCTCGCCCAGCGACTCCACCTCCTGACGGACAGCGACGAGCTCCTCGTGCCGAGCGCGTGCGGTCTCGATCGCCGGCACGAGGTCGTGCTCGCGGAACGGCTTGACGAGGTAGCCGAAGACGCCGGCCTCCACGGCCCGGGCAACGAGCTCCTGTTGGCCGTAAGCCGTCACCATCACGATCGGGATCGGCCGCTCGTCCAGGATCTGCCGCGCAGCCTCGATCCCGTCGAGGCGCGGCATCTTGACGTCCATGATCGCGAGGTCGGGCTCGTGCCGGCGCGCGAGCGCGACCGCCTCCTCGCCGTCGCGAGCCTCCGCGACCACCTCGTGCCCCGCGGCTTCGAGCAGCCCGCGCAGGTCGAGCCGGATGATCGTCTCGTCCTCCGCGACGAGAATCCGCACGCCCGGACCCTACCGCCCCCGCGACCGGCATTCGCAAAGCCGCGTGCCCAGACGCCCGCGGCGGCCGGTGTCGTGAGCGTGCGTACACTGCCGCGGTGCTCCAGATCGGGGACTCCGCCCTCGAGGTTCTCCGCGACACCGGAGGGTTGCGGCTCAGCGTCGTCGAGGTCGGCGGCGACGAGCTCGAGCTGCAGATCGAGCACGCCGAGGAGCCGGTCGAGGGCGACGACGTGGTCGAACGCGACGGCGCGAAGGTGTTCCTCGACCCGACGGCGTCTGACGCGCTGACCGACCAGGTGCTCGAGGTCGAGCCGCACGGCGACCACGTGCACTTCGAGTTCTCGCCTCAGCCCGAATAGGCTTTCAGGCGGAGCCGAGCAGCGCGATCCGGAACGGCACCAGCTCGGCGGTCATGACTCCCCGCGCGACCGCAGGGTCGTCGTTCATCGCGCGCCGCGCATCGTCCTCCGACAGCTCGAGGACGACGATCCCGAACGGGCTCTGCTCGGATAGAGATCGGCCCGCCAGGACGAGCGCGCCGGCTCGCAGGAGGGATTCGAGGTGCGCGAAGTGCGCCGCGACCGCATCGCGCTCCTCGGCCGACGGATTCGTCACGAGCTCCGGTCGCGACGGATTGAGGACGTAGCACCAGGCGCCGGGCGGCGCGGCGTCGCTCACCCCCGCTCGCTCTTGCCGCCGTCCAGCACCTGGGCGAGCATCCATGGGTTGCCGTCGGGGTCGTAGAACGTCGCCAGGCGGACCATTCCCGGAACCTCCGACGTGTCGTCGAACTTGACGCCGTTCGCTTCCAGGCGCCCGCGCGCGGCGTCGAGGTCGGTGACGCCGAAGGTGGGAACGGTGCTGCCGGGCGTCACCGTCTCGGTCTGGCCGAGGCCGATCGACGGCCCGAACGGCGTCGTGAGCTCGCACCAGCCGTACTCGTCGAGCTCGTAGTCGACCTCGAAGCCGAGGAGGTCGCGGTACCAGGCAAGCGAGCGGCCGTAGTCGGTGCTCGCGCTCGCGCTCGCGCTGCGGGATCTCGAGGTCGCGGGGCTCGTGGAGCGCGAGGTCGTGGCGTCGCGGCCGCCGTTCGCCGTCTATCGCGCGACGGCCGCCGGCGAACGCGTCCGGCGCGCCCTCCTGAACGGTTGAGGCCCCGCGGGGCGGGGCCTCTTCGTCCAGCTCAGTTCGTACGCGGCGCTTAGAAGCGGCCGCGGCCGAAGAACCCGAGGACGATGAGCACGAGCACGATGATGAGGATGATCCAGAGGATGCTCACGATTTGGCCTCCCGCGTTGACTGAACCATGAACGACGATCGGCTTCGCACGGATACGGGCGTCCACCCGGTCACGTGACCGGGAACCTCACCTCGACGCGGAGGCCCTCGCCGCCGCCGCGGAGATCGAGCGTCCCGCGAAGCTCGTCGCGCACGAGCGCGCGGACGATCGAGAGGCCGGTTCCCGCGGCCGGGGAGGCGTCGAGCCCGGGCGCCATCGTCGGACGACGACGAGGACGGCCTCGTCGCCGCGGCGGTCGAGCTCGGCCGCGACGTGGCTGCCTCCGTGCTCGAGGGCGTTGCCGAGGAGCTCCGAGAACACGAGCGCCAGCGCGGTCGCCCTGCTGCCGGCGAGCTTCACCGGCTCGAGCCGCGCCTCGACCTCCTTCTCGGCCCCGACACCCTGAACGAGCATCGCGCGGAGACGCCCGAGCAGGTCGGCGAGGTCCACGTCCTCGTCGCGCCGCTCGGTCAGCACCTCGTGGACGGCCGCGATCGCGAGGATCCGGTTGACCGAGTCCTCGAGCGCCTTGCGGGGGTCGACGCCGTCCGCCGAGCGCGCCTGAAGGCGCAGGAGGGACGCGACGGTCTGCAGGTTGTTCTTGACGCGGTGATGGATCTCCTGGGCGAGGACGCCGCGCATCACGGCGCGCCCGTGCTCGAGCGCCACGGCCGCGTGCGTCGCGATCGACGCCAGCAGCTCGCGATCGGCGTCGCCGAAGGGCGTCGCGCGGTCGGCGACGAGCTCGCCGATCTGCCGCCCACGCCACCGGAGCGGCTGCCGGATCGCGAACGCGTCCGCGCGCCCCTCGGGCCACGCGATCGCCCCGTCCTCGAGGACGAGCGCCGCCCCGGTCGCCGCCAGCGCGTCCATCGTCGTCTTGACGATCGCCTCGAGCGACTCCTCGAGGTACAGCGACTCCGAGACGGCCTCGGAGATCCGGGCGAGCGCCTCGAGCTCGTGCACGCGACGCTGCGCCTCGGCGTACAGCTTCGCATGCTCGATCGACTGCGCCACCTGCGCCGCGATCGCGAGCAGGAGGTCGATCTCGTCGCGCGAGAACTCGCGCGGAGCGAGCGTCCGGACGTTCAGCGCCCCCTCGAGGCGCTCGCCCCTCGCGACGACGGGAACGGCGAGGATCGACTGGTACTCGTCCTCCGTCAGGTTCGGGAACGTCTTGAAGCGCGGGTCGAGATGCGCCTGCGTCGCGATCGCGACCGGCGCGCGCGCCTCCGCCGCGGCGCCGGTGATTCCCTCGCCCGGCCGCATCCGGGGACGCCGCGTCATCTCCTCGACGCGGCTCCCATGGGTCGCGCGCAGGACGAGCTCCCCGGCGCGCTCGTCGTAGAGATAGACGAAGCAGGCGTCGGCGCTGAGCGCGTCCGCGACCTTCGTCGCGACGAGCGACAGCACCTCCTCGAGGTCGAGCGTCGAGTTGACTGCCTCGATCGTCTCCGTGAGCAGGCGAACGTGCCTCTCGCGCGCGTCCATCGACGCGAAAGCGTACGCTCCGGCCCGCGTGGACACCTACGACTGGCTGCTCGCCCTGCACGTGACCGGTGCGTTCCTGTTCCTCGGCGGCGCCGTCGACGGCGGGAACGCTGAACGTCCTCGCCCGACGGGGTGAACGCCCGAGCGAGATCGCGCTGCTGCTCGGGCTGACGCGGATCCCGCTGGTCGCGATCAACCTCGGGATGCTGATGACGATCGTGTTCGGCCTCTGGCTCGTCGTCCATCTCGACGGCTACGAGTGGACCGAGGGCTGGATCCTCGGGTCGCTCCTGCTCTGGGTCCTGAGCGGCGCGCTCGGCTATCTCGGCGGCACGCGCGAGCAGCGAGACGCGGCTCGAGGCCGAGCGGCTCGCGGCCGAGAGCGACACGCCGTCGGACGCCTTGCGCGCACGGCTGCGCGATCGCGCCTCGAACATGCTGAGCTGGGGCTCGGGGCTCGCGGCGCTCGTGATCCTCGTCCTCATGATCTGGAAACCGGGCGCGTGACGTCGACGCTCGTCCCGCTCGCCGTCGTCCGCCCCGTCTCGTGGAACCTGCCGCTCTTCCTGCACGTGCTCGGCGCGATCACCCTCGTCGGCGCGATCTCGACCGTGCTCATCCTGGCCGCCGCCGCCGGTCGGCGACCCGAGCGCGAGCTCCTGTCCCGGTACGCGTTTCGCGTGATGCTCGTCCTCGTCCTCCCGGCCTGGCTGCTCACGCGCATCGGCGCGCAGTGGACGGAGTCCAAGGAGGACCTGGGCGACTCCGACGCAACGTGGCTCGGCATCGGGTACTTCGCCAGCGACATCGGGCTCCTCCTGCTGCTGATCGCGACGGGTCTCGCGTGGTGGTGGTCGCGCCGCCGCGGCGAAGGCGTGCAGCGTGTCCTACTGCTCGGGATCGGCGGCCTCTACCTCGTCGCGCTCGCCGTCACGTGGTGGGCGATGTCGGCGAAGATCGGCGATTAGACCGCACGCGTAGGCGGCTCCGGCGGCGCTGCGCGGATTTACAACATCCTTACGAGGGGCGGGGGAGTTTCTTCAGAGACGGGGAATACGGTGGCTGCGTGTCAGCCCTCGCCTTCGATCTCCGTCGCACCTCCGGCTTCCTCGTCGCCGATGCGCGAGGTCGCCCGGTCGGGCGTGTCGAGGGCCCGATGTACGGCACGTCTCCCGAGAAGCCCGACGCGCTGTCCGTGCGGTTCGGCTTCCTCGCCCGGCGCCGCCGGCTCGTGCCCGCCGAGTCGATCGAGCAGATCGACGACGGCTCGCGCGTGATCGGCCTTCGCGTCGACCGCGAGTCCATTCGCGCCTTTCTGTAGCGGCCCACGACGCGCGGCTCGTCCTGCCCGGGCGCCGCGCGTCGACCCCGTTGCGTTTTCGGAAGCGCGGAGATAAGGATGCAGCGGCTGCTCCACCCACCGACAGGAGATGCGAGCCACGCGGGCGCGGGAATCGTGACCTCGGATGACATTCGAAGTCGAGCCGGCCGAGGCCGAGGTCGACGGACATCCGGTGCGCTGGCGGACCGTCGGCACCGGCGACCCCCTCGTGCTGGTGCACGGGCTCGCCGGCTCGTGGCGCTGGTGGTCGCCGCTCTTCCCTGCGCTCGCGCCGCGCCGACGCGTGCACATCCTGGATCTGCCGCGCCGCCACGCCGTCATCCGGCCCGCGGAGCTGAGCGCGTGGATCTCCCGCTGGCTCGACGCCGCCGACCTCGACGTCGTCGATCTCGCCGGCCATTCGCTCGGCGGCCTCGTCGCGGCCGAGCTCGCGGCCACGAGCCCGGAGCGAACGCGACGCCTCGTGCTCGTGGCTCCCGCCGGGATCCCCTGCGGCCGCAGCCTCCCCGCACGCTCGCTCGGCCTGCTGGGTGCGCTCTACGACATTCGCGCGTCCCTACCCATGGTCGCGGCAGACGCAGCGCGCACGGGGCCGCTCGCGCTCGCGCGCGGGATCGGGCTCGTCTCGAGCCGCGACCTGCGCGACGAGCTCTCGGCCGTCCGCGCGCCGACGCTTCTGATCTGGGGCGACCGCGACGATCTCGTGCCGCTCCGGATGGCCGGCGAGTGGCAGCGGACGCTGCCCGACTCGCGGCTCGCGCGCCTATCCTGCGGCCACGTCCCGATGCTCGAAGCGCCCGGAGAGGTCGCCGACTTCATGCTCTCGTTCCTCGACGAGGAGGTCGCGGACGATCCCGGCGATCAGCTCCGGCCGCGTGTAATGGACGGCGTGGGCCTCGCGCGGCACGAGGACGAGTCGCCCGCGCGGTAGCAGCCCAGCGACGCGCTCGGCCCACGCGCGGCCGACGAACCTGTCGTCCCCGCCGCGCACGACCACCGTCGGCTGCTGGATCAGCGGCAGCCTGTCCTCGATTCGATCCGCGAGGGCGAAGCGCGCCGTCGCGAGCAGGGTGCGGCGGGCGGCGGCGTTGTCGCGCGCCGCGAGCGCGATCAGCGAGAGCGGCTCGCGCGCGGAGTCGCGAAGCGCGGCGAACAACTGATGGCGTGCCGCGCGCCGCGCGGGATCGACCATCGGCCCGATCAGTACCATCGGCCCGACGCGATCCGGCCGCCGCGCGGCGAGATCGGTGACGATCTGGCAGCCCATCGAGTTCGCGACGACCAGCGGCCGGTCGAGACCGTTCGCCACCGACCACTCGTCGAGCGCATCCGCGAGGTCGCTCATGCTCGTGTACGACCGCAGCGCGGCACTTCGTCCCTGACCGGGAAGGTCGGGGACGAACACCGAGCACGACGGGGCGAGAGCACGGGCGAGCGGGAGCATGTACGTGCCCGAGACGCCGTAGCCGTGGACGAGGACGACGGGAGGCCCTTCGCCGGTTGCCACCGCATGCATGCGGGATCCGCGAACGGTGGTCCAGACGGTTCGCATGGCGGCATGGGGCCGCCTCGAGAACGGAGCGCGTGGCGTCAAAGCGCGAGCGTCCCGGGCGCGGCGGCGGTTGCGTCCCGGTCGTGGACGACGACGGTACCGGCGAGGAAGTCCTGGAGCGCGCGACGGCGACCGTCGAACGGAACGGGGAGGAATCCGACGAAGAGCGGGATGATCGCGAGGATCAGGCCGACGAAGCGCACGAGCGAGCGCGGGACCGAGGGCGGCGCGCCGGAGCCGGTCACGACACGGACGCCCATGACTCGCATGCCGGGCGTCTGCCCCGTCCCGCTCCAGAAGGCGGCGAAGTACGCCGCGGCGACGGCGAACCAACCCGCTCCCGCCAGGGCGCCCGCCTGCCATCCGGCGTCGGCGCCGGCGAGCCCCGCGACGAGCGAGATCGACCCGACGATGGCGAGGAACGCCAGCTGCACGAGCGCAGCGTCGACGACGAGTGCGGCGCCGCGTGCGGCAAGGCCGGCGAACGCCGCCGGCGGCGAGGCCGAGCGGCGAAGCATCCGCCGGGCGCCGGCGCCCAGACGGTCGTCGAAGCTGGCCGCCTTCGCATCCGCGGCCGCGGCGACCTCGTCCGCGAACCCGCGCGTCTGCCGCGTCAACGCGTGCCGAACTTCGGGGCTCGAGAGCACCTCGGTCAGCGCGCGCCTGAAGGCGGCGCTGCGCACGATCCGCACGACGGACTCCTCGGCGATCCGGCTCGCCTCCGCGCCGTCGATCCGCGCGAGGGCGGGGCTCTGGAGCACCGACTGGACCAGCTGCTCGAGCTGAGCCGCTTCCAGCCCGTTCGGCGCCGCCGTCTCGAGGACCTCCGCCACGACGCGCTCCACGACGCGCTGCTCGACGAGCGAACGCGCGACCGCTTCCGGAAGAGGTCCCGCGCAGACGGCGTCGACGACGACGTCGACCTCCCCTTCGAAGAGGCCGCGGCCGGAGCGTGCGGCGGCGCGCACCGGCGCGAGGGCGAGACGCTCGAGCTTCATGCGCGGCCCTCCTCGCCGGAGCCGTCTGCGAGATCCGGAATGCTCATCTCCGTCACGGTACGCGAACGGTCGTACGCGGCCTAATGCCGAGAGGGTGACGGCGACCCAAGGGGCACCTCGGGGGGAGAGCCGAAGCCCTCCCCCGAGGGGCTAGAGAGCTGCGAGGTACCGGTCGAGCTCCCACTGCGTGAGCTGGACGCGGTACTCGTCCCACTCCTTGCGCTTCATCGTCACGTAGCTGTCGAAGATGTGGTCGCCGAGCGCGCGACGCATGAGGCCCGAGGCGGCGAACTCGTCGATCGCCTCGCCGAGCGTCTCCGGCAGCGACACGATGCCGCGCTCGCGGCGCTGCTCCGGCGTCAGGTGGTACAGGTTCGTCTCCATCGGCGGCTCGAGCTCGTAGCCCTGCTCGATCCCCTCGAGGCCGGCGTGCAGGAGCGCGGCGAAGGTGAGGTACGGATTGCAGGCCGGGTCCGGGCAGCGGATCTCGGCGCGCGTCGCCTGCTCCGAGCCCGGCTTGTAGAGCGGGATCCGGATCAGCGCCGAGCGGTTCCGCTGTGACCACGCGACGTAGACCGGCGCTTCGAACCCGGGAACGAGCCGCTTGTACGAGTTCACCCACTGCGCGAACACGGCCGACAACTCGCGTGCGTGCCGGAGGAGGCCCGCGATGAACTGCTTGCCGGTCTCGGACAGGTGATGCTCGTCGTCGGAGGCGAAGAACTCGTTGCGACCGTCGCGGAAGAGCGACATGTGGGTGTGCATCCCGGAGCCGTTCTCGCCGAACAGCGGCTTCGGCATGAACGTCGCGTAGACGCCGTGCTTCGCCGCGACCTCCTTCACGATCAGGCGGTAGGTCATGGTGAAGTCGGCCATGTCGAGCGCGGCCGCGTAGCGCATGTCGATCTCGTGCTGCGACGGCGCGACCTCGTGGTGGTGGTACTCGACCGGGATCCCGACCGCCTCCAGCGCGCGGATCGTGTCGTTCCGGACCTCCGTCGCGGCGTCGAGGGCCGTCATCGCGAAGTACCCGCCCTCGTCGAGCGTCAACGTGCCCTTGTTGTCCTCGAACAGGAAGTACTCGAGCTCGGGGCCGACGTTGAACGTGTCGAATCCCATGGACTCCATCCGCTCGAGCGCGCGGCGGAGCACGTACCGCGGATCGCCCTCGTACGGCTGCCCGTCGGGCCGGACGACGTCGCAGATCAGGCGGCCGACCTTCGTCTCACCGGGCCGCGACGGCATGATCTGGAAGGTCGTCGGGTCCGGGATCGCGACCATGTCCGACTCCTCGATCGCGTTGAAGCCCGTGATCGACGAGCCGTCGAAGCCCATTCCGTCGTCGAGTGCGCCCTCCATCTCGGCGGGCGTGATCGCGAAGCTCTTCAGGTGCCCCTCGACGTCGGTGAACCAGAAGAGGACGTACTCGACGCTCTCCTCGCGGATCCGCTCGAGGACGTGCCGCCGCGCCTCCGGATCCGACGTCGCGCGGGCCCTGCTCTCGATCATCGCCATGCTCGATCCTCCTTCTCTCACAACCCTGGAAACACGAAAGGCCCCAGGCAGCGCCGGCCGGCGCGCCTGAGGCCTCGTCGCCTCGAAGACCCCGCCAGTCTACAAAAACACGCCGGACGGGTAAGGGGCCCGGATGCGGATCCTGCTGGTCGACGACGACGAGCGCTTCCTGGGCGCGCTCGAGGCGCTGCTCGAGACCCTTCCGGGGATCGAGGTCGCCGGCCGCGTGTCCGACGGCGCCGAGGCGCTCGGCGCCGTGCTGCGGCTCCGGCCGGATGTCGTGCTGATCGACCTCGCGATGCCGCGGACCGACGGGCTCACCGCGACCCGCGCGATCGCCGATGCGGTTCCGCACACGCGGGTCGTGATGCTGAGCGGCTCGGACATCGTGGACCGCGGGCGCGACGCCACGAGAGCCGGCGCCGTCGCGTACATCCGGAAGACCGAGACGCTCGGACAGCTCCCCCAGCTGCTCGCGCGGCTGGCGGCGCGGGGCGACGCGCCGGCGACGCCCGCCTGACCGTCACCTACGCCGGCGCCACCTCCGGCAGCTCGTCGAGCTCGGGCTCGTGCCCGTCGTGGCCGAGCGCGCGCGCGTAGAGGCCGAGCGCGGGGAGCAGCAGCAGCGCACCGCCCGCGAGCGCCGCCGGGATCCCGAACCCGTTTCCGATCGCGCCGAGGACGGGGCCGCCGCCGGCCTGTCCGATCGCGTTCGACTGGCCGCTGATCGAGATCACGGTCGCGCGGACGCTCGAGTCCGTGATCTGCGCGTTCAGCCACGTGTCGTAGAGCGGCGAGAGCAGCGAGCGCGCGAGCAGCGCGCCCAGGAACGCGACCATCACGACCTCGAAGGTCGGCCCGAGGGCGAAGACGAGCTGCGCGACGATCGTTGCGCCGGTGAAGAACACGAGCATCCGCGCCACGGCAGGCGTTCCGCCGCGGTCGACGCGACGGATGAGGCGACCGACGGCGACGAACCCGAACACCATCGTCACGACCGACGTCGCACCGAACCAGAACACCGGGTCGACCGGCCCTGGGAACCCGACGTCGCGGATGAGGTGCGCCTCCGTCAGACGATCGAACGCCTCGGCGCCGAAACCGGCGAAGAGCTCGGTCGCGACGAGGAGGAGCAGGATCGTCCGTGCCCGTACGAAGCGGAAGCCGCTCCCGGCGGTCGTTCTCAGCTCTGCGAACGCACTCGCGCGCTCCGACCGTTCGCGACGGCGGAACCCCGTCTCGGGCATGACGACGATGCATGCGAGCCCGCAGGCCATCTCGAGCGCGCCTCCGGCGATCACCGAGGCGCGGAGCGACACGGCGCCGATCGAGACGAAGACGACGGTGCCGACGAGCGCGCCCGCGAACCCGATCCTTGCGCCGCGCAGGAACACCCCGCCTACCCGGTCGACGCCGACCTCGTCGGTGATCCAGGCCTGGTACGCGCCGCTCGTGAAGGTGTAGGAGAGCCCCCACATGCCCCACAGCGCGATCACGAGCCACGGCGCGGAGGCGACGCCGACGAGCAGCGTCGCGAGACCCATCCCGACGAACCCGATGATCGAGGACAGCCGCCTGCTGTAGGTGTCGGCGACGACGCCGGTCGGGACCTCGCACACGAACACCGTCGCCTCCATCGCCGTCCCCATCAGGATCAGCTGGAGCGGCGAGAGCTGCAGGTCGCGTACGAGGTAGAGGTCCACGACGACCCAGCCCGGCATCGAGCGCAGGAAGGCCAGCGCGTAGAAGACGGTCGTCGCGGGGGGCCGCTTCACACGAGCGGGCCGCGGTAGGTCACGATCTCGCGGGCGATCCGGTAGCCGAGCGTCGCGTTCACGCGCCGGATCGGCGCGTTCGCTTCGTCGTTGTGCGCGACGAGCTCGTGCAGCCCGGCGCACCGCGCGGCCTGGATCTGCGCGCGTTTCAGCGACGACGCCAGCCCGCGGCCGCGGTAGGCGCGCGCCACGCCGGTGGCGAGGTGCTCGCCGACGCCCTCGCGGTCGAGCTGGACGAGCCCGTACGCCGCCGGCTCGCCGTCGACCAGCACGACGAGCGACGCCTCGGGGACGAACAGCGCGTCGTCGATCTCGCGCGCCCGCCACTCCTCGAACGACGACGGCTCGACCCACGGGCGCACGTCCGGGATGTCGGGCTCGGAGTCGAGCGCGATGCGGTAGGCGTGCTCGAGGAGCGAAGGGTCGTCGGCGATCGACGCGATGTCGGCCACGCCGGCGGTGGGTTCGGCGTCCACGGGCGGCGCGTCCCTCAGGTCGAGCCGCGACTCGACGCTTGTCTGGACCGCCCGGTAGCCGCGACGCGCGAGGAAGTCGCGCGTCTCCGGCGAGGGCGAGGCAACGTCGCCCTCGAGCTCTTCATCGCCGTGGAGGCGGCCGAGCCCCGACAGCGCGCGGTGCAGCGCCGACCCGACGCCCTGCCCGCGCTGCTCCGGGAGCACGCCGATCCAGGCCCGGCCGATCGGCGAGACGGGGTCGTCGATCATGCGGCCGTACTCGCCGATCCCGGCGGCGGCCTCGCCGGCCGTCGCGAGCAGCACGCGATAAGCGGGATCGCGCTCGTGGCGATGGACGAGGAGCCGGTGCTCGAGGGGCGCCGACGGATCGAGCCGGCGGTGCACTTCGAGCCACGCCGCGAGCCGGTCGTGCGGCAGCTCCTCGACGAGGATCACTTGAGCGGCCGGCGGACCGAGAGGCTCACCGACCGGACCCCGTAGCCGAGCCGCTCGTTCACAGCCTGCAGCGCGTCGTTTCCGCGCTGAGTCCACGTGACGAGCTCACGCAGCCCATTCGCCGAGGCCCACGCGACCTCGCGCGCCTTCAGCGCCGTCGCGAGGCCGCGCCCGCGCCAGGCGCGTCGAACCACGGTCAGGCCGTGCTCGGCGCGTGTCGGGTCGTCGGGCCACGCCATCAGCCCTGCGTAGCCGACGATCTCGCTGCCGGGCTCCCCCCGCGGGGCAAGCGCGACGAACGACCCCGCCGGCAACGTCGCCTCATCCCGCAGCCACTCCTCGAGCGACACGGTGACGGTGCCGGTCGCGAGCTTGAGGTCGGCGTAACCCTCGCAGGCGAGCTCGTACGCCGCCTCGAGCAGCTCGGGCCGCTCGGCGATCGTCGTGAACTCGACCCCTTCGAACGGCGGAGGGGAAGGCGCCTCGCCGTCGAGGACGCGCACCATCTCCACCTGGCGGTCGTACTCCTCGAACCCGTGCCGCCGCGCGAACGCGGCCGAGCGCTCGTCGCGGCCGTCGACGTGCGCGCCGACGGCATCGAAGCCGCGCACCGCCACGTGGTCGACGAGCGCCTCCAGGAGCGCCGTCCCGACGCCGCGCCCTCGGCACGCGGGGAGCACGAGCGGCATCACGTTCCCGTGGCCGAGGTCGGAGCGCCCGGCGAAGCCCGACCCGGCGAGGCGGCCGTCGAGCTCGGCGAGGAGGTACAGCCGGTCGCCCGTCGTCCCGCGCCGGTGGATCTCCTCGACGGTCGCCGTCCGCTCGTCCGGCTCGACCGCGAGCCGCACCGACCGCCACGCCTCGAGGTCGTCGTCGGCGACCGCCGGACGGATCTCGATGGTCATCCCGACCGCTTCAGCTTCCCGTGGCGCTTCGCGTACCGCTCGCCGGTCCTGAAGACGAGGAGCCCGAGCGGGACGGAGACGCCGCCGATCACGAGCAGGGGCCACGTGTCGGCCCACGCGAGGCCGGCGCCGTTCATGATCTGGTCGCGGTTGCCGCGGAGCGCGTAGGTCGCCGGTGAGATCGTCGAGATCCACTGCATCCACTCGGGCAGCACCTCGACGGCGTAGTAGACGCCCGAGACGACGAGCAGGAGACCCTGCGCGATGAACCCGAGCTGCGTGCCCTTCTCCGGCGAGATGAGCGGCAGAACCGCGGTCATCATCCCGATCCCGATGAACGAGATCGACGAGATCGCGAGCAGCGCGAGCGCCGCGGCGAAGTTCGCCTTCGGGACGTCGATGCCGATGAACGCGGCGACGACGAAGAACAGGATCGCCGAGCGGACGATGCCGAGCAGCACCGCGTAGATCCCCATCCCGAACAGGTGGATCGGACGCGACACCGGCGCCATGAACGTGTACTCGATCGTCCCCTCCCAGCGCTCCCAGGCGACGGTCTCCGTCACGACCTCGAAGATGACTCCGAGGTACGCCCAGATGACGGCGCCGACGAGCAGCTTCGTCGCGAGCTCGTTCCGCGTGTCCTCCGGAAGGTCGACCCCGCGCGAGATGAACACGATCGTGAGCGTGTTCGCGATCGTCCAGAACAGGAACGCGACGTCCCACAGCAGGTACCGCTTCGTCAGGTACACGTTGCGCTCGACGACGCCGTAGAGCCCGACGAGCTCGTTCCGGATCGCCCGCGTCGAGGGTCGGCGACTCGTAGGCGGCCATTTACGCGAACACCTCCCTCTCCTCGTCCTCTTCCGTCTTCTCGTCGGCGAACGTCCGCCCGGTCGCGGCGAAGAACGCCTCCTCGAGCGTCTCGACCCCGAAGCGCTCCTTCACGGCGTCGACCGGCTCGAGGAAGAGCAGGTCGCCGCGGTCGAGCAGGCCGACCCGGTCGGCGAGCTCCTCGGCCTCGTTCATGTCGTGGGTGCACAGGAGGATCGTCGAGTCGTGCAGCGCGCGGATCTCGCGGATGAACGCCTGCACCTCCTGCTTCGACCGCGGGTCGAGACCCGTCGTCGGCTCGTCGAGGAGGAGGAGCACCGGGCTCGTCAGGAGCGCGCGGGCGAGCGCGACCTTCTGCTGCATCCCGCGCGAGAGGTTCTCCATCGCCTCGCCGCGTCTGTCGGGCGGGAACGCGACGCGCGCGAGGATCTCGGGGATGCGCGCGCGCGTCTCGCGCGGCGACATCCCGTAGAAGCGCGCGGCGTAGCCGAGGTTCTCCGCTGCGCTCATCTTCTTGAAGAAGCTCGCCTCGACCGAGACCCGGTTGACGAGCCGCCGGACGGCGCGCGTGTCCTTCGACACGTCGTGGCCGAACACGTGCGCGGACCCGCCGTCGTCGAGGAGCAGCGTCGAGAGCAGGCGGACGAGCGTCGACTTCCCGGACCCGTTCTGGCCGAGGATCGCGACGCACTCGCCGCGCTGCATGCTGAAGCTCACGCCGTTGAGCGCGGTCCGGCGGCGACGCCGGAAGCGTCCGTCCTTGCGGACGAACTCCTTGCGAAGATCACGAACGACGACTGCTTGGTGAGACACACATGCTCCTTGGGGATCGGAAAGGAAGAACGGAACGAAGGCGTACTGCGGCCGCTAGAAGCGGCGCGGAGTGACGTCTGCGTTCGCGATCCCGAGAAACATGGCGCGGAAAGAATACGGAAGCGGCTGCCGCAGCGCAAGGTCTTCACGCACAGCGATCACCATGTTCAATGATGAGCGCCATGGGGCATCATGAACCGCGGTATTTTTCCCGGCGAGATGACCGCGATCGTCCTTTCCTCACCGCGCACGCGCCGCCGCCTCATGTGGGCAGGCGTCGCCGCCGCGATCGTGGCGGTCGTCGCGGCCGCGTCCGTTCTCATGCCGTCGCGGTCGACAGTCGCCGAGCCGGCGGCGACGCCGACGACGGCGGCGGTCGAGAAGGCGCCTGCTCCGACCGTCGGCGAGCCGCGGACGGTCCCGGTGCCGCGGGCCGAGATCGACGCCCTCCTGGCGAAGTTCATCCCGGCCGTGATCGCCCGGAAGGATCTCGCGGCGGGGTGGAACCTGGTGACGCCGGACGCGCGCGGCACGCGCGCCGAGTGGGAGCGCGGCACGACGCCGTTCCAGACGTTCCCCGCGGCCGGCAAGAAGTTCACCGGGTGGCAGGTCAACTACTCCTACCCCGGCGACGTCGGCTTCGACATCTTCGTCTCGCCGACGGACCCGGAGAACCACGTCTCGATGGCATTCCGCGGCGAGGCGAAGAAGGTCGGCGGCGCGTGGCGGATCGCCGTCTTCTACCCGCAGGCGACGTTCCAGCCCGTCGGCAAGAAGGCGTTCGTCTGGGCCGATACCGACCTCGCGCCGAAGTCGCTTCCGCCGGCGGCGACGACGGGGCGGCTCGGCGCGGTCTGGCTGCTCGTGCCGATCGGAATCTTCGCCTTCGCCCTCGTCGGCGCCCTCGCGTTCGCGACCGCGCGTGGGCTCCGCCGCCGCGCACGCGTCCGCGAGCTGGCGCGCGACCTGGCCGCGACGCGCACCGACGCCGTCCGCACCGCGCGTTAGACGCGGTAGGAGGTCGTGTCGGACATGTCCGGTGCCGGCACGCCCGGTGCCAGGCACCGCAACGGAAGCTTGACGCGCGTGACACGAGACTGTGCCCGCGTGGCGGTCTGCTGCGTCCTTTCGAGGCGACGCCACGGTTTCTCTGCACGGGCTGTTTCGGCCGTGTCCGGTGCCAGGCACCGTGACAGAAGCGTGACATCCCGCCGGACACGGCCCTCGCCGACATGTCGAGTCCGACCCCGGCGCTCTCGCCGCGCGGCCGCTCACGGCGCCGCGCCGGCCGCGAGGAGGACGGCCACCCGTCGCGAAAGAGTGGACGCAAAGCGGCAGCCGACTGTAGGGAGGGCCGGTGATCAAGGAGTTCAGAGACTTCCTGTTCCGGGGGAACATCGTCGAGCTCGCGGTCGCGTTCGTCGTGGGCGTCGCGTTCGCAGCCCTCGTCAACTCGCTCGTGGACAACCTGATCATGCCGATCGTCGCGATGATCATCGGCAAGCCGAACTTCGACGATCTGACGTTCACGATCAACGACGCCGTCTTCCGTTACGGCGCCTTCATCACCGACCTGATCGCGTTCGTCGCGATCGCCGCGGCCATCTTCTTCTTCGTCGTAAAACCGGTGCAGGCGATGCTCGCGCGCAGGCAGCGCCAGCCGATCGAGGAGGGCATGCCGGACGAGGAGCGGCGCCACCAGGAAGTGCTCGCCGCGCTCGGCCGGATCGCCTCCTAGCGGACGGCTCGTCGAGAGGGGCAGCCGCGGCGGCGGCGGCCCCTCTCCGATTCGTCAGGCGATCGCGAACGCGACGCTGACGCGCGCCTCGACGTCCTGCGTCCCCGGCTCGATCGGCGTCGAGGCGTCCTTCGCGACCGCCTGCGCCTCGAACACGACCGGCCCCGGCTGCGACGATCCCTCCTCCACGACGGCGACGACGCGGCCGACGGCGAACCCGCCGGCACGCGCGAGAGCGGCCGCCTTCAGCTTCGCGTCCTCGAGCGCCTTCCCGAGCGCGTCGCGGTAGAGCGCGTCGCGGTCCGAGCGCTCGAGCTGCGGCCCGTCGACGGTGTTGGCGCCTGCCGCGACCGCCGCGTCGACGAGCTCGCCCGCATGCGCGATCGCGGTTCGCGCCTCGACGCTGTTCTGCGCCACGAACCCCGTCGTCTCGCCCCGATCGTCAGTCCGCGGGTAGAGCGACACCTGGCGCGTCTGGAGCTTGGCGCCCCCGGCGGCCTTCAACGCGTCGATCACGCGCTGCATCCTGCGCCCGTTCGCCGCGAGCGCGTCCGCCGCCGTCACTGCCTCCGTCCGAACGCCCGCCGTGATCACGGCGGTGTCGGGAACCGTCGTGATCGTCCCGAGGCCGAGAGTGGTGATCGTGCTTCGGCCCGGAGCGGCTTCGCTGCGCGCCGCCTCGGGCCGGCCGACGCCCGACAGCGCCGCGGCACAGACGGCCACGGCGGCGACGAGCAGGATTGTCATCGTTCGTCTCATGCGTTGGATACGCCACCGCGTGCGAACCTGTCACACGTGCGGTATCAGTTCGTCGACTGTCGCTGGTCGCTGACCGATCCCGAGTGGGGCCGGCGCGCCTACCTCGAGGGGCACATCCCAGGTGCCACGTTTCTCGACGTCGAGCGGGACCTCTCGAGCGCTCCCGGCACCGCAGGCCGTCACCCGCTTCCGTCGGCGGAGGCGTTCGGGCATGCAGCAGGCGAGGCGGGGATCGGCGCGGGGATCCTCGTCGTCGCGTACGGGAACATGGGTGGCCCGGAGCGCCTGTGGTGGCTCCTGCGCCACTTCGGTCACGACGACTGCGCCGTCCTCGACCTCGAGTCGTGGCGCGGCCCCCTCGAGCACGGCGAGCTGCGCATCCTCCCCGCCCGTTTCCACCCACAGGAGCGGACGGACGACGCGATCGAGCTCGACGAGCTCCGCTCGAGGCTCGACGAGCTCGTCGTCGTCGACGCACGCCTGCCGCACCGGTTCCGCGGCGAGCCGGACCCGCTCGACCGCGTCCCGGGGCGGATCCCCGGGGCCGTCAGCGCACCGTGGAACGAGCCCGTGCCGGAGCTCCGAGCCGGAGAGCTCGTCGCCTACTGCGGGTCGGGCGTGACCTCGTGCGTCACGCTCCACCGCCTCCACCTGGCCGGCCGGGAGGGCCGGCGGCTCTACGCGGGCTCATGGTCGGAGTGGGAGCAGCATCCGGACCTTCCTCGCGAGAGGGGATAACCGTTTGGGCCTCTTTCCCGTTGACCTGCCGTGAGCCGCACGCTGTCACCCCTCATGACGCTCTTGCTCGTCACGCCGCTCGTCGGCCTCTACGGGTCGGGCGCGTGGTCGTGGATCGTCGGACCGGTCGCGGCGCTCTTCGTGTGGGCGCTCGACGCGGCGGCGCGCGAGCCGGTCGCGCCCTCCGTACGTCCGGTGCGGCCGACCGGCGTGCTCGCGGCGCGGCGCGAGCCCGAGCCTGTCGACTGACGCTAGGCGGCGGCGGCGGCGAACGCCGCGAGGTACTGCTCCCAGCGCTGCGGGATCCGCGGTGTCGACAGTCTGATGAAGAGCACGGGTGCAGGCGGCCGTGGCGGGTGCGGCAGCTCCATCTGCGCCTCGTGCGGGAGCCGGTTGCCCTTGCGCAAGTTGCACGGAGCGCAGGAGGTGACGACGTTCTCCCACGTCGAGTCGCCCCCCTTCGAGCGCGGGACGACGTGGTCGAGGGTCAGCCGGCCGGCGGTCGTGCCGCAGTAGACGCACCGCCAGCCGTCACGCGCGAAGAGCGCGCGGCGCGAGATCTTCCTCTGGACGATCCGCGGGACGCGGACGTAGTGCACGAGCCGGATCACGTGCGGCCACGGGTAGGTATCCGTCGCCGCCCTGAGTGGTCGGTCGAGCTGCTCGACCACCTCGGCCTTTCCCTTGAACACGAGCACGTGGGCGCGCCGCAGCGAGCACACGTTGAGAGGCTCGTAACTCGCGTTCAGAACGAGAACCTGATGCACCCTTGCGCAAGAGTAGCCGACCTCCCGGCCCGCGAGGCCTCCGCGGCCCCTATCTACCCATCGCCCGCTCGACGGCCTCCTGCTCCTCGGGCGAGAGGGCGACCGAGGACTGGCCGCGGTCGAGCTCCTTCATGTAGATCCGCGCGTAGTCGCGACCCTGGATCGCGGTCACGACCACCCCCGTCCGCCCGCCGTCGAGCAGCGCGAGCGAGGCCGACTGGTGCCCGCCGGTGTCCTCGTACGCGTCGTAGCGGACGATCGACGCGTTCGAGACCGAGCCGTCGACGCGGCGGTCGACCCGGGCGAGGCCGGCGGCGATCTCGTCGACCGCCCGGTGCAGGTCGTCGATCCGCGTCTGGAGCGACACGGCGAAGTCGACGATGTCCTTGCGCCCGCCGGCGAGCAGGAGCCGCTGCGCCTCGCGGAGCCGGCGCACCCGGACCCAGGCGAGCCACGCGAGGCCGAGCGCGCCGAGCGCGACGAGCCCCGCAACGGCGGCGAGGATCGCGGCTGCCGTTCCGGACACCGACACGCCGCCATCCTAGAACCCGCCTCGCACGACACGCCCCGTCGACCCGGAGGCGAATTCGCGACAGGCCCTACAGCGAGAGGATCACGGGGTAGCTAGCCGAGTTGTTCGACGCGTTCTTCTCGCCGGGGACGGCCTTGACGTCGACCTTGAGCGTCGTCTTCGTCGCGATCTTGACCTGCCCGAGGTCGCTGAACGTGACCGTCTTCTCCTCACCCGGGTTGATGACGTCGACCGTCTGCGTCTTGACGATCGGCCCCTTGGTTCCCTCCGCGGTCAACGTGACGTCGATCTGGACCTCCTGCGAGTCGCCGGAGTCCGCGATCGTGACGGCGAACGCGAGGTCGGTGCTCGCGGTGACGACGTTCTCGTTGTCGGTCTGGAGGATCTGGTTCGCGGGGAGCGCCTTCGTCGAGACGATGTTCGTGCCGTGGAGGCCGGTCGGCGTCCCGCCCTTGGTCGCGCCGCGCAGGCGCTTGAGCACGTTCGCCATCGACTCCTCGTTGAGGAGGTCACGATTCTGGATGTAGTTCGAGTCCGGAACGGCGACGCCCGTGACGCCGTCCTCCTCGAGCTGGCTCGTCGCCGGCTCGCGGAACAGGTCGTCCCAGACGACGTCGCTCGCAATGAAGCGATCGGCTTGTCCGGCGAGGAGGCCCGCGTCGCGTGCGGAGGTCGAGTTCGCAGTCGAGCGGAACGCGGCGGCCAGCCCTTCGACGCCGCTCACGCGGAGCTGGAGGGCCTCGACCACGTGGCGGTTCTGGTCGCGGAGACGGCCCGGCGGACGGATGTCCTCGGCCGCACGGACATTCTGCCCCTCGGCCTCCGCGATCCCGCGCAGCGTCGCCTCGAGGTCGGCGACCTTCGTTCCCGGAGTCGTGAGCGCGTCGACGAGCTTGCGGCCGTTCGCCTGCGACTGCGAGCCGACCACGCCGACGTCGTCCATGTAGTCGGAGTACGCGTCGTGGCGGCTGTTGGCCGCGCAGGACTGGACGACGAGGACGAGGATCAGGACGAGCGCGATCAGGAAGACGACGAGCCCGAGCAGCCGGAGCAGCGGCGCAGCCCCGTGCGGCGGGCGCATCGACCTGCGCCGGCCACCGCCCGACCCCCCGCCGCGGCCCGGGAGGCGGACGCGCTGCGTCGACTGCGTCGACTGCGCCTCGCCCGTCGGCTCGTCGTCGAAGAAGTCGAACTCGATGTCGTCGTCGCGGGGTTCCATCGGCTCGCGAGACCCGAATGTACCCGGCGCTCCGGTCGGTAAAGGAGTTCCCCCGGCCGCGAAGTAGATGCGGATGGTGTCCGCCCCCGCGCTCTCGCACGACCTCGTCCTCGGGAGGTACCGCCCGTTGCGGCCTCTCGGCTCGGGCGGCATGGGCCATGTCTGGCTCGCCCGCGACGAGCGGAGCGGGCTCGACGTCGCGCTGAAGATCGTCGGGCGCGAGGGCAAGGCGGCCGCGCGCGCCGAGCGCGAGGCGGCGGCCGCGGCTGCGCTTCGCCACCCCCGCTGCCAGCGGATCTACGCCCTTGCGCGCGACTCCACGCACGTCTACATCGCCTACGAGTACGTCGCCGGCCGGACGATGCGTGAGGCGTTGCGCTCGGGGTTGCTCGACGACCGCCGCGCGGTCGAGGCTGCGGCCCAGATCTGCGAGGCGCTCGCGCACGCGCACCGGCGCGGCATCGTCCATCGCGACGTCAAGCCGGCGAACATCCTGCTGGCGGAAGGCGACGAAGTCGATGTACGCCTGCTCGACTTCGGGCTCGCGATGATGGCCGAGTTCGACACGCTGACGGCGCACGGCGACGTGCCGGGAACGCTTGCGTACATCGCGCCCGAGCGGCTCGCCGGGGACCCCGCGACGCCGGCGGCGGACGTCTGGGGAGTCGGCGTGATCCTGTGGGAGGCGCTCGCCGGCGAGCACCCGTTCTGGACGAGCGACCTCCTCGCGACCTCCCGCCGCATCCAGTCGGGCGCGCCGCCGCTCGAGGGCCTCCGGCCGGATCTGCCGCACGCGCTGCAGGACCTCGTCGCCTCGACGCTCGTCGTCGATCCGCGACGGCGCCCGACCGCCGAGCGGCTGGCACACGACCTGCGCACGCTCCCGCGGCGCCGCCGGAGAAAGACGCGCGGCGGGACGCCTCGCGAGCCCATCCGGATCGGGGCGAGGGTCGCGGTGCGCGAGCGGCTGCTTCCCGGCGCCCTCGCCGGCCTCTCGGCGGGCTGGGTAGCCGCCACGCTTCCGTTCTACCCGTCGGCCTGGCCGGTCGCGATCGGCGCGGTCGCCGGCGCGGTCGGGTTCGCCGCGCCGCGTGCCGGCCTCGCGTTCGCGCTCGCCACTGCGTTCTTCCCGCTCGCGAACATCTCGCTCGGCCTCGCGCTCGTCTACGCCGCGCTTGCGGTCGGCTGGCTCGCGCTCACGTGGCGGGATCCACGCACCGGCCTCCTCGTCGCCGCCGGGCCGCTGCTCGCGCCCCTCGGCGCGCTGGCGTTCCTGCCGCTCGTCGTGCAGGCCGTCCGCGGCAGGTTCCGGCGTGCTGCGCACGCGTGGGCGGCGGTCGTGATCGCCGCCGTCGCCGCAGGCGTGTCCGGCGCTCGACTGCCGTTCGACGGCTCGACGCCTCCTGCCGCGATCGGGATCGCCGGGAGCGAGCGACCCGCGGCGGTCGCGCACGCACTGTGGGCGGAGCTCGCCGCACATCCGATTCTCCTCGCGGAGGCCGCCGTCGCGGCAGTCGCGGCCGCGCTGCTGCCTCTCGCGCGCCGCCGGGGTCCGTGGCCCGCCGCCGTCTTCGGCGCCGGGCTCCTCGCCGCCTCCGCGCTCATCGCCCCCGCGGCGGCGTTCGCGCCGCTCGCGGCCGCCGCGTGGGCGACGGCGGCGGTGCTGGCGGTCGAACCCACGGACTAGACTCATTCGCCGGGAAAGAACCGGTCAAATGAGCGTCCTGCGCAACATCGAGTCAAAGCTCGAGTCTCTCTTCGAGGGTGTCTTCGGGCGCGCGTTTCGCGCGAACGTGCAGCCCGTCGAGCTCGCGCGGAAGCTCGCGAAGGAGATGGACGACCACCGCAGTGTCTCCGTATCACGTGTCTACGTCCCCAACGAATACACCGTCTACGTGTCGCCCGAGGACCGCGAGCAGTTTGCCGCGTACGAGGAGAGCCTCCGCGACGAGCTGCAGGAGTACCTCGCCGAGCACGCGCGTCGGGAGGGCTACGCGCTGCTGTCGGCGCCACGGGTCCGTCTCGAGACGGATGCCGACCTCGACCGCGGCGTCTTCGGGATCGCCACCCGCATGGTGCAGATGGGGCGGCGGGACGCAGACGCGCCGGCGCAGGACGAGGAGCCGGGGGCGACGATGGTCTACAAGCCGGTCCAGGCGGCGCCCGGGGCGACCGAGGCGATCGAGCCGGAGGCGCTCGGGGTCGAACGGGAGACGGCGTTCGTGCGCTGGGACGGGCAGCGTCGCGAGCTCACCCGCCGCCGCGCCGTCATCGGTCGCTCCAAGGACTGCGACGTGCAGGTCGCCGACCCGAACGTGTCGCGGCGCCACGCGGAGATCCGGCAGGAGGGCGCCACCTACTGGCTGATCGACCTCGACTCGACGAACGGCGTCGAGGCCCGCGGCAAGCGTGTCAAGCGCCTCAAGCTCGAGGACGGAACGCGGTTCACGATCGGCTCGACCGAGCTCAGGTTCGAGCGGGAGCAGGCGTAGATGCTCGGGTCGGCGCAGGTAGAAACGACACTCCTGATGCTGAAGATCGGATTCCTCGTGCTCCTCTACCTCTTCATCTGGCGCATCGTCCGCTCCGCCGCACGCGATCTCCGGCTGCCGCAGGAGTCGATGATCATCGCGCCGCAGCAGGCAGCCGCTGCCGGCCTCGGACGTGGGCGGCCCGCGCCGGTCGAGCACGGTCGCCTCGTGGTGGTCAAGAGCCCGGCGCTCGACTCGGGCGAGGCGATCGTCCTGGATGCGGCGCCGATCAGCGTGGGTCGCGCGGCGAACAACGACGTTGCGATCGACGGCGACGAGTACGCCTCGGCGCGCCATGCGCGGTTCGAGCCGCGGCGCGACGGCGTCTGGGTCGAGGACATCGGGTCGACGAACGGCACCTACGTGAACGGGATCCGCGTCACGCGCGGGCGGCGCCTCACCCGCGGCGACGTCGTTCGCGTCGGCGAGACCGACCTGAGGTTCGAGTCGTGAGGGTCGGCCAGGTCTCCGCACGTACGGACACGGGCCGGAAGCGGCGCCACAACGAGGACTCCTACGTCTGCGCGCCTCCGCTGTTCGCGATCGCGGACGGCATGGGCGGCGCACAGGCCGGCGAGATCGCGTCCGCGCTCGCGGCCGACGCGCTCAAGGAGTCCGAGGCGAACGGCGGCGGCGAGGCGCGCGTGACGGAGCTGATCCAGGAGGCGAACCGGCGTGTGCACCAACGCGCGTCGACCGATGCGGCGACCTCCGGGATGGGGACGACGATCACGCTCGCGCTCGTCGGCGACGACGGCACGATCACGATCGGCCACGTCGGCGACTCGCGCGCGTACCGCCTGCGGGACGACCGCCTCGAGCAGTTGACGAACGACCACTCGCTCGTCGCCGAGCTCGTGCGGCGCGGCGAGCTGTCGCCGCAGGAGGCGGAGGTCCACCCGCAGCGCTCGGTGATCACCCGCGCGCTCGGCACCGATCCCGACGTCGACGTCGACGCATTCTCGATCGAGGCGAAGCCGGGCGACGTGTACCTGATCTGCTCCGACGGCCTCTCGGACATGGTCGACTCGCGGACGCTCGAGGAGATCGTCCGCTCGAACCGCGACGACCTCGACGCCACGTCGCGCGCGCTCGTGCAGGCCGCGAACCGCGGCGGCGGCGACGACAACATCACGGCGATCCTCTTCGACGTCGTCGCCGGCGACGCCGCAGGGGCGACGCGCGGCCTCGACGACGTCACGCGCGAGCACGTCCCGATCACGGTCGACCCGGACGAGGAGGACACGTTGCATCCGGAGGACGCGGTCGCACCACCCCCGCCGGCGGCGCCTCGCGCCGCAACGATGGTGGTCGACGCCGCCGCGATTCGCGAGGCGGCGGAGGCCGCCGCAGCCGAGCCCGAGCGCGAGCCCGAGCCGGAGCCGGAGCCCGAGCGGATTCGCGTCCCGATCTGGCGCCGGCTGCTCGCGCTGCTCGTCATCCTGGGCCTGATCGCGGTGATCGTCGTGCTCGTCGTGTGGGGTCTCGCCCGGTAGGCCGCCGGGCCTCCGCGCGGCCGTGAGAGGCCTTGATGACCTACCGCAACCGCGAGCTGCTCTACCTGCTGTCCGTCGGGCTCCTGACGGCGACGGGGTTCGCAAGCGTCTACATCGCGCGACAGGCGGTGGTCTCGTGGTCGTCGCTGACGTATGCCGGGTTCTTCCTCGCGCTGTACCTCACGGCGCACCTGATCGCGCGGTTCACGGTCCCGTACGCAGACCCCTACCTCCTTCCGATGGCCGGCGTCCTGACGGCCGCCGGGCTGACGGAGATCTATCGCCTGAAGCCCGACGACGCGTTCCGGCAGGGGCTGTGGATCGTGATCGGCGTCACGCTGTTCGCGCTCACGCTCATCTGGCTGCGACGCGACTACCGCGCCCTCGAGTCGTACAAGTACCTGTTCGGGCTCGGTGCGATCGTGCTGCTGTTCCTGCCGTCGGTCCCCGGGCTCGGGACGACCGTGAACGGCGCGCGACTCTGGGTGCAGCTCGGCCCGCTGCGGTTCCAGCCCGGTGAGATCGCGAAGATCCTCCTCATCGTGTTCCTCGCGGCTTACCTGCGCGAGAAGCGCGAGGTGCTGGCGCAGGGGCGGCTGAAGGACCTCGGGCCGCTCCTCCTGATCTGGGGCGGCGCGATGCTCGTGCTCGTCGAGACGAACGACCTCGGCTCCGCCCTCCTCTACTTCGGGATCTTCCTCGCGATCCTCTACATCGCGACCGCGCGAGTGACGTACGTCCTCGCCGGGGTGGCGCTCTTCGCGGCGGCGGGCTTCTTCGCCTACAGGACGATCGGCCACGTCGAGAACCGGGTCACGATCTGGTTGCACCCGTGGACCGACGCCAAGGTGTTCTGCTCGCAGACCGGAGGTTTCGCGCTCCGACAGGACTGCGACAGCTACCAGCTCGTGAAGTCCCTGTACTCGATCGGCAACGGCGGCTTCGGCGGCGCCGGCCTCGGCAAGGGGACGTTCACGACCACCGAGGGCCAGCAACTGATCCCGTACCTGAACACGGACTTCATCTACTCGGCGCTCGCGCAGGAGCTCGGCCTCGTCGGCGCCGCCGCGCTCCTGCTCGTCTTCATGCTGTTCGTCGCACGCGGGATGAAGGTCGCGCTGATGGCCGACGACGGGTTCTCGAAGCTCCTCGCGGCGGGGCTCACGTTCGGATTCGCCCTGCAGACGTTCATCATCGTCGGCGGCGTCCTCCGCCTGATCCCGCTGACGGGGATCACGCTGCCGTTCGTGTCCTACGGCGGTTCGTCCGTCGTCGCGAACTTTGTCCTCCTCGCGTTGCTCCTCCTCGTCTCCAACCGGGCGAACGCCGGCGGATGAACCGCCAGATCTCCCGCATCGCGCTCGTCGCACTGCTCCTGATCGCGTCGCTCATCGTGGCGACGACGTACTGGCAGACGTGGGCGTCGGCCGGGCTCGCCGACCGCCAGGACAACGCGATCCAGCGCGTCGCGCAGTTCAAGATCAAGCGCGGGCGGATCTACTCCTCCGACGGCACGCTCATCGCGACGAACGTCCAGGTGAGCCGCAACGGCCAGACGCTCTACTTCCGCCGCTACCCGGCGCGTGGGCTCGCAGCGCAGGTCGTCGGCTACTCGACGCAGGGCCGCTCGCGCGCCGGGCTCGAGCGGGAGGAGAACGCGTACCTGACCGCGTCGAACGCGAACCTCGGGACGGTCGTCGAGAAGCTGACAGACCAGCTGAGCGGCGGCACGATCGTCGGCAACGACGTCTACCTGACGATCAACACGAAGGCCCAGCGGGTCGCGGAGTCGCTCCTGCGCGGGAAGTGCGGCGCTGCCGTCATCCTCGACCCGCGGACCGGCGCCGTCCTCGCCGCGGCGTCCTCCCCGACCTACGATCCGAACCTGATCGAGACGCCGAACGGCTACGCCAGGATCCTCAACTCGCGCACGAACGCGTGCAGCGGCGCGTCGCCGCTCTTCAACCGAGTGACGCAGGGGCTCTATCCGCCGGGGTCGACGTTCAAGGTCGTGACGGCGGCCGCCGCGCTCGACTCCGGCGTCTACACGCCGGAATCGCAGTTCTACGACCCCGGCTACTGCGTCGAGTACGGGAAGAAGGTCCTGAACGCAGGCAATCCGGAGGCGCCCGAGCAATTCGGCAACGTCAGCCTCGTCACCGCGCTCGAGCACTCGATCAACGCGGTCTTCTGCGACATCGGCAAGAAGCTCGGCGCGAAGCGCGTGCTCGACAAGGCGAAGGAGTTCGGCTTCTACTCGGTTCCCCCGCTCGAGATCCCGGGCGAGGCGCGCTCGGCCTCCGGCCTCTACAAGAGGACGACGTTGTTCGACCCGAAGGACCCGGCCTCCGAGGTCGACCCCGGCCGGCTCGCGTTCGGCCAGGAGCGGCTGCTCGCGACACCGCTGCAGATGGCGATGGTCGCCTCGGCGGTGGCGAACGACGGAGTCCTGATGCGGCCCCACGTCGTGAAGAAGGTGGAGGGGCCCGGCGGCAAGCTGGTGGTCAGGGTCGCGCCGAAGAAGTACTCGCAGCCGATGAAGCCGGACACGGCCGCCGCACTCCAGAACATGATGACGCTCGCGGTCCGAAGCGGCACCGGAACGGCGGCCCAGATCCCGGGCATCACCGTCGCCGGGAAGACCGGCACCGCCGAGACCGGCCGCTCGCACGTCTACACGGCCTGGTTCATCTTCTTCGCCCCGGCGGAGGATCCGAAGGTCGCCGGCGCCGTCGTCGTCGAGAACCAGCTGAACGGATTCGGCGGGAAGGTGAGCGCCCCGATCGCGAAGTCGATCATGGAGGCAATCCTCCCGTCGGCGTCGAACGGGAACGGTTAGGGATGACGACGACGGACACGCTCCTGAACCGCGTCTTCGACGGCCGGTACGTCGTGCGTCGGAAGCTGGGGTCGGGCGGGATGGCCGACGTCTACCTCGCGGAGGATCAGGAGCTGGGACGGCGCGTCGCGCTGAAGATGCTGAACGAGCGGCATGCGAGCGACGACCAGTTCGTCGAGCGCTTCCGCCGCGAAGCGCAGAGCGCTGCGGGGCTCAACCACCCGAACATCGTCTCGATCTTCGACCGGGGTCGCGCCGAGGGCACCTACTACATCGCGATGGAGTACCTGGACGGGCGGACGCTCAAGGAGCTGCTCGTCCGAAACGGCCCGACGCCCGTGCCGATCGCGATCGACTATGCGCGCCAGATCCTGGGCGCGCTCTCCTTCGCGCACCGCAACGGGATCGTCCACCGCGACATCAAGCCGCACAACATCGTCGTCGGCCCCGACGGCCGCCTGAAGGTCACGGACTTCGGCATCGCGCGCTCGGGCGCGTCGCAGATGACGGAGGCCGGCTCGATCGTCGGAACGGCGCAGTACCTGTCGCCGGAACAGGCCCGCGGGGCGGCGGTCGACCCGCGATCCGACCTCTACTCGCTCGGGATCGTGCTCTACGAGATGCTTACTGGCACGGTCCCGTTCACGGGCGACACGCCCGTCGAGATCGCGATGAAGCACCTCTCGGCGATCCCCGACCCGCCCTCGAGCACGCGGGACGACGTCCCGCACGACCTCGACGCGGTGGTGATGCGCGCGCTCGCGAAGGATCCGGACCAGCGCTACGGGTCGGCCGAGGAGATGGACGCCGACCTCGCGCGCGTCGCGCGGGGCGTCGCCGTCTCGCAGAAGACCGAGGACGCGATGACACAGGTGCTCGCCGGAGCCGGGATCGCCGCCGCGCCGACCGCGATCACACGGCCGCGCGGCGTCACGCCGCCCCCGGCGCCGCCCGCCTACCGGCCGCCGACGCCCTACTACGACTACGAGGAGCCGCCGCGGTCGCGGCGGATCTGGCCGTGGCTGCTCGCGCTGCTCGCGATCCTCGTCGCCGGGGCGGGCGGCTGGCTCCTCTACGACCGGATCCAGGATCAGCTCTCGGCGAGCCGACCGGTCGCCGTGCCCGACGTCCGCCTGCTCCAGGAGTCGCTCGCGAAGCAGCAGATCTCGCAGGCGGGCCTCAACCCGCGCGTGAAGCGGCGCGCGAGCGGGTCGGTGCCGACGGGTGCGGTCGCGGCGCAGAGCCCCGAGCCTGGCGACCGGATCGCGAAGGACTCCACCGTGACGATCTGGGTCTCGACCGGCAAGCCGAAATCGGCGGTGCCGAACGTGAAGGGGCATCCGCTGACCGACGCGATCGCCCAGCTCGCGGCCGTCGGGCTGAAGCCGAACATCGTCTACATCTACTCCGACGACCAGGAGAACGCGGTCACGGGCCAGAATCCCGCCGCGGGCGACCGCGTGCTGCGCGGGTCGCGGGTCCGGATCAACGTGTCCCGCGGACCGAAGCCGATCGCGGTGCCGGACGTCGTCGGACAGCCGTTCGCAAATGCCGCCGGCGCGCTGAAGGGCGCGGGGTTCGCCGTGACGCGCGTCGACATCGAGTCCGACGAGCCGGTCGGGCGCGTCGTGGCCGAGGATCCGCCTGCGGGCACGCCGGTGCCGAAGGGGACGAAGATCACCGTCTCGATCTCGAAGGGCCCGGCGACGTCCCAGGTGCCGGACGTGACGTTCCAGACGCAGCCCGACGCTGAGGCGCTGCTGCGAGGCGCCGGCTTCAAGGTCACGACGAAGACGCAGGACGTGACCGACCCGGGCGAGGACGGTGTCGTGCTCTCGCAGAGCCCGTCCGGCGGGACGCCCGTGCGCAAGGGCTCGACCGTCGCGATCACCGTCGGCACTCTCACCGACGCCGGATCCGAGACCGTGCCGACGACGCCGACCGTCCCGACGACGACCGGCACGACGACGACTCCTGCCACGACGACCCCCGCGACGACGACCCCGGCGACGACGACCCCTTGACCCCGGCGCGCCGCAGGATCGCGGTCGTCCTCGGCGGGCGGTCGAGCGAGCACGACGTCTCCGTCGCGTCGGCCGAGAGCGTCGTGCAGGCGCTCTCGGAGGCGCACGAGGTCGTGACGGTCGAGATCGCGCGCGACGGCGGCTGGACGGTCGCGCTCGATCCGACCGAGCCGCGGGCGCTCGCGGCCGGCGAGGCGAGCGACGCCGCCCCACGAGCCGCGGCCGCCGGCGACGCGCCGGGACGCGCGCGGGGCGGCGGCGGCAGCGCGATCGGCGTTCGAGCGTCGCGGCTGCCGGACCGGTCGGTGTCGGAGGCGCTGTCGGACGTCGACGTCGTGTTCCCGGTCCTCCACGGGCCGTTCGGCGAGGACGGGACGCTGCAGGGGCTGCTCGAGCTCGCCGGCGTGCCGTACGTCGGCGCCGGCGTCCTCGCCTCCGCGCTCTGCATGGACAAGGACAGGTTCAAGGCGGTGATGCGCGACAGCGGGATCCCCGTCACGCGCAACGTGACGCTGCGCGAGGGCGACGAGCCGCGGAACCCGTTCGGCTATCCCGTCTTCGTGAAGCCCGCGCGGCTCGGCTCGTCGATCGGGATCTCGAAGGCGCACGACGACCGCGAGCTTCGCGCCGCGGTCGAGCTGGCGTTCGAGCACGACGACAAGGTGATCGTCGAGGAGTTCGTGTCGGGGTGCGAGGTCGAGGTCGGCGTGCTCGGGAACCGGCGGCCGATTGCTTCGCTTCCGGGGCAGATCGTCGTCACGCACAACGAGTGGTACGACTACGAGGCGAAGTACGACGAGGGCGAGATGGAGCTCGTCGTGCCGCCGCCGATCGACCCCGAGCAGGTCGAGCGCGCGCAGGAGCTCGCCGTGCGCGCGTTCGTGGCCGCCGAGTGCGCGGGGATGGCCCGCGCCGACATGTTCGTGCGTGACGACGGCGAGGTGCTGGTGAACGAGCTGAACACGATCCCCGGCTTCACGGCGACGAGCGTCTACGCGAAGCTGTTCGACGCGTCGGGGATCCCGTACGCAGAGCTGCTCGACAGGCTCGTCGAGCTTGCGATCGACCGCCACGAGGCACGCGCCCGCCTGCGCTACTGAGTGCGGCCGTCGACGTAGGCGCGCAAGGACGCGCCGAGCGCGTCCGCGCCGCCGTCGAGCTCGTACAGCACGTAGCGGCCGTCGCGCCGCGTCCGGACGAGCGCGCCGTCGAGGAGCGCCCGCAGGTGCTTCGACAGCCCGGACTCCGACAGCCCGACGAGCGGCGCGAGCTCCTCCGTCGTCCGCGGCCGCTCGGCGACGAGCCGCAGCACCCGGAGCCGCACCGGGTCGGCGGCGGCGCGGAGGGCGCGGACGAGCGCGTCGGGCGGCGGGTCATCGGCGGGCCGGCGCACCGAGAACGGGGCGGGGAAGACGAGCGCGATCGGCCACGGGCCGTCGCAGTTGACGCGCACGTGCGGCCAGACGTACGCGCTCGGCACGAGCATCAGCGGACGCCGCGCAGACACCTCGACCGTATGCTCGTGCGGCGAGCGCCGGACCACGGTCCGGGTCGCGGGCTCGACGTCGAGCTCCGGTTGCCGCGACGCGAGCGCGAACGGCCCCGACGCGGCGGCGGCCCGACGGCCGGCATCGGCCGCGTCGAGGAGAAGCGGCTCGAGGCGTTCCCACTCCGAGCCCCAGGCCGCCTCCCAGTAGCCCGAGAGCAACGCCACCCAGCGGCGCGCGAGCGCGTGCGGGTCGTCCCACGCGAGCCGCGCGACCTCGACGCAGCCCTCCCCGAACGTCCCGGCTCGGGCAACCGCACGGTCCCGCACCTCCGCGCTCTCCATCGCCTCACGCCCTCCCATCGTCGGCCCCGTCCAGTGGAAGAGAGGGCGCGCGAGGTCGTAGGCGAGGAGCGACGGGTCGAGTCGCGCGATCGCATCGAGGTGGGCGTCGAAGCCGACCTTCGTGCCGAGCTTCGGCGGCAGGACGCAGTCGGGCGAGGCGTCGTCGAGCAGGAAGCGGAACGACTGCAGCTCCCGCCGCAGCTCCGCCGGCAGCCGCCGCATCTCGCGGATCCACGGGTGCTGCGCAGCGTGCACCTTCGGGTGCAGGAGCACGTGCATGCTCAGGACCGCCTCCGAGAGCGGCGAGAGGCCGAACCCGATCGCGCCGGGATCGTCGTCGGTGAACGTGAGGCGGATCGCCACGCGGATTCGCTCCTCGGCGGATCGTTTGCGCGGCGATCGTAGCGGCGCCTAGCGTGCGCGTCCGTGATCCGCCTAGCCGCAGCCGCAGCGGCGGCGGCAGCCGCAGCCGCCTCCGCGTCGCTCGCCCTCCCCGGTGCGAGCCCGGAGGTGGCCGCGCGGGTCGCGGTCGGTGGGAAGCCGTGCGGCGTCGTGGGCGCCGCCGGGTCGGTGTGGGTGACCGATGCGGACGCGGGCCGCCTGCTCCGGATCGACCCGGCGACGAACACCGTGGTGGGCTCGACGAAGATCGATCCGATCGCGTGCGAGCTCGCGTACGGGTTCGGGTCGATCTGGGCGGTCACGCAGAGTGGGCGCCTCGACCGCGTGGACCCCGCGACGGCGAAGGTGCTCGCGCGCGTGCCGGTCGGCGCGACGAGCTACGAGTCGACGGCCGCGGCGGGCTCGATGTGGGTCACCAACCGCACGGGCGACACGGTGCAGCGTGTGTCGCCGGCCACGAACCGTGTGACGAAGACGCTCCGCTTCCCCGGCCTTGCGCCCGGCGGGATCGTGTCGGCCGGCGGCGCGCTCTGGATCGGCGACGACCTCGCGAGCGCGGTCTACCGCCTGGATACGCGGACCCTGCGCTGGGCCCGCGTGCGGACGACCGGCGACCGCTCGACCTGGGTCGCGACGACGCCGGGCGCGCTGTGGGTCGCGAACGGGTCGAGCAACACCGTGACCCGCATCTCGCTCCGGACGCGAAAGGCGACCGCGACGATCAAGGTCGGGCAGAGCCCGGTGAACCTCGCGGTCGTGGCAGGGAAGGTCTGGGTGCCGAACGACTTCGGCAACAGCGTGAGCGTCATCGACCCTGCGACAAACCGCGTGACCGCGACGATCCCGACGGCGAAGAACCCCGCCGTCGTCGCCGAAGCCGAGGGGGACGGCTGGGCGACGATGTTCGAGGCCGGCCAGGTCTGGCGCATCCGGCCGCCCGCCGACTGACCGCTACGCGGCGACGCTCACCTCGTTGACGTGAGCGTTCTCGTAGCCCGCTCCGAGATCGGTGATCCAGATCAGGAAGTAGCGGTGCTCGCCGTCGCCGGCGAGGCCGATCTGCGTCCGGCCGCCGATCCGGCGGCCGGACGCCAGCGTCTCGGGGAACGACGACCGCGACGGGCCGGCGCGGATCGCCGCGGTGTACCCGGGGGTGTCGGTGACGATGCCGAGCCGGCTGAGGCGCACGGGACGACCCGCGTCGAGCACGAGGCCGACGCCTTCCTTGTCGACGCCGGCAAGGCCGGAGTGGTAGGTCTCCGTCGTCCAGTAGGTCGCGGGATCGCCGTCGGTCGCCCGCCGCGCGAAGGCGTCGTGCTCGGTCCGGTCGCCGAACGGATCGTAGGCCGACACTCCGCGCACGCGAACGGCGGCGGGCTGCGGCCCCGTGGCCGACCCCGTGCCGTTCCCGCCGTCATCCCGCTGCGAGATCGCGTACGCGAGCAGAGCCGCGGCGCCGGCGAGCGCGGCGAGAAGGAGCAGCGCGGGCCAGACGCGCCGCCGCGCTCGCCGCGCCTTCCCCACGGCGGGCACGACGGCGGTGACGGCGGTGTGCCGCCCGCTGCGGACCTCGTCGAGGCACGCCTCGAGCTCGTCGCAGAGGTCGGCCATCGTCCGGAACCGATCGGAGGGATCCTTGGCCATCGCCCGCTGCACCGCCGCCTCCACGCGCGGCGGCACGTCCGGGCGCTTGTCGCGGATCGGCGGCGGCGGCTCGTTGATGTGTCGCATCGCGACCGCGACGAAGTTCTCTCCGGGGAACGGCACCTCGCTCGTCAGCAGCTCGTAGAGGACGACGCCCAGCGAGTAGACGTCGGTGTGCTCGTCGACGCGCTGCCCCTGCGCCTGCTCGGGAGCGATGTAGTCGGACGTCCCGAGCACCGTCCCGGTCTGCGTCATCCCGTGCTGGACGTCGAGCGAGCGCGCGATCCCGAAGTCCGTGACCTTCGCACGGCCGTCGCCGTTCAGGAGCACGTTCTGCGGTTTGACGTCGCGGTGCACGAGGCCGCTCTGGTGCGCGAACGAGAGAGCGCGCGCGACCTGGATCGTGAGCTCGAGCGCCGAGGGCACGGAGAACGGCCCCGACCGCTGGATGACCGTCTTCAGGTTGTCGCCGTCGACGTACTCGAAGACGATGAACTGGCGGCCGCCGTGCTCGCCGCGGTCGATCACCGTGACGATGTTCGGGTGCGAGAGCGCCGCGACGGAGCGCGCCTCGCGACGGAACCGCTCGACGTACTCCTCGTCGTCGGAGTACTGCTCGTGCAGCACCTTCACGGCGACCATGCGGTCGAGAAGACGGTCGCGCGCGCGATAGACGCTCGACATACCGCCCGCGCCCACGAGCTCCTCGAGCTCGTACCGCCCTGCAAGCACCTCGCCGACCATCTCGGCGTCAGTCTTCCCTGCGGCCTGGCGTTCTACCCGAGCACGGCCCGGAGCGCGTCCTCCCAGGCCGCGAGCGCCTCGTCGAGCTCCGCCTCGGAGACGACGAGCGGGACGAGGACGCGAATGCAGTTCCCGTGCACGCCCGACTTGATCAGCAGGAGCCCGCGCTGCATCGCCGCTTCGACGACGGCCGAGGCGACCTCCGGCGTCGGCTCCTTCGTCACCGGGTCCGCGACGAGCTCGAGAGCGAGCATGGCGCCGAGGCCGCGGACGTCGCCGATCGCCGGCCAGCGCTCCTGCCACGCCTCCATCCGCGCCCGGATCGTCTCGCCGACGGCGACCGAGCGGTCGCACAGCCCCTCGTCCTCGATGACGTCCAGGACCGCGAGCGCAGCGGCCTGGGCAACGGGGTTCCCGACGTAGGTGCCGCCGACCGCGTTGTCGGGCGGCGCATCCATGATCTCCGCCTTCCCGAGCACGCCCGAGAGCGGGAGGCCCATCGCGATCGACTTCGCGACCGTGATCAGGTCGGGCTCCACGTCGAAGTGCTCGATCGCGAACAGCTTCCCCGTACGCGCGAAGCCGGTTTGCACCTCGTCGACGACGAGCACGATCCCGTGCTCGTCGCAGATCCGCCGGACGCCGGCCATGAGCTCGTGCGGGGCGACGATGAACCCGCCCTCGCCCTGGACCGGCTCGATGACGATCGCCGCGACGCTCTCGGCTGCGACCTGGGTTACGAAGGCGTGCTCGAGCGCCGCCAGCGCATCGCGCGCGGACACGCCGCGGTACTCGTTCGCGAACGGCACGCGGTAGACCTCGGGAGCGAACGGGCCGAGGCCGGCCTTGTACGGGTGGGGCTTCGACGTGAGCGAGAGCGAGAGGAACGTCCGGCCGTGGAAGGCGCCCTCGAACGCGATCACCGCCGGCCGGCCGGTGTGGGAGCGGGCGAACTTGACGGCGTTCTCGACGGCCTCGGTGCCTGCGTTGAAGAAGGCGGCCTTGGCCGGCCCCGAGAACGGCGCGACCGCCAGCAGGCGCTCGGCGAGGGTCACGTAGACCTCGTACGGCACGATCGTGAAGTCGGTGTGGCTGAATCGCTCCAGCTGCTCCTGTGCCGCGGCGACGACCTGCGGGTGCGAGTGACCAACGTTGAGGCAGCCGACGCCGCCCGTGAAGTCGACGAAGGTGTTCCCGTCGACGTCGGTGATCGTGGCGCTGCGGGCCTCCGCTGCGACCACCGGGAACGTCAGCGCGAGCGGCTTCGCGACAACGCGGTCGAGGCGCTCGACGATGGCGCGCGAACGCGGCCCGGGAACGGCTGTGGTGAGGTGGATCGCGCGTGTGGTCGCCATCCGAGGAGCGTAACGCAGCGAGGGGACGGCCTGCATACGTGAATAGACGATTTGCAACGCGTGCGCGTGACGGGTGACGGCGGCGGAAACCCCGCGCCCACCTGCGGGAAAATCCGACCATGAGGGGGCAATTCCGGGCTATCTTAGGCAGCGGCGCCCTGATCCCCAGCAGGCCGCAGTCGATCGTCCCCACGCACAGAAGGGCTTTCATGCACACCACCACCACGCGCATCTGGACGGTGCTGGCGACGTTCGCGGTCGCGCTGTCCGCGCTCATCCTCGCCGCGCCTGCCGCGCCGAAGCCGGTCGCCGGGCCGACGCTCACGATCTGGGCCGACAAGGACCGCGTCACGGCAGTCACGAAGGTCGCGAACGACTGGGCTGGCACACGCGGCGTCACGGTGAAGATCGTCGAGAAGAACTTCGGCGACATCCGCGACAACCTCAAGACCGTCGCCGCTGCCGACGCCCCCGACGTCATCGTCGGCGCGCACGACTGGACGGGCGAGCTCGCGGCGAACGGCCTCGTCGTCCCGCTGTTCCCGAAGAAGGCGACGCTGGCGCAGTTCCCGGCGTACACCCTCAACGCGTTCTCGTACGGCACCGCCGTCAAGAAGCTCTACGGCGCCCCGGTCGCGGTCGAGAACATCGGCCTCGTCGTCAACACGAAGCTCGGGAAGGTCCCGAAGACGTGGGCCGAGCTCGAGCGCTCCGCCCTCGCCTTCAAGAAGAAGAAGTCGGGCAACCTCGCCATCGCCGTCCAGCAGGGAGCGAACGGCGACGCGTACCACATGTACCCGTTCTTCGCGGGCCTCGGCGGCTACATCTTCGGCACCAACAAGGGCGGCAACCTCGACCCGTCGGACATCGGCGTGGCGAACCCGCTCTTCATCAAGAGCTCGAAGCTGATCGACAAGTGGAACAAGGAGGGCCTGATCAACGCGAAGGTCGACAGCTCGACCGCGCAGAACGCCTTCCTGAAGGGCCAGGCTGCCTACTGGATCACCGGCCCGTGGAACATCGACACGATCAAGAAGGCCGGGATCAAGTTCCAGGTGGTCCAGGTCCCGCGGATCGTGAAGGCGTCCGTTCCGTTCCTCGGCGTCCAGGGCTACCTGGTCACGAAGTACGCCGCTACCCACGGCAACGATGCCGCGGCGAAGGACCTGGTCGCGAGCTACATGATGGGCCCGTCGGCGCAGACGACGCTCGCCGCCGCGAACAGCCGGTTCCCCGCGAACACCAAGGCGAAGGCAGGGGACCCGTACCTGACGCAGTTCGGGAAGGCCGGCAACGGCGGTGTCCCGATGCCGAACATCCCCCAGATGAACAGCGTCTGGCAGGACCTCGGCGCCGCGTGGACGAAGTCGACGAAGGGCTCCGGCGCAACGAAGGCGTCGACCTCCTTCCGCGTCGCAGCACGCAACATCGCCGACAAGATCGGCTAGCTCCTCGGACGCGGGCGCCCTTCGGGGCGCCCGCGTCGTGCTTCGCGAACCGCCGTGAGCACCACCACCGCCCCCTCAGCTCCCTCAGACAGCGCGCCCTTCCGTCCGGGGATCCTCTCGCGCGGGATCGCGGCGTTCTCGGGAACGCCGGGGCTCGTGGTCAAGACCGCGCTCCTCGCCGTCACGACGGCGCTCGCCGCGTGGGCCGCATGGGTTCTGATCGACGATGAGCGCTGGCTGCCGCTCGTCGTGCTCCTCCTCGCGACCGCGGCGATCCTCTACCTGTACCTCGTCCCGCGGAGCTGGACGCTGCCGGCGAAGTTCCTCGTCCCCGGCACGGTCTTCCTGATCGCGTTCCAGCTGATCCCGATCGTCTACACGGTCAACGTCGCCTTCACGAACGAGTCGACCGGCCACGTGATCTCGAAGCAGGAGGCGATCGACGGGATCAAGGTCAACTCGCTCGAGCCGCCGCCCGACGGGCGCCAGTACACGATGGCGGCCGCGCGGTCGGAGAGCGGGCAGCTCGTCCTGCTCCTGCGCGACGACGAGAGCGGCAAGTTCTTCGTCGGCACCAAGGACGGGCTCGAGCCGCTCGCTGCGTCGGCCGTGAAGGCCGAGGAGGGCGGACCGATCACCGGCGCCGACGGCTACAAGCTGGTGCAGGGCGCCGAGCTCTTCGCGCTCGACGCTCAGCTCCGGAACCTCACCGTCCCGACGACGGGCGACAGCGCGATCCGGCCGCAGGGGATCGACGTCGCGGTCGAGCTCCGGCCGACGCTCCGGTACGACGCGAAGGACGACCGCTTCGTCCGGATCGGCGACGGCGCAGCGTTCACCGACAGCGGGAAGGGCTCGTTCGTCTCGGCTGCCGGCGACGACCTCGAGCCGGGATGGAAGACGCACGTCGGCTTCGCGAACTTCGGGCGCCTCATCCACGACGACTCCGTCCGGAAGCCGTTCGTCCGCGTGTTCATCTGGACCTTCGTCTTCGCGATCACGACGGTCCTCTTCTCGTTCGCGATCGGGCTCTTCCTCGCGGTCGCGCTCGACAAGAAGGGACTGCGGTTCCAGAAGCTCTACCGGTCGGTGCTGATCATCCCGTATGCGATCCCCGGCTTCCTGTCGCTCCTCGTCTGGCGCGGGCTCCTGAACGACGACTTCGGGGTCGTCAACCGCCTGTTCCACACGTCGATCCCATGGCTCTTCGACGCCAACTGGGCGAAGGTCTCGATCATCATCGTGAGCACCTGGCTCACGTTCCCGTACTTCTTCCTCGTGTCGATGGGGACGCTCCAGTCGATCCCCGCCGAGCTGATCGAGGCAGCGCGCGTCGACGGCGGCAGCGCGTGGCAGGTCTTCCGTCGCGTCACGCTGCCGCTGCTCCTCGTCGCCGTCTCGCCGCTGATGATCGCGTCGTTCGCGTTCAACTTCAACAACTTCAACAACATCTACCTGTTGACGGGCGGCGGCCCCGCGAGCAACGAGTCGTCGCTCGCGGGAGAGACCGACATCCTGATCAGCTACACGTACAAGCTCGCGATCGCGACCGGCAAGGGAGCCGACTACGGTCTCGCCTGCGCCGTGTCGATCATCATCTTCATGATCGTGGCGACGATCTCGGGATCCGCGTTCCTCCGGACGAAGGCACTGGAGAGCACTCGATGAGCACCGCAGACACCACCGCCGGCGCAATTGCCGGGACGCGCGCGGCCGAGGCGCCGGCGCCGAGGCGCCCCAAGCTCCGCGACACGTGGTGGCGGCACGCGGTCGGGCTCCTCGCCGTCCTGTTCGCGCTGTTCCCGGTCGCCTTCGTCGCCTCGGCCGCATTCAATGCCGACAACTCCGTCTCGGGGACGAGCCTGTGGCCGACGTCGCCGACCTTCGACAACTTCAAGAACATCGTCGGGAACACCGTCACCGACAAGAGCTCCCCCGGGTACATCGATGCGCCGTACCTGCGCTGGTTCTTCAACTCGTTCGTGATCGCGTCCGTCACCGCGATCGCGACCGTGCTCCTCGGCGCGCTCGCCGCGTACGCGTTCAGCCGCTTCCGGTTCCGCGGTCGCCGCCTCGGGATGCTGATGCTCCTGCTGATCCAGATGTTCCCGCAGTTCCTGGCGATCGTGGCGATCTACCTGATCGTCCTGCACCTCGGGGACGTCTTCCCGCAGATCGGGCTGAACACGCAGCTCGGGCTGATCGTCGTCTATCTCGGAGGCGCGCTCGGGCTTCAGGCGTGGCTCATGAAGGGCTTCTTCGACACCATTCCAGCGGAGCTCGACGAGTCGGCGCGCGTCGACGGCGCGACGCCCGCGCAGATCTTCTGGGGCGTGATCCTCCCGCTCGCAGCGCCCGTGCTCTCGGTCGTGGCGCTGATCTCGTTCGTGATGACGTTCAACGAGTTCGTGATCGCCTCGGCGCTGCTGCAGACGACCGAGCACAAGACGCTGCCCCCGGGGATGTACGGGTTCATCGACGCGCAATGGGGTCAGCGCTGGGGGGCGTTCGCCGCGGGCGCGCTCCTCGCGGCTATTCCCGCGACGATGCTGTTCATGGCCCTGCAGCGCTGGATCGTCGGCGGCCTCACGCAGGGCGCCGTCAAGGGATGACCGTCGCCGAGGCGGGCGAGGTGGGGACGCTCCTCGCCGAGCCCCATCACGACGGGTCGGAGCTCTACGTCCCGGAGCGGCCCGACGAGCTCGGACGAGACGCGGTCGTTCGGCTGCGCGCGCGCACCGGAGCCGCAGAGCGCGTGCTCGTGCGGTACACGCACGACGGCGAGCCGCGGACGATCGAGGCCGAGGTCGACGAGGAGCACGCGGGCGAGACGTGGTGGCGTGCGAACGTCCCGCTGTGGAACCCGACGGTGCGCTACCGGTGGCTCGTTGCCGGCGGCGACATCGGCTACGCGTGGCTCAACGGAGTCGGCCTCTTCCCGCACGAGGTCCCGGGCGCCGACGACTTCGTGCTCTCGGTCGCGCGGCCGGCGCCCGCGTGGCACGCGTCGTCGGTGGTGTACGAGATCTTCCCGGACCGCTTCGCGCGGTCGGGGCTCGTGCGACGGGACAAGCCCGACTGGGCGATCGAGCGGCGGTGGGACGAGCTCCCGACCTCGCGTGGCCACGACTCGGGTCGCGAGTGGTTCGGCGGCGACCTGCGCGGGATCGAGGAGCACCTCGACCACATCGAGCACGTCGGCGCCAACGTCCTCTACCTCACGCCCATCTTCCCCGCCGGGTCGACGCATCGCTACGACGCGACGACCTTCGAGTCGGTCGACCCGCTCCTCGGCGGCGACGAGGCATTCGCCTCGCTCGCGCGCGCGGCCGCGGCGCGCGGGCTGCGCATCGTCGGCGACCTGACGCTGAACCACACGGGACGCGGCCACGAGTGGTTCCGTGCCGCCCGCGACGACGAGTCGCCGGACGAGCGCGGGTTCTACATCTTCGACGAGGCGCTCCCGCACGGCTACGAGTCGTGGCTCGGCGTCGCCAGCCTGCCGAAGCTGAACTGGCGCTCCGACGAGCTCCGCTCGCGGATGGAGCGAGTTCTCCGCGGCCGTCTCGGAGGGCAGCTCGCGGGCTGGCGTATCGACGTCGCGAACATGACCGGCCGGTACGGCGACGTCGACCTCAACGCCGACGTCGCGCGCTGGGCACGGGCCGCGGCGGGCGACTCGCTCCTCCTCGCCGAGCACAGCCACGACTTTCGCGCCGACCTCGACGGGCGCGGGTGGCACGGCGTCATGAACAGCTCGGGGTTCCTCCGGCCCGTCTGGTGGTGGCTGCGGCGCGACGGGCTCGAGGAGGACGTCTTCTCGTCGGCGCCCGCGCCTTCGTACACAGGCCCCGATGCGATCGCCGCCATGCGTCGTTTCAGGGCCGGAGTCCCCTGGGACACGGTCGCGAACTCGTGGACGCTGCTCGACAGCCACGACACGCCGCGCGCGCGCACGATCACGGGCTCGCGCGAGCGGCACCTCGTCGGCGTCGGCCTGCAGATGACGATGCCCGGCGTGCCGATGCTCTACGCCGGCAGCGAGCTCGGGCTCGAGGGCGGGTGGGGCGAGGACGGGCGCCGACCGATGCCGTGGGACGCCGCCGACTCTTGGGACACGGCGTTCCTGGACGACGTGCGCAGGCTCGCCGCGCTGCGCCGCTCGAGCGACGCGCTCGCCCACGGCGGCATCCGTCACCTTCGCGTCACCGACGACGCGATCGCGTACCTCCGCGAGACGCGGGGCGAGCGCCTGCTCTGCCTTGCGGCACGCGCCTCGCACGACCCGATCACGACCCCGTTCGCGTCGCTCGAGACGCTCGTCGGCGCGGACGCCGACGGCGGCGTCCTGCCCGGCGACGGGCCGGCTTTCCACGTGTGGAGGATCCATTGACGAAAGGGAGTCACGATGGCTGACGTCTCGTTCGACGAGGTCGACAAGATCTACGACAACGGCTTCCACGCCGTGAAGGACCTCACGCTCGACATTCGCGACGGCGAGTTCCTCGTCCTCGTCGGGCCGTCGGGCTGCGGCAAGACGACCGCCCTCCGGATGGTGGCCGGGCTCGAGGACATCTCCGCCGGAAAGCTCTCGATCGGCGGCCGCGTGGTCAACGACCTGAACCCAAAAGAGCGCGACATCGCGATGGTGTTCCAGAACTATGCGCTCTACCCGCACCTCTCGGTGGCGGAGAACATCGCGTTCGGCCTCCGCCTGCGCAAGGCACCGAAGAGCGTCATCAACGAGCGGGTCTCCTGGGCCGCGCGGATGCTCGACCTGACAGAGCACCTCGACCGCAAGCCGAAGCAGCTTTCGGGCGGGCAACGCCAGCGGGTGGCAATGGGGCGCGCGATCGTCCGCCAGCCCCAGGTCTTCCTGATGGACGAGCCGCTCTCGAACCTCGACGCGAAGCTGCGCGTCCAGATGCGCGCCGACATCGCGAAGCTCCAGCACGAGCTCGAGACCACGACGGTGTACGTCACGCACGACCAGGTCGAGGCGATGACGATGGGAGACCGCGTCGCAGTCATGAGCCGCGGCGAGCTCCAGCAGGTCGACACGCCGCAGCGTCTGTACGACAACCCCGAGAACCTGTTCGTCGCGGGCTTCATCGGGACGCCGCCGATGAACCTCCTCGAGGTGCCGGTGACGGCCGCAAACGGATCGGTCTCGATCACGCTCGGCGGCGCGACGTTGACGCTCCCGGACGCCGCTCTGCGCTCGTACCCGCGGATCCGCGAGTACGCGGGGCGCACCGCGGTGGCCGGAATCCGCAGCCAGACGCTCTTCCCCGGCGGCGATCGCGCGGACCTGCCGACGTTCACGGCGCGCGTGGAGCTCGTCGAGGCGCTCGGCTCGGAGTCGATGGCGTACTTCCACGTCGACAACCGCCCGATTCGGAGCGAGGCGGCGACGGTCGACGACGCCGTGGCTGCGGCCGGCGACAGCACGACGAGCGTCATCGGCTCGCGCCCGAACCTCGTCGCCGAGTTCCCGCCTCACATCCAGCTCGGGCTGACGGACGACGTGCAGGTCGGGATCGACCTCGCGAATCTGCACTTCTTCGACGAGGAGACGGGTGCGCCGCTGCGGTAGACGCCTCGTCGCAGCCGCCCTCGTCACGCTCGGAGCATCCGGCGCCGCAACCGTCCTCGGCGGATCCGCCGGGGCGCGGCCGACGGCGTCGAGCCTCGCGGCCGCGCCCCCGACCGCGGCGCAGGTCGAGGCACTCTCGGCGCCGCCGACGATCGCGCCGATCGCGTCGCAGCGGATCTACTTCGTCCTTCCCGACCGGTACGCGAACGGCGACGCGTCGAACGACGCCGGCGGACGCACCGGCTCGCGCTCCGCGACCGGCCTCGACCGCGCGGATCCCGGGTGGTATCACGGCGGCGACCTGAAGGGCCTCGCGGCCGGGCTCGACCGGATCAAGAGCCTCGGCTTCACGGCGCTGTGGGTGACGCCGGTGCTGAAGCAGAAGACCGTCCAGGGCGACAGCTCGGCCTACCACGGCTACTGGGGGCTCGACTTCACGACGGTGGATCCGCACCTCGGGACCGACGCCGATTTCGCCGCGCTCGTCGACGCTGCGCATGCGCGGGGGCTCGAGGTGTACCTCGACGTCGTCGTCAACCACACAGCAGACATCGTCCAGCTCAGCGGCACGACCTACTCGGACGTCCCGTACCGCGATTGCCGCGGCCGCGTGTTCCTCCCCGCGCGCTACGTGCTGGCGAAGACGTTCCCGTGCCTCAAGCCGGCGAACATGCCGCGCGTACCGCTCGTCGTCGGCGCCGATCGGACCGCGAAGCGGCCGGCATGGCTCAACGACCCGCTGAACTACCACGACCGCGGTGACATCGACTTCGAGGCCTGCAGCGAGCTCTGCTACGAGCAGGGCGACTTCTTCGGCCTCGACGACCTCTTCACCGAGAAACCGAACGTCGTCTCGGGCCTCGCGCGCGTGTACGGCGACTGGATCGCCCGATTCCACGTCGACGGCTTCCGCGTCGACACCGCGCGCCACGTCAACTCGGCGTTCTTCCGGCTGTGGGTGCCGAAGATCATGGCCGCGGCGCGCGCGGCGGGGAGGGCCGACTTCCAGGTGTTCGGCGAGGTCTTCCTGTCGAGCGCGGCCGACGTCGCGCCGTTCGTCCGCGACCGCGGCCTCCCGAACGTGCTCGACTTCCCGCTCCAGAACGCAGCTGCGAACTTCGTGTCGGGCGCGGCGCCCGCGCGCGCGGTCGCGCACAGGCTCGAGGACGACGACTACTTCAGGACGGCGAACGGCGTCGAGCCGACGCCCCCGACGTTCCTCGGCAACCACGACATGGGCCGCGCGGCGCAGCAGGTGAAGAGCCGGGGTGGGAACCTCGCCGGCGCGGATCTCCTCCGCCGGGTGCTCCTCGGGTACGACCTCCTGTACCTCCTCCGCGGCGCCCCCACCGTCTACTACGGCGACGAGGTCGGGATGATCGGCACCGGCGGCGACAAGGCGGCGCGTCAGGACATGTTCCCGACCGAGGTGCGCGACTGGCGGACGGAGGAGCGCGTCGCGTCGCCGCCGATCGGTACGGGCTCGTCGCTCGCGATCGTCGACCACCCGATCGAGCAGCGCCTCCGCGAGCTCGCGGCGCTTCGCGACGCGCACCCCGCGCTCTCCCGCGGCGCGTCGATCGTCCGGCTGGCCGACGGGCAGGTGCTCGTCGTGAGCCGGATCGACGGCGCGACTCGGCACGAGTACGTCGCCGCGTTCAACTCGGGGACGGCTGCGCGGCGCGTCACGGTGCAGACGGCGTCACCGGGGCCGTGGACCGCTCTCCTCGGCACGGGCGGTTCCACCACTGCGCAGAGGCTGACGATCGACGTTCCCGCGTCGGGAACCGTCCTGCTTCGCTCCGATTCCGAGATTCCCGTCGCGGCGCCGGCGGCGCCCAGGGTGACGGCCGGGAGCGACGAGCTGACGGAGCTCCCGGTGCTCCGCGCGACCGTCTCGGGCAGCGCTCCTGTCACCGTCTCGTTCGCGACGCGGCGCGCCGGCCGCGCGTGGACGCGGACGGCAGTCGACGACGCGCCGCCGTTTCGCGGCTACGTCGACCGCCGCGGGTTCCGCAAGGGCGAGCGGATCGAAGCGGTCGCGATCGTCCGCTCGCTCGACGGCAGGACTGCCGTTTCGAAGGTGATCACGCTCGTGCCGCGCCGCTGACGGCGCTGCAGGCCGCCGCGGCGCGGGCTCGCGCGTGTCGCGGCGCGCGGTTTGTTCGGCGGTCGGTCGTCGCGCATGACCCAACAGCGCGCGCGGGCGGTGGGTCGTCGAGCACCCAGTCGAACACTCGGAGCGGCTCGAGGATCCCCGCGGCGCTCGCGGTCGTCGCCACCTGTTCTGGCACGCCGCTGCGAAAGCCGAATGCGTCGGCGGTCTCCCGGCAGATCGCAGCGGATGCACCGACCGTGCGGCGCCGGCGTCCCCGCCGGCGCCGCACCGTTCGGTCCTAGACGGTTCCTCCCTGCGCCGGCGACGCCGGCCCGAGCCGGTCGATCAGCTCGCGGACGTTCGCGAGCTCCTGCTCCAGGTGCTGGTGGTAGGCCTGCAGCCGCTCGACCCACTCCTCGCGCGGCGGGAAACCGCCGCGTAGAGGTCCGCCGAACGCCCGCCCGCGCGCGCGGCCGTAGCCGTGCGCGCGGTGCTCATGTCCATGTCCACACATGTCTTCACCTCCTCCCGCGCGTCTTCGGGTTCCCTTGGCGATAGTTGCCATCCGATAATAGTTATCAGATGATAACTGTTTACACTAGGCAACCGATGGCGCGTCGAGAGCCGGATGTCCGCGAGCTACGCCGGCTCTTGCGCGCCGTGCTCCGCGGGCTGTGGCGCAGGCGCCGCCCGCCGGACGACCTCGCGCGCTTCCTCGACGGCGACCCGCCGATCGGCCGGCGCCACGTCGCGTTGCTCGTGCAGGTCGGGACGGAGGGCGAGCGCACGGTCGGGCAGCTCGCGGACGAGCTCGGGCTGTCGTTGCCTGCCGCGAGCCGGCTCGCACGCGACCTCGAGGAGCACAGCCTCGTCCACCGCCGCGAGGCGATCGAGGACAAACGACGCACCATCGTCGACCTGAACGCGCTCAGCGAGCGCGAGGTCCGCGCGTGGCTCGAGCGTCGCGACGAGCCGCTCCGGCGGACGCTCGCCGACCTCGACGAGCAGGAGCGCGCGGCGTTCCTGAAGGGACTGCGAGCGCTCGCCGACGAGCTGATGCGAGAATCGGCGTGTGGTCCTCTCGGATCGAACGATCGCGCGTCTCGTGGCCGACGGCCGCATCGGAATCGACCCGTATGACGACACGCTGCTGCAGCCGTCGAGCCTCGACGTGCGCGTCGACCGGTACTTCCGCGTCTTCCGCAACCACGTGTACCCGCACATCGACGTGAAGCTCCCGCAGGACGACCTGACCGAACAGGTCGAGATCGAAGGCGAGAAGCCGTTCATCCTGCATCCGGGCGAGTTCGTTCTCGGGTCGACGCTCGAGCGTGTGCGGCTGCCGGACGACCTCGTCGCGCGGCTGGAGGGCAAGAGCTCGCTCGGCCGCCTCGGGCTGCTGATCCACTCGACCGCAGGGTTCATCGACCCCGGCTTCGACGGCCACGTCACGCTCGAGCTCTCGAACGTCGCGAACCTTCCGATCACGATCTACCACCGCATGAAGATCGGGCAGCTTTCTTTCATGCAGCTGTCGGAGGCTGCCTCGGCCCCGTACGGAAGCGACGCCCTCGGCTCGAAGTACCAGGGGCAGCGCGGGCCGACGCCGAGCCGCTACTGGCAGAACTTCGCAGCCGAGAAGACGCGTTGAGCGTCTTCGTGACCGGTGGGACCGGGTTCGTCGGAGCCCGCATCGTCCACGCGCTCCGCGCCCAAAACCGCGAGGTACGTGCCCTCGTCCGGACGCCCTCGCGCGGCCCGCAGCTCGCGAGCTGGGGCGTGACCCTCGCAGCGGGCGACGTGACAGACGCGACGAGCGTGGCCGCCGCGCTCGGCGACTGCACGCACGTGGTTCACCTCGTCGCGCTCATCCAGGGTCGCCCGGCCGATTTCCACCGCGTCATGACCGAAGGGTTCCGGAACGTGCTCGCGGCGGCGAAGGAGCGCGGCGTCCAACGCGTCGTCCTGATGAGCGCGCTCGGGACGCAGGAGTCGACGGACAACGTCGTCCCGTACTACCGCGCGAAGTGGCAGATGGAGCAGGACCTGAAGGAGTCGGGCCTCGAGTACGTCGTCTTCCGGCCGAGCTTCGTCTTCGGCCCCGGCGGCGGCGCGATCGCGACGTTCGTGCGCCAGGTGAGGCTGTCGCCGGTCGTCACCGTGATCGGGCCCGGTCTCCAGAAGTCGCAGCCGATCTGGGTCGAGGATGTCGCCCAGCACTTCGCGCGCGCGATCGACATGCCGCAGGCGGCGAACCGGACGTTCGAGCTCGGCGGCCCCGACACGGTGACGTGGAACGAGCTGTACGAGCGGATCGCGCGGGTGCTCGGGAAGCGCCGGCGAATCGTGCACGTGCCGTGGAGCGTCGCGCGCGCGGGAGCGAGGCTCACCGAGCGCCTTCCCGGCGCGCCGCTCTCGGTCGACCAGGTGACGATGCTGCAGGGCGGCGACATCGTCGTCAGCTCGACCGATGCGGTCGACACGTTCGGGATCCCGCTCCTGCCGCTCGATGAGCAGATCCGCCGGTCGGCGTAGCGCGGCGCCGCCGCAACGCGTCTCGCTCCTGCTCGAGATCTACGCCGTCTCCGGTCGGGCGGCGGCGCTCCTGCAGCGCGAGTTCGTGCGCGACGGGCTCAAGATCGACGATTACGCGACGCTCAGCGCGATCGGCGCGTTCGGCCCGATCACCGTGACGGAGCTCGCGGCGATGCTCGGCACGCCGCTGACGACGATGTCGGACGCCCTGCGGCGGCTCGACGCTCGCAACCATGTGCGTCGACGGGCGAATCCGGCCGACGGTAGATCCGTGCTGCTCGAGCTGACGGAGGCCGGCGACAGCGCCTGGCGGGCGGCGTGGCCCGCGCTGCGCCGTACGACGGCCGCCATCCGCGAGGCGCTCGACGCGCCCGAGGACGAGATCCGGGAGTCCCTGCGCCGCCTCGACGCCGCGCTGACGGCGGCCTTAACGGCGAGTTAATACGATCTCGTAGCATTTTCCGATGGCGCGCCCTAGGGTTCCGCGCCATGCGCACCTTCGCCTTCGCAACCGTCGTCGCCGCCGTCGTAGCGACCGCCGCGACAGCCGCCGCGTCCTCGCCCGAGGTCGTGGCCAGGATCGCCGTTCCGGGAGGTTCGCAGCCGTGTGCTGCGTTCAAGGGCGGGAGCACCGTCTGGATCAGCCTCTTCGCGGGCGGTGCGCTCCTGCGCGTCGACCCCGCGACGAACAAGGTCGTCGGCCGAACGAAGGTCGGCTCCGGAGCGTGCGGGATGGGCTTCGGCGCCGGGTCCGTGTGGGTCGAGGACACCGCCAGCGCCACCGTGAGCCGCGTCTCGGCCGCAACCGGGCGCCGCGTCGCGGCGATCCCGGTCGACGCGCAGCCGTACGACGTCACCTACGCGTTCGGCGCCGCATGGGCGACGAGCTTCGCGCGCGGCACCGTTGACCGCATCAATCCGCGCACGAACCGCGTCGCAGCGAGGATCCGCGTCGGGACGAGCCCGGCCGGCGTCGTCGGCGCGTTCGGATCCATCTGGGCAGCCGACCCGAACGACGGGATCGTGGCGCGGATCGATCCGCGGACGAACCGGATCACGAAGCGCGTGAAGGTGCCGTCGGCAACGTGGACCGCCGCGTCGTCCGACGCGATCTGGGTCACGCAAGGGCCCCTCGGGACGCTCGCCCGCATCGACCCTGCGACGTCACGTGTGACGGCGACGATCAAGGTCGCCGCGCGCCTCGGCGATCCGGCCGTCGTCGGCGGCGACGTCTGGGTTCCGAGCGTCGGCGACGGCACTGTCTCGATCGTCGATCCCGCGACGAACACGGTGCGCGAGACGGTGCGCGTCGGGAAGGGCCCCTTCGTCGTGACCGAGATCGACGGCGAGGCGTGGATCCCGAGCTGGCAGGGCAGCGACGTCTGGCGTCTCCGTGCCCGTCCTGAAGCACTCGCCCGAGCGACCTCCTGAAAGCAGAGGGCCGGGATCGCTCCCGGCCCTCAACTCGGCTACCAGCTTGGTCTTCGTAGAGGCGCTTCCGAGCGGTGAAGTCCTTTCACCGCCGGCGCGTCACGCGAGTCCCCCACGCTGGCTAGGCGATTCCCCGTCAGGTCCCGGGGACGCGCCTCTACGAGCTGGTACCTCCACTGCCCGTACTGGAAATCTCCATCTACCGGACCACCTCCTTTCCGCGGTAGGCCCTAGAGTAGCGAAACGCTCAGGACGGAGGCCACTCGAGGCCACGGTCGAGTCGAGCCGTGGGCGAACGAGCGAAAGGACGCCTCACCACCCGCGCGCTCGCCTCGCGACAATCGTGTCAGGAGCAGGGGGTTCGGCCCGAGGGCGATGCCGTCGCACGTTTTCTGCGCGCCGCGGCGACGTCTCGGAATCGCGCTACACTGCCGCCCGTCGTGGAGGTCTCATGCGCATAACGGTGGTTTTGGTGGTCGCGATCGCGGCCGCGGTCGGAACGACCGCGGCGACGGCGAGCGCGTCGGCGAGGGCGATCCCGTCGCTGAGCGCGTCGACGGTCTACCGGACGCTGACGGGGCAGGATTTCGTCTGCAGCGGTCCCGCCAAGAAGGCGGGACAGATGACGTGGACCTGCGTCAAGAAGGTCCGCTCTTCGGTCTACACCGTCGTGATTTCGGGGCCGAGCCCGAGCCAGCTGAAGCTCGTTCGCGGCACCGCGACGATTCGCGCACCGGCGGCGAAGACGGTGGCGGCGACCTTCCTCGGGTACGTCGCGACGATCCCGTACAAGGGCTCGAACCCGAACAAGGCTCGGTCGTGGGCGACGCGCCACGTCGGGGTGGCCGGGAAGACGAAGATCGGCGCGGTGACGTTCGCGATCTCGGGAACGGCGCAGAAGCCGTCGATCGAGCTCACCGGCTGATCTCCACGCGCGCCGCCTCCACATCGCCGCGGACCCAGCACTCCGCGAGGTGGTCGTTGACGATGCCGCATGCCTGCATCGTCGAGTAGACGGTCGTCGGGCCTACGAACGCGAAGCCTGCGCGCTTCAGCCGCTTCGAGAGCTCGACGGACTCCGGCGTGATCGAGAGCCAGTCCTCCGGCGACCGCGGCGCAGGCCGATCTTCCCGCGCGTGGGCCCACACCAGCTCGTGCAGCGGCGTCCCTTCCTCGCGCAGCACTAGCGTCGCCCGCGCGTTCGCGATCGCGGCCTGGATCTTTCCCCGGTGGCGGACGATCGTCGGATCGGCGAGCAGCCGTTCGACCTCCAGCGCGCCGAACCGCGCGACGCGGTCGGGGTCGAACGCCGCGAACCCGGCACGGAAAGCGGCGCGCTTGCGCAGGATCGTGAGCCACGACAGCCCCGCCTGGAACCCCTCGAGGCACAGGCGCTCGTACACGCCGCGCTCGTCGCGGATCGGCCGTCCCCACTCCTCGTCGTGGTAGGAGACGTAGATCGGGTCGGACGCCTCCCAGCAGCGCCTGACGCTCACGGCCGCGGCATCAGGCGATCTCGACCTTGACGAGCCCGTCCTCGTCGACGCGCACGGGAAACGTCGCGACGGGCTCGACCGCCGGCAGCGTCAGGGGTCGCCCAGAGCGCAGGTCGAACGTCGCGCCGTGGCGCGGGCACACGACCTTGCACTCGTCGTGCTCCCAGTCGCCCTCGCAGAGCGGCCCGTCGTCGTGTGAGCAGCGATCTTCGATCGCGAGCAGCTCGCCGCCGCAGTTGTAGACGCCGACGGTCACGAGGTCGAGCTCCACGATCTTCACGGAGCCCGGTGGGAAATCCTCGAGCGCCGCGACCTCGATCTCAGCCAAGGTCCAGGCCCTGCCACTCCTCCGGGAGCGGCGTGCCCTTCGACCGGTGCAGCGCGACCTTGAGGACTCCGAGCCCGAGGATCGCGCACTTGAGACGAACCGGCGTCAGCTGGATGCCGATCTCCTCGAGGAGGGCCTCCTTCGGCAGCCCGGCGACCTCGGCGACCTTCCGGCCCTTCACGAGCTCGGTGAGCATCGAGGTCGCCGCCTGCGAGATCGCGCAGCCGCGGCCCTCGAAGCCGACGTCGGCGATCGTGTCGCCGTCGTCGCCGAAGCGCACCGACACTGCGATCTCGTCCCCGCAGAGCGGATTGTTCCCCTCCGCGTGCGCGTCCGCGTCGTCGAGCAGGCCGTGGCCGCGCGGGTTCTTGTAGTGGTCGAGGATCACCTCGCGGTAGAGCTGGTCGAAGTCGTTCACGCGAACAGCTCCTTCGCACGCGCGACCCCGGCCGCGAGACGGTCGATCTCCTCGGGCACCGTGTAGAGGTAGAAGCTCGCACGGTTCGTCGCCGCGACGCCGAGCCTCCCCATGAGCGGCTGGCAGCAGTGGTGGCCGGCGCGAATCGCGACCGCGTCGAGATCCAGGATCTGGGCGACGTCGTGCGGGTGCACGCCCTCGAGGTTGAAGCTCACGATTCCCGCCCGCCGCTCCGCCGGCGGACCGTACAGCGTGACCCCGGGGATCTCCCCGAGCTTCTCGAGCGCGAAGCGGACGAGCTCCTGCTCGTGCGCCTGGATCGCGTCGAGGCCTACGGCCTCGAGATAGTCGATGGCCGCGCCGAGGCCGACGGCCTCGGCCATCGGCGCCGTCCCGGCCTCGAACTTGTGCGGAAGCTCGCCCCACGTCGTCGCGTCTCGCCCGACTGTCCTGATCATGTGGCCGCCGAGGAGGAACGGCTCCATGGCCTGGAGGAGCTCGGCGCGGCCCCAGAGGAACCCGATCCCGCTCGGGCCGCACATCTTGTGTCCCGAGACGGCGAGGAAGTCGCACCCGAGCGCCTGAACGTCGATCCGCTTGTGCGGAGCGGCCTGCGCCGCGTCGCAGACGTACACGGCGCCGCGCTCGTGTGCCCAGGCCGCGACGCGTGCGACGTCGTTGACGGTGCCGAGCGAGTTCGACACGAGGCCGGTCGCGACGACCTTCACGTTCTCGTACTCGTCGAGGCAGTCGAGCCGGAGCTCGCCCGCGTCGTCGAGCGGGACCATCCGGAACTCTGCGCCGGTTCGACGCGCGATGTACTGCCACGGCACGTAGTTCGAGTGATGCTCGAGCTCCGTGACGAGGACGGTGTCGCCCGGGCCGAGGTTCGAGAGACCCCACGCATATGCGACGAGGTTGATGGCCTCGGTGGCGTTCCGGACGAACACGATCTCCCGCGCGGCGGGCGCGTTCACGAAGCGGCACGCCTTCGTGCGCGCCTCCTCGAGCGCCGCCGTCGCCCGCTCGGCGAGCTCGTAGACGCCGCGATGGACGTTGGCGTAGGACGTCTCGTAGAAGCTCGTCATCGCGTCGAGGACCTGCCTCGGCTTCTGCGAGCTCGCCGCGGAGTCCAGGAACGCGAGCGGCCGGCCGTGGAAGCTCTGCTCGAAGATCGGGAAGTCGGCACGCAGGCGGTGGGCGTCGACTTTCGTCTGAGAGGTCACGGCCACGGCCCCACTGTACCCCTGCGCCCCGGGCCGGCAGGCGGGATGGAATCTCGCCGGGCTAGACGGCGGACGGCGTGCGGCGTAGGGCTGCGATCGCCTCCGCGCGGCCGCGCACGCCCAGCTTCTTGTAGACGTTCGAGAGGTGGAACTTCACCGTGCGCTCCGTCACCCACAGCCGCTTCGCGATCTCCCCGTTCCGGAGGCCCGACGCGAGCAGAGCGCACACCTCGAGCTCGCGCGCGGTCATGCGCTCGACGACGTCGCGGGCCGGGCGCGGGACGTGCGTGAGCATGACGAGCGCCCCCGCCTCGAGGATGCGGCGGTGGTCGGCGACACGGCCGCCGCGACTGACGACGACGACGCGCATGTCGCGGTCGACGTCGCGGATCTGCTTCAGCAGGTGGAGGCAGAGGTCGGCGTCGTCGCACGCGATCACGAGCAGGTCGGGACGGTGCCGCTCGACGAGTGCGGGCGCGGCCCAGATCCACATGCCCTCCGCGACGATCTCGAGCCCGAGCCACTCCGCCGCCGACGCGGCCGAGCCGACAGAGCGCGGCGCCGAGTCGACGACGACCGCCGTGCCTGCCAATCTCGGTGCATGGCTCTCGCTCGCCGCGGGCCGCATTTCCCTCCTTCTTCGAGAAGCTGTCGGGGCATGGTGACTGCTCATGCCGGTGTTCGCCAATCGTTACCTCGTCCCTCCGTTGGAAACACACTCCTCTGGCAGGTATAAGCACGCGCGTGCAGCAACGTCTCGAGACGAGCGTGGCCGGCCGCCTCGCGATCAGCGCGTTCGTGATCGTCTTGCTCGGCGCGATCCTAACGGCGAACCTACCGGGCTCGGCGATGCAACGGCGCCTGCTCAGTCTCGGTCACGGCGTCGTCTACGGGCTCGGCCTCGATCAGAACTGGAACGTCTTCGCTCCCGATCCGCGTCAGCAGACGCTCGATCTCGAGGCACACGTGCGCTTTGCCGACGGCTCCACGTCCGTCTGGCACGTGCCGAGCGGCGGCGCGTTGATCGGGTCGTACTGGGACTACCGGTGGCGCAAGTGGCTCGAGTACGCGACGCAGGACCCGAACGCGTTCCTCTGGACACCGGCCGCGTCGTACGTCGGCCGCGAGAACGTCGACGGGCAGCCGACGCAGATCGCGCTCGTGCGCCGGTCGGCCGACCTCCCGCCGCCGGGACATGTGCGCGACCGCCTCAAGTGGAAGGACGAGCAGTTCTTCGTCATGCCGGTCTCGCCCTCGGCGCTCGAGGAGTGGCGCAAGTGATGCGCCGCGCACGCGCCGCCGTCGACGGCGCCGTCCGCGCGTGGGACGGATTCTGGTTCGAGCCCATCTCGGTCGCTCCGCTCGCGCTCGTCCGCATCGCGACCGGGCTGCTCGTCCTGTTCTGGACGATCTCGCTGATCCCGGACCTGCGGCCGATGTTCACGTCCGACGGCATCCTCCCCGACCCCCCGAGCGTGATCGGCTACGAGGGCGGGACGTGGGGGCTCCTGAACTGGTTCACGGGCGACACCGCCGTCGTCGCCGCAGCGATCCTTCTCGGCCTCAGCGCGCTGCTCGTCACGATCGGGCTCGCCACGCGCGTCGCCTCGCTCGCGATGTTCGTGCTGCTCCTCTCGTTCGAGCGACGGAACCCGTGGGTCCTCAACTCGGGCGACGTGCTGCTCCGGCTGCTGGCCTTCTATCTCGTGCTCGCGCCCGCGGGCGCCGCGTACTCCGTCGACGCGTGGCTCCGGAACGGCCGGCGGGTCGTCACGGCGCCGATCCGCGCGATCTGGCCGCTCCGGCTGATGCAGGTCCAGCTGAGCATCGTCTACCTCTTCGCGGTGTGGGGGAAGAGCGGCGGGACGTGGCACAACGGCACGGCCGTGTCGTATGCGATGCGGATCGGCGACGTGACGAGGTTCGGCGCGCCGGACTGGTTCACGAACTCGGAGCTGCTCGTGAACGTGTTCACGTTCGGGACGCTCGTGCTCGAGCTGTCGCTCGCGATCCTCGTCTGGAACGGCCGGCTGAGGCCGTGGCTCCTCCTGCTCGGGATCTCGCTCCACCTCGGGATCGACTACTCGATCCGGGTCGGGTTCTTCAGCTACGCGATGCTCGCGCTCTACCTGTCGTTCGTCCCGCCGGCGACTGCCGAGCGCGTCCTGGCGTCGTCGACGGCAGCAGCCGGGCGACGGCTCGGGCGGCTGCGCGGCCGGGCGCGCGCCGCGCCCGAGCCGTCCGCGTGATCGTCAGCGCAGCTCGCGGCGGAGCGCCGCCTGCGCTGCGAGTTGGCCGCACATGCCGTGGACGCCGCCGCCGGGAGGCGTCGAAGCGGAGCAGAGGTAGACGCCGTCGAGGGGCGTCGTGTACGGCACGAGGCGGAGAGCGGGCCGCGAGACCAGTTGCCAGAGGAGCTGCGCGCCGCCGTTCACGTCACCGCCGACCAGGTTCGGGTTGCGGCGCTCGAGCTCGGCCGGTCCACTCGACGCGCGGGCGAGCACGACGTCGCGGAAGCCGGGGGCGTACCGCTCGACCTGTCGCTCGATCGCGCCGGTGAGATCGGCGGTCGAGCCGTTGGGGACATGGCAGTACGCCCAGGCGGTGTGGTTTCCCGCCGGAGCCCGCGAGCCGTCGAAGAGGCTCGGCTGTGTGAGCAGGACGAACGGCGCGTCGTCCTGGCCGGCCCGACCACGGGGCGCGCTCCGATCGGGCGAGCTCCTCGAGCGTTCCGCCGAGGTGGACGGTCGCGGCGAGCGCCGCGTCCGGCGACCGCCACGGAATCGGCGCCGACAGCGCCCAGTCGACCTTGAAGAGGCCGGGCCCGTACCGGTACCGTGCGAGCCGCCGCGCGTAGCGGCCGGGGAGGAGATCGCCGGCCACGGCGAGCAACTGGCGCGGCGTCACGTCGAGGAGGACTGCCCGGGCGGGCGGCACGTCGTCGAGCGACCGCACGTCGACGCCGGTCCGGATCTCGCCGCCGAGCGACCGGAGATGGGCCGCGAGAGCGTCGGCGAGCGCCTGCGCGCCGCCGCGCGGAAAGGGCCAGCCGCCGATGTGCGCCGCCGCGGTGAGGACGAGCCCGACCGCCGACGTGGCGGGCTTCTCCAGCGGCAGGACCGAGTGGGCGGCAACCCCCGCGAACAGGGCGCGACCGGCCTCGGTGCGGAAACGCAGGCGCGCGAGCGAAGTCGCCGGAAGAAGCGCCTGGGCGCCGAAGCGCGCGAGCGCGAACGGCGCACGCGGGAGGTGGACGATCGGCCCGAGGAGCTCGCCCTCGAGCTTCTCCCACGCGTCGACCACGGGCCCGAAGAGCGATACCCAGCGCGCACCGTCGGCGCCGAGGCGCTCCGCCGTGGCGTCGAGCGAGCGCTCGAGGATCACCGCCGACCCGTCGTCGAGCGGGTGCGCGAGCGGCGCGGCGGGGACGACCCACTCGAGCCCGTGCTCGTGCAGCGGAAGCCCGCGCAGGAACGGCGAGACGGGCGCCATGGCGTGGATCGAGGAGCACACGTCGTGGACGTAGCCGGGAAGCGTCAGCTCCTCGCTCCGCGTCCCGCCGCCGATCGTCCCCGCGCGCTCGAGGACGAGGACCGACCGCCCCGCGCGCGCGATCTCGATCGCCGCGGCGAGACCGTTCGGCCCGGAGCCCACGACGACGGCGTCGTGGTCGCCGCCGTCGCGGTGCGGCGCCGGCGTCAACCGAGCGTCGCGACGGCGGTGCCGAAGTCGGTCGTCCAGTAGAGACGACCGGTCGGGGAGGCGGCGACGCCGATCCCGACGGTCGTGAACGCGCGCGTCTCGATGTTCCGGCGGTGGCCCGGCGAGTCGAGCCAGCCCGCGACGACGGACGACGGAGAGCGGAAGCCGGACGCGATGTTCTCGCCCCAGCCGGACGTCCGGGCGGGATAGCCGCAGGCCGCGAGCCGCTCCCCGACCGAGCGCGTGAGCGGGGCGGGATCCGCGTGCGCGACGTAGGCGTGGCCTGCCATGTGAAGCGACTTCCAGAGGGCCGCCCTCGTGAGCGCCGGAGACAGGCGGAGGGGCGGGAGCGCCCGCCTTCCGCGATCGGCGTTCAGCCGCGCGAGGACGTCGTGCGCGAGCTCCTGCCTCGGAGTTCCCCAGGCCACGGCGGGCGTGCACGACGGGGAGCTCGCCGCACCGGCCGAGGTCGACGCTGCGGCCGCGAGCCCGACCGCAGCCAGGATCGCGCCGACGGAGGCGCACGCCGCCCTCCTCCATCCGTCGCTCATCCGTGCCGTTCCCCCTCGACCGTTCTCATCGGTGCCTGCGGTTGCGTTGCGTCCGGAAACGCTAGCGCCTTCCTCCCGGCGTCGCGCGTTCTCGTGCCTACCGCCCGACGACGAACGTCGAGCGGCTCGCGACCTGGCGTGACGCGGCCTTCACGGTCACGACGGTGTCGATGACGCGTCCGGCCGAGCGCGCCGGCACCGCCCACGCACACGACGCGTCGCCGCCCCTGAAGCCCTTGAGCACCGCGTGCAGCAGTTGCCGTCCCATCGCGGCGCGGCAGAGGACGTTGCCCTTCGTGACGCGGCGGCCGCCGGGAAGCGAGACGACGGTCATCCTGGCCGCGAGCCGCCCGCCTTCCAGCGGCGGCTCGGTCGAGATGCGGAGGATCCGGAGCGCCGAGGGCGGAGTCGCAAGGGACACGGACAGCGTCGACTGCCCCGTCGAAGCCGACGCCGTGACGGCCGGAGTCGCCGCGGGCGCCTGCGTCGCCGGCGCCGCCGGCGCCGGCGGCGTCGTCGGAGCGGCCGGCGTCGTCGGAGCGGCCGGCGTCGGCTCGGGCGACGGCGTGGGAGGCGGCGTCCCGCCGGCAGCGGGGCCGCCGGGGAGAAGCGGCGCGAGCGGCGCAGGCTCCGGCGGCGGCGGTGTGGCGGGCGACGGCGGCAGCGGGAGCGGGCGCGGCGTCGGTGGAGCCGAACTCCTCGGCCCAGTAGAAGACGCCGGACCAGGAAACCGCGACCGCGATCCCCGTCACCGTGTACACCGGCCGCTCGATGTTCTCCCGGTGACCCGGCGACGCGAGCCAGCCGTTCATGGCTGCGATCGGGTTCGTGTAGCCCCAGGCGAGGTTCTCTCCCCACGACGCTGTCCGTGCGGGGAAGCCGCACGCTGTGAGGCGGTCGGCGACCGAGCGCGGGACCGGCGGCGCGGGGTCGTCGTGCGCCATGTACCCGTAGCGGGCCATGTGGAGCGCCTTCCAGCTCGCCGAGTCGGTCAGGATCGGCGAGATCGTGAGCGCCCCCAGGCCGAGCCGGGCGCGGTCGGCGTTGACGAGGTTGAGCACCGACGGGACGATGTCCGGGCGGAGCACGCCCCAGGCTGCGCCGGGGGTGCATTCGATCCCTGCCGACGTCGTGCCGACGGTGCCCGTCGCGGTCGGCGCGGCGAGCGCCGCCGGTACGGCGGCACACGCGGCCACAGCCGCGACCAATAGCAAGCGGAGTCGAGCGAGCCCGGTCATCTCAATCCTCATCGACAGCGCCCCCGACGCCCTTGACCGTCGGGAGATGCCCCCGCAGGTGTGGAGAATCGTAGTCCGTCCGACGCGAAATGGAAAGGGTGCAGGAGGTACAGGTCTGCACCCTGTGCGTCAGCCCCGCGCACCGCCCGCAACTTCGAACGGAGCGCTCACGACCGTGGTCCGGCGCGACGGGTTCATCGCCGCACGGAGCTGCACCACGTACGCGTAGGAACCGGAGGGAAGCGTGCGTCGCGCGAAGCGGAGGAGCGGCCTGTGATGAGCGTGGACGACGCGCGTCCGCGCGGAGGACGACCCCTCGGCTCGCGCGGCTCGCCGCCGCCAGCGACCGTGCGCCGCCGGCGACCCGGACGACGCTCGCCGAGACGCGCGCGTCCTCGCCGGCACTGACGCTGAACCCCCACCACCGGCGGCGCGCGGGATTCACCCTGTGCGGTCGTGCCGAATGTGACCCGCGCGCCGACGACGGTCCTCGCATGGCGCCACGACACGCTCCGGCCGGAGCAGCCGCGGCGCGTCCCGGCGACCGCCGAGCGGACGGCGTCGAACGAGGGACGGCGTGAGGCATCCGCCCGGACGATGCCGCTCTGGAACCGCTCCAGGTCCGGCTCGTCGAGAAGCGGGAAGAGGAACACGCCGGCGATTGTCCGGTCGCACGCCGAGCGCCGGACGAGCTCGGAGTACACGCCGGCCTGCGCGCGCTCGCTCGCCACCGCGACGCTCTCGAAGCCGGTGTAGGCGGACTGCGCCGCCGCGGGAACTGCGGCCTGCCACCCGACCTCGTCGATCACGATGCGAAGGTCGTTCTCCGTCGTCGGCTGACGCGTGTCGTGGAACGCGTCCCACAGCGCCTGGCGGACGCGGCCGAGGTTCGCGTACGACGCGTTCGGCCAGTCGAGCGGGCGCCGCAGCGAGTCCGTCGACGATCGCGGGTACGGATGGAATCCGAGCGCGTCCATGATCGGCCGCGTGCGGCCGCTCGTGCGGTAGGCGGCGCCGAGGTCGCGGATGAACCGCACCGGCGACGTCGAGCGGTTCTCGAGCGCAACGGGATCGTCGTTGCCGCGGCTCGAGATGCCCGCTGCGACGACCTGGATCGACGGCCGGACGCGCTTCAGCGCGTCGTAGGCGAGCGCGAGGACGCGCTCGTACGCCGCGCCGGCGACCGGCCGGCGGCCGCGAAACTGCGGCTGCCAGAAGCGCGGCTGGTTCGGCTCGTTGCCGACGACGAACGACCTCACCTGGGGGTAGCTGCGCGCCAGGGTCGCGAGGAAGGAGGCGAAGAGACGCCGACGGGCCGGCGACGCGGTCAAGGCGCCCGCGGTCGCACCGCGGACTCCCAGCATCACCTCGACGCCTCGAGCCGTCGCGGCGAACACGGCCGCGTCGAGCCGGGCGCGCTGCGGGATCTCGAGCGGACGCGCCGGGCTCCACAGGACAGTCGATGCGGTTCGCCGTCGCGCCGGAGGCCCTCAGCTCGTCGTAGAACTCCCCCTGCGTCAAGGCCCCGAGCGCGACCGACGGCGTCGACGACAGCCGCTCCTCGCCGTCGTCCGCCGGCGCCTCGACGACAGGACGGCTGTCGTCGAGGTACTTCCCGGCATCGTCGGCGAACCCGACGATCAACGGTCGCGCGGCCTTCACCGTCCGCCCCTTTGCGGCCTCGGCCGACACGGCGCTCGCCGCAACGAGCCCGGCGGCGACCACCGCCGCGGCCACGCCGCGACCGACTTTCGACAGGTTCCCTCTCATCTTCCGCCCTCGCCCGGCGGCGGAGTCTAGCGACGCGCCGGGAAGGTCGCGGCGGCGAACCGTCCACCGCCCGCACTTTGCGGGGAGAGCAGAACCGGGCAAAGAGAGAGGGCCCCTTGCGGGGCCCTCTCGGATGGTGCCTGCGACCGAGGTCGCGTTTACCCGACGGTGACGCTGACCGTCCTGACCTGGGTGGAGAGGCGGAGGTTCTTCACCGTCGCCGCCTTGTTGGTCGGGACGAAGCGCACGGCCTTCTGGAGCGCCTTGCCGTTGGCACCCTTGAGGGTGATGGCGAGGCGGGCCGTCTTGGCCTTGCCGTTGACGCGGACCACCAGCTGGCGGCCGATCTGCTGCTTCCAGATGACGCGGACGTAGGCGAGCGTGCCCGCCGCGACCTTCGTCGTCTTCGCCGGAGCAGCAGCCGTCTTCGTCTGCGCGACGGGAGCCGTGACCGTCACCTGCGACGGCGTCGTGCTCGCGCCGAGCGTCACGACCGTCGTGTTGCTGACGGGCGTGGCGGTCGTGTTGCCGCTGCGCACCCGCGACGCCGCCGAGTCGTTCCGCCGGTCGTCGTCGTGGTCGGTCGTGCCGGCCGTCCCGGTCGTGGTCGCCGTGCCCGTCGTCGTCGTCGTCGGAGACGCCGATGCCGGCGCAGCCCTGCGCACCGGTCGACGGGGTGACCATGCGGAACAGCTTGATCGGAGTGCCGCCCAGGAACGCGGTCTCCATGTTCTGCGCGGTCACGTCGACGCACGAGTTCGGGTTCGGCGGGGTCAGCGACTCGGTCACGACCACACCGGCCTGGCCGAGGAGGTTCGTCGTGAGCGTGCAGCCCTGCACGTCACAACCGCCGAGGCCCTGGCCGATCGTGTTGAAGCCACCGAAGTTCACCGAGTCCGGCTCGATCTTGCCGAGCGGGCTGCGGCTGAAGTGCACCGTCGCACCCGAAACCGGGTTCCCGAAGAAGTCCAGGACCGTCTCGACGCAGAACATCTCGTTCGTGCCCTTCGGGACACAGTTCAGCGTCTTCGAGGCCTGGGCCTGGACGGCCTTCGTCAGCGTGTCCGCGGCGGGCCGCGGCGCGTTGAACGGCTGCTGGTACGGGTAGTTCGCCTCGACACGGATCGTCGACCCGAACAGCGTCGGCTGCGTGATCTCGTAGCAGCGATGGTTCGCGTCTGCGTTGAGGACGAAGCCGGCCCACGGGTTGTAGCCGACGATCGCCTCGCCGTGCTCATCCGTGTACACGATCACGCGATCCGCACCCGTCGGGAGCGGGATCGGGCTGCCGTTGGCATCGAGGCAGTTGTTGAGACCGCCGCGAGCGCTGGCCGTGACCGTATCCCAGTAGTCGTAGATGCCGTTCGCGAGGAACCCGGCGAAGTTGTTGCCGGAGGCCGGACCGTCGATCCCGGAGGCGGTCGGCGGAGCCGTCGTCGCCGGAATGTAGGTCTGGTAGAACGGCGCGTAGAGGTTGTGCGGCGTCGGCGCGCCCGTGAGGTCACGGCTGTAGATGACGTCCTTCTCAGCCTTGACGAGCGAGCCGGCGGTGCCGGTCAGGTACACGTCGATCCGGGCCGACGGCATCGGAGCGTCGCCGGCGTCCACGAGGCCGCCGCCGCCCGTCGGCGAGATGCCGTCGCTGAGCAGCGTCTGCAGCGGCCGGAGCGGATCGAACGGGCCACGCGTGATCGTCGTGTTGCCCCAGACGGTCGAGAAGCTCTGCCACTCGAGCGACCCGTTGAGCGCCGAGCAGTTGTCGACCGTGTCGAAGTTCGGGCTCAGGCCGGCCTGGTTCGGGCCGCCCGTCGTGTACTGGCACCGGCTCAGGACCGAGTGGTTCGCCCGACCATCGAGCGACTGCCGGGCATCCCACGACAGCGCGTCATGGATGTCCCAGCGGCCCCACGCGTCGCCGTTGCTGTTGTTGACGAAGTTGTCGTCAACGGCGAAGTGCTGAGCCAGCCACGCCCAGTCGTCCGGAAGCGTGACGGTGTTGTTCGGCGCCATCCCGGTGAAGTTGTTCCCGAGCGGGAACGTCCCCTTGATCCGGACGTCGATGTAGCCGCCGTCGGTGGAGACGAGCGGATCGAACAGGTTCGTCGCCGTCCCGGTCGAGCTGAAGTCACCCGCGATCGGGGTGTTGAGCTCGAACGTGTCCATGTCGCCGAGGTCCATCCACACGGCGAGGAACTGGTGCTTGAGCGTCGGCGCCGCCATGTTCGGCGTCGGATCGACGACGAGCTTGACGACCGCGAGGCCCGGCTTCTGCGAGACGATGTCGATCGCCCAGCAGGTGTTGCCCGCCTGCTCGCCTTCGCCCGCGAACGCGAACGCCGACCCATCGGTCGCCGTGATGCCGTTGTTCTCGAACTGCGGCTTGAAGAACGGGTTGCCGGACCAGTCCTCAACGACGAACCGTCCCGGCGGAAGCGCGCCTCCCATCGGCGCACACTTCACGAGCCGGATCTGCTCGCCGTCCCACGCCAGGTACGGCACGTTGGTCGTCTGCGGGTCCCCGAAGAAGTTGGGAACACCCCCCGCTGTCGCGCTGCCGGCCAGGGCGAGTGCCGCCACTGTCCCAGCGAGCGCCGCGAGAAAAACTGCCTTGCTACGCATTGATCCCCCTAGAGAAACCGCTTGAACGGTCAGTTGATACCTCATTCCGTTGATACGTCCTACGGGTGCTGGTGCTTCGAATCTGACGAGCCGGCCACGCTGTCGGAGAGGCGAACGGCGCCACGCATTGCGTGCCTTCGGCCGACTCTTGCAGCTACCAGGTTGTTCTCTATGCCTGCCCCCCCTTTCCCGGCCGCGGCGCGGCCGTCCTAGCAACTGCCAGTCGTGCTTGTTTCTACCCTCAGCACTCGCTCCGCGTCAAGGCCGGATGCCCGCCCGGGGCAGTCCAGTCTTGCGTGGCCAATCCTGTCCTGAGCCGCGTGTTTGAGCGGGATTCGGGGCCTCTAGACTGTCGGTGTGCGGTCGTGCCTCCTGACCCTCGCGCTTGCGCTCGCCTTCGTTTCGTCGGCCGGCGCGGCCGGCCCGACCCCGAACGACCCCGGATGGCCGTCGCCGGCGGTCGAGCTCGTGCGCGTCCCGGAGGTCTGGGACCTCACGAAGGGCGACCCGTCGGTCGTCGTCGGCGTGGTCGACACGGGCGTCAAGCCGTCCGTCGCCGATGTGGCCGAGAACCTCGTCGCCGGCTGGGATTTCGTGACGAACGACGGCGGAACGCGTGACGACTACGGCCACGGGACGCTCGTCGCGAGCGTGATCGCGGCGCGCGGCGACAACGGCACCGGGATCGCGGGCTACTGCTGGTACTGCAAGGTGATGCCGGTGCGCGTCTCGGACTGGGACAACGCCGACGAATCCACGATCGCGGCCGGCATCCGGTATGCCGTCGATCACGGGGCGCGAATCGTGAACGTCAGCTTCGCCGACGAGGGCGCCGGGGCGTCCGACGGCCCGCTGGCGACCGCGGTCTCGTACGCGCAGGCCCGGAATGTCCTCGTCGTGGCGTCGGCCGGAAACCAGGGCGGGATCGTCCCGACGTACCCCGCGGCGTTCCCGGGGGTGCTCTCGGTGACCGGGACGACCGCCGACGGGACGGCGCTCGAGCCGTGGGCGACCTTCGGCTCGTGGGTGCAGCTCGCTGTTCCCGGCTGTCAGATCGTGCTCGCCTCGGACACGTATTTCGGCGAGATCTGCGGCACGTCGGTCGCGGCCGCGGCGGTGTCGGGAATCGCCGCGCTCGTCCTGTCGCTGAACCCGAGCCTGTCCGCGCGGGACCTCGCGCTCGCGCTTCGGACGAGCGCACGGCCGCTCACGGGCGTGACGGGCGGAGTCGTCGACGCCTGGGCCGCCGTGACCGCCCTCGGCCTCGCCACCAAGGCGGCGCCGCCGGCGCCCGTGGGCCCGGCCCAGACGCTGCCGAAGCGGACCGCGAAGGTGATCAGCGGGACCGTTCGCGGCGACCGCACGATCCGGGCCAAGCTGGCCGCGGGACGCGTCGACGTCACTCTCGACATGCCGGATACGCGCGGCTGCACCCTCTCGATCGTGACCTCGAGCTCGAGCCGCGTCGCGATCCCGGCATCGCGCATCGAGATCAGGATCGGCCAGCGTGTCGCCGCCGGGATCCACAAGTTCAGGATCTCGTGCGCGACGAAGAAGTCGCGCGCGTTCTCGCTCGGGATCGCCGGCTTTCTCGGCTAATCGAGAAGCCGCGCCTGTCAACGGCAGCGGCGGCCGTCGCCGCAGCGCGCCACGACGTCGATCGACGGCGGTCCCGACTGGCCGCGCGGCCAGCCGATGCGGAGGCGGATCGACGCGGAGTCGTTCGCGCGGTTCGCGTCACGCAACGCGCCGTCGACGTTGACGCTGTGCAGAAGCTCGTACACGCCGGCGGGGACGTCGGTGATGTCGATGAACTGACCCTCGACCTGAGGCTTATAGTCGTCGCCGTACCCGACTGAGATGCCCTCGCGTACGCGGAGGACCGTCCGGTGGTTCTTCTCGCACTGCCCGCGATACGCGCCGATCAGCGGCTGGTTGCGGATCCCGCCTTTCGGAAAGGCGTCGAAGCGGTCGCCGAGGCAGAACCCGGTCTTCCGGTCGCGGCGAAGCACGCGACCGCCTCCGTCGGCCCGGCGCAGCTCGTAGCGCTCGAACCCGAGCAGGTGCCAGTGGCGGTGCGTCTCGGACCGAACGAACCGGATCTGGCCGACGTTCGGGACCCGGCGCGTCGAGCCGTCGCTTCGGTGGACGATCTGCGTGGCCGTCATCGTCTTCACGGCGCGCGACGGGCGGCTCCCGAGGATCTCCATCGGGCCTCTGCCGGCGTTGTAGACGGCCGAGGCGAAGCCGAGCCGGAAGCGCGGCCCGGTCGCCGTCTGCACGGTCCGGCCGTCCAGCGCATAGGGCGAGCGCTGGACGAGATCGGGGAGCAGGTCGCGCGGCGCCGTCGCCGATCCCGAAGACCCCGCCGCCGCAACCGCGGCCGCAAGCGAGCAACCGGCGGCGGCGGCCGCCGACAGCACGCGCCGCGCCACTACGGCAGGTTGATCGTGACCGTCGACTTCGTCGGCTTCGGCTTCGGCGCAGGCTTCTTCGACGGCGAGTACTTCAGGCCGACGGTCTTCTCGGACTTCCGGGTCGCGGTGCCGTTCGCCTTCGCGACGACGCTCAGCTTCAGCGTCACGACCTTGTTCGGAGCGCGCTTGAGCCCCTTCATCGCGGTGCCGTTGATCCAGAGACGCACCGACCCGGTCGCGTTCGCCTTCAGCTTCGAGAACGAGTTCGCCGCGAACCGCGTCTTGCCCGCGAGGAGCGACACGGTGCCCGAGCAGGCGCCGGCGGCGGTCTTCGGGCACTTGACCTTGACGAAGACGATGCTGTCGTTCCCGACGACGAGCGTCCCCGGAACCGACAGGACCATCAGCGGGCCCTGGATCGACTTGGCCGACGATGCGCCGTACTTCGCGTTGACGGGCTTCTCGGTCTGCTGGAGACCGGCGGCATCGGACGACGTCGCGTTGACGCTCACCGTCAGCTTCACGAGCCTGCCGCCGGCTGCCTTCAACTCCTTCAGCCCGGCCGCACTCACCGTCAGCTTGACCGACGCGGAGTCGTTCGGCTTCAGGCCGCTGAAAGCGGTGAGCGCGAGGCGGCTCGTCTTCGAGTCCACGAGCGAGACCGTGCCGGCGCAGACGCCCTTCGTCGTCGCAGGGCAGGTGACCTTCACCGCTGACGACGCCGTTGCTCGGCACGACGAGCGTCGCGGGCACCGTGATGATCATCACCGGCGGCGGAGATCGAATTCGTCCCGGTCGGCGTCGTCGTCGTCGGCCGCGTCGACGTGGTCGTGCCGGGCGTCGGGCCGGCGTGGCGGCGGTGGCGGCGTTCCACCGTCGTTGTCGATGATCTTCCCGACGCCGCGCGAGGGCGTCGAGAGGACGGCGCCCTGCGGGCTCGAGAGCTGGAGGAAGAAGACCTCGTCCGCCTCGGAGGTCGAGTCGTCGACGGTCGCGATCGAGATCGTCTTCGACTTCTCGCCCGCCGCGAAGGTGAGCGTGCCGGACGCGCTCGAATAGTCGCCGGGGGCGATCGCGTTCGGGAACACCGCGCCGTCGACGGTCGCGAAGGCGACCGTGACGTTGCCGCCCGACGCCGACCCGAGCAGGGACACGGTGAACACCACCGCCCCGCCCTCGGGCGCGGTCGCGTCCCCGATCGCGAGCGTCGGCGGCGCCTGCTTGTCGACGATCGTGACGGTGCCCGTCGCCTTGCCGACCTTCGCGCCCGCCGCGGTGATCTTCACCACGACCGTCTCGTTCGGGTGGCTCGCGTCGTCGGCGTTCGTGACGACCGGAATGGTCGCCGTCGTCGACCCCGGCTGGATCGGAACGCTCCCGCTCGTCGCCGTGAACCGACCGGCGCCCGCTGTTCCGGACTCGATCGTGTAGCTGACGTTCACCTGGCGGCCGCTCACCGGTGCGAGCGAGACGCTGAGCTGCGCGGTCGCGCCCTCCTCGACCGTCGCGTCGCCGATCGAGACGGACGAGTTGTTGTCGTCGTTCTCGATCGTCCCGATCCCCGAGATCGTCGACCCGCCGCCGTCGAAGGTGGCGCCGACGATGTCGCTCAGCACGACGAGGAACTGCTCCGACGTCTCGTCGATCTGGTCGTCGACGATCGGGATCGAGATCTCCACCGATGCGTCCGACGCGCCCGCGGCGATCCGTGGGCCTGCCGTGTTGATCGACTGGTAGTCGGACGGGGCAGTCGCGCTCCCGTTCTCGGTGTGGTAGTTGAACGTCACCTCGGGGTGCGCGCCCGTGACGGTGATCAGGAACGAGACGCTGCCGCCGGACTCTCCCGAGGCACCGTTGCCGATCGAGATCTTCCCCGGCGGCGGGGGCGGAGGCGCCTCGTCGTCGTTCACGATCGTGCCGGTCGCCACCGAGCGAGCCTTCTCGGCGCCCACGAGATTCGTGACCTCGACGTTGAACGCCTCGTCGGGCTCGGTCTTCGTGTCGCCGTTGATCGTCACCTGAACCGGCGCAGAAGGGGAGGTCTGGCCCGGCGAGGAATCGTGAACCACGTCCCGCTCCCGTTCACGAAGTCCTCCGGCGTCGACGCGCTGCCCGGGCTCGTCTGGATATTGAACGTGATCGGGTCGTGGCTCGGGCGGTCGATCGTGACGTTGAACGTCAGCTTCGACGTGCCGGAGTTTCCCTCCTGGCCCGATGCGTCCTGGATCGTGATCGCGGGCTTGGGATCGTTGTCGTGGATCGAGGCCGCGGCCTCGGCGCCTCCGGACGAGAGCGTCACCTTGAAGTTCTCGTCGCTCGCCTCGTAGACCTGATCGTCGGTCGTGGCCACGTTGAAGCTCGCGGAGCCGCTGCCGCCGTCGCCGGTCGTCACCGTCACGGGACCACCGGTGGTCGCGGGAAAGTCGGAGGAGGCCGCCGAGGGCGTCGCGCCCGCCGTCAGCGCCCAGTTGAAGTCGTACGAAGTGTTCGGCTCCCCGCCGCTGACCTTGATCTCGAAGGACCCCGCCGAGCCCTCCACAATCGGGTTTGCCGGCCCGGTGAGGGTGACGGTCGGCGGATCGGCGGCTCGACCCGAGCCGACGGTGATCGCGCCGGCGACTGCGAGCAGCGCCGCGAGAGCCAACAGGAGCCGAGCACGTCCGTTCACCGCAAACCTTGCCGCACCCATCTTTCGCCGACCCCCCTACGTAGCCTGACGCGGACCCGTTCCGCGCGGAACATGATGCCACGGGATTCGATGAATGGCTGGAACGGCGCCAGTTGTCGTCGGCCGCCGGGGAAAAGCCCCGCGGCGGCCGACGACAGACGCGCTAGAACGCGTACCAGTAGGAGGTCGCCGAGCGCGAGCCGAAGGCGTTCGACACCGTGACCGTGAAGGTGTGACTACCCGCCGTCGCCACCGCCGCCGTCAGGGGCGAGACGCAGGCGGCCTGAGCGCCGCCGTCCACCGAGCATGTCACCGACGTCGGGCCTCCGGTGGTCGTCCAGTAGAACGTCGGCGTCCGCGACGTGCCGCTGTACGGCGTGATCGAGACCGTCGGGGGAGCCCCTGCCTGCGGGGCGATCGTCCACGAGTAGGTCGCGCTGTTCGAGCCGTACTCGTTGGACACCGTCACCTTGAACGAGTGGGGCCCGACGACGAGGCCGCCGTAGCCCTTCGGGCTGTTGCAGGTCGTCCCCGCGCCGCCGTCGAGGGAGCACGTCGTGGTCGCGACGATCCCGGTCGTCGTGAAGGAGAAGGTCGCGTCGGTCGAGAGCGTGCTGGAGCCGGGGCCGCCGGTGACGGTCACGGTCGGCGCCGACCCCGCCGCGGGCGGCGAGATCGTCCAGTTGTAGGTCGCGGACTGGTTCCCGAACGTGTTCGACACGGTGACCCTGAACGCGTGCGGCCCGGTGCCGAGGCCGGTGTAGCTCGCAGGCGAGGAGCATCCGGTCGCCGCGGCGCCGTCGAGCGAGCACGTGGTGCCCGTCACGGTGCCCGTCGTCGACCACGCGAAGCTCGCGGCGGTCGCGGTCGTGCTCGAGCCCGGCCCGCCGGTGATCGTGACGGACGGCGCCGAGCCCGGGGGCGCCGGCGCGGCGACGGTCCAGCTGTAGGAGGCGGACGCGCTTCCGAACGAGTTCGACACGGTCACGCGGAACGAGTGCGGCCCGACCGCGAGGCCCGTATACGACGCGGGCGACGAGCACGCGAGCGCCGCGGCGCCGTCGAGGGAGCAGGTGGTGCCCGTGACGGTCCCCGAGGTCGACCACGCGAAGCCCGCCGTGGTGTCGGTCGTCGACGACGCGGGCGCCGACGTCAGCGAGACTGTCGGGGGCGAGCCGGTCCCGCCGAGCACCGTCCACATGTAGCTCGCGGACTGGCTTCCGGCCCCGTTCGCGACCGTCACCTTGAAGTTGTGCGTCCCCGGCGCGAGCCCGGCATAGCTCTTGGGCGACGTGCAGGGAACGGGCGCCTCGCCGTCGAGCGAGCACGTGAGGCTCGTGACGGTGCCGAAGGTGTAGAAGTAGAACGTCGCGAACGTCGCCATCGTCGAGAGCGACGGCGCCGAGCTGATCCACACGCTCGGAAGGCTCCCCGTGACGGTCCAGTTGTACGTCGCCGTGTTGGAGCCGGTGGCGTTCGAGACCGTCACGCGGAAGACGTGCGAGCCGATGCTGATGTTCCCGTAGCTCGCAGGCGAGGAGCACGAGACGGGGGACAGGTTGTCGAGCGTGCACGTCGTCGAGGACACGGTGCCGGTCGTCGCCCAGTAGAAGTTCGCGACGGAGGAGGTCGTGCTCGACCCGGGCCCGCTCGTGAACGTGGCCGTCGGGGCCGATCCGGCCGGCGAGGTGATCGTCCAGGAGTAGGTCGCCGACTGGCTGCCGTAGAAGTTCGAGACGGTGACGCGGAAGCTGTGCGGGCCGGCGGCGAGGCCGCTGTAGCCCGCCGGCGAGGTGCACGGGCCTGTGGCGCCGCCGTCGAGGGAGCACACGGTCGACGTGGGTGAGCCGCCGGCGGTCCACGAGAGGCTCGCGCTCGTGGACGTGGTGCTCGACCCGGGTCCGCTCGTGATCGTGACGCTCGGCGCGGTCCCGGGCGGCGGGTCGTTCGAGATCGTCCACGAGTAGGTGGCGCCGTTGCTGCCGCTCGAGTTCGAGACGGTGACGCGGAAGGTGTGCTGCCCGGCGGTGAGGGGGTTGTAGGCGCGCGGAGAGGTGCAGGCCGTCGCCGCTGCGCCGTCGAGGGAGCACGTCGTGCTGGAGACCGTTCCGCTCGTGGTCCACGCGAAGCTCGCGCTCGTGACCGTCGTCGTCGCGGGCGGGAAGGACGTCAGAGAGACCGTCGGAGCGGATCCGCCGCCTCCGCCGCCGGAGTCGACGAGCGTCCCGAACTCCTGCGACCAGTACATGATGCCGCTGGAGTTCGACGCGGCGCCGACGCCGATCGCGCGGTAGGTCGAGTTCTCGATGTTCGCCTTGTGGCCGGCCGAGTTGAGCCAGCCGTTCATCACCGTCGAGGGCGTCTGGTACCCGTAGGCGATGTTCTCGCCCCAGCCTGCCTGCGACACCGGGTACCCGCAAGCCTCGAGCCGCTGCCCGGGGCTCCGGTCGACGGGCGGCGCCGGGTCGTTGTGCCCGAGGTAGTTGTACCCGGCCATGTGGAGGGCCTTCCACTGCGCGGCCTTCGTGAGCGTCGGCGACACCTGGAGCGTCACGAGCCCGAGCCCCGCGCGGTGCTGGTTCACGAGCGTCAGGACCTGGTCGGCGTAGTTCAGGTTGAGCGTGCCCCAGGAGGGATCGGCGTTGCAGTCGCCCACGACGGCGGGCGCGGAAGCCACCAGGTGGCTCGACGCGGGCGCAAACGCCAGGACGAGCGCCAGTACCGCCGCACACCTCAGCGTTTTGGAACGGAGAAACATGGAAAAGCCCCCTTCGCTCGTCAGGTGCAGCCGTCCAACTGCACCGCGCCGCCTTCTGCAGCGGCGGGATTCTACGCGCCTTTTTCCGGGATCGCTGGATCCTCGGCTCGTGGTCCATCGGTTCGGCGCGCGCCGTGGGATTCCCCCGTACGGGTGATCCGACCGTCGGCGACGGCAGCCGTCTCGATCAAGGACGCATTCGAAGCAGGTTAGGCCTGCGACGGATCGCGGTAGGCAGAAGACGGCGAGACGCCGGATCCCCCTAGAGAAATCGTCTCGCGCACGCGAGCCCGCGGCCCAGGTCGCGGGCTCGTCGCGTCCGGGGGGCGGGCAGAGCCCGAGCGGCTTTCCCACACGTCCCCCGGCTGCGGGCGCCGGTCGTTGGCCATCTCCCGTCGTCCTCGCAGACGACGGCACGATCGTCACCGCGGCGGATCGACGATCGCTCCGGCGGCGGACGACGAGCGGCCCACCTCGAACGCAGGATTCTCCGCGACACCACTCGCAGGAGGCGACTGAAGATGGAGAACTGGATGCGGACGGCCCCCCTTGGCGCTCCGGATGTGCGCGAGCTTCGCGCGAGGATGGCAGGCGACGTCTTCGTCGCCGGCGACGACGGCTGGGATGCGGCACGGCAGGCGTGGAACCTCGCGGTCGACCAGCGGCCCGCCGCCGTGGCCCTCCCGAAGACCGTGCAGGACGTGACCGAGGTCATCGGGTACGCCCGCGAGTGCGGCCTCCAGGTCGCCCCGCAGGGAACCGGTCACAGCGCCGGGGCGCTCGGATCGCTCGACGGCACGATCCTGCTCAAGCTGCACGAGCTCCGCGGGGTGACGATCGACCCCGAGACGAGGACCGCGCGCGCCGCGGCGGGAACGATCTGGATCGAGGTCGTCGAGGCGGCCGCGGAGCGCGGCCTCGGCGCGCTCGCCGGCTCGTCGCCGGACGTCGGCGTCGTCGGCTACACGCTCGGCGGCGGCCTGTCGTGGCTCGGCCGCAAGTACGGCATCGGCGCGAATCACGTCACGGCGATCGAGGTCGTGACCGCCGACGGCGAGTTCCGGCGAGTCGACCGCGAGAACGACCCCGACCTCTTCTGGGCGCTGCGCGGCGGCGGCGGCGCGTTCGCCGTCGTGACCGCGATCGAGCTCGACCTGTTCCCGATCGAGCAGGTGTACGCCGGCGTCCTCTTCTTCCCGGTCGGCCGGGCGCGCGAGGTGCTGCGCGCGTGGCGCGCCTGGACCGACGATCTGCCCGACGAGCTGACGAGCGTCGGCCGCATCCTCCAGCTCCCGCCGATCCCCGACATCCCCGAACCGCTCCGCGGGAACTCGTTCGTCGTCGTGGAGGCGATCTACTCCGGCGACGACTTCGACGAGGCACGGCGCCTGATCGAGCCGATGCGCGCGCTCGGGCCCGCCGTCGACACGGTCGAGGCGATCCCGATCACGCAGCTCTCGCGCCTCCACATGGACCCGGACCACCCGGTGCCGGGCACCGGCGACGGCGGGATGCTCACGGACGTCGACGACGAGCTGATCGACGCGCTGATCGACTCCGTCGTCGGGTCGCCGATCCTCAGCGCCGAGATTCGCCACCTCGGCGGCGCGATCGCGCGGCCGCGGCCCGAGCACGGCGCGGTGGCGGCCTTCGAGGCGCCGTTCAGCACGTTCGCAGTCGGGGTCGTGCCGACGCCGGAGGCGCACGCGCGGGTGCACGCGGCGATCGCGCGGTTCCGCGCGGCGCTCGCACCGTGGGAGGCCCAGCACACGTACCTCAACCTGGCCGAGTCCCGGCGGAGCGCGGCAACGCTGTTCACGGAGGCTGCGTACCGGCGCCTCCGGCGGATCAAGGCGGCCTACGACCCGACGGACCTCATCCGGTCGAACCACCCGCTGGCGTAAGGGCGCCGCGAGGGCGCGGGCCGGCCGCTCGACAGGGCCGGCCCGTCGTCCTCGCCTATCTAGCGCTTGACCTGGACGACGCTGTAGGTCGTCGTCGGTCCCGGCGGCGTCGTGAAGCGCGCGTTCACCGCGTAGAGCCGGTTCCCGTGCCTCGCGATCGTCGTCGGCACGTCGAACGCCGCGTCGGTGATCGTCCGCACGACGGTACCGCTCGTGAGCTTCGCGTCGAGCTTGACCACCGCGATCTTGTTGTCGCGGTTCTGGACGACGTAGAGCGTCTTGCCCTGGAGCAGCAGGCCGTCGCCGTTCGAGAGCACGGCCCCGCCGAGGTCGATCGCCTTCGTGGCGCCGGTCGCGGGGTCGATCGTGAAGAGCTTCCCCGTCGCGCTCTGGATCGCGATCAGCGTCTTGCCGTTCGGCGTCGCGGCGATACCGTTCAGATTGAACCCGGGGACGAGCTGGAAGTCACCCGTCAGCGGGATCGTCTGGGCGTCACCGAGCGTCTTGCCGGCGATCGGCACCTTGTAGATCACCGCGCGGTTCGAATCGGTGAAGAAGGCCGCCTTCTTCGTCACCACGACGTCGTTGATGAACGTCGGGCCGCCGGTAGTGGCGAGCTGGTACTCGCGGACAAGCGTGCCCGTCTTCGCGTCGTAGACGAACGCCTTGCCGGTCGAGGCGCCCGACACGAACAGGCGTCCGCGGTCGACCTTCAGGCCCGTGGCGGCGTGACCCGCGGCGCCCGGGACGAGAACGGCTCCCTCACCGGTCCGGAGGTTGCCCGCGTAGACGGCTCCGGTCGGGATCGAGCCGACGTAGAAGGTGTTTCCCTTGATCGCGATGCCCTCGGGCTGGAACCCGTTCGGGAGCTGGATCGTCTTCGGAAATGCGCCCTTCGCAAGGGCGACAGGCGCGGCGAGCACAGCCGCGGCGAACAGCAGCAGCAGGATGCGACGCATCGGTTTCCTTTCCTCGGAGACTCGTCTCGATGGTACCGGCGCCGTGCGCAGTCGGATTTCGTGCGTCGTTGCGTCAAGCGCCGTCGCCGACGTCCATAGAGTTCGGCGCCGTGGCCGACTTCGCAACCACGATCGCCGAGGCGTACGCGACGACCGGGCCCGCCCTCGACCTCGGACGCGGCGTCCTCGACGGCGCTGTCGCCCCCGCGGCCGTCGTCCAGGTCCCCCTTGCAACGATGAACCGCCACGGCCTGATCGCGGGCGCTACCGGCACGGGGAAGACGCGGACGCTCCAGCTCCTCGCCGAGGGGCTTTCGGCGGCCGGCGTGCCTGTCTTCGCCGCCGACTACAAGGGCGACCTGTCGGGGATGCTCCGGCCGGGCGCCGACGACGGGCCGGCGCCGAGGCGGATGGCGGAGCTCGGGCTCGCGTACGCGCCGACGGCGTTCCCGGTCGAGTTCGCGTCGATCGGCGGCATCGGCCCCGGCGCACCCGTCCGCGCGACCGTCACGGACTTCGGTCCGGAGCTGCTCGCGAAAGTGCTTCGTGCGAACGAGACCCAGGCGCAGACGCTCGCGCTCCTGTTCCGGTTCGCCGACGAGCGCGGCCTCGCGCTCGTCGACCTGGCCGACCTGCGCGCACTCCTCACATACCTCGACTCGGACGCCGGGAAAGAGGCGCTGAAGGGGATCGGCGGCGTCTCCTCGCGGACGATCGGCGTCCTGCTACGCGCGCTCGTCGGGCTCGAGGACGGCGGCGGCACGGAGTTCTTCGGCGAGCCCCAGTTCGAGATCGCCGACCTCCTCCGGACGGCGCCCGACGGCCGCGGCGTCGTGACCTGCCTCGAGCTCGCGGCCGTCCAGGACCGGCCGGCCCTCTTCTCGACCGTGCTGATGTGGCTTCTCGGCGAGCTCTTCGAGAGCCTCCCCGAGGTCGGGGACGTCGAGAAGCCGCGCCTCGTCTTCTTCTTCGACGAGGCGCACCTGCTGTTCGCGGACGCGACGAAGTCGTTTCTCGAGTCGGTGGTGCGCACGGTGCGGATGATCCGCTCGAAGGGTGTCGGCGTGTTCTTCGTCACGCAGGCGCCGACCGACCTGCCGCGCGACGTCCTCGGGCAGCTCGGCGCGCGCGTGCAGCACGCGCTCAGGGCGTTCACGCCCGAGGACGCCGACGCGCTGAAGAAGACCGTCCGGACGTACCCGAAGTCGGAGCTCTACGACCTGCAGGAGTTGCTGACGCAGGTCGGCATCGGTGAGGCAGCCGTCACGATCCTCTCCGAGCGCGGTGTGCCGACCCCGGTCGTGCACACGCGCCTGCGCGCCCCGCTCTCGTCCATGCAGGCGGTCGACGTCGCCGCTGCAACGCAGTCGTCGCCGCTCACGGCGAAGTACGCCACGCGTCTCGACCGCGAGAGCGCCGCCGAGGTGCTCGCGAGACGCGTCGAGGCTGCGGCGGATGCCGACGCGTCGAAGCCCGCGCCGGGACGGCGGGCGCCGCAGCCGCGGCCTCGCACCACGAAAGCGCCGGCGAAGGGGCCGACCGACGAGCTGACGGACTTCCTCTCCTCGCGCAGCGGAAAGGCGCTCCAGCGCGAGGTCGTCCGAGGGGTCTTCGGCCTGCTGCGAAAGAAGCTCTGACCGTGCTCCTCTACGACAGCCGGATCTCGGGCAATTGCTACAAGGTCCGGCTCCTGCTCGCGCACCTCGGCCTCGACGTCGAGCGTCGCGAGGTCGACGTCGTCGACCGCTCGAACCGGCGCGAGTGGCTGGGCGAGCTCAATCCGGCGAGGCGCGTGCCGACGCTCGTCCTCGACGACGGCCGGCCGCTCGCCGAGTCGAACGCGATCCTGTGGTACTTCGGCGAGGGGACGCGATTCGTCCCGGCCGACCGGTACGGCCGCGCGTGCGTCCTGCAGTGGATGTTCTTCGAGCAGTACGAGCACGAGCCGGCACTCGCGGTCGCGCGGTTCCTGAAGACGTACTCCGGGCGGCCGGAGCTGTACGAGACGCAGCGCGAGTCGCTGACGAAGCGCGGCGAGCGCGCGCTCGGAGCCCAGGAGCAGGGTCTCGCGGGCCGCGACTGGCTCGTCGGCGAGACGATGACGATCGCCGACATCGCGCTCTACGCGTACACGCACGTCGCCGACGAGGGTGGGTTCTCGCTCGACGACGTACCCGTCGATTCGTCGAGTGGCTCGAGCGCGTCGTCGCACAGCCGGGGCACGTCGCGATCACGGCCTGACGCTTCCGGGCGGCATCCGCCGGTACCGTCCGAGCGTGCGGGAGGGGCGGCAGCACTACGGATTCACCCTTGGGATCCTCGCCCTGGCGGGGACCGCGTTCTCGCTCCAGCAGACGATGGTCTTCCCGGCGCTGACGACGTTCCAGCGCGAGTTCGGCACGAGCACGGCGTGGGTGACGTGGGTGCTCACCGGGTTCCTCGTCGCAGCCGCCGTCACGACGCCGATCCTCGGCCGGCTCGGAGACCAGTTCGGGAAGAACCGGATGTTGATCGTCGCCCTCGGGCTGTTCTTCCTCGGGTCGGCGGGCTGCGCCTTCGCCTGGAGCGTCGGGTCGCTGATCGGGTTCCGCATGCTCGCCGGCGCCGGCGGCGCGCTCTTCCCGCTCAGCTTCGCGATCATCCGCGACGAGTTTCCTCCCGACCGCGCTCAGGTCGGGTACGGGCTGCTGTCGGCGGTGTTCGGCGTCGGCGGCGGGGTCGGCATCGTCGCGAGCGGCGTCGTCATCGACCACCTGTCGTGGCGATGGCTCTTCGTCCTGGGGTCGATCCCGGTCGCGGCGGCGGTCGTCCTCGTCTGGCGCTTCGTGCCCGAGTCTCCCGTGAGGTCGCCGTCGCGAGTCGACGTCCCGGGCGCGCTCCTCCTGTCGGCGGGGCTCCTCTCGCTGATGGTCGCACTGACGCAGGGAGAGGCGTGGGGCTGGGGGAGCGCGCGCGTGCTCGGCCTCGTGGCCGCCGCAGCCGTCTCATTCCTCGCATGGCTGGCGGTCGAGCGGCGTGTTGCATCGCCGATGGTGGATCTCGAGATGATGGCCCACCGCCCGGTGCTGCTCACGAACGTCGTGACGCTGATCGCCGGCTTCGCGCTCTTCTCCTGCTTCGTCCTCGTCCCCACGTTCGTGCAGGCGCCGTCGTCGCGCGGGTACGGCTTCGGCGCGAGCCCGTCCGAGGTCGGCCTCTACCTCTTGCCCGGCTCGGTGATGCTCCTGTTCGCGGGTCCTCTCGCCGGCGTCTTCGGCCGCCGCGTCGGCGCGAAGTGGCCGCTCGCCACGGGCATGCTGATCGTGTCGGTTTCGGCGCTCATGCTCGCGGCCGCCCACGACGAGGCGTGGGAGGTGGTGGCCGCCTACACCGCCCTCTGTCTCGGCGTCGGATTCGCGTTCGCCTCGATGGTCGCGTTGATCGCAGGCAACGTGCGCGAGACGGAGACGGGCGTCGCGACGGGCATGAACACCGTCGTCCGGATGATCGGGGCCGTCGTCGGCGGCCAGATCGGCGCCGCGCTGCTGACGGCGCACACCGTCCACGGCGCGCCCGCGGAGTCCGGCTTCACGCTCGCCTTCGCCCTCAGCGCGGTCGCGGGCATGGCCGCGGCGGTCGTCGCGCTGTCGATCACGGTCCGGGCGCCGCGCGAGCGCCTCGAGCCCGCGCAGGCGCTGGACTGACTCGGCGACGGCTCTACGCCTGCGGGATCCGCGCCTCGAGCGCGGCGCCGAGCGCCTCGCGCACCGGCTCGAGGTCGATCCGGTCCAGGATGTCCTGGAAGAAGCCCCGCACGATGAGGCGCTCGGCCTCGGCGCGCGTGAGGCCGCGGGCCATCAGGTAGAAGAGCTGCTCGCGGTCGACCCGCCCGAGCGTCGCGCCGTGCGTGCACCGCACGTCGTTCGCCATGATCTCGAGGCCAGGGATCGAGTCGGCGTGCGCGTCGGGCGAGAGGAGCAGGTTCCGGTTCTCCTGGTAGGCGTTCGTACGCTGGGCGTGCGGCTCGACGCGGATCATCCCGCGCCACACCGCACGCGCCGACCCACGGAGCGCGCCCTTGAAGGCGAAGTCGCTTTCGGTGTTCGGCGCCGCGTGCTCCTGGAAGGTGTCGTAGTCGAGATGCTGATCGCCGTCGGCGAAGTACGCGCCCGTCACGCGGCTCGTCGCGCCGGGCCCGGCGAGGTCGTTCTGGATCCGGATCTTCCCCTTCTTGGAGCCGAACCCGCCGGCCACCCAGTCGAGCTGGGCGTCCCGATCGACGCGCGCGTGGTGCGTGGCGAAGTGCCACGTCTCGCGCGAGAGGTTCTGGATCGACACGTACTCGAATTTCGCGCCCTCTTCGACGAAGAGCTCCACGGCGGCGTTCGTGTACGCCCGGCTGTCGGGCGCCGCCGAGGTGTACTCCTCGATCAGCGAGAACCGCGACCCCCGCGTCGCGACGACGAGCAGGCGGTAGAAGAGCGCGGCCCCGTCGCCGCCCGACGCGACCCGCACGTACAGCGGCCGGTCGAGCTGGACGCCCGCGGCCACCTCGACGAGGACTCCGTGCTTCCACACGGCCGCGTTGTGGGCCGTGAACTTGTCCGCCGAGCCGACGAGCTCGTAGAGGCGCGGGTGGTTCTCGTCGAGACGGGTGAACGTCACGCCGTCGGGCGCGCCGTCGATCTCGACCCCCGACTCCGTGACCGTCGCGACGGCCGCGACGTCGAGCTCCAGCATCGACTGCGGCGGCGCCGTACCGCCCGCCTCGGGCGAGAAGGCGTCGGGATCGAAGCCGCGCAGGTCGGTGAACCGCCACGGCTCCTCCGACGTCGTCGGCAGCGGCAGCGACCGGTAGCGCTCGACGAGCTCGGCCCTACTCATCGGGCGCGTAGCGGCGGTGCAGCATCAGCCGGTTTCCGTCGGGATCGGCGAACTGCGCCATGTGGCAAACGCCCGTGTCGAAGATGTCGCCGTCGAACTCGACGCCGCTCGCCTCCAGCGCACGCTTCGCCTCCGCGACGTCGGGGACGCGCAGCGCGATAGCCGACGAGTGTGGCCCGCGGAACTCCTGCCCGATGTTCGTCGGGTCGAGGAGGTACAGGAAGACGTTGTCGCCGAGCTTGAACTCGGGCCACCCGCCGAACCCCGTCTGCGGCACCCCGAGCGTCTCCGCGTACCACTTCGTCGACCGCTCCATGTCCGTCACGGGTACCGAGACGAAGTCGGTGTGCTCGACGGTGATCGTCACAGGACACCCCGCAGCCGGCTCGTCGGGCGAGGGTCAGCCAACGCTGCCCTCCATCTGGAGCTGGATCAGCCTGTTCATCTCGACGGCGTACTCGAGTGGGAGCTCCTTCGTGATCGGCTCGACGAAGCCGGAGACGACCATCGCCGAGGCCTCCGCCTCGGAGAGCCCGCGCGACATCAGGTAGAAGAGCTGCTCCTCGCCGATCTTCGACACCGTCGCCTCGTGGCCGATGTCGACCTCGTTCTCGTCGATGCGGATGTACGGGTACGTGTCCGACCGCGACTCCTCGTCGAGGATCAACGCGTCGCAGACGACCTTCGACTTCGATCCCTTGGCGCCCTTCGCGACCTCGAGCAGCCCGCGGTAGCCGGCGCGGCCGCCGTTCTTGGAGATCGACTTCGACGTGATCACGCTCGACGTCCGCGGCGCGACGTGCACGCACTTGCCGCCCGCGTCCTGGTGCTGGCCCTGGCCGGCGAACGCGATCGACAGCACCTCGCCGTGCGCCCGCTCGCCGAGCAGCCAGATCGCCGGGTACTTCATCGTCAGCTTCGAGCCGAGGTTGCCGTCGACCCACTCCATCGTCGCGTCCTCGTAGGCGACCGCGCGCTTCGTGACGAGGTTGTAGACGTTGTTCGACCAGTTCTGGATCGTCGTGTACCGGCAGCGGCCGCCCTTCTTGACGACGATCTCGACGACGGCCGAGTGCAACGAGTCGGACGAGTAGATCGGGGCGGTGCAGCCCTCGACGTAGTGCACGTACGCGCCCTCGTCGACGAGGATCAGCGTGCGCTCGAACTGGCCCATGTTCTCGGCGTTGATGCGGAAGTAGGCCTGAAGCGGCATCTCGATCCGGACACCGGGCGGGACGTAGATGAACGACCCGCCCGACCAGACCGCAGAGTTCAGCGCAGCGAACTTGTTGTCGTTCTGCGGAATGATCGTGCCGAAGTACTGCTTGAAGAGATCCTCGTGCTCGCGGAGCGCGGTGTCGGTGTCGAGGAAGATCACGCCCTGCGCCGTCAGGTGCTCCTGGAGCTTGTGGTAGACGACCTCCGACTCGTACTGCGCGCCGACGCCGGCGAGGTACTTCTTCTCCGCCTCCGGGATCCCGAGCTTGTCCCAGGTGTCCTTGATGTCGGCCGGCAGGTCCTCCCACTTGTCGGCCTGCTTCTCGGTCGGGCGGATGTAGTAGTAGATGTTCTCGAAGTCGATCTCGCTGACGTTGCCGCCCCACACCGGAAGCGGCCGCGCGAGGAAGTACTCGAGCGACCGGTGGCGGAACTTCCGCATCCAATCGGGCTCGCCCTTGTGCGACGAGATCGCGTCGACGAGCTCGTGCGACAGCCCGCGGCCCGACTTGAAGAAGTAGTCCTCGGCGACGTGGAAGCCGTACTTGACCTCGTAGTCGGACCCGATCCCCTGGACGATCTCGCTCTCGGTCTGTGCCATCACGCCTCACCCCCCACGGTCGCAGGAATGTACGAGTCGTACCCTTCTGCCTCCAGCTTGTGCGCGAGCTCCGGGCCGCCCTCCTCGACGATCTTGCCGCCCACGAACACGTGCACGAAGTCCGGGGTGATGTGGTCGAGGATGCGCTGGTAGTGCGTGATCACGAGCGCGCCCATGTCGGGGCCGACGAGGGCCTTGACGCCGCTCGCGACGACGCGCAGCGCGTCGATGTCGAGCCCGGAGTCGGTCTCGTCGAGCACGGCGATCCGCGGCTTCAGCATCGCCATCTGGAGGATCTCGACGCGCTTCTTCTCACCGCCGGAGAAGCCGTCGTTCAGGTAGCGCGACGCAAGCTCGCGGCTCACCTTCAGGCGGTCCATCTCGGCCAGGAGCGAGGTGCGAAACTCGGGCACGGGAATCGGGTCGTCGACACCGCCCTTCCGCGCCTTCCTGACCGCGTTGATCGCCTGCCGGAGGAAGTTCGTCACGGTGACGCCGGGAATCGCATGCGGGTACTGGAAGGCAAGGAAGAGCCCCTTCTGCGCGCGCTCGTCGGCCCCGGCCTCGGTGACGTCCTCGCCCTCGAGCAGGATCTGCCCCTCGGTGATCTCGTAGGCCGGGTGGCCGGCGATCGCGTACGCGAGCGTCGACTTGCCCGAGCCGTTCGGCCCCATGATCGCGTGCACCTGGTTCGTGTCGATCGCGAGGTCGACGCCCTTGACGATCTCCGTGCCGTCCTCGAGCGCGACGTGCAGGTTCTTCAGCTCCAGCAATGCCAACTTGTGCGACCTCTTCCCTGGGAAATCAGCGGAATTGCGCGGACCTTGTGCCTGGAGCATGGTACCGGGACCGGTCTTTCCCACCGGTGGGCCTATCCTCTACCGCGAGAATGAACCACGCGTGGGTGGCCCTGCTCCGTGGGATCAACCTCGCAGCGCGCAACCGCATCGCGATGGGCGAGCTGCGGCGGGTGCTCGCCGAGGCGGGATACGACGACCCCCGCACCTACATCGCGAGCGGCAACGTCCTCCTGCGCGCGCCCGAGCGCTCCCGGGGCCGCCTGGCGAAGCGCCTGGAGAAGCTGGTCGCGGACTCGTTCGACGTCTCGGCCGCGGTCGTGCTGCGAACGCCGGCGGAGCTCGCCACGGTCGTCGAGGCGCACCCGTTCGGAACGGATACCTCGAAGTCGCACGTGGTGTTCCTCGCCACCCGGCCGACCGCCGCCGCCGTGCGGCGGGTCGCGGCGGCCGACGTCGCGCCCGACCGGATCGCCGTCGTCGGCAGCGACGTCTACCTCCACCACCCGAACGGCCGGCAGGGCACCCGCGTCAAGCAGTCGCTGCTCGACGGCCTCGGCGTCGGAACCGCGCGGAACTGGCGCACCGTGTCGAAGCTCGCCGAGCTCGCCGCGTCGCTCTGATCCGGCACGAACACGGGTGACGCACAGGTTCGTCACGCTTCCGTCACGGTGCCTGGCACCGGACGCGTCTGGACGGCCGTTCGCGTTGTCGCTGCTCCGAGCCCCTTCTCCTTGTGACCGCGACGAATCGGTGACGGTCTCGTGACTGTTCTGTCACCGTGCCTGGCACCGGACAGCGGCGGCCGGGGGCACGGCCGCGCCGGCGATGCCGGCGCGGCACCGTCAGCGTCGCGCGAGCGCTCTCGCGACGGCCGGGGCGGCTGCGGCCGCGACCGCCGATCCGACGAGCCAGCGCCGCACCCGCAGCGACGTCCAGAGCGTCGAGGAGCGCGAGGTCGCGTCGAAGCGGCCGTGCGCGCCGCGGTCGCCCGGAAGCGGCGCGAACAGGTTGTCCGGCGACCCCACCGGCTTCGGCTCCCCCGTCTGCTGGCCCTTCCAGCCGCTCCGCAACAGCACCAGGTCGCCGGCACGCGGGCTCAGCTTCTGGCCCCAGAGCAGCTTCTGCGCGCCCCACCCGAGCGGCAGCTCGCGGACCGGGTGCTCGAAGCAGTGGACGACGCCGGCGGCGAACAGCTCGGGCTGGTAGATCGGCGGGACCGGCTGCGGCTGCTTGCCGATGTACTGGCGCGCCGTGTCGAACTGCGGCGTGTTGATGGCGCCCGGCAGGACGAGCGAGACGTCGACCGGGATGCGGTGCTTCTCGTGCTCCACGCGGGCCGACTCGAAGAACGTACGCCCGGCGGCCTTCGACGAGCAGTACGCCGCCTGCAGCGGGATACCGCGGTAGGCGAGAGCGGAGCTGACGTGGACGAACGTCCCGTGGGACTCCGTCAGCGCCGCGAGCGAGGCCCAGTAGCAATTGACCGCGCCGAGGAAGTTGACGTCGACGACGCGCCGCAGCTCCTCGGGGTCGAGCTCCCGCGCCTCGCGGTAGACCGTGACCATCGCGTTCGCGCAGAACGTGTCGATCCGGCCGAACCGGTCGAGCGTCTCCTCGACCACGCGGTGGCAATCGTCGAGGACGGCGACGTCGCCCACGACTGCATGCGCGCGAGCTCCCCCTGCCGTCAGCTCGGCAACGGCGCCGTCGAGGCCGTCGCCGCCGCGCGCAAAGACGACGACCGCCGCCCCGCGTGCGCCGGCAAGACGCGCGACCGCGCGCCCGAGCCCCGCCGAAGCGCCGGTGACGACGACGACCTGCTCCGCGAGCGGCTTCTTGCGCACCACGCCTCCCGTCTCCGGGTGGTCAGCCGCCCAAACGCCAGCTACGCTCTCCGCATGCCGAACATCGGTGCGCCCGAGATCATCCTGCTCCTCCTGCTGGCACTGCTGCTCTTCGGAGCCAAGCGCCTGCCCGAGATCGGTCGGTCGTTGGGCTCCGGGATGCGCGAGTTCAAGGACTCGGTCTCGGGGACGACGAAGCCCGACCACGAGGAGAGGCGGACGGAGCTCCCGCCCGCCTCGCCCGACGCGACGGCGTCGACGACCTCCTCGCGCGAGCGCGAGAACGAAGTCGTCTAGCCGAGGGCCGGTGGCTCGGCTCCCGCGGCGTCTCGGCCACGGCGAGGAGGCCACGCTCGTCGAGCACCTCGACGAGCTGCGGACGCGCATCCTGATCTCGCTCGGCGCGCTCGCGGTCGGCTTCGCCGTCGCATTCGTCTTCCACGGCCGCCTGATCGAGGCGCTGACGAAGCCGCTGCCGACGGAGCACCATGACCTCACGACGCTCACGGTCGGCGAGCCGTTCATGACCGCGATGTGGGTGAGCCTCTACGCCGGGTTCCTGCTCGCGCTGCCGGTGATCCTGTGGCAGGCGTGGGCGTTCCTGATCCCGGCCGTCCAGGAGGGGCACGCGCGGATGATGAGAGCGTTCGTCGGGCTGTCGATCGGGCTGCTCGTCGTCGGGATCGTCTTCGGCTACTACGTCGCCCTGCCGGCCGCGGTCACCTTCCTCACGAGCTACGACGAGGAGCACTACGACATCCTGATCCGCGCCCGCGACTACATCTCGTTCGCGGTCAAGGTGCTGGTCGCGATGGGCGTCGTTTTCCAGCTCCCCTTGTTCGTCGTCGGGCTCACCCGGCTCGGGATCGTGTCGACCGCGCGACTGCGGCGCGAGCGTCGCGTCGGCTACTTCGCCGTCGCCTGCGTCGCCGTGGCGCTCCCGGGAGTCGATCCGGTGACGACGATGTTCGAGATGGTCCCGCTGATCGCCCTGTACGAGCTCTCGATCTGGCTCTCGGTGCTGCTCGACCGGCGCAGCGCCGCGGCGCGCGCCCACGCGTACACCGGGACGTAGGGCCGCCGCGCCTTGGAGCTCTCGGCCGAGTGGGTCGTCCCGGTCGACGGGCCGCCGATCGAGGGCGGGCTCGTCGCCTGGGAGGACGGCCGGATCACGGAGGTGCGGCCGGGTCGCGCGGCGACGCACTTCGACGAGGCCGTTCTCCTCCCCGCGTTCGTCAACGCGCACTCGCACCTCGAGTACGCGGTGTACGCCGGGTTCGGCGACGGCCTGCCGTTCGGCGGCTGGCTGCAGACGCACGTCACGCGGAAGCGGCTGCTCGCGTACGACGACATGCTGGCGATCGCGCGGCGCGGCGTTGCCGACAGCCTCGGCTCGGGGATCGGCACGACTGCCGACTACTCCTTCTCGGGCGCCGCAGCCTCCGCCGCCGCCGAGCTCGGGCTGCGCGCGATCGTCTATCTCGAGGTGTTCGCGTCAGACCCGGCGGAGGCCGAGCGCCAGCTCTCGGAGACGAGGTCGCGCGTGCGGGAGACCGACCTCGTGCGCGTGGGAGTCTCGCCCCACGCGCCGTACACGTGCAGCGTCGAGGTGTACCGCTGGTGCCTCTCGCTCGCGCTCCCGGTCGGGACGCACCTCGCCGAGAGCGCGAACGAGAACGAGTGGCTGGCGCACGGGACGGGGCCGCTCGCGGTCAACCGGCACGTCCTCGTCGAGCCGAGCGGCCGGCGCGCCGTCGCGACGCTCGAGGACGTCCTCGGGCCTGATCTCCTCTGCGCGCACTGCGTCGAGGTGGACGACGACGACATCGCGCTCCTCGCCGATCGGGACGTTCCCGTCGCACACTGCCCGCGGTCGAACGCGTTCCTCGGGTGCGGGACGGCGCCGCTCGCGGCGCTTCGCGCCGCGGGGTTGCGCGTCGGCCTCGGGACGGACTCGCCGGCGTCGACTCCGTCTTTCGACATGTTCGAGGAGCTTCGTGCTGCCGTGTACGCGGCGCGTGCGAGGGAGCGACGGCCGGACGCGCTCACGGCAGCCGATGCGCTGCGTCTCGCGACGGCGGACGCGGCGCGCGCGCTGCGACTCGACAGCCAGGTCGGTACCCTGACGCCCGGAAAGCGCGCCGACCTGACCGTCGTGTCGCTCGCCGGGAGCCCTTACCATCCGGTCGAGGACCCGGCGGCCGCGGTCGTCTTCGGCGGGTCGCCCGACCGAGTGCTCGAAACGATCGTCGACGGACAGTCCCGATACCGCAGAGGAGAGACGGAGTGGCAAGAGGTACTCAGCACCGCAAGCGCCGCCCGGCGGCGGATGCTCCTGCCTCCCACGCCGTAGCCTCGAAGGGGAAGCCCAAGCACGCGAGCTGGGAGGACGAGCTCTTCTTCAGCCGGCTGCGGCGGCACGCGAAGTGGATGTACATCCTCCTCGTGCTCGTCTTCGCGGGCGGTTTCGTCCTCTTCGGCGTCGGCTCCGGGTCATCGGGGATCGGCGACATCCTCCAGAACTTCTTCAACACGAACTCGGCGAGCGGGCCCTCGGCGAGCGCGCTCCGCGACAAGACGCGCGACGAGCCGAAGAACGCCCAGGCGTGGCGCGACCTTGCGACGGCGCTCCAGCAGGACCAGAAGCGCGCCGAGGCGATCGTCGCCCTGAAGCGCTTCACCGCGCTCAGGCCGAACAACGAAAGCGGGCTCCAGGAGCTGGCCGCGCTGTACGCAGCGCGCGCCGACGACTACCGTAACGACGCCGCGGTCGCGCAGGCGGACGCGCAACTCGTGGCGCCGGGCGGTGTCTTCGAGCCTGCGGCGACCTCACCGCTCGGGAAGGCCTACCAGGACCCCAACGGCCTCCGGGACCAGATCTCGGCCTCGGTAGTCGAACAGGCGAACGCGAAGGCGTCCGAGGCGTACGGGAAGCTCGCGCAGGTCTCGCAGAACGCGGTGGTCGTCTACAAGCGCCTGATCAAGCTCGATCCGACCGACGCGACGCGCCAGATTCAGCTCGGCGAAGCGGCGCAGAACGCGGGCGACACGGCTACGGCGCTCGCGGCCTACCGGAAGTTCATCGCGCTCGCGCCGGAAGACCCGCTCGTCCCGGCGGTCAGGCAGCAGATCAAGCAGCTGACCGCACCGTCGCCCGCGGTCACCACTGGCTAGACTCCTTCGGCCCTGCACCATCCACACCGGGGGACGGATGAACTTCGACATCAAGACCGAGCAGCTGTCCGACGACGCCTACGTCATCTCGCTCGCGGGCGAGGTCGACCTCTACACCGCGCCCGAGTTCAAGCAGCAGCTGCTCGAGGTGATCGGCCAGGGCGGAAAGCACGTCGTCGTCGACTTCACGAACACGACGTTCATCGACTCGACGACCCTCGGCGTGCTCGTCGGCGGGGTGAAGCGGCTCCGCAGCAACGACGGCCAGCTCTCGCTCGTCTGCAGCGACCGCAACATCACGAAGATCTTCGAGATCACCGGGCTCGACCGCGTGTTCGCGATCTACGGGACGCGCGACGAGGCCGTCTCGAAGCTGGACGGCGGCGCGCAGACGCCCGCGTAGCGTGGGCCTTCGCGTAGCGCTCGCCGGACTCGCGCTCGCGGCAGCGACCCTCGGCTCCGGGTGCGGAGCCGTCGCCCACATGACGGCGGGGGAGGGCGACGCGTCGGCGGGCAAGACGCTCTTCACGCAGAAGTGCGCGTCGTGCCACGTGCTGTCCGACGCCGACGCGAAGGGCGCAGTCGGGCCGAACCTCGACGAGGCATTCGAGCCCGCCCGGGGTCAGGGGTTCGACGAATCGACGATCCGCGACGTCGTGCGCGGTCAGATCGCCTATCCGGAGGAGCCGATGCCGGCGGAGCTCTACGAGGGCGACGACGCAGACGACGTCGCCGCGTACGTCGCAAAGTGCGCGGGCGTCCCGGCATGCGGAGTCGAGGCCTCGGGCGCGCAGGGTGCTGCCGGCGGCGGCACGGGAACGACGCCCACGCAGACGACGCCGGCGCAGACGACGCCGAGCGAGACGACGTCCACGGTCGAAGGCGGCGGAGAGGCCGAGGGGAAGGACGTCTTCACCTCGAACTGCGCCGGTTGCCACACCCTCGAGGCCGCCGGGACGAACGGCCAGGTCGGCCCGAACCTCGACCAGGCGAAGCCGTCGCGCGACAAGGTGGCGACACAGGTCGCGAACGGCGGCGGCGGGATGCCGGCGTTCAAGGGCCAGCTCTCGGATGCGGAGATCGCGGCAGTCGCCGAGTACGTCTCGGCGAACGCCGGCAAGTAGCCGCCGCCCGCGGGGCTACGGCTTCATCCTGTCGAGGTCGACGACGACGTGCGTGAGCGGCACGGCGAAGCGCTCGCGCGCGCGGTCGACGACGCCGCGCTCGAGCCAGTGCGAACGGCCCTCCGGGTGCGTCGAGACGATGAGCTCGTCGGGCCTGAACGTCCGAACGGCGTCCTCGATCGCCTGGAGCGGGTCGCCGTCGCCGATCTCGCCGCTCACGTCGATCCCGGCGGCGCGCATGCTGGCGAGGCTCTCGTCCAACCGCCGCTGTGCGGCGTCACGCGCCTCGTCCTCGTCGGACACCCAGTGGCGGAGCGGCGTGTTGAGCGCAGGGCAGACGACGAGCACCTTCTCGGCGACGCCCTCGCTCTTCTGCTCGACGCAATCCAGCAGCTCGCGGCCGCCGACGGTCTCGTTCGCGACGACGAGGATCCGCCGCTCCCGTTCGCCGTGCGGGACCGGCGCCTCGCGCGCCGGCTGCGCCGCCTCGCCGCGCCGCAGGAACACCCACCAGACGACGAGCACCGTCTCGACGATGAACACCGCGACGCCGACCCACACGTTGATGAGCGCGCCGACGACGATCAGGGCGAAGTAGCCGACCGTCAGCCAGACCAGCCGGTACGCATCCGCTTCGCTTCTGAAGGGGTTCCGCACCGGGGCCTCCGGCTCAGAGGAGGTAGACGGTGACGTACACGACGATCCACATGATGTCGACGAAGTGCCAGTAGATCCCTGCGATCTCCACGCCGTGGTGGTGCTCCGGCGAGAAGTGGCCGCGGAACGCGCGGATCGCCATCACGAGCAGGATCGTCAGGCCGACGAAGACGTGGCCTCCGTGGAGGCCGGTCAACCCGAAGAACGTCGAGGCGAACGCGCCGTCGGACGTGTTGAAGCCGATCCGGGCGTACTCGATCATCTGCGTGATCAGGAACGTGAGCCCCATCAGGAACGTCAGCGCGAGGCCGGCCCGGAGCCCGGCACGGTTCCCGCGCTTGATCGCGGTGGTCGCCCAGTGCATCGTGAAGCTCGACGTCACGAGGATGCAGGTGTTGACGAACGCGACGAACACCGGCAGCTCGAACGGGGGCGGCGGCCACTCCGGCGGGTTCGCGACGACGCGGTCGAAGAAATAGACGGTGAAGAACGAGCCGAAGAGCATGATCTCCGACGCGATGAAGAGGAACATCCCGAGCACCGCAGGCGTGACCCGCGAGCTGTAGTGGATCGGCGGTGGATGCTCCGCGTGCGCGTGCGCGCCGGGACCGTGCGCGTCGGCCGCGGCGCTCACTTCGCGGCCACCCGCTGAGGCACGATCACGTGGTCGACGGGCAGCCCCGTCTCACGGCGGAGCCGGGCGACCAGGTCGCGGCGCAGCCACCCGGACTTCTCGCCGGGGAACGTCGACACGATGATCTCGTCCACCCGCTCGTCGCGCGTCGCGTGCATCGCGGCCGTGAACGGGTCCGGGTGCGCGACCTGGCCGTGGGCGTCGATGCCGGCGCCGCGCAGCGACGCGAGCGCTCGTCTCAGCCGCCGCTCGGCCTCGGGGTGCGGCGCGTCGTCGCTCTGCGGCGCAACGATGAGGAAGCTCGCTCCGCCCTCCTCGTGCCGGCGGCGGATCCGCGCGAGCAGCTCGTCGCCGACGACGGTCTCGTTGGCGACCACGAGCACGTTCTTGTCGGCGCCTTCGCTCGCGGCGACGACGTGCTCGACCTCGATGTCGCCGGCGGCCCGCCTGATGTCCTCGACGACGTCGCGGCGCATCCAGCCCGACCTGTCCGGCGGATGCGTCGAGACGATGATGTGGTCCGGCGACGGGTCGAGCTGGGCGAGAGCGTCCTTCGCCGCCTGGACCGGACCGCACTCGACCACGAACCCATGCGCCGAGATGCCGGACTCGCGCAGGAGGCGCAGCGTCTTGTCGAGCCGGCGGCCCGCCGAAGCCCGACGCGAGTCCTCGTAGACGACGTACCCGTGCCTCGGGTCGCTGATGGGCGCGATCACGGTGACGGAGTCGCGGCTCGCGTCGACACGGTTGCGGAGCGCATCGAGGAGCGTCGCCGACGCGGCCGTCTCGTTCGCGATCACGAGGATGCTCGCCATGCGCGGGCGCTAGTCCGCCGGAACCGGCTCGCGTGTGCCGGCGCCGAAGATCGCGTGGCGCGCGTTCGGGACGCCGTACTCGTACGGGTTCCCGACGACGGTCGGCACCTCGTCGAAGTTGAAGACGGGCGGCGGCGAGCTCACCTGCCACTCGAGCGTCAACGCCCGCCACGGGTTCGCCTCGGCCACCGGCCCCCACGCCCACGAGCGCACCATGTTGTAGAGGAAGACGACCGTCGACGCCCCGAGGCCGAAGGAGGCGATCGAGATGAAGAGGTTGAAGTCGGCGAAGCGGTCGGCGTAGTCGGCGACGCGGCGCGGCATCCCCTGCAGCCCGATGTAGTGCATCGGGAAGAACGTCAGGTTGAAGCCGATGAACGTGAGCCAGAAGTGCAGCTTGCCGAGCGACTCGTTGTACATGCGCCCGGTCATCTTCGGGAACCAGTAGTAGATCCCGGCGAAGATCGTGAACACGGAGCCCCCGAAGAGCACGTAGTGGATGTGCGCGACGATGAAGTACGTGTCGCTGGCGTGGATGTCGATCGGCACCGACGCCAGGTAGATGCCGGAGAGCCCGCCGATCACGAACATCGACAGGAAGCCGAGCACGAACAGCATCGGCGTCGTCATGTGTATTCGCCCGTTCCACATCGTGGCCAGCCACGAGAAGATCTTGATCCCGGTCGGAACGGCGATCACCATCGAGGTCACCATCATCGGGACGCGTAGCCACGACGCCATGCCGGCGACGAACATGTGGTGCGCCCACACCGAGAACCCGAGCACGAGGATCGCCATCAGCGAGAGCGCCATCAGCCGGTAGCCGAAGACCGGCTTGCGGCTCATCACGGCGATCACCTCGCTGATGATCCCGAACCCGGGCAGCATCATGATGTAGACCGCCGGGTGCGAGTAGAACCAGAAGATGTGCTGGTAGCCGATCACGTAGCCGCCGCCGTCGACCTCGAAGAAGCTCGTGTGCATCACCCGGTCGAACAGGACGAAGAACTGCGACCCGGCGATGAACGGCGTCGCGATCACGACGAGGAGCGACGTCGTGAAGTTCGCCCAGACGAGCAGCGGCATCCGCCAGAACGTCATTCCGGGCGCGCGCATCGTGATGATCGTCACGAGAAAGTTGAGCGCCGTCATGATCGAGCTGGCGCCGGCCCACTGCACCGCCATGTGGAAGAAGATCTGCCCGTCCGGCTGGTGCGAGGAGAGCGGCGCGTACGCGGTCCAGCCGGCCGACGGGCCGCCGCCCGGCCACGCCATCCCGACGACGAGCATGATCCCGGCGATCGGGAGCAGCCAGAACGAGAGCGCGTTCAGGCGCGGGAACGCCATGTCCGCAGCGCCGATCATCAGCGGGATCACGTAGTTCCCGAGGCCCGCGAAAGCGGGGATGATGAAGAGGAAGATCATCAGCGCCGCGTGGTCCGAGACGAGCACGTTGAAGGTCTGCGGGTTGAAGTACTGGGTTCCCGGCTCGGCGAGCTCGGCGCGGAACAGCATCGCGAGCAGGCCGCCGACGCAGAAGAAGAAGATCGTCGTGACGACGTACTGGATGCCGATCACCTTGTGATCGGTGTTCACGCGGAAGTAGTCGCGCCAGGAGCGCGCGCCGTGGCCGGAGTGATCCTCCGGGATCGTCGGGCGGCCGATCGCGTAGCGGGCCCAGTAGTCGAATCCGCCGATGCCGACCAGGAACCCGAGCGGGACCGTGACGAGCTCGACGGTCAGGAGCACGGTTCTGTCGAGCACGGGGTCCCACCCGGCGAGCCAGCGGATCAGCGCGACGAGGCCGAAGCCGATCCCGAAGAAGAGCGGCACCGTCCAGAACACGCGCAGCCACCCGGGCGCGGTCCAGCGGCGGAATCCCGTCGGCGGCGGCGCGGGCGCGTGGTGGGCGTGCATGTCCTGGGCGAATGCGGTCATTTCTTCTGGTTCTCGACGAGATATTTTACGAGCGCATCGAGGTCCTTCGGCGGGATCTGACCGTCGAACGACGGCATGACGCCTGCGTTGTAGCCGGGGGTGATGAAGGAGTCCGGCTGAAGGATCGACTCACGGACGTACGCGTCGAGCGGCTTCTTCGCCCCCTCCGCGGTGTCGCTCAGGTCGTCGAGGTTCGGCCCGATCGCGCCGGCCGAGGCAGCGGCCGTGAAGGTGTGGCACGCGTTGCAGCCCTGGCCGTTGAAGACGGCGAGCCCGGGATCCTCGTTCGCGGCCGACTTGCCGCCCGTCCGCTCCCACTCGCGGTAGGCCGCCGGCTCCATGACCTCGACGCGGCTGCGCATGATCGCGTGGCCGAGCCCGCAGAGCTCCGTGCAGATGACGGGGAACGTCCCGGTCCGCGTGGGCGTGATCACGATCCGGTTGTGCTGGCCGACCACCGCGTCCTGCTTCTGAGCGAGCTGGGGCACCCAGAAGGAGTGGAGGACGTCCTTCGCCGTGATGTCGAGCCGCGTGGGGCGGTCCTTCGGGATGCGCAGGACGCCGTAGCTCTGGCCGTTCGGGTAGGTGAACTGCCACGCGAACTGCTGCGCGACGACCTTGATGTCGAGAGCGTTGTCACCCGCCCGGCTGTTCTGCGCCAGCACGATCGCGCTCACGATCGAGATCGCCGTCACGAGCACGGTCGGGATCGCGGTCCAGACGATCTCGAGCCCCGTGTGGCCGTGCGTCGGCGGGCCGTCGGAGAGGTCGTCCGGCCGCGCGCGGAAATGGATCACGGAATAGGTGAGAACCGCCGCCACCACGGCGAAGACAGCGACCGCGATGACCGTCGTGAACCAGAAGACGAAGCGAATCCGATCCGCCTCCTTCCCCGCCGGCGTCGGCAGCCACGGGACGAACCACGCGACCGCGCCGGTGATCGCAGCGGCGATCAGTCCGAGCACGATCAGCTGGACGAGCGAGCCCCGGCGCACCGGGCGCAACCCTACTGGAACGGCATCGTTGCCTGCCCCGTAACCGATTTCGCGGCCTCGCCGTTGTTTTCGTACCCCCACGACGGGGGATCAACGGGAGACGAAACCCCCAAGGAGGTTTTTGGAATGGGTATCGGTGTCAGTCTGATCCTGATCGCGGTCGGCGCGATCCTCGCCTTCGCCGTCGATGCGACGGTGTCCGGCCTCGAGATCACGACGATCGGCTGGATCCTCATGATCGTCGGCCTCGCGGGCCTGCTGCTCTCGCTCGTGTTCTGGTCGAGCTGGGGCGGGTTCGGCGGCGCGACGCGTCGGCGCACGGAGTACGTCGAGGACGCGCCTCCGTACTAGGAGATCGTGCGCCGGAAGCCGTCGGCATCCCCGGCCCGGCAGCGCTTCCAAGACGTGTGATTCCGGGGGTGAGCGGGCGTCGGCGAGAGCCGGCGCCCGCGCCGTTCTCAGGCCGTGCGAAATACCCCGGCGCGGCGGCGCCCGTGCAGCGCGACCTCGGCCTCGGCACCGACGACCGGCAGCTCGAACGCGAAGGTCGAGCCGCGGCCCGGCTCCGAATCGACCCAGATGCGCCCGCCCATCCGGCGGACGAGCTCGCGAGAGATGTAGAGGCCGAGGCCGGTGCCGCCGATCCCGCGCGTCATGTTCGGGTCGAGGCGGTAGAACTTCTCGAAGATCCGCCGCTGCTCGGAGTGCGGGATGCCGATCCCCTCGTCCGTGATCGAGAAGCGGACGTGCGCCCCTGCCGAGGACACGCCGACACGCACGACGCCTCCGTCGGGGGAGTACTTGACGCCGTTGTCGACGAGGTTCACGAGCACCTGCCGAACCTTGTCGGCGTCCGCCGCGACGGGCGGCAGCGGCTCGACCGCCTCGAGCCTCAGGTCGATCCCGGGCGGGAGATGCGTTCGCTGCGCGTTCACGACGTCGCCGGCGAGCGCCAGCGCGTCGCAGCTCTCGATCGCGACGCGGAGCGTGTCGGTGTCGAGCCGGCTCGCCCACAGGATGTCGTTGACGGTCCGAGCAAGCCGGTCCGACTCGTTCGAGACCACCGTCAGAAGAGCGTTCCGCTGCGTGTCGTCGAGCTTGACGTCGGTGCGCCTGAGCGTCATCGCGGCGCCGTAGATCGCGGCCAGCGGCGTTCGCAGCTCGTGTGACACCGTCGAGACGAACTCCGTCTTCAGCTCGTCGAGCGCGCGATCCTCGGTCAGGTCGCGGAACGCGTAGACGACCCCGTCGTCGACCTCGACCCCGGCGACCGACAGCCAGAGCTCGCGGTCCCCGAGCGCCAGCGGGAGCGACTCCGGCCGCGGGTTCCGCTCGCCCTCGACCGCCAGCGGCGCCCGCTCGCCGACCGTCGCCCAGCCGGGGAGCGCCTCGAGCAGCGGCCGGTCGACGAGATCGCGGCCCGAGAGGCCCGTCATCGCGGCAGCCGCGCGGTTCCAGTAGCGGACGATGCCGCCCCGGTCGACCAACACGACGCCGTCGCCCACGGCCGCGAGGACCCGCGCCGCCTGCGCGCGCTCGGCGGCCTCGCGGTACAGCTCGGCGTTGTCCACGGCGACGCCGGCACGGCGTGCGAGGTCTTCGGCGAACGCGACGTCGGCGTCGGTGAACGGCCTGGAGGTCTCCGCCTGCACGAGCGTCAGCGCGCCGAGAGTTCGGCCGCGTGCACGGAGCGGCACGATCAGCGTCGAGCGGATCCCGACCTCCTTCACAGGCCCCTCGAGCAGCTCGTCCGGGACGCGCGTGAAGAGCTCGGGCTCGCCCGTGCCGATGACCTTTCCGACACCGTGCTCGGCGTTGCGGGCAGACGCGAGGCTGCGGGCGAACGCCTGCGCCCCTGCCGCCTTCTCCTCGTCCGGATGCGCGACCGTCACCAGGCGCGGCAGGCCCTGCTCGGTCGTGAGGTGAATCGCGCACCAGTCCGCGATCCGGCCGGCGACCAGGTTGCCGAGCCGTGTGAGCGCCGTCTCCGCGTCGAGCGCCATCGCGAGGAGCGCGCTCGCGTCGGCGAGGAATCCGAGCCGCGTCCTCGCCTCTTCCGCTGCGCGGTAGAGTCGCGCGTTGTCGACGGCGATCGCCGCGCGCGCCGCCAGCTCCTGGGCGAACGGCAGATCGCCCTCGCCGTAGCGCCGGCCGCTCTCGGCCTCGACGAGGCTGATCGCGCCTATAGGCCGACCGCGCAGGACGAGCGGGACGATCATGTACGAGCGAAGCCCGAGCTCGAGGACACGCTCGCGAAGCTCGGGATCGCCGGCGAGCGCGTCGCTCACGGCAGCGGGCGGCAGGTCCTCCACGAGTACGGGCGCGCCGGTGCGCAGGACGTGGGCGAGGCCACCTGGCGACACGTCGTCGAGGGTGGGCGGCCGGCGCTCGAAGACCTCGACCGCGAAATCGACCTTGGCCGGGTCGACGTGCGCGACCGCGACGCGCTTGATCTCGTCGCCGACGATCATGTCGACGGCGCACCAGTCGGCGAGGCGCGGGACGGCGAGCCGTGCGACAGTCGCGAGCGTCTCCTCGTAATCGAGCGACGATGCGAGAACGCTGCTCGCCTCGCCCAGGAAGACGAGGCGTTCCTGGGCCGCGCGCTCGGCCTCGTAGAGCGCCGACTGGTGAACGGCGAGCGCGATCCGGTCGGCGATCAGCTCGAGGAGCCGCGCGTCGGCGGCTGTGAAGTGCCCGAGCTGCTCGGAGCCGGCGTGTACGACGCCGATCACCTGGTCCTCGACGACGAGCGGGATCGCGACGAGCGACCTGATGCCGCGCCGGCGCAGAGTGGGGCTCACGAGCGAGTGCTCCCCGAGGTCGTCCACGAGCAGCGGCGCGCGACTTGCGGCGACGCGACCGGCGAGGCCTTCCCCGAGCGGTACGGGCACCGCGACCTCGACGTCGCCTTCGGTGAGGCCGACGGATGCGCGAACGGTGAGCTGCGACCCCGAGTCGTCGGCGAGCAGGATCACGGCAGTGTCCGCATCCATGACACGCACGACCCGTCCCAGTAGCGCATTCAGCAGATCCCGCAGCGACACGTGCGCGAGCGCGACCTCCGTCACCTGCGCGAGCTTCTCGAGGGTCGTCGCGGCCGCCTCGGCGGCCTCCCGTGCACGCTGCTCGGCGACGAGCAACCGGGCACGCTCGGTCTCGACGCGCGTCCGCCGTACGAACTGGCCGATGTTGCGGCCGAGCGCGGCGACGACGTCGACGAGCTCCGGCTCCGGGCTGCGCTCGCGGCGCGAGAAGAACTCCAGCACGCCGACGACCTCGCCGCCCACGAGCGCCGGAAAGCCGAACCCCGAGCGGACGCCCGCGAGCGGCGTGCCACGGGGCGTTCCGTCCGGGTCGGTGATCCACTGCGGCTGGGCCGCCGCCCAGATCTCGCCCGCGAAGGTCTCCCCGCGCGCGATACGGCGCCCGTTCAACGCCTCGGCGACCTCCGCGAGGCCGCGGGCCGCGTAGACGTGGCGGCACGTCGCCGCGGTCGCGCCGGCCTCGACCGGCCAATACGCGCCGGCCTCCCATTCGAGCTGCTCTGCGATCTTCTCGAGCACGCGCGGGATCACGTCGTCGCGCCCGCCGCCGTCGGCAAGGATCGCGGTGACCGCCTGCTGCACGCGGAGGCGGCGCTCGGCACGACGACGCTCCGTGACCTCGATCAGGACGCCGCCGACACCCGCGACCAGCCCGTCCTCGCCCACGATCGGGTAGTAGCTCGCCGTCCAGATCCGGCTGGCCCTTTCTCGAGCCGGCGTCTCGCCCTGCACCTCGACGTCGTGCAGCGGCTCGCCCGTGAGGAGCACGCGCCGCAGCCCCTCGGCGATCGCCGGCCCGAGGCGCGGGAGGAGCTCGACGAGCGAGCGGCCGACGTGCTCCTCGATCGGGACGCCGTCGATCTCCGCAAACGCAGGATTGAGACGGACGAACTCGAGGTCGCGGTTCCAGAAGGCGAGAGCGACGGGCGCCGAGGCGACCAGCGCGTCGAGGAGCGCCTCCGACTGAACTGTCTCGATGATGAGACGGGCGTTGTCGACCGCGGCACCGACCCGGCGCGCGAGGTCCTCCGCGAGCTCGACGTCCTCGTCGTCGAACCGCCGGAACGGCTCGACGAGCTCGAGCGTGAGCGCGCCGAGGATCCGGCCCCGCGCCTCGATCGGGACCGACAGCCGCGCGAACGGCGACACGGCGCCGTTCGAGGCGCCGGCGCGCGCGGCGCGGCGCACGGACGGATCTGCAGTCACCTCGAGCTCGCGTTCGCCGGTCCGGGCGACAGATCCCGGGCCGGTGACGTCGTCGAATCGCGGCGAGACGAACGCATCCCCGGCGTGCGCCGCGTTCGACCGTCCGGCGGCGGCGACGCGCCGCAGCTTGCGGTCGTCGTCGAGCAGGTCGATCGTGCAGCCATCGGCGATGCGCGGAACGGCGAGCTCCGCGACCGACCTCAGCGACGCGTCGTAATCCGGTGAGGACCCGAGCACCCCGCCCACCTCCGCGACGAACGCTTCACGGACAGCGCGACGACGCTCCTCGGTCACCTCGCGGAAGAAGTTGATGACGTAAGCGACAGCCCCGTCCTCGTCGGTGACCGGCACCGCCCGGACGACCGAGACCCGCTCGACGCCGCCCTCGACGGGCCGGAACCGGACGACCACGTCCCCGACCTCCTCGCCGGCGAGCGCGCGACGGCCCGGAAGCTCCTCCGCGGGCATCGGCGTCCCGTCGAGGCGCAGCATGCGAAATCGCGCCGCCGCGTCGCGCGGCTGGAGGGCCAGCAGCGCGGCGGCGGACTCGACGCCGATCACACGCGCGGCGGGCTCGTTCGCGTACAGGAACCGGCCGTCGACGGTCGTGATCGTGATCCCCTCGGCTGCGTTCCGGAGAACGATCTCGAGCCGGTCGCGCACCACTTGCAGCTCGGACTCGAGCCCGCGCGCAGTCGCTCCCTCCACGACCTCGCTCAACCCCTTCGTGCCTCCTGGCTCGCCCGCGTGCGGTCACATTACTCCCACAGGACAGCAGCCGCCTGCGATCCTCGAGGCAGATGGAGCCGTTCACGGCCGCAGAGGTCGAGCGCGCGAGGCGGTACCACCGACCGCTGTACGTGTTGCTCGCATCCGACGCGGCGATCACGACGGCCGTCCTGCTCGCGCTCACGCGTCTCGATCTTCCGTTGCCGTGGTGGGCGGAGGTGGTCGCAGGACCTGCCGCAGTCGCGGCGGCTCTCTGGTGCTCGACGTTGCCGACGGCATGGTGGCGTCGGCGGCACGAGCTCGCCTGGGATCTCACGACGCAGGAGACGCAGTCGTGGGCGCGCGACCGTCTGCGCGGGCTCGCGGTCGGTGTCGTCCTGACGGTCGTCGCCGTCGGCGGGCTGCTCACCGTCGCGCACGCGCTCCCGAACGGGTGGCCGTGGCCGAGCGCTGCGGCGGGCGCGCTGCTCGCGGTGACCGTCTCGTTTCTCGCGCCGGTCGTCCTCGAGCCGGTCTTCAACCGGTTCCGGCCGCTCGAAGGTGCGCTCGCAGAGGTGTTACGGACGCTCTCGGTTCGCGCCGGAGTCCCCGTTCGGGACGTGCTCGTGGCGGACGCGAGCCGACGCACGCGAAAGGTGAACGCGTACGTGTCCGGTCTCGGGCGGACGCGACGCGTCGTTCTGTGGGACACGCTGCTCGCGTCGCCGGACGACGAGATCGCGGTCGTCGTCGCGCACGAGCTCGGCCACCGGCGACTGCGACACGTCGCGCGCGGAACGGCCATCGCCGCCGGCGGCGCCGTGGCGTTCGTCGCCGCGCTGCGCCTGGTGACGGCGCACCCGCAGCCGGACGACGCAGCGCTCGTCCTGCTCGTCGCCTGGGCACTCGAGCTCGTCGCGCTCCCGTTCTCGAACGCGCTCTCACGGCGCTGGGAGCGCGCCGCCGATCGTTTCTCCGTCGACGTGACGCGCGATTCACGCGCCTTCCGCAGCGTCCATCGGCGGCTCGCCCTCTCGAACCTGGCAGATCTCGAGCCCCCGCAGGCTCTCTACGTCATGACCGCATCGCACCCGACGCCGCCGCAGCGGATCCACGCCGTCGAACACGACTCGCGGACGTGATGCGCGACGATGGCACGGATGACATCAGTTGGTGCTTGACAGACATCCTTTGTGATGTCATAGTGCTGTCACGATGAACTTGACGATCATCCTCGAGTCGCTCCAGGACGACCTGCAGGGAGCCGCCGAGCTCGGAGACGAGCGCGCGGCGCAGATCGCGCGGCGGCTGTCGGAGACGCTCGGCTCGAGCCTCAGGCTCAAGCTGTTCGACGTGCTCGCGCAGGCGGCCGTCGAGCTGTCGGCGAAGCTGCCGTCGGGCCATATCGAGGTTCGCCTCGCGGGGCAGGAGCCGGAGCTCGTGTTCGTGGACGAGCCCGGCGGCGAAGCCCCGGTGGGAGGCGGCGAGGACTTCTCCGCCCGCATCAGCCTGCGCCTGCCGGAGTCCCTCAAGACGGCCGTCGAAGGGGCGGCCGCGCGCGAGGGCGTCTCGACCAACGCCTGGCTCGTCCGGGCGATCGCACGCGCGACGGAGTCGCGCCCCCAACGGCAGTCGGGTGGCAGGCGCCTCACCGGCTACGCCCAGAGCTAGACAGGGAGGAACGTGATGCAGAAGACCTTCGAGGCGGCGGGACCGGTTCAGCTCGAGCTGCGGCTCGCAGCCGGCGACATCGCCGTCGACCCGTCGCTCGACGGCCGCGTCGAGATCGAGCTCGTCGCACACGACGACGAGTCGCAGGCGCTCGTCGACGCCGCACGGGTCGAGATGATCGGCAACCGTGTCGTCGTCGACGTCCCGTCGAAGTCGCGGGCGTTCGGAATCAGCTTCTCGTTCGGCCGCCGCGGAATCACGTGCCGCGTCAAGTGCCCGCCCCTCTCGAGCCTCGAGGCGCGGACGAAGTCCACCGACCTCAAGGCCACCGGGACGCTCGGCGACGTGTCGGTCGAAACGGCCTCCGGCGACCTGGTGCTGCGGGACGTCGAGGGAGCGCTGTCGGTCAAGAGCGCGAGCGGCGACGTCGAGGCGACGCTCGTCCGCGGCGACGCGGCCGTCAACACGGCGTCGGGCGACATCGACCTGCGCTACGTCGGCGGCTCGATCAACGTGAGCACGGCGTCGGGCGACGTGCGGATCGGCGAAAGCCTCTCCGACAGCCACGTCGTCACGGTCAGCGGCGACCAGCACCACGACGCCGTCTCGACCGGGAACATCACGGCGCAATCGGTATCCGGCGACGTGCGGATCGCCGTCCGGCGCGGGTCGCGCGTCTATCTCGACTGCAACACCCTGAGCGGCGACACCCGTTCGGAGCTCGACATGACAGGCGAGGCGGCCGCCGGAGGCGCGGCGATCGAGATCCGCGCCAAGACCGTCAGCGGCGACATCACGATCACGCGGGCGCCCGCGGCCGAGCGCCGGCCGTCCGCCGACAGCGCGCAGGAGGTGCACGCATGAACCGTCTTTCGTGGGATACCACCGCCCCCCGCCGGCCGCGCCGCGTGCGCGAGCAGAGGCCCGACGAGCGCGCGCTCACGGCCGAGGCAGAGCTCCTCGCGCCCGTGTGGAACGAGCTTCGCCGGGGCCACCGGCTGTAGATCTCTTCGCTCCATCGGGGGATGCGACGACGAGCGCCGGCAGCCGCCGGCGCTCGTTCGTTCCCCGCCGGAAGTCGCGGATCAGCGACCGCCCGCGAACATCCAGCGGTGACCCTCGAGGTCCTCCGCGCGGTACTGGCGGCCCTGCGGCGTGCCTTCCGGCTCCGAGAGGATCCGCGCCCCTGCGGCGCGCGCGCGTTGCACGTGCGCGTCGAGATCGTCCACCCCGACCCACACGCCGTCGACCACGTAGGGCACCTCGTACATCCGCGCCGCCAGCTCCGACTCGCGGCGAAGGCGGTTGGGGCTCGCGTACGTGGCGCCGGGGTGCCCGAGGTAGACGAGGCCGTCGCCGACGCGCAGCGTGACGTGCGTCACCGTCCCGTCGTCGTCCTCGAACCGCTCGACCTCTTCGAAGCCGAAAGCGCGGACGAGCCACTCCGCCGCCTCGGCGCAGTCCTCGTACGACAGCATCGGCACGACGTCAGGCATCGGGATCCCGTGCAGCGGTCGGCTGCGCGAAGGACCACTCGTGGCCCTGCGGATCGGCGCACCCGTAGCGGCGGTGGCCGAACGGCAGGTCGACAAGCTCCTCGATGATCGTCACGCCGGCGCTCCTCGCGCGCTCGAAGTGGGCGTCGACGTCGTCGACGAGGACGTAGACGCTCGAGGTGCGACCGACGTCGGCCGGGTTCCGGAAGCCGCGAGGCGGCTGGCCGAGGTAGACGCTCCCGCCGCTCGAGCCGACCTCGAGCTCCGCGTGGAGCCCGCCGGCGGCGCCCGTCGCGCGGTTCAGCTCGCGGAACCCGAACGCGCGCGTGAGGAACTCGATCGCCGCCTCGCCGTTCTCGTACAGCAGATACGGAGTGACGGTCTGTGTCATGGCCGGAAGGCTACGTCGGGCGCGGTCGGTCGTGTCGCGGCGAAGCGTCCGCGCGCCCGGCGGAGGTCGCGGACTCGTGCTAGCCGCACCCTCGAAGGAGGGTGCGCCGCCTGGTGCGGCACCGCCTGCCGCTTCAGGCTGCCGCCGACACCACTCGCTAAGGAGAACGTCCGTGCTCAGGAAGATCCTCATCGCCATCGCGACGACCGCAGCCGCGTGCTCGGTCGCGCCTCTCGCCCTCGCCGGAACACCGTCTCAGACACTCGACGGAGAGCAGCTCGCCGCAGCCCCCGACAGCGTGCAGACGCGCTGCTCGACCATCTTCGCCTCGACGATCAGCTACGGCGCGGCCGGGGCGGCGACCGGCGCGTACGCCGGCACGTTCACGGAGACGGGCACCGCGAAGCTGTACGCGGGCTCGCTGACAGAGCTCGACGCTGCGTTCACCATCGCCTCCACGACCGGGACGCTCAAGGGAACGATGCAGCGCGTCTCCGGCCGCAGCTCTGGGGTCGGCAGCTGCGACACCGTGAATCAGGACAGCACGATCGACGCGACGGCGATCGTCTACACGCTGACGCTGCCCGACGGCACGATCGACCAGGGGCTCGTCGACGTCTCGTTCTCGGACGTCCCGACGAACCCGCGCTTCACGGCGACGTTCCGTTCGACCTCGCGCGTGGCCGACGCCGACCTCGACGGCGCCTTCGACGGCGCGGACAACTGCCCGACGTACCCGAACGCCGACCAGCGCGACACCGACGGCGACTCGATCGGCGACGCATGCGACCTGGTCGACGATCGCCCTGCGTACTTCGACGACCTCGTCCAGAGCTCGAAGGCCGCCGCAATCCCCCAGTCGCTCGTCACCCGCGCCGACCACGCGCGCACGTCGTACTTGAAGGGCGACGTGGCGGGCGCGTGCACCGATCTCGGCGCCTACGTCGACGGCGTCAACGCAGCCCGCGGCAAGAAGATCCCGACCGCCGTCGCCGATTCGCTCGTCGCGAAGGCGCAGAAGATCCGAACCGTCGTCGCCTGCCGGTAGCGGCCGCGGACGAGGCTCCGGGGGCTCTCCCCCGGGGCCTCGCGGATCTCCGTCGCGATCTCAGGCGCGTGCGGCGGCCACCGAACGAACGGCGCCGACGTCGTCGCCGTGGTGGTGCTCGTTGCCGCGCGCGTAGGCGATGAGGCCGATCACCAGGAGCACGGCCCCCGCCACGATCAGCCACCGAGCCGCCTCTCTCATCTCGGTACTCCTCCCTCCTGGCGAGGACGGGTCGTCTCCGCCCGCGCGCCCATCACAGCACCGCGGACACGCCGAGGACGACCACGACCAGCGCCGTGAGCGCGGCGAGCAGCGGCCAGACCCAGCGGAGGTAGGTGCCGTAGGGGACGCGTGCGATCGCCAGGCCGCCCATCACGACCGCCGATGTCGGAATGAACAGGTTCATGATCCCGGAGGCGCTCTGATAGGCCGTGACGACCAGTGACTTCGGCACGTCCACGAACCCCGCCAGCGGCGCCGTGATCGGCATCGCCAACGTCGCGAGCCCGGACGACGACGGGATCAGGAACGACAGGGGCAGGAAGAGGGCGAACATCACGACGGCGAACACCGCCTCGCCCGTATCGCCCAGGGCGCGCTCGACCCAGTGCAGGACCGTGTCGGTGATCTGGCCGTTGTTCATGATCACCGTGATCCCGCGCGCGATGCCGATGATCAGGGCGACGCCGAGAAGGTCTCGCGCACCGTCGACGAAGCTGGTGGTCAACCCGCCCTCGCCCATCCGGCCGATCAGCCCGATGATGATCGCGAACAGCAGGAAGGATGCCGTCATCTCCGGGAACCACCACCACCAGGTGGGGAGCGGAATCCCGATGTCCTCCCACGGAATGACGCCGTAGATCATGACGGCGAACGCCAGCCCGAACACCGCCAGAACGATCTTCTGCGTCCCGGTGAGCTCGACCTCGCCGGACTCGCTGTCGGCGCGGAAGCGCGCCTCGTTCTCGCCCTTCAGGTCGAAGACGACCGACGTCGACGGATCCCGCTTCACACGATCGGCGTAGCGGAGGACGAAGAAGATGCCGATCGCGAGCCCGACGATCAGGATGACCAGCCTCCCGAGGAGACCGTCGCTGATCGAGACGCCCGCGATCCCCGATGCGATCCCGGTCGCGAACGGATTGACCGTCGATCCGAGCACGCCGATCCCGCAGCCGAGGAGGATGACGGCCGCACCCGTGAGCGCGTCGTAGCCGGCCGCGATCATCACGGTGATGACGAGCGCATAGAAGGCGAGGCTCTCCTCCGCCATCCCGAAGCTCGTCCCCCCGAGGCCGAAGACGACCATCAGCGCCGGAATCAGCAGACGCTCCCTGCCCTGCATCCGCTGCACGAGACTGCCGATGCCCGCCTGGATCGCGCCCGTCTTCATCGTCACCCCGAGGAACCCGCCGATCACGAGGATGAACAGGGCGACGTCGATCGCGCCGAAGAGCGAGCCCGAGTTGTAGTAGTTGATGTTCCCCTTCGCATCCTCGATCCCGTACAGGCCGTTGATCGGCGCGGTCAGCGAGTCGATGAGGATGCGCGCCGGCTTCGCCGCCACCTCGTGGTACGTCCCCGGGAGCGGTTCACCGGCGGCGTTGAGTTCGTAGACGCCGGCGGGGATGACCCAGGTCGCGATAGCCGCCAGCACGATCAACGCGAACAGGATCGTGTAGGCGGATGGGAGCGTGAACCGGCTCTTCCTCGCCGGCTCGGCCGTAACCGTGGCGCCGTCGGTCATCGGGGATCCCCGGTGGCTACGCGAGCCGCCGCTTCAGTCCCTTGAGCTTGAAGGCGAGGATCAGCTCTCCGATCCCCCGCGAGAGCGCGATGATCCCGACGTAGGCCACGAGCAGGATCGTCTTGTGCCTGAAGTTCCCGGCGACCCAGAACGCCAGAAGGATCTCGACGATGCCGAGCAGGAGCTGCGTCCACCAGAGGTCGAACTGCGACCTCGCAAGGAAGGCGACCATCAGGTCGAAGATGCCTTTGAAGAGGAGGAAGAAGCCCATCCAGGCCGCGAGCGTCGCGAACGCGTTGTGCGGGTGGACCATCGCCGCGATCCCGACGATGACGAACAGCACGCCCAGGATCGCGCGCGCGATCTTCCAGCCGGTGGTCGAAATGCCGATCTGGAGCGAACTCGTTCGCTCCGGCGACGCACCGCGACGACGCCGAACAGGTACGAGACGGCGTAGACCGTCGTGAAGTCCCACTGGAAGACGAGCAGCGCGAAGACGAGCCACGCGATCCCGCTCAGGAGGAAGAACCACCACTTGTTCGCTGCGTCCTCGGCGACCTCGCGGTCCTCGAACATCCTGTCCATCGTGCTCATGGCGCCTCCCTCGGATGAACCGTGTATCGATACCCCCGCGAACGAGAGTTCTCCGATGCGAGCGCGATTCCTAGTTCGAATCGGCGCTCGAGGCCGCTCTGGGCACCAGGCACAGCGAACGAGCGCGCGTGATCGCGTTTCCGGGGAGCCGCGCCGCATCCGGCTCCCCGTCCCCGACGCCTCTGGGCAACGCACTGCCAGCCTGCCCGGGATCGCGGCAGCGCGCCTGACCCGATTTGGCCAACTCGCGGCGTTTCGACGCGCCGCGTCTCGTGACGACGAGGCCTCGTCTAGGGCGTCGTGGTGGGCTGGGTCGTACGCGCGGCTTGCGTGTTCCGGTCGAGGAGGACGAGCTCGATGTCCCACCGGCCCTTGCAGGCCGACCCGCCGCAGGCGCGCCTGCCCTCCGGCGTACGACCCGGTCGTGAAGAAGACCTCCGCCTCGAACCCCTCGTTGTCCATACCGGCGGGGCGGTAGCCGGCGGCGGTGACCGCGTCCTGGATCAGCACCGTGACCTCGTCGATCGGCCTGGTCGTGACCGCCTGCACCGTGACGGTGCGCCCGTCCTTCACGACGCGCGTGACCGTCCCGATGCGATCGAAGGACAGCCCGGCCGGCATGAGCGCGATCTCGGCCGCGGGCGCCGCACTCGGGGCGCGACACGGGTCGTGCGGGTCGATCCGCGAGGAGCACTTCGCGCTCACGACCAGCGCCGCCACCGCGATTCCGACGACCCACAGTCGCCGGCGGCGGCAAGGCGTTCGACCATCCCGTGATTCTTGCGAAGGGCCTCCGGTCCACAGCCGGGGCATCGATTTGGCGCTCCAATATTTCGGGTGTACTCTGACCCCGCGACGAGGCGTACGTCTGAGGCTGATGCCACCAGGAGACGCGATCGGCGCGACCGAGTGAGGGCGCACGGCGCGCCATACGACCTGGGAGGTTCGCGTACCGATGCAGAAGAAGAAGCTATGTCCCGATCGCGGTCGCCGCAGCGGCCCTCGCGATCCTGCTGGCTGCCGGTGATCGCAGCCGTCACCAAGAGCGACGCGACGGCGCCCGTTGCGGCTGCCGTGTCGGCGGCCGCGGCCGAGCCGGACGGCGCCGAGGACTGGATGTACCTCCAGCGGGCGAACGCCGACGGCTCGATCCCGGACGCCGCCGTCAACGAGGCGATCGCGCAGTCGCAAGGCGGCGGGCAAGGCGAGCCAGGGCTCGCCGGCACCGATCAGGTGTGGGCCGAGCTCGGGCCGAGCAACATCGGCGGCCGCATCCGGGACATCGCCGCTGATCCGACCACGAAGGACGTCGTCTATATCGCCACCGGCAGCGGCGGCGCTCTGGAGGTCGACCGACGGCGGCGCGACGTTCAGCACCGCGTGGGACTCGTAGCTGCCGCAGTCGATGGGCGCGGTCGCCGTCGACTCCCAGGGAGTCGTCTGGGCCGGCACCGGCGAGCCCGACCACGGCGGCGGCTCGGCCTACTACGGCAACGGCGTCTACAAGTCGACCGACCACGGTGCGACGTGGACGAACATGGGCCTCGCAGGACGGCGACACGATCGGCCGGATCGTCATCGACCCGCGCGACGACGACCGCGTCTTCGTCGCTGTCCAGGGTGCGCTGCACGACACCGAGCCGTCGCGCGGCCTCTTCATGACGGAGAACGGCGGCGCCAGCTGGACCCGCGTGATCGTCCCGCAGAGCAGCCTCCACCGGTGCGATCGACGTCGCGATCGACAAGAGCAATCCCGACATCATGCTCGCGACGACGTGGGACAAGATCCGCGACGAGAAGTCGCGCGTCTACGGCCCGCACTCGTACCTCTACCGGTCGACCGACGGCGGCCGCACGTGGGCGAACATCCACAACGCCCCGCTTCCGCAGAGCGAGACCGACCCGGCACTGCAGACGCCGGACAACCTGGTCGGCAAGATGGGCGTCGACTTCAGCGACAGCGATCCGAACCGCGCCTACCTGATCTCGAGCACCGCGCGCGGCAACTTCAACGGCTTCTTCACGAGCACGGATGCCGGCGCCACGTGGACCGCGGTCGGGCCGCACCTCGGGCGGCACGCTGCAGAGCATCAGCGGCGGCTTCGCCTGGTGGTTCGGACGGGTCGACGTCGACCCGGTCAACCCGCAGCACGTCTTCGTCGAGGGGGTCAGCCTCGCCGAGAGCCTCAACGGCGGCGCCACCTGGACGACGTCGCAGACCCCGCACGCCGACCAGCACGCCGTCGAGTTCGACCCGTTCACCGCCGAACAAGGTCTTCCTCGGCAACGACGGCGGCTTCTACTGGTCGACCGAGAACGGCCGGGCGCGCGGCGTGTGGTCCAAGACCCCGCGCCTGCCCGTGACGCAGTTCTACGCGCTGGACGTCTCCGTCCAGGACGGCTCGCGCGTCAACGCCGGCTCGCAGGACAACGGCTCGCTGAAGTCGTGGGCCAACGACAACACCGTCAACGGCGACTGGTTCGGCTTCGTCGGCGGCGACGGGATGATGAACCGCATCGACCCGACGAACGACCGGAAGTACTACGGCTGCTCCCAGAACGGCGGCTGCCGCGGCTTCGTCGGCACGGACACCGGCGCGACGTCGTTCGACATGACGATCCCGGGCGCCCGCAAGAACTGGGTCGCTCCGATCGAGTTCGCCGCCGACCCGCGCTTCATGTTCGGCGGCAGTGAGTTCATGTCACCGGATCGACACCGAGCCCGGCGTCGGCCAGCGCGTCTGGCAGCGGATCAGCCCGGATCTGACCGAGGGCACCGAGCCGCGCGCGCCGGGCTTCGGCACGATCACGGCGCTCGGCACGACGCACGGCCGACCCGAACCTCGTCTACGCCGGGACGGACAGCGGCCTCGTGTGGGTGAGCCGCAACGCGATGGCCGCCCCCGCCGAGGTGACGTGGGAGAAGCTCGAGAGCCCGCTCTTCCCGGGCCGCTGGGTCACCCGCATCACCGTCGACCAGGACAACGCGAAGGTCGCGTGGGCGAGCCTTCTCGGGCTGGCGCTCCGGTGACGCCTACCCGCACATCGTCATGACGAGCGACGGTGGCAACACGTGGGTCGACATCGTCGGCAAGCGCATTCCGCAGGCGCCGATCAACGACGTCATCCGCCACCCGTCGAAGCCGAAGTGGCTCTTCATCGCCACCGACGTCGGCGTCTTCCGCACGACCAACCTCGGCAAGACGTGGATCAAGGTCGGCGACAACCTGCCGCTCGTGCCGATCAACGACATCGACCTGCCGGACGGCAGCGACACGCTCTACGCCGCGACCTACGGTCGCGGCGTCTGGACGACCTCGCTGGCCGACGCCTCCTGAGCTCGAGTGCGCGCCTCGCCCGTGCCCGCCGTTCGGCGGTCGCGGGCGGGGCGTGTACTTCCCCGCGGCTCTGCGAGCTGCGGCGCAGCGTCGTAGACTCCCGCGCGAATTTTCGACCGAGGGGAGACGCACATGCAGAAGTGGGTCATCGGCACCGCCGCGGCCTTCGCTGCGGCGATGCTCGTCGCCGGCGGTGCCGCCAGCGGCACAACCGGCACGACCGAGACATACGTTGTGCTCTACAAGCAGCAGTCGATCAACTCGAACGCCTCCTCGGCGATCGAGAAGGCGGGCGGCGCGCTCGTGTACGCGTACCCGCAGATCGGCGTCGTGATCGCGACGTCCGACAGCTCGGACTTCCGGAGCAACCTGCTGAAGGACTCCGCGATCGAGAACGCCGCCGCGACGACAGGATTCGCGTACCAACTCCCGGCGGACACCGGCGCCGACGCTGAGGGGCCGCCGGCCGACGGGCTGCCGAACGCGCCCGCCACCGACGCGGACACCCTGTCGCCGCTCCAGTGGGACATGCGCCAGATCCACGCGCCCGAGGCGCACGCGATCACGGGAGGCAGTCCGGCGGTCCTCGTCGGCGACATCGACACGGGCATCGACTTCACGCACCCGGACCTCGTGCAGAACATCGACGTCGCGCACAGCGCGAACTGCGTGAGCGGCGCCCCGGTGCCCGGGCTGGCGGCGCAGGACGACAACGGCCACGGCACGCACACCGCGGGCACGATCGCAGCCGCGAGCAACGGGATCGGGATCGTCGGCGTCGCCCCGAACGTGAAGGTCGCAGGCATCAAGGCCGGCAACGCCGCCGGGTACTTCTTCCCGGAGGCCGTGATCTGCTCGTTCGTGTGGGCGGGCGACAACCACATGGACGTGACGAACAACAGCTACTTCGCCGACCCGTTCCTGTTCAACTGTCGGAACGACCCGGTGCAGCGGGCGATCTGGAAGGCCGAGCAGCGGGCGATCCGGTACGCGATGAACCAGGGCGTGACGGTGGTGTCCGCGGACGGCAACGAGAGTGAAGACCTCTCGCACCCGACGATGGACACCACGAGCCCCGACGACTCAACGCCGGTCGCTCGCGAGGTGACGAACGCCTGCGTCGTGATCCCCGTCGAGATCCCCGGCGTCATCGGCGTCTCGGCGACGGGCAGCTTCCTCCAGGGCACGAACGCGGGGCAGTACCCCGACAACCTGAAGTCGTTCTACTCCAGCTACGGCATCAGCGCCACCGATGTCACCGCGCCGGGCGGCGACTCGCTCTTCAGCACGCCGCCGGGCCTCGGGACTCGTGGTCGCGTCCTCTCCACCTGGCCGGCGGCGCTGCAGGCGAACTGCCTCGCGTCGCGGCGCGTCTTCGACCCGGGCGTGCCGGGCGGCCTCTGGTGCTACCAGCAGGGGACGTCGATGGCCTCGCCGCACGCGGCGGGTGTAGCCGCGCTGATCGTCAGCCGCTACGGGGACACGCACAACCCCCTGAACGGAAAGCTGCGACCGGGGCAGGTGGAGGCGCTCGAGCAGCAGACGGCGGATCCGCAGGCGTGCCCTGAGACGCTGCCGCCGGGTTATGCCGCCATCGTCGGCACGCAGAGCGGTGCGCCCCAGACGTGCCAGGGCGGGCCCGGGCACAACTCGTGGTACGGCGCAGGGCAGGTGGACGCGCTCAACGCCGTCACGCACGCGTCGGGCAACGGCTGATCGCCTCGAGGACGAGGGGCCGGTCGCCCGGCCCCTCGTCCCTCGGCCACGTATCGCCGCCGCTCCCACGCAGCAACGGGCGTCCGAGGCGGCCTAAGAAGGCCGCGAGCCGGCCTGAGCGCCGGCCCAGCGGTAACGGTGCTCGGGCCTGCCGGCGGCGCCGTAGCGGAGCGACAGCTCGACGGTGCCGAGCGTCGCGAGGTACTCGAGGTAGCGCCGCGCGGTACCGCGCGAAATGCCCGCACGCTCCGCCACCTCGACGGCCGTGAGCTCCTCGTCCGCCGAGCGCACCGCGTCGACCACGATCGCCAGCGTCGGTGCCGAGATCCCCTTCGGCAGCGCCGCGCGCCCCTGCGCGCGCAGCAGCGAGAACAACTGGTCGATCTCGCCCTGACTCGCCTCGCCGATCCGCTCCAGCCGCCGTCGCACCGCCGCATAGCGCTCCAGCCGCTCGCGGAAGGTGTCGAACACGAACGGCTTCACGATGTAGTGGAGGACGCCGCCGTGGATCGCGGCGCGCAGCGTCCGGACGTCCTTCGCCGCCGTGACCGCGATCACGTCGACGCCCGCGTGGCCCTCGATCCGCAGCCGCCGGATCACCTCGAGCCCGTTGATGTCCGGGAGGTAGATGTCGAGCAGCACGAGGTCGGGCTGGAGCCTCCGCACCGCCTCGAGCGCCCGGCCGCCCGTGTGCGCCTCGCCGACGGCCGAGAACCCCGGCACGCGCTCGACGTACGAGCGGTGGATCGACGCAGACATGAAGTCGTCGTCGACGACGAGCGTGCGGATCATCCGACCGCGTCGAGCGCTCGATCGTGCGGCAGGAACGCGGTGAAAAGCGCGCCGCCGTCGTTCGCGACGCGGACGTAACCGCCCGGCCGCCGCCGCACCGTCTGACTGACGAGGGCGAGGCCGAGGCCGCGGCGGCCGGTTCGCGTGGCGATCTTCGTCGTGAACCCGTCGCGGAAGATCTCGTCGGCGATGGTCGCGTCGACGCCCGGGCCGGAGTCGCGCACGTGCACGAGCACGCCTTCGGCGGCGTCGCGGATCCCGATCTCGATCCAGCCGCCGCCGGCCGCGGCGACAGAATCGAGCGCGTTGTCGACGAGGTTGGCGACGACCGTCACCAGCTCGCGCGCCGCAGGGTAGTCCTCGGGGAGCCTCGTGTCGCCCGTCACGCGCAGCTCGATCCCGCGCTCGGACGCGATCGCCGCCTTGCCGAGCAGGAGTGCCACGACCGTCGGCTCGCCGATCGACTCGACGACGGACTCGACGAGCTCCTGGTGCACGAGCGACGAATGATTGATGTACCGCAGCGCCTCCTCCTTCCGGCCCAGCTCGACCAGGCCGGCCACGACGTGGAGGCGGTGCGAGAATTCGTGCTCCTGCGCGCGGAGCGCCTCCGCGAGGCTGCGCACGTCGTGCAGCTCGCGCATCAGCTGCTCGAGCTCTGTCCGATCGCGGAGGGTGATGACGGCACCGACGGTGCGCCCGCGCACCTCGACGGGCATCCGGTTCGCGACGAGCACGCGGTCGTCGACGAGCACCATCTCGTCCGACGCGTCGATCGCGCCGGTGAGCACGTCGCGGGTGTGGCCCGGCGGCAGGATCTCCGACAACGGGCGCCCGACGGCGGAGTCGTCGACGGAGAGCAGCCGCTTCGCCTCGTCGTTCACGAGCGTCACGCGCCCGGCCCAGTCCGTCGCGACGGTCCCCTCGCGAATGCCGTGCAGCATCGCCTCGTGCTGCTCGAGCAGGGCGGCGATCTCCCGCGGCTCGAGGCCGAAGGTCTGCCGCTTGAGACGGCGCGCGAGGAGCAGCGACCCGAGAGCGCCGAGCGCGAGGCCGATCGCCGCCGGGATCAGGATCACCGGCAGGTCGGCGCGCAGCTGCGCGCTCACCCGGCGCTCGAGCAGGCCGACGGAGACGAGGCCGATCACGCGCCCGCGCGCGTCGCGGATCGGCACCTTCGCTCGCACCGACGTTCCCAGCGAGCCGGTCTGGACGCCCACGTACTCCCGCCCGAGCAGGACCTCGGATGGATCCGTCGACAGCGGTAGGCCGACCTTCTCGCGGTCGGGGTGCGAGTAGCGGATGCCTCGGTGGTTCGCGACGACCACGAACGACGCTCCGTTGGCCATCCGGATTCGCTCGGCGATCGGCTGGATCGCTCGCTCCGGGTGCGGCAGCGCGAACGCACGGCGGATCTCCGGCATCTGCGCAACCGTGCGGGCGATCGCGAGCGACTGACGCCCCGATCCGCGATCGAGCTGCTTCCGCGCCTGGAGGATCGAGACGCCGACGCCGGTGCCGAGCGTGAGGACGATGATCGCCAGCTGCAGCAGCAGGATCTGCCGCGAGAGGCGAAGCCGCCGCCACAGCCGTGGCCGCTCCCGACTCATCGCGCGGATCATACGACCGCCGCCGGCGCGGCCCCGCGGCCACAAAGGACAAAACGACTTCAACGGCCTCAACGGGGGAAACCGCCGCAATGGTTCGCGCCAGAGCGCACGAGGCATAACCTCCCGCCGCTGATCGAGCGGCTGCCGCTCGCCGGAAACCAAAGGAGGTCTACAGGTGACGATGTCAAGGGGTCGGCGGGTCGTCCTGCCCGCGGTCGCACTCGTTGTGGCGCTGCTGGCGGCGTCCGCCGCGGGCGCAAAGCCCGCCGCGACCGGGTCGGCCGGCGCGAAGAAGCCCGGGCCGCTCGCCGCGCTGATCAAGAAGTCGAGGACCGAGTCCGGCCTCGTCTTCTACGGCAACCCGCCGACGGCGAACTTCAACGCGCTCGTCGAGCGGTTCCACTACTACTACCCGTGGATCAAGGTCACCTCGTACGACCTCGACGACAACACGATCTTCTCCAAGTACGCGTCCGAGGCGGCGCAGGGAACGCGCACAGCGGACATCCTGATCGCGAGCGCGCCGAACCTCTGGGTCTACGCGAACCGCAAGGGCTACGCCCTGCGCACCTTCGCGCCCGTCGGGATCGGCAACTACCCGTCGTTCGTGAAGCAGTACCCGGGCATCTACGTGATGTCGCCGGACCCGGCGATCATCGTCTACAACAAGCTGCTGCTGAAGGACAAGGTTCCGACCAGCGTCAGCCAGATCGCGAACGACAGCGGCACGTACGACAAGCTTGCGGGCTACACGGCCGACAACACCTTCGGCTACACCGCCCTCTACGGGTACGTGCAGAAGGAGGGCTGGTCGAGCATCGAGAAGATCGGCAAGCGCGCTGAAGCCGCAGAGCGGCGTTGCGGCGCAGCTCCAGCTCGTGGCGCAGGGCGGCGCCGTTGCCGCGTTCCTCACCTCGCCGACGGCGCGGTTCACGATCAAGTCGAACTCGCAGTTCCAGCACGATCCTCGACTGGACGTACGCGAAGGACACGACCCCGCTCGTGACGCGCGGGATCGCGATCACCAAGAAGTCGGCGAGCCCGAACTCGGCGAAGCTGTTCCTCGACTTCGTCTACTCGAAGGCCGGCCAGCTCGCGATGTGCGACGCCGGCTTCACTGCGTTCCGCAAGGGGTACACGCCGCCGAACGGCTGCGCGAACACGCTCGCGGACGTCTACAAGAAGGTCGGCCAGAAGAACGTGTTCGTCCCGGGGTTCAACCAGAAGTTCGTCAACGACCGGCCGGCGTTCACCAAGCGCTGGCACTCGATCGTCGGCTAGGGCGACAGGCCCCGCCGAAATGAGCACGAGCACAGCGAGCACGACGGTCTCGACCTCGTCGCCGGCGTTCCCCCGCCGCGCCGCGCGGCGGTGCCGCCGGGGGCGATCCACTGGGCGACCTGGGCGCTGATCGTCGTGCTCGATCCTCGGGCCGTTCGTCCCGCTGCTCGAGGCGTCGCTGCGCGACCGCCCGCTGTACGAGGCCGGCGGCGTCTTCACGCTCCAGCCGTACCGCGACCTCTTCGGCGACTCCGCGTTCTGGCACGGCCTGGAAGAACACACTCGCGTTCGCGGCGCTGACGACGGCGATCTCCGTCGGCTTGCGGCGCCGCGTTCGCGATCCTCGTGTGCCCGCACCGACCTGCCCGGTGCGGCGCACGTACTCGCGGCTCGTGCTCCTCCCCGATCCTGCTCCCTGCGCTCGGGATCGTCCTCGGGTGGATCGTCGTCTGGGGCCCGGGCGGCTACCTCACAGCGCTGTTCTCGCAGCGGCTGCACATCGGCACGATCGCGATCGACACGATTCCGGGGATGGCGATCGTCGAGGCGTCGCGGCTCCTGCCCGATCGCGTTCCTGACGTGCCAGGCGTCGCTCGTGCGCGCCGACTCGTCGCTCGAGGACGCCGCGCGAAGCGCAGGCGCGCGGCCGATGAAGGTGCTCGGCAGCGTCACCGTCCCGATGCTGCGGCCGGCGCTCCTCAACTCCGCGACGCTGATCTTCACGCTCTCGATCGCCGCCCTCGGCGTCCCTCTGCTGCTCGGCACGGCAAACAACATCAAGTTCGTCTCGAGCTACCTCTACGACCTGCTGGACGAACGCGGCGGAGCCGGATCCCGGCTCGGTGAGCGCCGGCGCGATGATGCTCCTGCTCGTCGCGACGACGCTGCTCGCGATGCGGAACTGGCTGATCGGCGTCGAGGCGCGCTACGTCTCCATCGGCGGCGAGTCGAGCCGCACGGCGCTGCTGCGGTCTGCGCGTGTGGCGCTGGCCGCTCGCAATCCTGCTCGGCCTCTACCTGCTCTTCACGCACGATCGATCCCGGTGCTCGGCCTCGTGCTCATGTCGTTCGTCGTCGTGCTGACGCCGCTCGTCGCGCCGTGGCACCTCGCGACATGGGCGCACTGGCACCAACTGACGGAGGGCGTCTTCCGGCGCTGCGATCGAGCACAGCCTCGAGATCGCGTTCGTCGGCGCGATCCTCGCCACCGCGGTCGTCGCGCTCGCGACGCTCGTCGCGCATCGCTCCGGCTTCCGGCTGCGGGGCGTCGCTGCCGTTCCTCATGCTCTACCCGCGCGCGACGCCCGGGGCTGATCATCGGGATCGGCTTCTTCTGGACGTTACCTCGTCACCGGCGCGCTCGGCGACTGGCTTCCGGAACTCGATCTGGGGGATCATGCTCGCGTTCTGCATCCGCAACCTGCCGTTCGCGTACGTCGTCATGTACCCGACGCTGGCGCGGATCGGCGAGGAGCTCGACCGCGCGGGGCGCGCGTCCGGCGCCGGGTGGTGGCGCACGAGCCGCAGCATCGTCCTGCCGCTGCTCCGGCCGGCGATCTTCGCCTCGTTCGTCCTCATGTTCGTCGAGATCCTGAACGACTACGACCCGGCGCGTCTTCCTCGTCAGGCCGGGAACCGAGGTGATGGGCGCGACGATGCTCACGCAGTTCATCCAGGGCACGATCGGGCCGGTGGCCGCACTCGCGATGGTGCAGGTCGCGATCACGGTGGCGTGCTCGCGATCGGCGCGAAGGTCTTCAAGATCGGGATGACGGGAGTTCACGATGCCTGAGATCGACGTCGAGGGCCTCGTGCGCGACTTCGGCGACCAGCGCGCGCTCGACCACGTCGGGTTCACCGTCGCGGACGGCGAGCTGTTCACGCTCCTCGGCCCGAGCGGCTGCGGGAAGTCCACGACGCTCATGTCGCTCGCGGGGTTTCAGACCCCGAACGAGGGCCGGATCGCGATCGGCGCCGACACGTTCTTCGACGCCGAGCGCAGGATCGACGTGCCGGCGGAGCAGCGCAACCTCGGCATCGTCTTCCAGTCGTACGCGGTGTGGCCGCACATGACGGTGTTCGAGAACCTCGCGTTCCCGCTCAAGGTGCGCAAGGTGAAGCGGAGGGCGCTCGCCGAACGGGTGCGCGAGGTGCTCGAGCTCGTCGACATGGCGCCGTACGAGAAGCGCTACCCGCACCAGCTTTCCGGCGGGCAGCAGCAGCGAGTCGCGCTCGCGCCGCGCTCTCGTCTACTCGCCCGTCGGTCCTGCTCCTCGACGAGCCGTTCTCGAACCTGGACGCGAAGCTGCGTGAGCGAGCGCGCACATGGGTGAAGGACCTCCAGCATCGCCTCGGGCTGACGACGATCTTCGTCACGCACGACCAGGACGAGGCGCTCTCGATGAGCGACCGCGTCGCTCGTCATGGATCGCGGCGTCATCCAGCAGGTAGGAACGCCCGAGGAGGTGTACCGGCGACCCGCGAACCGCTTCGTCGCCGAGTTCGTCGGCCGCGTGAACCTGATCGACGGCACCGTCGCGTCGGTCGAGGGCGGTAGCGTCGTGGTCGAGGTGAACGGCTCGGGGCAGCGCCTCACGCTCGCGGCGCCCGACGACACGGGCCTCGCGTCGAACGTCACGGTCGCGGTGCGGCCGGAGGCGGTCGACGCTCGCGCCGGCCGACGGCGCGTCGGCCAACGGCACGAACACGTGGGACGCGAGCGTCGCGTCAGTGGCGTTCCTCGGCGACCACTACGAGTACGAGGTCGACGCGGGGACACTCGCGCTGACCGTGCAGAGCCCGCAACTCGTGTCGGGCGAGCGCATCAGGGTGCACATCCCCGCCGAGGCCTGCGCCGTCGTCGCTTGACCGTGGCGCCTGCGGGAGCGCGCCTCCGCGCGGCGATGGCGGCGGAGCGGCCGCTCCAGGTGGCGGGCGCGGTCAACGCGTACGCGGCGATGCTCGCCGCCGCGCGCCGGCTTTCGCGCGCTGTACCTCTCCGGCGCCGGGGTCGCGAACCACTCGCTCGGGCTGCCGGACCTCGGCGTCACGAACCTCGGTGACGTCGTCGTCGACGCAGCCCGCATCACCGGCGCGTGCGAGCTGCCGCTCGCTCGTCGACATCGACACGGGCTGGGGCCACGCGTTCACGATCGAGCGCGCGGTGCGGGAGCTGGAGCGCGTGGGCGCGGCCGGCGTGCAGATCGAGGACCAGGCCGGGGCGAAGCGCTGCGGGCACCGGCCGGGCAAGGCCGTCGTCGAGACGGCCGAGATGGTCGACCGCGTTCGGTCGGCGGTCGGCGCGCGTCGCGACGACGCGTTCGTCGTCGTCGCGCGCACCGACGCGTTCGCGGTCGAGGGGCTCGGAGCCGGCGCTCGAGCGCGCCGTTGCGTACGCGGACGCCGGCGCGGACGTCATCTTCGCCGAGGCGCTCCGCCTCGCTTCGAGGACTTCGCGCGCTTCGCGGCAGAGCTCTCGCGTGCCGGTGCTCGCGAACATGACCGAGTTCGGGCTCACGCCGCTCTTCACGCTCGAGGAGCTTCGGGGGCGGGCGTCGCGCTCGCGCTCTACCCGCTCTCGGCGTCGCGCGCGGCTGCGAGGGCGGCCGAGCGACGTCTATCGCGCGATCCGCGACGCACGGGGACGCAGGCGCGGTCGTACCGCAGATGCAGACGCGCGACGAGCTCTACGAGGTGCTCGACTACCTCCGCTTCGAGCGCGCGCTCGACGCCGCTGGACGAGGAGCGGCCGTGAGCGTGAACGCGCGCCCGAGCCCGACGCGCTGCTCGTCGAGCTGGCCGCAGTACGCGCTCGCCGCCGCACGACGTTCGGCGACGCGACGCTCGCGACCGCGCGGCTCGTGCTCGCCGACTCGCTCGGCTGCGCCGCGCTCGCGTCCACGCACCCGCGTGCGCGCGCCTGCTCGGGCCCGATCGTGCCGGGCACGGTCGTGCCGAACGGCTCGCGCGTCCCGCGACCGACCTACGAGCTCGACCCGGTCAAGGCCGCCTTCGACATCGGCGCGCTGATCCGCTGGCTCGACTTCAACGACACGTGGCTCGCAGCGGAGTGGGGGCATCCGTCGGACAACCTCGGCGCGATCCTCGCTCTCGCCGACCACCTCGCGCGGTCGGGCGCAGCGAGCCGCGTGCGCGACGTGCTCGACGCGTCCGTCGTCGCACACGAGATCCAGGGCGTGCTCGCGCTCGACGAACGCGTTCAATCGCGTCGGCCTCGATCACGTGCTGCTCGTGAAGGTCGCGTCGACGGCGGCAGCCGGCCGGCTGCTCGCGGCTCGATCGCGACACGCTCGTCGCCGCGCTGTCGAACGCGTGGATCGACGGGCACGCGCTGCGGACCTACCGCCACGCGCCCGAACACCGGGTCGCGCAAGTCGTGGGCCGCGGGCGACGCGACGGCGCGCGGGCTGTCGGCTGGCGCTGCTCGCCCGCGCGCGGCGAGATGGGCTACCCGTCGGCGCTGACGGCCACGCGCTGGGGCTTTCAGGACGTCCTGCTCGGCGGCCGCCGCGTCACGCTCGAGCGCCCGCTCGGCTCCTACGTGATGGACAACGTCCTCTTCAAGGTCGCCCTCCCGGCCGAGTTCCACGCGCAGACGGCGGCCGAGGCGGCGGTCGCGCTGCATCCGCTGGTCCGCGGCCGTGTCGACGAGATCGCGCGGATCGAGATCTGGACGCAGGAGCCGGCGCTGCGGATCATCGACAAGTCGCGGCCCGCTCTACAACCCGGCCGACCGCGACCACTCGCTGCAGTACGTGACGCTGTTGCGCTGCTCACGGCGAGCTCACCGACCGCCACTACGACGACGCGGTCGCCGCCGACCCGCGCATCGACCGCCTCCGCGCCGCGTGCGTGGTGCGTCGAGGAGCCGCGCTACACGGCCGACTACCTCGACCCGGCGAAGCGATCGATCGCGAACGCCGTTGCGCGTCGTGTTCGCCGACGGTACCGACGACCGAGCGCATCGAGGTCGAGTATCCGCTCGGCCATCCGCGCCGGCGCGCCGAGGCGCTGTCCGCTGCTGCGCGCGAAGCTCGAACGCGAACCTCGCGCGCCGTGTACGGCGAGGGTCGCGCCGCCGAGCTCGTCGAGCTGCTGCTCGACGAACGCGACTTGCCGGACGCTCCGCGCGGACGACCTGTTGAGCGCCGCTCGCCGCGGTCGACGCGCGCACACGCGCGTGAGCCGCCGGCTCCTCTTCGCGCTGCTCGCGATGACGACGGCGCAGGCGGCGGTCTACGTCGCGCGACCGATGACGTCGTACCGCCTGCTCGGCCTCGGCGAGGGCGCCCGCGCTGTCGGCCTCGTGACGGCGGCATTTGCGCTCCTGCCGCTCTTCCTCGCGATCCCGCTCGGCCGCTTCGCCGACCGCCGCGGTGGCCCGCTGCTCGGCGCGGGCTGCGCGCGTCCAGGCCCTCGCATGCGTCCTGCTCGCCGTCGCGAAGACGCCGCTCACGCTCGCGGCGGCGAGCGCGGTGCTCGGCCTCGGCCACCTCGCGCTTGCGCTCGGGGTGCAGGAGGTGATCGCGCGCGAGTCGCACGACGACCGCCACGACTCGCACTTCGGTTTCCTCACGGCGGGCGTCTCGCTCGGGCAGCTCGTCGGCCCGCTGATCGGCGGTTTCATCCTCGCCCACGCCGCGGGCTCTCGCGTCGAGGCGACGACACGCGGGATGATCGCTGCGGCCGTGATCGCGGCGCTCGCAACGGCATGCTGCGATCGTGGCTGAGAGGAGTCGCGAGCCACCGGCCTCGCGGGCGCCTGCCGGCCGGCGCGGGAGCGTGCGGGCGATCGTCGCGACGCGCGGGGTTCCCGCAGGCATCTTCGCGAGCATCGCCGTGCTCGCGGCCGCCGACATCTTCACGGCGTACCTGCCCGTGCTCGGCGAGCAGCGCGGCATCGGCCCCGGCGCGGTCGGAGTCCTTCTGGCGCTGCGCGCCGCGGCGTCGATGGTCTCGCGCGTCGGGATCGGGACGCTCGTCCGGCTGCATCGGGCGCGCGCGGCTGATCACCGTCAGCGCGGCGTCGGCCGCGGCGGCGCTCGCGGCGATGACGGCGACGGACGACGTCGGCGCGCTCGCCGTGCTCTGCGTGCTCGCGGGAGTCGGGTCTCGGCTTCGGGCAGCCGCTCTCGATGACGCTCGTCGTGCAGCTCGTCCCGGAGAGCGCCCGCGCGACCGCCCTCGGCGTGCGGCTGACGGGGAACCGGCTCGGCCAGGTCGCCGCCGCCGGCGCTCGCGGGAGTCGTCGCGGGGAGCGCCGGCGCCGGCGCGGTCTTCTGGCTCACGAGCGCGATGCTGTTCGCCTCCGCGGTCGCGATCCAACGGCCGCCGGCGCCTCCGCCGCCCGCGGCGATCGAAGCCGCGGAGTCGGCGCTCGAGTAGCGTCTCGACCGGACGATCGCGCGGCGCGCCCCTCGACTACGCCAGCGACTGCTCCAACCGCTCCAGGCTCTCCGTCCAGCCGGCATCGTGCAGCGCAAGGCGCGCCTCCGTCTCGAACGCGCCCTGATCGAGCACCACTCTCGTCCCGTCGCCGTGTGGCTCGAACGCGAGCGTCACAACCGTCTCGCGGTCGTCGGGATCCGGCTCCTCCCACTCGAACGTGAAGACGAGGCGGCGCGGTGGCTCGACCTCGCGGAACTCGCCGCACAGGTGAAACGCCTCGCCGTCGGGCGGCTGCATCGTCATCCGGTACCGCCCGCCGGAGCGGGCGTCGAGCTCGAGATGCGGCGTCGTGAAGCCGCGAGGTCCCCACCACGCCGCGAGAAGCTCGGGCTCGACGAACGCAGCGAACACCCGCTCGGGCGGTGCGGAAAGGATCCGCTCGAGCCGCAGGCGGAGATTGGAGTCGAGCGGGCACGACTCGATTATCCGTGCGCGAGCGGCGGCCGCAGGGCGATCGGGCCGGAGCTCGACGACGAGCCGTCCAGAGGCGATCAGAGCGAGCGTGACCGTTCCCGCGTCGTACTCGGCGCCGAGCGGCTCCTGCCCATCGAAGATAGGAATATGGCGAGCCGCGAGTCACCGTCAGTCCCGCGCCGTATGCCGGCAATGCAGCCGATTTCGTGGCGTCCGCTGCTGATCGTCCTGGCGGGCCAGTCGATCCTGTTGCTCGCGACCGCGAACCGCTACGGCTACCACCGCGACGAGCTCTACTTCCGCGTGGCGGGGCGGCATCTGCAGTGGGGGTATCCCGACCAGCCGCCGCTGACGCCGCTGCTCGGCCGCATCTCCGAGGCTGTCTTCGGCGAGACGCCGCGAGGCCTGCGGGTCGTGTCGGTGCTCGCGATGGTGGCCTGTGCGGTGCTCGCGGCGCTGATCGCGAGGGAGCTCGGCGGCGCCGCGGCTGCGCAGACGGTCGCTGCGCTCGCGTTGGCTGTCTCGGGCTACGCACTCGCCGTCGGGCACCTGCTGTCGACGAGCACTTTCGACGTGCTCGCGTGGTCGCTGCTCAGCTGGCTGTTCGTCCGCCTGCTGCGAACCGGCGACGAGCGGCTCTGGCTCGTGCTCGGGGTCGTCAGCGGGATCGGGCTCCTGAACAAGCATCTCGTACTGCTCTTCTGGGTCTCGATCGCCGCCGGGATCCTCGCGGCGCGGCGGCTCGATCTGCTGCGCACGAGCTACGTCCCGGTCGGAGCCGGGATCGCGCTGGCGCTGTGGGCGCCGAACCTCGTCTGGCAAGCGCGCCACGGCTGGCCGCAGCTGACGCTCGCGCGTCAGATCGCCGGCGAGGATACGACCGCGAACCGGATCACGCTGCTGCCGCTCCAGTTGGTGCTGCTCGGGCCGGTCGCGCTCGTGCTCGCGATCGTGGCGTTGCGGCTGCTCGCGCGGGACGAGCGGCTGGTCGGGTTCCGGCCGCTCGTCTGGGCGTACCCCGTCGCGCTCGCCCTCACGTTCGCGCTCGGCGCGAAGTTCTACTACCCGGCAGGGATGTTCGGGCTCCTGTGCGGCGCCGGCGGCCTCGCCGCCGAGCGCTGGCTCGCGGGCGACCGCCGGCGACGAACGATTCTGCTCGCAGCGGCGATCGCGGCCTGGCTGGTCCCGACGCTGCCAATCGTGCTGCCGATCCTGCCCGCGTCGCGGCTCGCCGACACGCCCGTTCCGGACCTGAACGAAGACGCGGTCGAGACGGTCGGCTGGCCTGCATTCGTCCGACAGGTCGCGGCCGCGCGCGCTGCCGTCCCCGGCGCAGTCATCTTCACCGGGAACTACGGCGAGGCGGGCGCGGTCGCCCGCTACGGGCCGCCGCTCGGAATCGACCGCGTGTACTCGGGCCACAACGGCTTCGCCGACTGGGACGAGCCGCCCGACACGGCCCGCGACGCGATCGTCGTCGGGTACGGCCTCGCCCACCGCGACTTCCTGCGCACGCTCTTCCGCTCCGTCACGCTCGCCGGCCGGATCGACAACGGCGTCGACCTCGACAACGAGGAGCAGCGCGCTCCGATCTGGATCTGCCGCGGCATCCGGATCCCGTGGAGCCGGGCGTGGCCACGACTGCGGCACCTGAACGCGTAGCCCACCGGTGGCCCCGCGTTGCCCCCGAACGGTGATCCACGCTCCGACCGCGGTCAAGTGGCGATCGTCGCGTTTGGGAAAACCGTCGACCGCGCAGAAACCGATTTGGTGGATCTGTCTGAGCCACGTTCGAACGTGCGAGGCAGGTCGGGATGAAACGACGTGCCACACCTCGTGCGCGACCCTCGGGTCGAATCCACCGCCTGCGACTCGTCCACCGCAGCGATCCGATGTCGCTATTGCGCGGATGAGTCACGGAGGAAACGGCCGCGCCCCCGCGAGCGCGGGAGCGCAACGCGGCGCGATCGCTGCGGTCGAGAGTGAGGGCGCGCTCGCCGGTGCTCGCGTGTTCGCTCTCGGTGGGAACGCGGCCGATGCGGCGATTGCCGCGGCTTTCGCGCAGACGGTGGTTGACCCGATGCGGTGCAGCGTCGGTGGCGGGGCGCACGTGCTCTACCACGACGCCGGATCGGGAACCGACGTGATCATCGACGCGGGCGGCGTGGCCCCGGCTGCTGCGACGTCGACGATGTTCGCGCTCGAACATCAATGGGAGAACGCGTACGTCGTCAAGGACGGCATGAACCGGTGGGGGTACCGCGCGCAGCTCGTTCCCGGGTTCGTCGCCGGCCTCCGCCGGCTGCTCGACGACCATGGGTCCGGGCGTCTCACGTGGCGTCAACTGCTGGAGCCTTCGATCGAGCTCGCGCACGACGGGTTCGCGGTTCATCCGCACCTCTTCGCGGCGTGGGATCCGGAACGGCCACCTGCGAACGAGCTCTTCGGGAGCGGCTACGACGCGTTGGGCTTCAGCGCGGAGTCGCGGCGGATCTACCTGCACGAGGACGGCAGCGTCTACGGGATCGGCGAGATCCTTTGCCAGCCCGATCTCGGCTCGACGCTCGAGACGCTCGCAGACGAGGGAGCCGACGCCTTCTACCGCGGCGAGATCGCCGAGCGGATCGCGAAGGACTTCGCGGACCATGACGGCCTTCTGTCGCTCGATGACCTGCGGACGTTCGCACCGGTCGTCGAGGCGCCGCTCAAGGGCGAATTCCGCGACCACGCAATCCTCACCGAGAGCGCGCCGTCAGTCGGCCCGACAATTCTCCAGCTCCTCCGGATCCTCGACGGCTGGCCGCTCGAGCAACTCGGCTGGAACTCGCCGGCGTACCTGGACCGGCTCGCGAGAGCTTTGTACCTCGCGCTCTGTGAGCGCGACGAGTTCGCCGGCGATCCGCTTATCGTGGACGTCCCGCTCGAGCGCCTCCTGTCGAAGGAGCACACGGACGAACTGCGCGAGCAGGCGCTCGACGAGGTGGCCCCGAAAGACGAGGCGGCGGTCGCCGGCGGTGCCGGCGAGACATCACACGTCGCAACGATCGACGCCGACGGGAACGCATGCGGAATCACGCACTCGGTCGGGCTCGGCACCGGCGTCGTCACGCCCGGCCTGGGGTTCATGCACAACTGCCACATGGTCAATTTCGACCCGCGCCCAGGCACCCCGAACGAGATTGCGCCGGGGAAGCGCGGGACGCAGGGCGGTGCCCCCGTGATCGTGCTCTCCAGCGGGCGGCCCGTCCTGAGCCTCGGGTCTCCCGCCGGCGCGTACAAGGTGAGTGCGCTCGTCCAGGTGCTCGCGAATGTTCTCGTCTTCGGCGTACCGCCGGCAGAGGCGGTCGCCGCCGACCGCATCCACGTTCGCACCATCCCGAAGGCGGTCGTCGTCGAATCGCGGTTCGATCCGCGTCTCGCGGTCGCACTCGCCCAGGCCGGCCACCGAATCCTCGTGGACGACTACGGCGCACGTGTCGCCGCAGTCTCGTGCGACCGGACGACCCAGGCGCTCGACGCGGCGTCGGATCCTCGTGGGGATCGGGGAGCCGCCGTTGTCTAACTCCTGCACAACGTCATGTCCATCTCCAGTGACCAGCGAAGGGGGAAGATGAAGCGCAACCGAAGTTGGATCGTGGCCGCACTTGTGCTCACGTTCACAGCTGTCGTTTCGACGTCGGCGGCCGCGAGGCCAACGGCGCCGGCACACGGATCCGCGGGGCCAGTTCTTCGCGTCGACCAGGCGAACGCGCCGCTAAGCATGAACCCGAACATCGACTCGCAGCGCTCGAGCATCCGCGTGATCCAGATGGTGACGGAGCCCGCGACGAAGTCGGTCCGTCAGAAGGACGGCAAGTACAAGCCGCAGCCGTGGCTCGTTACGAAATGGAAGCAGATCAGCCCGCTCGTCTGGCGGTTCAACGTCAGGCGCGGCGTCAAGTTCTCGAACGGCGAGGTGCTGAGCGCGTACGCGTTCCAGTCGACCTGGCACCAGATGATCGACTTCCCGGGCGGGAAGCTTCCGTTCCTCCTGGGCGGCGTCAAGGACGTCAAAGCTGTCAGCAAGTACGTCTTCGACGTGACCACGACCGCGAAGAACCTTGTAGGCACTCCCGACGCCCTCACGTATTTCTTCATCCTGCCGCCGCAATACCTGGCGAAGGTCGGGCCGAGCGAGTTCGGCGAGCACCCGATTGGGACTGGTCCGTACACCGTTACGTCCTTCCAAAAGGGCATCAGCGTCGGCCTCGCGGCGAACCGAAACTACTGGGGGAAGAAGGCGAAGATCTCCCAGATCACTATTCGCGGTGTCGCCGACCCGGCAACACGCGTCAGTGACCTCGTCTCCGGCGCTGCGGATCTGATCGAGAACGTCCCGCCGGTTCTGATCAGCCGCGTCAAGAGTTCGTCGGGATACGAGGCACGCTCGACGCCGACTACTGTCGCGTTCTTCGCCATGTTCCAGGTGAACAAGCCGCCGTTCAACCGGCCGCTGGTGCGCAAGGCGTTCAACTACGCGATCAACCGCACCGTGATTCGCAAGAATCTCTTCCAGGGCTACGCGGCGCCGCTGACTCAGTTCTGGGTGCCGGAGGTGATCGGCTACAAGCCGGGCTACAACCCGTACCCCTATAACCCGAGCAAGGCGAAACAGCTGCTTGCACAGGCGGGCTACCCGAACGGCGTCGCGATCGACTTCTACTACTCGATCGGGTCGTTCCTGCTCGACCAGCAGGTTGCCGAGGCGATGCAGAGCATGCTCTCCGACGTCGGATTCAAGGTGACCATGCACGGCGGCACATACTCCGCCATGGCAGCGCTTTTCCGCACCGGGACGGTCAGCGGGGCGTTCCTCAACGACTACTCGCCGCTCACGAGCGACCTTGACCTGATCCTCCGGGTCTACTTCAGCAAGGACTCGCTCTACGGCAAGGACGTCGTCTCGAACGCAGTCGACGCACTGGCCAAGCAGGCCGCGGGCGTCACGAATCCGAAGAAGCGCTACGCGATGTACACGAAGATCCAGAACGTCGCGCTCGGCAAGCAGTCCCTCGTGGTTCCGCTGTACCGCCAGGTGGACGTTTGGGGCGCTTCGAAGAAGCTGAATTGGAAGCCGCAGACAAACCAGTTCTACGACCTCGAGAAGGCGTCGTGGAAGTAGCCATCTCAACGGGGCGGCGCGTGCACAGCGCGCCGCCCCGCCCTTGGACTCGGGGAGCCGAGCAGTGAGCGAGAAGTATCCGCCTATCGTCACGGGCGCCGAGCGGCATGCCTGGCACGGAGCCGAGCTCGGCGACATCGAGCGTCCGCCCGCGGACCTCATCGAGCGCTTTCGGGCACACGACGTCGCGAAGGTGGCCGACGCCATGGGCGGTTATGGCATCGTCGACCCGAAGATCAAGCCGGTCGCGGACGGGATGTACGTCGTCGGGCCTGCCGTGACGGTTCTCACGCGGCCGGGCGACGCGCTCTACGTGATCCGCGCCTGCGATGTCGCACAGCCCGGCGACGTGATCGTGATCTCGGGCGGCGGGTGCGCGGACCTCGCCGTGCTCGGGGACGGCATCTCGTACTACATGCAGACGGCGCGTCAGGTTGCCGGCGTCGTCGCAGACGCGGCCGTCCGCGACGTGAAGGGAATCCGCAAACTCGGGTTCCCGACGTTCGCCCGCGGAGTGACAGTCCGATTCGGCGGCGCCCAGGGCCCCGGCGCGATCAACGTCCCGATCGCCTGCGGCGGCGTCCCGGTGAATCCAGGCGACATCGTGATGGGCGACGACGACGGCGTCGTGGTCGTCCCGCGGGAAGACGCGGAGCGCGTCGCCGACGCGACCGACGCCAGGCTGGCGGGCGAGTCGAGGCGCCGCCAACTGGTCGACGAAGGCGCCGTGCTCACCGAGATGCGCGACATCGTCCCGCTGATGGAGATGTGGCGCCGCGGATACGAGGGGAACGCCAAGGCGAACACATGAGCGAGTTACTCGACGTGGTCCCGGACACCGTGACCTCGCCCGTCGAGGTGGACAACCTTCGCGTTCGATTCTTCACGGGCCGAGGGACCGTCCACGCAGTCAACGGCGTCTCGCTTCGGCTGGCACCCGGCGAGGTCGTCGGGATCGTCGGCGAGTCGGGATCGGGGAAATCGACAGTGGCTCTGGCGCTGATGCGGCTGCTCCCGAAGAACCGGTGTGCAGTCGCAGGGACGGTGCGTCTGAACGGCGTCGACCTCAGCTTGTTGAGCGAACGTGAGATGAGGCGCATCCGCGGTCGAGACGTCGCGATGGTCTTCCAGGATCCGTTCCTGTCGTTCAACCCGGTCCTGACGATCGGCGCGCACCTCAAGGAGTCGCTGCGTCTTCACACCGACCTCAGAGGCAAGGCGTTGCGGCGGCGGATGGTCGAGCTGCTCGAGCTCGTCGGGATCCCCGATGCCACGAGGCAGGTCGACTCGCACCCACACCAGTTGTCGGGTGGGATGCGCCAACGCGTGATGATCGCGAACGCGATCAGCTGCAACCCACGCGTTCTGATCGCGGACGAACCGACCACGGCGCTCGACGTGAGCGTCCAGGGCCAGATCCTCGACCTGCTCGCACAGCTCCAGCGCGACCTCGGGATGTCGATGGTGATCGTCAGCCACGACCTCGGCGTCATGGCGAACCTCGCGGATCGCCTATACGTCATGTATGCGGGACAGGTCGCGGAGATGGGAAGCACGCGCCGTGTTCTCATGCACCCGAGCCACCCCTACACCAGGGCGCTGATCAACTCGGTTCCGCGGGTCGACGAGGAACGGCCACGCCGTCTCGCCGCGATCCGCGGCGCTCCGGCAGGCCTGCTCGCACTGCCCGAAGCCTGCCCCTTCGTCGCGCGGTGCCCGAGCGCCTTCGACGATTGCCGGAAGGTCAACCCACCGCTCTACGACGTCGAGCCGGGACATGACGCGGCATGTCTTCTCGTCCCGTTGAAGCAGGACGGGCTGCGCGAGGTTCCGCGACCCGCTCCGGCTGCCGAGCTCACGCCGGTCGAACCGGAACGCGAGGAAGCGCGGCCGCTCCTCGACGTGTCCGCGCTCGAAGTGCGCTTCCCGGTGAGGCGGGGCAGCGCCGCCGACGGCCGCAAGTGGATGACAGCGGTGGACGACGTGTCACTGACGATTGATCGCGGCGCGACGCTCGGTCTGGTGGGCGAGTCGGGATGCGGGAAAACGACACTCGGCCGCGCAATCCTGCGGCTCCTCGAACCGACCGCGGGCTCGGTGATCCTCAACGGCATTGACCTGACCACGCTCTCGTTCCGCGCGCTGCGCGTCCAACGTCGTCACGTGCAGATGGTCTTCCAGAACCCGTACTCGAGCCTCGACCCCCGGATGCGCATCGGCGAGCTGATTCGCGAACCGCTGGTGATCCACGGCATCCGCAACCGGCGCGAAACGTCGACGCGCGTCTCAGAGCTTCTACAGCTGGTGGGGTTGAAGCCCGAGGTCGCGAATCGCTATCCCCATGAGTTCTCGGGCGGCGAGCGGCAAAGAATTGCGATTGCGCGCGCGCTCGCGATCGAACCGGATCTCGTGGTGTGCGACGAGGCGACCTCGTCGCTTGACGTATCCGTCCAGGCGCAGATCCTCAACCTACTCGAAGACCTCCAGGAGCGTCTCGGTCTGGCGTACCTGTTCATCTCTCACAACCTCGCGGCCGTCCGGCACATCTCGCACCGCGTCGCAGTCATGTACCTCGGACGTATCGTCGAGATCGCCGGGCGCGACGAGTTGTATGAGCGCCCGCTGCACCCGTACACCCAATCGCTGCTGCGAAGCGTTCCGACGATCGACGTCGAGGAGGGTGAGACGGTCACGCATACCGCCGTCCGTGGCGACGTGCCGAGTCCCGTGTCACGGCCGTCGGGCTGCCCCTTCCACACACGTTGTCCGTTCGCGCAGGTCCGTTGCACGACCGAGCGGCCAAGGCTCGAGCCTGCGGCCGGGACGGCGGTCGTCGCGTGCCACTTCTGGCGCGAGATCGCCGCGGGGGAGGTCGGCGTCCTCTGATCCTCTTCGTCCTACGTCGCCTCCTCCTCTCGCTCCTCGTGCTCTGGGCAGTGTCGACGATCACTTTCACGATCCTGAACAAGACGGGGGACCCGGTGACGTTCTCGCTCGAGGCCACCGGCGCCACCCAGTCCGACATCGCGAAGGTCAAGCATCAGTTCGGGTACGACCGTCCGTTCCTCGTTCAGTACTGGTCGTTTGTCAGGGACGCGTCGCACGGAGACTTCGGCAAGTCGTTCCAGTTCGGCACCAGCGCGCGACAGATCGTGTTCGAGCGGCTCCCGTTCACCCTGAGGCTGACCGGCGTTGCGCTCGCGCTCACGCTCCTGATCTCGTTCCCGCTCGGGATGCTCGCGGCGTATCGCCCTGGCGGCGCGGTCGATCGATTCGCGCTGCTCGTGGCAGGGCTCGGTCAGTCGGTGCCGAGCTTTGTACTCGGACCGATCCTGATCATCCTGTTTGCCGTGTCGATGCGAATGCTTCCCGCGTCGGGCAGCGAAGGACGGAACTCGATCATTCTCCCCGCAATCACGCTGGCGATGTATCCGATCGCCCGGATCACACGCGTACTGCGCGCAAGCATGCTGGACGTCGTCAACTCCGAGCACGTGCTCGTGGCGCGGGCGCGCGGCGTCTCGGAAGGGGTGATCCTCGTGCGCCACGTGACGAGAAACGCGCTGCTTCCCGTCGTCACGCTCATCGGGTTGCAACTGACCGCGATGCTCGGGGGCGCGGTGATCGTGGAAAACGTCTTCGCCTGGCCGGGCATCGGCAGCCTGGCGCGTTCGTCGCTCCTCGCCGGAGATTTCGGGATCGTCCAGGTGATCGTGATGGTCGTCGCCGTGCTGGTGATCGTCATCAACCTGCTCACCGACGTTCTGTACATGATCATCGACCCGCGGATCTCGTACCGCTGATGACGACCGTCGAGTCGGTCCAGGAACTGCCGACAGTCCGGACGCGCGCGCGGCGACGCGTTCGCATGTCACCGGTCGCGCTGGTCGCCGGTTTCGTGCTCGCGCTGTTCGTGCTCGCCGCGGCGTTCGGTCCCTATCTCACTGGAGACCCGAATGCGCAGTCACTCGCCGAAGCGTACCTCCATCCGTACGGCTGGTCGGGCGGCAGCCCGCACCACCTGCTCGGAACGGACCAGCTCGGACGTGACGTTCTCGCGCGTTCCGTCAACGCGCTTCGCACGTCGTTCTTCACCGCCGGCTTGGCGATCATCATCGCCGCGGTCGTCGGAACCACGCTCGGCATGCTTGCCGGCTACCTCGGCGGCACGCTCGACGACATCATGATGCGGATCGTCGACATCCAGCTCTCGATCCCGGGAATCATCCTCGTCCTCATGCTCGTCGCGGCGCTGCGACCGAGCTTCTGGTCGGTCGTCGGCGTGCTGGCGCTCGTCGCGTGGGTTCTGTACGCGCGCGTGGCGCGATCACAAGTCCTCGCGCTCCGCGGCGACGACATGATCCTCGCCGTTCGCTCGCTCGGTGCCTCGAGATCGCGAACGATCTTCCGGCACCTGCTGCCCAACATTGCCGGGCCGCTCCTGGTCGTGACGACACTGGAGATCGCGAACCTGATCATCGCCGAGGCGGCGTTGGGCTACCTCGGCCTCGGTGTCCCGCCGCCGACGGCGACGCTCGGTCGGATGATCGCGGACGGCCAGACCGGAGAGACCGCCGGCATCTGGTGGCCGGTCGTGGTGCCCGGATTGTTCATCGTCGGCATGATCCTGTCGATCAACGTCCTCGGCGAGTGGATGCGCGACTGGCTTGACCCCAAGGGGAAGGACGTCGCGGTGAAGGGCGAGATCCATTAGCGCCGGCGGGCCACGGACGACCGACGAGCCGCCCTCCGTGGAGACTCTGCGCGCCGTCGCGCGGTATCGGGGCCTCGTTTTCACGGACGAGCAACTGCAAGCGGCGGCCGAGTCCTATGCGGGCTTCTGGCCGAAGCTGCAGCGACTTCGTGCCGTGCGTCTCCAGTACGCCCCGCCGAGCGTCGAGCCCGCGGACGCGTCCGCGTGGATCGCGCGCGGTGGGAGGCCCCCTGACTGAGCTCGCCGAGCTCTCGGCGGGCGAGATCCTCGTTGCGTACGAGGCGAAGCAGACGACCCCCGTCGAGGTGCTCGAATCGTGTCTCGAGCGGATCTCGCGCGTCGACGGCGCCCTCAACGCGACGCTGACCCTCCTTCCCGAGCGGGCACGAGACCGTGCGGAAGAGGCATCGCGACGCTGGCTCGAAGGAAGAGCTCGCCCGCTTGAAGGTGTCCCGTTCGGGTTGAAGGACATCATCGACACGGCGGGGATCAGGACGACCGGCGGGTCGCGGCTGTACGAGGAGCGCGTTCCGGAGACGAGCGCGACGGTCGCCCAGCGGCTGGAGGATGCGGGAGCCGTCCTCGTGGCCAAGCTGCAAACGTTCGAGTTCGCGGCCGGGCCGACGAGCACGACGCGCAATCCGTGGAACCCGTCTCGGTGGGCAGGAGGATCGTCCTCCGGCTCAGCCGTGGCGGTGGCGGCCCGCGAGTTGCCTTTCGCGCTCGGAACCGACACGGGAGGATCAATTCGAATCCCAGCTTCGCTCTGCGGCGTCACCGGGCTCAAGCCGACGTACGGTCTCGTCCCACGCGACGGCGTGATGTCACTCGCGTGGACGCTCGACCACGTCGGCCCGATCGCCCGTACCGCCGCCGATTGCGCGCTCGTCCTGTCCGTCGTGGCAGGCGCGAGTCGACATGATCCGACGTCGGCCGATCCGCCATCCGCAGCGCCAGACCCGGGACGCCGCCTGCGCGTCGGCGTCATACGAGACTGGTTCTTCGAGCCGTGCAACGTGGACGTCGCAACCGCCGTCGAGGCCGCCGTCGAGCAGCTGCGCGCGGACGGAGCGGAGGTCGTCGAGTTGCCCTTTCCCATTGCAGCCGAGCTCGCGTTCGATGCGATCGCGCACACGATCAACGCAGCGGAGATCGCGTCCCTGCACGCGGTCACGTTGTCAGAGCTCCCACGGTACGGGCCCGAGTTTGCACGACTGCTCCTGCGCGGACAGTTCGTCAGCGCCGTCGACTACCTACACGCACTACGGGCACGCCACCTCGTGCAACTCGAGTTCGAACGCTTCTTCGAGGCCGTCGACGCGCTCGCGGTCCCGACCATGGGGTGTACGGCTCCTTCGGCGGAGACTGTGCTGGCGGAGATCGGCGACACCGCCGTCCCCTTCCTCGAGGTCGGATCGCGCAACACCGCCGTCTTCAACGTGGTCGGAACACCTGCGATCACCGTGCCCGTCGGCTTTGACCGGCGCGGGCTCCCGATCGGGATGCAGCTCGTCGCGCGGCCGTACGCCGACAGCGTCTGTCTGAGACTTGCGCGCGCTTTTCAGGAACGGACAGAATTCCATCTCCGTCTTCCCAACCTCGCGTCTTCCGAGCCCGTGCCGCTCACTGGGGTCGTCGAGAAGCCGGTCACCGTCGAAACGTCGGGCCGGCTCTGGTGACGCCGACGACTCCGGAGTGGCTCGACACACTCGCGCGAACGGTCGATGTCACCGAGATCGTCGACCTCGCCGGGCGACTCATTCGATGCGCAAGCGTGAACCCGCCCGGGGACGAACATGACGCCGCTCAGATCGTCGCGGCACAGCTGACAGCGGTAAACGCGCGGGAGCTCGACGTCGTCCGCGCCGCGGATCGGCGCGAATCGGTTGTCGCACGCTGGGGAACACCCGGCGGACGCGTCCTTGCGTGGAACGGACACACCGACGTCGTCTCCGGTGGAGACGAATCGCAATGGACGGACCCGCCTTTCATCCCTACCGTGCGCGACGGTCGATTGTGGGGTCGAGGCGCCGTCGACATGAAAGGACCCGTCGCGTGCGTTCTGCACGCACTCGCGATGATCGAACGCGCTGGACTCACGCTCCAGGGCGAGGTCGCGCTGTCGATCGCTGCCGACGAGGAGACCGGCGGCACGCTCGGGACAGGGTATCTCGCGCGCGAGGGGCTGCTCGACGGCGCCGACGCCGCTATCTGCGGCGAGCCGTCGAGCCTGAACGCCGTCGTCGCCGCGCGCGGGCGGCTCTGGCTGGAGCTCACGCTCGTCGGCACGAGTGCGCACGCATCGCAACCAGAGCTAGGCGTCAACGCCGTGACGGCGGCGGGGCAACTCCTCGAGACGTTGAAGCAAGTCGAACTGCCGGCCGGGCATCGGCTGGTCGGCGACGCGACGCTGACGCCAACGATGATCGCAGGCGGCTCGAGTCCCAACAGCGTGCCGGACCGCTGCACGGTGACGATCGATCGCCGGCTCCTTCCAGGCGAAGACCCCGAAGAGGTCAAGGGCGAAATTCGCGCCGTTCTCAACAGCGTGGCGGCCGACGAGCGAGTGGAGTACGAGCTGGTGGAGCGCGCCCTGTTCGTGCCTACGGAGATTCCGGCGGGCACAGAGATCGTCGGTGTCGTGCAGGACGCAACCGAAGCCGCCCTCGAGCGGCGAGCGGAAGTGAAGGGGATGGGCGGCTCGACGGACGCGCGGTTCCTGATCGGGAAGGGGATACCGACGGTGATCTTCGGCCCGGGCGATGCGAGCGAGGCTCACACGATCGACGAGTCGATCTCCATTGACGATCTGCGGCGCGGAGCGCTCGCCTATGCCGCAACCTTCTGCCAATTCCTCGCAGTCGGCTAGATCGTCGCGGTTCAGCCACAGAACCAATTCGCTCAGCCGCGAGCGCGACCCGGCGGGGCGGGTTCGCCCGGCGGCTTTGCCGCTTATAGGTTGAGGTTCGACCCTGAAACACTGACGCCGCAATCCTCGTGCGAGAGCATCCGGACGACGGCGGAGAGCGCAGGTGCGATCTCGGCCACCCGGGCAACGACCGCCGCCGGCTTCCCGGAGGCCGCCGTCTTGGCGACGCCGGACACCGATCGGGCTCTCGTTTTCGATCCGGGTCTCAGCGGCCCACTCGGCCGTCCCGTTCACGGCTAGGCGGTCTCTCCATCTGCTGTGGCGGTGTGCTCGAGGATCGCTCGGACGATCGTCTCCCAGTCGGCTCGATCAACACCGTGGCCGGCTCCGTCCAGCGTCAGCAGCCTTGCGCCTGAGATCTCCTCGGCCAGCGCCTGCCCGTGCTCGAGTGGGAACATCGGGTCCGCGGTGCCGTGGATCACCAGAGTGGGGACGGCGATCGCGGACAAAGGCGCATCCGGCAGCTCGCCTTCGGGAAGCGCTGCGTGGTTCTCGGTGGCCGCGATGTTGTGGGCGCGCTCGACGTCGCGACGGACGAGCTCACGGGCACCGGCCTCGTCGAAGGGACGCTCGCCCCCGGCCAGCGTCTGCGAATAGCGGACGAAGTAATCGACGACCGAGTCCCGATCGGACCAGTCCACGTCCGCCGTCGCCAGGAACCGCCGATAGCGCTCGTTCGCCGGCGGAAGCCGGCGCTCCGCCGGCGCGGCGGGCGACGTGCTGATGAGGATCAGCGAGAGGACGCGCTTCGGGAAGGCGAGGGCGAGCAGCTGTGCGAACGCGCCGCCCGCAGAGACGCCGACCACGTGCGCGGCGCGGATCCCGTAGGCGTCGAGCACGCCGACCGCGTCGGCGACGAGGTCACCGCCGGTGTACTCCGGTCGCCCGAGCTCGGAGGTGACCGAGCGGCCCGTGTCGCGGTGGTCGTAGCGGATCACGAGCCGCCGGCCATCCGCAAGCATCCGGCAGAAGCCCTCCTGCCACCAGAGCATCGACGCACCGATCCCCATCACCAAGAGAATCGGCGGGTCTCCAGGGTCGCCGATCTGCTCTGTGCACAGCTCGACGCCGTTCGCTTCGATCATGCGCTCGGCAGCTTCGCTCCTCCTCACGGAACACCGCGATCCGACGTTCGCTTCGAGGCGCTCGTGCAGTCGCAATACCCTCGCAGCGTCGGGCCGCACACGGTCGCGGCTCCGGGTCAGTCGCCAAGGCCGCGACGGCGCTCGACCTCGGCCTCGGTTGGCTGTTCGAGAGCGAACGACCCGTAGCGCGGCGCTCCTGCAGGCGTATACGTGAGGAACACGACGCCCGTCCTCGACACCTTCGAGTCGACGAGCTCGAGACCCGCGGGACGCGCGCCGTCGCCGAAAAGCCGCTTGCCGGCGCCGAGGACGACAGGGAAGATCCACACCCGAAACTCGTCGACCAGGTTGCTCCGCAGCAGTGTCTGGATCAGGTTCGCGCTCCCGTGCACCTGCACCTCGGGACCGTCCTCAAGCTTGAGGCGGTCGATCGCGACCGCGACGTCGCCTTCGAGCAGCTCCGAGTTCTTCCACTCGACCGAGGTGAGCGTCCGCGATGCGACGTACTTCCTGGCGTTGTTCAGCTGCTCCGCTCCCGGCTCGTCGCGCGCATGCGGCCAGTGGGCGGCGAAGATCTCGTACGTCCTGCGGCCGAGCAACAGGTCGAACGGCTTGCCCATGAACTCGCCCATCCACTCTCCCATCGCCTCGTCCCAGTAGCCGGCCGACCAGCCGCCGTGCTCGAATCCGCCCGTGGGGTCTTCTTCCGGCCCACCGGGTGCCTGCATGACGCCGTCGAGCGTGGCGAACGTGTTGACCACGAGCTTGCGCATCAGTTTGTCCTTTCACTGTTCGCTCTCAAGGGTTGAGACTCGTCCACCCACGCGAACTCATCGGCTGCCATCTCGACGCGCACGTCGCGCAGTCGCTGCGCTGACGAGACCCGCGGTCGTCGCCCGGGCGAGCCGTCCGGACGACGACCGCGGATCACACCTCAGTCGGACCGAGCATCGAGCCGTAGCGTCCACGGCTCGATCGTGTCGATGCGAAGGTGCGTCTCGCTCCACGGATCGCGCGCAAACGTGGCGCGAACGGCGTCCTCCGACTCGGCCTCGACCGCATGCACGACGCGGTGCTCGTCGGCCAGCGGTCCGCCCAGGACGATGAAGCCGGCGTCGACGAGCCCGTCCATGAAGGCCGCGTGCGCCGGCCAGTCCGACTGCTCATCGAGGGGGCGCGACGCATCCCATCGGGGGCCGGAGCGACGGACCGTGACGAGGAAGGCCGCCACGTGAGTCTCAGGCGCTCATGGCGGCCATGGCCGCCTTGGCGCGTTCGGCCATCTCCTCCGGCGGGACGTCCTCGACGTGCGTCGCGATCGCCCAGACATGGCCGAAGGGATCCGTGATCGTCCCGAAGCGGTCGCCCCAGAACCGATCCTCGACCTCGTTCGTGATCGTCGCGCCCTCGGCAACCGCCTTCTTGACGACGGCGTCGACGTCGTCGACGTACATGAAGACGCTCGCGCTCGTGCCGCCGAGGTCGCTCGGCGACCTCGTCGATGCCTGCGGAAAGGGGTCGGAGAGCATTACCAGCGAGTCTCCGATCTCGAGCTCGGCGTGGCCGATCTTCCCGTCGGGGGCGTCCATCCGGACGCGTTCCTTCGCGCCGAACGCCCTCGCGTAGTACTCGATCGCCTTGGCGGCGTCGTCGACGGCCAGGTACGGGGCCAGCGTGTGGTAGCCCTCGGGCACCGGCTGCACTGACATGAGCCTCACCTCCGTTCGTATGGGCGCGACGACCCTAGCGTCCATTCCCGACATCTTCTGTCGTGTTCACGGAATAACATCGCAACCGTGCGTGCGAGCCGCCTCGTCTCGTTCTTGCTCGTGCTGCAGACGCGAGGGCAGCTCACTGCCGTGGAACTGGCCGAGCGGCTCGAGGTCTCGGAGCGGACGGTGCAGCGCGACGCGCAGGCGCTCGCGGCAGCCGGCGTCCCCATCGTCTCCGTCCGAGGCCCCGCCGGCGGCTACCGGCTCGAGCGCGGCTACCGGACGAAGCTGACCGGTCTCGATGCTGCCGAGGCGGAGGCGCTCTTCGTCGGGCCGGCTGCCGAGCTCGGTCTCGGCCGGGAGCTGGCTGCGGCCCGCCTGAAGCTCCTCGCCTCGCTTCCCGGCGAGCTGCAGGAGCGGGCCGGGCGAGCGGCACGCCTCTTCCACGTCGACACCCGCGGTTGGTTTCGCGAAGAGGACAGGGTCCCGCACCTGCCGGTGATCGCCGGGGCGCTCTGGCGCGGTCACCGGCTCGAGATCCGCTACCGCGAGGGCGCGGCCGTCGTCTCGCGGCGCCTCGACCCGCTCGGCCTGATTCTCAAGGCCGGCGTTTGGTACCTGCTCGCGCAGCGCCGCGGGGAGGACCGTGTCTATCGCGTCTCGCGGATCGTCGCGGCCCGCGAGCGCGTCGAGCCGTCCAATCGACCCGCCGACTTCGACCTGGCCGCTGCCTGGGCGCGCCGTTCCGAGGAGTTCGAGCGGAGCCGAGCATCGACCGAGGTCAGGGTCCGCGTCGCCCGAAACCGCGTCCGCTACCTCCGCGGGGCCCGGGTCGTCGAAGACGGGGAGCGGCCGACGGTGATCGCGCAGTTCGACGGGCTCGAGCACGCGTTCTACAGCCTGTTCGCCTACGGCGCGCAGGCGGAGGTGCTCGCTCCGCGCGAGCTGCGTGAGCGAATTGCGGCGGCGGCGGCCGAAACCGTCGCCCTCTACGCGTCCTGACCGGCAACCGCTCCCGCAGGCGAATCCGTCTCGTTGCGCTAGGGCCGGTTCTTGCGCAGAACCTCGCGCGCGTCGAGGACCGGCCCGAGATGCTCCAGCTTGTCCGGATTCGTGACGCCGCGGATCGTCTGAACGAGCCCGTCTGCGACGTCGACCGACATGACGGCGCCGATCCGGCCCTCGTCGTCGACGAACGTGACGCCCGGCTGTCCGTTGACGTGAGCAGCTCGAAAGGTGACGCCGAGTTCCTTCGCCTGGGTGAGCGTTCCGGCGATCAGCTTCGCGACGCGCCCGCGTCCGAAGATCGGCCTCGGCCAGGACGGCGCCTTCCCGCCGCCGTCGCCGTAGACGACGACGTCAGCCGCCAGCATCTCCTCCAGCGCCGCCAGGTCGCCGCGTTCGGCCGCCGCGAAGAAGCGCGCGACGAGCTCGTCGCGCTGCTTCAGCGAGGCTTCGAACCGCGGCCGGCCCTCGTCCACGTGCCGCCGCGCGCGGACGTAGAGCTGGCGGCAGTTGTCCTCGGTTCGGTCGACGATCCGGGCGACCTCGTCGTAGCCGTAGTCGAACACCTCCCGCAGGAGGAAGACGGCGCGCTCGACCGGCGTGAGAGTCTCCAGCAGGACGAGGAAGGCCATCGAGAGCGAGTCGGCCGTCTCGGCGTGCGCCGCCGCATCGGGTGACGAGTCGTCGGTGAGCAATGGCTCCGGTAGCCACTGCCCGACGTACTGCTCGCGGCGCACGCGTGCCGACTTGAGATGATCGATGCTGAGGCGCGTCGTTACCGCCGAGAGGTACGCCTTCGGCGATTCGATGCGCTTTCCCTCAGCCTCGGCGCGATGGATACGAAGGAACGCCTCCTGGACGATGTCCTCCGCCTCGCTGACGCTGCTGATCATCCGATAGGCGATCGAGAACAGCAGCGGCCTCAGTTCTTCATAGGGCGCTTCGGCTCGCATGCAGCTCTAGACGACATAGCACGCGCGCCTGTGACAGCGCGCCGGGTGTCACAGCCGGATGCACGACCTCGTCCTAGAGCCCAAAGCGACTGAAAGGAGCGAAATCATGAAGATCTTCATCGCCGGCGCGACGGGCGCGGTCGGGAAGCGACTCGTTCCTCTGCTCGGAGCGAACGGGCACGAGGTCGTCGGGACGACGCGATCCCCCGGCAGGGTCAGAGACCTTCGTGCCCTCGGCGCAGAGCCCGTCGTGCTCGACGTCCTCGATGCGGAGGCCGCCGGCCGCGCGGTCTCCGAGGCCGAGCCCGATGTGGTCGTGCACCAGGCCACGGCGCTGTCGGGCTTGACCAGCATGCGCAGCCTCGACGAGGCGTTCGAGGAGACGAACCGCCTGCGAACCATCGGCACGGACAATTTGCTGGCGGCTGCGAAGGCGGCCGGCACCGGGAAGTTCGTTGCCCAGAGCTTCGCCGGCTGGCCGTACGCGAAGGAGGGCTCCGCCGTGAAGGACGAAGCGGCGCCGCTCGACCCCTCCCCGCCGGAGAGTGCCGCGCAGACCATGGCGGCGATTCGTCACCTCGAGGACACCGTCGTCAGCGCCGAGCCGATCGAAGGGATCGCGCTCCGCTACGGCGGCTTCTACGACCCGGTACGTCGTTGTTCGAGGATGGCGAGCACGTCGAGGCGATTCGCAAGCGCAAGTTCCCGGTCGTCGGCAGCGGCGCAGGAATCTGGTCGTTCATCCACATCGACGACGTCGCAGGCGCGACGCTCGCCGCGATCGAGCGCGGCCGGCGCGGCCTCTACAACATCGTCGACGACGAGCCGGCGGCGACGACAGAGTGGCTTCCCTACCTCGCCAAGGTGCTCGGTGCCAAGCCGCCCCGTCACGTGCCCGAGTGGCTCGGGCGGCTCGTGGCCGGCGAGCAGCTCGTCTCGATGATGACCGAGGGCCGTGGCGCATCGAACGCGAAGGCGAAGCGTGAGCTGAGTTGGAACCTCATCTACCCCACCTGGCGCGAAGGCTTCGTGAAGGGCCTCACGCTCGAGCAGGACCGGAGCGCAGCATGAGCACGCGACCGTCGATGACATCCGGACGAACGTCAGCCCGAAGAAGAGCGCCGGACGGCCGGTCCCGTACGAGCCCATCGCCAACGAGCGGGCCGTCGCAGGCGGGGCGAGCGCTGCGACGGCCAGAGCGCGACTCCGCAGTGAGGTGGGCCGTGAAGGATTCGAACCTTCGACCTTGGGATTAAGAGAAGCTGCCAGCCGTCTCGGTGAGTTTCGGCGCCTCTGAAGATGCGGCTGAAGATGGCCACGATCGGTCACCTGAACGCGGCGCCGACTTCGGCTGATCTCCGCTGGTCTGGTTGCCCCTGCGTTGCCCTCTCCACGCGGCCGCAGGCGTGGCGAGCACGCGGCGTGTAGCTACGAGCAGCCGAAAGACCCGCAGCGTCCCCCTACTCCAAGGTCGCCGAAGGCGAGCCAGCATGTCGTCGCTCCGACTCACGTGCAGCTTTGGCGCGCACAATGGCTATCCCCGTAGACAGGCGGCTCGATTTCCGAGAACATCCGGCAAGGCCGTTCAAGCTCACCCAATGGCTCGAGATGCTCGAGACGGACTTCGCGCGTCTCCCGGACCTGCTCGGCCGCACGCTCGAGCCGCCCCGTTCCGCTCGCGCCCGTCCCGGCGCCGGCGCTTCGTCTCGACCGGGCGCACCCGGTACGAGGAACGGCTTGATGGGCTAGGCGTGGCTCAGAAGAGGCCGACCTGGAGGAGCTCGGCCGCGACGGTGGCGGGCTCGCCGGGCTCGTCCAACGATCCGCGAATCCCGGGGGGTTGCGTTCCACTTCGGCATCGACGTGTCGGTGCCGCAACACGGCGTCACACGCGAGACGTCGCGTGACCCGACGTGGTAAGCGGCAGTCTAGAGCGACGGGCGACTTCTCGTAACCTCTCCCGCGTCATAAACTCGGCCGAAGTGGCAACGTGGACGTGCTCCTCGTGCGGCGGGGAGAACCCCGACGGAACGCGCTATTGCGGTCACTGCGGCGCGGCCGCCGAGACGAACTGGACATGCGCCGCCTGCGGCAGCGACAACGGCCCGGGAACGAGGTTCTGTGGCCACTGCGGCGAGGCCCGCGCGCCCTCGCCGGGGGCGGAGGACGCAGTGGCGTCGACGCTGAGGAGCTTCGTCGCCGACGCAGGTCGCGGACCGCCTCGTCGAGGCCGGTGGCACGCTACCCGGAGGAGCGGCGCCTCATCACCGCGCTGTTCGCCGACGTCTCCGGGTTTCACGACGCTCGCCGACCGGCTCGACCCCGAGGAGCCTGCTCGAGGTCATCGACCCGGTCATCTCCGCCCTGTCCAGCGTCGTCGCCGCTACGAGGGCTACGTCGAGAAGTTCGCCGGCGACGCGCTGCTGGCGCTCTTCGGCGCGCCGGTCAGCCACGAGGACGACGCGAAGCGCGCGTCGCGGCGGCCGCTCGAGATGCACGCGGAGCTCGCGCGCGTGTGCGCGGAGCTCGGGCCGGACGCCGCGGGCCTCACCCTGCACGTCGGCGTCAACACCGGCCACGGGATCGCGCGGATGCTCGGCAGCGACGCGCGGATGGACTACGCCGTGCTCGGGCGACTCCGTGATCCTCGCGCAGCGACTCGAATCGGCGGCGCCGTCCGGGCGAGACGTACGTCAGCGAGCTCACCTACCGGATGACGCGCGGACGAGTTCGAGTTCGAGTCGGTCGGCGAGCTCACGCTGAAGGGCAAGCTCGAGCCCGTCGCCCGCGTACCGGCTCGCGCGGTCGGCGCGCGGCGCCGCGGGTCGGCCCGGTATGCGTCGCGCGCGCCGTTCGTTGGCCGCGGCGACGAGCTGCGACGGATCGAGGCGGCGCTGCGATGCGCTCGAGTCGGGATCCGGTGGCATCGTCGGCGTCGTCGGCGAGGCGGGAGTCGGCAAGTCGCGGCTGACCGAGGAGGCCCGGCGCGGCGCACGAGGCCGCGGCGATCCGCTGGCTCGACGGCCGCTGCCTCTCGTACGGCGTCGACCTCGCGTACTGGCCGTACGCCGAGCTTCTTCGCACGTTCGTCGGCGATCGCCGGCCGACGACGACGCGGCGATTGCCGCGCTGAAGGTCCGAGGAGGGCGAGTCCGACGTCGGCGTCGCGCCGTACTTCGCACGGCTTCTCGGCGCTGCCCGCGGCGCCGGGAAGCGACGTCGACGGCGCTCGAGCCGGAGGCGTTCCGGCGGCTCTCCACGACGCGTTCGCGCGCTGGCTCGGCGCGCTCGCCGCCGAGCGTCCGCTCGTGCTCGCGATCGACGACGTCCACTGGGCCGACCGTCGTCGCTCGACCTCACCGCGGAGCTGGCGCGCCTGTGCGAAGGCCCAGTGGCGCTGTACCTCGTGACGCGACCCGACGGCGGGGCCGCCCTCGACGCAATCGCGGCGACCGGCGAACGCGCGACGCCCAGGGTCCATCTCCGTCTCGAGCCGCTTGCCGGCGACGCCGTCGGAGACCTCGTCGAAGGTCTCCTCGGCGGCGCTGCGCCGCGCGAGCTGGTGCGCGGCCGTCGACGAGCGCACGGGCGGGAACCCGTTCTTCGCAGGCGAAATCGTCCGCGCCCTCGTCGAAGGCGGCGACCTCACGCGCGTGAACGGCTCGTGGGCCATCCGTCCCGGCTGGACCGCCGACACCGTCCGCCGACACGGTCGAGACGTTGCTGGCGGCTCGCATCGATGCGCTGCCGCGGCGCGAGGTGAGCACGCTGCAGACCGCCGCCGTCGTCGGCCGCCGTTCGCCCGTCGAGCTCCTCCGCGCGCTCGTCGGGCCCGGCGTCGACATGTCGTCTCGAGCGGCTCGTCGACGGCGCGTTCCTCGACCGGCTCGGCGAAGGACGACGACTCGATCGTGGCGTTCCACCACGCTCTCGTTCAGGACGTCGCCTACGGACGGCTTGCTTCGGCGCCGCCGCCGCGAGCTGCACCGGAAGCGTCGCCGAGGTAGCCGAGGCGCTGTACGGCGCCGCCGACGACGTGATCGACCTCCTCGCGCGCCACCTGTACCTCGGCGGCGCCGGCGGCAAGGCGTTCGACTACCTGCTCCGCGCGGGGAGCGCGCCAAGCGCCTCTTCGCGAACGAAGAGGCCATCGCGCATTTCGACCGCGCGGCGGAGATCGCCCGCGTGGAGGGAGCGCTCGCGCACCGGCTCCCGGACGTGCTGATCGAGCACGCCGACCTGCACGAGCTCGTCGGGAACTACGACCCGGCGCTCGAGCTCTACCGCGAGGCGCGCGAGCTCGTCCCGCGCGACGTCCGCACGTGGCGCGGCATTGCTGCCACCCTGCGCAAGCAGGGCGAGTACGAGGCGGCGCTAGCGACCATCGACGACGCGTTCTCGACCGACGCTCTCGCCTCAGCCGACGTGGCGCCGCTCTGGGTCGAGAGCGGATGGACACTCCTGCTCGCAGGGCGATCGGCGCAGGCGGTGGACGTGCTCGAGGCCGGATTGGAGGCCGCTGCCGGTCGCAAGGATCCAGTCGTCGGGCAACTGCTGCTGCGCCTCGCGCGGGCCGAAACCGTCGAGGGGAGCCTTGATCAGGCGCTGCAGCACGGACAGTCCGCCGAGGCGATCCTCGGCGAGCACGGCGACCTCCGCGCTATGGCCACGGCGTATCGAGTCGTGGGAGACATTCTGCGTCAGCAAGGGAAGCTGCGCGAGGCACGGGACGTCCTGGAGCGCGGCCTGGCGCTTGCAGGGCGCGTCGGCAACGCCGAGGAGCTCGCCGGGTCGCTCATGAATCTCGCAACGGTCGAGTACTTCGCCGGGGACGTCGCGTCGGCGGTCGACCGCCAGCAGGCGGCGGTCGCCGAATTCGAGCGCGTCGGCCACGTCTCGGGTAGAGCACAGGCCTACTCGAATCTCGGTTGGCTGCTTCTCGAGGCGGGGAGGCTGAGCGAGGCGCACGACGCCTGCGACCGGGCGCGCGAGCTTGCGCAGCGGGTCGGCCACGCCGTGACGCTAGCCGAGGTCGCCCATACGGTTGCCGCGATCAAGGCGGCTCAGGGGGAGTTCGACACAGCCGCCGCGAGCGCTGAAGATGCGGCTCGCCTCTTTGCCGAGATCGGATCGAAGAATCAGGCCGTCGAAGCGTTCGAGATGGCTGCCCGAGCGCACGAGCAAGGCGGGCACGAGGCGCAGGCCCGCCTGCTGCGCGAGCAGGCCCGCACCCTCCGTAAGACCTAGGCGGGTTAGTCGAACCCCTGCAGCCCCCCGCTGCCGCCCTCCTCGACTGTCACGCAACCCGTGTCGGGTGCGCGATCGAAGACGTGCGGGCCCTGGCCGGCCGTCGACGTGGCGTACACGCACGTGCTCGTCGTCCCGGCGGGCAACGTCGCGTTGAACGACACGAGCGTGTCGATCACCTGCGACGGCGTTCCCGTCGCGACGGCGACGCCGTCAGCGTACAGCGTGTACGTGACGGCGTTACACGCCGGCGCAGCGGTCCTGACCGTGCCGGCGAGCGTGCCGCTGTTCAACCCGAAGCTCCCGTTGACGATGTCGGCGCACTTCGGCCCCTTGGCGTCATTGAGCGCTCCCAGTGCGCTCGGGGCGACAAACGCCAAGGAGATCGCCGCGGCAAACGCCGCCGCGAGCAGTAGAGCCTTTCGCATGCCGTACCTCCTCATCACGCGTGGTTATCCCTTCTGGGCTAACGTCGATGCCGTCGCGGTGAAGTGCCACGGCGGCCGCGGGGCGCCTCCCGGTGTGCGGTTGACGACGCCGGACGACCGGCCCTCCATCGTGAACGTCACCCGCTGGTTGACGAGCTTGTTCGCTTGCAGGAACGCGATCAGCTTCTGCCGGTCGAACTTCGCGTAGCCGACGTTGTTGACGACGTCCCACGTGACGTTCTGGAAGTCCGGGTTCGCCGAGACGTCGAACCCCGCACCCGTTGCGCCGCGGATCCTCGTCAGCCGGACGGTGCCGCCGACGATCTCCGTCATGTCGCGCCCGCTCGCGCGCGCGCTCATCGTCACGTAGTTCCCGTTCGACGGAACGTTGAACGTGGCCGGGTCGAAGGTGCCGATCGCCGTCACCGACTCGAACGTCGACGCGCCGCACGGGCCGCCGCTCGTGTAGACGTCCTCGGCGTTCGGGATCCCGTCGCCGTCGGCGTCCGCCCACGCGTTGAGCGGGTCGGAGTCGCCGCCGGTGCCGAAGCAAGACTGGCTCTCGACCGTCGTCGACAAACCGTCGTTGTCGGCGTCGCCGACCACGGTGAAGCTGGACGTGGCGGTGGCCGTGACGCCCTCCGAGGTCGCGGTGAGCGTGACGTTGTAGGTCCCCGGCGTCCAGCCGCCGCTCGGCCCGCCGCTGTTGCGCGGCGCGACGTCGACGTTCTTGCCAGTCGCGGTGAAGTTGATGCCCTGACCGCTGACGGTCCAGCTCACCGCCGAACCGGGCAGCACGCCGACATCCGGATCTTCGACGAGCCCGTTGAGCGGCACGTTCGCGTACTGCAGGAACGTGGTACCCGCGAGCGGCGAGTAGATCGACGCCGTCGGCGGGCGGTCGCCGCTCGCGACGGCAGGCTGCCCGTCCGTGGTCGGCGCGCTGCGCTGGAAGCCGTCGTTGACCGTCGCCTCGACGTGGCCGTTCAGGCACGCGAACGTTGGGTCGAGGTTGTAGTCGAACGTCGCGCCACCCTCTCCGGACGAGGTCGGCTGGAGGGCGACTGCGATGGGGTAACGCGTCGTGCTCCCGGACCCGCACACGAGGTACAGGTCGAGCAAGAGGTCGCCACCGCCGGTCGCGGAGACCGTCACCGGTTGCTGACCCGCTGGGACGGGCGGCGGACCTTCTTCAGACCCACCGCCGCTGCGGTCGAACAGGAAGACGTCCTGGACGCCGTTCGTGTCGCCTCCGACGAGGTTGGGATCGCCGGAGTAGAACGATACGTAGCGGCCGTCCCCGGCGAGTCGCGGCATCCACCCCCCACCGTTCGTCGCCGTCGTGGGCGTAATCACCTGGGACGCACCGGTGTCGAGGTTCTGGACGACGATCTCTTGAGTCTCGGCGCCTGGGCGCGGCGCGTCGAACGCGATGAATCGCACGCCCGCCGAGAACGGGAAGTTCGGCGAGAAGGACGGGCGGTACGTGTCGCCGCAGTTCCCCCGCAGGGGTCGCGTCTGGGTTTTCCCAACGCCGGCTTCGTCAAAGACCCCGTTGCCGTCTGCGTCGCGATCGTGGATCACGCAGTCGGTGACGCCGTTGTCGTCGCCGGGGTAGAGGTTCGTCGCGCTCGTCGAGAAGGCGATGAACCGGCCGTCGGGTGAGATCCCCGGAAGGTCCTCGTATCCGTTCGAGACGGTGCCGTCGGTCGCAACCGACACAAGCTTCGTCGTTCCAGTCGCCCGGTCGCGGGCGTAGATATGGCTTCCGGTGACGCCGCCGGGCACGAGGATCGTCGAATTAGACATGAATGCGACGTACCTCCCGGTGTAGCTGATGTCAGCCCACCCGTCCTGTCCCTCGCCGGCGACGCCGGCGTCGTTCAGGCTGACGCGCCCGACGACGGGCGGAGAGTTGTCGAAGATCGTGTCGCTGTTGCCGTCGCGATCGGTGACGTAGTCGATGCCGTTCGACTTGAAGAGGATAAAACGACCGTTGCCGGAGATCTCCGAGTAGTAGCTCCCGACAGCCTGTCCCGTGTTGTCGACGCTCATCAGCGTCGTCCGCTGCTTGCCCGGGCCGCTCTCGTCGAAGATCCCGTTCGCGTCGGGGTCGCGGTCGACGACGTAGGTATCCGTCACGCCGTTCGCGTCCGCGGCATCTAGCGCCGCGGCCGTGGCGAACGCCACGTACTGGCCGTCGTCGGAGATGGCGGGCCACAGCCCGTCCTGCGCCATCATTCTTGTCGTGTTGGCCAGATGGTCGCGAACGTAGACGCCGTACGACGGCGACGCCGGAATCGTGTAGGTCTTCGACACGGCGTCCGACAGCGTGTAGCCGATGCACTGCCCGTTCGTCTTGTCGATCGCGACCCATGGGTGCGTGATCCACGTTGGCTGCGTGTACGACGCGCCACTCGGGAGCGTGTTGTAGAAGACACGGGCGCCCGAGTAGTCGAGCCAGAAGATGTCGACAGCGTGGGCGTTCGAGCTGACGAAGGTGATGTCCGCTGGCGTATCGCCGACGATCGAACGCGGATGCGTCACGATGCACGGAGACGTCGAGTCGAACGCGACGTAGCGCCCGTCGCCCGAGATGTCGTTGTCGACGCTGTCGTTGGCGAGTTGCGCGCCGTCGCTGCCGACGCTGATGCGGCTGATCGCGCTACCGCCGCCCCCACCCTCGCCGTCGGAGGGTGGCCCGACCTCGACACTCGTCACCTGCGGCGCCGTTGCGTTGCGCGTGCGCGAGTAGAGCAACGTGCCGCTGCCGACGGCTCCCTTCCAGAGCTCGATCCGGTTCGCGTCGGTCGCGAACGGTCGTGCCACCGAGAAGACGCCGACGCCGACGTTGCCGCCCTGCGCGCCCGTCCCGTCGTGGTCGGTCTCGCCGAACGAGACGAGGACGTTCTCGGTCCGCAGCGGCGTCGACCCGTTCAGGAACACGAGCTTGTAATCGCTCGACGCAATTGCCTCCGTCCGCGGCGCGCCCGTCGCGAAGTACGACTCGGTGACGTGCGTACCCGCGGCCGTGCCGTTCGTCGTCCCCGACAGCACGAAGGTTGAGTCGGCGCCGACACCGACGGCGCTTCCGACGCCGCCCGCTGCCGTGCAGCTCTGCGTAGTCGGGCCGCCGAGGCGGCAGAGGATGGTTGCGTAGTCGTCCCTTTCGAGGACTGTATTCGCGTTGTGCCACGGAGCAAGGAGGTCCATTACGGTGTGGTCGTCCACCAGGAACGAACGCGTCGTGACGTTGTAGGCGCGGTTCGCGTCACCCGCGAGGTAGTCGGCGTTCGCGTAGATCGAGTGGTAGCCGCCGTCGTTGCGAGCGTCGGAGACGGCGCCCATCGTGTGCACGAGCTCCATGGCCATCAGCGCGCCTGTCATCGACGGCGACTGGCCGTCTGGGAGCGCCCGCACCCACGCCTCTTGGCCGTTCAGGGCGGCGTAGGCGTCGTTGCACCCCTCACCGCCACCGAAGCTGACGTTCGAGTCGATCACCCCGAGCACGCGATCCGCGGGCGTGGCCGGGTTGGCGACGTTCCAGTTCTGGAGGTACTGGGAAAGAAGGCCCCGGACCGCCGTCCGGAAGTTCGTCGCATTGCCGCAGAACTTCGTGACGCCGTTGATCGTCGTCAACAGCGTGCTCGTGTCGAGGAGCGTGGGGTTGATCGAGTAGCGGATGCCGCCCGTCGTGCTGTTCAGCGCTCCGATGCCGTCGGGAACGGGCAAGATCCGCGAGAGCGTCGACATCCCGTTCTGGACGGATGCCCGCGCGGCCTCGCTGAACTGGCTCTCGAACGGCTGCGCGGCACTGCCCATCGGGACGACGAGGATCCGCAGCGCGTTCGTCCGCGCGGCGACCGCCTTCGTGATCGGGGCGCCGTTCGCGAGGTTCGTGAACGTGATCGTGCGCGCCGTTCCGATCGTGTCCGTTTTCGAAGCGTGCGCGATGTAGTTGATCGTCACCGAGAAGGACGCGGTGTACGCGGCTGTCGAGGCCTGCGGTGCGAGCGCGGACCCCGGAACCACGAACTTCGGGTCTCCGGTCGAGTCGGTCGCCGCAGCGCTCGAATACGGAGCGAGCGTCGGGTAGGTCGGCGCAAGCGCAGGCGTCGGCCCGATGCCGCTCGCGAGCGTCGTCGTCCCGTTCTTGACCGTCAGCGACCCCCCGCTGACCTGGATCGAGGAACCGCTCGCGGCGCAGCTGGGGCTGCTCAGGTAGAGCCGAACGAGCGTTTCTTTGCCGCGCACGAGCGGCGAGTACGATCCCAGTCCCTGGTTGGCGGTGACATCGCGTAGCACCGGCGCGAGCGTGCAGGTCGTCGCCGCAGACGATGCACGGCCGACACCGACGATCAGCGCGACCACGGTCAAGACCACGCCGACGAACAGGACACCGCGTCCCAGCGGGCGCCCACCCAAATCCGATCTCATAGTGCCTCCTCGCCCGCAGTGACCCCGTGCTACCGCCCTAGTGTTCCACCACTTTCGCAAAACGCCAAATGGGCCGGGACCTTCGACTAGTGCGGACTGTCGTACTTTCGCACCTGAAACTGGCTGATCTGCGCGAAGCTCTGTGGCGCCGTCCGCGAGCTCGACGATGGCCTCGCGCGCGCGAGCTCGGCTCCGCCGCGGGACGTTAATGCTGGCCGTCTGCGTAGGCCTCATCGAGGCACCAGCGGGCTGCGTTGATGAGAAACCTCCGCACCGCGTCGAGCTCGAAATCGCGTTGGTGTCCCATGTTCGTATAGACGACTCGCTGATCACCACCGTCGCGAACCCAGGCGAATGGAGCCGGGGTCGTTTCGCCTTCGGAGTCGACGGGCGTGCCCCACAGGATCGGCTCGCAATCCGGTTGCAGGTCGTAGCGGTAAAGCCACGATGGAGAGCGGAAGCTTCGCGGCATCCCGTCGAGGATCGGGTGCCCCTCGTCGGAGAACCAGGTTACGTCGGTGGTTGAAGTGTGGCCGTGGTGGCTGATCCACGGGGAGCCGAGCACGTCGCGGCCGAATCCCTCGTTCCAGCCGAACCACGGGCTTTCAACCGGGTAGTGGAAGGCGTGCGTTGAGGTCCGCAATCCTAGGACGTTGCCGCCACGCGTACAGAAGTCGACGATCCTCCGCATCTCCTCGTGGGGGAGGATCCTGAATCGCGTGTAGACAACCAGGAGCTCGGCGTCGCGAAGGTCGTCCAGATCGCCGAAGCTCGAGCGGGGGAAGCGGGGCGTGTCCGCGAGCACGTCGGGAGTCCGGAATACGACCTCGGCCCGGAGCTCGTCGCGCAGCTCGTCGGCGACCGGTCGCATCGTGCGGTCGGACTCGTACTCCCCCTCTCCCGCGAGGACGACGATCTTGCTCATCGCACGACCAACGCCTCGTCGGCGGCCTCGCCGTTGGGCAGGAGGACGACCTTCCCGCACGCGCCCGCTTCCTGTAGGTCCATCGCCTCCGCCACCGCCGACATCGGCATGACGTTCGTGATCAAGACGTCGAGCAGCGACGCTGCCGCCCGGACCGTGGCCCACATCTCCTCGGCGTAGCGCTGGTGGTTCCAGTGCCAGCAGCCATGCACGCTGATGCCGAGGGGGGCGAGAGAGGGCAGGTCAATGTCGTTCCCCCACGAGAGTAGGGCCATGCGGCCGCCGACGCGAAGGCTCTTGGCGAGCGTGCGCGCCGCGGTTGGAGCTCCGCTCGCCTCGATCGCTGCGTCCACGCCGCGGGATGTGGCCGCTCGCACCTCGACCGGGACGTCTGAGGTCATCGGGTCGATCACCAACTCGGCGCCGAGTGCCTTCGCCAGGGCAACCCTGAAGGGGTTGGTTTCGACGGCGAAGATGCGCGCGCCGCGGACCTTGGCGTGAACGATCGCGCCGAGTCCCACCGGGCCACACCCTGAGATCAGGATCGAACTGAGCGGCCCAACTCGGGTCCGTTGGGTAGCGGTGAAGCTCGGGCCGAGGCCGCAGCACGCGAGCGACGCATGCAGGAGCGAGATGTCATCGGGCACGGGGACGAGCAGCCAGTCGGGCTTGAGGAGGTACTGCGCGAACGTCGCTGTGCCAAACGACTGTCCGGTTTCCGCAAGCACGGCACGCTGCTCGGGGCAGTAGATGTGCTCGCCGGCGAGACAGAGGTCGCAGACGCCACAAGCGAACTGCGGCATGACGACCACCCGGTCACCGACGGCGACGCGCGGCGACGAGCCCGCATCGACGACGACGCCGGCCGCTTCGTGACCGAGAGCATCGGCCTTCTCGCCCGCACGCCGCTGCTTGAACTCCGTACACATCGGCGCAGCCAGGATCTTCACGACAACCAGATCGCCCTTTGCAGCCGGGATCGGCTGGTTGCGGAGCACAACCTCGCCGACGCCCGTGATCGCCACCGCATCCATCACGTCGGCAACGGGAGAGCTGCAACGCGGTTCCTCCGTCATCGAAACGCGTTCAAGACGATCTTCACGCCCTCGCCCACGGGCGAGCGAAGACGACTGCGGTCGAGGTCGTCGCTCGGATTCAGGTCGTCGTCGCTAGCGGGAAAAGGAGATTACTACCCACGGAAGGGCCGCAGTGCCTCGTTATGGGCGACATCAAGAAAATCCCACGGAAGCGCGACAGTAACCTCTTTGCCGCCTCAGTTGGCACGATGGCGGTCGCTCGTGCGCGGTTCGGCCCAGTTGGAGGAGGCGTCCGTCGCCACTGCTTCGTTAGTCCCGAGAGCACGTACTGCCGCGGCGAAGCTTCGAGGTGCTGACGTGGGCGCCCGGCCGGTCGGCAAGATCGGCGAGTCGTGAGCGTCAACGTCTCCTCATTGAAGGGCGAGCAGCCCGACGGTGTGCGAGGGAGCGGCGATGATGCCACCCACCACCGGCGGCAGCGGCCGGGACGTGCCCGAGTACTTAGGCGAGCTCGAAGCGGACACGGCGTCCCGCCACGTCTACCTCGACGAGACGCACGTCCACCCGCTGTCCGAGCGGGAGGTCGTGGCCCGCGCAGCGCGCCGTCACGGCCGGCTCCGTCAGTTGCACGACGCCGCCGCGCTCGTCCTTCTCGACGATCACGCCCTCAAAGACCTGCCCGACCGCGGGGGCGAGCACGGCCGCCTCAACGATGGCGACGATCCCCGCCTCGTAGCGGCCGGCGCGGCGGCCGGATTCCCGCATTGTCTCGGGCAGCACCGGCAGGGCCGTACGCGCCCAGTCGGGCACCTTCTCGCCGGCGCAGACGGCGAGGCACACCTCACCGACGTAGCGGTCGACGAGCCGCCGCAGCGGGGCGGTCGCGTGCGCGTACGGCGCCGCGACGCCGCTGTGGACAGCGTGCTCCGGGCGCTCGCCGTCGAATGCGGCGTAGCCGGAGCCGCGGAAGAGCACGGTCGTCTCCGCGAGCACCGCGGCGTGCCCGGCCTGGGCGGGGTCGAGGCTGCGGACGAAGTCCTGGTACGACGTCCGCGGCGGCCAAGGCACCCGCAGCGCCTTCGCGGTGCGGCGGAGCCGCGCGAGCGCGCCGCTGTGGGCGCACGGCAGCGTCCGCACGATCCCGACGCCCGCGTCGAGCATGAGCCGAGCCGCCGCCATACCCGTGAGCAGCGAGATCTGCGCGTTCCAGCGCTCGACCGGGAGCGGCGCGTCCCACCGCAGCCGGTAAGTGCCGTCCGCGCGCTCGACCTCCTGGTCGGGGATCGGCAAGTCGACGCCGCCGCGCGCCACCTCCTGCTCCTGCCGAAGCAGCCCGAGCTCGCGCAGGAGCAACAGCGGCTCGTCGGCGCTGCCGTCGTCGAGCGAGCGCTGAACGCCCGCGTAGTCGAGCTGGGCGCGGCTGCGGACGAGCGCGCGCCGGACGGAGACGCCGATCTTCGCGCCGTCGCCGTCGAGGTCGAGCGTCCAGACGAGCGCGGGCCGCGGGCCGTCAGGTAGGAGGCTCGCCGCGCCCTCGGAGAGCTCCGGCGGGTAGAGGCGCGCGTTCGCGTCCGGCGCGTAGAGCGTCTCGCCTCGCGCGTGCGCCTCCCGGTCGAGCGCACCGCCCGCGTCGACGAAGGCAGCCACGTCCGCGATCGCGTAGCGAACGCGGTAGCCGCCGTCGCGGCGCTCGAGGTGCAGCGCCTGATCGAGGTCGCGGGAGGCCGGCGGGTCGATCGTGACGAAGGGGACGTCGGTCGCGTCGGCCTCCGGCACGCGCGGTGTCCGCGCCCGTTCTCGGGCCTCCGAGGCCGCGTCCGCCGGGAACTCGAGCTCGACCTCGAGCTCCTCACGCAGCGCCCGGAACGCGGCCGCGACATCGGCGGCATCGGGCGGCCTCAGGTGAACACGACGGCGCGCCACGGGCGCGAGGGTACTCGTACGCGGCTGTCATCCGGTGCGGGGTTTCGCGTGGAACTCCGCACGCACTCGCGATGATTGAATGCGCAGGGCTCCCGATCTGGTCGACCCAGGGGTGGCGCGGGCCAAAGGAATCGAACGTGTTACGGGGGGCTTCAACGCGCTCAGCCGCCCTGCGCGTCGATCAGCGACTTCGTGTACTCGAGCGTGCAGCCCGTCCTTGCTGAGAAGGTCGGCGCCGCCCGAGCGCTTCGTGAGCCGCTTCGCCGTCGTTAGGCTCTACGCGCTGCCGGAGTTCACCAAACTCGCAGAGCATCTGGAGTAACCACGAGTCCGCGCGGCCGACGGGATCGCCGCTCAGCGCATCGAGTCGCGCTAGCCGACGGAACCTTCCATCTGGAGCTGGATCAGCCTGTTCATCTCGACGGCGTACTCGAGTGGGAGCTCCTTCGTGATCGGCTCGACGAAGCCGGAGACGACCATCGCCGAGGCCTCCGCCTCGGAGAGCCCGCGCGACATCAGGTAGAAGAGCTGCTCCTCGCCGATCTTCGACACCGTCGCCTCGTGGCCGATGTCGACCTCGTTCTCGTCGATGCGGATGTACGGGTACGTGTCCGACCGCGACTCCTCGTCGAGGATCAACGCGTCGCAGACGACCTTCGACTTCGATCCCTTGGCGCCCTTCGCGACCTCGAGCAGCCCGCGGTAGCCGGCGCGGCCGCCGTTCTTGGAGATCGACTTCGACGTGATCACGCTCGACGTCCGCGGCGCGACGTGCACGCACTTGCCGCCCGCGTCCTGGTGCTGGCCCTGGCCGGCGAACGCGATCGACAGCACCTCGCCGTGCGCCCGCTCGCCGAGCAGCCAGATCGCCGGGTACTTCATCGTCAGCTTCGAGCCGAGGTTGCCGTCGACCCACTCCATCGTCGCGTCCTCGTAGGCGACCGCGCGCTTCGTGACGAGGTTGTAGACGTTGTTCGACCAGTTCTGGATCGTCGTGTACCGGCAGCGGCCGCCCTTCTTGACGACGATCTCGACGACGGCCGAGTGCAACGAGTCGGACGAGTAGATCGGGGCGGTGCAGCCCTCGACGTAGTGCACGTAGGCGCCCTCGTCGACGAGGATCAGCGTGCGCTCGAACTGGCCCATGTTCTCGGCGTTGATGCGGAAGTAGGCCTGAAGCGGCATCTCGATCCGGACACCGGGCGGGACGTAGATGAACGACCCGCCCGACCAGACCGCAGAGTTCAGCGCAGCGAACTTGTTGTCGTTCTGCGGAATGATCGTGCCGAAGTACTGCTTGAAGAGATCCTCGTGCTCGCGGAGCGCGGTGTCGGTGTCGAGGAAGATCACGCCCTGCGCCGTCAGGTGCTCCTGGAGCTTGTGGTAGACGACCTCCGACTCGTACTGCGCGCCGACGCCGGCGAGGTACTTCTTCTCCGCCTCCGGGATCCCGAGCTTGTCCCAGGTGTCCTTGATGTCGGCCGGCAGGTCCTCCCACTTGTCGGCCTGCTTCTCGGTCGGGCGGATGTAGTAGTAGATGTTCTCGAAGTCGATCTCGCTGACGTTGCCGCCCCACACCGGGAGCGGGCGCGCGAGGAAGTACTCGAGCGACCGGTGGCGGAACTTCCGCATCCAATCGGGCTCGCCCTTGTGCGACGAGATCGCGTCGACGAGCTCGTGCGACAGCCCGCGGCCCGACTTGAAGAAGTAGTCCTCGGCGACGTGGAAGCCGTACTTGACCTCGTAGTCGGACCCGATCCCCTCAACGATTTCGGTTTCTGTCTGTGCCATAAACACCACGATTTCCCTCCGACGCCAAACTCGGTCCAACCCGCGAAACGAGCAACTTCGGATAGTGGAACCAGGAAGCGTTCCGAATGGAAAGAGAAGCCCTGCGAGCCGAACTCTGTTCGCCTCAGTCCCTCATCTCGCGCGCGGTAGGTGGCGCGTCGATGCCATTGGGCCTCGGCCGGCGTCCTGGCACGCAGGGCCAGTCCGTCCATCCTACTCGCTCTGCGACGATCCTGCGGACACTCGGCCCTCGCCTGCGGCAAGTCCACGCAAACCCTGAGCTCCGGACCGCTCGACGCCCAGTGTTTTGCGACCGCGGTGAGCGATCAGCCCGTCCGAGGGACGTAGACAGGTACGCTCCGCACATGCGCGTGCGGGCCGTTTTCGAACGCTTCCGCGTCAGGCGCCGTCCGCCGACCGGCCCGTTGACCACCACCGAAAAGTCTGCTGCCGAGAAGTTGCGGCAGGAGACGCTGGTGAAGGACAGCGAGCGAAGTGAAGGCAACCAGGGAGAAGAGCTAGCTCGGTGACCGCGAGGTGGGCAACCCGCTCGCCGTGAGTTGCGATTCGCGAGGACGGATCTGGGACGGATGCAAACCGCCGCGGCCGGCATCGGTCGGGCGAACGCTGCACATCGAATCTGTCCAGCAGCGCGCGCTCGACACGACGCCTCGCTTTGAGCGAGAGGACGTCGGATCGATGTCTCCAGCGGTCTAGGCGCGCCGCACGACGAGTCCGGCGGGCGAAGGCCGATCTCCTCTGCGCCGTACCGGTGGTTATGTGTTCAGACGGTTCAGCGCGTCGTCAGTCTTGCCACCAGCCTTGGACCATCTCGGCGTCGAGCGGATCGTCGCCCGCTCCGAAGGCGAGGAACTCGATCCCGTCCGGGCCCGCCTCCATGTTCCGCATCGTGTTCTCGTCGAAGCGGATTGCGTCCCATTCGCGAAGCTCCACGATTTCGTCCTCGACTTTGACGCGGCCGGAGCCGCGGACGACGACGTACACCTCTTCCTGCCGCTCGTGCTTGTGACCGAAGGGGATCCGAAAATTCGGGTCGAGCTTCATCAGGCTCAGCCCGAGTGTCTTTCCACCGATGGCCGAGCGGGCGAAGCGCGCGTGGAGTTCGTCGGGCATTCCGAACTTCGGGGCTTGGTTCTCGACGTCTTCCCGAACGTTCGCCTTCGTGTAGTTGCTCATGCCGAACTCCTTTCATTGACGATGTAGTGGGCGACGAAGTTCTCTGATCCGTCCATCCGCCGCAGGTCATGCAGGCGAAGGGAGCTGCTCGAGGCGGCTTGGAAGGCCGATGGGCCTCCTGCGACGAACACGCCGGCTTCCACCCGTTCGGCGCTGGGAAGGCCCCGTCGAGGGGCAAGGCCAAGCACGTTCTGGTTCGGCCCCTCGCCTGCGCAGCCAAATCTGAGCCGCGCCGTCTCCGCGGAGCTCGAGGCGACGCTGGAGGAGATCGCGCGAGCGCTGGCCCAGATCAAGCCCAAGTTGATCGTGCTGCTCCTGCCTCAGCAGTCGCCGCGTCACAGGCAGACCTATAGCCAACTGGCGCCGCAGCCGACGTTCGAAGCCGATCCCATCGGTTCCGGCTGGGGCTCGAGGCGCGGAGGGTCAGCACCGCCTTCACCGACGACATGGCGGCCGCCGTCTCGACATCCTGCTCGGCACCTACAACTGGCACGACCTAACGCCGCTCGGACGCCAAGAGGCGTGGGAGCTTCCGCGCCGAGGTGGATGACGGCCGTGGCCGTTTTGAACGCGTCGACGTGATCCAGCCGATGACGGTGCTGCGCAGGACGTCATCGGCGATCCCCCAGATCTAGGCTGAGATAGGACGCCATTCCAGCCGGTACTTGCCCCGCACGTAGAGGTCGCGGCGTCGTCGCCTCGGCGCGAGCGGAGCAGCAACTCGCCCGAATCGCCGGCCTCATGTCGAGCCGGAGCTGCTGTTGGCTCGTGCCACCGCACGCGAAAGGCGCCTGGTTGACCGCTCGAGCGACCGCCGGTTGCCCCGCCTGTTGCCCCTTCAGTCCTCGCGCCTCGACAGAGCGACGACGACTGGTCACGAAACGTCCGCAGATGCAGCGGATTCTTGTATGGGCCGTGAAGGATTCGAACCTTCGACCTTGGGATTAAGAGTCCCCTGCTCTACCAACTGAGCTAACGGCCCGCAGGGAGCGGCATTGTAGCCACGATCGGCCGCGGCTACGGCCGCTCTGTCTCTAGCCTCCCGCGCGTGAAGGTCCTCTCCGTCATAGGCAACCGGCCGCAGTTCGTCAAGTCGGCGCCGCTCTCGCTCGCGCTCCGCGAGGCCGGGATCGACGAGGTCGTCCTCCACACCGGGCAGCACTGGGACCACGCGCTCTCCGAGATCTTCTTCGACGAGCTCGGGCTGGACGAGCCGCGCTACCGCCTCGACCTCCACACACGCGACGTCGCCGCGATGCGTCCGCGCATCGAGGAGGTGGTCGTGCGGGAGCGGCCCGACTGGGTGCTCGTCTACGGCGACACCAACTCGACGCTCGCGGGCGCCGAGGCGGCAGGAGACGTCCCGATCGCGCATGTCGAGGCAGGCCTCCGCAGCTTCGACCTCGCGATGCCGGAGGAACGAAATCGGATCGCGGTCGACCGCGTCGCAGCGCTGCTGCTCTGCCCGGACGAGCGGTCGGCCCAGCAGCTCGAGAATGAAGGCGTCCCCGGGCGGCGGGAGGTGGTCGGGGACGTGATGGCGGACGCGGCGCGCCTGTTCGTCCCGATTGCTCGGGACCGATCGTCGATCCTCGAGCGGCTCGGCCTCGAGCCGCAGCGCTACGTCGTGGCGACGATTCATCGCGAGGGGAACGTGACCGAGCCGTCGCGGCTTCGTGCGATCGCCGAGGCGCTCGCATCGCTGGACGAACGCGTCGTCTTCCCGGCGCACCCGCGAACGCGGGCCGCGCTCGAGCGGCTCGGCATCGACCTGCCGCTCGTCGAGCCGCTCGGGTACCTCGACTTCGCGGCTCTCGCGGCGCAGGCGCGCGTCGTCGTCACCGACTCCGGCGGCCTGCAGAAGGAGGCGTACTGGTACGGCGTGCCGTGCGTGACCGTCCGGCCGACGACCGAGTGGGTCGACACGGTGACGACCGGCGCGAACACGCTCGTCGGGCCCGACGGGATCGCCGCCGCCGTCGCCGCCGCCCGCTTTCCCGCCGGCGTGCCACCGCTCTACGGCGACGGCCACGCGAGCAGCCGGATCGCTGCCGCTCTGTACGCTTCGACGCCGGTATGACCTGGGACGTCGCAGTGATCGGCGCCGGCTACGTCGGCGTTCCTCTCGCCTACACCTTCGCCGACGCGGGAAAGCGCGTCCTGCTCGTGGACGTGCAGCATGACCTCATCGACGCGCTCAACCGCGGCGAGAGCCACATCGAGGACGTGCCGTCCGAGAAGCTCAAGCCGCTGACCGACTCGGGCGCGATCACGGCGACGGCCGACTACGAGCAGCTGAGGAAGGCGCGCGCGGTCCTGATCGCGCTGGCGACCCCGCTCTCCAAGCAGCGCGAGCCCGACCTCTCGATCATCAGGAGCGCCGCGCGGACGCTCGCGCCGTTCGTTCAGCGCGATCAGGTGATCGTGCTGGAGTCGACGACGTGGCCGGGGACGACGCGCGAGGTGCTGCAGCCGATCCTCGAGGAGGGCAGCCGACTGAAGGCCGGGGAGGACTTCCACCTCGCGATGTCTCCCGAACGGGTCGACCCGGGCCGCGAGGACTGGACGACGAAGACGACGCCGAAGATCGTCGGCGGGATCACGCCCGCCTGCGGCGAGGCGGCCGCGGACGTCTACCGCGCCGCGATCGACACCGTGCACATCGTCTCGACCCCGGAGGCGGCCGAGCTCTCGAAGCTGCTCGAGAACATCTTCCGCGCGGTCAACATCGCGCTCGTGAACGAGCTCGCCCAGCTCACCGACCGGATGAACATCGACGTCTGGGAGGTGGTCGAGGCGGCGGCGACGAAGCCGTTCGGCTTCATGTCGTTCAAGCCAGGCCCGGGCCTCGGCGGCCACTGCATCCCGATCGACCCCTTCTACCTCACCTGGAAGGCGCGCGAGTTCGACTTCTCGACGCGCTTCATCGAGCTCGCCGGCGAGGTCAACAACAACATGCCGTACTTCTGCCGCTCCGTGATCTCGCAGGCGATGAACCACGGCGCCCAGCGGTCGCTGAAAGGGTCGCGCATCCTCGTGCTCGGCGTCGCCTACAAGGCCGACATCGGCGACATGCGAGAGTCGCCGGCCGAGAAGATCATCCACCTGCTGCAGAACGCAGGCTCCGAGGTCTCCTACCACGACCCGCACGTGCCGGAGTTCGACGGGCTGACGTCGGTGGAGCTCCGACCCGAGGACTACGACTGCGTCGCGATCGTGACCGCGCACTCCTCGATCGACTACCGCGAGATCGTCCGGCGCGCGAGCCTCGTCGTCGACTTCCGCAACGCCACGAAGGGCCACGAGGCGGACGGCAAGGTCTGGAAGCTGTGACCTCGGTCGGCCAGGTCGGGCTGGGCTACTGGGGCAAGAACCTCGTTCGCAACTTCGACGAGCTCGGCGAGCTCCGGTGGCTCTGCGACGCCTCGCCGGAGCTGCGCGAGGAGTTCGCGCGCCGCTACCCGCAGGCGCGCCTCACCGCGTCGTTCGACGACCTGCTGACCGACGAATCGCTCGAGGCGGTCGTGATCGCGACGCCGGTGCCGACGCATCACGAGCTCGCGATGCGCGCGCTCGAGGCCGGGAAGCACGTGTTCGTCGAGAAGCCGCCCGCCATGCGCCGCGCCGAGATGGACGAGATGGTCGCGCGCGCGGCCCGCGACGGGCTCACGCTCATGCCGGGCCACCTCCTCCTCTACCACCCGGCCGTCGTGAAGCTGAAGCAGCTCGTGGACTCCGGCGAGCTCGGAGACGTCCTCTGCGTCTACGGCAACCGCCAGAACCTCGGGATCATCAGGCAGAACGAGAACGCGCTCTGGTCGCTCGGCGTCCACGACCTCTCGGTGATCCTCCACCTCGTCGACGAGGACCCGGTCGAGGCGGTGGCGCACGGACGCGACTTCCTGACGCGCGGCGTCGAGGACGTGGTCTTCTGCTACCTGCGCTTCCCGTCGGGGAAGATCGCGCACATGCATCTCTCCTGGCTCGACCCGCACAAGATGCGGAAGATGACCGTCGTCGGCACGGAGAAGATGGCGGTCTTCGACGACATGGAGCTCGAGCGCAAGGTGACGATCTACGACAAGGCGCCGGAGCAGCCGTCGGAGACCTACGGCGAATGGCGCACGCGGACCGGTGACATCTTCAGCCCGAAGGTCCCGAACACGGAGCCGCTGCGCCTCGAGTGTCGCGCGTTCCTCGACCTCGTGAGCGGCGACGGCGACGGCCGCGCGAGCGTCGCGGTCGAGGGCGCGCGCGTCGTCCGGGCGCTCGAGATGCTCACGGAGTCGCTGCGTGGCGGCTGAGATCCATCCGACGGCGGTCGTGCACCCGGGGACCGTTCTCGGCGAGGGCGTGCGCGTCCTCGAGTACGCGGTCGTCGGGAAGCAACCGTCGCTCTCGCCGCGGTCGACGGCGAAGCGGGAGCCGCTGCCGCCGGCGGAGATCGGCGACGGCACCGTGATCTCGACCGGTGCGATCGTCTTCGCAGGGACGCGCGTGGGGGCGCGCGTCATCCTCGGCGACCAGTCGTGCGTGCGCGAGCGCTGCGCGGTCGGCGACGACGTCGTCGTCGGCCGCGGCTCGCTCGTCGAGAACGACACGACGATCGGCTCGCTCACCAAGATCCAGGCCGACGCGTACGTGACGGCCTACTCGACGCTCGAGGACAACGTCTTCATCGCGCCGTGCGTCGTGACGACGAACGACGACTTCATGGGCCGAACAGAGCGCCGCCACGAGCTGATCAAGGGCCCGACGATCCGGCGCGGGGCGCGCATCGGCGGCGGCGCCGTCCTCTGCCCGGGAGTCGAGATCGGCGAGGAGGCGTTCGTCGGCGCCGGCGCGGTCGTGACGAAGGACGTCGCCGCGCGGACGGTGGTCGTGGGCAACCCGGCGCGCGTGCTGCGCGAGGTTCCGGCCGACGAGTTGCTCGAGAGCCGTTAGGCGCCGCTCAGCGGCGCATCGCGACCGAGAGCCTGTACGGCGCGCCCGCAGGCGTCGGCGCCTGCACCTTGACCTCGAGGAAGTACTTGCCGGGCGCCTGCGCGGTGTACGCGAGACGCTCCTGCGCGCCGACGCGCGCGGACTGCGCTGCGCGGAAGCTGACCGGCGCGCGCAGGCCCTCGACGCGCTTCGTCCCCGGCTTCCAGAGCATGACCTTCACCGCGGTCCTCGCGGGCGGCGAGAGCCGGACGAACAGGCGCTGCGCCTTCCTGAGGGTGACGGAGTAGACATCGATCTGGTCGTCCCAGTAGTCGACGGTCGCGGCGATCGTCCGCGGCGGCCCGAACGGCCGCGACCAGGCGCCGGCGTCGTCGTTCGGCTCGAACGCATCGGCACGCGGGAGCGTCCCGTCCGTCAGCCGCTCGAGCGCGGCGGTGACGTCCACGCGGCCCCAGCCGGCCAGCGGATCGCGGCCCGGGTTGCACTTCGAGCAGCCGGTCTCGGCGTTGACGTCCGAGGCGGTCCGCTCGAGCAGCCACGCGACCTGATCCGGCCGCAGGGCAGGGTTCTGGCCCAGGAGGAGGGCGGCGGCGGCGGCGGCCTGCGGAGCGGCGAACGAGGTGCCGATCGCGTTGCGGAACTCGAACGGGCCGCAGTCGGAGTAGGGATGGCACCCGGCCCTGTCCTCCATCAGGTCCCGCGGGATCGTCGAGAAGATCGCATCCCCCGGCGCCGTCACGTCGTTGTAGATCGGGTCGCGGTTCGAGTAGTCGGGCACGGAGCCGTTCTGGCGGATGGCGCTCACACCGATGACGTGAGGGAGCGCCGCCGGGTAGTGCGCGTGGTTCCACGGCGTGGTGGGGGACTGCGGGCCGTTGCCCACCGCCGCCACGATCACGGCGCCCTTGGAGTACGCGTAGTCGACGGCTGCCTGCTCGAGCGGCGAGTACGTGTCGATCTTGGGGTCGAACGGGTCGCGCACGCCTCCGAGGCTCAGGTTGATCACGCGTGCGCCGCCGACGTCGACCGCCCACCGGATCGCGTCGACCTCGCCGCGGAGCGAGACGGAGCCGTCCGCCTGCACCACCTTCGCGATCACGAGCCGCGCGTCGACGGCGATGCCGGCGATCCCGTCCGCGTTCGTGGGGTTCGCGGCGATCTCACCCGCGACGAACGTCCCGTGGCCGTCGAAGTCCTCGTACGGCGAGCCGCCGACGAAGCTCTTGGCCGCGGTGACTCGCCCGAAGAACTCGGGGTGGTCGCCGTCGATTCCCGAGTCGATGACCGCGACGCGGGTCGTGAAGAGCTTCGGCGGGTCCGGCCAGAAGTCCCACGCGCGGATCTGTGGGAGGTACCACTGGCGCGACGCGAGCGGCTCGGTGTTGTCGAACGCAAGGCGCCGCTTCCGATCGAGCCGCTCGACGAAGGCCGCGCCGGGCACGCGCGGCCGGGTCGGCGACTCGACGGCGACGGCGCGACCAGGCAGAAGCGTCTCCGCGCCGGGGAGCGAGGCGACCCCGACCGCCCACGTCGTGGCGCCGGCGGCGCCGGGTCCGGCGAGGCCCGCGACCACCGCGGCGAGGAGGACGAGCCGCCTCACGCGGCGACCGTCTTCGAGACGCCGGGCACGAGGCCGCGCCCGGGCGCAACGCGCACGCGGTAGGAGCCGGGCGCGCCGTCGCCGGCGACCGAGAACGCACCGCGTGCGTCGGTGATCGCCGCTCCGATCGTCCGCCACGCCGTCCCCTCCTGCCGCTGGAGCTGCACGGGAGCGCCGCCGAGCGCAGGCCGGATCGAGCCGGTCGCCGTCGCCGCACCCACCGCCGCCTCCACGCGAGGCGCCACCGGGATCTTCGCCGCCCCTGCGCGAACGCCGCGCGCGGAAAGTCGGTACTCGGTCGTGAGCTGCGGCCGGACGAGCGTCTTGAAAGTCCCGCTCGCGGCCGGCGTCACCGCCCTGACCGACTGCCACAGCCCACCCGAGAGCCGTGCCTCCAGCGTCACAGCGCCGACGCCGCGAGCGACGCCCGCCAGCGAGGCGGCGCCGCCGAAGGTCATCGGCGCGGGCGGCGACGCGAGGGAGAGCCACCCGACCGCGAACCAGGTCGAGCGGAGGCCGAGCAGGGTGCGGAGGGCGGAGCCCGTGAAGGGCTTCTCGCCGAGCGGCGTCACGGCGGCCGCGCGCGTCACGCGTCCCGATGCGCCGCGCGTCGTCTTGAGGTCGAGGAGCGGCGGGGTCACGCCGAGCTGTCTCGCGACAGCGCTCGCATCCAGCGCGATCGGCCCCCAGTTGTGGTGCGGCGAGGCGTCGTCATACGGGTCGGCCACCGAGACGAGGTACGGGATCGCACGCCCGGTCGCCTCGAGCGCGCTCAGCGTCCGCCCGCCGGAGGTCGAGAAGAAGTACGTCGTCGCGACCTTGCCGTCGTAGAGCACGACCTCCTTCGCCGTCGCGTCGACGGCGGCGTTCGTCGAGGGCGCCTCGGCCGCCATGCCGCCGTAGACCTGGCTCCGAACGTCGCTGTAGAGATCGTACGCACGCCCCTTCGCGAGGTTCGCGAGCGCGTACGACCGCGCCGCGACCGCCTGAGCCTTCAGCGCCTCGGCCGGCCACGACGACGGCATCTCCGACGAGACGACGCCCTTCAGGTAGGCCTCGATCCCGACCGTGTTCACGAGCTGGAGCTTCGCGCTCGCGACCGTCGCGACAAGCGACCCTCGATAGGCCTTCCCGCCGACGGTGAGAGGCGCGGTCGTGGCGGCGAACGTGACCGGCCCCTTCAGGGTCACGCCCTGGATCGTCAGCGCCGGCGTGATGCCGAGCGCCCCCGGCGGGAGATCGACGACCTTCCCGTCGGCGCCCGTCGCGCGCCACGGGGCTGTCGAGCCGAGTGCCAGCCGCTTCGCGCCCTCGAGGAGAAGGACGCGCACGCGCGCCACCGGCGCGGGCCCGAGCGTGGTGCTGCGGTAGTAGTGGGCGAGGATCCGGTCGTACGTCCAGCCGTGGCGGGCGAACCCGTTCGCGCCCCACTGGCTCATCCCGAGGCCGTGCCCCCACCCGTGACCGCTGATCACGAGCGCGCTCTGCGCCGCCAGCGTCGTCGACTCGCCCGTTCCCGGGGGGGTCGTCGCCGTCGTGCCCGTCGCCGTCCCCGTCGGTGCCGTCGTCGTGCCGGCGAGACGTCCGGCCGGACCGCCGACGAGATATGCCGAGGCAGCCCCCGCGAACGCGAGCGCCGCGGCGGCCGCGACCGGAAGCGCGCGCCCGAGCACCCGGGTCACGGTAGCGGAGCCGTGTTAGGAACGTTTTTGGCGGACCCTTTGCGGCAAGGATCCCAACGGGCCGCACGGCCCGCTTTCGCATGGCCGCCGCGACGAACATCCTCCCCGACCGCTACGTCGACGCCGTGAAGGTCGGCGCGGGCGGCATGGGCGAGATCTACCGCGCGCGAGACGACGAGCTCGGCCGCGAGGTCGCGGTCAAGGTGCTCGCGGAGACGTACGCGAGCGACGAGGCGCTGCGCCAGCGCTTCAAGCGCGAGGCGCTCGCGGCGGCGCGGGTGTCGGGCGAGCCCAACATCGTCACGATCTTCGACGTCGGCGAGCACGAGACGCGGCCCTACATCGTCATGGAGTACCTGCGAGGAGGCTCGCTCGAGGAGCGGGCGCGCGGCAAGAAGCCGTGCGAGGCGGCGCAGGTCCTCGGGTGGCTCGGCGACGCCGCCGCCGCGCTCGACGCGGCGCACGCGGCGGGGATCGTCCACCGCGACGTCAAGCCCGGGAACCTCCTGCTCGACGGCCACGGCCACGTTCGGGTGGCCGACTTCGGAATCGCGAGCGCCGCCGGCCTCGCCTCCTTCACGAAGACGGGGACCGTCCTCGGCACCGCCGGCTACCTGTCGCCCGAGCAGGCCCGCGGCGAGCGCGCCACACCCGCCAGTGACCGCTACGCCCTCGCGGTCGTCGCGTTCGAGCTGCTCGCCGGCCGCCGCCCGTTCGCCGCGGAGAGCCCGACCGCCGAGGCCGCGGCTCACATTCATGCGCCGATCCCGTCCGCCCACGAGATGAACCGGTCGCTGCCGCCGAAGCTCGACGCGGTGTTCTCCCGCGCACTCGCGAAGGACCCGAAGGCGCGGTACCGGACTGCGGCCGCGTTCGTCGCCGGCCTCCGCGACGCGCTCGACCGACCGGCCGACTCGACGGCGCGGATCACGCCGCCCGTCCCGGCGACGGCTCCGACGCGCCGGGCGACGTCGACCGCGGTGACGAGGCGGGGCGGCGGAGGCGCGAGCCGCTGGTGGATCCCGGCGCTCGCCGCGGCGCTCGCACTCGCCGGAGCGCTCGTCGCGTACGCTGCGACCCGCGACGACGGCGAGCCGCAGGCCGCGCCGACATCCGTCACGAAACGGGCCGCGACGACGCGCGCTGCTCCGGGGACGACGACGTTCGTGCGAACCGTGACCGCACCCGGAACGACCGTGGAGCGAACGGTGACCGCCGCGCCGCCGCCCCCGGCGACCACGCAGCGGGAGCCGACGACGACCGCCGCGCCGACGACGACAGCGGCGCCCGTCGGCTCGACCGCCTCCGGCTCGTCGCTCAACGACCAGGGTTTCCGCAGGATGCAGGCGGGCGATTACGCCGGCGCGCTTCCGCTGCTCGAGGGGGCCGTGCAGAAGCTCCAGGGGACCGGCCAGATCACCGAGGCGTACGCCGACTACAACCTCGCGTACACGCGATTCGCGCTCGGGAACTGCGACGGCGTCAAGGAGCTGCTCGACAACTCGCAGCGGATCCAGGGCAAGCGCTCGGAGATCGACGACCTCCGCAAGCAGTCGAAGGCGTGTAAGTAGCCTCTACGCGCCGAGTCGCTCCGCGTACTGCCGCTCGTAGTACGCGCGGTAGTCGCCGGACTTGATCGGCTCCCACCAGTCGCGGCTCGCGCGGTACCACTCGACCGTCGCCGCGAGGCCCGCGCTGTCGAACGAGTGACGAGGCATCCAGCCGAGCGCGCGCAGCTTCGACGAGTCGACGGAGTAGCGACGGTCGTGCCCGGGGCGGTCGGCGACGTGGCGGACGAGGTCGGGCGACGCGCCCGTCAGGTCGAGGATCCGCCGCACGACGTCCATGTTCTCGCGCTCCTGCCCGCCCACGTTGTAGATCCCGCCGGACTCGCCGCCGCGCAGCACGATCTCGATCGCAGCGCAGTGGTCGTCGACGTGCAGCCACTCGCGGCGCTGGCGACCGTCGCCGTACACCGGAAGCGCCTCGCCTTCGAGCGCGTTCGTGATGAAGAGCGGCAGGAACTTCTCCGGGTACTGTCGCGGCCCGTAGGTGTTCGCTCCGCGCGTGACGAGCGCGTCGACGCCGAACGTGCGGACGTACGCCAGCACCTGGAGGTCGCCTCCGGCCTTCGACGCGGAGTACGGGCTCGAGGGACGGAGCGGCGACTCCTCCGTCGCCGCGGGCGCGTCGAAGTCGATGTCGCCGTAGACCTCGTCGGTCGAGACCTGCACGTGGCGGATCCCGTGGTGGCGGGCGTGGTCGAGGAGCACCTGCGTCCCGAGGACGTCGGTGACGATGAACTCCGCGGGCCCGAGGATCGACCGGTCGACGTGCGTCTCGGCGGCGAAGTTCACGATTGCGTCGCACCCGCGAGCAGCGCCTGCGACCGCGTCCGCGTCCGCGATGTCGCCCTGGTGGAACTCGTGCTCGACGCCGTCGAGGTTGCCCCTGTTCCCGGCGTAGGTCAGCTTGTCGAGGACGACGACATCGTCTCCGGCGGCGGCGAGGCGACGGACGAACTGCGAGCCGATGAAGCCTGCCCCGCCGGTTACGAGCACCCGCATCCGGGACAGGCTACCGTCCTGACGTGGCGGTCCTGCGGGGTCACCGGAAGCGACAGCTCGTGACGTCGGCGGTGGTCGCCGCGTGCCTCGCCCTCTTCGCGCTCCAGTGGTCCAAGGCCCCACGCGTGGAGGCGAGCCCCTCCGTGACCCGGCAGCTACCCGCCGCGCGAGGCGAGCTTTTCCTCGGCGAGACCTTCGAGGGGCTGCCGCTGCGGACGGTCCATCCGTTCCTCTACAGCACCTGCGAGCCGGGGAAGCCGAAGAAGATGCCCGTCCGTTGCCAATGGGTGAAGGTCGTCTCCGGCCGCGTGAGCGGGAGCGATCGCGACCAGATCTCCCGCGCTACGCGCGAGCTTCGCCCAGTCGCGTGAGGCACGCTCGCAGGCCGTCGCGCCAGTGCGGGAGCTCCGGCGCGCCGTGCTCGCTGCGCAGAACCGAGTACGCCGGCCGCGGGGCGCGCGCGCCGAGCTCGGCCGTCGTGATGCGGCGGACGCGACACGAGAGCGCGGCCTCCTCGAAGATCGCCTCCGCGAAGTCGGCCCACGTGCAGTCGCCGCCGGCGGCGACGTGGTGGACGCCGAACGGAAGCTCGAGGACCGCGCGCGTCGCGGCGGCGAGATGCCCGACGTAGGTCGGGCAGCCGCGCTGGTCGTCGACGACCGCGACCTCGTCCCGCTCGGCGCCCAGGCGCAGCATCGTCCGGACGAAGTTCGCGCCCGGTCGCTCCGAACAGCCAGGACGTGCGGATGATCCAGGCCGACTCGCCGGCGGCCGCCTCGCCGTGGAGCTTCGTGCGTCCGTAGGCGCCGAGCGGCGCCGGCGCGTCCGACTCGACGTACGGCTCGCGCTTCCGGCCGTCGAAGACGTAATCGCTCGAGTACGCGACGATCGGCGCTCCGAGCGACGCCGCGTTCGCGGTGCCGCCGACGTTGGCCGCGGCTGCGGCCTGCGGATCGTCCTCGGCGCCGTCGACGTCCGTCCACGCGGCCGCGTGCAGGACGAGGTCGGGGGAGAGCCCGGCCGGCGGCGGGAACGTGACGTCCCAGTCGCCGCGCGCGAGCGCGAGCGCGTCCGGGAACTCGTCCGCGAGGGCGCGGCCGAGCTGGCCGCCGGCACCGGTGATCAGAGCGCGACGGCCCGATCGCGTTCCGACAGGATCGGCGATCGCGTGCTCCAGAGGTCGGCGACGCGCGGGTCGTTCCAGGGAACGCCGTGCTCGTCGGGATCGGACGGGTCGTACTCCTCGGTGACGAAGTAGCAGAAGAGACAGTCGGTCAGCGCCTCGTAGCCGTGGGCGTTCGTGCCCTCGACGTAGATCGCGACGGGGTTGTCGTCCCCGATGTCCTCGGTGAAGGTCTCGCCGGTCTCCCTGTTCAGCACGACCACGCGCACCATCCCCTGGAGGCAGAGGAAGAGGTCGTCCTGCCCGCGCTCGTGGTAGTGAAGCGCGCGGATCACGCCCTGGCGAGACGAGGCGAGGTTCGCCTGCCGCACGGGCTTCGGGAGCGCGCTCGCGCGCGCGAGCTCCATGAACCAGCCGCGCTCGTCGCGATGCTTTGCGAGCGGGATCCGCGTCACCATCACTTGTTGACGCCCGTGTCCTCGATCAGCCGGCCGACGTCGGCCAGATCGCCCCAATGCTTGCCGCCGTCGTGCCACCAGCCGTCGACCCGCCGCACGTCGAGCTGGCCGCGGCGCGCGTACTCGCGGTTGACGTCGGTGATCTCGAGCTCACCGCGGCTCGAGGGCGCGAGCGAGTCGATGATCTCGAAGACGTCCGGCGGGTAGCAGTAGAGCCCGACCACCGCGTCGCCCGAGGGCGGCTCGTCGTACCGCGTGTCGACCACGCCCGCCTTCTCGACGATGTCCGCGACCCGCCCGTCGCCGTCGTAGGCGACGACGCCGAAGTTCTCCGGGTCGGGAACCTCCTTCGCGAAGACGAGCGCCCCCTCGCTCCACGAGGCGACCGCACCGGTCTGGGCGAACTCGAAGATGTTGTCGCCGAGGCAGACGACGAGCCTGTCGTCGCGCGCGAAGTCGCGGGCCATGCCGACGACCTGTGCGATCCCGCCCGGCTCGACCTGCACCTTGTAGGTGAGGTCGACGTCGAACAGGAGGCCGCCCCCGCTGCGGGCGCGCACGCGCCCGTCGCCGAGCAGGTCGATGAAGTCGCCCGCATGCTGCTGGCCCGTCACGAGCAGGATGTCGCGGACGCCCAGGCGCTCGAGCAGCTGCAGCGGGTAGTACACCATCGGCCAGCGACCCACCGGGAGCAGGTGCTTGTTCGTGACGCGGGTCAGCTCCTCGAGCCTCGTCGCGCTGCCGCCGGCGCAGATGAGCCCTTTCACGCGCGCGATGCTACGGCTTCGCGCGGGGCCTCGCGGCGCCCGCGGACGGCCGCCGACCCAGTGATGCCGGCGACAACCGACACGACTGCAACGGCGACCCACATCGTCGAGTCGCCCCAGATCGTCCTCACCTGGAGGCCGAGGAACGGCCCGAGCGCCCACGCGATCGACCACGAGCTGCCGAAGAAGCCCATGTACGCGCCGCGAATGTCGGGCGGGGAGAACGACGCGACGGCCGCCTGCGACGTCGGGATCCAGAGCATCTCGCCGATCACGAACACGAGGATCACGAACAGGACGACCGGCACCGCCGTGCTCACGTTGAGGAAGAGGAACGGGAGCCCCATGAGCGGCATCGCGACGGCGAGCTTGACCGCCGGCGGAACGCCCCCCGTCCACCGGATCAGCCGCAGCTGGAAGAACGTCACGAGCAGCGGGTTCACGATCACCATGAACCCCCAGAGCGCGGGGTGGAGCCCGTGCGTCGAGACCAGCGAGATCGGCAGCAGCGTCTCGAAGGCGACGTAGGTCATCGAGGCGAGCACCGACGAGGCGAGGAAGACGAGGAAGGCGTGGTCGCGGGCGATCACCCGGAACGAGCCTCGCTGCGGCGGCCCCTTCGGCGCGTACGCGCCGCCGCGCGGGACGAAGCGCCACGCGACGGCGAAGGCGCCGATGGCGAGCACGAGCGTCCCGGAGAAGAAGAGCGGCCAGCTGTCGAAGAGAAGCAGCGCGCCGCCGATCGGCGGCCCGCTCGCGACGCCGAGGTTCGAGGCGACGCGGACGGCTGCGTACCCGGCCTCCGTCCGCTCCGGCGGAACGAGGTCGGGCACGATCGCGCTGTCGGCCGCGTGGCCGATGGCACCGACCGCGGGCGCGAGCGCCGCCACGGCGAGGCCCGCGGTCGTGTTCGTCCCGACCGCGATGAAGCCGACCATCGTCACGACCTGGCCGCCCCACCCGGCGAGGATGAGCGGCCGCCGGCCGACGTGATCCGAGATGTGGCCGCCGACGTAGCCGGCGAGACCGGCGAGGAGCGCACCGCAGAGAAACGCGACCCCGAGCTGCGTGTCGGTCGCACCGAGATGCTTCTTCGCCCAGATCCCCATGAACACCCAGGCGGCCGAGCTCGCGACGGAGCCGGCGAGGGCGACGGCGACGACCGGCCTCAACGGACGGTCGACTTCGCCGCCCCACACGAGGCGGAGCACACGGGCGACGAGGTTCACTCGCCGAGGGTAGCGGCGGGTACCGTTGGGGCCGCGATGGCACCTCGCCGCCGACGCTCGTGCCTCACCGTTCCCGGCGACGACGAGCGGAAGCTGACCCGGGCGGCGACGGTGGAGGCCGACGAGGTGATCCTCGACCTCGAGGACGCCGTGCCGCGGCCGCGCAAGGACGCGGCGCGGGAGTGCGTCGCGCGGGCGCTGCGCGACCTCGACTGGGCCGCCGCGACCGTCGCCGTGCGCGTCAACCGCGGCAACGCCGACGACCTCGCGCTCGTCGCCGAGGCGCGGCCGCACGTGGTCGTCCTGCCGAAGGTCGAGTCGGCGGAGGAGCTCGCGGGGCTGCCGGTGCCGGCCGAGGCCCAGATCGAGACGGCGCGCGGGCTCGTCGAGTGCGACCGGATCGCGGCCGCTCCGGGCCTCGAGGCGCTCGTGCTCGGCCCCGGCGACCTCGCTGCATCGCTCGGCGTCCCCGAGCTGACGATCGGCCGCGGCGCCCATGTCGAGTACGCGCTCGCGCGGATTCTCGTCGCCGCGCGGGCCTTCGGCCGCGCCGCGGTCGACGGGCCGTTCGTCGACGTCGCCGACGCGGTCGGCATGCGCGCGTCGGCCGAGCGGTCGCGCGCGCTCGGCTACGACGGCAAGTGGTGCATCCATCCGGCGCAGGTCGCGATCTGCAACGAGCTGTACTCGCCGACGGAGGCCGAGATCGAGCGCGCGCGCCGCCTGCTCTCCGTCGACGGCGCGTCGTCGATCGACGGCGAGATGGTCGACGACGCGACACGACGAATGGCCGAATCGGTGCTCGCGCGGGCGCGCTTGTACGATCCCGCCGATGAGTGAGACCGAGTCCGACCGCGTTCCCCAGCACGACCCGCCCCGCGACGCCGAGCTCCTCCAGCCGGAGGTCGACGAGCGTGACGACTCGATCATCGTCGAGGGCGACGACGCCGACCACGTGCTCCCGCCGACCGAGCTCGATCCCTACACGCCGGACGTGACGCCGCCGGCGCGCGCCCGGAAGGCGATGTGGGGGGCGATCGCGATCCTCCTCATCGTGGTCGCGATCGTCGTCTACGCCGCGATCCGGTAGCTACGGCGCGGAGCCGCGCGCCTCGGCGCCGCGCGCCGCGAGCGGCGACGGCTCGACCCGCACGAGCCGCGCGAGACGCTCCGGCAGCCACCAGTTCCAGCGCCCGAAGAGCGCCATCAGGCTCGGCACGAGCAGCGAGCGGACGATCGTCGCGTCGAGGAAGATCGCCACGGCGAGGCCGAGGCCGAACTCCTGCAGGCCGACGATCCGCCCCGCCACGAACCCGGCGAACGCCGCGCACATGATCGCCGCCGCGGCCGTCACGATCCGACCTGTGCGCTCGAGCCCGTGCGCGACGGCGGTCGCGTTGTCGGCGCCCTCGTCCCAGGCCTCGCGCATCCGGCTCACGAGGAAGACCTCGTAGTCCATCGAGAGCCCGAAGAGCATCGCGAACAGGAAGATCGGGATCCAGCCCTCCACCTGCTCGAACCGGTACAGGCCGAGCAGGTCCTCGCCGACGCCGAACCGGAAGACGACGACGAGCATCCCGTAGCTCGCGCCGACGGAGAGCAGGTTGAGGATCACGGCCTTCAGCGGCAGGACGACCGAGCGGAAGGCGCGCATCAGCAGGAGATACGTGAGGACGAGAACGGCTAGGACGAGCGGCGGGAACCAGCGGTAGGCCTGGTCGAGGAAGTCGACGCCCTGCGGCGGGCCGCCGCCCGCGAGCGCCTTCACGCCCGGTGGGAACCGGGCGGCCGGGATCGTGTCGGCCCGCAGGCGCCGCGCGAACGCCTGCGCCTCCGGCTCGCCGTAGTCGTGGCGGGTGAGCGCGATCACCTGCGCGTACCGGCCGCTCCGGTCGACGAACCGCGGCCCGGCGCCGACGTACACGGCGGCGACCTCCCGGTCTCGCCGGAGCGCCGTCGAGACGCGCCCGATCGCCGCGCGCGTCTCCGGCCCACGCACGCCGCCCGCGCGTCCCGTGTCGACGAGCACCAGCGTCGGCGCGACGGCGCCGGGGCCGACGGCCTCCCGGAGGACGTCGAACCCCTGGACGGCCTGGACGTGCCGCGGGATCCCGAACGTCGACCCGGGCGTGAGCGCGAGCCACAACGTCGGCACCGCTGCCGAGACGAGCGCCGTTCCCCCGAGCGCGAGGTAGAGAACGGGGCGCCGCATGATCGATCGCGCCAGCCGCGCCCAGAGCCCCTGCTCCGGATCGACCGGCTCGCCGGGCAGTAGCCGCTTCCGCGCCATGCCGCGCCGGCCGTACAGCGAGAGCAGCGCCGGCTGGAGCGTGACGGACGCCGCGATCGAGACGAGCGGGATGAGGAACCCGGCGAGCCCGAGCATGCGCATGAACGGAAGCGGCATGAAGAGCAGAAGCGCGAGCCCGATCGCGACGGTCGCTCCCGAGAAGACGACCGCACGGCCCGCAGTCTCCATCGTGCGAATGACGGCGTCGGTCTCCGGTAGCCCGCGCGCGAGCTCCTCGCGGAACCGGTAGACGACGAGCAGCGAGTAGTCGATCGCCAGCCCGAGCCCGATCAGCTGTACGAGGTTCGTCGCGTACGTCGGCGTGGTGGCGGCGTGGGCGACGATCCACAGGATCCCGAGCGTGACGAAGATCGTGCAGCCCGCGAAGATGAACGGGATCGTCACGGCGAGCGAGAGGCCGAGCACCGCCAGCAGGACGAGGAACGCGATCGGGAGCGCGATCGACTCGCCCTTGACCAGGTCCTCGTTGAAGATCGGGTCGAGGTCGTGCTGGATCGCCGGCGCCCCCGTGACGTACGCCGCCTCGACGCCGGTGGGTCGCCCGACCTCTCGGACGAGGTCGTTCGTGTACCCCTTCGCGGCCGAGAAGTCGAGGGTCGAGAGGACGTCGGCGTAGAGCACGTCGGCTGCGGCCACGCGGAGCGGCGTCGGGCGCCCCGTCCGGAGCTCGCGCGCCGCGCGCGCCACGACGGCCTGCAGCCGACGCCTGAGCGCCGGGTCGCGCGCGTCGGGAACCTTGAACACGATCTGGAACGAGCCGTCCGGCCGATCGCCGAAGTCGCGCTCGAGAACGTCGCGCACACGCTCCGAGTCCGTCCCGGGAACGGTGAACTGGTTGGTCAGGAGCGGGGCGAGATTTGCGAACGCGATCCCGCCGGCGAGCGCGAAGGCCGCCCACGCCGCCAGTACGAGACGCCGGTGGCGCAGGACGAGTCTGGTCCACGCGGCCAAGGCTTCAACGGTATCGGGAGGGGTACCCTCCTTCCGTGGGTGACCGGCGGGACGACCCCGAAGGGTTGAAGGAGGAGATCGAGGAGCTCTTCGCGGACCTCTGGCAGGTGCCGCGCTTCTCGGGGCTCCGCCGCGGCTTCCGCCCGAACGCGGACTGCTTCCACACCGACGACCCGCACGCGCTGACGGTGGTCGTCGAGCTGCCGGGAGTCGAGCCGGACTCCGTCGCCGTCGTCGCGGCCGAGCGCGTCCTCATCGTGCGCGGCGAGCGTGTCCGGCCGCATGTCGACGGGCGCGTGTACCAGCAGATGGAGATCGAGTACGGGCCGTTCCAGCGCCAGGTACGGCTGGTGGAGGACATCGACCCGGCCGGTGCGCACGCGCGCTACGAGCGCGGCATCCTCACGATCACCCTGCCGGTCGCCGAGCGGCCGCCGGCGCGCGGCCGTGTCGCGATCGAGGTGGAGCGCGCGTGACGGACGTCGCGTTCGAGGCTGTCGAGACGACCGACGACGACCTGCGCCTCCCGGCGACGCTGCCGGTCCTGCCGCTGAAGGAGACGGTCGTGTTCCCGCAGTCGATGACACCGCTCGCGATCGGGCAGGAGCGCTCGGTGCGGCTGATCGACGACGTCGTCGCCGGCGAGCGCCTGCTCGCGCTCGTGACCGTCCGCGACGCGTCCGTCGAAACTCCCGGCTGGGACGAGCTCTACGAGGTCGGGACGGCGGCCGTGATCCACAAGATGATCAAGGTCCCCGACGGGACGCTTCGTATCCTCGTCCAGGGCCTCCACCGAGTTCGCCTCGACGAGCGGGCCGGCGACGCGCCTTACCTCCTCGGCACGTTCAGCGCGCTTCCGGACGTGCTCGTCGAGACGCCGGAGGTCGAGGCGCTGACGCGTAACGTCCAGGGGCTCTTCGCGCGGATCATCGGGCTCGCGCCGTACCTCCCCGAGGAGCTGCAGCTCGCGGCGGCGAACGTCGACGACCCGAGCGCGCTCTGCCACCTGGTGGCGTCCACGCTGCGGACGATCAAGACGGAGGAGCGCCAGGAGGTGCTCGAGCAGGTCGACGTGGAGGCGCCGACTGCGGACCGTGTCGGCGATCCTGAACCGCGAGCTCGAGGTGTTCGAGCTCGGGTCGCGGATCCAGTCGCAGGTGCAGTCGGAGATGGAGAAGGGCCAGCGGGAGTACTTCCTGCGCCAGCAGCTGAAGGCGATTCAGCAGGAGCTCGGCGAGGCCGACCCAGAGGCGGCCGAGGTGAACGAGCTGCGCGACCGCCTCGACGCGCTCGGGGAGCTGCCGGAGGACGTGCGCAAGGCGGCCGACCGGGAGCTCGCGCGGCTGGAGAGGCTGCCGCCGGCCGCCGCCGAGTACGGCGTGATCCGGACCTATCTCGAGTGGATTCTCACCCTGCCGTGGAACGTGTTCACCGCGGACAACCTGGATCTCGATCACGCGCGCTCAGTCCTCGACGCGGACCACTTCGACCTCGAGAAGGTCAAGGACCGGATCATCGAGTACCTCGCGGTCGCGAAGCTCAAGAACGAGGTCTCGGGCCAGATCCTGTGCTTCGTCGGGCCGCCGGGCGTCGGCAAGACGTCGCTCGGCCATTCGATCGCGCGCGCGCTCGGCCGGAAGTTCGTGCGGCTGTCCGTGGGCGGGGTCCGGGACGAGGCCGAGATCCGCGGCCACCGCCGCACGTACATCGGCGCGATGCCGGGGACGATCGTCCGCAACCTCCGCGACGCCGAGTCCACGAACCCGCTCGTCCTGATCGACGAGATCGACAAGATGGGCGCCGACTTCCGCGGCGACCCCGCCTCGGCGATGCTGGAGGTGCTCGACCCCGAGCAGAACCGGACGTTCCGCGACCACTACCTCGACCTGCCGTTCGACCTGTCGAAGGTGCTCTTCATCTGCACCGCGAACACCCTCGACACGATCCCGGGGGCGCTGCTCGACCGCATGGACGTGATCCAGCTCTCGGGGTACACCGAGGACGAGAAGATCGGGATCGCGAAGCGCTACCTGGTCCCGAAGCAGATCGAGGCGCACGGGCTCCAGCGGTCGCAGCTCACGCTTCCCGAGCGCGCGCTGCGGACGATCATCCGCGAGTACACGCGCGAGGCCGGGGTCCGCAACCTCGAGCGGCGTATCGCCGACGTGTGCCGGAAGGCGGCGACGCAGGTCGCCAGGGGCAAGACGCAGCGAACGCGGGTCGACGAGAAGAGGCTGCGCGAGTGGTTGGGCGCGCGGCGGTTCTCGTCGGAGGCGCGCAAACGGACGTCCGACCCGGGCGTGGCGACGGGGCTCGCGTACACCGCCGTCGGGGGCGACGTCCTCTTCATCGAGGCGACCGCGTATCCGGGGAAGGGACGGCTGACGATCACCGGCCAGCTCGGCGAGGTGATGCAGGAGTCGGCGCAGGCCGCGCTGTCGTGGGTGCGCGCGCACACGGGCGAGCTCGGGCTCCCGGAGCAGTGGTTCGCCGAGCACGACGTCCACATCCACGTCCCGGCGGGCGCGGTCCCGAAGGACGGGCCGTCGGCAGGCGTGACGATGACGACGGCGATCGCATCGCTCGTCCGCGGCGAGCCGGTCGCGGACGACGTCGGCATGACGGGCGAGATCACGCTCACGGGACAGGTGCTCCCGATCGGCGGGCTGCGCGAGAAATCGCTCGCGGCGCAACGCGCCGGGCTCAAGCGGGTCATCTTCCCGCGCGAGAACGAGCCCGACCTGGCAGAGCTTCCCCCGGAGACACGGGAGGCGATCGAGTTCATCCCCGCCGACACGATCGAGGAAGTCTTCGCGGCGGCCTTCGACGGGCGGCGGCGTGCGCGCCCGCGGCGAACGGCGGCGGTCGAGCGGACTCCGAGGGCCGCACGATCGGCGCGGTAGACGCCGGTAGGCAATCGGTTCGTTCGCGTTCGCGGACGGCTCCGTCGCATGCGAGGATCCGGGACGGGCGCGGTCGCGCAACGGTTTGCATCGGTAGGCGCGGGGTAGAAGCCGCGCGCAAAACGAGGGAAAGGACGCAGCGACGATGGCGAATGCGAGAAACAAGGTCTACGGGACGGTCGGCGATGTGAGGCCGTACGTCGAGCGGGCGCTCCGCGACGAGAAGCTGCGCGAGGACGTGATGAGTGCGTTCGGTACCGCGCGGGAGCTCTACAACGAGCTGCTCGGCGGCCGCGGCGCGGTCACGGTCGCGGCGCGTGTCGCGACGGACGACGAGATTCGCGACAAGCTGCGCGACGCCGTCGACGACCTGCGGAACGCCGCTGACAGGCTCCAGGGCAAGAAGGACCACACCGGCCGGAACACCACGCTGCTGATCGCCGGAGTCGTGCTGGGGATCCTCTTCAACCCGATCACCGGCCCGGAGACGCGCCGCTGGGTGAAGGACATGATCGGCGGCGGCGACGAGTTCGGCGGCGACTACAGCTCTGGCAACGGCGGCGCGTAGCGGCGCCCGGATCCGTCAGCTCCGGCCGAGGTCTTCGGTCGGCGCGAGGGTCGTCGGCACGCCGGTCGGCGGCAACCCGTTCGCGCCGACCTTCGGCGGCGCGAGCGCACGGCGCAGCGACGCGGGGTCGAGACCGTCGGCCGACGAGATGTCGCTCATCGAGAGCAGCATCGCGCCGGGCGGCGGCGCCGTCACCTTTCCCCGGGCCACCGCCGACGCCCACGCGGCGCCGACGGAGAACGGCAGGTCCCTGAGCTGCTCCCACGCCTGGAGGTACGCGTACGGGTCCACCGCTCCGTCGTAGCCGAGGTACAGCCTCGAAACGGGGTGCACCTCGAAGTGGAGGTGGTAAGGCGTCCCCTCTGCGTCGCCGGTGTTCCCCATGAACCCGACGACCTGGCCCGCACGAACGTGGGCGCCGTTCACCGCGAGCGTCGAGAACGCGGACAGATGAGCGTAGTAGAACTCGTTCCCGGCGCCGTCGCGGATCCACAGGCGGTTGCCGCCGATGCGGTTCCATCCGACGGAGAAGACGGTCCCGTCGGCGACGGCCACGAGCGGCTGGCCGAGTTGGCCGAAGATGTCGACGCCGTGGTGGTAGGAGACGTCGGCGCGCGCCGCTCCGAAAGAGTCGATGTAGGACGCGGGGCCGTACACGGGGAAGACGTACCGGCCGGCCGTGAGCGGCGGATGGATCCTCGGCGCCACGCGAAACACGGGCTTCGGCGTCTTCGGCTTCGGCTTCGGCTTCGACCCCGACCTCGGCGCCGTCGCGTCAGTTTCGTTGTCGTGCGGCTGCGACGCCGGCTGCGTCTCCGTCTTCGCGGTCGTCGCCGGCTTGGGCGGCGCGGGCGGCGGCGGCGGCGCCGACTGTGCGGACGCCTCCGCGTACCCGAGCTGGATCTCGCTTCCGGCGGGCAGGCCGCCGTGATCGGCGGTGAGGCGCACCACGACCGCCAGCACCGAGCCGCGATACCCGTGGATCCCGTCCGGCGCCGACGTGTCGGCGCTCTGGCTGTTCACCACCGCGTAGCCCCAGTCGGCGAGGTTGACGCGCCCGCCGGACGCGCCCTGCCCGAGCGCCTGGAAACCGGACACGCCCGTGCCGTCGAAGTTCCCCGACGCTCCGCCGGCCTGCGCGCCTGCGACTGCGCGCGCCGAGACGGCGTCGATCGTGATCTCGCCGCCGAAGATGCTGACCGAGGAGACGTCGGCCGAGCCCTTGCCGACGGAGTTCGTGTTCCCGATGGTCGTGGACGCCGCGGCCGACGTGGCGCCGGTCGAGATCACGGATCCGTCGGCGGGGTAGGCGAACCCGCCCGTGTAGGACGGGCTCCCGGAGGGCGGCGCCTGAACCGTCGCCGTCCCGCCGCCGGTCGAGACGCGGACGGCCCACGCCTGTGCAGACGCGTTCGCCGTCGTGAGATCGCCTGCAGCGCCCGCGCCGCCGACGGCGGTCGCGAGCGCGATGAGCGCGAGCACGGCGAGGAGGCGGGGCGACACCCGTCCTCATTATGGCGACGGCCTCGTCCACCTGCCCGCTGCCGCAGCCGACGCTGCAGGTGAGAATCGCACGCGGCTAACGTCTCGCGCATGAACTGGGTCGCGGTACCGCTCGCGCTCCTGACGACAGGCTCGACGCTCGCCGGCGGCTTCGTCGCCCTCCGGCTCCGGCACGAGCTCGAGACGCTGATCGCGCTCACCGGCGGGATCGTGGTCGCGGTGGCGCTGTTCGACGTGCTCCCGGAGGCTTTCGAGATCGTCGGCGACGGACGGACCGTCGGCTGGCTCGCCGGCGGCGGCTTCCTCGCGTTCTTCCTCGTCGAGCGGGCGATCGTCCTCCACCACCGCGACGACCGCGACCGGGCCCGCGCGCACCACCAGGTGGGTGTGTTCGGCGCGGCCGGGCTCTCCGTCCACAGCTTCATCGACGGGCTCGGGATCGGCCTCGCGTTCCAGTTCGACACCTCCACGGGCCTGCTCGTGTTCCTCGCGGTGATCTCGCACGACTTCGCCGACGGGATGAACACCGTCAGCTTCATCCTCCGCCAGGGCGGGGCGCGGGGACGGGCCGTGAGGTGGCTCATTCTCGACGCCGCCGCGCCCGTCCTCGGCGCGATCGTCGGGTCGACGGTGGACGTGTCGGAGGAGAGCCTCGGACGGCTCCTCGCCGTCTACGCCGGCTTCTTCCTCTTCATGGGCGCGACCGACCTCCTCCCCGAGGCGCACGAGCACCCGTCACGCGGGCGGGTCGCGCTCACGGTCGCCGGCTTCGTCGTGACAGGCGCGATCGCCTACGCCGCGACGGCGTGACGGCCTCGGCCGGCGTCACTCGCCGAGGCGGGCGCGCGCGAACTGGCGGAACCGCTCGCGTGCCGCGTCGTCCGGCCCCATCGGCTCCTCGTCGGCGAGCTTCGGGTCGTTCGCGATGTCCTGCGCGACGCCGAGGATCTCGCGCGCGACCGCGTCGTGGTGGCGCGGATCGCGCATGATCGTGTCGACCCAGGTCTCGCTGCCGTCATAGTCGTCGATATCGTGCTCGACGAGGAGTTGGCCGAGCAGAAGGCCGACGCGGATGTACGCGAACGTACGGAACGCGAGGATCTTGCGCGGCGAGTCGACGAGCCGCTCGATCTCGGGCGTCTCGGCCTGCACCTGAGAGACGATCGTCCCGATCGGCTCGTCGACCAGCGGGATCCAGACGTCTTCGAGCTCGCTCATTCGCGTAAGTGTGGCCGAATCGCCGCGCGCGCGCCACACGAGGTGCGCCGCCGGAGCGAGCGCCGCGCGGACGCTGATTACTCTACGGCCGTGGACGCGCTCGCACGCCTCGCGGAGGAGCCGGCGCGCAGCGCGATCTTCCTCGACATCGACGGCGTTCTCGCGCCGATCGTCCAGGACCCGGCCGACGCTGCGGTTCCCGAGGGGACTCGCGTCGTCCTCCGCGCGCTGCGCGACCGGTACGGCCTCGTCGCGTGCGTCACGGGCCGCGAGGCCGACGCCGCCCGCGCGATCGTGGGCGTGCCCGAGCTTTCGTATGTCGGCGAGCACGGCCTCGAGCTCGAGCCCGCGGCGGCCGAGTGGGGGCCGCGCATACGCGCGTTCGCGGCCGACGCGCCGTGGGAGGCGGAGGACAAGCCGTTGACGGCGGCGTTCCACTACCGCACGGCGGACGACCCGGACGCCGCGCGCGCGACGCTCGAGCGGGTCGCGACGGAGGCGCTCGACCACGGCTTCAGGACGCGGTGGGGGCGGATGGTGCTCGAGGTCCTGCCCCCGGTCCAGGCGTCGAAGGGCACGGCAGTCCGACGGCTCCTCGAGCAGCATGCGCTCACGCGAGCGCTCTACGCGGGAGACGACACGACCGACCTCGACGGTTTCGCGGCGCTCGACGGTCTCGAGGTCGCGGTTCGGGTCGCGGTCGTCTCGGCCGAAGGACCTGCGGAGCTCGGCGCGCGCGCGGACGTCGTCGTCGGCTCGACGGACGCCCTCGTGGACCTGTTACGGCAGCTCTAGCACCGTCGTGTAGATCTCCTCGCCGAGCGCGGCGAGGTCGCGCGAGTCCGTCCAGATCGGGTGCGCGCGCCCCGCGGCGACGGCGAGGCCGGCGTAGTCGCCGTATTGAAACGGCGTCGCGACCCTGCGCGTCTCGTCCGAGAATGCCGTTGCCGCACGTCGGGGCGACGCCCAGGTCGCGCCGCCGTCGGACGAGGCCGAGCACGTGTAGCGGACGCGCTTGCGCGCCCGGTCGCCGGTCGTGTCGTACCAGCACACCCACAGCGCGCCCGTCGACGCGTCGAGCGCGGACGCCGGCAGGAACTGGTCCGACAGGACGGCGCCGTCGGGCGGGTTGACGCGGCGACGCACGAGCAGCGGGCCGAAGGTCGCGGCATCGTAGGCCGAGACGTACACGTTCTGCTCGCGCCCGGACGTGCCAGCGGCGCCGAAGGTGACGTAGACGCGGCCGCGAGCCGAATCGACGGTCACGAGCGGCGCCGGGACGATGCAGCGCTTCGCCTGCGCGGCGACGAGCGTCCCGGCGGCGCGGCAGAGCACGGACGGGCGCTGCGGCAGGTACGCGATCTGGACGTCTGCCCCGAAGTGGTCGCCGCCGTCGGTCGAACGGTCGAGCTTGACGTACCGGTCGAGCGTCAGCCACGCGACGTAGAGCGTCCCGTCGGCGCCGATCGCGAGGCTCGAGAAGGTCTGGGAGCTCCCGCCGATGCTGCTGACGCGCGCGGCGGGCGACCACGTCGCTCCGTCGTCGTCGCTGTGCGAGACGACGACCTCGAACGCGCTCGTCGGCACCCACAGCCTGCTCCACGCGAGGTAGAGGCGGCCGCGGTGCGGGCTCGCGGGCGACGTGTCGACCGCAATCGCCTCCTTGTCGTTGAACGCGGCCGACCCCTCGATCTTGAGCAGGCGCGTCGACCACTCCTCCGCCGGCCCCCCGCGGGCGGCGAACGCGAGCGACACCCGCGTCGGCGCCCCGCTCGAGCAGGAGCCGGCGAGGAATGCGTAGAACTGCCGGCCTCCCTCGCCGACGGCGACCGCCGGGTCGCCGTACCCGCACAGGTCCGCGGGCGCTGCGAGCGAATCCGACGTCCACGTCCCGCCGCCGTCGGTCGAGGCGTAGACGCGCATGGCAGGCTCGAACGTCCCGGACCCCCCGACGAGCACCTTCGGGTCAGATGGATCGACCGCGACGGCGACCTCGGCCTGGACGCCTTGCGCGCGCGAGACCGCGACCTGGTCCGTCGGCAGCGCCGCGCGCGCAGGCAGCGCCTTCACGAGCGCGGCACCGTGGGGGCCCATCGAACGCATCGCGTTCGAGGGGTCGCGCCGGTCGATCGCGGCCGGAGCTCCGAGCGTCCCTGCGGCAGCGACGATCACGAGCGACGCACGGAGTTTCGCCAGCCGTGTCACAGGCGCAACCGCTCCCGAAGGCGGCGCGACTGGCGACGCGCGACGTCGAGCTCCGTCCGGTCGGCGTCGGCGAGCGCCAGCCTGATCCGGTCGGACGACACACGCCGGACCGCCGCGACCTTCGCCAGGTTCACGATGTGAGACCGGTGTACGCGCGCGAACCGTGTCGGGGGGAGAGCCTCCTCGAGCTCGCCCAGCGACGCCGTGCAGAGGTAGGAGCGGTCGTAGGTGTGCACGCGGCTGTAGTCGCCGTCGGCCTGAACGTAGTGGATCGCGTCGAAGTCGACCAACTCCGTACCCCCCGCCGCGACAACCGGAACCTTTTCGACCGGCCTCGGTTGCTCCGGCTCGCGCGCCTCGAGCCGTTCGATCACGCGCGCCAGCCGGTCGGGGTCGACGGGCTTCAGGAGGTAGTCGAGCGCCTCGACGGCGAAGGCGTCCACCGCGTACTCGGGGTGTGCCGTCACGAACACGACGGCCGGCGGGGCCGCCTGCTCCCGCACGAGCGGCGCCGCCTCGAGCCCCGTCAGGCCCGGCATCTGGACGTCGAGGAAGACGACGTCGTACTCGACCGACCGCGCTAGCGCGAGGGCCTCCCCGGCGCCGGCCGCCTCGCCGACGACGCGGATCCCATCGTGGCGGCCGAGCAGGAAGCGGAGCTCCGACCGGGCCGGCGCCTCGTCGTCGACGATCAGCGCGCGCAGCGTCATGCGATCGGCACGTCGAGGCGGACGACGGTGCCGAACGGGAACGAGCGGAGGCGCACGCCCTCGCCGTAGAACGCGGTCAGCCGCCTGTTGACGTTCGCGAGCCCGAGCCCCGTGCCGCGCCCGTCGCCGTTGCCGCCGGACACACCCGGCTCGAGCACGCGCTCGAGCGCCTCGCGCGCAATCCCGCGCCCGTCGTCGCGTACCGTCACGCGCAGCCGCCCGCGCCGTGCGCGGGCGCGCACGAGCAGGTGCAGCGGCCGGTCGGTCTTCCCGTGCTTCACGGCGTTCTCGACGAGCGGCTGAACGAGGAACGGCGGCAGCCGCACGTCGCGGGTGTCCGACGGCGCGTCGATCGTCACCTGGAGCTGCGACCCGAACCGCGCCTGCTCGAGGTCGAGGTAGCTCTGCACGTGCGCGAGCTCCTCGTCGAGCGTCACCAGCTCGCCGGGCCGCGCGAGCTTCCAACGCGTGTAGTCGGCAAACGCGCGGACGAGCCCGCGCGCGCGGTCCGGGTCGGTCCGGATCAAGGAGGCGATCGTGTTCAGCGCGTTGAAGACGAAGTGCGGCTCCATCTGCGCCTGCATCGCCGTCGTCGTCGCCGTGGCGAGCTCCGACAGCTGGAGCTGCGACGACAGGTGATCGCCGAGCTGCTCCAGCATCGCGACGAGCTCCTCGTCGAGCGGCGACCCGTCGGTGGCGTACGCGACGACGGCGCCGATAGGCCCGTCCGACAGCCGGAGCGGGACGACCGCGGCCGCGCCGAGCGGGCACGCCGGGTGACCGCACTCGACACGCAGGCCGAGCGGCGCGAGGAGCGGCCGGTCCTGCGCGAGCGCCTCGAACACGGGGCGGATCGGGATGTCGCCTGCGCCGTGATGGTCGGCGCCCGCGCCGACGAACGCCAGGACGCGCCGGCGGTCGGTGACCGCCGCGGCGCCGACGCCGAGCTTCTCGAAGAGCTGGTAGGCGAGCGTTCGCGCTCCGCTCTCGGTCAGCCCGCGCCGGAGCTCCGGCAGCGTCGCGGTCAGGAGCTCGAGGGTCGGCATCTCGCGCCTGACCCGGCGGTGTCTCGGCATGATCGGATGATGCACGTGACGGAGGCGGTCCTGGCGCCGCTGCGTGACCGCTACGGCGAGCCGGCCGTGATCGACTGGGAGGGCGAGATCTCGCCCGCCGAGCACGCCCTCGCGACGTACGACCCGCGGCGGATGCACGACGTGACGCTCTTCATCCTCGATCCGCGGGGGCGGCTCGCGCTCATCCGGAAGCCGCACTTCGAGGAGGGCGTGTGGCGGCCGCCCGGCGGCGGGATCAAGGCGGACGAGGATTTCACGGCGGGGGCCGAGCGGGAGGCGCTCGAGGAGACGGGGCTCCGCGTCCGCCTCGAGCGGTATCTCGTCGCGGCGGCCGCGACCTTCCTCTACGAGCCGCACGAGGTCCCGTGGCGCACGCACGTGTTCCTCGCGCGAACGACGGACGAGCGCCTGCAGCCGCGCGACACGGTGGAGATCGCCGGCGCTCGCTGGGGAACGCTGCCGGAGCTCGCCGGCCCGATCAGGGCGCGCCTGCTCGCGACCGGCCGCGCGCTCTGGCGCTACCGGGTCGCGCTCCACGACGCCGCGCTTCAGGCGCTGGGCGCGAGCGCGAGCGAGTAGCCGACGTCGAGCGGGCTCGGGGGAAACGAGACGACGCGCGTCTCGCCGTTCAGACGCCAGCCGCGACGCTCGTAGAACCGCCGCGCCCGGTGGTTCTCCTCGAGGCACCAGAGCCTCGCCTCGTCGTGCCCCTCGGCGATCACCGCCACCGCGGCGTCGTGCAGGAGCGGCGCGACGCCGCGGCCCCACTCGCGCGGGACGACGTAGAACCCGTGCAGCCACTTCCCGTCGACGCCCGCGACGCCGACTCGATCGCCGGCGATCTCCGCGACGAGGACGCGGCCGCCGAAGCGACGCCAGCTCTCGAGCACCGCGTCGTTCGGGTATGCGTATCTCTCGGGAGGGAACACGTGCGCGAGCGCGGCGACCGACGCCTCACGCTGGATGGTGAAGTGGAGCTCGGCCTCGTCGCGGCCCGACTCGCGGATCGTCAGCGACGCAGCTCCTCCTCGATCGCCTCGCGCACGATGGTCGGGAACTCGTAGCGAACCGACAGGTTCCAGTCGCGCTCGACGAGGCCGCCGTAGTGCTCGAGCTCCCAGTCGGTCCCCGCGACGAGGTATTCGCGCGTCGGATCGATCTCGTCGGCACCGCTGACGTGGAGGAAGCCGCGCGGGCGACCGCGGAGCGGCCCGCGCGTCGACGCCATGAACTCCGGGTCGCGGCCGCGCGCGATCATCTCCGCCAGCCGCTCTCCGCCGATGCGCGCGACACCGGGATTCGCAGGCGAGTCCGACGCCTCCCACAGCGCGCCGCGCGTGAGCGGGCCCGGGGGGAGCGAGTCGACGAGCAGCGCCTGCCCGTGTGTGACGAGCGCGACGTCCGCGTCCAGGCGCCGGCGAAGGGCGTCCGCGATCCAACGGCCGTCGAGGGGGCGGTCGAGCACGCCGAGCGTCTCCGCCAGAAGCGCCCCGACCTCCTCCTCGATTCGCCCGGCCTCCGCGAGGACGGCGGGATGGAGCGGCGTCCCGTCCGGCACGGGCTCGACCGTCGCAACGGGAAGCGCGCCTCCGAGCTCGATCCGGCCGAGGTGATCGCCGTGGGCGCCGGCCTGCGTCACGAGCACGTTCCCGATCCACTCGCCCTCGGGAAGCAGGTCGTGCGAATGGGCGCCGACGATGATGTCGACGACGCCCTGGAGGTCGGCCGCGATCCGGCGGTCGTCGGTCACGGCCTCCGGGGTCTCGAGGCCGAGGTGCGAGAGCAGGACGACGAGCCGCGCACCGCGCGCCCGCAGCTCCGCGGCGAGACGCCGGGCGACGGCCACCTCGTCGAGGGGCGTGAAGCCGAAGTCGACTCCGTCGCCGAAGTACCCCGCGAACGACGCCGTCAGGCCGAGCACGCCGACGTCGCCGATGAGCGCGGACGGAACGGGGCCGACCACCGGATCGAAGTTCGCGAGGAGCAGCGGATATCGCGCCGCGGACGCGTGCTCTTCGAGGATCGCCGGCCCGTAGCGGAGCCAGCAGGCGTTCCCGACGGTGGCGACGTCGCAGCCGGCGTGGTTCATCAGACGGTGCATCGCCGTCCCCTTGGTCAGGTTCGAGAGGCGGTTCGTCGTCTCCTCGACGTCACCGGCATCCATGTAGACGACCGGCGCGTCGGAGGCGGCCTTCTCGCGCGCGACCAGCGTCGCCAGCTGCGCGATCCGCTCCTGGCGGCCGTGGATGTCGTTCGTGTGCAGGATCGTCAGCCTCATGCCGTCTCCGCGAGGGCCGAGCACGAACGGAGGATCTCCCATGCTCGCCGGACGTCGTCTTCCGTCGTCCTCGCGTTCCCGATTGCGAGCCGGATCGTCGGCAGGCCGCGGAGCCGGGTCGCCGCGACGAAGATCTCGCCGGTGGCGGTCGCCCTCCGCGCGAGCTCCTCGTTGTCGGCGGTCCGGTGGCGGAAGCAGACGGTCGAGAACGGGTGCGGAGCCGCGATCTCCCAGTCCGGGTCGGCCTCGACCCACGCCGCGAAGAGCTGCGCGAGACGGATGTGCTCGCGAATCAGCGCGCGCAAGCCCTCGGCGCCGTACATGCGCAGCACGGTCCACAGCTTGAGCGCCCTGAACCGCCTCCCGAGCGCGGGGCCGTAATCCTTCAGGTCGACGGCGTCGGCCGTCGCGGCGAGGTAGTCGGGGACGAGCGCGAACGCCGCGTGCAGCGCTTCCGGCCGGCGCGTCCAGAGAGTCGAGCAGTCCATCGGCGTGAAGAGCCATTTGTGCGGATTGACGACGATCGAGTCCGCGCGGTCGCAGCCGTCGAGGCACCAGCGGAGCTCGGGGCAGACCGCCGCGGAGCCCGCGTACGCGGCGTCGACGTGGAGCCACACCCCCGCCCGTTCGCACGGCGCCGCGAGCTCCGCCACCGGGTCGACCGACGTCGTCGCGGTTGTCCCGACGGTCGCGACGACGGCCGTCGCGTCGTCGAGCGCGAGATCGGTGCGCATCCGGAAGAGCGCGTCGGTCGGAACCGGCCGAAACTCGAGCCCGAGCAGTCGCGCCGCCTTCTCGACGCTGAAGTTCGCCTCCTCGGACGCATACACCGCTCCGCCGGGCCGAATCGCGCGGGCGGCCGCGAGCGCCGCCAGCGTCGAGGTCGACGCCGTGTCCTCGATGTGGCCGTGCCACTCCCGCGGAAGGCCGAGAAGCTGCGCCAGCCAGTCGAGCACCGTCGTCTCGAGCTCGGTCGCGGCGGGGGAGGCGAGCCACGTCATGCCGTTGACGTTCAGCGCCGCGATGAGGAGCTCCGCGAGGATCCCGGGCTCCGACCCGGTGATCGAGAACCACGCGAAGAAGCGGGGGTGGTTCCAGTGCGTGAGCCCGGGCAGCAGCTTCTCGTCGAGGTCGTGGAGGATGTCGCGGAACGGCTCCGCAGCCTCGGGCGGCGCCGCGGGGAGCAACGACCGCACCTCGCCGGGCCGCACGTCGGCGGCGACGGGAAGGTCGCCCACACGCTCGAGGTACGAAGCCGTCCATTCCGACGCCGCCGCAAGGTCGTCGCGGAAGCTCATGGCCGCTTCTTCCTCAGCCGGAGGATCTGGTTCCACGACCGCGTGTTCAGCACGTCGTCGCGCGAGAGCCACGCGCGGCGTGCCTGGCCGACGCCGATCTCGACGAAGTCGAGCGCGCCCGTCTCGTGGCCGTCGGAGTCGATGACGAGCTTCAGCCCGGCCTCGCGGGCGGCGCGGCTGTGGACGTCGGTGAGGTCGAGGCGGTCCGGCTGCGAGTTGATCTCGAGGAACGTGCCCGTCGCGAGTGCCGCCTCGACGACGCGCTCGACGTCGATCGGCGAGGCGGCGCGGGAGTTGATCTTGCGGTTCGTCACGTGGCCGATGCAGTCGACGTACGGGTTATCCATCGCCGCGAGCACGCGCTCCGTCGGGCTCGTGTCGAAAGCGTGGTGAACCGACGCCACCACCCAGTCGCGCGTCGCGAGCTCCTCCTCGGAGACGTCGACCTCGCCCGTCGTGCGGATGTTGACCTCGATGCCCTTCAGGATCCGGAGCGGCGAGACGGCGTTCAGGGCGTCGATCTGCTCGGCCTGCTCGTGCAGCCGCTCGCCGCGCAGCCGCTGCGCGTGGTCGCAGACCGCGTAGTAGTCGTACCCGCGCGCCGCCGCAGCCGCGACCATCGTCTCGAGCGTGTCCTTGCCGTCCGACCACGTGGTGTGCGTGTGGAGGTCGCCCCGGAGATCGGACAGCTCGACGAGGGACGGGAGCTCGCCGCGGCGGGCGAGCTCGAGCTCGCCGAGCCCCTCGCGCAGCTCCGGCGGTATCCACTCGTAGCCGAGAAACGAGTAGACGTCGGCCTCGTCTTCGAATGCGCGCACCTCGTTCGTCTCGACCTCGGTGATCCCGTACTCGGAGACCGAGAGCCCGCGTCGCACCGCCGCCTCGCGCAGCGCCACGTTGTGCGCCTTCGACCCGGTGAAGTGCTGGAGCAGGTTCCCGTAGGACTCCGGAGGGACGACCCGGAGGTCGAACCGCAACCCGTCGTGCGAGATGACGGTCGCCTTCGTCGGTCCCTTCGCGGCGACCTCGACGACCCACCGCAGCGCGCAGAAGTACTCGATCAGCGCGGGCGGGTCGGAGGCCGTCGCGATGATGTCGAGGTCGCGGACCGTCTCGCGGTAGCGCCGGGCGGAGCCTGCGGTCGAGACCCGGTCGGCAGCCGGGTGCTCCGCGAGCACTTGGACCACCGCGCGGAGCTTCGGGAGCGCCGTTCCGAGCAGGACGCGGTGCGGCTCTCGCGCGCGCGCCGGCGCCGCGAGCGCGGCGAGGATCCGCTCCTCCGACTTCGGGCCGAGGCCGGTGAGGCCGCGGAGCTGCTGGGCCTCCGCCGCCGCCTTGAGGTCGGCGACGGTGGTGATCCCGAGCTCCTTCCAGATCCGCCGTGCGGTCTTCGGGCCGAGGCCGGGGAGCCGCATGAAGGTCGCGAGCTCCGGCGGGACGGCCGCCTTTCGCTTCGTCAAGGCGTGGATCTCCCCGTCGTCGACGATCTGGACGATCTTCTCCTCGATCGTCTTGCCGATCCCCTGCAGGCTCTTCGCGCGCCCGTCGAGCGCCATCTGCGCCACCGGAGACGGCGTCTCGCGGATCCGCTGGGCGGCCCTGCGGTAGGCCGAGACACGGAACGCGTCCGCTCCCTCGACCTCCATCAGGTCGGCGAGCAGGTCGAACTGGTCGGCGACGTGTTCGTTCCTCGGGAGCGGCGCCGCCACGACAGCGATCATAGGCAGCCCTTGCGGGCAACCATCTGTCTTCCAACCTATAACGAGCGCGAGAACCTGGAGCCGATGCTCCGGGCGCTCGAGGCCGTCGTGCGCGACGGCGACCGCGTGCTCGTGATCGACGACGCCTCGCCCGACGGGACCGGAGCGCTCGCCGATGCGCTTGCGGCGGAGCTCCCGTTCGTCGACGTCCTCCACCGCGACCGCAAGGAGGGGCTCGGGCCGGCGTACCTCGCCGGCTTCGGGCGCGCGCTCGCGAGCGACGCCGAGCTGATCCTCGAGATGGATTGCGATTTCTCGCACGACCCGAAGGACGTGCCGCGGCTCGTCGCGGCCGCCGAGGCGGGCGCCGACGTCGTCCTCGGGTCACGCTACGTCCAGGGGGGCTCGATCCCGAACTGGGGCGTCGTCCGGCGGTTCATCTCCTACGGCGGGTCGGTCTACGGCCGAATCGTGCTCGGCACGCGCGTGCGCGACCTCACCGGCGGGTTCAAGTGCTTCAGACGCGAGGTGCTCGAGACGCTCGACCTCGACGCGATCGAAGCGAAGGGGTACGCGTTTCAGATCGAGACGACCTACCGCGCGCTGAAGGCGGGGTTCACCGTCGTCGAGATCCCGATCACCTTCGTCGAGCGCATCGAAGGCGGGTCGAAGATGAGCCGCTCGATCGTGCTCGAGGCGATCTGGCGCGTGCCCGCCCTGCGCCTGCGCGCGGCGCGGCGCCGGCTGTAACCTGACCCCACCGTGCGTGAGGTCACCGACGCGACGTTCGAGAGCGAGGTTCTGCGCGCGAAGGGACCTGTCCTCGTCGATTTCTGGGCGCCGTGGTGCGGCCCCTGTCACGCGGTCACGCCGGTCCTCGAGCGGCTCGCGGCGGAGACAGACGCCGTCGAGTTCGTCACGGTCGACATCGACGCGAACCCCGTCGTCGCCTCGCGCTACGACGTCCTGTCGATCCCGACCGTGATCGTGTTCGACCGCGGGACACCGCGCACGACCGTCGTCGGCGCGCGGCCGGAAAGGCACTTCCGGAACGCGCTCGCGGCCTTCCTCTGACGGGAGGCGATGCGGCGCTGCGGCGCCGACCAGGCTCTACCCTTCGGAGGTGCGCTCGCCGTTCCGCCTCCCCGAGTCTCCTCGCGCCCGCGCCCGGCTGATCCGCCGCGCGATCGTGATCGCGGGCGTGGTGCTGGTCGCGATCCTGCTCGCGTTCTTCCGCAACACCGGCAAGAGCCTCCAGACGCCGTTGAGCGACAAGGACGCCGTGATCGTTCGCGAGCCGCCGCACGTAGCGCCGCCGCCGGGGGCAGAGGCGGAGGCGCAACGGACGCTGTCGACGTTCTTCCGTTCGGCCGTGATCCGCCGAGACCTTGCGGAATCGTGGCCGCTCATCACGCCCCACATGCGCGAGGGGACGAGCTACCAGGATTGGCTTGCGGGCAACCTGCCGGTCGTCCCGTACCCCGCTGCGGCGTACCGCAGCGAGGGATCGCGGCTCCGTTACTCGTACAAGGGCATCCTCGGCTACGACGTCCTGATCGTCCCGCGACCCAACGCCGCCGGCAACCGTGCCGGGCAGCAGGTGTACGCGTGCGAGCTCCACGACGTCCGCGACCGGTGGCTCATCGACTACTGCTACCCGCGCAAGACGCTGTGACGATGGGCCTGCGCGCAGGCCGCGTAACGGGCGCACCCTAGGGTCGCCCCACCCTGGGTGGGGTCTTCGACCACCCACCACCCGTGGACATCATCGCCCCGACACGCGCCTGGCGGTAGATGTCCTTCGTGAAAAGTCGGTGACAACTCTTCCACCGCACACACATGCTGTGCGCCGCGACTCCCCGACGAGATGCCCAACAGGCAGCGAGGACGGTCCAGGCGCGCTACCCGAAGTGCTCCCAGCCGCGGAGCGCGTGCGGAACGCCGTCCAGCAGCACGTCGACGCCGGCACCTCGCTCCACCCGCCCGACGACCGCGAACCGGCCCGGATCCACCACGGCGGCGAGCAGCTCGAAGTCCTCGCCGAAGGCGAGGTCCTCGACGGTCGCGCCCTCTGCGAGCGGCACGCGCTCCAACTCGATCACGCAGCGAACGCCCGAGCGACGCGCGAGATGGCCGGCGTCGAGGGCGATGCCGTCGGAGATGTCGAGCATCGCGTGCGCAGTCGCGCCGAGATCCTTTCCCTCGTCGATGCGGATCGGGGGACGGATGTACGACTGCGCGCGGAACGCGGCACCGGCCGCGCCGAGCTCGCCTGTCACGACGAGCGAGTCGCCCGGCCGTGCGCCCGCGCGTCCCGGCACGCGCGGCGAGCGCCCGATCGCCGTCACGCTGAGAACGATCGAGTCCGCCGCCGATGTGTCGCCGCCGACGACCGCGACGCCTGTCTCACGGATCCCTTCGTACAGGTCGACGACGTCCTCGACACGGGTCCAACGCGGCGCCGCGAGCGTTACGACGAGCGCCTGCGGATCGGCGCCCGACGCGGCGAGATCGCTGAGATTGGCCGCCGCCGCCCGCCACCCGAGGTCGCGGAATCCGATCCAGTCGAGCCGGAAGTGGACGTTCTCGACGAGCGCGTCCTGCGTCACGACCAGCCCGCCGTCCAGGAGCGCCGCGTCGTGCTCGACGCCGACGATCAAGCCGCGGCGCTCGAGCTCCTCCAGCAGGCCTATCTCACCGACGTCGGAGAGCCTCATCGACGGCCATCCTCAGCCGTGGGTCGGTTGCCGCGCGGATCGACGCCACACCGACGGCGCCCGCGGCGATGCAGTCGGCGGCGTTCCGCGCGTCGACGCCGCCGATCGCGACGACCGGTGTCGAGACCGCGCGGGAGATCGTGGCGAGACCGTCGAGGCCGACCGCGGGATCCGCGTCTTCCTTCGACGGCGTCGCCCAGATCGGGCCGACGCCGAGGTAGTCGGCCTCCGGCTCGACGGCGAGAGCCTCCTCGAGCGATGACGCGGACCGGCCGACGACGAGGCCCGCGGCACGAGCGCGCGCGGCTCCCGCGTCCTGTCGGCCGAGATGAACGCCGTCGGCCTCGAGCCGCAACGCCGCGTCGACGTCGTCGTTCACGATGAAGGTGACGCCGAGGCCGCGAAAGCCGGCTCCACGCTCCACGACCGTCTCGGTACCCGCCTTCAGGCGCAGTTGCACGACCGTCGCGCCCGCCGCGACCGCCCGTCGCGCCGTCCCGACGTCGTCGACGACCGCGTGAACCTTCATCCGGTCCGCGCGCGGTCGTCGAGCGTGTCCGGGTCGAGCGCTGCGAGCGCGTCGTAGAGGCCGGCGTGGAAGGTTCCGGGGCCCTTCGCCTCACGCGCCGCATCCTCGCCGGCGACGCCGAACGCGACGAGCGCCCCGACGGCCGCGTCGAGCGCATCCTCGGAGACGGCGAGGAAGCATCCGGTCACGGCGCTCGACATGCATCCCGTCCCGGTGACCCGCGCCAGCATCGCGTCTCCGTTCGCCACCTTCACGACCCGCTCACCGTCGGAGACGTGATCGACGGGCCCGGTCACCGACGCGACCACGCCCAGCGACCGCGCGGCCTCCCGCGCCAGCTCGCCCGGGTCGCCGCCCGCGGCGATCGACTCCACCCCGCGCACCTCCGCGGCGACGCCGACGAGGGTCGCGACCTCGCCCGCGTTGCCGCGGAGAACGGCGATTCGCACCTGGCCGAGAATCCGCTTCGCCGTCTCGGTTCGGTAGCGCGTCGCACCCGCGCCGACGGGGTCGAGGACGACGGGGATCGAGCGTGCGTTCGCAGCGCGCCCGGCCGCGACCATCGCGTCGACCCATTCTGGCGACAGCGTCCCGATGTTCAGAACGAGGGCGCCCGCCAGCCCGACCATCTCCTCGACCTCCTCCGCCGCATGCGCCATCACAGGCAGCGCGCCGAGCGCGAGCGTCGCGTTCGCCGTCTCGTTCATGACGACATAGTTGGTGATCTGATGCACGAGCGGCTTGCGCTCGCGCAGCCGGCGCAGCGATTCTCCCGGGCTCACGAAGCTCCTTTCACGTTGAGGACGTCGACGGGGCCGTCGCCTGCGCCGAGCTCGGAAAGCCCGTGACGGACTGCCGCGGATGCCGCGACGGCGGCGCCGCGAGCCGCCTCGTCGAGCGGGAGGCCGCGCGCGAGCAGCGCGGCGAGCGTCGCGGAATGCGTGCATCCCGCTCCGTGCGTCGCCGCGACCGCGTGCCGCTCGACCGGGATCTCGACGTGGTCGCGGCCGTCGAACAGGTGGTCGACGGCAGTCTCGCCGTGGCCGCCGGTGACGACCGCGGCGCGAGCGCCGAGACCGACGAGCGCCTCCGCAAGCTCACCCCTCGGGGCGGAACGGCCCACGAGCGCGACAGCCTCGTCGAGGTTCGGCGTGACCACGGTCGCGAGCGGAAAGAGCCGACCGACGAGAGCGCCGACGGCGTCGTCCTCGAGGAGCTTCGCCCCCGAGCTCGCGATCATCACGGGGTCGACGACGAGCGGCACCGGTCGGGCCGCGAGGTAGTCCGCGACGAGCTCGATCAGTCGCCTCGAGAAGAGCATCCCGGTCTTCGCGGCGTCGACGCCGATGTCGTCGAAGACCGCGTCGAGCTGCGCCCTCACGAAGTCCGACGGCAGCTCGTGGATCGCCGTCACGGCGGTGGTGCTCTGCGCCGTCAACGCGACCAGGGCGGACATTCCGTGGGCGCCCGCGGCGGCGAAGGCCTTCAGGTCGGCCTGAATGCCCGCCCCGCCGCCGCTGTCGGACGTCGCGATCGTGAGTGCGCGCGGAACGTTCATCGCTCCCTTCGCCGGTACGAGCCGGATCAGGTTCGACGGGTGTGATCTCAGCCCCCGGTCGGGGCACCCCGGTGGGTCGAGGCTAGCAGCGGCCGGACGACGGGCGCGCAGTCCCACGGGTGCCGCCGACGGCGTAGCATCGGCCGATGCGATCGTTCACGCTCGCCGCCGCCGGCCGCGACCGGCCCGGAATCGTCGCGGCGGTGACCGAGGCGCTCCTCGCGCACGGCGTCAACATCGAGGACGCCGAGATGGCGATCCTCGGCGGGCACTTCGCAATCGTGCTCGTGCTGGCGGCACCGGACGACGTCCACGCGGACGCGCTTCGGGAGCGGCTCGAGCGCGTCGGGCGCGAGCTTCCGCTGGAGGCGCTGTCGCTGGCGGAGGTGGAGGCGCTCGGCCGCCTGCCGCGGCCGGAGGTGTCGCACGCGATCAGCGTCTACGGCGCCGACCGGCCCGGCATCGTGCACGGCGTCGCCGCCGCTCTCGCCGCCCGCGGGGTGAACATCGTCGGGCTCTCGACGCGCGTCGTCGGCGAGGATCCCCTCTACGCGATGCTCCTCGAGGTCGCCCTGCCGACGGGGATCGACGACGCGACGCTCGACGAGATCCTCGCAGGGGTCGCGCAGGAGCTCGGGGTGGACGTCTCGGCGAGAGCCGCAGGCGCCGACGTCCTGTAGTGCCTGCGCGGACCGTCCTTCGCTACCCGCACCCGGCCCTCAAGACGCGTTGCGCCGAGGCCGCTCCCGGCGCAAAGGCCGAACGTGTCGCGGCCGATCTCGTCGACACCATGCGCGTGTCGCCGCGCTGTGTCGGGGTCGCCGCGCCACAGATCGGGGAGCTCGTGCGGGTCGTCGTCGTCGATGTCACCGATCACCCCAAGGCGACGAAGGCCCACGGCCTGCTCCTGCTCGTCAACCCGGTCGTCGTCGGCGAGGAGGGAGACGAGCTCGGCCGCGAGGGGTGCCTGTCGATCCCGGACCTGACCGCCAACGTGCGGCGCGCGACGCGGGTGCGGGTCGTCGCGGCGACTCCCGCCGGCGACGCCGTTTCGGTCGAGACGGAAGGGTTCGAGGCGCGGGCGCTCCTGCACGAGATCGACCACCTCGACGGCATCCTGTTCCTCGACCGCGTCGCCTCCCACGAGGCGCTCTTCCCGCGCCGCGCCTGACGACGCGCCTCCCGCGGAGGCGCCCCGGAGCGGCCACGGGCGGCACACTGGGCCGGTGGCAGTCGAGGTCGTGCGGTGGGAGGGGCTGTTCGCGGGCGAGGAGCTCGCGCACCTCGGCTCCGACTCATCCCGCGCAGCGCGCGCGGCCCCCCTGCCCGACGCGCTCGACCCGCGGGTGCGGGACGCGATCGGGGTGCCCGCGCTCTATGCGCACCAGCGCGCCGCATGGGACGCGGCGGCGCGTGGCGAGCACCTGATCGTCACGACCGGAACCGCGTCCGGGAAGACGCTCGCGTTCAACCTGCCGGTGCTCGACGCACTCGCGCGCGACCCGCGGCACCGCGCGCTCTACCTCTACCCGACGAAGGCGCTCGCGCAGGATCAGTTCCGCACGCTCGCGTCCTACCGCATCCCGCGGCTGCGGCCCGCGATCTACGACGGCGACACCCCGACGGAGCACCGGTGGCAGATCCGGCGAACCGCGAACGTCATCCTCTCGAACCCGGACCTCGTGCACGTCGGCCTCCTCCCGAACCACGACCGCTGGGGCGACGTGCTCGCGAACCTGCGCTACGTCGTAGTCGACGAGGCGCACGTCTACCGCGGCGTCTTCGGATCACACGTCGGGAACGTCCTCCGGCGGCTCAGGCGAATCGCGGGGATCTACGGCGCCGAGCCGCAGTTCCTGCTGGCGTCCGCCACGATCTCGAACCCGGGAGAGCTCGCGACGAGCCTCCTGGGCGTGCGCGCGACGACCATCGGGGACGACGGCGCGCCTCGCGCAGAGCGGACGATCGTCCTCTGGAACCCGCCGCTCCTCGACGAGGAGCTCGGCCTCCGTGCGTCATCGCTCGCGGAGGCGGCGAAGCTCCAGGCGCTCCTCGTCGAGCGCGGGATCCGCACGCTCACCTTCGCCAAGTCGCGCAAGGCCGCCGAGCTCGTCCACCGCTTCACGGCCGAGCGGCTCGGCGACGACGCGCAGCTCTCGCCGTACCGCGCGGGATACACGGCGGGGCAGCGCCGCGAGATCGAGCGGCGGCTGAAGGACGGCGACCTTCTCGGCGTCAGCGCGACGAACGCGCTCGAGCTCGGGATCGACGTCGGCCTCCTCGACGCGGTCATCTCGGTCGGCTTTCCCGGAACCGTTGCGTCGCTGCGCCAGCAATGGGGACGTGCTGGTCGCCGAGGACACGGCGTCGCCGTTCTCGTCGCGACGGAGGACGCCCTCGACCAGTACTTCATGCGCGAGCCGGAGGCCCTCCTCGGGCGCCGCGTCGAGGCCGCGATCCTCGACCACTCGAACCCGCGCGTCCTCGCCGGTCACGTGCGTGCTGCGGCCTACGAGGCGCCGCTCGGCGAGGCCGACGCCGCGACCCTCGGGGCGGCTGCGCTCGCGGCGGCCGCCCACGACCCGGAGCTGAAGGCTACGCCGGCGGGCTTCGTGTGGCGCGGGAAGGAGTCGCCGTCGGCGCGCGTCGCGCTGCGGAGCGCCGACGCCGACGCCTTCACGGTCGTCGACGCGTCGACCGGCGCTGTCCTCGGGCTCGTCGAGCGCTCGCGCGCGTACTCGACCGTGCACGACGGGGCGGTGTACCTCCACCTCGGCGAGTCGTACCTCGTGCGGGAGCTCGACCACGCGGCCATGCGCGCGATCGTGGAGCCGTTCAAGGGCGACTGGTACACGCAGGCGAAGAAGGAGACGGCGACGGCGATCGTGGAGCCGCGCCGCAGAGAGCGGCGGCTCGGGCTCGAGCTGTCGTTCGGAGAGATCGAGGTGACAGAGCAGGTCGTCGGCTACGAGCGCCGCACCATCAGCTCGCAGGAGCGCATCGAGCTCGTTCCGCTCGAATTGCCGCCGTCGACGTTCGCGACCGAGGCGGTCTGGTACCTGCCGGAACCCGAGCAGATGGCCGGGCTCGAGCAGATGCCGACGCTGCTCGCGACGCTCCACGCGGCCGAGCACGCGATGATCGCGATGCTCCCTCTCTGGGCGATGTGCGACCGGTGGGACATCGGCGGCCTCTCGACGAACGTCCACTTCCAAACGGGCCGGCCGACGGTGTTCGTCTACGACGGGCACCCCGGCGGCGTCGGGATCACCGAGCGCGGCTTCGACGCGTTCGAGGGCTGGGTCGCGGACACCGCGCGGATGATCCGCGGCTGCCCGTGCGCCGACGGCTGCCCGTCGTGCGTGCAGAGCCCGAAGTGCGGCAACCTGAACGACATGCTCGACAAGGGCGGGGCGCTGACGTTTCTGTCGAGGCTGCGGTGATCGACGTGCGGCGGCTGACGCCCGACGACGTCGAGCGCGTCGACGCGGTCCTGCCGCTCCACCGGCTCGACGCGTCCCCGCGCGGGCTCTACCTCGTCGCGTGGGACGGCGACGAGCCGGTCGGGCACGCGCACCTCGCGCCGACGGACCCGCCCGAGCTCCAGGACGTCTACGTGGTACCTGCGCGCCGTCGCCGCGGGATCGGCGCCGAGCTGACGCTGGCCGCGGAGCGAGAGGTCGTCGCGCGCGGCCACGACCGCCTCACGCTCACCGTCAGCGCCGCCGGCGAGGCGGCGCAGCGGCTCTACGAGAGGCTCGGATACGCCGACGTCGGCGTCCCGCCCAGGCGCGTGCAGGGCACGATCATGCTCCGCGGGGAGCCGTTCGAGGTCGACGACACGCTCCTTCACCGTGAAAAGGAGCTCCGCCCTGTCGATTCCACGCCTTCTCGTTCGTCGTAGGCTCGACAGCGACCCGAGGAGGAACCTCGATGAAGTACATGCTCCTGATCTACGGCCACGACGAGGAGTGGGACGAGCGCTCGGACGAGGAGAAGGGGGCGATCTACGCCGAGTACGCCGCCGTCTCGCAGGCACCGGGCATCACGGCCGGCGCGGAGCTGCAGCCGGCGACGACGGCGACGACGGTGCGCGTGAACGGAAACGGCGAGACGCTGACGACGGACGGGCCGTTCGCGGACACGAAGGAGGTGCTCGGCGGGTACTACCTGTTCGAGGCCGACGATCTCGACGCCGCGATCGCGATCGCTTCGCGAATCCCGGCGGCACGCACCGGCGCGATCGAGGTGCGTCCGGTGGTCGAGCGCTGATCGACGAGGTCTTCCGCGACGAGTGGGGTCGGGTCGTCGCGACCCTGATCGGCTTCCTCGGCGACTTCGACCTCGCCGAGGAAGCCGCCCAGGAGGCATTCGCGATCGCCGCGGCGCGATGGCCGCAGGACGGCGCGCCGACGAATCCGGGCGCCTGGCTCGTGACCACGGCTCGAAACCGCGCCGTCGATCGGATCCGGCGGGAGCGGACGCTGCGGGCGAAGCTCCCGCTCCTCGCCCGCGACGAGCGCGAGCACGACGAGGAGGTGGACGACACGGCGATTCCGGACGAGCGGCTCGAGCTGATCTTCACGTGCTGCCATCCGGCACTCGCGACGGAGGCCCAGGTCGCGCTCACGCTGCGGACGGTCGGCGGGCTGACGACCGCGAGAGATCGCCCGTGCGTTCCTCGTTCCGGAGCCGGCGATGGCGCAGCGCCTCGTCCGCGCCAAGCGGAAGATCCGCGACGCAGCGATCCCGTTCCGGATCCCGCCCGACCACCTCCTTCCCGAGCGGCTCCGGGCGGTCCTCGCGGTCCTGTACCTGGTCTTCAACGAGGGCTACGGCCCGCCGGTGCGCGCCGACCTGTGCGACGAGGCGATCCGACTCGCGCGTCTCGTCGTACGGCTCATGCCCGACGAGGCGGAGGCGCACGGCCTCCTTGCCCTCATGCTGCTGAACGACTCCCGGCGGGCCGCGCGCGTCGCGCCGGACGGGTCGCTCGTCCTCCTCGACGACCAGGACAGGCGGCTGTGGGACGGGGCGAAGATCGCCGAGGCGCGTGCCGTCCTCGACCGCGCCCTCGCCCTGCGCCGGCCGGGGCCATACCAGGTCCAGGCCGCGATCGCCGCGCTCCACGTCGAGGAGCCGCGGGATCACACGCAGATCGCGGCGCTGTACGGCGAGCTCGCGCGCCTCGCTCCCTCGCCGGTCGTCGAGCTCAACCGCGCGGTCGCGGTCGCGGAGGTCGAGGGACCGGCGGCGGCGCTTGCGCTCGTCGACCGGCTGTCGCTCGAGGACTACCACTATCTGCACGCCGCGCGAGGGGATCTCCTGCGCCGGTTGGGGCGGCACCGCGAAGCCGCATCGGCGTACGAGCGTGCACTCGCGCTCGCCCCGGAGGAGACGGAACGGTTCTTCCTGCAACACAGACTGGACGACCTCGAGGGCGCTCCCTCCTAGGGCGTTCGCCGGCGAAGCGTCGCGGCGCCGAGCGAGAGCGCGAGGGCGATCGCGCCCACGACTGCGCACACGTCGACGACGAGCCGCACACCGTCCTCACCCGTCGTCGCACGCGCGAGGCCGTCGTATGCGTAGGTCATCGGGAGGAGCCACGACACCGCCTCGAGGACGTCGGCCATGCGGTCGCGCGGGACGAGCAGGCCGCAGAGGAGGATCTGCGGGAGGATCACGGCCGGCATGAACTGAACGGCCTGGAACTCGGTCGACGCGAACGCCGACAGGAGGAGGCCGAGCGCCATCCCGAGCAGGGCGTTCGCCACGGCGAACCCGACGACGACCCAGATCGAGCCCTCGACGTCGAGCCCGAGGAGGCCGAAGGCGACGGCGGAGGCGATCGTCGCCTGCACGGTCGCGAGCAGCGCGAACGCGATCCCGTAGCCGACCAGCAGGTCGCCCTTCGCGAGCGGCATCGACATCAGCCGCTCGAGCGTCCCCGACGTCCGCTCGCGCAGCATCGCGATCGACGTGACGAGGAACATCGACACGAGCGGAAAGATGCCGACGAGCGGCGCGCCGACGCGGTCGAACGTCTCCGGCTGGCCGATGAAGACGTACTTGAAGAGCACGAGCAGGAGCGGCGGAACAAGGAAGACGAGCGCGAGCGTCCGGCGGTCGCGGCGGAGCTGCCGGAGGACGCGCGCGGCGGTCGCCGCCGTCACCCGTGCGGTCACGAGTGGCGCTCCACGAGCGCGAGGAACGCCGCCTCGAGGTCATCCTCACCCGTCCGCGCACGCAGGGCGTCCGGCGTCTCGGCCGCCACGATACGGCCGCCGCGCATCAGCACGAGGTCGTCGCACCGCTCGGCCTCGTCCATCACGTGGCTCGAGACGAGGAGCGCCGCCCCCTGCGCGGCGAGGCGGTGGAACGTCGCCCACAGATCGCGCCGCAGCACCGGGTCGAGGCCGACGGTCGGCTCGTCGAGCACGAGAACGTCGGGCTCGTTCAGGAGCGCCGTCGCGAGGGAGACGCGTGACTGCTCGCCGCCGGAGAGAGTGCGCACGACCTGGCGTTCGTGCCCGCCGAGGTCGACGGTCGCGATCGCGTCGCCGACGGCTCCGCCCGGCGCGCCCAGGACAGCGGCGAAGTACCGGAGGTTCTCCTGCACCGTCAGGTCGCCGTACACCGACGGCGACTGCGTCACGTAGCCGATCCGCCGCCGCAGCTCCGGTACGCCGGCCGGCAAGCCGAGAACGCGCACGATGCCGCCCTCGACGATCTGCACGCCGACGATCGCGCGCATGAGCGTCGTCTTCCCGGAGCCGCTCGGTCCGAGGAGGCCGGTCACGCGTCCCGCGGCGACAGCGACCTGGATTCCGTCGAGGACGAGGTCGCCTCCGCGGCGGACGCGCAGACCCTCGACCTCGATCGCGGCCACGAGGCGACAATACGGCGATGGCCGATCGCTCGGCGACGGGAGGGACGCTGATCCTCGGCGGCGGGTTCGCCGGCGCGTACGTCGCCCGGCTGCTCGGGCGCGTCGGGCGCGACGATCGTCAGCCCGCAGAACTTCATGCTCTACACGCCGATCCTCCCGGAGGCCGCCTCGGGGACGCTCGAGCCGCGCCACTGCGTCGTCCCGGTGCGGGTGATGGCGCCGCACGCCGAGCTACTCCTCGGCGAGGCGACGGGGCTCGACGAGGCCGCGCGGACGGTCTCGGTGCGCACCGAGGCCGGCGACCTCGACGTGTCGTACGAGCGACTCGTCCTCGCGCTCGGCGCCGTCAGCCGCCTCCTCCCGGTTCCCGGCCTTGCCGAGCACGCGCACCTCTTCAAGTCGCTCGAGGACGCCATCCGCCTGCGCAACCACGTGCTGCGACGGCTCGAGATCGCTGCGACAGGCGATGCCGAGCGCCAGCTCACGTTCGTGTTCGTAGGCGCGGGATACGCGGGAGTCGAGGCTCTCGCGGAGCTCTCGGACCTGGTGCGAGACGCGCTCCGCTGGTACCCGACGCTGCGCACCGTGCCGCAGCGGTGGGTGCTCGTCGACGCTGCGCCCAAGATCCTCGCGGAGATTCCGACGCGCCTCGGCGACTACGCGGCACGGGAGCTCGCCGGGCGGGGCGTCGAGATCCGCACGTCGACGACGCTCGAGTCCGTCGACGAGCACGAGGCCGTCCTGTCGGACGGGGAGCGGATCCCGACCGCGACACTCGTGTGGACCGCAGGTGTCACGCCGCTCCCGGCGCTCGCCGACTGGGGCGTCCCGCTCGACGAGCGGGGTCGCGTTCCCGTCGACGGGACGCTCCGCGTGGAAGGGCGCGACGCGATGTGGTCGCTCGGCGACTGCGCGCGGGTCCCGAACGCGGCCACACCCGGACGGTTCGACCCGCCGACGTGCCAGCACGCGCTGCGGCAGGCACGCCGCCTGGCGCGGAACCTCTCCGGCGACGTCGGCGTCTACCGGTACCGGATGCTCGGCCAGGTCGCGACGCTCGGGCGCTACCGCGGGATCGCCGACGTGCTCGGCCTGCCGCTGCGCGGGTTCCCCGGCTGGTTCGTCACCCGCACCTACCACCTGTACCAGCTCCCGCTCCTGACGCGGAAGCTCCGCGTGGTCACCGACTGGACGACGGCGCTCCTCTTCCGGCGCGACGTCGTCGAGCTCGGGGACGTCTGACGCGGGACGAACTCGCCGCAGCGGTTCGGCACGCCGCTCTTGCCCGCGTACGTCGTCCGGCCGTAGGATCGACCGATGGGCCTCCGCGACCTGCTGAGACGCTGGGGACGCACGGACGAGGAGCGCGCCGAGCGCGGTGAGGAAGGCGGGCTCGGCCTGCCGGACGAGCCGATCTCCGGCGACTACCTCGACGACCCCGGCGCCGAGGCCGTGCTCCCGGACGAGCCCGGCGCCGGCGAGACCGGCTGACGGGGCGGCCGATGGCGTACGAATCGGGGGATCGTACCGAGCACGGATACGGGATTTACGCCGGTGTCGGAACGCCGCAGACGCGCAACTCTGCGGTCGTCACAAAACCTGGGACCACCACGAAGGAGACACCATGGACATGAGGCGCGCACTCGAATGGGGAGGGTTGATCGCGGGCGCCGTGCTCATCATCTTCGGCATCGGCGCGATCGCGCTCAGCTTCAACGGTCGCAGCACGGTGAGGAACAGCCTCCAGGACGAGCAGATCGTCGGCTCCGCCGACATGACGCCCGCCGCCATCAAGGAGGAGGCGAAGGCAGCGGGACTCACGAACGTCGACTTCCCGAGTTGCGACGTCGCCGACAAGGCGATCGAGACCGGCTCGGATGCGAAGTGCTTCGCCTCGTACATGCGCATCCACGCGCTCGAGTCGACCGGAGGCAAGACGTACTCGCAGATGGGCCGTTACCTGACCGCGAGCGGCAAGGACACGAACGACGCCGCGGCGGCCGCCACCGACCCGAAGTCCGGGAAGCCGGTGGAGAACGCGGCGCGGAACCTGTGGGTGACCGAGACCGCCCTCGCGACGGCGCTGAACGTGTCGTACATGGCCGAGCAGCTCGCCCTGTTCGGGCTCGTCGTCGGCATCGCGCTCCTGCTCTCCGGGGTGGGGTTCATCATCCTCGCCCTGATCGCGATCGGAGGCGTCGCCGCCGGTCGCGCTACCGCAAAAGAGCCAGAGCCTTCGACAGCGACTGCCTCGTAGTGAGAAGCGGCGCGTACACGTCCCCGAGCGCGTCCACCCGCTCGAGCACGACCGGCATCGTGTAGATCGCCGGGTTCAGCTTCCCGTTCACCTCATCCCAGGCCAGGGGCGTCGACACCGGCGCCCCTGGCTTCGGCCTGACGGAGTAGGCGCTGGCGATCGTCTTCCCCTCGCCGTTCTGATTCGAGTCGATGAGCACTCCGCGGCGGCGCGACTTCGACCACTCGGTCGTCGCGAGCTTCGGGTGCGCGCGGGCGATCGCCCCGGCCACCATCTCGGCGAACTCCCGGGTGTCGTCGAAGGTCGACCGCCGGTCGAGCGGAACGAGGACGTGGAACCCCTTCCCTCCCGACGTCTTCGGGAACGATGCGAGACCGAGCCGGTCGAGCAGCTCCTTGAGGATCAGCGCGACCTCGATCGTCTGCTCCCATGGCACCTCCGGCGTCGGGTCGAGGTCGAACAGCACGAAGTCGGGACGGTCCGGCCGGTCGACACGCGAATACCACGTGTTCATGTCGATGCAGCCCATGTTCACCATCCAGAGCAGCGCGAGCTCGTCGTTCACGAGCGGGAAGTCGACCCATTTCTTGCTCCGTGAGCGGTCGCGCGTCGAGACGAGGGCGCGATAGGTCGGGATCCAGGACGGCATGTGCTTCGGCGCGTCCTTCTGGAAGAACGCCTCGCCGTAGGCGCCGTCCGGGTAGCGACGCATCGTGAACGGCCGGTCCTTCAGGTGCGGAACGAGCACGGGCGCGACGGCGCGGTAGTACCGCAGCAGGTCGCCCTTCGCGATGTCGCCGTCTGCCCAGAAGATCTTGTCGAGGTTGGTGAGGCGGAGCTCGCGCTTCCCCTTGCGCAGGACGGGCGGGAGCGCGTCGTTGGGCGGTGCCTGCGGCGCCGCGTCGTCCTCGCCGCGCGCCTCGATTCCCGACTCCGGCGCATCGAGGGCGGCCGTCTCCTCGACCACGTCGGCCGCGGACTTGTCCTCGCGCAGCCCCTTGTACGACGGCTGGCGGATGTGGTGGTCGTGCGTCCACTCGCTGAACTCGACCTCGGCGACGAGTCGAGGCTCGATCCACGTGACGTCGCCCTTGCGCACCCGCGGCATCTTCGGGACGACGCGGAGCGGCGAGGTGTCGCGCCGCAGCGGACGCATCAGCTTCAGCAGGCGGCGGATCTCTGCGTCGTCGAAGCCGGTGCCGACGTTGCCGACGTAGCGCAGGCCGTCCGCGTCGTTCACGGCGAGGACGAGCGAGCCGAAGCCGCCCACCCTCCGCCCAGCGCCGGCGGTGTACCCGACGACGACGAACTCCTGGCGACCGTGCGTCTTGATCTTCAGCCAGTCGCGCGTCCGCCTTCCCTGCAGGTACCGCGAGTCGAGTCGCTTGGCCATGATCCCCTCGAGCTCCTGCGCCTCGGCCGCGTCGCGCAGCGCCTCCCCGTCCGAGAATCCCTCCGACAGCCGCACGACGCGGCTCCTGCGGTCGACGAGCTTCTCGAGCCGCCGCTTGCGCTCGCCCAGCGGGAGCTCGACGAGCGGCTCGCCGTCGAGCTCGAGCAGGTCGAAGACGTAGAAGACGAGCGCACCGGAGCCCTGCTGCATCGCCGAGAAGCTCGCGCGGCCACGGTCGTCGAGTGCGCAGATCTCGCCGTCAAGGACGGCGTGCGGGCTCTTCGTCGCCTTCACGACCTCCTTCGCCACCGCCTCGAAGCGGGCGGTGAGGTCGTTGCCGTTCCTCGAGACCAACCGGCACTCGCCGCCGCGCACGTACGCGAGCGCCCGGTAGCCGTCCCACTTGACCTCGAACGTCCAGCCGTCGCCACGCGGGACGTCCGCCCCGAGCGTCGCCGTCATGACCCGGTACTCGGAGGGCGGCTCCGCATCCGCTGCCTCCTCGTCGCGGCGCTTGATCAGGAGCCAGTTCTCGTCCTTCCCGTCGAGCTGCGCCGGGACGAGCGACCACGTCCCGTGCAGCCGCTGCCCGCGGAGGCGGACCGTCAGCTGGCCGTTGCGCTTCTCCTCCAGCAGGTCGTACGTGCCGTGATCCCAGATCTCGACCATGCCGGCCCCGTACTGGCCCTTCGGGATCTCGCCGTGGAACTTCGCGTACTCGAGCGGGTGGTCCTCCACGTGGACGGCGAGCGACCGGCCGCCGGGCTCGAGCGGGACGCCCTTCGGGACCGCCCACGACGCGAGCGCGCCGTTCCGCTCGAGGCGGAAGTCGTAGTGGAGCCGCCGGGCGTCGTGCCGCTGGACGACGAAGATCGGGCGCTTCCCGCCCCGGCCGCCGTCCGCGAACGGCTCGGGCGTCTCCTTCGGGTCGCGCTTGCGCCGGTACTCGGCGAGGCTCATCTCGAGGCAAGCCTCATCTTGTGAGACTCTGTCACAAGGAACGCGGCGCGCGGTGAGCTCGGCGTCGTCTCGCCTACGACGCCTTCCGTGCAGGCTTCTTCGGCTTCGCGGCCGCCCCCTTCGTCCGCGCCTTCGAGGCCGACTCGGCGCGCTTGCCGCGCGACGACGACCCCGACGTCGAGGCCGCCCGCCGCTTCTTCGTCGCCTGGACGGACGCCTTGAGCGCCTCCATCAGGTCGACGACGTCGCCCCCCTCGGCCTCGGACGGCTCCGGCAGCGGCTCGCCCTCGGCCTTCTTCTGCAAGAGGTCGAGCAGCTGGTTGCGGTAGTTGTCGTGATATTTCTGCGGATCCCAGGAGGCGGCGAGGTTCTCGATCAGCGTCTTCGCCATCTCGACCTCCGCCTTCCGCACCTCCGGGGTCGGCGCCTCCTCCGGCTCCCGCACCTCGTCGGCGTAGTACATCGTCTCGAGCACGAGCGCGTCGCCGACCGGGCGGACGCAGGCGAGATGCTGCTTGTTCCGGATCACGACCTTCGCGATCGCCACTCGCCCCGTCTCCTCCAGCGCCTTCACGAGCAGCCGGTACGGCTTCTCGGCCCCCTCCTGCGGCAGCAGGTAGTAGCCCTTGCGGAAGTAAAGCGGGTCGATCTCGTCGATCGAGACGAAGTCGCAGATGTCGATCGCGTGCGTCAGCTCGATGTCCAGACGGTCGATGTCCTCGTCGGTCAACTCGACGTAGCGTCCCTTCTCGAACTCGAACCCCCGGACGATCGCGTCCGCGGGAACGGACTCGCCGGTCTCCTTGTTGACCTTGTCGTAGCCGATCGGGTTCATGTCGCGCCGGTCGAGGAAGTGGAACTTGACCTCCTCCGACGAGGTCGCCGTGAACATTCGAACCGGGACGGACACGAGACCGAACGAGATCGCACCGGTCCAGATGGAGCGCGCCATGCGAGGAGTCGTTTCCACGGCCGCCGCGCCGAAAACGATGTTTGACCCGCGGCGCCCGGGGCACGAGGCGTGACGTGCCTTTCCACCTGACGGGGGGTTAGGCGATCGAGGCCCGCTTCGGCGGGCCTCGGCGCTCTCGGAGACGGAACGGACACGGCTCACGCGGCCGTTTTCGGGGCGCATCCCCGTTGAAAACCCTGTGGAGAATGTGGAAAAGCCGTGCTGTGCGGGGAGGAACGCGCTTCGCGTCAGGCGTACACGCCCATGCCGCGGAATTTCGCCCGCCGGCGCCGCCGGAGCTCCTCGCCGGGCACGTCCGCCAGCTCCCCGAGCGATTCGGCGAGGGCCGTCTTCAGGAACCGCGCCGCGCCGTCGTGGTCCGCCTGCGCGCCTCCCTCGGGCTCGGGGACGACCGCGTCGACGACGCCGAGCTCGAGGCAGTGGAGCGCGTCGGGCTTGAAGGCCGCAGCGGCCTTCCGCGCCTCGCCGGCGTCGCGCCACAGGATCGCGGCGCAGCCTTCGGGCGTGATCACGGAGTAGATCGCGTTCTCCTGCATCAGAACGCGGTCCGAGAGCGCGATCGCGATCGCGCCGCCGGAGCCCCCCTCGCCGATGACGCACGCGACGGTCGGCACCGTCAGGCCCGCCATCCGCGCCTGCGAGCGCGCGATCGCGCCGCCCTGCCCGTGCTGCTCCGCGGCGACCCCCGGATACGCGCCCGGGGTGTCGACGAGCGAGACGAGCGGGAACCCGAAACGCTCGGCGAGCTCCATCACGCGCATCGCCTTCTGATAGCCCTCGGGGAAGGCCATCCCGAACTGGCGGTCGACGCGCTCCTTCACGTCGCGCCCCTTCTGGTGCCCGACGAGCGCGACGGTACGGCCGTCGAGCTTGCCGAGGCCCGTCACGAGCGCGCCGTCGTCGGCACGGCCGCGGTCGCCGTGCAGCTCGACCCAGTCGTCGAGCATCCGCTCGACGTAGTCCATCGTGTACGGCCGGTCCTGGTGGCGCGCAAGCTCGACCGACCGCCAGATCGCCTCGTCGCTCGTGTCGGCGGCGAGCCGCTCGAGCTGGCGACGGAGCCGCCCGGCCTCGCCGGTGACGCGGGCGCCGCGAAGGAGAGGCAGGCTCGACAACCTGCCCAGCCTCTCACGCAGCCTCAGCTCGGCGTCACCCGAAGGCGTCATCGCGCGAAGAGGCGGAGGATCCGCGCAAGGTACGGCCGCTGCTCGGGCCGCCGGACGATCGCGTCGAGGTGGCCGAAGCGGAGGTTCTGCTCGGCGAGCCCGAAGTCGTCGGGCAACCGCTCCCGCGTCGTCTGTTGCACGACCCGCGGGCCCGTGAACGCGATCAGTGCGCCCGGCTCGGCGATCGTGACGTCGCCGAGCGAGCCGAAGCTGGCGAGCACGCCGGCCGTCGTCGGGTGCGCCATGACGGTGATCACCGGGATCCCCGCGTCGTGAAGGTCCTCCATCGCGCACACGGTCTTCGGAAGCTGCATGAGCGACAGGATCCCCTCCTGCATCCGCGCGCCTCCCGAGGCAGTCACCGAGACGAGCGGAGCGCCGCGCTCGAGCGCAGAGTCGCATGCGCGGCAGAACTTCTCGCCGACGGCGCTTCCCATCGACCCGCCCATGAAGGAGAAGTCCATGACCGAGAGCTCGACCGGGTGGCCGTCGAGGGCCGCCCTGCCGATGACGATCGCCTCGCCGAGGCCGGTGTTGAGCTCCGCCTCGGCGAGCCGCTCGGAGTACGGCCGCAGATCGAAGAACGAGAGCGGGTCGTCGGAGCGGACGTCGGCGGCCTCCTCGACAAAAGTCCCCGGGTCCGAGAGCCACGCGACACGCGCGCGCGCCGGCATCGGGAAGTGGTGGCCGCAGTGCGCGCAGGTGTAGAGCGCGGCCTGGAGCTCGTCGTCGCGGTAGTGCGAGCCGCACTTCGGACACGTGTTCGGGTGCTTCCGTTCAGGCGCCGGCGGCGCGTGCCTGTGCTCGACCTGGACGTCGATCCGCGCATCGGCCATCGGCGCGAGTGTAGTCCGCTCCGTCACAGGCCGAGCGCGTGCCCCAGCCGCGGCAGGACGACCTCGTTCCGGTCGCTCGCGAGGAGGCCGGTGAAGCCCGCGCCGACCGGGCGCGGGATCGTCGCGAGCAGGCGCTCCAGGTCGGAAAGAGGGATTCCTGCGGGCTCCGGCATGAAGACGTCGGCGTACCGGGGATCGAGCGCGTCGCAGTCGACCGCGACGTAGACGTGCTCCGGGAGGTCGCCCAGCTCGCGCCGTATCCCGGCGGCCGCAATGAAGTCCTCCTCGGGCGGGTCGAGCGAGCGGGCGCCGACGAGCACGACGTCCGCGGCGTCGACATCTCCGGCGTCGATCAGCATGCGCAGAGGCATTCCCCACGCGTTCCCCGACGGGGACGTCTCCGGCGTGTTGAGGTCCCCGTGCGCGTCGATCCAGACGACGCCGATGCGGCCGTGGCGGAGCGCGAGCCCACGGACCGCGCCGACGTGAGCGCAGCAGCATCCGCCGAGGACAAGCGGACGGTCGGGGAGGTCCCGGAGCTGCCGCTCGACCTGCTCGTCCAGCGTCTCCTCGTCGACGATCGCCGCCTCCGGCCACGGCAACCGCATCGACGCCGCCTCGGCCATCGAATCGCCGCCGGCTCCCCACGCGCGTGGTACGCGGACGAGGCCGGCGCCCCATTCCCGCCCGCAGCTGTGGCACTGGTAGTCGCCGCCGAGCGCGACCGCCGTGTTCGCTCCGCAGTCGGGGCACCTCGCGCGCAGAGCGCTCACGGCTCCCGGACCCAGATGTCGTACCGGCGCACGGGGCGCATACCCACGCGTTCGTACAACTGCACGGCGTTCGTGACGTTCTCGGTGTCGACGCCCAGACCGACGCGGCGCAGGCCGCGTTCGTGGAGCGCGCGGAACGACGCACGCAGGAGCGCTTCCCCGAGACCCCGCCGGCGCCACCGCGGCCGCACGCCGAGCGTCCCCACCCAGCCGAGCCCCGGCTCGCCGACACGCTCTGCCCAGGCGAGCGAGAAGCCGGCGAGCTCCGGCCCCTCCCATGCGAGCAGCCAGAGCGACGGGTCGAACCCCCGGCTGCCGAGGAAGAACTCCCGGAAGTTCTCGGCCGAGGTCGCGTGGTGGGACGGATCCTCGGCAAACGACTCGTCGAGCGCCGCCCGCACGGCCTCGGCGTCCCCCTCGCGGTACGACGCGAGCTCGATCCCCGCCGGGGGATCGCCCGGCGGCGGCGCGTCGTCGCCGAGCGCGACCTCCATCGTGAACGTCGAGCGCCACAGCCGGTAGCCGCGGCCGGCCGCCACCCGCTCGAGCTCGTGCCCGGCGGGAAAGTAGACCCGAACCCGCGCCAGAGAACGGCGGCGCCCTTCCTCCTCGGCCCACTCGAAGAAGGGGTCCCATTCGCCCGGCGCAGCGACGTCCAGCGCGACGTCGTCGCCCTCGAACCAGAGGTCGCCGTACCCGACGACGCGGCCGTCGCGCTCGAGCACGCGCAGCCACTCGGGCCTCAGCTCGCGGTTCGAGAGCCACGAGCGGACCACCTCCGCGTCGAGCCGCCGAGCGTCGCCGAACGCGTCCTCGAACAGCGCGGCGACCGCGTCCGCGTCCGCCGACCGCAGCTCACGCAGCGCCGTCACCGACCTCCTTCTCGTAGATGACCGCGGCCCACTCGACCCGCATTCCGACGCGCTCGTAGAGCCGCGTCGCGCCCGTCGGGTTCTGCGCGTCCACTCCGAGCCCGACACGGCGCGTGCCGCGCGCCCAGAACTTGCCGAAGGCGTCGAGGAGCAGGGCCTCGCCGACACCACGGCGGCGCCACTCCCGCCGCGTGAAGAGTGCGTCGACCCACCCGCCGCCGTACCGGTCGGCATCGCAGATCGCCCCGCCGACGATCTCGCGTCCGGAGCGCACGACGCGCCACAGCGACAGGTCGAGCGCGGGGTTCTCGAGCTTCCGGCGCCGGAAGTCCTCGAACGGCTCGGGGGTGTGGTTCCAGTGATCGGCGAACCCGTCCTCGAGCGCCGCGTGAAACGCCTCTGCGGCGTCGAGGCGGAACGGCTCCGGAACGATGTGCGCGGGCCACTCGGGCTGGGATGGCTCCTCCTGGAGGTCGATCGTCATCCGCCAGAACCGGCGGACGGAGCGGTAGCCGAGCGACTCCAGCAGGCGGTGCGCGGCGGCGTCCTGCGCGAGCACGCCGTTGTGCACCCGGTGCGCGCCGCGCCCCGCCGCCTCGGCCTCGAGCGTCGTCACGAGCGTCCGGCCGGCGCCGCGCCCCTGGGAGCGCGGATGCACGTACCCGTCGACGATCCACACCTCGCCGCGACGCTCGAGCGCTCCGTAGGCGGCGAGGGCGCCGTCGGGCTCGACGAGCACGACCGTGTCCCGCTCGAGGTCGAACGTCCTCCATTCGTCCTCGAGGTCGGCGAGCCCGAAGTCGGTGAATCCCTGTTGCGCGACGTCCGCGGCCGCGATCAACTCCGCGACGGCGCCGGCGTCGGCCGGCGTCGGCGGCCTACGCCGGAACGAGCTCATCGAGCGCCTCCGTCAGCCGTGCAAGATCGGGCAGCTCGCGCGCGGGCCGCGCCTCGGCGGGCGCTCTCTCGCCGAGCCGGTTGATCCACACCGTTGGGACGCCGAGCGACGTCGCCGGCGCGACGTCGTGGAAGAGGCTCGCGCCGACGTGCACCTGGCGCTCGCGCGCGGCGCCCGTCCGGGCCAGGAACTCCTCCCAGTGACGGAGCGCCGGCTTGTACGACCCGATCTGGCCGGCCACCACGGTCTCGTCGAAGGGCACGCCGAGCTTCGCTTTCGACGCCTCGATCTGCGACGGGTCCGAGTTCGACAGGATCGCGAGGCGCCAGCCCCGTTCGAGTGCCTCGGCGAGCGCCGCGGGCACCTCGGGGAACGGCTCCCACGAAGGCAGCGATTCAGCGAGGCTCGCGGCGTCGGCCTCGCGCGCGCCGAGCCGGCGCATCGCCTCGGTCAGCACCTCGCGGTACGACCGCGTCCCGTCCCGCTCGAGCCCCGGCTCGAGCTCGTGGTACCGGCGGAGCAGCTCACCCGCGCGGGCTTCGCCGAACACGCGCGCCAGCGCCGCGCGGATCCCTCCGTTCCAGTCGATCAACGTCCCGTAGCAGTCGAACGTGGCCCAGCGGTCGGTCACGCCGACAGCGTATGCGGCGGGTCGTAGGCGAGCAGCTCCCAGCCGTGGTCCGCGAGCCACCGCTTCGCGTCGGCGTACGCGGGACGCCGTCGCCGGACGAGCTCCCAGAACGCCGGCCCGTGGTTGTGCTCGACGAGATGGCAGACCTCGTGGACGACCACGTAGTCGAGGACGTCGTGGGGCGCGAGGACGAGTCGCCAGCTGAAGGACAGCGTCCCCGACGGCGAGCACGAGCCCCAGCGGCTCCGCTGGTCGCGGACGACGATACGACCGTGGCGGACACCGAGGGCCGCGGCCTCCGACTGCGCGATCAGCATCACGCGCGCCCGCGCCTCGCGGCGCCCGGCCTCCTCGGTCAGCCGGAGCCGGTCGAGGCCGAGCCGCGCCTCCGGCAGCCGCGCGAGCTGCCGCTCGAGCCACGGGCGGTGGTAGGCGATCGCCGAATCGACGTCGCGGCGGGTCGCGGTCGGGCGCACGACGATCTCCGGCGGCCGTCCGGGCGCCACGACCGCGCGGTGCCCGCGCACGCGCTTGGAGCGGCGAACGTGAACCTCGACGCACCGGCCGCCCACGTCGACGAGGCGCACCTGCATCGATCGAGGCTACTCGTTGGCCCGGATGGCAACGGCAGCGCGACGCGCAAGGTCGTTTTACACTGCGCACGTGAACGCGATGCTCCTCCTCGCCGACTACGCGCGCGTCGCAGAGGGGAAGCTCGACGTCGTCGGGAGCGGCTGGACGATGACCTCGTCGCCGGCGAACTTCGGCGTCGGGATCCTCTTCCAGATCCCGTGGGACCGGACGAACGCGCAGATCCAGTTCACGCTCGAGCTCGTCGACGTCGACGGCGAGCTGCTGACGCAGGAGACCGACGACGGGCCGACGCCCGTCGCCCAGCTGCGCGGCGCGGTCTCGGTCGGACGCCCGGTCGAGCTGAAACCCGGAACGCCGCAGACGGTGCCGTTCGCCGCGAACTTCGCAGCGATGCCGCTCCCGCCGGGCGAGCGGTTCGCGTGGCGGCTGTCGGTCGACGACGATCCCGACTCGAGCTGGAGCGCGCCCTTCTCGACGCGGCCCGCGGCGCCCGCCTAGTCCCAGCGCCGGAAGACGATCGAGGCGTTGTGCCCGCCGAAGCCGAACGAGTTCGACAGGGCCACCTCGAGCTCGGGCGCGTCGCGGGCCTCGTTCGGGATGTAGTCGAGGTCGCAGCTCGGGTCCTCCACCTCGTAGTTGATCGTCGGCGGAAGCTTGCGGTCGCGCACGGCGAGCACGGTGAAGACGGCCTCGACCGCGCCCGCAGCGCCGAAGCAGTGGCCGGTCGCGCCCTTCGTGGACGACACCGGCGTCCGCGCGGCGTTCTCCTCGCCGAGCGCGCGCTTGATCACGCGGGTCTCGGACGCGTCCCCCAGCGGGGTCGAGGTCGCGTGCGCATTGATGTACCCCACCTCGGCGGGATCGACCGACGCGTCGGCGATCGCCATCGACATCGCGCGCGCGGGGTTCTCGCCGGTGGGGTCGGGCTCCGTCATGTGCGAGGCGTCGGCCGAGACGCCGTAGCCGAGGAGCTCCGCGTAGATCGTCGCGCCGCGGGCGCGGGCGTGCTCGAGCTCCTCGAGCACGAGAACGGCGGCCGCCTCGCCCATCACGAGGCCGTCGCGGTCGTTGTCGAACGGCCGCGACGCACGCGTCGGGTCGCCGTTCCGGCGCGAGAGCGCGCGCATGGCGTCGAACCCGGCGATGCCGACCTCCGTGATCGGGGCCTCGGTGCCACCGGCCAGGAAGACGTCGGCGCGGCCGAGGCGGATCTCGTCGGCGGCGTCCCCGATCGCCATGTTCGAGGCGGCGCAGGCGGTGCACTCGCTCATCAGCGGGCCTTTCGTGCCGAGCTCGATCGAGACCCAGCCCGCGCCCATGTTCGGAATGATCGAGGGAATCGAGAACGGGCTCACACGGTCGGGGCCGCGCGTTCGCAGCACCTCGTAGCACTCCTGGTAGGAGCGAAGCCCGCCGATCCCGGTCGCGATCGACGCGCCGACCCGCTCGGGCTCCTTCGCGATCTCGATGCCTGAGTCCGCCTCGGCCTGGCGCGCGGCGGCGAGGATCATCTGCGCGAAGCGGTCCATCCGCCGCGCCGCCTTCCGGTCTATCCAGTTCGTCGGATCGAAGCCCTTCAACTCGCAGGCGAAGTGGACGGTGTAGTCCGTGTGGTCGAACTGCGTGATCTCGCCGGCGCCCGACTCTCCGGCGAGCAGACCGGTCCACGACGACGCGACGTCGTTCCCGAGCGGGCTCACCATCCCGAGCCCGGTGACAACGACCCTCCTGCGTCCGTTTCCGTTTCCGTCCAGCTCCGTCACATCCCCAGTCCGCCGTCGACGAGCAGGACCGCGCCCGTGATGAACGAGGCCTCCTCGGAGGCCAGAAAGCGTACCGCGCCGGCCACTTCCCGCGGCTCCGCGATGCGTCCCAGCGGCGTGTTCTCGACCATCGCCGTCGTGGCCTCCTCGGGCAGCACGTCCGTGAGCTGCGTCCGGACGTACCCGGGCGCGACCACGTTGGCGCGCACGCCGCGCGACCCGAGCTCGCGCGCGAGCGACTTCGTGAAGCCGATGATCCCAGCCTTCGACGCCGCGTAGTTGGCCTGACCGAAGTTGCCGTGGACGCCGACGATCGAGCTGACGTTGACGATCGTGCCGCCGCGACGCCGCATCATCGGCCTGGTGACGGCGCGGCACGTGTAGAAGACCGAGCTGAGGTTCGTCTCGAGGACGACGCGCCAGTCGTCGTCGGACATGCGGGCGAGGACGGTGTCACGCGTGAGGCCGGCGTTGTTGACGAGGATGTCGACGTCGCCGGCCTCCGAGACGAGCCGCTTCGCGTCCTCCGGCGACGACACGTCGGCCGCCACCGCACGGCCGCCGATCTCGCCGGCGAGCGACTCGGCTTCGTCGCGGCCGGATCGGTAGCCGACCACGACGTTCGCGCCCGCACGCGCGAGCTCCTCGGCGATCGCGCGCCCGATTCCCTTCGACGCACCGGTCACGAGCGCGGTTCTCCCGTCGAGGGCCGCGAAGTCAGCCAAGCGACTTGCTCGCCTCGTCCAGCGAGCGGAGGTCGCTGACGGCGATCGTCCTGACCGAGCGGTCGATGCGCTTGACGAGGCCGCTGAGCACGGTTCCCGGACCGACCTCGACGAACGTCGTGACGCCGTTCTCGACGAGCGCCCGCGCCGCCTGCGTGAACCGAACGGGCGCCGTGAGCTGCTCCACGAGCAGCCGGTGGAGGCGGTGCGCGTCCTCGACCTTCGCCGTCACGGTCGACATGAACGCGGTCCGCGGGTGGTTGAAGTGGACGCGCTCGATCGCCGGCCGGAGCGCGACGGTGGCGCGCTCGACGAGCGGCGAGTGGAAGGCGCCCGAGACGCGCAGCCTGATCGCGCGCCCCGCACCGTCGCGCGTCGCCTCGGCACAGGCCTCGTCGACCGCAAGCGTCTCACCCGAGATGACGAGCTGGCCGGGGCAGTTGTAGTTCGCGGGCCAGACGTTCGCGATCTTCCGGCAAAGCGCCTCGACGACCTCGTCGGCGAGCCCGAGAATCGCCGCCATCGAGCCCGGACGGTCGCGCGCGGCGGCCGCCATCGCGAGCCCGCGCTCGCGGACGAGCGCGATTGCCGCTGCGGGCGACAGCGACTCCGCCGACCCGAGCGCGGCGAACTCTCCGACAGAGTGGCCCACGACGAAATCGGGAACGATCCCGCGGGCACGCAGCGCCGCGTCGATCGCCAGCGACGTGGCGACGAGGGCCGGCTGCTGCACGTCCGTCTCCACGAGCTCCTCGGCCGCCGTCGCGAAGCAGAGCTTCTTGATGTCGAGGCCCGCAGCCTCGGAGCCGGCGTCGTACACGGCCATCGCCTCGGGCACCGCCTCTGCGATCTCGCGGCCCATGCCGGCCTCGATCGACCCCTGCCCGGGGAACATGAAGACGACCTTGCTCACGCTGCCGCACCGCTCACGTCGTGCGTCCACTCGATCAGCGCCGACCCCCAGGTCAGCCCCGCGCCCATTCCTGTCATGAGCACCAGCTTGCCAGCGGCGAGGCGGCCGTCGGCGGCGGCGTCCGCCAGCGCCAGCGGGATCGAGCCCGACGAGGTGTTGCCGTAGCGGTCGACGTTCACGACGATCTTTTCCTCCGGGATGCCGAGCTTCCTTGCTGCGTGGTCGATGATCCGCACGTTCGCCTGGTGCGGGACGTACACGTCGACGTCCTCGACGGTCTTCCCACACTCCTCGAGCACGGCCTCGGCCGAGGTGACCATCACCCGCGTCGCGAACTTGTACACCTCGCGGCCGTTCATCTTGACGAAGCGCGTGGCGTCGTCGAACGTCCGCGATCCGCTGCCCGGCAGCCAAAGGCTCTCGCCGCCCCCGCCGTCGGCGCCGAGCTCGAAGCCGAGGAAGCCGCCGGAATCGACCTTCTCGAGCACCACCGCCCCCGCCCCGTCGCCGAAGAGGACGAGCGTCGAGCGGTCGTTCCAGTCCAGGATCGACGAGAGCACGTCGCCTCCGACGACGAGCGCCTTCCGCGAGAGCCCGGCGGCGAGCATGCCGTACGCCTGCGCGATCGCGTACATGAACCCGGTGCAGCCCGCCGAGAGGTCGTACGCGGCAGCATCGGGCATGCCGAGGCGGTCGGCGAGGAGCGCGGCCGTCGACGGGAACGCCATGTCGGGCGTGACGGTCGCCACGATGAGGACGTCGATCTCCTTCGGGTCGACCCCCGCCTCGTCGAGCGCCTGCTGCGCGGCCGGCGCCGCGAGATCGGACATCGCAAGCGTTCCGACCTCGGCGAGGCGGCGCTCGTGGATCCCCGTGCGCGTGACGATCCACTCGTCGGACGTCTCGACGAGCTCCGCGAGGTCCTCGTTCGTGACGACGCGGTCGGGAACGCTGCACCCGAGGCCCGTGATCGAGACGGGCTTGCCGTTCGCCCGACCGATCATTCGGCGCCCACCGCGAACGTCAACGTGCCGCGGACCGCGAGCTGCCCGTCGACGGTCGCCCGGGCCTTGCCACGACCGATCGGCCCGCGCACGGCCTCGACGGTGCACTCGAGCGTGAGCACGTCTCCGGGCCGGACGACGCGCTTGAAGCGGACGTCGTCGATCCCGGCGAAGAGTGCGAGCTTCCCCTCGTTCTCCGGCTGCGACAGGACGGCCACCGCGCCGCATTGCGCGAGCGCCTCGACCATCTTCACGCCCGGCATGATCGGGTTCCCGGGAAAGTGGCCGGCGCAGTCTTCCTCGGTGACCTCTTTTCGCGCGACGACGCGCTCACCGGGAACGAGCTCCAGCACCTCGTCAAGGAGCAGGAACGGGTCGCGGTGCGGGAGGATCTCCTCGATCTGCGACCGTGTGAGGAGCGCGGTCGTCATGCCCTTCGCGGGCTCGGCGCGGTCGTGGCGGAGCGCGTTGTCACGGCGTCCTACTCTAGTGGCATGTGGCTCTCACCCGACGTCGTGCTGCCCCGGCTCCGCGGCAGCTTCGGGCGCGACTACCACTGGGCGGAGGAGACCGCGTCGACGCAGCTGATGCTGTCGGCCGACGCGCGTCACGGCGCGGTCGCACTCGCCGAGCACCAGACGGCGGGGCGCGGGAGGCTCGGCCGCACGTGGGTCGACGAGCCGGGAGCCGGACTGACGTTCTCGGTCGCGCTCCGCCCGCCTCCCCCGATCGCGCGGTGGCCCGAGCTGACGCTCGTCGCGGCACGCGCCGTGGCGGGCACGATCGGGCCGGACGCGACGATCGAGGACCCGAACGACGTCCTCGTCGACGGCCGAAAGGTTGCCGGGATCCTGGCGGAGGCGAGTGAGCGCGTCGTCGTCGGCATCGGCGTCAACGTGGCCTCCGTCCCCTGGCCGGAAGCGGGCGCCGCGGGCGGCGATCGGCTCGAGCTGCTGCTCGGGATCCTCGAGCGTCTCGAGCGCGGCTACGAGGGGTGGCTCAGGGGCTCTTGACGACGGCGCCGAGGTTCCCCGCGGCGTCGCGGGCCTGCGCCCACACCGACGTCACCGGGCCGGGGCCGGTCCAGAGAACGTTGAAGAGGCCCTTCGGAACCGCGAGCTCGCGCGGCTGACCGTTCACGAGCAGCGAGACCGTCGCCGGCTCGCCGACCTGGAACCTGAGCGTCGCGAGATCGACGAGCGTCAGCGCCGGAGGCGTCGTGTCGAGTGTGAACGGCGTCGTATAGGTGACGTCTCCTAGCCCGTCGCTGACGGTGACGGCGATCTCGTACGCGCCGTCGGGCGCCCGCGCGCCCGCCGGGGTCATCCCGTTCCACTCCAGCGAGTACGGAGCGGCGGGCAGCGGGCCTGCGAAGGGCGACGCGACCGCCGTCCCGCCCCGCCGAACGTCGATCCGCACAGGCACGGAGCGCGACAGCGAGAACGACACCGGAAGCGTGTCCGCCACGCCGTCGCCGTTCGGCGACAGGGCGGGCGCGCCGAGGGCGAGCCCGAAGAGCGTGCGGTCGACGATGACCGCGGCTTGCTGCGCCGCCGGCGGCGCTCCGGCGCGGGTCGCCGTCACGAGCAGCGTGTATCGCCCGTCGGGGAGGCCCGCCGCGATCAGGTCGAACGCGTTGGCGCCGGCAGGCCGGCTCTGGTTCAGGACGACGACGGCCGCGCCGCCGTCGAAGCCGCGGACGGAGGCCGTGACGCGCGCGGGCGCGCCGAGCTTGAAGGTGACCCTGGCGGTTCCCGCACCCTCCGGCGTCGGCCCGACCGTCGCCGGCGAGACTGCGAGCGCCGAGACGGCAGGCGCGGCCGGCGGTGCGGGAGGCGTGGGCGGCTTGGCCTTCCCGAAGCTGCCCGTGGCAGGCCGAACCTCGGGCCCGGCGGCGATCGACCAGGCGAACGGCCCCTTCCCCGCGCGCGACGAGCTCCACGTCCAGTCGACGATCTGGCCCAGCCCGCGCCCGCTCGCGACCGTCTTCCCCGCAGCGGAGGTGACCGTGACTGTCCACGGGAGCGGGGCCGAGAGCCGGCCCTGGAAGCGGACCCTCCCGCCGAGCGACCCGCTGACGACGGGCGAGTAGAGCTTCGGGCCGCCGGTCGCGGCTACGCGGTTCGCGAGCGAGGGCAGGAGCGCGTAGGCCCTGCTCCCGGGGCACTCGCTCGGGCCGGTGTCGCGGTGACCAGACACGGCGCGAAGCGTGACGACCTTGCCGGCTCGGAACTTCGGGTTTCCTCCCGAGGTGATCGCGGCCGACGAGAGGGGATCGACGTGAGCGACGTCCAGCCGCCAGGCCAACACGTCCACGAGTCCCTGCTGCTGGGCGGCCGGCGGCGTTGCCGACGCGTAGCTGCCGATGAGCGCGACGCCGACGGTTCCGGTGTTGAAGCCCTGCGCGTGCGCGCCGATCACGTTCTGCTCGACGCCGCCGTAGCGGCCCTCGTAGACGTTGCCGAACCTGTCGACGAGGAAGTTGTAGCCGATGTCGTTCCAGCCGTTCCCCTTGACGTGGTAGATCTCGATGCCACGGACGATCGCGGCCGCCTGGGCGGGCGTGTAGGCGTTCGTGCCGGCGGTGTGGTGAACGACTGCGATCTTGATCGACTTGGCGTAGTGCGGCCGCTCGCGCTTGATCTTCTCGTCGGCCTGCCAGAGCGAGCGCGTCACGATCGCGGGGGTGCCGGCCACGGCGAGGCGCCGCACGGACGGTGCAGTCGTCACACGCGACCACAGGTAGTGCGGGCGAAGCCGGCGCACCTCCCCGTGCGTGCGGAACTGGACCGCGTCGGAGGCGCCCGTCCAGTCGAGGTTGCCGTCCCGCCAGGCCCGGTCGCTCTCGCGCGATCCCGCGTCCGGCCTCGCGTCGTCGTCGACCGCGCGCCACGAGCCCCAGGCGCCGTGAAGACGATGCGTCCGGTACTCGACGGACCCGCGGCCGACCCAGTGGACGCCGAGCATGTTGAACCGCATCGGCGGCGAGGCCGACTGCACCGATCGCTGCCCGAGCGGCACGTCGCGCGCGACCATGGCGACGTCGCCGCCCCTCGCGATCGGTGCCGCCGCAAGCGCGACGACCGTGATGAAAAGGAGCCTCTTCACGCCTCTCGTCCGAACCGTGCCGCAGGATGCGGCGCCGCTCAAGGGCAGAAGGGTAGCTCCGCATACAATTCTTACAACGTGAAACGGCCCCTTTTGCTCGCGTTTCTCGCGGCGGTCGCTGCCCTGGCGCTGGTCGGGCCTGCTGCCGGCGCGAACCCGCGCGTGCTCGCGATCCACTTCGACGAGGACGTCAACCCCGTCTCGCAGGACTGGCTCAACTCGCAGCTCGACCGGGCCGCAGACGACGGCTACGACGCCGCCGTGATCGTCCTCGACACTCCGGGCGGCCTCGACGAGTCGATGCGCAAGATCGTCGCGAAGGAGCTCTCGGTGAAGGTGCCTGTCGTCGTCTGGGTCGGGCCGGCCGGCGCCCGTGCAGCATCAGCCGGCGTCTGGATCGGGCAGGCGGCCGACGTGCTCTCGATGGCGCCCGAGACGAACATCGGCTCGTCGACGCCGATCTCGGGCAACGGCCAGGACCTCCAGAAGGACCTGCGCCGCAAGGTCGTGAACGACGCTGCCGCCTCGCTCCGCGGCCTGGCGAAGACACACGGCCGCAACGCGAAGTGGGCCGATGCGGCAGTGCGGCGCGCGTCGAATCTCACCGCGGCGGAGGCGCTCCACATGGACGTGATCGACCTCGTCGCCCGCGACGTCCCGACGCTGCTCGACCGGATCGACGGCACGAAGACCGTCCCACGCGGGTACACGCTGAACACCGCCGACGCCGAGGTCACGGACGTGCATCCGGGCTTCGTCACCCGGTTCCTCTCGACGCTGATCGACCCGAACATCATCGGCCTCCTCTTCCTCGCGGGGATTGCGGGGATCGGCTTCGAGATCTTCCATCCCGGCGTCGTGCTCCCGGGCGCGCTCGGCGCGGTCGCGCTCCTGACGGCGCTCTTCGGGTTCTCCGTCCTCCCGCTCTCGTGGGCCGGGCTCGCGCTCGTCCTCCTCGGGGTCGGGCTGCTCGTGCTCGAGGCGCATGCGCCGAGCCACGGCGCGCTCGCCGTCTCGGGGCTGATCGCGCTCGCGGTGGGGCTGAGCACGCTGTTCCACAAGGCGCCGGCGCCCTACGAGACGTCGGTCCCGCTCGTCGTCGGGATCACCGCCGTTCTCGGCGGGTTCTGGGTCTTCGGCCTGTCGAAGGCGGTCCAGGTTCGGCGCCGCCCGGCGTCGGTCGGTCCGGACGAGATCCTCGGGATGGAGGGCGTGATGCGCGATCCGCGCCAGGTGTTCGTCCACGGCGAGCTCTGGCGCGTCCGGTCGGAGGCGCCGCTCGCGCCGGGCCAGAGGGTGCGGGTCGAGCAGGTCGACGGGCTGACCCTGTCCGTCCGTCCCGTGCAGAGGCTCTGAGGGCCGGACCCGTCTCTAGGATGGCCTCGTGGCAGCCCTGATCGTCGCCGCAGTCATCCTCTTCTTCGTCCTGATCTTCATGGTCGCGGCGATCAAGGTCGCGCGCGAGTACGAGCGCGGCATCGTCTTCCGCCTCGGCCGCCTGCTCGACCGGCCGAAAGGGCCCGGGCTCTTCATCCTCATCCCGGTCGTCGACCGGATGGTCAAGGTCGACCTGCGGACGATCACCCTCAACATCCCACCGCAGGAGGTCATCACCAAGGACAACGTGCCGGTGCGGGTGAACGCGGTCGCGTACTTCCGGATCGTGGATCCGAAAGCGGCGATCGTGCAGATCGAGAACTTCATGGTCGCGACGTCGCAGATCTCGCAGACGACGCTGCGGTCGGTGCTCGGCCAGCACCAGCTCGACGAGCTCCTCTCCGAGCGCGAGAAGATCAACTCGATCCTGCAGGAGATCATCGACGAGCAGACGGCGCCGTGGGGGATCAAGGTCTCGATCGTCGAGGTGAAGGACGTCGAGATCCCGCAGGGGATGCAGCGCGCGATGGCGCGCCAGGCGGAGGCCGAGCGTGAGCGGCGCGCGAAGGTGATCAACGCCGAGGGCGAGTTCCAGGCGGCCGAGCGGCTGAAGGACGCGTCGCTCGTGATCGAGGAGCACCCGATCGCGCTGCAGCTCCGTTACCTGCAGACGCTGCTCGAGCTCGGCGGCTCGCCGTCGACCACGATCGTCTTCCCCGCGCCCGTCGACGTGATCAGCTCCTTCCTCCCCAAGAACGATTGACGGACCTCCGGCACGATCCACAATCGGGCCGGTGGGTGGCGATCGCCCCGACGCGGTCCAAGCGCCCCGGCGCAGCGGCGCCCGTCGGTGACGAGCTCGAGACGTGCCCGTTCTGCGCGGGCCGCGAGGACCGGACGCCGCCCCAGACGCTCGTCCTCGGTGACGGCCCGACGGGCTGGGACATCCGCGTCGTCCCGAACCTCTATCCCGCGCTCGAGCGGCAAGAGGTCGTCGTTCACGGGCCGGAGCACCGGCGCTCGCTCGCGGACGTCGGGGACGAGACGCTCGACCTCGTGGCCGAGGCGTGGCAACGGCGTGCGCGCGACGCCGGCGGGACGATGTTCGCGTTCGTCAACGAGGGCCAGGACGCCGGCGCGTCGCTGCCCCACTCGCACTCACAGCTCGTGTGGCTCCCCGCCGCGCCCCCGGCGCTCGTCGCCGAGCGCGGGCTCCCGCAGACGATTCCCCTCCTCGAGCAGGACGGCGTCGCCGCAGGCTGCCCGATCGCGAGCCGCGTTCCGTACGAGCTCCTGATCGCGCCGGTCGACCGCGAATCGGGGGCCCTCGAGAGCGACCGCCTCGCCGTCGCGCTGCATCTTCTCGCAGAGCTCGTGCGGCGGCTCCGCGCTGTTCACGGACGCGACGTTCCGTTCAACGCATGGCTGCACGACGGGCCGCACTGGCACCTCGAGGTCGTCCCGCGGACGACGCGCTTCGCGGGGCTCGAGCTCGGCGCGGGCGTCTACATCAACGCGGTGGCCCCGGAGGACGCGGCCGCCGCGCTGAAGAACGTCGCCCGCCCCGTCTGAGGCGCCCTACTGCTCGGCGAGCTTCCGGTCGCGGAACGTGCGCGCCGCGTCGATCGCGGCGCCGAGGTTGAGGCCCTTGTCCTTCGCCTGCTTGATCAGCATCACAGTCTCGACGGCGTCCATGTCGTAGATCCGCTGTTTCTTGCCCTTCGTGGGGATCTGCGCCTTGTTCGTCCAGTAGTCGAGCTGCATCTTCGAGATCCCTGCGATCTGACAGACCTGGCCGAGATAGAGCTCGATCTTGTCGAGGTGCTCCGCCATGTCGATCGGCTCGAGCAGGTCGACCTGCTTGCTGTACGCCATCTTCCCGATCCTTTGTCGTCGGTACAGGCCGCCCCCCTCGGTTACTTCTTATACCCGCCTCGTCCGAAAAACGGAAGGAGAAAACGGAAAGAACCGCGCGAACGCCGCGAAGGCTACTGCTCGTCCGGCGGAACGGCGGGCTCGGCCGGCGCGTCGTCGTCGCCCGACTCGACAACCGGCGCGAGGGACGAGACCTGCTCGCCCTCGCGCAGGCGCATCACGATCACGCCCTGGGTCGACCGGCCGAGGCGCTTGACCTCGGTCACCGGCATCTTGATGACGACGCCGCCGGTCGAGATGAGCATCACCTGGTAGCCGTCGCGGACGACCCGGGCACCGACGAGGTGGCCGCGCGCCTCGGTCAGCTGCACCGTCTTCACACCGATGCCTCCGCGGCCCTTCTTGGGGTACTCGGAGACACGGGTGCGCTTCCCGAATCCGTTCTCGGTCACGACCAGGAGGTCTGCGTCGTCATGGGCGATCGTCGCCGAGATGACCTCGTCGCCGGCGCGGAGAGTCATGCCGCGGACGCCCTCGGTGGCGCGGCCCATCGGCCGGACGTCGCGCTCGCTGAACCGCATCGCCTGGCCCTTACGGGACACGAGCAGGACGTCGGCGCCCGGCGAGCAGTGCCGCACCCCGACGAGCTCGTCGCCCTCGCGCATCTTGATCGCGATGATCCCGTCGGCCTTGAGCGGCGTGTTGTACTCGCCGAGCTTCGTCTTCTTGACGACGCCGTTCTTCGTGGCGAAGACCAGGTACTCGGCCTCCTCGAAGTCACGTGTCTGGATCACCGCGCGCACCTGCTCGCCCTGACGGAACGGGAGCAGGTTCACGATCGCGCGCCCCTTCGACTGGCGCGACCCGAGCGGAAGCTCGTGCACCTTCAGCCGGTAGACCTTGCCGACGGAGGTGAAGAAAAGGATGTAGTCGTGGGTCGAGGCGACGAAGAGGTGCTCGATGTAGTCGTCCTCCTTGAGATCCATGCCCATCACGCCGATGCCGCCGCGCCGCTGCTCGCGGTAGGCAGTCACCGGCAGCCGCTTCACATAGCCGGAGCGGGTGATCGCGATGACCATGTCCTCCTCGGCGATCAGATCCTCGAGCTCGAGCTCCTCCTCGGCCGCGACGATCTCGGAGCGGCGGTCATCGCCCCGGCCGTAGATCTCCTTCAGCTCGAGGAGCTCGTCCTTGATCCGGCCGTCGATCTTCGTCTCGTCCGAGAGGAGGTCGCGCAGCTCGGCGATCCGCTCCTGAAGGTCGCGGTAGTCGTCCTCGACACGCTTGCGCTCGAGCGCCGTCAGGGCGCGCAGGCGCAGCTCGAGGATCGCGGACGCCTGGATCTCGCTCAGCTCGAAACGATCCATGAGCGCAATCCGCGCCCCACTCGTGTCCGGCGCGGCCCTGATCAGCGCGATCACCTCGTCGAGGTGGTCGAGCGCGACCAGGTAGCCCTGGAGGATGTGCGCCTGCTTCTCGGCCTGGCGCAGCTGGTACTTCGACCTCCGCGTGACGATGTCGCGCTGGAAGTCGAGGTAGTGCGTGACGAGCTCGAGCAGCGACAGCGTCCTCGGCACGCCGTCGACGAGCGCGACCGCGTTGTAGCCGAAGGTCGTCTGAAGCGACGTGTGCTTGAAGAGCTTGTTCAGCGCGACCTGCGGGACGGCGTCGCGCTTGAGCTCGATCTGGATCCGCATGCCGCTCCGGTCGGAATGGTCGGCGAGGTCCGAGATCTCGGTGAGGACCTTGTCGTTGACGAGGTCGGCGATCTTCTTGATGACGCCGCTGTCGCCGCCCTTGCGCACGCCGTACGGCAGCTCCGTGACGATGATCGCGCTCTTGCCGCCGCGGAGCTCCTCGATGTGGGCCCTCGCGCGCATCACGACCCGGCCGCGACCGGTGCGGTACGCGTCCCGGATGCCGGAACGCCCCACGACGTACGCGCCGGTGGGGAAGTCGGGGCCCTTCACGTGCTTCATCAGGTCGTCGACGTTCGCGTCGGGCTTCTCGATCAGCTGGACGATCGCGCCGACGACCTCGGCGAGGTTGTGCGGCGGGATGTTCGTCGCCATCCCGACTGCGATCCCGGAGCTCCCGTTCACGAGCAGGTTCGGGAAGCGCGCCGGCAGGACGAGCGGCTCGCGCTTCGACTCGTCGTAGTTCGGGCCGAAGTCGACGGTGTCCGAGTCGAGCTCGCGGAGCATCTCCTCGGCCAGCCGCGCGAGCCGCGCCTCGGTGTAGCGCATCGCCGCCGGCGGATCGTCGTCGATCGAGCCGAAGTTCCCCTGGCCGTCGACGAGCGGGTACCGGAGCGAGAACGGCTGCGCGAGGCGGACCAGCGTGTCGTAGATCGCGGAGTCGCCGTGCGGGTGATGGTTGCCCATCACGTAGCCGACGATGTTGGCGCACTTCACGTACGGCCGGCCCGGCCGGTTCCCGTTCGTCCACATCGAGTAGAGGACGCGCCGGTGGACGGGCTTGAGTCCGTCGCGGACGTCGGGCAGCGCGCGCCCGACGATGACCGACATCGCGTAGTCGAGATAGCTCGAGCGCATCTCCTGCTCGAGCTCGCGCGGCTCGATGCGACCCGGCCCCAGCGCTCCGATGTCGAGCTCAGACACCGCGCGTCCTACACGTCAAGGAACTTGACGTCCTTCGCGTTCTGCTCGATGAACTCGCGCCGCGGCTCGACCTGGTCGCCCATCAGCGTGGAGAAGAGCAGGTCGGCGGCGTGCGCGTCCTCGACGTCGACGCGGATCAGGAGGCGCTTCGCCGGATCCATCGTCGTCTCCCAGAGCTGCTCGGCGTTCATCTCGCCGAGGCCCTTGAAGCGCGACACCTGGATCCCCTGCTTCGCGGCGTCGAGGACGAGCGCGCGCAGCGCGTCGTAGGTCGTGGCGATCGTGCGCTCCTTGCCGACGGTGACGACGAAGGGGGGCGCCCCGACGGCGTCGCGCAGCCGGTTGTAGGCCGCGCGCAGCCTGACGTAGATCTGCGAGGCGAGGAGCTCCGACGGGATCGCGATATTGCGCGCGGCGCTCGTCTCGGTCTCGACGAGGCGCACCTGGAAGCCGTCCTCGTCGCGGCGGAGGACCGACAGCTCGTACCCGTTCGGCGCGATGGCGGCGATCGCCGCGTCGATGTCGCTCGGGGACTCGATCGTGTGCTCGACGAGCCGGTGCTGGACCATCAGCTCGGCCGCGTTGTGGCCGAAGTCGGACCGGAGCCGCGCGAAGTAACCCTCGTACTGCGCGAGCTCCTTGCTGAGCCGCGCCCAACGCGCCTCGGTCAGCCTGACGGGCGCCCCCTCGCGGTCGACGATCTCGACGTTCGGGATCCTCTCGCGGGCGAGGAGCTCCTCGAGCTGCGCGTCCTTCTCGAAGTAGAACTCCTGCGACCCGAGCTTCACGCGGTAGAGCGGAGGCACGGCAATGTAGACGTGGCCGTTGTCGATCAGCTCCGACATCTGGCGGTACAGGAACGTGAGGATCAGCGTCCGGATGTGCGATCCGTCGACGTCGGCGTCCGTCATCACGATCACGCGGTGGTAGCGGAGCTTCTCGAGGTCGAACTCGTCGCCGATCCCGGTGCCGATCGCGGTGATCATCGCCTGGATCTCGTTGTTCGAGAGGACCTTGTTGATGCGGTTCTTCTCGCTGTTGATGATCTTGCCGCGGAGGGGCAGGATCGCCTGGTAGGTGCGGTCGCGGCCCATCTTCGCCGACCCGCCGGCGCTGTCGCCCTCGACGATGAAGAGCTCCGCAGCCTCGGGATCGTTGATCGAGCAGTCCGCCAGCTTTCCCGGGAGCGACATGCTCTCGAGCGCGGACTTCCGGCGCGTGAGCTCGCGCGCCTTCCGCGCGGCCTGCCGCGCCCGGGCGGCGCTGACGGCCTTGCTGATCACCTGCCGCGCATCGGTCGGGTTCTCCTCGAGGAACTCGGCGAGCTTCAGGTTGACCGCCTGCTCGACGAGACCGCGAACCCAAGGATTCCCGAGCTTCGTCTTCGTCTGCCCCTCGAACTGCGGCTCGGTCAGCTTGACGCTGATCACGGCCGCGAGACCCTCGCGCACGTCCTCGCCGTCGAGGTTGTCCTCCTTCTCCTTCAGGAGGCCCTTCGAGCGGGCGTAGTCGTTGAGGGTGCGCGTCAGAGCGCCCTTGAAGCCCGAGAGGTGCGAGCCGCCCTCGTGGGTGTTGATGTTGTTGGCGAAGCTGAAGACGCTCTCCTGGTAGGAGTTGTTCCACTGCATCGCGACCTCGACCTCGCCCTGGCCGTTCGCGCTCTCGAAGTGGACGATGTGCTTGTGGACGATGTCCTTCGACTCGTTCACGTACGCGACGAAGTCGCGGATGCCGCCCTCGTAGTGGAACTCGACCGGGTCGCCGCCGTCGGCGCGCTCGTCGGTGTAGGTGATGCGGAGGCCGCGGGTCAGGAACGCCATCTCGCGCAGCCGCGCGAGCAGCGTCGTCGAGCTGTACTCGGTCTCGTCGAACACCTCGGCGTCGGGCAGGAACGAGATCGTCGATCCGGTCTCCTTCGTCGCGCCGACCACCTCCATGGGGCCTTGCGGAACGCCGCGCGCGAACTCCTGCCGGTAGACCTTCCCGTCGCGCTCGACCTCCGCGACCAGCCACTCCGACAGCGCGTTCACGACCGAGAGGCCGACGCCGTGGAGCCCGCCGGAGACCTTGTACCCGTCGCCGCCGAACTTGCCGCCGGCGTGCAGCTTCGTCAGCACGACCTCGAGCGCCGAGATCCCTTGCTCGGGGATCAGGTCGACGGGGATTCCGCGGCCGCGGTCGCGAACCGTGACCGAGTTGTCCGGATGGATCGTGACGTCGACGGAGTCGTTGTAGCCCGCGAGCGCTTCGTCGACGGCGTTGTCGACGACCTCGTTCACCAGATGGTGGAGCCCGCGCGTCCCGGTCGAGCCGATGTACATCCCCGGCCTGAGCCGGACCGGCTCGAGGCCTTCGAGGACCGTGATGTCCTTCGCGGAGTAGCCCGCCTTCGCCGAAGTGTCAGCCATATCGTAGAAAAAGCCTGCAAACGCAGAGTTTGCGGCCGGACGGAAGTGTATCAGACGGAACGGTCGTTCGACCCGCGGGCAAGCGCAAAAGCGATCGCTTTTTGCACAGTTTCGCGCAGATTCGCGTCCGTGATCGGCGCGGCGAGGGCGGCGGCCCGCTCGCGGTCCTCGGGCCTCGGCGCGGGGAGCTCGAGAGGCTCGGCCACCGGCTCCGCCTCGGGCAACGGCCCCGGGGCGAAACGCACCCTCTCGACCTCGAGGCGTCGTGCGATCTCGGCCGCGCGGTGGGTGAGCTCGAACGCCCAGATCGAGTCCGCCGCGTTGGCGTGCACGGTGCCGTCGCGGCCGATGCGCGCCGGCCAGGCAAAGCGCGAGACCGCCGGGCCGACCGCGGCCGGCCACCGCTCCACGAGCTCCGCCATCCCGGCCTGCGGGCCGTGGCGCCCGAGCTCACGGCGCACCTCGTCGCCGAGCGGCGTCAACGCGTCGCGACGGGTTGGGCTACCGCGCATGGCCCGGTGTCACCTCGACCACCTGCGCGGGAGCGGTCGGAAGCGAATCGCGCTCGGTCGCCGTCAGGACCGCCTGCCCCGCCTCGCCGACGCGCGCCGTCAACGTGCGGCGCCGCTCGGCATCCAGCTCGGACAGAACGTCGTCGAGGAGGAGCAGCGGGCGGCGCGGCAGGAGCTCCGCCTCGGCGAGAAGGAGCGCGAGCACGGCGAGCCGTTGCTCACCCTGAGAGCCGAACCGGCGCAGGTCACGGCTACCGCTTGCGATCTCGACGTCGTCGAGGTGCGGCCCGAGCCCGGTCGCGCCGCGGTCGACGTCCCGCTGCAGCCGCGCTTCCAGCGCTTCCAGGGTCGGCGCCTCGCCGTCGTAGGAAAGGCGCGCCGCCGGCAGGCCGAGCTCCTCGGCGTGCGCGGCGAACCCGCCGGCGATGGCCGCAACCGTGTCCCGGCGCGCCTCCACCAGACGCGCGCCGTTCTCCGCGACGCGGTGGGTCCACGGGGCGAGTGCGTCGCGACTCGAGAGCCCGAGCTGGGCCCTCCGAAGCGCGGCGTTCCGCTGCGCGAGGGCGGCCGCGAAGTCCTGCGGGACCCCTGCCCGGGCGGGATAGAGGCGAGCGAGCGACCGGTCGATGTAGGCGCGCCTCGCCGCCGGCGCGCCCTTGACGACCGCGAGCCGGTCGGGCGTGAACACGAGCGTCGAGAGCTCGCGCCGTAGCGTCTCGGAAGAGGGAAGCCGTGCGCCGTTCAGCCGGGCCTCCTTCGCCTCCGCGCGCCGCAGCGTCACCGAGACCTCGATTGCCCGCTCGTCCTGTCGTCCCGAGACGGCGACCCGCGCGGCGGTCTCGTCGAACCGGATCAGCTGCGCGTCGGCGCGCGTGCGGGGCGAGAACCCCTGCGTGGCCAGGTGGAGCGACTCGAGCAGGTTCGTCTTGCCGGCGCCGTTCGGCCCGACGACGAGCACGATCCCGGGCTGCAGCTCGAGGTCGAGCGACGCGTACGAGCGGTAGTTGCGGAGCGTGACGCGGTCGACGATCAGCCCGTCAGCCGGCGAGGCGGATCGGCATGACCAGGTACGTGTAGTCGGCGCTCTCACCCTCCAGCACGACCGGCCGGAGCGGGCTGATGAGCTTCAGCTTCACCGTGTCGGCCTCGACGGAGTCCAGGCCGTCGCGGAGAAAGTCCGCGTTGAAGCCGATCTCCATCGCGTCGGCGGCGTATCCGATGGGAAGCGACTCGCGTGACTCGCCGACGTCCTGCGTCACCGCGGACACCGTCAGCTCGCCGTCGTCGAAGCGCAACCGGAGCGGCGAGTTCCTCTGCGCGAGCAGCGACACGCGGCGCACGACGTCGAGGAGCTCCTCGCGCGCGATCTCGAGCTCGTGCTCGAACTGCTCCGGGAGCAGCTGGCGGTAGTTCGGGAACTGGCCGTCGATCCGGCGCGTCGTGAGCCAGGTCCCGTCGCCGCCGAAGACCACGTGGTTCTCCTGCAGGCCGAGCTGGATCACGTCCGCCGACGGGGCGATCCGGCTGAGCTCCTGGAGCGCGCGGGCGGGGATGATCGCCTCGAGCTCGGGCAGCTCTCCCGCAACGGGCGTCTCCTTGACCGCGAGCCGGTAGGAGTCGGTGGCGGCCATTACGACCTTCCCCGGCTCGAACCGCACGAGGATCCCGGTCAGCACCGGCCGGCTCTCGTCGCGCGACGCGGAGCGGCCGACCCGCGCGACCGTCTCGATCAGCGCGTCCCGGTCGATCGCGTGCAGTTGCGCGGCGTCTGTCTCCGGCAGCCGCGGGAAGTCCTCGGCGGCGTAGGTGTGCAGCCGGTAGTTCGCGGTTCCGGAGGTGACCGTGACGACCGCTTCCTCGGGCCGGTGCTCGATCGTGACGTCGTCGCCCGGAAGCGACCTGGAGATCTCGAGCAGGAGGCGCCCGGGCACGACCGCTTCGCCCTCGCCGACGACGCTCGCGTCGAGCGACGCGCGCAGCGAGAGCTCCATGTCCGTCGCTGCGAGCCGGAGCTGCCCACCCTCGGCACGCAGCTGGATGCCCGCCAGGACGAGGACGGCGGTCCGCGTCGAGACACCGCGGGAGACGAGCGCCAGCTTCTGCGCGAGCTCGTCGCGCGGGACGGTGAGCTTCAACGCGGTGCCGCTGAGCGCTTCTCCGTCGATCACGATCTCTGAGTCAATCATCTAAAGAGAACCTCGTCGTAGTACATAGTGGGTGTGGGCGGCGGGGAGAACGCGACCTTCCCCTGTGTTGGGGCCATTTTGGCTGTGGGTGCGGACGTGGGCGTTGTCCCCGGCTTCCTCAGCTCCGACCGTCACTGCGCCTGCTTGATCCGAGCTGTTAGCTCCTGGACGAGGTTGTACACAGACCTGTCCTCACGGATGAGACGAGCGATCTTCGACGTCGCGTGGATGACGGTCGTGTGGTCGCGGCCACCGAACTCCTTCCCGATCTTCGGCAGCGACGAGTCGGTGAGCTCGCGCGACAGGTACATCGCGACCTGCCGCGGGTAGACGATGTTCTGCGACCGCCGGTCGCCCGTGAGCTCCGCGAGCGCGACGCCGAAGCGGTCGCACACGAGCTCCTGAATCTTGTCGATCGAGACCGCGGCGAGATCCCCTTGCGGAAAGACGTCCTTCAGCACGTCCTGGGCGAGCGCGACGTCCATCCGCCGGCCCGTGAGCGACGAGAAGGCGACAACGCGTGTCAGCGCGCCTTCGAGCTCGCGGATGTTCGTCGAGACGCGTGAGGCGACGAACGTGAGCACCTCGGGATCGTCCACCTGGATGTCGTCGTTCTTCACCTTCTTGCGCAGGATCGCGATCCGCGTCTCGAGGTCGGGTGGCTGGATGTCGGTGATGAGGCCCCACTCGAACCTCGACCGCAGCCGTTCCTCGAGCGTCGAGATCTCGCGCGGCGGCCGGTCGCTCGAGATGACGATCTGTCTGCCGGCCTCGTAGAGCGAGTTGAAGGTGTGGAAGAACTCCTCCTGGATCCGCTCCTTGTGCTCGAAGAACTGGACGTCGTCGATCAGGAGCAGGTCGTAGGTGCGGTAGCGCTGCTTGAACCCCTCGATCCGCTTGTCCCGGAGGCTGTTGATGAAGTCGTTCATGAACGTCTCCGAGGTCACGTAGCGCACGCCGAGGCTGCTCGAGTGCGCACCGACGTAGTTCGCGACCGAGTGCAGGAGGTGCGTCTTGCCGAGCCCCGTGTGGCCATAGATGAAGAGGGGGTTGTAGGCCTGCGCCGGGGCCTCGGCGACGGCGAGCGCCGCGGCGTGCGCGAAGCGATTCGACGACCCGATGACGAACGAGTCGAAGCTGTACTTCGGGTTGATGCCGGCCGCGTCCGGTCGTGGGATCGGCGGCGGGGCAAGAGCGGGCGCGGCTACGGGAGCCGGGGCGGGCGGGGCGGACACGCGCGAGCCCGACGTGTGGACGATCGGCTCCACGCGCAGGTGCACGCGACACTCGGAGCCTGTCGCGTCCTTGACGCCGGCTCGAATGAGCTCGAGGAAGTGCCCCTCGATCCACTCCCGCGTGAAGTCATTCGGGACGGCGAGGACGAAGGTCTCACCGTCGAGTCCCGCCGCACCGACCTCGCCGAACCAGGTCTGGAACGTGGTCTCGTTCAACGCCCCCCGCAGCCGGTCCGACACGGCAGTCCAGAGGCTCTCGGCACTCAGCTCGATCGGGTGTTCCACGGCGCGGGCCAGCTCCGTTCCGGGTCGGGGTCGGTGCGCGAGAATAGCAGCGTCTCGGGGACCCGTTCAATGAGGATTTCTCACGGTTCCGACCGACACCAAAACACGTGATTTGCAGGATATCTACGTTCCTCCACACTCCTCTCCACAGCTGTGGATAACACTCTTCCGGGGTTCGGGTCGCTGGACGTTTCCACGCCTTTTGCCGCTGCTCCCCGGTGTGGACAACCGATGCACGGGCGGGTCCGTCTATACTGCCGCCCGGCCGGCGGAGCGCCGGCTTTTTCTCTCGCGCCCCCCAGGACCTCCCTATGAAGCGGACCTACCAGCCGAACGTACGCAGGCGGAAGCGCAAGCACGGCTTTCGGGCCCGGATGTCCACGCGCGCCGGCCGCCTGATCCTGAAGCGTCGCCGCGCCAAGGGGCGCAAGCGCCTGTCGGCGTAGCGGTGCAGCGGCGCAACCGCCTCTCCCGCTCCCGCGACTTCGACGCCGTCTACCGGCACGGCCGGTCGGTCTCGACGCGCTTTCTGACTCTGTACTGGTTCCGGCGCGAGGACGAGCCCGGCGACCCGCGGCTCGGTCTCGCCGTGCCGAAGGCCGCGGGCAACTCCGTCGTCCGCAACCGGATCAAGCGGCAGCTGCGCGAGATCTGGCGGCGGAAGCTCGAGGCGAGCGAGGTCGCGACAGCGAACGACTACGTGCTCGTCGTCCGGCCCGGGCTGCCCGAGGCGGCAGAGTCGCGCGGGCACGACTGGCTCGTCGAGCGCGTCGACGAGGTGCTCGGGAAGGCGGCGGCGTGACGGCGCGCGGCGTCCTCGCGGCACCGCTCGTCGCGCTCGTCCACGCCTACCGGCTCACGCTCGGCGCCCTCGTCCCGTCGGGAACGTGCAAGTACCACCCGAGCTGTTCGCAGTACGCGATCGACGCGCTGCGCAAGCACGGGCCGCTGAAGGGCTCGGCGATGGCGGCCTGGCGGCTTCTGCGGTGCAACCCCTGGTCGCGCGGGGGAGTGGACCACCCGTGATCCTCTTCTCGATCCTGGGACCGCTCGAGGACATCATGCGGGCGATCCTCGACTTCTTCCACGACCAGGGTCACCTGACGTGGGCATGGTCGATCGTCGCAACGACCATCGTGGTCCGGATCTGCCTCGTGCCTCTCACGGTGCGCCAGATCCACTCGATGCAGTCGTTGCAGAAGCACGCGCCCGAGATGAAGGAGATCCAGAAGAAGTACAAGGGCGACCGCACGAAGATGAACGAGGAGTTGATGAAGTTCTACCGCGAGAACAACATCAACCCGGCCGCGTCGTGCCTGCCGCTGGTCGCGCAGATCCCGGTCTTCTTCTCGCTCTACTTCGTCCTCCGGAACTTCGCGAACCATGTGCCCGAAGGGGCCGACCTCTCGTGGCTGCACATCGTTCCGTCGATCGCGGCGCCTGCGAACTCGCACTGGTCCGGGTACCTGCTGCTCGCGATCTACGCGTCGAGTCAGGTGCTCTCCACCTGGTTCATGTCGACGACGATGGACAAGGTGCAGCGGGGCATCATGCTCGTCCTCCCGCTCGTCTTCATCACGGTCGTGGCGCACTTCCCGGCCGGCCTCGTCATCTACTGGGTCACGACGAACCTGTGGACGGTCGGGCAGGGGCTCGTGACGCGGCGGCTCGTCCCGAAGACGCCCGCCCCGTCGCTCGGCGGGCTGAAGCGCTCGTCGCGGACGGCGCCGCGCGAGGAGCCGAAGGCGGAGGCGACCCCTCGCGAGGAGGCGAAGCCGAAGACGCCGCCGCCGCAGCCGAGGCGGGTGAAGCGGAAGAAGGGCGGCGCTCGACGGTGAGCGAGGAGCTGACGGTCGAGGCGACGGGCGAGACCGTCGGCGAGGCGAAGTGGAAGGCGTTGCGCGAGCTCGAGCTCCGCGCGCCGGGCCTCGACAAGGCGACCGTTCGGTTCCAGGTGCTCTCGGAGGGCGAGCGAGGCCTGCTGGGAGTCGGCTACACACCTGCGCGCGTGCTCGCCGCTGCGGCTGCGCCCGATGGGCCGGCACCCGCCGGGGCGTCCGTGACCGGCGCGGCGCCCGAAGACGAGACGCCGCTCGAGCAGCACGTTCGCGCGTTCGTCGGACGGGTCGTGGCGGCGCTCGGCGTCCGCTGCACGATCGACGTACGGGAGGACGACGACACGGTGACTGCGACGTGTCACGGCGGCGATCTCGGGCTCCTGATCGGAAGGCACGGCCAGACGATCGACGCGCTGCAGTTCCTCGCGAACGCCGCTCTGGCTCGCGACGACGGCGAGCGCAAGCACGTCGTGATCGACGCGGCGGGGTACCGCGACCGCCGTCACGAGGTGCTCGTCGGGGTCGCGACGCGCGCCGCGGACCAGGCTCTCGCGACGGGCGCTGCCGTCGAGCTCGATCCGATGACGTCCGTCGAGCGGCGCGTCGTCCACGAGCAGCTCAAGGATCACGGCGGGGTCGCGACGGCGAGCGAGGGAAACGAGCCCCATCGGTACGTCGTCGTCCGGCCCGCTTGACGCCTGGCTCGCTGCGGTCGTCGCGGGGCCGGGGCTGACCGCGATCCGAGACGTCCCGGAGGCGCGGCGCGCGCTCCTCGAGGACTCGTTGCGCGGCGTCGAGCTGGTGCGGAGCTTCGAGGGGCCGATCGTCGACGTCGGGTCGGGTGGCGGTGCGCCCGGGATCCCGCTTGCGCACGCGCTCCCGGATCGGGACGTCGTCCTGCTCGAGTCCGAGCGGCGCAAGTGCGAGTTCCTCGAACGGTGGTCGCCGCCGAACGCGCGTGTGGTGTGGGGGCGCGCCGAGGAGCAGCCGACCGACTGGGCCGGGGTCGCGGTCGCGAAGGCGCTTGCGCGCCCGCCGACGGCGGCGGAGTGGTGCCTCCCGCTCGTGCGGGAGGGTGGGGCCGTCGTCCTGTGGGTCGGGCCGTCGGCGGAGCCGGAGCGCGTCGGGCGGGTCGCGGAGCGGCTCGGCGCAGAGCTGGCGGGTGGCCCGCCCGGCTTCCTCGTCCTGCGCAAGGTCGCGCCGACGCCGCCGGGGTTCCCGCGCCGCACCGGAGTGGCGAAGAGGCGGCCGCTCGCGTAGGCGGGGCTCGGCGGTGCGGCCGCCCCCGTTTTCACGCTGTTTTCACGTCCGGAGGCGGGGCTACGCTGGCAGCCGGTGGCGAGGATCTACGCGTTCGCGAACCAGAAGGGCGGCGTGGGAAAGACGACGTCGGCGATCAACCTCGCGGCGTGCCTTGCCGAGGCCGGCGAGCGATCGCTCGTCGTCGACCTCGACCCGCAGGCGAACGCGACGTCCGGCCTCGGCATGCGCGCCAACGGCTCGTCGAGCTACGACCTCCTCGACGGCGCGCCGCTGCGCGACCTCGTGAAGCCGACCCGGTGGGAGAACCTGTTCCTCGTGCCGTCGCGCCCGGAGCTCGCAGGCGCCGCGGTCGAGCTGTCGCGCCGAGCCGACGGCGACCGGTACCTCGCCGAGGCGCTCGCCCGGCCCGAGGGGTTCGATTTCGTGCTCCTCGACTGCCCGCCGTCCCTGGGGCCGTTGACGGTCAACGCGCTCGCGGCGTCGGATCGCGTCGTTGTCCCCGTGCAGGCGGAGTACTACGCGCTCGAGGGGCTTGCGCAGCTCGTCCGGTCGATCGACATCGTGAAGGCGCGGTTGAACCCACGGCTCGCGATCGCCGGCGTCCTGATCACCATGGCCGACGCGCGGACGACGCTCGCGCGCGACGTGGAGCGGGAGGTGCGACGGCATTTCGGCGACCTCGTCTTCGCAGCGGTGGTCCCGCGCTCGGTGCGCGTTGCCGAGGCGCCGAGCCACGGCTTGCCCGTGACCTACTACGACCGGCGCTCGCGTGGCGCCGAGGCCTACTGGAAGGTGGCGATGGAGCTTGTCGAGCGTTCCTGATCGTGGAGCACGCCGCGGCTTGGGCCGCGGGTTCGAAGTCCTCGTCGGCGGCAGCGACAGCGAGCTGGCGCACCTGCCCGTCGACCAGATCCACGCGAACGCGCGCCAGCCGCGCCGCCGCTTCGAGAGCGAGCCGATCGCCGGCCTCGCCGAGTCGATCCGGGCGCAGGGCGTGATCCAGCCGGTCGTCGTCCGCCCGCGGCTCGCCGGAGGCTACGAGCTGATCGCCGGCGAGCGCCGCTGGCGCGCCGCCCGGGAGGCCGGGATCGAGACTGTGCCGGCGGTGATCCGGGCGGCTGACGACCGCGACACGCTGCTGCTCGGCCTCGTCGAGAACGTCGCCCGCGAGGACCTGTCGCCCGTGGAGGAGGCGCGCGGCTACGCCGTCCTGATGGACGAGTTCGAGCTCTCGCTCGGCGAGGTCGCCGGGCGCGTGGGTCGCTCGAAGGCGGCGGTCTCGAACAAGGTGCGACTGCTCGAGCTGCCGGACGACGTGCTCGAGCTCCTGGATTCGCGGACGCTCTCGGAGGGGCACGCGCGCGCCGTCCTCGCTGTCCCCGACGCCGCCGAGCGCCGCCGTCTGGCGCGCCGCGTCGTCGCGGAGGGGCTCTCGGTCCGCGCGACGGAGCGTGCCGCGCAGACCGCCGGTGCTCGCCGCCGGCCGCGCCGCGCCACCGCCGTCGATCCGGCGCTCGCCCGCCGGGTGAAGGAGTCGCTCGAGCGCGTGACCGGCCTTCCCGTTCGCGTCGCTCCCGGGCGTGTCGAGCTCGTGTACGCCGACGAGCACGACCTCGGCACGCTTGCCGACGCGCTCGACCGCATCTAGAGGCTTGATGCGCATTAGCCGGGGGCGCCGGATGCCGCCCCGGGCGCGGCGCCGAGCCGTCTCGCCGCCCTTGCGCAGGCCCCGGCCTGCGCTGCGGACGTCGAACCGCCCCGGCTTGACCCGGAACGGCCCCGACGGGGCGCCTAATCCGCATCAAGCCTCTAGTCGTCCCGTATCCGGCGCCCTCCTGCGGGCGTTGACCCAGCGTGAACGAGCTGTGGCTCTCGGACATCGAGTCGCTCGAGGCGATCTCGCAGGACGCCGACACACGGAACCTCTTCCTGCGGATCGCGCACATGAGCCAGATGGGGCGCCTGATGCCGTTCCTGCGCGAGCTGGAGGACGATCAGGACATCGACCACGAGACCAAGGCGACGCTGACCGAGCTCGCGAGCGACCGTGTCTTCCTCCACGCGATCGAGGACTACGTCCACCGCACGCGCGCGCTCCACTAGAGACGAAGCGCCGTTCAGCCGAGGTGCGCGACGGTGGCGCCGTCGCGGGAGTCCGCCTCGTGCCGGTCGACGAGCCCGTGCCCCTGGAGCTCGTCGCGCACCGCCGTCCGCACCGCCCCCGTGCCGCGCCCGTGGACGATCCTGACGGTTGGTAGGCCCGCGAGGGCAGCCTCGTCGACGAATCGCCGCACCGCCTCGCGCGCGTCCTGGGCCCGCAGCCCGCGGACGTCGAGCTCGTCCGACATGTCGCTTCGCGCAGCGGCGAGCACCCTGACCGGCGGCGCCGTCACCTCGGCGGCGGGCCGATGCGTCCCCGGCCGCAGTCGCGCGACCGGGATGCTCACCCTGAGCCCGCCGGATCCGATGACCTCGGCGGTGTCGCCGCGAACCTCGACGATCGTCCCGCGGACGCCGAGGTCGGGCGCCTCGACCGGATCGCCGGCGGCGAGCGGCGCGACCGCCTCCACCGGGCGGAACGCCCGCAGCTCCCGGTCGGCACGTGTTGCCCGCTCGGCGGCGGCGCCCAGCCGCCGGTCGCGCGCGCCCTCGGCCTCGCGTGCCGCGGCCGAGGTGGCGGCGAGACGGTCGCGCTCGCTGCGCCTGGCCGCGCGGATCTCGTCGCGCAGGGCGTCGAGCTCCGCACGTACGGTGGCAAGCTCCTGCTGGGCTCGAGCGGCCGCTGCCTCCCGCTCGCCCGCCGCCGATACGCGCACCCGCTCGATCTCCACGTCGAGCTGCTCGTTCCGCCGCGCCGCCTCGCCGGCCTCCCGCTCCGCTGTGGCGCGTGCGCGCGCCGCCGCCACGCGCTCGGCCTCGGCTCGCCGCTCGGCGGCCTCGGCCTCCGCGAGGAGCTCTGCAGTCCGGAGCCGTTCCGGCGAGACACGCTCGCGCGCCGCCTCCACGATCCCGCCGTCGAGCCCGAGCCGCTCGGCGATCCGGAGCGCATGCGACGTCCCGGGCCGCCCGAGCGCGATCCGGTAGAGCGGCGCCTGTGTCTCCGGGTCGAGCCCCGTCGCCGCGTTCGCCGCGCCCGCCGCGGAGCTCGCCCACTCCTTGAGCTCGGCGTAATGCGTCGTCACCGCCGTCAGACGAGCCTGCTGCGCGAGGCGCGCGATCAGCGCCTGCGCGAGCGCCGAGCCCTCGACGGGGTCGGTTCCGGCCGCGACCTCGTCGAGGAGGACGAGCGATCGCTCCCCCGCTTCCTCGAGGATCGAGACGAGGGTGCGCACGTGCCCGGAGAAGCTCGACAGGCTCATCGCGATCGACTGCTGGTCGCCGATGTCAGCGAGCACGCGGTCGAAGATCGGCAGCGTCGCCTCCGCCGCCGGGGGCCGGATGCCCGCCTGGTGGAGGATCGCCGCGATCCCGAGCGTCTTGAGCGCGACTGTCTTCCCGCCGGTGTTCGGGCCGCTGATCACGAGCGCGCGCAACCCATCGAGGTCGAGGTCGATCGGGACGGCGGCGGCAGGATCGAGCAGTGGGTGGCGCGCGCCGACGAGCCGGACCTCGTCGGCGACGACAACCTGGGCGCCGCGCCAACGACGCGACAGCGTGCCGCACGCGAATGCGAGATCGATCGCAACGACGGCCTCGACGAGCTCGGCGACGGCGCCCGCCCGATCGCCGACGAGCCGCGACAGCTCGCGCAGGATCCGCTCGGCCTCCTCGCGCTCGGCTGCGGCCGCCTCGGCGAGCCGGTTGCTGAGCTCCGCGACGGCGAACGGCTCGACGAAGAGCGTCTGTCCCGACCCCGAGACGTCGTGGACGATCCCGGGGACCTTCGACCGTGCGGTCGCCTTCAGCGCCAGCACCGGCCGCCCGCCGCGCTCGGTCACGAACCGCTCCTGGAGCAGGTCCGCGGTGTCGCCGGAGCGCGCGATCCGGGCGAGCTCCTCCGCGATGCGATGCCGTCCGTTCCGAAGCTCGTTGCGCAGCCGGCGGAGCTGCGGCGACGCGGTGTCGCGCAGGTCCGACCCGTCCTCCTCGACGCAGCGGCCGATCTCGTCCGCGACGGGCGCGACGGCCGGGTCGATCCGTTCGGCGATCCGGGCCAGAAGCGGCGCCGCCTCCCGTTCGGCCTCGAGCGCTCGTCGCGCCTCGACGCCCACGCGCAGCGCGACCTCGACCCGCCGCAGCGAATCGGCCCCGAGGACGCCGTCGCGCGCCGCGCGCGCCGCGGGCTCGCGCACGTCCTCGACCCCGGCGAGCTCGGGCTCGGCCGAGTTGTCGAGGAGGGCGACGGCCTCGGTTGTCAGCGCCTGCCGCCGCGCGACGTCCTCCGGATGCGGAGACGGAAGGAGCTCGCGCGCCGTCTGCGCGCCCGGCGCCGTCGCGGCGGCCGCGGCGAGCCGCTCGAGGATCGCCGGAAACTCGAGCACCTCGAGCGCATGTGGATTCACGCCTGCAGTGTGCCCCAGGCTCCCCGGCTGCGCTCGCAGGGCGGCGGCCGGTGAGATGATCGACGGGTGCCGGCGGATCGTGAGTACGAGGGCTTCTTCGGCGAGCGCGCTGCAGCCGTGTACGACGAGAGCACCGGCTCGATGTTCGACCCCGACGTCGTGGCGCCCGTCGTGGAGACGCTCGCCGCGCTCGCCGGTGACGGGCCGGCGCTCGAGCTCGGGATCGGCACCGGCCGGATTGCGCTCCCGCTCGCCGCACGCGGCCTTCGCGTCTCCGGCATCGACGACTCCGAGGCGATGGTCTCGCGCCTGCGGGAGAAGCCGGGCGGCGAGGCGATCGCGGTCACGATCGGCGACTTCTCGAGTACGCGTGCCGAGGGGGACTTCTCGCTCGTCTACCTCGTGTTCAACACGATCTTCAACCTGGTGACGCAGGACGCGCAGGTCGCGTGCTTCGAGAACGCGGCCGCCCACCTCCGGAGCGGCGGGTCGTTCGTGATCGAGACCGGCGTGCCCGATCTTCAGCTCCTCCCGCTCGGCCAGACGATCGTGCCGTTTCGCGCCGACCCCGAGGGCTTCTCGTTCGACGTCTACGACGTGGTCACCCAGCGCTTCAGCTCGCAGCACTACGTCATCGGGCCCGACGGGATCGAGACGTTCCCCGTCGAGTTTCGGTACGCGTGGCCGGCGGAGCTGGACCTGATGGCGCGGATCGCCGGCCTCGCGCTCCGGCACCGCTGGGCGGGCTGGCGGCGCGAGGAGTTCACGAGGCTCAGCCGCTCGCACGTGTCGGTGTACGAGAAGCGGTGAACGCCGCAGAACCCGCGGGAGGCAACACGTTGCATAGCGCCGCCCGTCGAAGTAGCCTCGCTGGAGACTACGTTCGGGGGGAGAACCGCAGGTTGGTCGAGTGAGCGCGAGGAAGATGCTCTACGCAAGCACCGCTGTTGTGACCGCTTCTCTTGCACTTGGCGCGGGTACTGCGGGTGCTGCGAATCCACCAGCCGTTGCAGGCTGTGGCAACGGTCTCAGCTTGACGTTCAGCCCGTTCCTCGAAGGAGTGGTAGCGGGATCCACCCAGGGCCACGTGAACGGCGACGGCTGGGTCTGCCTCAACAGGGCCGGCTTCGACCACAGCAACGGCAACTTCCAGCGCGTCGTCATTGTCGACAACACGGTGCCGCTGGAAGCTTCCTGATCTGAAAGGGAAATCCGCCTGGTCAGGCCAGGCGCTGCCGACGCCGAGACGCGGCAGCTTATGCAGGTGGGCGATCGTGGATTCGAACCACGGACCTCCGCCTTATCAGAGCGGCGCTCTAACCAACTGAGCTAATCGCCCGCGCGGCGGGCAGTGTAGCCGACGTCTCCCGGGGCGTTTGCGGCGGCAGCCGGGGGTAATCTAGGTTCGCATGACGCAGATGGAGATCTACGGCGTCTCGTTCGACCTCGTCGGAAAACAGCCGATCGTTCTCCTGAAGACGGCCGAGGGGAACAAGTTCCTGCCGATCTGGATCGGCCACCCGGAGGCGGCCGCGATCCTGATGAAGCTCCAGAACGCCGTCGCGCCGCGGCCGCTCACCCACGACCTGCTCGTCAACATCCTCGGCGAGCTCGAGGTCGAGGTCGTCCGCGTCACCGTCACCGAGCTCCGCGAGAACACCTTCCACGCGTCGATCACCGTCGCGCGCGACGGAACCGAGATCGAGATCGATTCCCGCTCGTCCGACGCGATCGCGGTCGCGGTTCGCGCGCAGGCCCCCATCTTCGCCGCCGACGCGGTGATCGAGGAGTCGGCGATCGAGTTCGAGGGGGAGGAGGTCAACGAGGAGGAGATCATCGACGAGTTCAAGAGCTTCCTCGACCGCGTCTCCGCGGAGGACTTCGCCGAGGCGGAGGTCGAAGACGGCGAGGAGGAAGCCGAAGAAGAGGAGGAGGAAGAGGACGAGCCGCGTTAAAGAACCTCGCGCTTCGTGAGCGCGAGCAGATCGGCGTAGATCGCGCGCAGGCCGTCGTCGGAGAGCGGGCCGCGGTTCGCGCGGGACTGGTGGGCCACCATCCACTCCTCGCGCTTCGGGTCGACGAACGACATCCCGTGCTCGTCCTTGTGCCGCTTCAGCCGGGCGACGAGCTCCAGCCGCTTGTTGATCGACTCGATGATGACGCCGTCGATCTCGGAGATCTGCTCGCGCAACTCGCGGAGGACGGGATCTGCCTCGGGAGCGCTCACGATGGCGGCAGACTACTCGTAGACGTAGATCGGAAATCCGTACGGGATGCGCGCGTAGAGACTCGTCGCGATCCACATCGGCACGCGGACGCACCCGTGTGAAGCCGGATAGGCCGGAACCTCCGGGTAGCCGTGGATCGCGAAGCCGCGGAGGAAGTAGCTCGGGTACCAGAGGACCCAGCTCCAGCCGGCGACCTTCGAGTAGACGTGCCAGAGCCCGACGGGTGTGTTCCCGGTCGCCCCCGTCGAGACGTGGACGATCTCGTCGACGCGCCCGTCGGTGACGAAGAACAGCACCTGGCGGGACTTGTCGACCTCGACGTGGGTTCCGCCGTAGCGCGCGGCGGGGACGCCCGCAGCGTCGATGCGCGACCACAGCGCGCGGTCGACGCGTCCCGTCCGCTCGAGTCCGTTGACCTTCTGGAAGGCGAGCACCGCCTCGACGTCGTCGTCGGAGTAGACGCCGTCGACCCCGCGGAGGGCGTACCCGAGCTCTCGGAGGCGCGTCTCGAGCGCGGTCACCGCGGCGCCGCGCGAGCCGGGGCCGAGAACCGGCTGGACGACGGTCACCGACAGCGCGCGACCGGCGCCGGTCCAGCCCTTGCGCGGTACCGTCGAGACGACCACGCGCGTCGTCCGCTCACGCCGTGTGTCGATGCGATTCGTCGCGCGGCCGTCGACCCGTACGCGGACGACGCCCGCCGACCGCGGCTCGAGTTGCGCCACGACGCGAACGTCGGCGCCGACGGTCGGAACGCCCGCGACCGACACCTCGAGCTTCGGCCTGAGGAGCACCCATGCCGGAGCCGACCGTGTCGCGGCGAACCTCGCGAAGTACGGGCCCGGCCTCGTCAGTCGCGTCCGGATTCGATAGGAGCCCGCGCCGACACGGCGGGCGCGGCTGCCCGCGATCGTGATCCCGCCGGGAAGCGCGGGCGTGACGCGGGCGCGGAGCGTGACGATGTCGCCGTAGCGCGCCGAGCGCGGCGCCAAGAGCGCCAGCCGGTAGGCGACGACCCGGGCGAGGTCGTAGTGCGTGACGCTCCCGTCCGGGGCGGTGACGTCCGCCGACGCCTTCCACGCGCCGGCGCGGAACGTGTGAACCGTCGACGGCGCGTCGGCGACCGCGCCGTCGCCGAAGCTCCAGCGGACGGTGGTGGCGGCGTCGCAGGCGGCGGAATACGAGACCTTCAGCGGAGCCGGGCCACGAGCGGCGGTCGACGTGAAGGAGCACGTCGCGGCACGAGCCGGCGACGCCGCCGCGAGGGCGAGAAGCACGACGAGCGTGAGACGGCGACCCACCGCGGGAAATCTAGTTGCCGACGGTGACGGCGGCCAGCAGCGCGAGGCCGTTGAAGGCGGAATGGATGAACATCCCTGGAACGGCGCTGTCGGAGCGGGCACGGAGCCAGGCGAGCGCGCAGCCGAAGAGCGCGATCTGGACGAATCCTCCGACGAGGCCGTGGGCGAGTCCGAATGCGACGCCGACGACGACGATCGCGACCCACCGTCCGAAGCGGCTGACGAGCGAGAAGCCCACCCCCCGGAAGAGAAGCTCCTCGACGAACGGCACGACCCCGGCGATGACGACGGCGTTCACCAGGTACGCACCTGCGTGATTCGGCTCCCACCCCTTCGGCGTCAGCCCCTGCTCGCGGCCGCCGTGCAGGACCGGCTCGAGAACTGCGACGGCCGTGTAGACGACCAGGATGATCGCCAGGCCGAAGCCGAGGGCCGCCGGCCACGACACGGGCCGCCGGAGCGCGAGCAGGTCGCGCCGGAAGCCCGCGATCGCGCACGTGATGAACAGCATGACCGCGTAGACGACGAGCGTCCCGGCGGCCGTCGAGTAGCGATAGAGGACGTCGCGGTCGGGCGAGCCGCTGTCGGCCCGCTGCGCGTACGCGAGCACAGCCAGGAGGCCCACGAACACCGCCCACGCCACGAGCCGTGCGTTGTCGGCTGCGCGCTGCTCGTAAGATGGCGCGCCCGTGTCCGACCGCACGTTCACTCCGGCCGAGGCTAACAGGGCCCTTGCCCAGGTGCGGCCGGTCGCCGAGCGAATGGTCTCGGTGCGCGAGCGGCTGCGCGAGCTGGAAGGCGAGCAGCGCGAGATCGTCCACACGATCGCCGGGAACGGGAGCGGCTTCGCCGTCGGCGAGGCGCGCGGGCCGGAAGTCCAGCGCCTCGTCCGCGAGCTCGAGGCGTGCCTGGCGACGCTCGAGGCGATGGGGGTCGTCGTGAAGGACACCGACCTCGGGCTGCTGGACTTTCCCGCGCTGCGAAACGGTGAGGACGTTCTGCTCTGCTGGCACGTCGGCGAGGAGGGCGTGACGGCGTGGCACGGGCTTGACGAGGGATTCGCGGGGCGGAAAACGATCGACTGGGGCGAAGAGTCCGCGGGATGAGCGAGTTCTGGAGACGTGCTCTCGTCGCCGGCCTCATGATCGGCCTCGCCGCGCTGGTCGCGCAGCTCGTGGACGTGCGGATCGCGCGGCGCACCCTGACGCCCGAGACGGTGACCCGCTACCGTGTCCTCCGCCGGTCGGTCTGGAGCGTGATCGTGTTCGTCGGCGTGATGTCGGCGCTCCTGGTGATTCCGCAGGTGCAGGCGGTCGCGGGAGGCGTTCTCGCGTCGTCCGCGGTGATCGGGCTCGTGATCGGGTTCGCGAGCCAGCGGACGATCGGCAACTTCGTCGCCGGGATCCTGATCGCGATCACCCAGCCGCTGCGCCTGGGAGACGAGGTCGAGGTGCAGGGGACGAAGGGCGTGGTCGAGGAGATCGGCCTGACGTACACGTGGATCCGGACCCGCAGCAACGATCGATTCGTGGTCCCCAACGAGAAGCTCGCCTCGGATACCATCGTCAACTCCACGATCCGCAGCCCCGAGACGCTTGCCGAGGTGAAGGTGACGGTCCCGCTGACGGCCGACCTGAGGGCGGTCGTGGACGCGCTGCGTGGCGAGGCGCAAGAGGTGTACGTGACGGATCTCGGAGACGACGCAACCATCACCGTCCGGCGGACGGTCGCGGACGAGCATCTCGCGGATAGCGCGGCGAGCGATCTGCGCCTCGACGTGCACGAGCGGTTGCGCGCCGTCGGAGCTCTCGCGTGACGCGCCGCCGCGACGACCTCGACCTCGAGCGCAGCCACCGCATGCGCCGCAAGAAGCGCAGCGACCGCGTCCGGAAGCGGCGGCGCGCCGCCGTCCTCCTGGGGCTCGTTGCGATCGCGGTCTCGATCGGCGTCGCGACGGCGGCGGTTGGCGGCGGCGCGGCCGTCCTCTCGAGCTGCGACCTGAACAGCCTGCGACCGGTCGAGATCGGACAGAACTCGTTCGTCTACGCCTTCGACGGGTCGGTGCTCGGCTCGATCCCCGCCGAGCGCAACCGCGAGCCCATCGAGCTCGCGCGGATGGCCAAGTGGCTGCCGCAGGGGACGGTCGCGATCGAGGACCGCCGCTTCTACGAGCACGGCGGGGTCGACTACGAGGGGATTGCACGCGCTCTCTGGCGCGACGTGCAGGCTGGGAGGGCCGTCGAGGGAGGCTCGACGATCACGCAACAGCTCGTCCGCCAGCTCTACGTCGGGAACGAGCGCACGGTGCAGCGGAAGCTCAAGGAGGCGTGTCTCGCGATCAAGCTCAGCCGGCGCTGGTCGAAGGAGCGGATCCTCAAGGAGTACCTGAACACGGTCTATTACGGGAACCACGCGTACGGCGTCGAAGCGGCCGCGCAGACCTACTTCTCGAAGCACGCGCGTGAGCTGAACCTGCCTGAGGCGACGTTGCTCGCAGGGTTGCCGCAGGCGCCCTCGGTGTACGACCCGTTCCACCGGCCGCAGACGGCCGTCGCGCGTCGCGACGCCGTCCTCCGGGCGATGCTCGAGAACCACACGATCACGCCCGAGCAGTACAACTGGGCCGTCAAGACGAAGCTGAAGCTCGAGCCGGGGCGCATCTACACGCGCATCCGCGAGCCCTACTTCTTCTCCTACGTGCGCGAGGAGCTCCAGCGCGTCTACGGCTCCAACACCGTCCGGTCCGGCGGGCTCCGCGTCTACACGACGATCATTCCGCGCCTGCAGCACGCGGCCGTCAACTCGATCCGAGAGGTTCTCCCCTATCGCAGCGATCCGTCCGCCGCGATCGTCTCCGTTCAGCCCGGCACCGGCGCGATCCGGGCGATGACCGCGGTCGTCCCGTCGAACGACAGGAACCTCGTCAAGGGCCGTCAGAATCAGATCAACCTCGCCGCCCAGTCGGCGCGGCAGCCCGGATCGACGTTCAAGACGTTCGTCCTCGCCGCCGCGATCGAGCGTGGGATGGATCCCGACTCGACCTACTACACCTCCGCCCCGTTCACCTGCACGGACAGCCCTTGGTGCGAGCCCGACTGCCGGAGCGGCAAGTGCTGGCACGTCGAGACGTACGGCCACGACTACTCCGGGTCGGTTTCGGTCTCGCGCGCGACCCTCAGCTCGGACAACACGGTCTACGCGCAGTTGACGCTCGACGTCGGCCCGCGCGAGGTGTGGAACTTCGCCCGGCGCCTCGGCGTCAAGCTCAGCCAGGGGCCGGTGCCGTCGATCGGGCTCGGGTCGCTGTCGGTGTCGCCGCTCGACATGGCCGCCGCGTACGCGACCTTCGCCTCGGGCGGGATCTACGCGGAGCCGATGGCGATCACGAAGGTCGTTCTCCCGGGCGGCAAGGTGGACAAGAGCGCGGGCTGGGGCAAGCCGAAGACGAAGCGCGCGATCTCGGAGGGCGTCGCCTGGAAGGTGAACGAGGTCCTTCAGCAGAACGCCCAGTACGGCACGGGTGCGGGCTCCGGCGACGGCGTTCATCCGAACGCCGGGAAGACCGGGACGACCGAGAACCACGGGAACGCGTGGTTCTGCGGCTACACCCGCGACCTGTCGACGACGGTCTGGATGGGCTACCTCCGCGGCCAGACCGGGATCTACGAGATGCAGAACGTGCACGGCGTGCCCGTCGCCGGCGCGACCTTCCCGGTGCCGATCTGGCACGAGTTCATGCGGAGCGCCGAGTGGCGGAAGCTCGGTCGGAGCTTCGACACGCCGAGGGCGTACCCCGTCTACCGCTCGTGGGAGCGCGGCGACTGGGGCAGCACGTGGAGCTCCGACTCGTCGACGTCGACGTACTCGACCGGCGACACCACCCGCTGAGCCGCGCCGGCGCTGCGCCCCTGCTCGGCGGCGCCGTGCTGGCGGGAGTCGTCGTCTGTGTCCTCTGCGGCCATGTGGTGGACTCGCCCGTCGCCGTGGAGGCCGGAGGGCTCCCGCACGGCGACACGACCTGGGGACGGCTGTTTCTCGTCGCGCTCGTCGCCTCGTTCGTCGCGTACGTCCTCGCGCTTCGCCTGCTGCGGCACGCGTACTCGCTTCGCGTGGTCCTCGCGGTCGCATGCGCGATCCAGCTCGCGCCGCTCGCCGGGCCGCTCCTGCTCTCGACCGACGCGTGGACGTACTGGGCGTACGCGAAGGTCGAGAACCCGTACCGCGACACGCCCGCCGAGGCCGGCGAGGCGGGCGTCTACGCCGGCGCCGACTGGGTCGACCAGACGTCCGTCTACGGCCCCGCCTTCTCGCTGGCGGCCGAGCCCACGGCGGCTGTCGACTCTCCCGACGGCGCCGCATTCCTCTTCCGGCTCGGAGCCGCCGCGGCCGTTCTCGCCGCGGCGCTCTTCGCGGCGCGCCGGTCGCGAACGCCGGCGCTCGCCGCGGCGTTCGTCGCGTGGAACCCCATCCTCGCCGTCCACTTCGCCGGCGGTGGTCACAACGACGCCCTGATGGCGGCGCTGACGGCTGCGGCGCTGGCGCTCGGGGACTCCGGGCGGAGTCGCGGCGCAGGCGTGTCGTGGGCGCTGGCCGCGCTCGTGAAGTGGGTGCCGCTCGTCCTGCTCCCGCTCCGAGCCCTCGAGGCGCGCGCGACCGGCCGCCGCGTCTCGCACGGCGCCTTCGCCGTCACGGCCGCCGCGGTGCTCGTGCTCGCGACCGCGCTCTACGGCCTCGCGTGGCTCGACGTGCTCTCGCCGCTCGTCGGCAATGCGACGCGCGAGACGTCGTACGCGATCCCGCACCGGCTCGGGCTGCCGGGGTGGGCTCTGCTCGTCCCGTACGCGATCGCATACGCGTGGCTCCTCCGCGAGGCGGCGCGCGGCCGCGCGCGCTGCGGGCTCGCCGCCGGCCTGCTCCTCCTTGCTCTTCCGTATCTCGCCGTCTGGTACGTCGTCTGGGCGGTGGCCGTCGCCGCAGGCGACGACGATCGGCTCGCGCGTCTCGTTGCGCTCGGCGTCTGCGCGTACCTGCTTCCTCAGACGATTCCCACCTGACGGTCGACGAGCGCCCGCCATTCCGCGCCGAGAACGCGCTCGCTCGCCCGCTCCTCGTAGGTGCGGCGGCCGTGCTCCGACAACGCCTGCCGCAGTTGCTTGTCGCTGGAGACGCGCCGGAGCGCGGCTGCGGCCGCGTCGGGGTCACCGGGCGGAACGAGGAGCGCCGACTCCCCGTCGACGAGCACCTCCCGCGCGGCCCGCGTCGCTGCCGTCACGAGCGGCGTCCCGGTCGCCAGCGCGTGGAACACTGCGTCGGGGATCGTCATCGACTCCTCGAGCGATCCGATCGCGACTCCCGCGTGCGCGTACGCGAGCCCGAGGCGCTCGTATGTCGGATCCGTCCACTCGACATTGGCCGGAGCGTCGGGAAGCTCGCCGCCGGCGATCCGGAGAGGCAGCTCGGGTACGCGCGCTGCGACCTCGAGCACCGTCCAGACTCCGCTGCCCGGCTGGGGGACATGGAAGGCGCCGAACGGGTAGACGGGGCTCCACTGCTCGCAGAAGACGCGCTCCTCGGCGCCGGCGAAGATCGTGACCATTCGATCGCGGTCGACCTGCCACGCCTCCGTCAGGTAGTCGGCCGTGGCGTCGGCGTCCGTGACGACCACGTCTGCGAGCTTGAGCGCGCGTACGTCGGTCGCGTGGACGACGCGCGCGGCGATCGAACGCGGTCGAAAGCGGCCGCGGCGTTCCACGAGCTCGTGCGTCAGCGAGACTCGCGGGAGGAAGACGAGCGGCTTCCGGCCGGCAAAGCCACGCGCCTGCGGGACGTCGAAGTGACCCGGGTACCCCACCACGAGAGCGTCGAAGTCCCGCTTGCGCGGGATCATCAGGCGAACCTCGGCGGCGGCTATTCGCAGCGCTGCCAGAGGCCCGGGCCGCTTGCGACCCTCCAACAGGTCGACGTGGCGCTCGCCGACGTCGACGCCCGCCCCGCGGAGCGCGGAGATCGCCTGCGCATTCCGCGGGTGCGCCCGGTCGTACGTCCCGAACCAGACGACTCTCAGCCGCCGCCTCCCACGGGAAGGGACGTTGTCGGGGGCAGCTCGGGAACCGACACCGTCGGCACGGTCGTGTCCACCGAGACGGTCGGCGCCGTCGTCGCGGGCTCGGTCGTCGGCGGCGCGACCGTGGTCACCGGCGCCGTCGTCGCGACGGTGGTCGGCTCGACGGTGGCGGTCGTGGGAGCCGTCGTCGCGGCCGTCGTCGTCTCCGGGGTCGTCGTCTCCGCCGTGGTCGTCTCGGGGGTGGTCGTCTCCTCCGTCGTCGCCTCCTGCGTCGTCTGCTCCTGGGTCGTCTGCTCTTCCGTCGTCGGTACGGGCGCGACGGTCGCGAGCGTGAGGGGCGAGGTCGACGCGGCGGGCTCGGCGTCGTCCTCTCGCGACGCGAGGAGCGCGACGGCGACGCCGGCAAGGAGTAGCGCTGCCGCTGCCGCCGCGACCAGCGGCACGCGCGACCGCCGCCTGCGCGCGGGCCGACGGACGACCCGAGTCGCCGTTGCGTCGGTCGCGCCGGCCGCGACCGGGCCGAGGATCGTCGTCGCTTCCTCGCTAGGCTCTCCGCGAAGCTCGGCGGCGACGGCCGCGCCGTCGGCCGGCCGCTCCAGCGGGTCCTTCGCGAGCATCGCGTCTGCGAGCGCCGCGAGCCTCGCGGGGGCGTCCGGCCGCACTTCGAGCAGCGCAGGCGGCGGGTCGTCGCGGTGCATCCGGACGAGCTCCATCGCGTTCCGCGAGACGAACGGGAGTCGCCCCGTCAGCATCCGGAAGAGGATCACGCCGAGCGAGTACACGTCGCTCGCAGGCGTTGCCGGCAGCCCGGCGGCCTGCTCCGGCGAGATGTAGGTAGCCGTGCCGAGCACCGTTCCGGCCTCGGTCAGGGTTCCCACGCCGGCCATCCGCGCGATCCCGAAGTCGGCGATCTTCGCGCGTCCCTCCGCGTCGAACAGGATGTTCGCCGGCTTCAGGTCGCGGTGGATGAGACCCCGTCCGTGGGCATGCGCCAGGCCGCCCGCGATCTCGCCGGCGAGGCGCTGCGTTTCGGCGTCGTCGAGCCGCCCGGCGGCGAGGCGATCCTCGAGCGTCCCGCCGGGGAGGTGCTCGAGCACCATGTATGTCCGCTCGCCGTCCTCGCCGTAGTCGAAGAGCTGGCAGATGTGGGGGTCCGAAAGCGCTGCCGCCGCGCGCGCCTCGCGGTCGAACCGGCTCCGATCCGCGCGAGGGCCGAGCACCTTCACGGCGACGCGGCGGCCGAGGTCGGCGTCGTCGGCGAGCCAGACGGTGCTCATCGACCCCTTTCCGAGCAGCTCGAGCAGCCGGTACCGGCCCGCGATGACCCTCTCCGCCACGGGGCGAAGTATGGTGATCCGCCGTGGACGCCCACCTCACGAGGGACGAAGCGCTCGAGGCGATCCTCTCGCGGGTCGTCCCGCTTCCGGTCGAGGACGTGCCGCTCGCGGAGGCGTCGGGGCGCGTGCTCGCCGAGCCCGCGCATGCGGTCGTCGACCTGCCGCCGTTCGCGAGCTCGGCCATGGACGGCTACGCCGTTCGCGTCGAGGACGTGCTCGGAGAGCTGCGGGTGGTCGCGCGCTCGGCCGCCGGCCGCCCGGCCGGCCGTGCCCTCCGCGCCGGAGAGGCGATCGGCATTTCGACCGGAGGTGTCGTGCCGGACGGTGCGGATGCCGTCGCGCCGATCGAGGTTGTTGACGAGACGGACAACACAATCTCCGTCACGTCCGCGGTTCGCAAGGGGGAGAACGTCCGGCCGCAAGGCGGCGACGTTCGCGCGGGCGACGTCGTCGTGGGTGCCGGCGTCATCCTCAGTCCCGCGCGCCTCGGCGCGCTCGCGGCCGCGGGGGCCGCCGTTGTCCGGTGCGCCAGGAGGCCCCGTGCGGCCGTTCTCGCGACCGGCACGGAGCTCCGCGCGCCCGGCGAGCCCCTCGCGCCGGGCGAGATCTACGAATCGAACACCTTCACCATCGCGGCGCAGCTCGCCTCGGCGGGCGCCGTCGCCGAGCGGCTCCCACCGGTCGAGGACGACGCGGCGGCGACGCGCGCCGCGCTCGCCCGCGGCCTCGAGGCCGATGTGCTCGTCACCTCCGGAGGCGTCTCCGTGGGGCCCCACGATCTCGTCAGGCGCGCGCTCGCGGATCTCGGCGCCGAGGAGGTGTTCTGGCGGGTCGCGGTCAAGCCCGGCAAGCCCGTCGCGTTCGCCGCCCGCGGCGAGACCCTCGTCTTCGGCCTCCCCGGGAACCCCGTCTCGTCGCTCGTCGGGTTCGAGCTCTTCGTGCGCCCGGCGCTGCTCGCCCTGCAGGGAGCGGCCGAGCCGGGCCCGTCGTTCCGTCCTGCGTCCCTCGCACGCGCGGTCAGGCGCAACGATGCGCGCGACGAGCTACTCAGGGCGACGTCCGCGGTCGAGGGCGGCGAGGTCGTCGTTCGCCCGCTCACAGGACAGGACTCTCACATGATCGTGCGGGCGGCGGAGGCCGACTGCCTCGTGCTCGTTCCGCGGGGGACGGGTGAGCTCGAGGCCGGCGCGACCGTGTCCATCCTCCCCCTCTGAGCGCGCCCCGCACTTACCCGCCGGCCGCGCGGCGCTCCTGCAGCAGAACCGCGCGACGTCGTCTCCTCGCCAGGGCGACCGAGCGGACCGCCTCGCGCAGTGGCCCGCGCGGTCCTCGCTCCCGCGCTGACGGGTACGGCGCGTAGCGGCCGGTGACGGCGGCGGCGAGCTGCGATGCCGCTGCGCCGCCGGCGAGCGCGATTGCGACCGGCGGCAGGGTCACGTACCCGAGGGCGACCAGCTCGATCAGGTACCACGGCGCGTCGAAGCCGAGCCCGAACCGCAGGCCGAGCGAGAGCAGCACGAGGAACGGCCCCACCAGCCCGGCCGCGAACGCCGCGGCACGGAGGCCGGGCCGGCCCGTCTGCAGCTGAGGGAGCCACAGCCAGATGTGGAGCGCGGGGAGCGCGAAGAGGAGCCCGAACGGGTTCGTCGCGACGATCAGGAGCGACACGATGGCGAGTGCCGCGAGTGCCGCCGTGTGCCCGGCGAGGAGCTCCTCCGCCGTGGCGGGCCGCCGCGGCGCGAGCCGCACGCGCACGAGAAGCCACACCGGCGCAACGAGCGCGGCGAGCAGAGCGAGCCGGAGCACGGGCCAGTCGACGGCGACGGCCGTGGCAGGGTTGGGTGGCCGCGGCGCCCCCTCGGGCCAGAACCCGAGCCAGCGCAGGGTGTAGAACGCGAGCCCGGCGAACGCCCAGACGGCCATCCGGCTACGAAGAGCGCGGGCGGCCGGAGCAACGGGAATGCGCCTGCGCCGGCAGCGCGCGTACAGGTCGACCGTCGCGACGAGAAACGGCACGAGCAGCGCGATCAGCACGAGCTGGATCGCCCAGCCGCGGACGAGACGGTCGCCGACCCAGACGTAGCTCGTCGTTCCGGTGGCGAGCTCGAGCCCGCCGTCGAGCGACGCCAGGAGCTGCTGTGCCGCGCGCCCGACCGCCGCGAGGCGCTCGTTGTCCAGCCGGCCGGCCGTGTCGACGAACGCCTCGGGAGGGCGGCTGCCGGCGGTGGTGAGCGTCACCGCGGGGGTGCCGCGCGCGACGAACGGGCCCTGCTCGTACAGCGTGAACGGAAATGCGAGATCGACGAGCTGTGCAAGGAATCCCGGGTGAGCGGGTCGCAGCCCGGTCTGCTCGAGAACCGCCCGGGCCGCGCTCTGCACGAGGACCGGGGTCGGCGAGCGCGGGCGGTCGCCGGCGATCTCGATCCGCGGAGGGGTGCTCGCGGCGATCGAGTCGAGGTTCACGACGGCGACGACGCGGTCGGCGAACTGCGAGGTCGCCGCGAAGCGGAGCGCGCCGAGACCGCCGAACGCGCCGGCGTCGGTCGAGAGGAAGACGAGCGTGTGCGCCGCCTCGACCGGCGCCCCCGACGTCCCCGACGGCCGCGCGTAGGCACGCGCAAGCTCGAGGAGGGCCGCCGTCCCAGAAGCGTTGTCGTTCGCGCCCGGGCCGGTGCCGAGGTCGTCGCGGTGCGCCATCACGACGATCGCGTCGCGCGATTGCCCCGGGACGACCGCCGTCAGGTTCCTGAGCTCCACCTGGCCCAGCCCCGGGATCGTCTCGCGCCAGCGATCCGTCCGGGTCGAGAGCCCGTAGGGCCGGAGCTGCTCGCGGAACCACTCCGCGGCGAGGACCGCGCCGCCCGAGCCGGGGACGCGCCGCGGGTGCCTCGTCGCGAGGTCCTCGGCGAGCTGCGTCGCGGTCACCTCGTCGAAGGCGGGCGGAAGGAGCGGACGCTGGAGCGGCGCCGGCTGCTGCACCGTGAACGCGGCGAGCAGGAGCGGCAGCGAGACGACGAGGAACGCGCTCCGATAGAGCCGACCGCTGACGGGCCGTTCGAGCGACCCGCGCCGATGCCGCCGGCCCTGCCGTGGGCGTCCCCGGGGCGGCGCCATACGCTGGCTATAGTAGGAACCCGGGCCGTTGCCCGTCACGACAGCAGGTTCGCGGCAGGCGCAGAGACCATGGCCGACCCCTCGACCATCCTCCTCGTCGACGACGAGGAATCCGTTCGCAAGGTCCTCTCGTTCCCGCTCGAGCGCGACGGGTTCCAGGTCGTTCAGGCCGCTGACGGCGAAGAGGCGCTCGAGTTGTTCGCGAGCGAGTCGCCCGACCTGGTCGTGCTCGACATCATGCTTCCGAAGCTCGACGGGCTCGAGGTCTGCAAGCGGCTGCGGGCGCGGAGCTCCGTCCCGATCATCATGCTGACGGCTCGCGACGACGAGCTCGACAAGGTGATCGGGCTCGAGCTCGGCGCCGACGACTACATCACGAAGCCCTTCTCGATCCGCGAGTTCCGCTCGCGCGTTCGGGCGCTCCTCCGACGGGCGAAGGCGCCGGCGCATTCCGCGTTCGAGGTCGAGGAGCGGATCGAGGTGGAGGGACTCGTGGTCGACGTTCCCCGGCGGACCGTCGAGGTGCGTGGCGAGCCGGTGGCGCTCACCTACGTCGAGTTCGAGCTCCTGCGGGCGCTTGCGTCTCAGCCCGGGCGGGTGTTCAGCCGGCGGATGCTCCTCGAGGCGCTGTGGAAGAGCGCGGACTACCGCGACCCGCGGACGATCGACGTCCACGTCCGCCACCTGCGCGAGAAGCTCGAGGCCGAGCCGCGCACGCCGCAGTACATCCTGACGGTCCGGGGCGTCGGGTACCGGTTCCGCGACCGATGAACCCGCTCCGGAGCGTCGGCGGGAAGCTCGCGCTCGCGCTGCTTCTCGTCGTGACGGGCGCGCTGACGATCGTCTACCTGATCGTCGTTCCCTCGTACCGGCAGTCCCTCGTCAATGCGCGGCTCGACAGCCTCCAGTCCTCGCTCCTGACGCTGGCGCAGAACCCCCCTACCTCCTACGGATGGCAGCTGTGGGCGACCGACGCCGCGCCGGTCGTGAACTCGCGCGTCGTTCTCTTCGACTACTCCGACGCCGCCCCCGGCGGATCGCTCCTCAACGTGGCCGATACGAGCGGTCTCGACTCGAGCGACGTCTCGCAGGACCCGATCGCCCTCCGGGCGGGCCGCGAGCTCACGCTCGCGCGGGGAACCGTGACCCGCGGGAAGCAGGAGTACGCAGAGGTGGCCTATCCGCTCGGCGGCTCCGCCGTCTCCCCCGTCGTGCTCCTGTCGTCGCCGCTCCACGACGAGCTCGAGACGGTGTCGGTCGTCCGTCGCCGCGTCTTCTTCGCCGGCGGGCTCGCGATCGCCTTCTCGATGGTGATCGGGTACTTGCTCGCCCAGGTGCTCACGCGACGGATCGCGCGTCTCGAGTCGGCCGCGGAGCAGATCGCAGGTGGCCGGTTCGACGAGGCGGTGGTGGACGCCGGAACCGACGAGATCGGGCAGCTCGCGCGGGCATTCGAGCGGATGCGGCTGCGGCTCGCCCACCTCGACCGTGCGCGCGGCGAGTTCATCGCGAATGCCTCGCACGAGCTGCGCACGCCGCTCTTCTCGCTCGGGGGCTTCCTCGAGCTGCTCGACGACGAGGAGATCGACGCAGAGACGCGGGCCGAGTTCCTGGCGTCGATGCGCGAGCAGGTCGGCCGGCTCACGAAGCTCGCCACCGACCTGCTCGACCTGTCCCGGATGGACGCCGGCCGGCTCGGCGTCGCCGTGGAGACGCTCGATCTCGCCGATCTCGCGGTGGAGGTCGCCGCGGAGTTTCAGCCTCGCGCGGCCGCGAGCGGCCACGCCATCGAGGTCGCCGCCGGCGCTCCCGTCGCGGCCTGCGGCGACGCGGAGCGCGTGCTCCAGATCGGGCGCATCCTCGTGGAGAACGCGCTCCGGCACACGCCCGCGGGAACGACGGTGCGCGTCGCGGCAGCTGCCGACGGCCGGCGCGCGACGCTGACGGTCGCCGACGACGGGCCTGGGATCCCGCAGGAGGCCCGGAACCAGGTCTTCGAGCGCTTTTACCGGCTCGATGGGTCGATGTCTTCCGGTAGCGGGCTCGGCCTGGCCATCGCGCGGGAGCTCGCAGAGCTGATGGGCGGCCGGATCGAGCTCGACGCGGAGGACGGCTGGACGATCTTCACGCTCGCCCTCGCGGCGGATGTCGTCGATCGCGAGCGCGACGCGCTGCTCGCGTGACCCAACGCGCTCGTTCCACGTGAAAACGCCTCGTCCGCGGCCGACGGAGTGAGAACCGCGGGCGCGCGGCTACAGTGAGACGCGCCGTGCGCCCGGGTGCCGTCGCCTTCATCTCGCTCGTCGCCGCTGTGCTCGGCGCGAGCGCCGTGCTCGTGGTCGGCAAGGGCGCGGGATGGCTCGGCGAGCGCACGCAGACGGTCGTGGTCTCTGCCCCCGCGTCGGAGGGCGCCGCCTCCCAGCCGGTCGTGGCGGCGAAGCCGATCGTCGGGAACGGCTTCCAGCCGGCGCAGATCTACCGCTCGCGCTCCTCCGGGGTCGTCACGATCTACTCCTTCTTCGGCGACCCGCACTCGGCGACGGCCAGTGCCGGGCAGGGATCCGGCTTCGTCGTCTCGAAAGGGGGACTCGTCCTCACGAGCGCGCACGTGATCACGAACGCCGGCGAGAGCGCGGACGGCGGCGCGGCGACGGCCGACAAGGTGTACGTCGAGTTCGAGGACGGCGACCGGGTGACGGCGAGGATCGTCGGCACCGATTTCTTCGACGACGTCGGCGTGCTCCGAGTTGACGCCGGCGCGCATCCACTGGACCCGGTCCCGCTCGGCGATTCGTCCCGCATCGCGGTCGGCGCGCCGGTGGCCGCGATCGGGAGCCCGTTCGGCAACGAGAACTCGCTTACCGTCGGCGTCATCTCGGCCGTCAACCGCCAGATCGCGTCGCTGACCTCGCGGTTCGATCTCGTCGATGCGATCCAGATCGACGCGCCGATCAACCACGGGAACTCCGGCGGGCCGCTCTTCGACGCGCGCGGCCGCGTGATCGGCATCAACGCGCAGATCCGCTCGAACGAGAGCTCCGGCTTCGAGGGCGTCGGGTTCGCCGTGCCCATCAACTCGGCCAAGCGGACGCTCCGCCAACTGTTGAGCGCCGGTCGCGTCGACTACGCCTACGTCGGCCTCAGCACCGTCGACCTGACGCCTGCGGTCGCCCGCAAGTACGGGTATCCCGCCCGGCACGGCGCGCTCGTGGACAAGGTCGTCGACGGCGCCGCCGCCGCGAAGGCCGGGATCCGCGACGGCTCGACGCGCGCGACGCTCCAGGGCCGCGTGTTCGCGGTCGGCGGTGACGCGATCGTCCAGATCGGCGACGAGCGCGTAGCGAGCGCGAGCGATGTCGTGCGGATTGTCACGAATGAGCTGGCGCCGGGCGACGTCGTGAACTTCACGGTCCTGCGGGACGGAAAACGGGTCGTGATCCCGGTCCGCCTCGAGAAACGCCCCCGCTGACGTTAGAAAAAGCGGCCGCTGCGGAAAGGAAGTCCTCACGAGGGCGGGACATCCGCAGGATTCGGCAGGTTTCCAGCGGTTTACCTTTCGATTGTGCGGGGAAAGTAGGCGAGGGTGCGCGAACAGCGAAACGGGTCGGGGCACGAGCAGGCGGTTCGCCTGACGATTCCGGCAAAGGCCGAATACATCACTCTCGGGCGCCTCGCGCTGACGGGGCTGGCCCGCCTCCGCCCGTTTCCGCAGGACGTGCTCGGAGATCTGAAGCTCGCGCTCACCGAGGCGTGCACCAACTCGGTCCGCCATGCCTACGCAGGTGCCGGCGGCGTCGTCGAGATCGTCTACGAGCTCTACCCGGACAGGCTCGTCGTCGAGGTGGCCGATACCGGCGAGGGGTTCGAGCCGCCGACCGACACGACCGACGAGCCCGACGAGCTGTCGGAGGGCGGCCTTGGGATCGCGATCATCCAGGCCCTTGCCGACGACGTCGAGATCGGGCCGCGCGACGGGGGCGGGTCGCGCCTCCGCTTCGTCAAGCGCCTCGCCTAGCCGCCGCCTTGCTCCAGCTCGTCAACGTCGGCCGGAAGAGCCTCGCCGACTACGGGACGATTGTCTCCCGCGGGCTGATGAACGAGATCACGCGGCTTGCCGAGCCCCTCCAGGGGAAGCGCGTCGTGCACGTGTCGGCGACGGCGTTCGGCGGCGGCGTCGCCGAGATCAACTACACGCTCGTCCCGCTGATGGCCGACGCCGGGCTGGACGTCGAGTGGCGCGTCATCCGCGGCGCGGAGGAGTTCTTCAACGTCACGAAGGCGATCCACAACGCGCTCCAGGGAGACCCGCGCGCGCTGACCGCCGAGGAGCTTGCGACGTTCCGCCGCTACCACGCGCTGAACGCCGAGCAGCTGCCCGCCGACGGCTACGACTTCGTCGTCATCCACGATCCGCAGCCGGTCGGGCTCGTGGACTTCTTCCCGGAGCACCGCGCGAAGTGGATCTGGCGCGGCCACATCGACTTCTCGGAGCCGAACGAGGAGGTGTTCGACGCGCTGCTCCCGTCGCTCAGCCGCTACGACGCGGCGATCTTCCACATGCGCGAGTACGTCCCGAAGCGTCGCGGGCTGCCGGAGGCGTTCATCTGGCCGCCGGCGATCGACCCGCTGACGCCGAAGAACATGGCGCTCTCGGTCGAGGACGCCGCGTACATCGTCGACCAGTTCGGGATCGACGTCGAGCGGCCGCTGATCACGCAGGTCTCGCGCTTCGACCCGTGGAAGGACCTGCTCGGCGTCATCGACGCCTACCGCGAGACGAAGGACCGGTTCCCCGACGTCCAGCTGGCGCTCCTCGGTGCGATGGCGCACGACGACCCGGAGGGCTGGGACTACTACAACCGGACGGTCGAGTACGCCGACGGCGACCCCGACATCTACATCCTGTCCAACATGAACAACGTCGGCGCCGTCGAGGTGAACGCGTTCCAGGTCCACTCGGCGGCCGTGATCCAGAAGTCGGTGCGCGAGGGCTTCGGTCTCACCGTGACCGAGGCGCTGTGGAAGACGCGCCCCGTCGTCGCCGGACGCGTCGGCGGAATCGTGGCACAGATCCACGACGGCGAGACGGGGTGGCTCGTGGGGTCGCCGCACGAGTGCGCGCTCGCGTGCATCGAGATCCTGCGCGACCCGACGGAGGCCCGCCAGCGGGCGCTTCGGGGCAAGGAGGTCGTCCGCCGGAACTTCCTCATGCCGCGCCTCCTGCGCGACTGGCTCGTGCTCTTCAACCGCCTGCTCGGGAACGAGACCGCCGGCGCCGAACTCTCGTCCGTCGCGGCAGGCGGCTGACTGCGCCAGGTTCCTCCGACGGCACCGCGCGGAGCGGCGCCATACTCGGAGGAATGAGCGCCCGCCGGAAGCTGATCGTCGTCTCGAACCGCGGCCCCGTCTCGTTCTCCCGCGACTCCGACGGGAAGCGCGTCGCGAGGCGTGGAGGCGGTGGCCTCGTCACGGCCCTACGCGGGCTCGTCGCCGCCCACGACGTCACCTACGTCGCGAGCGCGATGACGGCGGAGGACCGCGCGGTCGCCGCCGAGGCCGCGGACGCCGCGATACCGGAGACGGCGCGCGACGGCTCGCCGTACCACCTTCGGCTCGTCGCGCACGACCCGATCGCATACGACCGGTACTACAACGTCGTCTCGAACCCCACGCTCTGGTTCATCCAGCACTACCTGTGGGGGCTCGCGACGGCGCCGGACGTCGATCTCGGCCTTCACACCGCGTGGTACAGCGGCTACGAGCCCGTCAACCGCGCGTTCGCAGACGCGGTCGTGGCGGAGCTCGATCGCCAGCCCGACGCCGCGGTCTTCTTCCACGACTACCACCTGTACCTGGCGCCGCGCCTCGTCCGGAACGCGGCGGCCCGAGGTGCTGCTCGCGCACTTCGTGCACATTCCGTGGGCCCAGACGGACTACTGGCACGTGCTTCCCGAGCACCTGCGCCGTGCGGTCCACGACGGCCTGCTCGCGAACGACGTGATCGGCTTCCACACACCGCGGTGGAAGCGCAACTTCCTCCGGACGTCGCAGGACATCATGGGAGCCGACATCGACTTCCACGGCGGTCTCGTCCGGTACGAGGGCCGCGAGGTTCGCGTGGCGAGTCACCCGATCGCGATCGACCCCTCGGAGTTCCGCGAGCTGAGCGCGTCGCCGGGAGTGCTCGAGGAGGAGCGGACGCTCGTCGCGACGCGCCCCGAGTTTCTCGTGGTTCGCGTCGACCGGACGGATCCGTCGAAGAACGTCGTTCGGGGCTTCCGCGCCTTCGGCTTCTTCCTCGACCAGCACCCCGAGTTCCACCGGCGGGTGTCGATGCTGGCGCTCCTCGATCCCTCGCGACAGGACATCCCGGAGTACTCGGAGTACCTGGCGGCGATCCAGCGCGAGTCGCGCGCGATCAACGACCGGTTCCAGGCCGAGGGATGGCTCCCGATCGACCTCCGTATCTCGGACAACTTCCAGCAGTCCGTGGCCGCCTACAAGCAGTTCGACGTGCTGCTCGTGAACGCGATCTTCGACGGCATGAACCTCGTCGCGAAGGAGGCGCCGCTCGTGAACGAGCGTGACGGCGTGCTGATCCTGTCCGAGAATGCGGGCGCGCACGACGAGCTCGGAGAATGGGCGCTGACGGTGAATCCGTTCGACGTCCACGGCCAGGCGGATGCGATCCACCGCGCTCTGACGCTCCCGCTCGCCGAGCGACGCCGGAGGGCGACGGCGATCAAGGAGCAGGTAGGGACGCACGGCGTCGACGGCTGGATCGCCGCACAGCTCGCGGACCTGGACCGCGTCGCGTCGCCGGTCGGCGGCTAGCATCACCGGCATGGCGGTGGTCGCGGACGCGGCGTTGCGCGTGGTCAACCCCGCGACGCTCGAGCTGGTGGCAACCGTGCCCAGCATCCCGCCGGAGGCCGTGCAGGCCGCCGTCGACGAGGCGGCGGGCGCGCAGCCGCGCTGGGCCGCGACGTCGCACGCGGAACGCCGCAAGCTGCTCGTGGCGGTCGCCGAGCTGATGCTCGACCGCTCCGACGAGATCGTCGAGACGGTGGTCGCCGAGACGGCCAAGCCCCGCGGCGAGGCGCTCGCGAGCGAGCTCTACCCCGCGGCCGACACCCTCGTCTGGCTCGCGTCCGACGCTGCCCGCGTGCTCGCCCCCGAGCGCGTGCGCGCCGCGAGACCGGTCGTGCCCCAGAAGCGCGCCTGGATGCTGTACGAGCCGCTCGGCGTCGTCGCCGTGATCTCGCCGTGGAACGTCCCGTTCGCGATCGCGCTCACGCAGGCCGCACACGCGGTCGCCGCGGGCAACGCGGTCATCGTCAAGCCGTCCGAGCTGACGCCCCTCTCCGGCGCGCTCATCGAGCGGCTGTTTCGCGACGCGGGCGCGCCGGCCGGGCTCGTCCGCGTCGTGCAGGGCGACGCCGCCGTGGGCGACGCCGTCGTGCGAGCGGACGGCGTCGCGAAGATCCTCTTCACCGGCTCTGCAGCCGCCGGGCGCCTGGTTGCGGCCGCTGCCGCCGAACGGGTCGTGCCGGTGACGCTCGAGCTGAGCGGCAAGGACGCGATGCTCGTGCTCGACGACGCCGATCTGGACCGTGCGGCGGCGGGCGGCGCGTGGGGCGCGTTCCTGAACGCGGGCCAGGTGTGCTCGGGCGTCGAGCGGATCTATGTCGAGCGAGCCCTTTACGAGCCGTTCGTCGAGGAGCTCGCGCGGCGCGCGAGCGCGCTCCGGCTCGGCGACGACGTCGGGCCGCTCGTGACCCGCGAGCGCCTGGAGGCCGTCGAGGAGCTCGTCGACGACGCCGTCGGGCGCGGCGCGGAGGTGCGCGCCGGCGGTCGCACCCCCGAGCGCACGGGGTGGTTCTACGAGCCGACCGTGCTGACGCGGGTTCCGCCGGAGGCGCGGATCCACCGCGAGGAGATCTTCGGGCCGGTCGTCACTGTCGCGTCGGTCGTGGGGGAGGAGGAGGCGGTCGCCGCGGCGAACGACAGCTCCTACGGGTTGAGCGCGTCCGTCTGGACGCGGGATCCCGAGCGCGCCGCCCGCGTCGCGCGCCGTCTCGCCGTGGGCTCGGTCTGGCACAACGACGTCTCGTACTCCTACGGGCTCGGCGCCGCTCCGTGGGGAGGCCGCAAGGAGTCGGGGTTCGGCCGCACGCACTCGAAGCACGGCCTGTACGACCTGTCGGCGATCAAGTACGTCGATCGCGACGCCGGGCGCGTGCGCGACCCGTGGTGGTATCCCTACGAGCCGCGCGGCGCCGACGCTCTCGCCGGAGCGCTCGGCGTCCTCTATCGCCGGGGCGTTCGCGGCAAGGCGTCCGCGGCTTGGCGGCACCGCCGTGGCCTGCTCCACCTCGCGCAGCGGGTTGCGCGGTGAGCGACCTCTCGCACGTCGACGAGAGCGGCTCCGTTCACATGGTCGACGTGGGCGCGAAGCCGGCGGTGAGGCGGCGCGCCGTCGCGCGTGCGGTGGTGCGGACGCAGCCGGAGACGACCTCGCGGCTGCGCGCGCTCCCGAAGGGCGACGCCCTTGCGACCGCTCAGCTCGCCGGGATCATGGCCGCGAAGCGCACCGCCGAGCTGATCCCGCTCTGCCATCCGCTCCCGCTGTCGCACGTCGACGTCTCGCTGTCCGTTCGCGACGCCGAGGTCGAGATCATCGCGTCGGCCGAGACGACGGCGCAGACGGGGGTGGAGATGGAAGCTCTGACGGCGGCGTCGGTCGCCGCGCTCACCGTCTACGACATGGCGAAGGCGATCGACCGTGAGATGACCTTCGAGGTCGAGCTCGTGGAGAAGACGAAGGCGTGACCGCAGCCGTCCTCACCGTCTCCGATCGCGTCTCGCGCGGCGACGCCGACGACGGCAGCGGAGACCTGCTCGCGGAGCTCCTGGAGGCCGACGGGTACCAGGTCGTGCGGCGCGCGGTGCCCGACGAGGCCGACGAGATCGCCGGAGCGATCGAGGATCTCGCGGCCGGCGCGGCGGTCGTCCTGACGACCGGCGGAACGGGGCTCGCTCCGCGTGACGTCACGCCCGAGGCGACGAGAACGGTGCTTCGACGCGAGGCGCCGGGGATCGCCGAGGCGCTGCGCGCCGACGCGCGCGCGAAGACCCCGCACGGGCTCCTTTCCCGCGGAGTCGCGGGCGTGGTCGGCCGGGCGCTCGTCGTCAACCTCCCGGGGTCGACGGGCGGGTGCCGCGACGGCTACGCGGTGCTGCGGCCCGCGCTCGCGCACGCGCTCGCGCTCGTCCACGACACGGCGACCGAGCACCGGCAGACGTGATCCGCCTCGCACGTCTCTACTACCGGCTCGTCAAGTTCGAGCACACGATCTTCGCGCTCCCGTTCGCCTACGTCGGCGCCTTTCTCGCCGTCGGCGGGATCCCGTCGGGACACGACCTGCTGTGGATCACGGTCGCGATGGTCGGCGCGCGGTCGCTCGCGATGGCGCTGAACCGGCTGATCGACGCGGGCATCGACGCGCGGAACCCGCGCACCGCGGCGCGCGAGATCCCGTCGGGTCTCCTCTCCGTGCCTGCGGTCGCCGTCTTCTGCGTGCTCGCTGCGGTGGTCTTCCTCGCTGCCGTGTGGCAGCTCGACCCGATCGTCCGGGTGCTCTGGCCGATCCCCGTCGCCGCGTTCGTCGTCTACCCGTATCTCAAGCGGTTCACCTGGCTCTGCCATATCTGGCTCGGCGCGGTCGACGGGCTCGCGCCCGTCGGCGCGTGGGCCGCGGTGACCGGCGAGATGCCGTGGCAGTCGTGGGCGCTGGGCGGCGCCGTCGCCGCGTGGGTCGCGGGATTCGACCTCTTCTACTCGCTCTTCGACACCGAGGTCGACCGCGAGCAGGGGCTCCAGTCGTGGTCGACGCGATTCGGCGAGCGCGGCGCGTTCAACGGCGCGCGTGCCCTCCATCTCGTGACGGTGGCGCTGCTCGTGCTCGCCGGGCTCGGCCTCGACGTCGGCCTCGCCTACTGGGGCGGCGTCGCGTGCGTCGCCGCGCTCCTCCTCTACGAGCACCTGCTCGTGCGGCCGGGCGACCTGCGACGGCTCGACGCGGCGTTCTTCACCATGAACGGCGTCATCTCGGTGGCGTTCTTCGCCTTCGTCGTCGCAGACGTCCTCTGACGCTGTGATCCGCGCGCGCGGCCTCTCGAAGCGCTTCGGCGACAAGCGCGTGTTCGACGGGCTCGACCTCGACGTGCCGCGCGGCGGCTTCCTCCTCGTCACAGGCCCGAACGGATCAGGGAAGACGACCCTCCTGCGCGTGCTCGCCCAGCTCGCCGCGCCGACGCGGGGCGAGCTCGAGCTTCCGGGGCGCGAGACGGTCGGTTACCTCGGTCACGAGCCGCTCGTCTACCGCGAGCTGACACCGCTCGAGAACCTCACGCTGTTCGGCCGGCTGTACCGTCTGCCGGAGCGCGCGGAGCGCGTCGGGATGCTGCTCGAGCGCTTCGGGCTGTGGGACGTCCGGCGCGACCGGGTTGCGACGTTCTCGCGTGGGATGCAGCAGCGCCTCGGGCTCTGCCGCGTGCTCCTCCACGAGCCGGAGCTCCTCGTCCTCGACGAGCCCCACAACGCGCTCGACGACGCGGGCGCGGCGCTGCTCGACGCGGCGCTCGAAGACCTCCGGGCGCGGACGTTCGTCGTCGCCACCCACGACCCGGCCCGCGTCGCGCACCGCGCGACGGAGCGACTCGCGTTCGCGTGACGTACTTCGCGGACGTGGCGGCGCTCGCGCGGAAGGACCTCCTGCTCGAGCTGCGCGCTCGCGAGACGCTTCCGTCGATGCTCCTGTTCGTGATCGCGGCGCTGACGATCTTCCACTTCTCGCTTCCGACGGGAAGCGGCGAGGTCGCAGCGAAGGGCCTGCTGTGGGTTGCGCTCGTGTTCACCGCCCTGCTTGCTCTCACGCGGGCGTTCGTCGCCGAGCACGAGCAGGGGACGATGGACGCGCTCGTGCTCGCGCCGCCTGACCGAAGCGCGATCTGGCTCGCGAAATCGCTCGCCGTCTTCGCGTTCCTCGTTGCCGCCGAGGTCGTCGCGCTGCCGGCGTTCGCGGCCTTCTTCTCGGGTATCGACGGCGCCACCGTCGCGGCCGTGCTGCTCGCCGACATCGGCATCTGCACGGTCGGCACGCTCCTGGGAGCGATGGCGGTTGCCGGACGCGCGCGCGAGCTCCTCCTGCCGCTCCTCTTCCTCCCGCTCGCGATCCCGATCGTGGTCGGCGGCGTCGGCGCCAGCGTCGGCGAGGGGCCGCGCTTCCTCGCCTTCCTCGCGCTCTACGACGCGATCTTCGCGCTCGTCGCGTGGGCGAGCTTCGAGTACGTCGTGGCCGAGACCTGAGGTGCCGTCTCGCAGCGCGGGACTACGATGGGCGGCGTGACGGAGAACAGGTTGACGGCCGTCGCCGGCGCGACGGTGGCGCTGATGGCGGCCGCGATCGCGCTGATCTTCTTCTACGCCCCGGAGGACGCGGACCAGGGGCTCTCGCAGAGGATCTTCTACTTCCACGTGCCGATCGCGCTCACGGCGTACGCGTGCTTCGGGTGGGGCGCCTGGAAAGCACTCCGGCACCTCTGGAAGCGCGAGGAGAACGCCGACCTCGAGAGCTACGTCGCGATCCACCAGGGCGTCATCTTCGGCGCGCTGACCCTGCTCACGGGATCGCTGTGGGCGAAGATCTCGTGGGGCGTCTGGTGGTCGTGGAGCGAGGACCAGCTCGTGATGTTCCTCGTGCTCTTCCTCTTCTACTGCGCGTACTTCATGCTCCGCTACTCGGTCGACCCCGGCCCGGCCCGCGCCAACATGTGCGCCGTCTATGCGCTCTTCGGCGTCGTGCTGATCCCGATCTCGTTCCTCGCCATCCGGCTCTCGCAGCAGTTCATCCATCCGGTCGTCTTCACGCGCGACGGCCCGCAGATGGCGGGGTCGCAGTTCCTGACGTTCTGCGTCGCTCTCGCCGCGATGCTCGCGCTGTTCGCGACGCTGTACTCGATCGAGCTGGCGGGCAAGCGGCTCGACGCGCGCCTCCGCGAGCTGCGGGAGCTCCTGGCGTGACGCCCTCCGAGAAGTACACGGCCGCCGCCTACCTCGTCGTCTTCGTCGCGGTCCTGGCCTACCTGCTGATCATCGCGACGAAGCTGCAGCGGTTGCAGCGCGACGTCTCCGACCTCGTCGAGCGGGTGCGCGAACGTGGTTGAGGCTCTTTTCTGGCCCGCTTTCATCGGCTACGGCGAGGCGGCCGTCGCCTACGCCTCCGCGCGCCACACACGTGCGGCGACGTGGGGTGTCCGCATCGGGTGGCTCGCGCAGACGGCGCTCCTCGCCGTGCAGGCGGAGCGGGCGGAAGGGTTCCCTTGGGCGACGTGGGCGGGGTCGCTGAACCTGTTCGTCTGGCTCGTCGTCGGCGCCTACCTCATCTGGGGCTGCAGCCCGCGCTACCGCCTGCTGGGGCTCGGGGTCATGCCGCTCGCCGCCGCGCTGTTCCTCGTTGCGCGGATCGGCGGAGGCACCGCCGAGAACGCGCAGTCGCACTACGGAAGCCTGTTCCTCGTCCTCCACGTCGGGCTCGTCCTCGCGGCGTTCGCAGGGTTCACCCTCGCGGCGGCGCTGTCCGCGCTCTACCTGTGGGAGGAGCGACGGCTGAAGCGCCGCGCCGCCGACATCCTGCGGCTGCGCCTGCCGTCGCTCGTCGTGCTCGAGCGCCTCACGCGCCGCACGATCGCCTTCTCGCTGCCCCTGCTCACGCTGGGGCTGCTCGCAGGGCTCGTGCGCCTCGGCGAGGACGGCGGAGGCATCGACGCGGCCATGGCCGCGGCGGTCGTCACCTGGGCCGTCTACGGGGCGTTTCTCGCTCTCCGCCCCGCGGCGCGCAGTGCGGCGTTCGTCGCGCTCCTCGGCTTCGCGCTCGTGATCGTCGTCCGGATCGTGCTCGCGGGGACGCACTTCGGGTGAGGGTCGCCGTCGTCGGGATCTCGCACCACGTCGCTCCCGTCGAGTTGCGGGAGCGCGTCGCACTGCCACCGGAAGCGGCCGCGGCGCTGTCGCGCGAGCTCGGGGACGCCGTCTGCCTCTCGACCTGCAACCGGACCGAGATCTACCTCGCCGGCGAAGCCGAGGAGATCGCCGTCGACGCGCTCGAACGGCTGGCCGTCGAGCCGCTCGAGCCGGTCGTCTACCGTCTGCACGACGAGGCGGCGGCGATCCACCTGTTCCGCGTCGCGGCCGGGCTCGACTCGCTCGTGCCCGGCGAGGGCGAGATTCTCGGTCAGGTGCGCGACGCGTACGAGGCGGCTGTTCCCGGAGCCGTTCTCGACCGCCTCTTCCGCCAGGCGCTCCAGGTGGGCAAGCGTGTCCGCACCGAGACGGCGATCGGCGAGAGCCCGGCATCCGTGTCTTCGGCGGCGGCCGCGCTCGCGCACCAGGTGTTCGGCGACCTCCGGGGGCGACGCGTGCTTCTCGTCGGCGCCGGCCGGATCGGCGAGCTCGCGGCTGCGAATCTCACGTCCCGGGGCGCCGCGATCGCGTACGTCGCGAACCGTTCGGCCGGTGCGGCGGAGGAGCTTGCGGGCCGGTTCGAAGCCCGGGCGATCGCGCTCGCCGGGATCTCCGAGCACCTCGCCGACGTCGACATCGTGCTCGCCTCGACGAGCGCGCCCGACGTCGTCGTCCGTGCGCGCGACGTCCCCGCCCGGCGGCGGAGCCCGCTCTTCTTCATCGACATCGCGGTTCCGCGCGACATCGACCCAGGGGTGCACGAGCTCGCCGGCTGCTACCTCTACGACATCGACGACCTCGAGGCCGTCGTGGCGGAGACGCTTGCCGGGCGCCGCGCGGAGGCCGAGCGCGCGGAGCAGCTCGTCGCCGAGGAGGCCGAGCGGTTCCGCGCGTGGCAGGCGTCGCTCGACGTCGTGCCCGCGATCGCGTCGCTTCGTGCCCGGGCGGAGGAGATACGCGACGCGGAGCTTGCGAAGCTCGGCCGCCTCCCCGACCACGAGCGGCGGACCGTCGAGTCGGTCACGACCCAGATCCTGAACAAGCTCCTGCACCTGCCGACCGTGCGGATGAAGCAGGCGGCGGCGGCCGCCGAGGGCGCCGCGTACGCCGACGCCGTTCGGCACCTGTTCGGGCTCGAAGACGACCGCGCGCGGTAGGCGGCGACGGGGCCCGTTGGTCGTCCGGATCGGATCTCGCGGCTCGAGGCTCGCGCTGACCCAGGCGGAGCTCGCGGCAAGCGTGCTGCGGGCGGCGGGTCATGCCGTCGCGCTCGTGCCGATCACGACTGCGGGCGACCGCGACCGCAAGAGCCCCTTCGGCCAGATCGGGGCGCGCGGCGTCTTCGTGAAGGAGATCGAGGAGGCCCTGCTCGCGGGGCGGGTCGACGTCGCCGTCCACTCGGCGAAGGACATGACCTCGACGGACGCCGACGGGCTCGCGGTCGGCGCGTACCTCGCGCGCGACGACCCACGCGACGCGCTCGTCGGCGCGTCGTCGATCCGTCCCGGAATGCGTATCGGCACGGCGTCCGCTCGGCGGCGCGCGCAGTTGCTCGCGCTCGAGGCGTCGATCGTCGTGGAGGGCATCCGCGGGAACGTCGACACGCGGATGCGGAAGATGCAGGAGCGCGGGCTCGACGCGATCGTGCTCGCGGCCTGCGGGCTCGACCGCCTCGGGCTCGCCGGCGAGATCGGGGCGCGGCTCGACCCCGAGGTCATGCTCCCCGAGGCGGCGCAGGGAGCACTCGCTCTCCAGGTTCGCACCGGCGAGGAGGAGCTCGTCGCGCACGCCGACGACGCCGAGACGCGGCGCCGCGTCGAGGCCGAGCGCGCCTGCGTCGCGACGATCGGCGCCGGGTGCCTCGCGCCGGTCGCCGCGCACCACGACGGCGACGGCCTGACGGCGCTCGTCGCCGACGAAGACGGCGCGTGGGTCGAGCGGCGCTCGGGCCCGGACCCCGCGGCCCTCGCGGCGGAGCTCGTCGCCGCCTCCGCGGCCCGGAAGGCCGCGTGAGGGCGATCGTGACGAGGCCGCGCGCCCAGGCGGCGCCGCTGGTCGAGCGGCTCGAGGAGATCGGCGCCGAGGTCGTCGAGTGCCCGCTGATCGAGATCGAGCGGACGTCGGACGCGCCGATCGACGGCGGCGGATACGACTGGGTGGTCGTGACGAGCGCGAACGGCGCGGCGGAGCTCGGCCGCCGGGGACAGAATCTGCCGCGTGTCGCCGCCGTCGGCCCCGGCACGGCGGAGATGCTTCGCGCCAAGGGGATCGAGCCGTCGTTCGTCCCGCGCGTGTCCTCGCAGGAGGGTCTCGTCGCGGAGTTCCCGCGTCCCACCGGCCGCGTTCTCTTCGCCGCTGCCGAGGGCGCCCGCAGGCGCGCAATCGACGCACTCGAGGCCGATTTCGTGCCGCTCTACCGCACGCGGCTTCTGCGTCCGTCGCCGCCGCGAGGCGACGTCGTCGTCCTCGCGTCGGGGTCCGCGGCGCGCGCCTACGCCGCCGTCGGCGGCGATGCCCCCGCCGTCACGATCGGCCCGGAGACGTCCCGCGTCGCCGTGGCGGTCGGGCTCGCAGTCGCGGCCGAGGCGGAGACACACGATCTGGACGGGCTCGTCGAAGCGGTGCGGCGGCTCGTCCTTTCCGAGCGGGAGGCGTAGCAGCGGCGTGTACCGCTACGTCACCTTCCTCACAGACTTCGGCTTGCAGGACGACTTCGTCGGGGTCTGCCACGGCGTCGTCAAGCGGATCGCGCCGCAGGTCTCCGTGCTCGACATCACGCACGGGATCCCGCCCCAGGCCGTTCTTCAAGGCGCTGTCGTCCTCGCGAACGCCGTGCCGTACATGCCCGAGGGCGTTCACCTCGCGGTCGTCGACCCGGAGGTCGGCGGCGACCGCCGCGCGGTCGCGGTGACCACGCGCGGAGGTCGCGCCTTCGTCGGGCCCGACAACGGCCTGCTGATGCTCGCTGCCGACGCTGCGGGGATCGAGAGCGCCCACGAGCTGGCCGACGAGCGCTACCGGCTCGAGCGCGTTTCGCGCACCTTTCACGCGCGAGACATCTTCGCGCCCGCCGCGGCCCATCTCGCCGTCGGCGTGCCGATCGCGGACCTCGGCCCGCCCGTCGACCCCGCGACTCTCGTTCGCCTGCCGATCCCCGAGCCGCGCGTCGAGGGACGCAGCCTCCACGCCACCGTGCTGTCCGTCGACCGCTTCGGCAACGTCCAGCTGAACCTCCGCCGCGAGGACGTCGCTGCCGTCGGCCTCCGCCGCGGCGACCGGGCGGAGATCGCCCTCAGGCTCGACGCGTACTACGCGATCCTGGCCGATACGTTCGCCGACGCGACGGCCGGCGAGCTGATCCTCTACGAGGACTCCTACGGCTCCTACGCGATCGCGCTGAGCGGCGGCGACGCCGCGGCGCTCACGTCGGCGGAGGCGGGCGACTCCGTGCGCATCTCCGCGTCCGCCGAGTGAGCGGAAAGTGCGACGAAATTCGCCTTGCCGTCTGCGCCGCCCGGCCGTAAGCTCCGGATACAGGGACGTTCGCGACGCGGTATCACCGGTCCGGACGTCCTTTTTTCGCGCGGCTACACTGCCCGCGCGGGGCGAGGTAGCTCAGTTGGTAGAGCACACGGCTGAAAACCGTGGTGTCGCCGGTTCAAGTCCGGCCCTCGCCACTTTCGCCTGAGGGCCGGGACTCATCCCGTTCGAGAATCGTGTCGTCGTGCGTGTACGGCGGCGAGCAGCAGCAGAGGAATCGCGCGCCGTCGCCGCCGGCCGTCACCGCGTGACGAGCGCCTGGCGGGATCAGCACCGCCTCGCCCGCGGCCACCGTTCTGACGTTCCCGTCGATCTCGACCTCGCCGGCGCCCGCCAGGAAGAAGTAGATCTCCTCAGTGCGCGCGTGGTAGTGGCGGTCGGTCGTCGCGCCCGCTTCGAGCGATGCCTCCGCGAGGCTCTGAGCAGCAGTGTGGTGGAGCTCCCGGATTGTCGAGCCGTCCTTCGTCGTGAAGGCTGTCGCGGTGGCGAGAGAGGTGACGTTCACGTGTGTGCCGCCCCGACGCGCGCGAGGCGGTCGACGAGAGCGTCGACCATGTCGCCCTTCTCGACGACGGCGTCCGCTCCCGCCTCCCGCACCGCCGCGTGGAGGCGCCGGTCACCGTCGCCCGTGAGCGCGATCAGGCAGAGCGTCGGATGGTCGCGGCGAAGCCGCGCCACGGCGCTGACGCCGTCGAGGAGCGGCATGTGCAGGTCGACGACGACCGCGTCCGGATCCAGCTCCTCGACGTACTCGATCGCCTCGAGCCCGTTCCGCGCGGCTGCCACGACGGTCAGCTCGGGCTGGAGGTCGATCAGCGCTCGCAGCGACTCGAGGAAGAGCACGTCGTCGTCGGCGAGGACGACGTTGACCGGCCCGCGACCCACCGCCCGACGTTAGCGTGTCGCCGCGGTGAATGCACCCCGCGACAACAGCGCGCCGGTGGCGGTGATCGGAGCGGGCCTCGACCTCGGCGCCGGGCGGCGCGGCGTGGACATGGGGCCGTCGGCGATCCGGTACGCAGGCCTGCACGAGCGGATCGAGGCGCTCGGCCGCAGCTGCATCGACTGGGGCGACGTCATGGTGCCGGTCCCCGAGGCAACGGACGAGGGCGATCCCGGGGCGCGGTACCTCGCGCCGATCAAGGCGTCGTGCGAGCGCGTCGCGGCGCTCGTTCAGGAGGCGCGGGGCGCCGGGTTCGTCCCGCTCGTCCTCGGCGGCGATCACTCCATCGCCATGGGGACGCTCGGCGGCATGGCGAAGGCGCACGGGCCGGGCGGGGCCTTGTGGATCGATGCCCACGGCGACCTCAACCTGCCCGAGACGTCGCCGAGCGGGAACGTCCACGGGATGCCGCTCGCCGCCGCGCTCGGCGTCGCAGGCGAGATGTTCGAGACGCCGGCCTGGCCGACACCCTCGATCGACCGGGCTGCACTCCTCGGAACCAGGTCGCTCGACGAGGGCGAGCGGGCGCTGCTCGGCCGTCTCGGCCTGCGCGTGTTCACGATGAGCGAGATCGATCGAATCGGCGTCGAGCGCGCGGTGCGCGACTCGCTGGCATTCCTCGCGGGGGCGTCCTTCGTCCACGTCAGCGTCGACCTCGACGCGGTCGATCCGATGTTCGCGCCCGGGGTGGGGACGCCGGTGCGCGGCGGGCTGTCCTACCGCGAGGCGCACCTGGCGCTGGAGCTCGTGTGCGAGTCGGGGCTGCTCGACAGTCTCGAGCTCGTCGAGGTGAACCCGATCCTCGACCGCGAGAACGAGACGGCCGCGCTCGCAGTGGAGCTCGCCGCAAGCGCGCTCGGCGCGCGAATTCTCTGACGCCGGAAGAGCCCGCTCTGTCGCGCTCTTTTCACGGATTTCGCACCGATCCGTCACCTTCCGGCCGCTACGGTTCGTCCTGCTTCCTTTGCCCCTTGGGTGGGTGGGGGTTTGGGACGGCGCCTACGGCGCGCGGCTTCCGTGGCACCTCGGCCTCCGCGCCGATCCCCGACGGCTCGTAGTAGACGCGGCCCTGGAGCTCCTCGGGAAGGCAGTCCACCTCGAACCCCGCCTCGTCGTCGTGCGGGTAGACGTAGCCTCGGCCGCGGCCCAGCTTCCGCGCGCCGCGGTAGGCGGCCGACCGCAGGGCAGCCGGCGGCCGGAGATGGCCGTGCTCGCGCACGTCGTCGGTCGCGCGGCTGAGGGCCAGGTACGACGCGTTCGACTTCGGCGCCCGCGCGAGGTAGACGGCGGCCTGCGCAAGGTTCAGTCGCGCCTCGGGGAGGCCGACGTGCTCGACCGCCTGGGCGGCGGCGACGGCGACGACCAGCGCCTGCGGGTCAGCGTTCCCGACGTCCTCGGACGCGAGCACGATCATCCGGCGCGCGATGAACCGCGCGTCCTCGCCGCTCTCGAGCATCACGGCCAGGTAGTAGACGGAGGCCTGGACGTCCCCTGCACGCGTCGACTTGATCCAGGCGGAGATGAAGTCGTAGTGGGCGTCGCCGCCGCGGTCGTACACGAGCGGCCGCTTCGTCGCCGCGTCCTCCACATGCCGCTCGTCGACCGGCACGTCCTCCGCACGCGCGGTGCCCACCGCGAGTTCGAGGATGTTGAGCGCGTTCCGCGCGTCGCCGCCCGCGCGCCGCGCGACGAGGTCGAGGATTCCGTCGGGCAGGTCGACGCCCAACGCGTCGGCGCCTCGCCGAGCGACGGTCACGAGCATGTCCTCCGCCAACGGCTCGAGCTCGTAGATCTGCGCGCGCGACAGCAGGGCGCTGTTCACCTCGAAGTACGGGTTCTCGGTCGTTGCGCCGATCAGCGTCAGCAGGCCTTCCTCGACGCCTGGCAGCAGGGCGTCCTGCTGGGCCTTGTTGAAGCGGTGGATCTCGTCGAGGAAGAGGATCGTCCGGCGGCCGTGCGCGCCGAGTCGCTCACGTGCGCGCGCCAGGACTTCGCGGACGTTCGCCACCGTCGCCGACACCGCCGACAGCTCGTCGAAATCCGAGCCCGTCGTCTGCGCGATGATCCGCGCCAGCGTCGTCTTTCCGGAGCCGGGCGGCCCGTACAGGATCATCGAAGGGACGCGGTCGCTCTCGATCGCGAGCCGTAGGGCCCGGCCGGGCCCGACGACGTGCTCCTGCCCGACGAACTCCCCGAGCGTCCGCGGCCGAAGGCGCTGGGCCAGCGGAGCGATGTCGTCCAGCCGCCGCCTCGCGGCGTCGCCGAAGAGGTCGCCCACGTGACAAGTATGCTCAGGGAGCAGTGTCGACTGCAGCCCGGCTCCTCGTCTCGCGGCTCAGCGTCGTCTCCCGCCACGCCTCCGAGGGCGAGCGGTCGGAGGCGTTCTCCGCCGACCCCGTGCAAGCTCCGGTCGTCGCTCGCGAGCGATCCGCAGTAGCTGTCGTTCGGCCGCACGCATGAGCGACGTCTGGAGCGTCGGGACGTACGAGCGGCTTTCCGTCCTCTTCGAGCCGGTCCACGACGAGCTGATCCGGATCCTGAAGCCTCAGGCCGGCGAACGGTGGCTCGATGTCGCGACGGGAGCCGGCGAGGTCGCGGTTCGTGCCGCGGCACACGATGCCTCCGTGACGGCGATCGACGTTGCCGACCCGATCGTCGAGCGGGCCCGCCGTCACGCCGCCGAAGTGGGCGTCAATGTTCGTTTCGACGTCGGGAACGTCGAATACCTCCCCTACGACGACGCGTTCTTCGACGTCCTCGTCTCGAGCTTCGGCCTCATCTTCGCTCCCGACCACGCCAACGTCGCGTCGGAGCTCGCACGCGTCGCGCGACCCGGAGCTCGGCTCGCGTTCACGGCGTGGAAGCCGACCCCGAAGCTCGGCGAGCTCTACCGGCAGTTCACGGAGGAGCCGATCGAGGGGCGCGAGGCATACGAATGGGGGCGCGAGGATCACGTCGAGGACATGCTCGGCGAGCACTTCGAGCTGGACTTCGTCGACGGGACGCTGACACTCGACGCCGAGTCGCCCGACGAGGTGTGGGAGCTCTTCTCGTCGTCGGCGCCGCCCGTCGTCGCGCTCCTCGACCGGCTCGACGAGGCCGGCGCAGCGGCGTTCCACCGTGCGTTCGTCGAGCTGTACGAGGGGTACCGCGAGGCCGACGGCGTCCACGTGCCGAGGCGCTACCTCCTTGTCCTCGGGAGGCGGCGCTGACCGAGGTTGCGGAGCTCCTCCAGGAGCTGATCCGCGTCGATACGTCGAATCCCCCCGGCAACGAGACCGCGGCCGCCGAGGTCCTGCGGCGGTACCTCGAACCCGCCGGTGTCGAATGCCGGCTGTTCGCCCGGGTCCCCGACCGCGCGAATCTGGTCGCGCGGCTCCGCGGCTCGGGCGGCGGAGCGACCCTGGCGCTCCTCTCGCACACCGATGTCGTCCCTGCCGATCCGTCGGAATGGAGCGCCGACCCGTTCGGCGGTGAGCTGCGCGACGGCCTCGTGTGGGGACGCGGCGCGCTCGACATGAAGGGGCAGGTGGCGGCGAGCGCCGTCGCGGTCGCGACGCTCGCCCGCGAGGGGTGGCGCCCGCGCGGCGACCTCGTCTTCGTGGCGGCCGCAGACGAGGAGGTCGGCGACGGGTTCGGTCTGCGGTGGCTCGTGCAGGAGCATCCGGACGCCGTTCGGGCCGACTTCGCGGTCAACGAGGGCGCGGGCGACCGCGTCGAGCTCGCCGGTCGCGTGCTGTATCTCTGCGCCACGGCGGAGAAGATGAGCTCGCCGTTCAGGCTCCGCGTCCGCGGCCGGAGTGGGCACGCCTCGATGCCGGGGATCGCAGACAACGCGCTCGTGAAGGCCGCGCGCCTCATCGAGCGTCTCGGCGCGTTCACCGTCGAGCCGCAGCTCGGCCCCGAGACGTCGGCGTTTCTCTCGACCGTCGTCGACGGCGATCCGCCGTCCGCGGCCGAGGCACTCGCGCTCGCCCGCGCACTCGACCCCCTCGCGGCGGAGGTGCTCGAGCCGCTCCTCGGCATGACGGTCGCGCCGACGATGATCGAGGCGTCGCAGAAGCGGAACGTCATCCCGGCCGTCTGCGACGTCACGATCGACTGCCGTCTTCTCCCGGGGCAGACGCCGGCCGAGGCGGAAGCGGAGCTGCGGCGCGCGCTCGGCGCAGACGCCTACGAGCTCGACAACATCGAGTCGCAGGGCGGCACGCGGTCGCCGATCGGAGGCCGCTTGTGGGATGCCGTCGAGTCGTTCGTCGTCGGCGAGGACCCGGGGGCGCGCGTCGCGCCGGTCTGCGTCCCCGGCTTCACGGACTCGCACTGGCTGCGCGAGGCGTTCGACACCGTCGCGTACGGGTTCTTCCCCGCGCGCACGCTCGACCCGAAGGTCGCGGTTCGCCTCATCCACTCCGCGGACGAGCGCGTGCCGGTCGAGGACCTGGAGCTCGGCGTGCGCTTCCTCCGGCACGTCGCGCGCGCCGTGTGCGAGTGACGGTCGGCCGCGAGGGGGCCTTGTGATCGGCGTGCGCGCGTGACCCTGCTCGCGGTCGCCGTCGAGGGACGCGGCGTCGTCGATCCGCGCGAGCCGGTGTTCGCCGCCACCGACGAGCCGCTCCTGCGGGGAAGCGCGGCGTTCGAGTCGATCCGCGTGCGGCGGCGGCAGCCGGTGCTGCTCGAGGGCCACATCGAGCGGCTCGAGCGGTCGGCGTCGGCGCTCGGTCTCGGCGAGGTCGAAGCGGCGACGCGGCTCGCTCACCAGGCCGTCGCCGCCGCCGGTGTGGAGGAGGCCTCGCTTCGGCTGTTCCGGACAGGCGAGAAGCTCGTGGCAACGGTGGAGACGCTCCCGCCCGGCCTCGAGAGGCTCCGCGAGCGCGGCATCGCCCTGGCGTCGGTCCTCGGGGTTCCCTCGCGACTTCTCGCAGGCGTGAAGGCGACGAGCTACGCGCTGAACCGCGCCGCGCGCGCCGACGCCCAGCGAGCAGGAGCGGACGATGCGCTGCTGGTGGGGCCGGGCGACGAGGTTCTCGAGGCGGCGACGGCGAACGTCTGGTGGCGCGACGGCGACGTGCTGTCGACCCCCGCGGCGGCCGCGAGCGGCGTTCTGCCGGGCGTCACGCGCGCAGCGTTGCTCGAGCTCGCCCGCCGCGCCGGCTACAGGGTCCGCGAAGGCGTGTTCACGCGCGGCCTGCTCCTCCGGGCCGACGAAGCGTTCATGTCGTCGGCCGTTCGGGAGGTGATGCCGGTCGTGGTGGTCGACCGTCACTCGATCGGAAACGGCCGCCCGGGGCCGGCGGCGCAGGCCCTGCAGGCCGCGCTCGAGTCGCTCTAGCGCACGCCCCAAACCGGCACGGCTCTCGCTGGCGCATGCCCTGTGCTTTCCCAGCATCAACTGTTGACGCGGCGCAACTGTTGCGGATCGATAACTGTTACCTGTTGGCAATAGTTACCGTTGGGTAACCATCGTGCGTGCACGCCATCCACGCCTCGCGGCGGTCGCGCAAGCGGCAGCAGCGGCGGGCGCTGGACTACGCTTGCCGCGATGACGGACAAGGTGCGTCTCGGTGGAATGGCCCTCGGCAACGGCGTCCTCGTTCACGGCCCGACGTCGTGGGCATGCGCCATTCGCCGCGACGACGGGTCGCTCCAGGTCGCGGGAGAAGGGAAGCGTGTGATCGGGAGTCGCATCCGGAACCCGATCCTGCGCGGGCCCGCGCGCATCGCGGAGGCGTTTGCCTTTCTGCCGCGCGTGAAGCGGGTACTGCCCGAGGCACAGCTGCCGTTCGAGCGTCCGAGCGTCCTTGCCGCGCTGCTCGGGAGCGCGGTGGTGCTCCAGCGCGTGCGCGCGTCGACACTCCGTCCCGCCGCGCAGGAGCTCACGGCGGGCCTCCTCTCGGTCGCGCCTGCTCTGCTCGCGCTCCGTGGCGGCGACCTCGCTGCGTACCACGGTGCGGAGCACATCTCGATCGGCTCCTACGAGCACGGGGAGCATCGCCCGAGAGAGCACGAGCGCTGCGGATCGCACCTGGTCGGGCCGCTGCTCGCGACGGCCGCGACCGCGAACGTTCTGGTCTCGCGCGCGCCGGCGCATCTGCGCGCTCCTGCGCGGCTGGCTGCGACGGTCGGCGCGCTCGCCGCAGCAACAGAAATCTTCGGCTGGATGCAGCGGCATCCGGGCCATCCGGTCGCGGTCGCGCTTGCGCGGCCCGGACACGAGCTCCAGCACCGCGTGGCGACGGCGGAGCCGACGGCGGACCAGCTCGAGGTCGCGGAGGCTGCGCTTCGCGCGTGCCTGGACCTGGAGGAGCGTGCAGACGCTCACGCGTAACCGGCTCGACCCGCAGATCTTCGATCTCCCTGTCGAGAAGATGCGCGCCGGTTACTACACCGACGCTTACTTCAACCACACGCGAGCGGCGTTACTGGCGGACGGTCGCAGGCCGTGGGTCACGATGCAGGTCTTTCAGAAGAACACGTCCTATCTCGGTGGGATGGACGAGGCGATCGCGATCCTCAAGCTGTGCGCCGACGACTGGAACGGGCTCCGCGTGCGCGCGTTGCACGACGGCGACGCGATCGTCCCGTACGAGACCGTCATGACGATCGAGGGCGACTACACGACCTTCGCGCACCTCGAGACGCTCTATCTCGGCACCCTCGCGCGGCGGACCCTGATCACGACGAACGTCGTGCGCGTGCTCCAGGCGGCGAACGGGAAGCCGATCATCTTCATGCCGGCCCGCCACGACCATCACCGCGTTCAGACGGGAGACGGGTATGCGGCGTACGTCGCCGGCCAGGTCGTCGGCGCGCCGATCGGCGTGACCACCGACGAGCAGGCGTCGTGGTGGGGCGGGCGGGGGCTCGGCACCGTTCCGCACTCGCTCATCGCGGCCTACGGGGGCGACAGCGTCAGAGCGGCCATGACGTTTGCCGAATGGGCGCCGGCCGACTTCAACATCGTGGTGCTCGTCGACTTCGAGAACGACTCCGTCCGCACCGCGCTCGAAGTTGCCCGCGCTCTCGGGCGGCGGTTGTACGGGGTGCGCCTCGACACGTCGGAGTCGCTCGTCGACCGGTCGCTGTGGGAGGAGATGGGCGACTTCAGGCCCACGGGCGTCAACGAGCGACTCGTCTGGAAGGTCCGTGAGGCACTCGACGGCGAAGGCTTCGACTGGCTCCGAATCGTCGCGTCCGGCGGATTCACCCCGACGAAGATCGCCGAGTTCGAGGCCGCCGGAGTTCCTGTCGACTCATACGGCGTCGGCTCGTCCCTGATTCGTGGCTCGAACGACTTCACGGCAGACGTCGTCGTCACGGAGGGCGCGCCTTCGGCGAAGGTTGGAAGGCGATACCGCCCGAACCCGCGCCTCGACCCCGTCGATTAGCCGCGGGTCGACGCCTCTCCCTGTGGGCGAGAAATTGCGCTTTCGACACGGACCGGCACCCGTTTGTCGACGAAGGACACCTTGTGCCGGGCCGCGACGACTGCCACGCTGATCGCGGGTGGTGGGTGGTTCTCAACCCCACCCAGGGTGGGGCGACCCTTCGCAAGGCGCCGGACGCAGCAAGGGTCCGCTGAAACCACCGACGTGGCCGGGACGATCCTGTGGGACGTCGATACACAGGTCGACTTCATGCTCCCCCAAGGGAGGCTGTATGTCGGCGGCGCCGACGCGACGGCGCCTGCGATGAAGCGGCTCGTCGACCACGCGCGCGAGCGTGGCCTCGTCCACGTCGCGTCGGCCGACGACCACGAGCTGACCGACCCCGAGATCTCCGACGAGCCCGATTTCCGAGACACGTATCCGCCGCACTGCCTGCGCGGCACGCGCGGCGCCCGGAAGATCCCGGAGACCGAGCAGGACGACCCGCTCCCGCTCGGCGAGGTGCCGATTCCGCCGGGGCTCCTCGCGGGGCTTGTCGAAGACCGCAGGGAGATCCTGCTCCTGAAGAAGAACTTCGACGTCTTCACGAATCCGAACGCGAATGCGCTCGTCGAGCTGCTCGATCCCGACGAGGTCGTCCTCTTCGGTGTCGCGACCGACGTCTGCAACGACGCGGCGATCCGCGGTCTCCTGCTCCGCGGGCGCTCCGTCACCTTCGTCGAGGACGCGGCGCGCGGTCTCGACGACGCGCGCGCCACGGCATGCACCGACGCGTGGCGGGCCGCAGGCGTACGCTTCTCGACGACCGACGACGTGCTTCGAACCGCTTAGCCCGGGAGGGGCTGCCGATGGGACACCAGGTGCCGCTCGGGCTCGACGTCGGGAGCTTCATGTCGGACTTCGCGCTGACGTGGCTGCCGCTCATGTTCTTCCTCCTGATGTGCGTCGTCGTCTACCTGCTCTGGCGCACGGTGAAGCTCATGCCGCGAGTCAAACCGACGGAGATCACGCCGGGCTCCGCGTCGTCTGTCACCTGGGAGGACGTGGCGGGGCTCGACGAGGCGAAGGAGGAGCTCCAGGAGGTCGTCGACTTCCTCCGCGACCCGAAGCGGTTCGAGGCTCTCGGCGCGCGCGTCCCGAAGGGGATCCTGTTCCACGGGCCGCCCGGGACCGGCAAGACGCTGGCTGCGAAGGCCGTCGCGAACGCCTCCGGCGCACGCTTCTTCGCCCAGAGCGCCTCGGCGTTTGTCGAGATGTTCGCGGGGCTCGGCGCAGCGCGGATCAGGAAGCTCTTCGACGAGGCCCGGAAGAACGCGCCCTCGATCGTCTTCATCGACGAGCTCGACGCGGTCGGCCAGGCGCGCAGCGGCCACTCGTTCAACCGCGAGCAGGATCAGACCCTGAACCAGCTCCTGGTCGAGCTCGACGGCTTCGGCGCGCGCGACCAGGTCGTCGTCATGGGCGCGTCGAACCGGCTCCAGGATCTCGATCCGGCGCTCCTGCGGCCGGGGCGGTTCGACCGCCAGATCCTCATCCAGCCGCCCGACCTCAAGGGCCGCCTCGACATCCTCGGCGTCCACACGCGTGGCAAGCCGCTCGCCGAGGACGTCGCGCTCGAGACGATCGCGCGCCAGACCGCGGGCCTGACCGGAGCGGAGCTTGCGAACATCTGCAACGAGGCGGCGATCGTCGCCGGTCGGCGCAACCGCAGCCGGATCCAGCAGGACGACTTCGACTACGCGCTCGACCGCGTGATCGCGGGCCTGCAGCAGCGCCGCGTGATCACGGACAAGGAGAAGCGGATCCTCGCCTACCACGAGGCGGGCCACGCGCTGATGTCGCACCTGATGGCTCACGCGTCGCCGGTGCAGAAGGCGACGATCATCGCGCGCGGGAACGCGCTGGGATACACGCTTCATCTGCCCGAGGAGGAGCGCTACCTCCATACGAAGGAGGAGCTCGTCGACTGGATGGTCGTGACGCTCGCCGGCCGTGCCGCGGAGCAGGTCGTCTTCGGACGCGTCACGAACGGCGCGGCGAACGACCTCGAGAAGGTGACGACGCTCGCGCGCGCGATGGTCTTCGAATACGGCATGGGCGACAGCGCCGTGTCGCGGACGATGCGCGCCGACAACTACGCCCTCTCCGAGGAGACCAAGCGCCTGCGCGACCAGGAGCAGAGCCGCCTGACCGACCTCGCCTACAACGAGGCGCTCAGGATCGTCACGAAGCACCGCGCGCTTCTCGACCGCGTCGCGGGCGCGCTGCTCGCGAAAGAGACGCTGTCGCGGGACGAGCTGCTCGAGCTCTTCGGGGACGTCGAGCCCGAGTCGCGCGCCTCGGAGACCGTCGGCGTCGTTCGCGCTCTCGGGGCAGACTCCGCCCGGTAGCATCGGCCGCGTGGCCTCCAGGGGCATTCACCATCTCGGCGTCGCGGTTGCCGATCTCGACGCCGCCGTCGACACGTATGCGCGACTCTTCGGGGCGGAGGTCGAGCACCGGGCGACCGTCCCGGAGCAGGGCGTCGAGGCTGCGTCGCTCCGCGTCGGCGGCGACCGGCTCGAGCTCGTGTCGGCGCTCGGCCCGGACACGCCCGTCGGGAAGTTTCTCGCCAAGCGCGGCCCCGGCATGCACCACGTCGCGTTCGAGGTCGACGACGTCGGAGCCGAGCTCGGGCGTCTTGCGGCCGACGGCGCCGAGCTCATCGACGCCGCGCCGCGGCAGGGTCTCTTCGGCCTCGAGGTCGCTTTCGTCCACCCTGATGCGACGGGCGGCGTGCTCGCGGAGCTCGTGAGCCGTGGCTAGCGTCGAGCGCGTCCGCCTCGAGATCGCGTTCGAGGGCCAGCAGGTGCTGTCGGTCTTCCTCCCGGCCGCGACCGCGGACGACCTCGACCGCGCGCTCGCCGGGGACGGCGACCGGTCGTTCACCTTCGACGCAGAGGACGGCCGGTACACGCTCTCGCTGCCCCGGATCGTCTATGTCAAGCGGTTTGCGCGCGAGAGCCGCGTCGGCTTCGGCGCTGTCTCCTAGCGTTACGTCTCTGCGCCGCGAGGGCAGGTGACCAGCGTGTCGGAGGCCGCGACCCAGAAGAAGGCGAGCGAGACCCAGCGGGTTCGGGCGCTCGTCGAGCGCGCCCAGCAGGGCGAGCGCGAGGCGCTCGAGGAGCTCTACCTGATCCACTTCGACCGCATCTACAGCTACCTGCACGTCAGCGTCGGGAACCGCCACGACGCCGAGGACCTGACGACGCAGACCTTCCTGAAGATGCTCGAGTCGATCAAGAAGTTCCGGTGGCAGTCGGCGCCCTTCTCGGCGTGGCTCTTCCGCATCGCGCACAACCTCGCGATGGATCACTTCCGCGCGAACAGGCGGTGGCAGCCGGAGGAGGAGGTCCCCGAGCCCGACCCCGACGAGGCGACGTCGGCCGAGGAGGGGGCGCTGGAGTCGATCGGGCGGAAGTCGATGCTCGAGCTGATCGACGAGCTGTCGGGCGAGCAGCAGCAGGTGCTCACGCTGAAGTTCGTGTTCAACTTCTCGAACGGCGAGGCAGCGACCATCCTGGGCAAGACAGAGGGCGCGATCAAGTCGCTCCAGCACCGCGCGCTCGCCTCGCTCCAGCGCCAGCTCGAGCGCCGCGAGAAAGAGCTCTAGAGGCTCCCGCGATGGCTCTCGAGGTCGGCATCGTCGGCCTGCCGGGCGCGGGCAAGACGACGCTCTTCACCGCCCTCACGCACGCACACGGCGGCGAGTACGGGAAGACGAACGTCGGCATGGCGTCGATCGCCGACGAGCGGCTTCCGGCGCTGGCCGAGGTCGTTCACGCCAAGAAGGTGACGCCCGCGACGATCCGCGTCCAGGACGTCCCCGGGACGGGCCCGGCGCTGCTCGGCAACCTGCGGCAGGTCGACGCGCTGCTCGTCGTCCTGGACGCGTTCTCGGCGGGCGCCGACTCCGCGCGCGACCTCGAGAACCTGCGCCTCGAGCTTCTCGTTGCCGACCGCGACCACGTCGAGCGGCGCCTCGACCGGGTCGAGAAGCAGGCGAAGTCCGGCGACTCGAAGCTGCGCGCCGAGGTCGACGAGCTCCGCCGCGTCCTCGCGCACATCGACGCCGGCGCGCCGCTCTCCGACTACGAGGGACCGCTCCCGCCCGAGCTCGAGCCCCTGACGACGAAGCCGCTCCTCGCCGTCGAGAACGGCCCCGCCTCGATCGACCTCGCGCTGGAGGCGGAGCTTGCGGAGCTCGACGAGGAGGAGGCCGCCGCGTTCCGCGACGGGAGCGCATCGGCGCTCGAGGAAGTCGTGCGCCGTCTCCGCGACGCGCTCGACCTGATCACCTTCTTCACCGCGGGCGAGAAGGAGACGCGCGCCTGGACGCTGCGGAACGGGGAGACGGCGCTCGACGCGGCGGAGTCGATCCATTCCGATATCGCGCGCGGCTTCATCCGCTGCGAGGTGATCGACTGGAACGACCTCGTCCGCACCGGGTCGCACGCCGAAGCTGCAAAACAGGCTCTCCAACGCCTCGAGGGGAAGACCTACGTCGTGCGCGACGGCGACGTCCTGAACATCCGCTTCAACGTCTGAGAACGGCGCGCCGTCCGAGCGGCTCCTCCTAACGGTTCGCTAACAACAGCAGAGAGCGGATCGTCTATACGGTCCTGCGCGTGCGCCCGGCTACGGACATCGACCGGCTGACCCGCGCCGTCCAGATTGCGGGACGGCTGCTTGCGAATGTCGAGACGGTGGTGCACGGGAAGTCGGAGGAGGTGAAGCTCGTCCTCGCCGCGCTCGCGTGCGAGGGACACGTGCTCTTCGAGGACGTTCCCGGCACGGCCAAGACCGTGCTCGCGCGGGCGATCGCGCAGTCGATCTCCGGCATGGAGTACTCGCGCATCCAGTGCACGCCGGATCTGCAGCCGACCGACGTCACGGGCTTGTCGATCTACAACCAGCGCGACCGCGACTTCGAGTTCCGCCCGGGGCCGGTCTTCGCGCACGTCCTCCTCGTCGACGAGATCAACCGGGCGATGCCGAAGACGCAGTCGGCGCTCCTCGAGGCGATGGCAGAGCGGCAGGTGACGGTCGACGGGGAGACGCGGATCCTCCCGCACCCGTTCCTGCTCCTCGCGACCGAGAACCCGATCGAGCACGAGGGCACGTTCCCGCTTCCGGAGGCGCAGCTCGACCGTTTCTTCCTCAAGACCGCGCTCGGGTATCCGGCGGCCGAGGACGAGCTGCGGATCATCCGCGAGCAGCGGTCGGGCCACCCGCTCGGGCAGCTCGTGCCGGCGGTGTCGATCGAGGACGTGCTGCTCCTCCAGGAGGCGATCGAGGACGTCTACGTCGACGAGCTCGTCGAGCGGTGGGTCGTCGACCTCGTGCGCGCGACGCGCACCCTCGACTCGACGGCGATCGGCGCCTCGGTCCGCGGCAGCCTCGCGCTCGAGCGCGCCGCGCGCGCGTGGGCCCTGATGTGCGACCGCGACTACGTGACGCCGGCGGACGTCGAGCACGTCTTCCAGCCCGTGCTCGGCCACCGCGTCGCGTTCACGCCCGCGTACCTCGCGGAGATGCGGCGGCACGGCTGGGATGCAGCCCTCGACCGCTTCCGCGACGAGTGCCTCGCGCTGGCGCCGCGGCCGGAGTCCAGGGACACCGAGCTCACCGGCACGTAACCCGCAGTGCCCGTCGCCGAGCCGACGTTCCCGCTCGTTCTCCGCCGCCGGCTGATCGGGCTCGCCTACGGCGCGATGCACAGCGCGCGACGCGGGATGGGGTCGGACGTCGCCGGGTCGCGCCCGTATCGGCCGGGGGACGACATCGACGCGATCGACTGGGCCGCTTCGGCCCGACTCTCGTCCGCGCGCGGCCAGGACGAGTTCATCGTGCGCGAGCGTTTCGCCGAGGAGGCGCCGCGCGTCGTCCTCGTTTGCGACCGCAGACCGGCGATGGGTCTCTACCCGCCGGGACTGCCCTGGCTCTCGAAGCCCGAGGCGGTCGCGGCCGCAGGGGCGCTGATCTGCGAGAGCGTCGTGCGCGCGCGCGGGATCGTCGGCTACCTCGACTTCGCGAACGGCGACGAGCCGTTCTGGCGGCCGCCCTCGTCGAAGGCGGAGGCGTTCCACATCCGCGAACGGCACCTGCTCTGGCCGGAGTACCGCGCACCGGCGGACAACGTGACACGCGCGCTCCAGCACCTCCAGGACACGCGGGGCGTCCTGACCTCCGGGAGCCTCGTCTTCGTCGTCTCCGATTTCGTGGAGCCTCCGGACGAGGAGGCCTGGACGCGTGCGATCGAGCGGAGGTGGGACGTCGTGCCCGTGCTCGTCCAGTGCCCCGTCTGGGAGGCGAGCTTCCCCGACTGCGGGCACGTGATGCTCCCGGTCGCGGACCCCGCGACGGGAACGACGAGGCCCGTGCGGATCTCGCGCCGCGACGCGCGGTCGCGCCGCGCGGCGAACGAGGCGAGGCGCGAGCGGACGCTCGACCTGTTCCGCGCCTTCGGCCTCGACCCGGTGATCGTCTCGTCGAGCGACCCTGGCGAGGTGCTCGCGGCGTTCCTCACCTGGTCGGAGCAGCGGCTCTGGGAGCGGAGGCGCGGCGGGTGAGGCTCGTTGTCGCGCTGCTCGCGCTCGGCGCGCTGGTCGTCGTTCCCGCTGTCGGCGCGGTGTCGTACCGGGCGACGCTCGCGCCGCGCGAGGCGTTCTTCGGCGACCCGGTCGAGGCGAAGGTCGACGTCGTCGTCGACCCGCGTACCGTCGATCCGTCACGTATTCGCGTGCACACGGATTTCCGGCCGTACGAGGCCGCGCCGCAGCGCGTGACGAGACGCGCCGCCGCGGGGCTCGTCCACGTGCAGTTCGCCTACCGGCTCACCTGCCTCGTGCGGCGGTGCCTGACGAACGGGCCCGAGCGGACGGTCTCGTTCGCGCCGGTGCGCGTCACCGCCGGGACGCAGACCCAGACCCTGCGGTGGCCCAACCTCCGCGTCGCCTCGCGCGTCGACCCCCACGAGCTCTCGCGCCCGACTCCGCGCTCCGACGTCGTCCGCCAGCCGGCCGTCACGTGGGCAGTCGCGCCCGGGCCGACGACGGCGGTGCTCGTGGCGCTGGCGCTTGCGCTCCTCGCCTACCCCGCGGTGCTCGTCGGCCGCGCCGCCCACCGCGCGTGGGTCGTCCACCGGACGAGCCGTCTCGACCGGATGACGCCGCTCGAGCGGGCGCTCGAGCTGCTCCGGCGGGCCGGCGGCCAGGGCGACGACCGGAGCCGCCGCGCACTCGAGCGCGTCGCCCGCGAGCTCGGGCCGGACGAGCTCGGCGAGGACGCGCGGCGCCTTGCGTGGTCGCGTCCGCAGCCGGACCCCGATTCGATGGAGTCGCTCCGGACGCGGGTGGAGGACGCGCGGTGACGCGCCTCGCACTCCCGCTCGCGGACGCGCCCTCCCTCGCGCCGCTCGCGCGGCGGACGGCGATCGTGCGCGTGCTGCTGCTCGCCGGGATCGGGATCGTCGCCGTCGCGGCCGCGTTTTCGACGCGCGACATGCGTGTCGGCGAGAGCGCGTTCTTCGCGCCCGGCTCGGCCGGCGTGATCGTCCTCGACCTCTCGTCGAGCACCGAGGCGGCGCCGCCCGAGGAGATCGAGCTCGCGCTGCGGCGCGTCTCCAAGTCGGGCCGGCGCGCGGGCCTCGTCCTCTTCTCGGACGTGGCGTACGAGGCTCTCCCGCCGTCGGCGAAGGCGGCCGAGCTGACGCCCTTCATCCGCTACTTCCACGCGCCGAAGGTCGACCCCACACGGCCGTTCGACCCGTACACGCAGGCGCCGCGCGCCCGCTCGAACCCCTGGACGAGCCTGCGCGGCGGAACCCGCATCTCGGCCGGGCTCAAGGCCGCTCGCGCCGCGCTCGCACGGTCGGACAGCCGCGGCGTGGTGCTCATCAGCGACCTCAACGACTCGCTCTTCGACGTCCCGCAGCTGACGAGGACGCTCAGGGACTACGTGCGCGCCGGAATCCGTCTCCGCGTCGTGGCGCTGAACTCGTCCGCCGACGACCGCGCGTTCTGGGAGAGCCGCGTGGGCAAGGCTGCGTTCGTCCCGGATCCGGTTCTCACGACCGACCCGGCGGCGGAGAAGCCGGGCCGCGTCGTCGGCACTTTCCCCTGGCGGCTCGTCGTCCTAGGCGTCCTGCTCGCGCTCGGGCTCGCCGTCAACGAGCTCTTCGGGAACCGCCTCACCTGGAAGGCGTCGTGATCCGGAGGCTGATCGCGGCCGTGCTCGCCGTCGCCGGCGTCGCGGTGCTCGTGTTCGCGTGGCAGGTGCGTGCATGGGAGACGCGCCTGCAGGACGACGACTTACGCTTCCAGGCCGCGCCGGCGAAGGAAGGGTTGTGGCGCTCGCCGAGCGGCCCCGGCGCCGATCTCGCCCGGCGGCTGCTCGCGGTCGACGACGACATCCGTTTCCGCTCGGCCGCTCAGCAGTTCGTCCGGGTTCACCTGAGCGCGCGCAGCTATGCGGAGGAGGCCGAGCGTCTGTCGGAGTTCGGGCAGGCGCAGTCGACCCTCGAGGACCTCGCGCGGCACGATCCATCGCCGACACGCCGCTCGCGCGCCGCGAACCTGCTCGGGATCCTGCTGTGGGAGAACGCCGAATCGGCGCAGGAGAACGCGCCGCTCCTTCTGCGCCAGAGCGTCGGCTCGTTCCGTCGCGCGATCCGCGCGGCACCGAACGACGACGCGAAGATCAACCTGGAGGTGCTCCTGACGCTGCTCCAGCCGACCGGCGAGCGTCGCCGCGACGCGCCTTCCGTCGCCGGGCCGGGAGCCGCGCGAGGGGCGGGGGTCGCGTCGGCGGGAAGCGGGTACTGATGCAGGTCGTCTGGCTGACGCCCGAGGCGGCGCTCGTCGGAGCGGCCGTTGCCGTGCCCGTCGCCGCGTGGCTCCTCGGCGAGCGGCGCGTGCGGCGCGCGCGGTCCGTCCTTCGCCTCGAGCCGCCGATTGGCGGCACCTGGTGGGCTCCCGCGGCAATCGTCGCCGCGCTGGCGCTCGTGGCCGTGGCCGCAGCGCAGCCGGTCCTTGCGACCGCCGGAGGACGGGCAAAGGTGCGAGACGGGGAGGTGTTCGTCGTCCTCGACACGTCGGAGTCGATGCGCGCCGGGCGGCCGACGCGGTACAGCCGTGCGGCTGCCGCGGCCGAGCGGCTCGCGCACGCGCTCCCGCGCACGCCGCTCGGCCTCGCGTCGATGACGGATCGGGTCCTGCCGCACATCTTCCCGACGATCGATCACGACGACTATCTCACGACGCTCCGGGAGTCGATCGGTGTCGACCGCCCGCCGCCGTCGCGGTCGAGACTGCAGGCGTCGGGCTTCGACGCGCTGGGCGCGCTCGGCAGGTCTCGCTTCTTCACGAACGACACCGGCGCAAGGGTCGCCGTCCTCCTCACCGACGGGGAGTCGAGGGGGTTCGCCCCGGGATCAGTCGCCGCAGCGCTGCGGGCCGCGCACGTTCGCCTCATCGTCGTCCGCTTCTGGCGCGCCGGCGAGCGGATCGCCGGCGACAACGTGTACCGAGCGGATCCCGCGAGCGCGACGGCTGTCGGAGCTCTCGCCCGCTCGCTGCGCGCGAAGACGTTCGAGGAGTCGGAGCTCGGCGACGCGGCGCGCGCCGTCGAGCGGGCGCTCGGGCCGGCCGAGCGCCCGCTCCCGCCGAAGGCCGCGTCGACTTCGCGTCCGCTCGCGCCGTACGCGATGCTCGCGGCGCTCCTGCCGCTGGGCTTCCTGCTCTGGCGGCGGAACGTGCGCTGACGCGTCAGCCGGTCGAGATCGCGGCGACGCCTCCAAGCGTGAGGGCGATGCCCGCGTACTGGGTTCTCGCGACACGCTCGTCGAGCACCACCCGTGCGAGGGCGATCGTCACGATCGGGTACAGCGACGCGAGCACGGACGTGACGCTGACGAGGCCGAAACCGGCGGCCGCCGCGAAGAAGAGGTTCCCCAGCATGTCGCCGATCCCGACCGCTGCGACGATCGCCGCGTCTCGAGCGCTCATCCGGAGCGGCGTCCTCCGCGCGAGGACGGCGATCGCGATGATCGAAGCCGAAGTGCACCGGAAGACGAGCGCGGCCCACCACGGGTCCGCGGTGCCGGCCGCGTGCATCGGCGCGAAGTAGAGGCCGAACCCGAGCGCCGCGATCAGCGCGAGCCCGACGCCGGCGGCGAGCCTACGCTCGGTCTGGCCCGGCTCCCGCGCCGCAAGCGCGACCCCGACGATCGCCGCCGCGATCCCGAGCAGCTGGAGCGGCGACGGGCGATCGCCGCTCGCGATCCCGATCATGACGGGGATCACCGCAGCGGCGCCCGCGACCGGCGCGACGATCGAGATCGCGCCGACGGCCATCCCGCGGTAGTAGGCGTAGAGCCCGAGCGTCCCCGAGCAGGCAGCCGGAACCGCGTACAGCACCTCGGCTCCCGGCCACGGCACACGACCGACTGCGACCACGATCGCGATTGCCGCAAGGCCGGCGGCCTGCGCGACCATGAGCACGCGGAGCGCGCCGAGGACGCGTCCCTTGACGGGCCCGACGAAGTCCGCGATTCCCCACGAGAGGCTCGCGGCGAGCGCCAGGAGGACGGCGTCGCCCACGGTTCTACGCGCCGGCCGGGGTCAGCGCCGCAGGATCGTCGGCGTCACTCGACCGGTCGCGTGGCTGCGATCGCGTCGAGCTGGTTTGCGTGGTACAGGACGGCCGCCTCCGCCGTCCGCGCCGCCCGCGCGTCGTGGTGGGCCGCAACGCAGTGGAGGAGCTCCGCGCGTTCGGCCCCCTCGAGCCCCTCGGCGACACGGTCGATCAGCTGGAGGCCGAGGTGCACGTGGCCGAGGAGACGCCCTTCCTCGGTCGGGGCGAACGACGGGCCGCGCGTGAGCTCGACGGTTCGTCCGACGTCGTGGAGAAGCGCCGACGCGATCAGAAGGTCGGGCCGAAGCCGCGGGTGGAGCTGGGCCGTATCGCGGCAGAGCGTCGCGACGCCGACGGTGTGCTCGAGCAGCCCGCCGGCGTAGGAGTGGTGACCATCGGTGGTTGCCGGGTACGCGCGGAGCTCGCGCCCGTCGAGCGCTCGCCGGACGGTCGCGGCGAGCGCCGGGTGCGAGATCTCCGCTGCGAGGAACTCGACGAAGCCCTCGAGCTCGGCCGGGTCCCGTCGAGCGGCCGGCGTCAGCGTGGTGGGGTCGACGTCGGTGGGCTCGACCGCGCGGACCTCGAGCTGCAGCCGGTCGCGGTAGCGCTCGACGCGGCCGAGGACGCGGACGGCGTCGCCTTCGCCGAAGCGGCCGTCGAGTAGCTCGACGTCGCTCCAGACGCGAGCGTCGATCCGCCCCGTGGCGTCCACGAGCTCGAGCGCGAGGTACGGCGACCCGCCCCGGGTCCGCAGTCGCCGCTTCGTCTTCACTGCGAACACGCCCTCGACGACGCGGTCCTCCACGAGATCCGAGATCGTCACCGGGCCAGTCTAGTCTCCGGTCCGGCGCGCTCCTCGCGGCGGGTACCCTCACGCGATGCCGTTGCTGCGGCCGTTCAATGCCCTGCGCTACGACGACGCCGTCGTCGGCCCACTCGGCCCCCTCGTCGCGCCGCCGTACGACGTGATCGGACCCGCCGAGCGGCGCGAGTACCTCGATCGCAGCCCGTTCAACGTCGTCCACCTGACGCTCCCCGACACGCCCGAGGGCGCCGCGCACGATCTCGACGCCTGGCGCGACGAGGGTGTCCTGCGAGAGGACGAGCCGGCGCTGTGGTTCCTCGCCCAGGACTACGTCGGGCCCGACGGCGTGGCGCGCACACGCGAGGGGATCGCGGGCTCGATCGAGGTGACGCCTTACGACGCGGGGAACGTCCTGCCGCACGAGCGGACGCACGCGGGGCCGAAGGAGGAGCGGCTCCGCCTGCTGCGCGCGACGCGGACGCAGCTCGAGCCGATCTTCCTCCTCTACGACGCCGATCCAGTGCTCGAGCGGCCGGCGGGAGAGCCCGAGATCGACGTCGAGGAGAGTGACGTCAGGACGCGCGCGTGGCCCGTTTCGTCGGGCGCCGTCGACGTCGTCGGGCCGCTGCTGATCGCCGACGGCCACCACCGGTACGAGACGGCGGTCGCCTACCGCGCCGAGGATCCAGGAGCGACTCGCACGCTCGCCGTCCTCGTCTCCACGCGCTCGGCGGGCGTGTCGATCTTCCCGACGCACCGGATCGCGCGGCGGCTCGACCGCGAGCCGCCTCTCGCAGAGGAGAACGGCGGCCTTCGCGTCTATCGGGAGGGGCGTGAGCAGGCGGTGTCGTCGACGGACGAACTCGATGCCGCTGCCGTCGAGCGGTACGCGAGCGACGTCTCATACACCCCGTACGAGGACGAGGCGCGGGCGGCGGTCGACCGCGGCGAGGCCGAAGCGGCGTTCCTCGTCCGCGCGCCGACGGTCGACCAGGTGCGCGCCTTCGCGACGCGCGGCGAGACGATGCCGCAGAAGTCGACGTTCTTCTACCCGAAGCTGACGTCGGGGCTGCTCTTCCACCCGCTGTGACGGAGCCCTGGCTCGGGCTCTGCCGCGGCGCCGTCGAGGACGTTCGAGACGTTCTTGCCGCGCTCCCGAGCCGCGCGGAGCGCGAGCCGGTAGTCGGCGCCGGGCGCGGCGGCGACGACACGACGGCGATCGACGCGGCGGCCGAGCGCGCGATCCTCGCCCGCCTCGAAGGCGCGGACCGGCGGATCGTGAGCGAGGAGGTGGGCATCCGCGGCGACGGTCGCTTCACCCTCGTCGTCGACCCGATCGACGGATCGCTGAACGCGAAGCGCGGGATTCCGTTCTTCTCGCTCTCGATCGCAGTGGCCGACGGCGACACGATGGACGACGTGACGTTCGGCTACGTCTACGACTTCGGAACGGGCGAGGAGTGGTCCGCGGCGCGCGGCGTGGGTGCGTTCCTGAACGGCGAGCCGCTGACGGAGCTCCCGAAGGATGAGCTCGAGATCCTGTCGTTCGAGGCCACGACGACGCAGTTCGTTTCCGACCACGCGTCGCAGATGGTCGGCCTCGCGCATCGCCTCCGCGTGATGGGGTCGCTCGCGATCTCGCTCTGCCACCTCGCGGCCGGACGTGTTGACGGCGTCGTCTCTCTCAAGCCCGCGCGTTCGGTCGACATCGCGGCGGGCCAGCTTCTCGTGCGGGAGCGAGGGCTCGGGATCGACCTTCCGGAGGATCCGCCGTTCGGGGCCGCGCCGCTCGATCTCGAGGGGCGTTCGCGCGTCGTCGCAGCGGGAACCGACGACATGTGCCGTCGGCTGGCGAAGGCCCTCCGCGGATCCGCATAGGCTGCTCCGGCTGGAACTACCAGCACTGGCGGCACGGCGTCTTCTACCCGCCTCGCTGCGCCGCGCGCGACTGGCTGCGGTTCTACGCGCGCCACTTCGACACCGTCGAGGTGAACATGACCTTCTACCGTCTCCCGAGGGCGCCGGTCGTCGCCCGGTGGGTCGCCGAGTCGCCGCGCGATTTCCTGTTCGCGGTCAAGGTCAGCCGGTACATCACGCACATCAAGCGCCTCCAGGAGGTGGCGCCGAACCTGGCGCTCCTGCTCGACCGCATCGCGCCGCTCCTCGCGTCGCCGAAGCTCGGCCCGCTCCTGTGGCAGCTACCGCCGACCATGGCGCGCGACGACGAGCGCCTTGCCCGCGCGCTCGACGAGTTCCCGACCGGATTGCGTCATTGCGTCGAGTTCCGCCACGCGAGCTGGTTCGCGCCCGACGTCAGCGCGCTGCTGGCCGAGCGCAACGTCGCGCTCGTGATCGGCGACAGGCCGCAGGTGCATTCGTTCCAGACGCACGAGCTGACCGCGGATTTCACCTTCGTTCGGTTCCACGGCGGGACGCACGGCGGCAACGGGAACTACAGCCACGGGGAGCTCGACGAATGGGCCGCTCGCCTTCGGGGGTGGGCGGAGGCGGTCGAGGTGTTCGCCTATTTCAACAACGACTGGGAGGGGTACGCGATCGAGAACGCGCTGTACCTGAAGGAGCGCCTCGGGCAGCCCGTCGAGCCGGTCGTGGCGATGCGCGCGTTCGAAAACGCGGCATCCGCGCAGGGCGAGTAGGCGTCGCCACCGATGCTGCGCCTGTCGAGCGCGGAACGCGGCCGCCCGTGGCCTCCCGGCCGCGCTCGAGGACGGTGCTACCCTCAGCCGCGATGCCGCCGGCGTCACGTGAAGCGATCGTCGCGGCGCTGTCGCGGGTCGTCGATCCCGAGCTGCGACGCCCCGTAACAGAGCTGGACATGGTCCGCGACGTCACGGTCGACGGCGGCGACGTGACGGTCACGATCGCGCTGACCGTCGCCGGGTGCCCGCTCCGCAACTCGTTCGAGGACCAGGTCGCGCGCGAGGTGGGCGCGGTTCCGGGCGTGGCGTCCGTTCGCCTCGATTTCGACGTCATGTCTCCCGAGGAGCGGGCGGCGCTGACGACGAAGCTGAGGGGCGGCGCGCCAGAGGGCGAGCGCGCGATCCAGCTCCGCCCGACGACGCGGGTGATCGCCGTCGCGTCCGGGAAGGGCGGCGTCGGGAAGTCGTCGCTGACGGTCAACCTCGCCGCGGCGCTCGCGGCGCTCGGGCGCGAGGTCGGCATTCTCGACGCCGACGTCTACGGTCACTCGATCCCGCACATGCTCGGGATTCGCCAGCGCCCGATCCTCGTCGACCGCATGATGATCCCGCCGGTCCGGCACGACCTGAAGCTGATGTCGATCGGCTTCTTCCTCGATGACAACCAGCCGGTGATGTGGCGCGGCCCGATGCTCCACCGGGCGCTCGAGCAGTTCCTCCAGGACGTCCACTGGGGCGACCTCGACGTGCTCGTCGTCGACATGCCACCCGGCACCGGCGACGTCTCGATCTCGCTCGCGCAGCTCCTGCCGCGGGCGGAGGCGATCGTGGTGACGACCCCGCAGCCCCTCGCGCAGGAGGTCGCCGTCCGCGCCGCTTCGATGGCGCAGAAGACGGGGATGCGGCTGCTCGGCGTCGTCGAGAACATGACGTCGGAGGTCTTCGGCGCGGGTGGCGGCGAGCGCCTGGCGACCGAGCTCGGCGTGCCGCTTCTTGGCGTCGTCCCGCTCGACGCCGCCGTTCGGGAGGCCGCGGAGGCCGGCGAGCCGCTCGTCGTCCGCAACCCGGCGTCGGAGCCGGCGCAGGCGATCCTCGAGGTCGCGCGGGCCGTCGAGGCGAGTCGCAGTGGCGGCTTCACGCGCACGCTGCCGCTCGTCTCGTAACGGACGGAGGTCGCTTCACCGCGTGGCGCCCAGCGGCGGCGAACGACGTCGCGCTCAGGCGCCGCCCCTTCCTTAGTTCCCCACCCTGGGTGGGGAAGCAGTTCCACCCGCCACCCACGGTGATCGTAGCGCCGCTTCCGTGACGCATTGGTGGCGGGACGGTGCCGAATCCGTGACTTTCGACGAGTGGCGTGCGCGCAGCGCCACCGCGAGCCGCGATGACCGCGGCGCGTACAGTGGAGGCGTGGCGGCGGCGGCGTTCTTCGACCTCGATCGCACCGTCCTGCGGCGCTCGTCGGTGCTTGCGCTCGCGCCGTCGTTTCGGGAGCGAGGCGTGATCTCGCGCCGGCAGCTCGTGAAGTCGGCGTTGTGGCAGCTCCTGTTCGTCCTGCGCGGCGCGAGCGCGGAGGCGGTTCGCGCAGGCGCCGAGGACGGGATGATCCTGTTGAAGGGGCTCCGGGTCTCGGATCTACAGGAGTTGGTCGGAGACGCGATGGAGCCGGTGCTGCGACCGCTCGTGTACGCGGAGCCGCTGCGGCTCGTGCAGCAGCATCGCGCGCGCGGCGAGCGCGTCTACATCGTCTCTGCGACGCTGCAGGAGATCGTGCAGCACATCGCCGACGACCTCGGCTTCGACGGCGCCGTCGGGTCGACGTGCGAGATCGTCGGTGGCGTCTACACGGGCCGGCCGCTACGCGCCGCACACGGGGAGGGGAAGGCACGGGCCGTGCGGGAGCTTGCCCGGGCCGAGGGAATCGACCTCGCGGCTTCGGCGGCGTACTCGGACTCGCACACGGACGTGCCGTTCCTCGAGGCGGTGGGGGCGCCGGTCGCGGTCAATCCCGATCGAGCCCTGCGCCGGATCGCGCGCGACCGGGGCTGGCCGATCCTCGACTTCAGCGAGCGGTACGTGCCCCACGCCCGTCGCCGCCTCCACCCGGTGCTCGCCGCGTTGCCGCTCGGGCTCGCGCTCGCCGTGGCGCTTCGCCGCCGTGCGGCCTGAGGACGTTCTCCCGCGGCTGCGCGGCCTCGGGTTCGCGGAGGACGACGCGGCGGTGCTCGCAGACCACTTCCTCGATTCGGAGCGGCGCGGGAAGCAGGGCCACGGCTTAACGCGGGTCGAGTGGCTCGGCACCCTGCCGGACCTCGATCCCACCGCGAGACCCGAGCGCGTCGTCGAATATCCGGGGTTCGAGCAATGGGAGGGCCGCGGCGCGCTCGGCTATCTCACGCTCGCGGCGATCTGCGACTCGCTCGAGGACGATCCGCCGTGGCCGGCGCGGGTGGTCGTCGCGCGCGACTGCTTTCCGACCGGCGCGCTCGGCTACTGGGTGCGCCGGCTCGCCGAGTCGGGCTTGCTCGCGCTGCTGACGGCGACGTCGCCGGCGCGGCTCCCGCCTCCGGGCGGCGGCGCGCCGCTCGTTGGCACGACGCCGCTCGCGATCGGCATCCCTGCCGAGGACGAGCCGGTGGTCGTCGACGTCTCGATGGGGCAGGTCACCTACGGGGACGTCCTCGCGGGCCGCGCTTTGCCCGACGAGCTGATTCCTTTCGGGGGCGAGCAGTCGCACAAGGCCTTCGCGCTCGCGCTCGGCCTGCAGGCGCTGGTCGAGTCCTGCGTCGTCGACGGCTACGGCGCGTTCCTCGTCGTCGTCGCGCCCGAGACGGGCTCGGAAACCGTCGAGCGCGCCCGCGCAGCCGGGATCCGGCTCCCCGGCGACTCCCGCGGCTCGGCATGAGCGGCGCGAACGATCGGCGGGTCACGGGTCAGATCGTCGTCTTGAACGGCGCGCCGCGGTCCGGGAAGTCGTCGATCGTCTCGGCGATCCAGGAGTCGTTCGACGGCGTCTGGATCAACCTCGGCGTCGATGTCGCCCGCGCGACGACACCGCCGCGCTTCCAGCCCGGAATCGGCCTGCGACCCGGCGAGCACGACCATGCGGCGGCGCCGGTCGTGCCCGTTCTGTACGCGGCCCTCTACGACTCGATCGCGGCGCACAGCCGGCTCGGGCTGAGCGTCGCGGTCGACGTCGGCCACCACGACGCCGGCCTGCTCGCCGCCTGTGCGCGGCGGCTCGCCGGGCTGCCGGTGCTGTTCGTCGGCGTCCGGTGCCCGATCGAGACGATCATGGCGCGGCGCAGGGGCTCCCCCGCCGGAAGCTACGCCGTCGCCGCGGCCGACGAGCCCGTTCCGGACCCGGTGCTGCGCTGGCAGCGTGAGGTGCACGGGGACTGGCAGTACGACCTCGAGGTCGACACGTCGGCACTGAGCCCGGAGCAGTGCGCGGAGAGGATCCGCGACCGGCTCGGCAGCGGAACCGAGCCGACGTCGTTCGCGCGTCTCGCGGCGCGAACATGACCTCGACTCTCTACGCGGGAAAGCCCGGCTCGCGGCGGATCGCCGCGAAGTCGCTGTCGCGGCGCGCGCGTACGGCGAGCTCCGGGTCGCGCCGGACGGCTTCCTGCAAGTGGATCAGCGCGTCGAGGCGCCTTCCCGCGCGCGCCTCCAGCGATGCGAGGAAATACAGCGCAATGGGCTCGTCCGGGCGCTCGCGCACGGCCTCCTCGTAAAGCGGCATGGCGTCGTCCCAGCGCTCGGCCCGGGTGGCGGGGATCGCTGCGAACCACGACTCCCACGGGGACACGCGGAACGCCTCCCCGGGCTTTCCGCCGACGGCGAGCACGAGGGTGTCCGGATCTTCGGCGACCGCTCCGCGGCGGAGCGTCGACTCGCGAAGGAAGACGATCGTCCCCGCCGGCGCGTCCACGACGTCGTCCTCGATCCGGAACGTCGCGTGGCCGCGCACCACGACGTACATCTCCTCGTGCCCCGTGTCCTCCGTGTGCTCCTCGACGATCTGCCGGCCCTCGCCCTCGGACGTGTACATGTTCGTGCCGAACGCGCGGATGTCGAATCGCCGCCGGACCGGGTGCCACACGAAGCCATCCGCGACCGGGATGGCGTCGAGGTCATCCGGGCGTGCAGCGCCGGCGAGACTCACGACAACGCCTCGTCGAAGAGCGGGTCCGACCGGAGGGCGTCGAAGTCGCAGTCCGTCGCCGCGTGCTTCCTCACCGCGTCGCGGTCGAGGATCGCGGCCCGCCGCAGGTGAGCGAGGGCTGCGTCTGCGTCGCCGGCGATCGCCTCGAAGCACGCAGCGTTGTAGTGCTCCTGCCAGCCGTCGGGGTGCGCGGCGAGCATCTCGCGGATCACCGCCCGTCCTCGCTCCTCCCGGCCCAGTCGCTGGTATCCGGAAGCGACGTAGAAGTCCTCCCACGCGAGCGGCCGGTACGCCACGCCCTCCGTGCCACCGACGGCGAGGACAGTCGTCGCCGGCTCGGCGGCAACCGCTTCGCGCAGGGTGCCCGGCGGGGCAGAGACGATCGTGCCGACAGGCGCGTCGATCGTCTCGTCGCCGAGCGTGAACGTCGCGCGGCCCTGGAGCACCACGTAGAGCTCCTCCGGCCCGTCGGGCTCGCGATGCCGCTCGATCACGGGATCGCCTGCGTTCTCGCCGGTCCAGCAGTTCGCCCCGAACGCGGCGATCCCGAGCCTCCGTCGTAGCGGCCGGAACACCGGGCCGTTGACGTTCGGCAGCGCCTCGAGGTCGGAGACGCGGACGACCTCGTAGCCGCGCGGGCTCATCGCGCGCGCAGCTCCCCGAGCACGACCGGGTCGATCTGCTCGGCGCCATCCACGCGTTCCTCGAGGTTCTCGGCGCCGGCCCACGCCTCGAGCGCCTCCGCCAGATCCGTTTCGTAGCCGAGCCGCGCGAGCCGCTCGCGCAGCTCGACCGCGAGTGCGTCGTCGACGCGCACCCACGCGGAGCGCGGGGTCTTCCCGAAGAGCGCGTGGTGCATCCGGTACAGCCGCGCGAGCTCGGGGATCGGCTCGGCGTGCTCGTCGACGCGGAGGTCGACGAGGACGTCGGAGAGCCCGGCGTAGCCGCCGCCCCGCTCGACCACGAGGAGCGCCGCGGACTGCTGTCCGCGCCGGTCCCCGCCCGCCGCCTGAGCGGCGGCGAGGCACTCGAGGAGCCGCTCGGCGAGCGGCCGTCCCGGGGTCGCCTCGAAGGTCGCCGCGAGCGCGTCCACCGTCGCCTCGGAGACGAGGATGTTCCCCTGCGCGGCGTAGCACCTGCCGGTGCGGCCGCCGGCCCAACCGTGGCACCCCTCGCCGGTGAAGGTCGCGCTCCGCCCCTCTCCGTCGACGACGCCGAGCTGACGCCGGTCTCGGCCGTCGTCGGCGGAGGTCAGCCGCTCGACGACCTCCGCGGCCGACAGGCCCTCGCCGAGGAGCCGGAGCCCGTCCGGCCCGTAGCGCGGGTTCGCGTACGACTGCGTCGCCACCGCGCCCACGTGCGGCTCCGCCCACGGCACGACCGAGCCGACCGCGAGGAACTTCGACTGCGTCGCGACGCCCCACTGGCCCGCGTCGAGGTCGCAGGCGACGATCGAGTACGTCGAGACGACCGGCTCAGCCATAGGTCAGCTCGGTGAGGTCGAGGTCGAGCAGGGTCGCATCGTCGACGAGAGCGCACGACACCTCGGGCCGGGCGAGCGCGCGGCGCACGTCCTCGGCGGTGTGCGCGCGGACGACCACGGGGCGACCGTGCGCGTGCGCCTCGCGCAGCGCGGCCTCGTCGTCGATCGCGTCCAGCACGAGTGCCTCGGCGGCGTCGAAATCGCCCTCGCGCGCGATCTCCGGCACCTGCCGGCCGGTCGCGCCGAACCAGCGCTGCCTCACAGCTCGATGCTCTCCCCGGCCTCGATTCGCTCGACCTGCGCGCTCGGCGCGAGCTCCGCCAGCCGGTCGGGCGTACCCGTGAGGAGCGGGAACGTCCCGAAGTGACACGGGACACAACGCGGGTTCCCGAGCAGCTCGAGCGCCAGTGCAGCCTCCTCGGGGCCCATCGTGAACCAGTCGCCGATCGGGAGGACGGCGAGGTCGGGTCGGTACAGCCGCGCGATCAGCTGCATGTCGCCGAAGACGCACGTGTCCCCGGCGAAGTAGATGCTCTTCCCGTCCTCCAGCCGCACGACGATCCCGCACGACTCGCCGAGGTACGTACCGTCGGCGGCGCTCGACGAATGGAACGCGTTCGTCATCGTGAAGCGGATCCCGTCGATCTCCTGCGACCCGCCCTTGTTGATCCCCGGCAGCTGCCCGACGTTCGCGCCCTGCCCGCCGAGCCAGCCCTTGACCTCGACCTGCGCGACGACCTGCGCGTCCGGGAACCGCTTCGAGAGGTCGGGCACCTCGCCCGCGTGGTCGGAGTGCCCGTGGGTGACGGCGATCACGTCGACACGCTCGGGGCTCTTCTCGCTCTCGGGCGTCGACGGGTTCCCCTGGAGGAACGGGTCGACGTAGATCCGCTTGCCGCGGTCGCTCTCGATCCGGAAGGCGGCGTGCCCGAGCCACGTGAGCGTTGCCATGCATCTCCTTTCGTCGCGGTCGGCGGGAGCATAGAAGGACCGTCCGGGCCGGGGGCGAAGCTTCAGACGTGGGACGCCGTGTGCTTCCGGCCGTGCTCGCGGTGACCGCCGCAGCGGCCGATTCCGGGGATGCGCGCGCAGTCGCGCTGTACGCGCTGCTCGCCGCGCTCCCGTTCGCGGCGGTGTCCGCGCTCGTGTGCTTCGGCGACTACGTCGAGACGCGCGAGGATGCCGTCGCCGGGGTTCAGGCGCTCCTCTGGGCGGTTGCAGTCGTCCTCCTCGTCGTGTCGTGCGCGGTCCGGAGCCAGGCCGACGGGATCCCGGCCGCCGGGGAGTCCGCGCTCGTCGCGTGCCTCGGCGTCTTCGCCGTGAAGCTCGCGCTCGCCGCCGCGCCCCTCGTTCGCCGCATCGCGCTCCGCCCGGCGAAGCCGTAGCGCCTAGAGCGGTAGCGACTGCGCGGCCGACTCGGCGACGTCGATGATCGGCTGCACGGCGAAGAAGGAGCCGACGGTGACGACGAGGCAGGTCCCGACCGCGACCGCGAGCAGTGCGTCGCGCGGCGGCGAGCCTCCCGCCGGCGCGAGCTGGAGCTCCATGCGCTCCCGGAAGTACATCGCGCGCACGATCCCGAGGTAGTAGTAGGCGGAGATCATCGTCGCGATCACGCCGGCGACGATCAGCCACCAGAACCCGCCGTCCCACGCCGCCGCGAAGGCGTAGAACTTGCCGATGAAGCCGCCGGTGAGCGGGAAGCCGAGGAAGCCGAGCATGAAGACCCACATCGCGACGCCGAGGAACGGCCGCTCCCAGCCGAACCCTGCGAGGTTGTCGAGCGTCACCGGCATCCCGAGCTCGCGCTCGCGCGCCGCCACGACCGCGAATGCGCCGAGCGAGAGCGCCGCGTACGGGATCAGGTAGTACATCAGCGCCTTCGCGCCGAGCTCGTTCGCCGCGGCGATCGGGATCAGCATGAAGCCCGCGTGCGACACGGACGAGTACGCGAGGATCCGCTTCACGTTCCGCTGGACGAGAGCTGCGATGTTCCCGACCGCGAGCGAGATGCAGGCGATGACGGCGATCGCGTACTGCCACAGGTCGTCGTTCCCGGGGAACGCGGTCACGAGCACGCGGTAGGCGACGGCGAGCGCGGCGATCTTCGTCGCCGACGCCATGAACGCGGTCACGGGCGTCGGCGCGCCCTGGTACGCGTCCGGGGTCCACATGTGGAACGGCGCCGCCGAGGCCTTGAAGCCGAGCCCGGTGATGAGCATCGCGAGCCCGACCACGAGCATCGCGTCGTGCGAGTGGCCCGAGGCCGCGATCTTCTCGAACTCGAGCTCACCCGTCGTGCCGTAGACGAGCGCCGAGCCGAAGAGGAGGGTCGCCGCGCCGACCGCGCCGACGATCAGGTACTTGAGACCGGCCTCGAGCGACCCGATCAGGTCGATGTCGAGCGCGCACAGGACGTAGAGCGCGATCGAGAACCACTCGAGCCCGAGGAAGAGCGTCATCAGGTTGTTGGCCTGGACGAAGAACAGCATTCCGGCGCCGGCGGCCGCGAGCAGCGCGTAGTGCTCGGCGACGTGCTCGTCGCGCATCCGCTCGCGATACGAGATCAGCACCGCGACGAGCCCCGACCCCGCGATCAGGATCTGGGCGAGCGCGCCCCAGCGGTCGCGGACGATCGCGTCGCCGATCACCGTCTGCGCCTCGTCCGTCCGGTCGAAGAGGACGATCGCGACCGTGAACGCGGCGATGAACCCGGCGGCGCAGACGAATGCAGCGGTGGCCCTTCGAGCGGCCCGAGGGACGAACACGGCCACCATCAGCAGGAGACCCGTCGCCGCGAGCAGCGCGAGCTCCGGCGAGAGCGCGAACCAGTCGACGGCCGGCGTCTCGATCAAGGCTCGCCTCGCTCGCCGGCGGCGGAACGCAGCTGCTCCGTCACCTGCTGTCGGGCCCGGTTCCCGCCGAACGCGTGGTCGGAGATCGCCGCCGGCCACGCCGACAGCACGAGCAGCAGCGCGACGAGCGGCGTCACGATCGCGAGCTCGCCCGCCCGCAGGTCGAGCGCGGCGTCGCTGACCGCGGACCCGACGTCCTGGTGGAGCACGGCCGAGATCGCGCGCAGCATGTACATCGCGGCGAGCACGATCGCGCCCGCGCCGATCACGGCCCACGCCCAGTGCTGCTGGAACACGCCCGCGAGGATGAGGAACTCGCCGGCGAACGTGGCAGACAGCGGCACCGCGAGCGAGATCACGCCAACCGTCATCAGCAGCGTCGCGAGCGCGGGACGGCCGCGGGCCATCCCGCCCAGGAGACGGAACTCGCCCGTCGACGTGCGACGCTCGACCATCGCCGCGAGCAGGAAGAGCGACGCCGACACGAGCCCGTGGCAGACCATCTGCAGAACGGCGCCGTCGAAGCCGAGGTCGTTCGCCGCGAAGAGGCCGAGCGCGATCAGGCCCGACTGGGCGAGCGACGAGTACGCGATCACGCCGCGCAGGTCGGGCGCGCGGAACGCGAGCAGCGACCCGTAGACGAGCGACGCCGCCGCGAGCACGAGGATCGCGATCCGGAAGTCGTCGACCGGGTCGGGGAACTTCGGGATCACGATCCGCAGCAGGCCGTAGAGGCCCGCCTTCGAGATCACGCCCGACAGCACCGCCGAGACCTCGGGCGGCGCCTCGCGATACGCGTCGGGAAGCCAGCCGTGGAACGGGAAGAGCGGCGACTTGATCAGAAACGCGGCCATGAAGCCGAGGAAGAGCCAGGCGTTCGAGCTCGGGTGCATGGCGGTCAGGTCGAACGTCCCTTCCTGGAGGCCGTAGACGACGATCGCCGCGAGCATCAGGAGCGACCCGACGACGGTGTAGACGACGAACTTGAGCGTCGCGCCGAGGCGTCCGGCGCCGCCCCACACCCCGATCAGCACGTACAGCGGGATCAGCATCGCCTCGAAGAAGGCGTAGAAGAGGAGCAGGTCCTGCGCGGTGAAGACGCCGACCACGGCGCCCGTCAGGAAGAGCATCAGCCCGAAGTACGCCCGCGCCCGCTCGCGACCCGCCCACCACGCATAGGTGACGCACGCGGCCTGGACGACGACCGTCAGCCCGACGAGCCACAGCGAGAACGCGTACTGCCCGACGTGGTAGGAGACGCCGAGGTCCGAGAACCAGGTCGCCTTCTGGTCGAACTGGAGCCGCGGCGAATCGAAGTCGAAGTTCCCGAGCGCCGTGATCCAGACGCCGACCTCAACCAGCGAGATGAGCGTGGCCAGCGATCCCGCCCAGAACCGCGGCAGCGGCGCGAGCCACACGAGGAGCGCGCCCGCGACGGGCAGGAAGATCAGGATCGTCGTCAGCCAGTCCATCGCTATCTCACGCTCAGGAAGACGACGGCGAGCACCGCCAGCCCGCCCGCGAGCGCGAGCGCGTACGAGCGGACGAGGCCGTTCTGCGCCAGCCCCAGCTCGCGCGACCCGAGCCCGAACCCGCGGGTGACGGCGTCGATCGAGCCGGTGATGACCGGCCGCTCGAAGCCGCGGCCGAGCGCGCGTGCGACGGCGTCGGCCGGGCGGTACCAGATCCAGTTGTAGAGCTCGTCCCAGTAGAACTTGTGCTCGAGCACCGGGAGCGAGCGGGGGACCCGCATCGACCGGCGCGAGTAGAGCGCCCACGCGACCGCGATGCCCGAGAGCCCTAGCGCCATCGCGAGACCGGAGGCGAGCCATTCCTGCGCGTCCGTCGGCTCGACGAGCGGCGGGGCGACCGGCTCGAGCCAGTCGGTGAGCGGGTGCCAGAACGGCGCGAACTGGATCCACCCGCCGACGATCGACAAGAGCGCGAGCGTCAGGACGGTCCACACCATCGAGAACGGCCCCTCCTTCCCGTGGTGGGAGTGGTGGTGCTCGCGCGCGAAGGCCGACTGCTCGCCGGTGAAGACGAGGAAGTAGAGGCGGAACGCGTAGACCCCCGTCAGGAACGTCCCGATGAGGGCTGCGACGAAGAGAACGACGCCGTACCAGTCCTCGCGGCCGAGGGTCGCCGCGATGATCGAGTCCTTGGAGAAGAAGCCCGCGAAGGGAAAGATCCCGACGAGCGCGAGCGACCCGACGAGGAACGCCGTCCGCGTCCACGGCATCACGCGACCGAGACCGCCCATCCGCCGGATGTCCTGCTCGCCCGTCAGCCCATGGATCACGAGCCCCGCCGCCATGAAGAGCAGCGCCTTGAAGAAGGCGTGCGTCATCAGGTGGAACATCCCGTTCGCGTACGAGCCCACGGCCGCGCCGACGAACATGTAGCCGATCTGCGACATCGTCGAGTACGCGATCACCCGCTTGATGTCCGTCTGCACGAGGGCGATCAGCCCCGCCATCAGGAGCGTGGCGGCGCCGAGGCCGGCGGCGACGTCGAGGATGAACTTGGCGTTCTCGAACAGCGGGTGCGTCCGCACGAGCAGGTAGACGCCGGCCGTCACCATCGTCGCGGCGTGGATCAGCGCGCTCACCGGCGTCGGGCCCTCCATCGCGTCCGGGAGCCACGTGTGGAGCGGGATCTGCGCCGACTTGGCGACGGCGCCGCCGAGGAGGCCGAGCGCCACGAGCGTCGCCACGGTCCCCGTCGGCGCGTTCGCGAACACTCCGGCGAAGTCGAGTCGTCCGGTGTGCTCGATCAGCAGGAAGAGCGCGAGCGCCATCGTCGCGTCGCCGAACGCGTTCATGATGAATGCCTTCTTCGCCGCCCGGATCGCCGACTCGCGCTCCTGGTAGTAGCCGATCAGGAGGTAGCTCGAGAGGCCGACCATCCCCCAGCCGGCCAGCAGGAGCAGCAGGTTCCCGCCCTGCACGAGCAGGAGCATCGAGAAGACGAAGAGCGACATGTACGCGAAGAAGCGCCGCTCCTCGTCCTCGCGGTCCATGTAGCCGACGGAATAGGCGACGATCAGCGAGCCGACGCCGGTGACGATCAGCATCATCATCACGCTGAGCTGGTCGGTGAGCAGCGTCACGCCGGCGGAGAAGTTCCCGGCGGCGAGCCACGTCCACGACGTCGTCGCGTGGGCGCGATCCTCGGGCGACTCGCCGAGCATCGTGAAGAACGCGACGGCGGCCGCCACGAACGCGCCCATCGTCGCGAGCGTCGCGACGTACCCCGCGAGCCGGCGGGACACGCGCGTCCCGCCGACCGTCAGCGCGACGGCCGACGCGAGCGGGAGCAGCAGACAGACCCAGGCGGCGGCGTTCACGAAGCTGGTCCTACCCGCGGAGGGTCCTCAGCTTGTCCACGTCGAGCTCGAGGTCGCGCCGGCCGAGGGCGACGATCAGCCCGAGTCCGACCACGACCTCCGACGCCGCGACGGCCATGACCGCGATCGCGAACACCTGGCCGTCCTCGTGGCCGACGCGCCGCGAGAACGCGATCAGCGCGAGGTTCGCGCCGTTCAGCATGATCTCGACCGAAAGCAGCATGATCAGCGGGTTGCGCCGCAAGAGCACGCCGAGGGCGCCCGTGACGAAGAGCGTCGTCGCGAGGATCAGGTACCACGTGATCTCGGGGCCGTGCATCTACGAGCGGGTCCGGACCGGCGACGAGTCGGACTCCTGGGCACGCGCGTGGGCGCCCAGCACCACCCCGCCGACCGCCGAGACGAGGAGGACGATCGAGGTCACCTCGAAGGCGAGCAGGTGGTCGGTGAGGAAGAGCTCCCCGATCCGCGCCGGCGAGCCGAACGCGCGATCGATGTGGGCTTCGTCGGAGAGCGCGCCGCCGGCCTTCAGGCCGATCGCGACGATCACCTCCACGAGGATCGCCGCGCCCGCGAGGACGCCCCCGACCACCTGCCACGACGGGCCGCCGGTCCACGGCGACTCGTCGGTACGGTCGCCGAGGTAGGCGATCACGAACAGGAACATGACCATCACGGCGCCGCCGTAGACGAGTACCTGGCTCGCCGCGACGAACTCGCCGCCGAGGAGCAGGTACAGCACGGCGAGCGACGCGAGGTTCCCGATCAGCGCGAGCGCCGAGTAGAACGGGTTGCGGAACGACACGACGGCCAGGGCGCTCCCGAGGCAGGCGAACGCGGCGACGAACCACACGCACCAGACGAGGAAGTTGGCCACGCCCTACGAGTGCTCCTTGTAGTACGGGATCGGCGTGTCGAACAGGTCGCGGTCAGCGACCGGCATGCGCTTCACAGGCTCGGCGAGCAGCATGTCCTTCGTGTAGATGAGGTCGTCGCGATTGTGCTCGGAGATCTCGAACTCGTTGCCGAGCGTGATCGCGTCGAACGGGCACGCGAGCTCGCAGTAGCCGCAGAAGATGCAGCGCGACATGTTGATCTCGTAGATCCGCGCATACCGCTCTCCGGCCGACACGCGGTTGTCGGCCGTGTTCTCGGCGGGGACGACGCGGATGCAGTCGGCGGGGCAGGCGGCGGCGCACAGCGAGCAGCCGACGCACTTCTCGAGCCCGTTCTCGTGCCGGTTCAGGCGGTGCCGTCCCCGGAAGCGCGGATACACCGGCCGCTTGTACTCGGGGTACTGCTGCGTGATCGGCTTGCGGAAGACGTGCTTCAGCGTGACGCCGAATCCCTTCAGCGTGTTCGGGACGACCGCCATCAGCCTTGCGCCGCCATCACACGAGTACCACCAGGAACGCCGTGACGAGCGCGTTGACCGTCGCGACCGGGAGCAGCACCTTCCAGCCGAAGCGCATCAGCTGGTCGTAGCGCAGCCGCGGCAGCGACGCCCGCAGCCAGATGAATGCGGACACGAGCACGATCAGCTTGAGCACGAACCAGAGCGGGCCGAGGTCGTCGAGCGAGCTCACCCACGGGAAGTGCCAGCCGTCGAAGAAGAGCGTCACGCACAGCGCCGAGAGCGTGATCATGTTCACGTACTCGGCGTTCTGGAAGAGGCCCCAGCGCATGCCGCTGTACTCCGTCGCGTAGCCGGCGACGAGCTCGGTGTCGGCCTCCGGAAGGTCGAACGGCGGCCGCGAGGTCTCCGCGATCCCGCCGATCAGGAAGACGATGAGGCCGACGAACTGCGGGATGAAGAACCAGATCGTCGCCTGCTGCTTGCCGACGATCTCCGTCAGGTTCAGCGACTGTCCCATCAGCACGACGCCGAGCACGGACAGGGCGAGCGATACCTCGTACGAGACGAGCTGCGCGCAGGTGCGCATCGACCCGAGCAGCGAGTACTTCGAGTCCGAGGCCCAGCCGCCGACGATGAAGCCGTAGATGCCGATCGAGCCGAGCGCGAAGATCAGGATCAGCGAGATCGGCACGTTGACGACGCTTCCGGCGATGTACTCGCCGCCGATCGTCCAGCCGCCGCCCCACGGGATGACGCTGAAGGCCGCGAGCGCCGTGAAGAGCGACAGCGCGGGCGCCGCGATGTACAGGGCGTCGACCGCGGACTGCGGCGCGAAGGCCTCCTTGCGCACGAGCTTCACGAGGTCGGCGATCGGCTGCAGCAGGCCGAAGGGGCCGGCGCGGTTCGGGCCGTAGCGGAGCTGCATCCGCCCGAGCAGCTTGCGCTCGAGCCACGTCGTGTAGGCGAATGCGACCATCACGAGGTTCACGATCACCGCCGACTTGATGATCGTGACCCACCACGACTCCTGCATCAGGCGCTTACCTCGACGTGGTCGTGGAGGCCCTCGGCGTCGTCGCGCGTGAGGCGGACGGTGCCTGCGGTGAGGTCCGAGGCGAGGCGGGCGCGGAGCTCGCGCGACGTGCCGTTCGACCGCACCGTGACCGTGTCGCCGGTCGCGATGCCGCGGGCGCGCGCGTCGGCGCGCGCGAGCTCGATCTCGCCGCCGGGCCGCTGGAACTGCAGCTCGGGCGTCCGCTCGACGGCGGCCCCCGAGAAGAGCGGCCGGTAGGCGAGGACGCGCAGCGCATCCGCCGGTGGGGCCGGGGCGGGCGAGGCGGTCTCGGCGGGATCCGCGACCGCTCCGACGGCGGTCGCGCGCTGCGGCAGGGCGGTGTGCTCGCCGATGTCGCCGTAGGCGATCCCGCCGTAGCAGACGGGCGAGAGCTCGTCGAAGACGACGGACGAGTACGCCGAGATCTCGACGCCGAAGCGCTCGCCGAGACGGCCGATCCACGCGAGCTCGTCCGGGCAGGGCGCGAGCACCGCGCGCCGCTGGCGCTGGAGCCGGCCCTCGAGGTTCACGGTCGTGCCGTCGCGCTCTAGGTAGGAGGTTCCGGGCAGGACGAGGTCGCACAGCCCGCGAAACGATCCGGCGAAGAGGCCGATGCCGATCACCGCGTCAGCCTCGGCGGCCATGGCGCGGACGGACGGGTCGAGCGCGGCCTCGTCGCCGGAGATGACGAGCAGGCGCGGCTTGACGTCCTCGGGCTCCGCGTCCGCCGCCGCGCTCCAGGCGTCGCCCACACCGCGCGCGTTCGGCGTCCGCGGCAGGTAGTACGCCGCGGTGGCGCCGAGCCGTCGCGCGTGCCAGGCCGCGAGGTGGGGGTCGTCCGAGACCAGGACGGCGCCCTCGACGGGCTCCGCCGGCAGCTCCGCCAGGACCTGCGCGCCGCGGCGGCGCGCCGCGCGGATCCAAAGGTCGACGATCGGCGCGCGCTCGACGACGGGCTCCTCACAGAGAACGACGACGGTGCGCGCCTCGGCGATCGCCGACAGCGGCGCACGGAACGCGTCGAGGCCGTCGGGAACCTCCTCGGGAAGAACGGCCGCGTGAGCGCCGAGGCCGACACGCAGGAGCCGAGCGAGCGCGAACGCCTGCTCGACGGTCTCGGAGCCGGACAGCGCGGTCACGGTCGACGTCCCCGCCTCGCGCAGCAGCCGCTCGGCACGATCGAGCGCTTCGTCCCACGAGACCGCGCGGAACCGCTAATAAACAGCTCACTTAATTTTGGCCCATCGTTTGGATGTAGAATTATTTGATTTGCCAATTGCACGACTTGCCAAATATCAGACATCGTTTCACGCATATTGCTTGCGCGCAAACCTGATACAATTTTTGACTTGATTGGTGAGTAGATTGTGTATGGATTGTGTTTTGCCATTATGGTTTTACTTAATTCCTCTCTGTGATTTAATTTGAGATTTTTTTGAGTAGCCAATAAATCGACTCAGCCTATGGAGCGCCGTAGACACAGTTTAGCAGGTTTTTGGCATGTTTTCTAGTCGTTTTTGGAGATTTCCACAAGTTTATGTGGTTTATTTTCAGTTAGTTGGCGGAATTTGGTCGTTTTTGTGGGAGAGAGAGGGTAAGGGGTCACCCTGCCCTATGGGTGTGTACAAATTTTAGACACGGCGAATAAAGGGTAAAAGGTAGGTAAAAATTACAGGGTGTGTATAAAAATTAGACAGTGGTTGTAATCCCAAATATATAAGTAAATATTATATAGCTGTATATATATAAAAACAAAACTACTTACTGACTCTCTCTCTCTACGCAATTTAGTGGCCCTAACCTACTATCTAGTTAGCTAATGGGTTTTTTGGGCCATAGGGTAGGGTGAGGGTGTACCCTCTCTCTCTTATTTTTGGGCAAATTGGCGTAAGTTATAGAAAAGGCAGCTACTTAAAGGTAGAAACATGTTCAGAACGTGCTTAAAACGTGCGGAATACTCAATACTAAGCGTTTAGGTCATACATGAGGGTAGCTGGATTTTCGGATGGACGCATTTAAAGGGCCAAACTCCGCATTAAGATTCTTTAATAAATCGTCTAGTATTAGTATACATATATACTATGCAACTTCTTAATGTGGCCACTAAATTGCGTAGGTTTGAGTATCCGGGCTAAGCGCTTAGGTAGGAGTTAGGGGGATCGGGGGCAGTTACCCACGGCAAAGTCGCGGCGACGGCGTGGTAGGTCGTTCTAGGCCACGCAATGGGCATTCTAGGGGAGTAGGGCAGTCCAGTTTCCAGACAGAAGGAACGCAAGCGCCCGTAAGAGCAATTCAAGGGCCAAACTTCATTTACTCAAAACGCCGAAATACTCAAAACTAACGCGCAACTCAAAACTGAGTAGCAACTCAAAACGTAGCGACTACTCAAAACTGCGTAGCTACTTAAAAAACGGACTACTGCGAAGCGCTCTGTCTAAATTTTCGACATAAAACTTTTTTCAGTTTTCTTTCACTTTTCTGTTGTGTCTGAATTTTGTTTGTGTCATTCTATGAGTGTCGAAGGCGATTGACTACGAAAGTCGCTGAACGGCAGAAAGTCTAGAGATAGTTCAAATGTTTTCAATCGAACGCGAATTTAGCAAAAAGGTAACCGCGCTACTCACTGGTAAAGAAACCACGCGAGTTGGAAAGTACATCGTTCCCAATTTGGCCCCGATCCTGAAAAGGCTGCAAACGACAAGTACACTGAGGAAGAATGCGCAATTGCTCTTCAGGAAGCGGTCAACATTTTTGGAACGGACAAAATTGTTCGCCACTTAAATTGGTCGCTCACTGTCCTTGCCCAGCGAATGTCAAATAACGATCTTCGCGCCGCTTCCGCCGGGTTGTCAAAGTCTGACTCTGCCCAAGTTGTTTTGTTGCTTCAAATTGCGAAGCGTGACGCCGAAGCCGAGTGCGGTACTTATGACGATGAGGGTGAATTGGTCATCAATCGCAAGTCAACGGAATACCTCGATGCTCAAAAGGAGTCTCTCAAGCGCCAAATTGCGAAACCGAAATTTTCGCATCTTAAATCCGCGTTCGACGGCGAAACGGAAGACGCGAAACCGTTTGAAGTCGATATGACGAAACCCGGCTTTTTGATGGGCGCGACCGTTGAGCCTGTCAAAACGGATGAATCTGGCGAATCGGTCGAAACGACTGACGCGCCGACTGAAACTGCGACCGCTTAAAACGGTTCCATACTCAAAACTGGCGGATACTCAAAAAGTGTCCGCCTTTTTTGTCACTATTTTCTATTTGCAACTGATTTGCAAGTGAAAATACTCAAACTTTTTTGTTGTGTTGTCAATTGACTGTGCTAAACTTGTGGCTATGAATCAATCACTTTTCATTCAAGCATATGACGGCCATATTTTTGCCGTGTCCGTTATCAACGGTCTTTGTAAGGTTACCAATAAGTATGGCGCATGGACGCCTGCACGATACACGCTGGCGGAATTAAAGCGTGTTCTGTGTACCGCGCCTAAGCGTACTGTTAAGCGTGGCCGTCGCATTTACTAACGCCGCTCGATTCAACAAACAGCCCGGGTTAACAGCCCGGGCTTTTTTATCGCCTGCAATTGGTGTACTAGTAAACCGCTGTACTAGTAAACTAATACACTTGCGGAGCAGCCGAGCCAATTACTTTACGTTACGTAACGTTATCTATTTATCGGTTTGAGTATCGCAGAGTACATTTGCCGATTCCTTGCGTTTTAATGGCCCACCAGCGCGTCAATTCAATTTTCTGGTAGGGGAGTATGGGCAAATATAGCAGCGCGCCCTAGGCGATTTACATACTAATTCATTAGTAGGGCCAAATTGCTATTGCTAATTTCTTAGCATAGCGATTCCCAGCGATTGAATGGCCCTAGGTGCTATCGAAATGTCTTAGGCTACCTAGCTATGTCCAAAATATCAGCGCGTTCTATAGCCGTCTGAGCGCAATTAAACCATATGTCCGATAATGGGACGTGAGATATAATATTTCAGATGTTCGCTGTTTATTCGCCATTAAATCCGTGAAATCTGAAATCTGAAATAACAGTGATAGTTAGATGAGTATCGAACTGAGAACTGTCAGTTAGACGAGTATCGAACTGAGCGCTGAAATCTGAAATCTGAAATCTGAAATTTCACACGCAACCTAGTGTTCACTAACTTGTACCTAGTGAACACTAACTTGTAGTTAGTGACTACTAAGTAACGTAATATGGCCCTTGAATTGCTCCAACGCATTTATACTACCAATGCATAAGTATGCATAACGATACGCTACGTTACGTAACGATATAGATACATTACGCTACGTTACGTAATTAATCATGGTACGTATAGTACTCATAGTATTACTAGTACGTATAGTACTCATAGTACTCATAGTACTCATAGCCATACCGGTACTCCCCCAACTACCGGGACTCCGCCATCCCACGCAATTGTACTCCCCCGTCGCCGGGTCGCGCCCCTCAAGCAACGCCCGCAGCTCTCCGCCGGTGGCGGCACCGTCTAGCCCGAGGGCCTGGGTGCCGCTGCCATCCGCTCCCCCGCCGCCTCGCCCCGCATCGCGTAGTAATCCTCCGCTCCGCCGGCGACCTCGCGCTCGTAGTACTCCTCGTGCCCGGCCGTGAGCTCCCCAAGCTCACCATGCGGGTCCCCGACAAATCGCCACCACGCACGTTCAACGTCCGAGATGGCCAACTCCCCCATCGCACTTGCCAGTGCAATCGTGTGCCGGGACTTGGGGTCGCGAAGCGACAGTCCGGCCGGTCGACAGCCAAGCCCTTTCGGCTAACGACGCGGTGATGGCGGCGACGGTCTAACGCACTGGATCGTCGATCTGTCCGTGGGTGCGGTGAGGGCGTACTGGCGCTCTTCGGGAGGAAGCAGTCGTCTCGGGATGCCGAGGGAGACGCGTGCTAATCGTGGCGAATAGGCGTCACGCTGCGCCATCACGGGCAGTCGCTGTTCGTCGCTGAACGGAAGCGCTGGGGCGACCTCGCCTCGCTCGCAGATTGCGTGTGGCGGAAACGGCGGCGGCCTCACGCGAGACGCGCGCCGTGGTCGGGAGCGGCGGTAGAGGCGGCGCGAGGTCTACTCGCCGAGCAGCTTGAGCGCGTGCCTAATCGTGAGTTCAGCACTCCACTCCGGGTTGCCGGTGCGGCCGTTCGATCTCAGGTCGGCCACCGCCTTGGGCTCCGGAGGGCCTCCGGGTGTGTGGAGGGCCGACAGTTTCTCGGAAATAGGCGGCTCCGACACACTGGCCGATCTCGCCCTCGAGAGCGTAAGGCGTTAGGGCACAGCCGTGAGTCTGCTTGGGCGCTCCTGCTCCGGTCGGGGGTCGAGGTGCGCGCGCTCGTGCAGCTTCAGCCGAGCCCGAACGTCGCGCGCTCGCCCGGCGTGAGCTCGCGCACGCTCTGCCGCCGGGCCAGCTCGGCGAGGCCCTCGGGTTCTGGCAGACGTCGCAGGTGTCCCAGACCCGCAGGACGTGCCTGGTGTCCTCGACCGCGAGCTCGCGGCTGTCGGGCGAGAAGACGAGCGTCTCGATCGCGTGGTCGAGCGTGTGATGGCGTACGAGTCGCAGCGACCGCGCGTCGTACACGTCGACGGTCCCGTCCAGGCGGCCGATGGCGTAGAAGCGGCCGTTGGGCGAGATGGCCAGCGCCCGGCCCTCGGTCTGCGCTCCCGGACGCACGACGGACTTGCCGGTGGCCAGGTCGACGCGCACGAACGAGCCGCCGAGCACGGTGACGAGCACGTACCGGCCGTCGGGCGACAGCAGCGCGCCGGAGCCGCTCGCGCGGTCGGGCAGATCGATCGTGCGCCTGACTCGCCCGCTGCGCAGATCCCAGACGACGACGTTCAGGCATCCGTCGACGCTCGCCATCAGGCGGCTGTCGGTCGTGAACGACGGCGTCGTTGCAGCGCACCCGTCGCTGCTTCGCCCGGCGGGCAGGTCGCGCGTCCGCCCTGAGCGGGGGTCGATGATCTGGGCGAGGAACCGGTTGCCGTCGACCTAGGCGGCGGCGATCCGTCCGTCGGGGGCGACGCCCTGCGCGTCGAGGCGCGGGACGGTCACGCTCGCGACCGGGCGGCCCGTCCGTCCCTCGACCTCCCGAATCCGGTAGCCGGCTTGCCCTGGCCGCAGGTAGGTGAGCCACCGCAGCTGTGGCGAGGCGGCGAAGCAGGCCGAGTTGCAGCGTGGCGAACACGCTGGCGGCGGGGAAGCCTGGGAACGTGTCGACGGTCCGGCCGGTGTGCCGGTCAACGACGCGGCCGCGGTCGCCCACCAGCAGCAAGCCCTTGCCGTCGGGGGTGAAGTCGACGGCCGGCGCGGGTGGCGCCTGGAGACGCAGCTGCTCGCTCCCGCGCGCCGACCAGGTCCGGATGACGCCGTCCAACGCCACGGTGACGAGCGACTTGTCGCCCGGCGGGAACGCCATGTCGCCGGCGCCGATGCCGGCGCTGCTCGCATCCCGGACGACGAGACGACCGGTCGCGGCGTCGAGGACGTCGGTGGCGCCCTGGCTGTAGCCCACGGCCACCAGCCGGTCGTCGGGCGAGGACTGGACCGGGCTGGCGGTGGCACCGAGCGGCCCGTGGGCGACCCAGCGGACTCGCCGCGAGCGCGCGTCGACGGCCCACGTGGCGGCCACCTGGTCGTTGTTGACCGCGTTGATGTCGGCGCCGGTGATGTACCAGGTGCGGCGATCGTGCGAGACCCGCAGGAAGTTCACCGCGGCGAGGTGCGGGCCCTTGGCCAGGCGCACCGTCGAGCGCGTTCCGCGCGCGGTGTCGAGGACGGTGAGCCCGCCGAACAGGTTCCCGTGGCCCTGCGTCTGCCCGAGCGAGGCCACGAGCAGCAGGTGCGGCCCCGCCCACATCATCCCGTTGATGATGTTGACGCTGGCGTCGCCGTGCGCGATGACCCGGAGGCGGTCGCCCGGGTCGACCACCGCCACCTGCTCCTTGTCGGCGATCCCGAGCGACCGCCCGGCGGGATCGGCCAGCTGCTCGATCGTGAACGGCGCGGTGAAGATGCGCCGGACCCGCCCGGAGCGGACGTCGACGCGGACCAGGTCGTGTCCGGTGGCGACGATCAGGCTGCGGCCGTCGCGGCTGCGGATCATGCCGGTCGAGGTGGCGCCGACGCGAATCCGCCGGACGATGCGCGCGCCGCGGCAGGTCGGCGAAGACCACGTAGCCGTCGCAGGTGTTGTCCGCGGCGATCCGCCCACGGTCGAACAGGAAGAGAAAGTTGGCCTCCTGGCAGCCCTGGAGCCCGAACGAAGGCAGCTGCGAGCGGGCCGTGTTCGCGTCGAGCGCCTCCGACACCGCGAGCTGGGCCTCCGGCGTCGGCGAGGTCCCGAGCGCAGCGCGCGCGAGAAGCAGCGCGCGCTGCGGATCGCGCCCGAGCTGGCTGCTCGCGCGGGCCGCGATGGCCTGCGATCGCGACGCTCCCTCCGCCTGCACCGCGTCGCGCCGACTGGCGAGCGCGAAGACCAGGAGCCCGACGGCCACGAGGAGGAGCAGTCCGGCGCCGACGAGCGCGCGGCGCAGCCGGCGGTTGGCCCGCAGCTGGTCGCGCTGCGTCCGCGCCGACTCGTCGACGCTCGCGTTGACGAAGTCGCGCTCCGTCGCGTTGAGCAGCGCGCCCTTCGAGCGCGCGAACTCGACCGCCGCGTCCAGGCGCGTCCCGCGGTAGAGGTCGGCGGGCTCCCGCCCGGCGGCGTCCCAGAGCCGGGCCGCGTCCCCGAGGCGCCGGTGCAGGCGAATCCCCTCGCGGTCCTCGTCGAGCCACCGGCGCAGCGTCGGCCAGCGGCGGATGAGCACCTCGTGCGCGACCTCTGCGGTGCCCTCGTCCAGGGTCACGAGGCGCGCCTCGACCAGCCGCTCGAGCAGCGTCCGCACCGCCTCGGGCGAGGCCCCCTGGGGACGAGCTCATCGATGTGGACCCGTCGCCGAGTGTCCTCCACATCGTCGCCGAGCTCGGTGAGGCGCAGGAACACGTTGCGCAGCAGCGGGCGGTCGGCTTCGGGTGTGTCGGCCAGCACCGAGTCGGCGGTCTGGGCGACAGCCGAGCTCACACCGCCGGATTCGTGGTAGGCCGCCACGGTGAGCGTCCGCCCGTTCCGGCGCTCCCACGTCTCGCGGAGCGCGTGGGACATCAGCGGCAGCGCACCCGGTTCGCCGGCGACGTCGCGCAGCACGAGGTCGACGAGACCCGGCTCGAGGCGCAGGCCGGCCAGCCGCGCGGGCTCGGCGATGGCGCGGCGGAGGTCGTCGTCGCGCATTGGCCCGAGCAGCACCTGGTTGCCGGCCACGGCGGCGGCGAGCTCGGCGTCGGTGCTCAGCTCGCCGTAGAAGTCCGCCCTCAGGCCGATCACGACCGGCCCCGGGCGGGCGAGGAGGTTAGCGACGAACCGCTCCCTGCGCTCGGCGTCGTCGCACTGCGTGTACAGCTCCTCGAACTGATCGACGACCAAGAGCTCACGCTCGGCGTCGCCCAGGTCGAGCGGCGGGTTCGCCCCCGGGTGCATGAGGCGCGCCGAGGCCGCGGCGCCGACCTCCCCTTCGTCCACCGCGGCGATCAGCCCTGCGCGCAACAGGGACGTCTTGCCGCTGCCCGAGGCGCCCACTACCGCGAGGAGCTGCCCGGCGGCGACGCGCGCGAGCAGGTCGGCGACGACGTCCTCGCGTCCGAAGAAGAGGTGACGGTCCGACGGCTCGAACGCGAGCAGCCCCCGGTACGGGCAGTCGGCCGCCGCGGGCGGCGTCACGAGGCCGCGGCCGACCACGGCCTTGATCGCCTCGGGCGCCTCGATGCCCCTGAGTCGGTGCGGGCCGAGGTCGGCGAGCGTGTAGCCGGCGCCCAGCGCCGGGGCGACCAGCGCCGCCGTCGTGTCCGAGAGCAGAATCTCTCCGCCGCGGGCCTCGCCGCGTACCCGCGCCGCTCGGTTCACCGTCGAGCCGAAGTAGTCGCCGCCCCGCCGCTGCGCCTCGCCGGTGTGCAGGCCGAAGCGCGCCCGGATGTGCAGACCGGCCGGCCACGGCTCGACGTCGATGGCGCTGCGCCGCCTCGATCGCGGCGCGGACGGCGTCCGGTGCCGATGCGAAGACCGAGACGGTCGAGTCTCCCTCCCCCATCGACTTCAGGAAGCGGCCGCGGTGGGCCTCGACCACGGCGGCGATCAGGTCGTCGTGACGCCCAAGCGCCGCGGACATCGCCTCGGGCTGCCGCTCCCACAGCGTCGTGGAGCCCTCGATGTCCGACATGCAGAAAGTGAGCACGCCGCTCGCGAGCGTGGACGGGACACCCGTCCCGCCTCCACGGCGAACGTTTGTGCCTCCCCACATCTGCGCGACCGAGCGTAACGGCGGTGCTGCAGACGCGCCACCGAGGAGGGTCTCGTTCGCAGCGGGGTCCTGGGTGGGCAGGACCGATTCTGGAAGGAGGGGAGGATGACTCGCGCACTGCTCGGGTCGCGCACAATGGTCGCCTCCGCCATGCCCGCCGAGAATCGCGCACCCCGGAACGACCGACCTCAGCAAATCGCAGCTCGTGTACTCCGACGAGGCGCTCGCCACCGCAGCGTCACGTCTCTGCCGCGCCTTACCGCATTGCGCGGCAAGCAAGCGTCGGCGAGGGCTCTGTCAGACGCTCGCTGCGGACGGACCTTTACGCGACAGCCTCGACGAGGAGGGCTCGTCTCGCGTCAGCCGATGTGGCTTGTGCAACTCGCGCATAGCGACAGCGAAGCCGACGCCGATTAGCTTGTATCGCGTGCGCCAACACGTCAGCTCAGGCTCGCCACTGGAGCGGACGATCGGCTTTAGCCGCGCTGTCCGCCAGGACCGTCTCGTCTTCGTTTCCGCGACTGCTGCGATCTGGCCGGACGGCCACGTAGACCCCGACGTCGGTGTGCAAGCTCGACGCTGCCTGGAGATGATCGACGAAGCGCTCCGCCAGTCCGGCGCGACGCTTCGTGACGTGGTGCGCACGCGTGTGTTCCTGGTGGATGCCGCGCACGGTGACGCTGTCGCGCAGGTATACGGCGAGGCCTTCGGCGGGATCCGACCGGCCACTGGCTTGATCGTCGTCCAGGGGTTCCTGGATCCTCGCTGGCTCGTAGAGATCGAGGCCGACGCCATCGTCGGCGGCTGACCGTTCGCCAGCACGCGCGAGATTGAAGTCACCGCCGCGGCTACGAGTCAGAGACGGCAGCGCGGCCGGCAGCGATGAGTGCAATCGCGACGGACGGATGTGTAGGCGTCTCGCGCGACGGCCCGGCGGTGAACCACGTCGCGCAAGGCGGCAGCGCTGTCACTGGCCTGTTGGGCTAGCCGCCGAGATCCTTGTCTCCGGCGTGAACCTGCTCGCGATGAAGGTCGCGCCCTGCGGGTCGGCGAGGATCGTCATCCGGACCCAGGGTGCGTCGAACGGCGGGACGAGCACCGCTCCGCCGAGCTCGGTGGCCTTCGCGGCCGCCGTGTTGGCATCCTCCACGGCGAAGGTCACGCTCCAGTGCGCCGGCGTGTCGGGCTGGGTGTCGGCGATTTGGTTGACGGTCGCCACAACATCCTCGAACCCGGGCGCCGCACCGGCCTCTGCCCACCGCTCGCGGAGGTCGGAATGGTGGCTCTCGATGAAGTCGCCGTAACCGTCCAGCGCCCACATTTCAGCCTCGCCCATCGCGAATGTCCGCCACCCGAAGACAGATCCGTAGAACGCCTTCGCTGCCTCGGTGTCCCGGGTGTTGAGGCCGTTGAAGTTCAGCGAGCCTGGGTCGTTGACCACCTGCGCGCCCTTGTGCTTCTTCGCCTCCCAGACGCAGAACGCCGCCCCCTCCGCATCGGTAAAGACACCCGTCCGGCCGGCGTCGGCGAAATCGAAGGGCTCCACCACCACCGTCCCGCCTGCGTCCTGGACCTTGGTCGCGGCCTCGTCGGCACTGGCGACTGAGATGTAGGTGTTCCACCTCGGCCGCGGCGCCGCTCGATCGGACATCGATGTGATGGCGGCGACATTGCCGCTGCGCGGCTCGCCCGACATGTCGAACAGCGACCAGCCGCGCGTCTCGGTCCTGGCGATGAAGTAACTGCCCTCCGCGCTCGCGGGCATCACATCCCTGAACTCCCAGCCGAAGAGACCGCCGTAGAAGTCGACCGCCGCCTCCGGGTCGGGTTCGCTCGCATCCACCCAGCACGGGACGCCGGGGATGAACCCGTCGCGCTCGGGCATTCGCTCTCCCTTCGACTCGTCGGTAGCTCATGCACCCTAATCCCAGGGCGAAGGCGCCTCACTCGAGGCGTAAACGGCTCTGGCGCTCCTCGCGCGAAGCGGGAGCGGACCGGCCGGCTGTTTGCCCAGCCGGGCAGCTTCGAGGGCCTCGTCGCGCCTCCATGCGCGACGCGGGCGACATTGTGGACGAGCGCGGCGCGCCGGACCCCGACAGCGCTCGGGTCGTCGAGTCCGGCACCCTCCGGCCGCAATCCCCGCGGGCTCGGCGACACCGACAACATCGCGCCCAGCGCGCGCTGAAGCAATGAATTTGGCTGCGGATCGCGGTCTCAACACCGCAGGCAACCGATTGGAGCGGAGATGGGGCAGCTGAATCAGGTGGCCGACGGCGTCTGGGTCCGGCAGAGGGAGTGGGTCTGGACCAATTCCATTGCGGTGCCCGGGGAGGATGGGTTGATCCTGGTCGATCCCGGCATCAATGCTCGGCGGGCGCCCGGGGATGGGGATGAGCTCCGTTGACTCCGCCGGGACCCGCCCTGCCAGCTCGGGCGCGCTCGAAATCTCAGGCGACGGGGACGGGTGGTGGTGCGGGCTCGCCGGCCGCGGGCGGGGTGGGCGTCGGCGGCGCTTCGACCTGGACTTTGGGCAGCCATGCCAGCCAGCGCGGGAGGTACCAGTTGCGGTCGCCGAGGAGTCCCATGACGGCGGGGATGATGACCAGGCGCACGATGGTGGCGTCGAGGAGCAGCGCGACGGCGACGCCGAAGCCCATCTGTTGGAAGGACACGAGCTGGCCGGTGGCGAAGCCGGCGAAGACGACGATGATGATCAGCGCCGCGCCGGTGATGAGGCGGGCTGTGGATGCGACGCCGTGCACGATTCCGTCGTGGGTGTCCCCGGTCTGGCGGTAGCGCTCTTGGATGCGGCTGAGCAGGAAGACCTGGTAGTCCATCGAGAGGCCGAAGAGCACCGAGAAGAGGAAGATCGGCACCCACGCCTCGATGCGCTCGACGTGGCCGAAGCCGAACACGTCGGCGCCGACGCCGTCTTGGAAGACGAGTACGAGCAGGCCGTAGGCGGCCGCGACCGAGAGCAGGTTGACGGCGATCGCCGTCAGCGGGACCACGATCGACCGGAAGGCGAGGGTCAACAGCACCAGGCTCAACGCGAGCACGATCGCGATGACGATCGGCAGCCAGTGGCCGATGAGCGCGAAATAGTCGAGGTTCTCCGCCGCGCTACCGCCGATGAGCACGCGGTCGGCGTTGCTGCCAAATGCGCTCGGCACGTATTGATCGCGCAGGCGTGAGACCGCGGCGGTGGCGCGCTCGGTGCTGGCCTCGGCTGTTAGCGGGACCGAGAGCACCGCGATGTTGGGCCCGCGTTGCACGATCGCGGCGCGACCGGCGAAGTCCCGGTCGGACTGCAGGCGGCTATGGAGGCGAGCGAGCCCCGGCCGGACCCATGGGGCATTGCGCGGCGCGTCGACGACGATGTTGACCGGCTGTGTCGCGCCGGTGGGAAAGTCGCGTTGCAGGGCGATCAGGCCCTGCTTGGCCACGGTCGAATCGGGCAGGCTGGACGGTCCCGACGCGCCGATCTTCAGCCCCAGCAGCGGCGCGGCGGCCGCGAGCAGCAGCGCGACAGCGAGGACCAGGCTCAGCGTCGGCCGTCGGAGGACGGCTCGCACGGCCGCGCCCCAGAAGCGTCCCTCGGTCCCGGCAGACCGCGCTATGCGCTCCCCGAGCCACGGGAGCTTGAGCTTGTTGACCCGGTCGCCGAGCACCATCAACAGCGCCGGATGGAAGGTCAGCGCGACCGCGATCGAGACGATCGCCACCGCGATCGCCCCCACCGCGAGGCTGCGCAGGATCGTGTGGGGCACGATGAGCATGCCCAGCATCGCCAGCGTGAAGGCGGTGCCGCTGAACACGACCGCGCGCGTTGCCGTGCTCGCCACCGTCAGGATGGCGGTGCGCTGATCCGCGCCCCGCGCGCGCTCCTCGCGCAGCCGCGACACGATGAACAACGAGTAGTCGATGCCCAGCGCCAACCCCATGGCGACGAGCATGTTCGTCACGAACAAATTCAGCTTGAACAGCTGGCCGACGATGGCGACCAGCCCCAACCCGACGACGATCGAGATCATCGCCATCAGCAGCGGGATCGACGCCCCCACCACGGTGCCGAAGACCAACAGCAACACGATCAGGGCCGCCGGGAGCCCGAACTGCAGCTCACCCGTGCTCAGGTCGCTCGCGGACACCTCGCTGAAGTCGTGACCGGCCGTGTGCTCCCCGGTGATGTGCACCGCAAACCCGCCCTGCCCATCGCTGCGTTGCACGATCGCGATCAGTTTGTGCACCGAGTCGGTGGCCGGGTCGGCCAGCACCACCGGCACGATCGTCGCGTGGCGATCTCGTGACACCAGCAGCGCACCGCCGGGGCCGAGATAGCTTCGGATCGATCGGATGCCGCCTGTGCGGCGCGCCTGGTCGATCAGGCTTCGCACCCGGGTTTGGAAGGCGGCGTCTGCCACCTGAGCTCGTTCGGAGCGGACGATCACCACCTCGTCGACCTTGGTCCGACCGGGCAGGCGGGAGTCGATGAGCTCCTTGGCCTGGTGCGACTCGGGGTTGTTCGTAACCGAGCCCTTGTCGGTGAGCGCCGACCCCAGCAGCGCACCGATGGCGACAAGACCGAACAGCCCCAGCAGTGCCCAGGTGACCAGCACCCGGCGCGGCCGCGCCGTCGCCCGTTCGGCAAGCCGGCGCGGTCCGAAACCTTCGCGTCGTCCGCGACCGTCGTCGCTACCCGTCGGGCCGTCCACGTGATTCACGGACCCTCTCCTGGTCCGAGGCGGCGTCGGCGCGATTGCCGGCGGTCCCCCCACGCCGACCCTACAGGGACCGGGCCCGCCGGCGCATGGATTTTGGCTCGCGACCGCCGCCTCAGGCGACGAAGCGGTCCGGTTCGCGTGCGAACTCGCCCGCACAGGCGAGACTGCAGAAGAAGTAGGCACTGCCTTCGTGAACGAGCCGCCCGGCGGCGCGGTCCGGATCGACGACCATGCGGCAGACTGGATCGACCGGAAGGTCACCCCGCGTCGACTCGCCTTGGCGGATCGCCGCGAAGATCTCGACCGGTTCGCGAACGTTGTGCAGCGCTTCGCGACCCCGAGACTCATAGAAGACGCCTTCGAGCTGCGGTGCGAGTGCGGCCGTGTGGCCGGTGAGCAGCACCTCGCCACCACTCGCCAGTGCAGACACGCGTGCCGCGAGATTGACCGCCGCTCCGAAGTAGTCGCCGTCGCGCTCGACCGCAGCGCCATGGTGAAGCCCCACGCGGACCGCCGGAGCCCCGTGGCCTCGCATCAGCCGGTGGGCGATGTGCAGGCCGAGCAAGACTGCCTGGCCGGGGTCCGGGACGCGCAGCATCAGGGCATCGCCGATGGTCTTTACATGACCTGCGCCTGCTGGCAGCTCGGCTCTGACCGCGTCGCAGAAGTCGGCTACGAGGGTTGCCGCCTGCTCGTCGCCGTGCGCCTCGGTCAGGGCCGTGAAGCCGGCGATGTCGGCAAAGACGAAGGTTGCATCCGAGACGGTCAAAGGGCTTGCATCGGGGCCGGTGTCTTGATCTCAGTGGTTGTACTAGGCGTGGTGGTGACCGCCCGCGACCTATCTCGATGATGATGATCGTCGCGGCCACCCAGTCAACGGTCAGGCAGAAGTGAGGCCACCACCGGGTGTTCGCAACGAACTGGCGGCGGTGCTGATAGTGACCCTTGAGCCCGTGGGCGGCCAGGCCTCGGACGCGCTCCGAGCGCGTCCCCGTTCGTGCGAACGGTTCTCGCTCTAACGAGGCAAAGCGTCAGCTTGGCATCGACGCGAGAGTCGGGTGGAAGTCGTCGGGAGCGCAAGCGACGTTGTTCGGGCCGTTGGATCGTGCGGAGGCGCCCCCGGCCTGGTTGCGAGCGGTTCATACTCGGACGGGAGGTGTTCTCAACGACAGGAGTGGGTTGACGGATTCCGGCGTGTCGCACCGCCTCCAGTCGGCGGTGGAGGCACAGGTTGCGGCCGGCGCACCTGGTGCGCTGGCGCGCGTTGAGGCGCCTCGCGTCGGCCTGGTCTGGGCCGGCTCGGCCGGATACCTGGCCCGTGACGGGGGTCGTGCCCTTGGGCCCGGGGACGCCTTTCGTGTCGCGAGCGCCACCAAGAGCGTGACCGCGGTGGTGGTCGTCCGGCTCGCTGGGGAGGGGCGCTTGGCGCTGGATGAGCCACTCTCGGAGCAGCTCGCTCCGGAGCTGCTCGACCGTTGGCGGGCTCTCGATGCCCTCCCGCGTACCACGGTGCGCCAGCTGCTCACGCATACGGCGGGGGTGCCCAACTATTTCGGCGAACAGTCGTTCATGGCGCGCGTCCGCGAGGAGCCGGGCCGTGCCTGGCGCCCGGTGGAGCTGGTGGACCATGCGGCGGCACACGGGACGCCGCCTTTCCCGCCTGGCCAGGGCTTTCAGTACTCCGACACCGGCTTTGTGATCGCCGCGATCCTGGCCGAGCGGGCGACGGGCCGGCAGCTGCACGAGATCTACCGCGAGCTCGTCTTTGACCCGCTCGGCATGGACGAGACTTGGCTCGAGGGTCACGAGCCTGCGCGAAACCCGGAGCCCGCCCACCACTACACGGACGAGCTCGACTGGACGACGATCAACCCGACGATCGATTGGGCCGGTGGCGGGCTGGTCACCACCGCCCCGGACCTCGCTCGCTTCGTCCGCGGGCTCTGGTCGGGACAGATCGTCGACTCCGGCGCCCTCCGCGAGCTCACCCGCTGGACCCCCGGAGCGTCCTTTCCCCCGGGGCACATGCTGCGCTATGACCGCTACGGGCTGGGGATGGGAAGCATCGGGGTCGAGGGAGTCGAGCTGGTGGGGCACACCGGCTTCATCGGGGCCTTCGCATTCCACGCGCCCGCCCATGATGCGGTGCTGGTGGGCACCCACAACGCCTCCCAGGTTGACCGACTGCCGCTCGTAGCCGCCCTCTGCCGAGAGCTGGGCGACGCAGCCTGAGCTGACGCTGTGATACCCGCCAGGGGTGTTCCCGAATGTGAGCTGGCATGCGTCGAGCGGTGGGCCGCGACGCAGCACTCGTCGGGTTGACAGTCCTGTAAAGGAGCGTGCTAGGCTCTTCGGTTGACACCACTGTCAACCCACGAGAGGAGACCCGCATGCATGCATCCGAGAGAGACCCGGGAGACCGCACCGTCGCGGCGGGTCATCCAGTCGACGGCAGCGAAACGGCGAGCGAGTCGGCGGACCGCCGGCCCTGGGCCGTGCTGATCGTCCTGTCCGTCGCCCAGTTCATGGTCGTCCTCGACGTGACGGTGGTGAACGTCGCCCTGCCCTCGATTGGCAGGGCGCTGGACTTCGCGCCGACCGACCTGCAATGGGTGATCACGGCCTACGTCCTGTTCAGCGGCGGCCTGCTCCTGCTCGGCGGGAGGGCGACGGACCTGCTCGGTCGCCGCCGGGTGTTCCTGGCCGGCCTTACGCTGTTCACCGCGGCTTCCCTGGCGAGCGGCCTGGCACCGTCGTCGGCGGCGCTGGTCGTCGCCCGTGCCGCGCAGGGCCTCGGGGCCGCGATGCTCACCCCCGGTGCACTCTCGATCATCGTCACCAGCTACACGGGCCAGCAACGCGCGGTGGCGCTCAGCGCCTGGGGCGCGATCGGGAGCGCCGGCGCCGCCGCCGGCGTCGTCCTCGGCGGGATGCTCACGACCTGGCTGGGATGGGAGTCGATCTTCTTCGTCAACGTCCCCGTGGGGATCGCGACCGGCGTCCTCGCGCTGCGCCTCGTTCCCCCGCACGTGGTCGCGGCGGCGGGGCGCCGGGGACTCGATCTCACCGGCGCCGTCGCCCTGGTCGCGGGACTCATGGTGCTCGTCTATGCGATCGAGGGCACCGCCCAGCACGGCTGGGGGTCTGCCCGCACGTTGATCCTCGGCGCGCTGGCCGCGGCGCTGCTGGCCGCGTTCGTGGCGATCGAGCGCGGGGCGCGCCATCCGCTCGTGCCGCCGGCGGTGTGGAAGGTCCGCTCACTGGTGTCCGGGGTCGGCCTGATGTTCGGCGCCACCGGCGTCCTGGTCGGGACGTTCTTCCTCAACTCGCTCTACCTGCAGCGCGTCCTCGGCGCCTCGGCGCTGGAGACGGGCCTCGCCTTCCTGCCGCTCGCGTTCGTGATCGGTCTCGGGGCGCATCTCGCGTCGCACCTGCTGCGCCGCGTCGGCACGCGCGCGCTGGCCGCCGCGGGCCTGGTCCTCATGGGCACCGGCGCGCTGCTGCTCGCCGCCGCGCCCGACCACGCCAGCTACGCGACCGACCTGCTCCCCGGCTTCCTGGCGGTTGGCCTCGGCGTCGGGCTCGTGTTCCCGGCGGCGTCGGTCACGACGATGAGCGACGTCGGTGACGAGCGCTCGGGGCTCGCCTCGGGCCTGATGAGCACCGGCCATGAGGTCGGCGCCGCGCTCGGCGTCGCCACCTTCTCAGCCGTGGCGACGGCAGCGTCGACCTTCGCCGCGGGCTACGCCGACGGCTTCGTGGCGGCGGCGGTGTTGGCCGGCGTCCTGGCCGTCGCGACGCTCGTGGCTGTCCCGGCGGTGCGTCCTACGGGCGAGGCCCCGCTCGCGGTGCACTGACGCCCGGGTACGGTGGTGCGGGGATGGCACAGCCAGCGATCGATCATCGCCGGGCGACCGCGGAGCGCAACCTGGCGGCCATCCTCGACGCCACCGAGCACCTGCTGGCCAGGCACGCCCCGGTGAGCATCTCCGCTGTGGCGACCGAGGCCGGGCTCTCGCGCCCCACCGTCTACGCCCACTTCGCGACGCTCGAGGCGCTGCTCGAGGCGGTCGTCGAGCGCGCAGTCGAGCGGGCGGGCGCGGCGCTGGCCGCCGCTGCGCCCGACGCCGGCCCGCCGCTCGAGGCCCTCGATCGGGTGCTCGAGGTCTCCTGGCGCGAGGTCGAGCGCCACAAGTCGACGAGCCGCGCCGCCGCCGAGCAACTCAGCCCCGAGGCGATGCGGCGCAGCCACGAGGCCGCGCGTCGGCCCTTTCGGAAGCTGATCGACCGCGGCCGCAGGACGGGCGACTTCCGCACCGACGTCTCCGCCGACTGGTTGGCCACGAGCGCGATCGCATTGATGCACGCGGCGGTCGACGAAGTGCGCGCCGGCCGGATGAGTGGCAATGCCGCGGGCAAGGCCCTGCGTGCCTCGATCCGCGACCTCTGGGTGGGTCGACCCAGCAGCGACTAGAGAGGTTGATGGCGGGCGGCGGCCGCGCCAAAAACCCGCTGCGGCGACCAGTGGTCACGTCGCTTGTTGAGCCGGCGCAAAGAGCGCTAGATTCGAACTTGAGGCAGCCGCTGCGGTTGATCTGAGCGCGGCTCACTCCTCAGCCGCAGCGAAAGCAAATCTCCAAAGAGGAAAACGACGTACATGTCCGACGACGTGGGCAACGATTATCCGATCGATCGCCTGTCGAGTGAGCGGCGCGAGGTGGTGGTGGTCGGCGGTGGCCAGGCCGGCTTGGCGATCGGCTACTTCCTCGCGCAGCAGGGGCGCGACTTCGTGATCCTCGAGGCCGCCGACCAACCGGCAGCGGCGTGGCGGGAGCGCTGGGATTCGCTCAAGCTCTTCACCCCGGTCCGGTACAACAGCCTTCCCGGTCTCGTCTTTCCGGGCGACCCGGACAGCTACCCCGGGCGGGACGACGTGGCGGCCTACCTCACCGAGTACGTCCGCCACTTCGATCTACCGGTCGAGCTCGGCAGCCGGGTGCGTTCGATCCGCAAGCCCGCCGACACGTACCACGTCGAGCTGGACGAGCGGTCCTACGAGGCCGACCATGTCGTCGTCGCCACCGGCCCGTTCCAGGTCCCGTTCACGCCGGCCATCGCCCAGCGCCTCGACCCCGAGGTCGTCCAGCTTCACAGCACCGCGTACCGATCACCGGCGGCCATCTCGACAGGCCCCGTTCTCGTCGTCGGCGGTGGCAACACCGGCTTTCAGATCGCCGCCGAGCTCGCGGGCGCGCACGAGGTCCATCTGTCGATCGGCTCGCGTCAGACGCCGCTGCCCCAGCGCATCCTCGGCCGCGACCTGTTCTGGTACCTCGAAAGACACGGGGTCTGATCCGCAAGTCGACGGAGTCGCGGATCGGGCAGCGGCTTGCGGGGCGCGACACGCTCATCGGCTCGAGCCCCCGGACGTTGCGCCGACGCCACGGGGTGCAGCTCCACAAGCGGGCCATCGACGCCGCCGGGTCGACGGTGAGCTTCGCCGACGGCACGCAGCTCGACGTGGGCTCGGTCGTGTGGGCGACCGGGTTCCGGGTCGATCACTCAATCATCGACGTGCCGGTGTTCGACGCTGACGGGCACCTGACGCATCGGCGCGGAGTGACCGAGGTCGCCCGGTCTCTACGTCCTCGGATTGACCTGGCAGCACACCAGGGGCTCGGCGCTGCTCGGCTGGGTCAAGGACGACGCCGAGTTCATCGCACAACAGATCAACGCCTTTCGGCCCAGTGCGAGCACGAGGCCGACACGCGGCAGGGCGTCCACGCTGACACCACCGGGAGAACCACATGAGCACGCCTCCGCACCACTTCCCGACGGACATCACGGGCCTCCCCGAGGCACGGCCCACCGAGCTGGTCGAGCTGGCCGACGGTGATCAGTTCGACCTGCGCATTGCGCCGGTGGCCAAGCGGCTCGGGGACACGACGGTGCGGATGCTGGCCTACAACGGCTCGATCCCCGGTCCCACGCTCAAGGTGCAGGAGGGCTCGGAGATCGTCGTCCACGTCGAGAACCAGGGCGACCTGGAGGCCACGGTCCACTGGCACGGGCTGCGGCTCGAGAACCGCTACGACGGAACCCACGAGACGCAGACACCCGATGCTGGTCGGCGAGAGCTTCACCGCCCGGGTGACGTTCCCCGATCCCGGGCTCTACTGGTACCACCCGCACATCCGCGAGGACTACGGCCAGGAGATGGGGCTCTACGGCAACGTCCTGGTCGAGCCCGCGGACCCCGACTACTGGCCGCCGGTCCACCGCGAGGTCGCTCCTGACGCTCGACGACATCCTGCTCGAGGACGGCAAGGTGGCGCCGTTCAGCCGCGCCGAGACCACGCACTCGGCGATGGGCCGTTTCGGCGACGTGTTGCTGGTGCGCGGCGAGACGGATCTCTCGCTCGAGCGCCAAGCGTGGCGAGGTCGTTCGCTTCTACCTGACCAACACCGCCAACACCCGGGTGTTCAAGGTCGCGCTGCCGGGCGCGCGGATGAAGCTCGTCGGCGGCGACAGCGGCCACGTCGAGCACGAGCAGTTCGTCGACGACGTCATCCTGGCGCCGTCCGAGCGGGTGGTGGTCGACGTGCTCTTCGACCAGCCGGCGAGCTGACGCTCGAGCACCGCACGCCGGGCCGCGTCTATCCGCTGGCCGCGATCACGCGTCAGCGAGGAGCCGGCCGAGCCATCGCTGGCGGAGCAGTTCGAGACTCTTGCGGACGAACGACGACATGGTCGCCGTGCGCGAGCGCATCGCCGCCGTACCTGGAGGCCGAGCCCGACAAGACCCTCGCCTTCATCGCCGAGATGGACATGGGTGCGCCGGAAGGCGATGGGCCCGTCATCTACGCCTGCCCGATGCATCCCGAGGTCGTCAGCGCCGAGCCCGACCACTGCCCGCAGTGCGGGATGAAGCTCGCTGCCGGTCGAGGCTCCGGCGACGACCTACACCTGTCCGATGCACCCCGAGGTCGTCAGCGACGAGCCCGGCCACTGCCCGGAGTGCGGGATGAAGCTGCTGCCGGCGCAGCTCGTTGCCCAGGCGGGCGGCGGCCACGAGCACGCAGGCGCGCACGACCATGACCATGCGGACGCCGGCGGGATCGAGTGGGAGGACGACATGGTCGAGGTCAACCGGATGACCACTCCGGCCAACATGCGCTGGAAGCTGATCGACCGCGAGACCGGCGCCGAGAACGCGGCGATCGACTGGCGGTTCCGGGTCGGAGACCAGGTCAAGATCCGGCTGCTCAACGAGATGGCCGGCGACCATCCGATGCACCACCCGTTCCACGTTCACGGCGCCGGCCGCTTCCTCGTCCTCAGCCGCGACGGCGTCGTCGAGCCGAACCTGGTCTGGAAGGACACCGTGCTGATGCCGGCCGGGCAGACGGTCGACATCCTGCTCGACGTCACCAACCCCGGCCTGTGGATGGCCCACTGCCACATCGCCGAGCACCACGAGAGCGGCATGATGTTCAGCTTCAACGTCGACCCCGCGGAGGAGGCGTGATCAGATGAAGATCGCCTACGTCCTCTATCCCGACTTCACCGCGCTCGACCTGGTCGGCCCGTACGAGATCATCAGCCGCTGGCCCGAGGCCGACGTCCACTTCCTGGCCCGGACGCTCGACCCCGTTCGCTGCGACGAAGGATTGACCGTGATCCCGACGGACACACCCGACACGCTCCCCGACCCGAACCTGATCGTCGTGCCGGGAAGCGGCAATCCAGTGCCAGTACTGGGCGACCAAGTGCTGATCGACTGGCTACGCGAGACGGCCCCTCGGTGCGAGTGGACAGCCTCGGTCTGCACCGGCGCCGGACTCTACGCGGCCGCGGGTCTACTCGAGGACAAGAAGACCACCACGCACTGGGGCTTCCGCGACAACCTCCGCGCCATGGGCGTCGAGGTAGTCGGCGATCGGGTGGTCTGGCAAGGAAACCACGTCAGCGGAGCGGGCGTCTCGGCCGGAATCGACATGGCGCTCTCGCTGACCGAGCGTGTACACGGTCGCGAGCTCGCGGAGTCGCTCCAACTGCTCATCGAGTACGACCCCCAACCGCCGTTCGACAGCGGCGCGCCACCGAAAGCCGACGCCAGCACCCTGCGGCTCGCGTTCCGCCTCCTCTTGGGCGACCAGCCGCTGCAGCTTGCACGTCGTGTCTACGGCCATGCCCTGACCGCCCGCCTGCAGCGCGCTCGACGCGCATTGCGCCGCCACCGCTCGAGCACTCGCAGCCCGTCCGCGAACCCGCAGATCTAGATCCAAGGCGCTCGACGGCCGTGGCCGAGGGGTAGCGGGTCTCCTGGCGTCGGAACCTCAGCCGCACCGGCTTGCCGGCGTCGACGGCGATCACGTCGGGGTGTAGCCGCCCTTGACGAGGATCAGCGCCTTCTGAACTCCCCCGCCGGTCGTGCGGGCGGCCGCAAGAGCTCTTTGATCACTGTCCCCACGAACGCATCACGCGCGCGAGGGCGAATCGAACCGTGCTCGAGCATGCGTCCCTTGGAGGCGTTCTCAAAGAACTTGCCCCTCGGGACGCGCGACGTCGCGGGTAGATTGCCTGTATGAGCCACCTGTTGGGCTGGGAGGACACGCTGGGGGTCCTCCAGGGGTTCGTCGGACGCTTCGTTTCCGTGTCGGTTGGTCCTGCTGACCCGATTCGCAGACCGGCAACGGTCGCTCAGTTCGGTGGACGGCTGTTCTTCACCCGAGAAGGCGAAGTGGTTCTGAAAGGCCAGGAGGGCAACCAAGGAGAGGCGCTGTACTTCGCGCTGGGCGAAGACAACGATCGCGCCGGGTTCTGGCTCTCAGAAGGCACGTTCACGGGTGCGACCTGGGTCGAGACTACGCCGAAGGCCTTTCGGATCATTGTGGGTGAGTTCGTTCTGCTGCTGTCAGTGAAGGGCTGAACGTGCCGGTTCGGCGCCGTCTGAACTACGGGCGAGCTCGGGTGCGGAGTCTCGGGCGAGCCCACGAGACTCGGGCGCGGGAGGAGCGCCGGCGGTGCGACCAGGGGCTCCCCGGCCAAAGTGATCAAGACGATCGTGCCGACGGGAGATGGGCGCCTCGGCCGGACCTTTCTCGGCGCCCGCGCTGCGATCCGGTGGAGCACGCGGACCAGCGCGCCGAGCGCGATCACGATGAGTGGAGACGGTGGGATTCGAACCCGCGGGACCGGTTGACACGAGCATTGTTCCGAACAACATCCCTGTGGGACGAACTGTGCGCTGGGTACAAGCAGAAGTGTCCATGGCCGTCGGGCCCGCCACCCTCAAGGACGGCACGCCGATCGTCGTCCGCCCCGTCGACGTTGGCGACCGCCGCCTGCTCGAGGAGGGCTGGCCGCGCCTGAGCGAGCGCAGTCGCTACCAGCGCTTCTTCCGCGTGATCGAGCGGCTACGCGACGAGGAGCTCGACTTCTTCGTCAACGTCGACCACGACGAGCACGAGGCGGTGGGCGCGCTGACCGAGGACGGTACCGGACTGGGAATCGCCCGCTACATCCGGCTGGCGCCGCACTCGCCCGCAGCCGAGGTCGCGATCGTCGTCGCCGACGACGCCCAGGGCAAGGGGGTCGGCCGCGTCCTCATGGAGGCGCTGGCCGAGCGCGCCCGTGCGAACGGCGTGCAGCGCTTCATCGCCCTGACCGGCGCCGGCAACCGCCCCTTCCGCCGCCTGGTGGAGCGGCTCGGCCCGACGCGCGTCCTCGCCGTAGAGAGCGACACGATCGAGCTCGAGACCACGCTGTAACGTGGGATCGGCGTTGCATCCGCTCTGAGGACTTCTTCAGCGGCCGGTAGAGGCTCCTCCAGAGGATGACGACGCCCCCATCATCGCCGTGCAGTCGCCAGGGGGTCGTCCTCCGTGTGAAGGTCCCCAGGTAGCGAGGTTCAATCACCTCCCTCGTCCCTTAGCTGGAATGCCGACTTAAGGATCGCGTGGCGCTCGCGTCAACCGCCATCGGTCGAGCCGCACACGGAACACGCGACGCCGGTCATCGCACGCCGAGCAGCGGGGTCATCTCGACAACTCCTCCAGTAGCGATAGCTCGACGATATATCGTGAGCCGTCGCTTGTCCAGCAGACCGAGGGTTAGGGTTATGCCATGCTCGTCGCGGTCTTCGGCGACGCTCACGCCCACGCCGAGGCACTCGAGGCGGTCATCGCCGCGGCTGAGGCCTCGGGCGCTCGGGAGTGCTGGTCGCTTGGGGACATGGTCGGCGGCGGGCCAGATCCCGAGCGCGCTGTCGCGCTGACCCGCGAGCGCTGCACGGTGGCCTTGGCCGGAAACCACGACTACGGGGCGACCGGGTCGGTGGACCCGCTCCGACTCGGGGAGCCGGGCTCCGCGGCGCACCGCTCGATCGAGCTGGCGTGCGCAAGGCTGAGCGACGCGGACATCCAGTGGCTGCACTCGCGCAAGCCGGCGGCACGCCGCGACGGCGTCCAGTGCTGGCACGGCAGCCCACGGAACCCGGTCTGGGAGTTCGTCGGACCGGCCAACGCGGCAGCGTGCCTTGCCATCCAACGCGCTCCGCTCGGCCTCATCGCCCACACCCACGTCGCGGGCGCCTGGCGGGCGACACCCCGACGCGGCGCGCGTAAGGTCAGAGTCCGTCCCGACCTGCCTCTTGACATCAGCACCGGCAAATGGCTGTTGAATCCCGGCGCCGTCGGTGCGCCGGCCCCCTCGCCACTCGGCTGGTGGGACGCGCTGGACGCACAGGCCGCCGACGGTGCGTTCTGGCTCCTGCTCGACCAGGCAGAACACACCGCGACATGGAGGCGCGCGCCATACGACCCCACCCCTGCACGCGGACGCGCCCGCGCCCTCGGAATCGACGACGCCGCGCCCCCCGTCGCTCCGACCGCGGAAAACCCACGGCGCACTGAGCCCGACCCGCCACCCACGCCACGCCCAGCGGCGCGACTGAAGACCGGACGACGTCGCCCCTGATCTGACAGGCCGCCGGGTGGCACGGGACGGCTCCGCCCCGAGCCCCACGCGACCCCACCTGAGCGTGCCGCCAATACCACCGGCCCGCGCCGCATTCGGAGCGTACGCCGGGCACTCCTACCGGGAGCCGATCACCGAGAACGGCGAGGTCTTCGGCGTGATCTGCCCGGATTGCCTCACGCCGCGCGAGACAGCGGGCGACCCAGACCGAGAAGGCGCGCGTCATCCGGCGACTGAAGCGCGGGCTGCCGCTGTAGGTCACGCGCCCCCCCACGGCGATCGGGTCAAAATCAATTGCGTCCCGAGCGAAAGCCAAGACCGCTCTGCGGAGATGCGTGCTCCACGTGTTGCCCGCGCCGGGGAGTAGACCCGGATGACCAAGCGCTAGAGCATGCCACGTCCTAAGACCGAGGCGTCGGCGAACGGCGCCCGTCGGATGCTCACGAGACGATCACGAGCGTCGGAGGCATCCCGCCGCCGAACGGGCGAGGCTGCCGCCCGGCGGGAGAGCGGGCCTCGCGTTGCGCGGTCACCTGGTCGGCGACCGTCTCCTGCCTTGTCTTGACCCAGCCGTCATTGGGAGGGTCGAATTTCGCTTCGTTTTCGGGTGAAGCTCTAAAACAGTTAGGAGGAGGTCATGCGAAGGATCTTGCGGCCCTTGTGACGCGATAGCCGAGTTCGAGCCACGCCGCGAAGCCGGCGACGAAAGTCGCTTCGCTCGGGACGGCCAACGCGCAATCGGCAGCTATCTCAGATCTAAGGGTCATCGCCGCCAGAGCTCCGTGTAGAAGTTCTTCGTGCTCACTCCCGAACCAAGCCTACCGCCGGTCGAGGGCGCCTCGGGCGCCGGTCAAGCGCGGGAATACCTGCTCGGACCGTCCCCACAGCTCTCGTGTCGCGACGCCTCGATCATCGACAGCCGGCGCGATTCCAGCGAGCACTCGGCTTGCCGCATCCCGGAGATGGATCTGCCGAACAGTCCCTTGGATGTCGAAGCGCTTAGTGAGCTCCTCGTTGAACCGTCGTACGGAACGGACTTGGCGAGCCACTCGACGTCACGGGTATGGCGCGCATCGTTTTGGAACGCAGGCTCCAACCGAAGGCGATAACACTTCGGACGATCCCAATGGCGACGTGCTTCGGACTGGTCTGGAGCGGGATGACGACGACGTCACCATGGCGACCTTGTGGACAAATGCCCATATCTGGCCCGTTGCCTGACTGACGCGTCGGTCGTCGCCGTAGTAGAACCACCCGGTCGGCCCTGCTCCATTCGTTTCACAACAGCAGCCAGCTCGAAGTCCAACCGCCCTTCCCGCCTCGACCTGCCACGCCGCTTGCTGGCCTGGGTCGATTCCCCGCGTGGCGCTTCGTTGGCGGGCACGCCGTGTTCGACGGCAGCGACTGGGGGAGGGGCTAGGCGTTGCGCAGCGCCGCGGCGAAGCGCTCGATGATCGCTGCTGCCGGCTCCACCGCGGTAACGGCTCCCACGCTCTGGCCTGCGTACATCGCCATCGCCTCGACGTCACCGTCGGTGCCCGCGAGAGGTGGGTTGGATGCGTAGCGCAGTGTGCCGCTGGCCACCTCCTCTCCCTCGCCCGGGCGCTGGCCCGAGGCCGGCCTGCCGGCGGCCTCCCAGCGCTCGTAGGTGCTGTTTCGGATCACGCGATGCGGGGTCGTCGGCCAGCCCACGTCGAAGAGCCCGGTCAGCACGGTGTCGCCAGCTTCGGCTTCGAGCAGGCGCGCCTTGTAGTCCGGATGCGCGTCGCACTCCTCGCTGGCGACAAACCGGGTCCCCATCACCACAGCCACGGCGCCACCAGCGAGCACGGCGCGCGCCGCCGCGGGATCGCCGATCCCGCCCGCGGCGAGCAACGGCACCGACACGGCCCGCCGCACCTCGGCCAACAGCGGCAGCAGACGCACGACGCCCTGGACGTGGCCGCCAGCCTCGACACCCTGCACGATCAGCGCGTCGGCTCCCGCATCTGCCGCCGCTCGAGCCGCGTCCGCCGAGCCGACCTGGACCAACACTCGCGCGCCGCTGGCGCGCGCGCGGGAAACCAGTTGCGGACGAAGTCCGAAGGAGAACGACACGATCGGTGCGTGCTCCTCAACCGCCACCTCGAGCCGCTCGTCCTGCGCGAAGTCGAGCACGAAATTCACGCAGAATGGGCGGTCCGTTACGCGCGCGATCGAGCGGATCCGCTCGCGCAGGACCCCCGGATCGGTCCACGACGCGCCCAGCGACCCGAGGCCTCCGGCCTGCGACACCTCGCCAGCGAGTCGTGCCGTGGCGGCGCTGCCCACGGGCGCTTGCATCACGGGAACCGCCAAGCCAAACGCGCCCACCACGCGAGCCTAATGGCACGCGCCCCCCGGATACGACAGTCGCCAGGTTTGGACGATCTTCGAGCCTGCGGCCGTTGTTGGAATTGGACAACCACGAGCAGGCCCGCGCCAGCGGGCGAGTGGGCAGTCAGCCGGTTGGTCCGCGCAGCGCGGCAGCACGCCACCACGCACACACACGATGGAGGCCTCGCGCCCCCGTAGCGCTTGCTCAGGAGCGGCGGCGCGTCGCCGCGCGGAGCACGACCGCGAAGATGAGGGCACCGAGCACCAGGCGGGCCAGCGTCCCCGGGACGAGCGCGAACTCGACCGCGCCCGCCGCGACGACGCCAACAAGGACGACTAGTGTGATGGTGAGCCCGGCGTAGTTCCAGCCGAGCCCGCCACCGCGCCGCTTGTGGATCGTCATGCAGCCGCCGCCTGGGCGACCAGCGCGCCGAGGAAGCGGTCAGTGATGGCGGCCTTGCCGGTGTCGCAGACGACGCTCTCACCGTCCGCGGGCGCCTCGATTGTCAGCCGCATGGTCACCGCCGTCTCGCGGAAGCTGACACGGATTGACCCTCGATCCCACACGGCGAGCTCGTCGCCGACGCGTAGATCCGAGCGCTTCTGCTTGAACGCGAACGCGCGGATCTTCGAAGGCGTGACGACGAGCAGAAAGCGCTGCGGTAGCCCGCCGGCGCGCTTCTTCCCGACGAGTTTGATCGCGCTCGCCGCCAGCGGCGAGACGTGGGTTGCTGCTAGCGCGCCCCAGCCACCGGTCCTATAGAACAGGCTCCAGGCCAGGACGGGCTCGTCGAGCTTCTCCTCCACCAACGCCATCTTCGCGCCCTGTCATGACGCGGTGCTCAGCGAGCAGATCATGAAGGCGGGCGATTATTGGGACAGAGCGAGCGCCCGCCGGTCTATCGCCGCGTGCCCGTGGGCTCGAAGCTCGATCCCTTCAAAGGCTGAATCGAGGCGCAGCCGCGCATCGATCCTCGCATCCCGTCCCAGCGGCTGCGGGAGCTGGCCGCGGCGCCCGAGGTCCTGTTGCGCTTCCGCACGTTGAAGCGAGGGTCCGGCCGGCGTGCTGCGATCGACTGATCTCGAACTCGGCGCCGTGTCTCAGGGGAGCGGTTGTCCGAAGTCGGGGTCGAACGGAAGGCGGTCTGAGGAGCAGACGGTCCCTGGCGGTGGGGTGACGAGGTCGACGAGGTACGCGGCGATCGCGCGTTTGACGCAGGCGCTGGGGTCTGCAGAGGTGAGGTGGCCGTAGCCCTCCTGGGTCAGGAGGGCGGCATTGCCCAGCCGGTTAGCGGCGCGGCGGGCGTTGGCGAACGGTGTGGACGGGTCAAACCGGGGACCCATGACCAGGATCGGGTTCTGGGTGGTGGCGTTCCACGGTCCTGTGTAGCGGTCGGCGCCCCGCGCGGGCCAGGAAGCGCACGGCGCCCAAAGCGACCAGCCGTACACCGGACCGCCGACGCGGCTGACCGTGGTGAGCCGACCGATCACCCTCGGCCACGCCTGCGGGCCTTGCCGGGCCGGACTGTCCGCGCAGAAGATCCCCTCGGTCGCCTCAAAGTCGGCTGAGCGAAACTCGGCAAGCCCTGCGCGAGCCTGGGTTGCGAGGGTCGATCCGTCGCCGCTCGCGGCCTGCTCGAGCGCGGCCGCGAGCTCCGGCCATCCTGCCGGAGCGTCGACCCCGACGGTGATGGCGGTCAGGGCATCGCCGTAGGTCAGGACGCCCGGAGGAGTTGCCGACGGCGCCGGGATCGGTGCTCGCCGCAGCCGCTCCAACAACTCTTGCACACGCGCCGCCACCGGGCCCTCCCCGGCGAGCGCACACAGGGCGGGCCCCGCGCTCTGGCACAGCGACTGGAACTTCTCGAACACCAGATCGGTGTCCCCCCTGAGGTTGGCGATCGCCGGCTCGGCTCCGGCCGTCCAGGCAACCGGGTCCACAACACCATCCAAGACCATCGCCCGCACCCGGCGCGCGAACATGTTGGCGTAGACCTGGCCGAGGAACGTGCCGGCCGACGCCCCGTAGAACGTAAGCTGACGGTCGCCCACCAGCCGTCGCAGATAGTCGAGGTCACGGACCGAGTCGGTGGTCGAGATGTGAGCGAGCAGCCCGCCGCTCCGCGCCCCGCACCGCCGCGCGAACGCCACCGTCTTGGGCAGGAAGCGCCGCGAGGCGGCGGGTGTGGTCGGGATCGACGCGTCGCCCCAGAAGCGCGCCCGGCGGCGCTGTTCTACCGCTCGACGCCGCCCGACTCCGCGCTCCCACTCGACAAGGGCTCGCTGCGCTCCCTTCCGGAGAGTGCCGGGACTCTCGAGGCGATGCGGACCTCCGTCGACGGCAGTGTTCGTGCCGGATCTCAGCGTGGCCACCGAGCCGGGCACGACGTTCGACGTGGCCTGGGAGGCCGTACCCGAGCGCGACGCGGCCGTCCAGTCGCTGCGGGTGCAGGTCACCACCGCCACCCGCAGCCGCAAGCTGGAGGGCTGCTGGTGGAGCGACGGCGGAGCGTACGTCGTCGCCTCGTTCGCCCGCCCCGAGCTCGACGGCAGCGCGGCTCAGCACGACGGTCAGGTCTGGTTCTTCGATCCGCTCACGCAGACACTCACCCTGAAGCTCTTCTTCGCCTTCACCCCGAACCAAACCGTTGACGTCGACGGCCCGGACAACATCACGATCTCGCCGTACGGCGGCGTCATCCTCGCAGAGGACGGCAGCGGTCGGCAGCACATCGTCGGCGCGACCGACGCCGGCGAGACGTTCTTCTTTGCCCTGAACGAGCTGAACAACGCGGAGTTCGCCGGGCCGACCTTCTCCCAGGACAAGAAGACGCTGTTCGTCAACATCTACAACCCCGGCCACGTCTTCGCGATCAACGGCCCCTGGCGCAAGCACTGACTCGCCCGCGCGGCGAGTCCCCCCCCCCCCTTTTGGACCCTATCCCCCCCTACTCCCTTCCGTACTCTGGGCCCCCTTCCTCCTCCCTACCGAACCCCTCTTAACGATATCACCGGCCGGACGTGGTCGGCGTGAAGCTGCCGTCCTGAGCTCAGTACGTGCCCTTGATGACAAAGAACGAGCCGCGGATCGTGCCGGCCAGCTTCGACTTCTGCCTGGCGAACTTGAATCGCGTGGCGAGCTCGTCGGGGACCTCCATCCCCTCGGAGAGCTTGAACCCGACAGCGCGCTTTCCCGCCTCCGCGATCGTGTACATCACGTTGATCGACAAGCCGGACTCGTAGAAGACGTACGCCATCCGGATCCCCTCGACCTCGAAAGCGGTCGCCTCCAGCGGTCGAGCCGCGATGACGATGTCGCGCTCCTCCTTGAGGATGCGGTGCACCCGATCGACCACCTCCGTCGCGTCGCCGGCAGGTTCGACGGTGAAGGTGTGGGAGTACTTGTTCTTGAAGTAGCGGGCCTCGTTCGCTCTGAGCCCGGCAAGCGCCTCTGCGACCGGTGACGATTCCAACCCGACCGTGGAAACGTCCACGAAGTCGACGACGTAGGACATGAGCACCTCCGAATCAGGGTTTCTCCTCGCAACGCTAGCGGGCCCGGCTGACGTGCCGGGCCTCACCCACGCACCTACCAAGCGTCGACGAGGAGTCGCCGATCGTCAGGCGCAGTCGCCACAGAGGTCGGCGGCCGGTGAGGACCGTCGAGATTCGTGCTGGACGAGGAAGCAGGAAATGCAGGTGAACTCGTCGTTCTGCTTCGGCGTGACCTCGATGGAGAGGATCTCGTGGGAGAGGTCCGCGCCGGGGAGCTCATACGACTCGGCAAGCTCGGTCTCGTCCTCGTCCACCTTCCCCGAGGTCTTGTCCTGCTCGCCCGAGGTGAGGCGGCGGGCCTCCAGGCTCTCTTCCTTCTGCTCGTCTTCGGTCTTGCGTGATGCGTCGTAGTCGGTGGCCATGTGGAGGTCCTCTCGGTGCGGAGCGCGAATCGTAGCCCCGATCGTCCTCGCAGCCTGCAATGCCGGCTCCGCCGACGGCATTTGTCCGGGCTTCGGTCACCCGTGGGAGCTGGCGCCCTCCGCGCGGGCCACCAGCTCCTGGGCGACCAGGCGCACGCTGACCGCGCGGTGTTCCGCGGTCCGCTGCAGCAGCGCGAACGCGTCGGCCTCGGTGAGCTTGTAGCGCCCCATCACGATTCCCAGTGCCTGGCCGACCGCGCGCCGCTCGGCCTCGGAGGTCTCGCGGTCGTGGTAGTCGGTCGCGTACGCCAGCGCCGTCGCGGAGTGGTGAACGAACAGGTCGGTCAGCACGGCCGTGTCGTCGAAGGCGCCGGACCGGAGCGAGTACAGGTTGAGCACGCCACGCGCCCGGGCGGTGTCGAACAGTACGACGGCCACTTGCGCGCGGACGCCTGCCCTCACCGCGACGGCGCCGTACGCCGGGTAGCGATCGTCGCGGGACAGGTCGGACGTCATGACCGCCGGCGCCTGGCCCGGCTCGAGGACGCCGACGGGGTCGGGTGGCGCCACAACGTCGTCGCCCAGCGTCTCGATCGGCTCGCGAGGACCCTGTCCGTCGTCGGTCACGTCGACGGCCGGTCCCTCCTCGAGTGCCCGCTGCAGGCGGTCCAGCCGTGCCGCGGTGTCCGCGGCCAGCTCGGGTGCTGCCTCGCCCTCGCCTCCGGGCGGCTCCGGAGCGGCGTCCACGGACCCGGTCGCCGCGGCAGTCTCGAAGCGGCCGTCGGCGTGCTCGACGGTGATGGTTGCCCCGTCGACGTCCGGCAGCAGCTCCACGGCGGCATCGGTCACCCGGCCCAGCGTCTGCGCCAGGTCGCCCGGCGCCAGGGCGGCATGCAGCTCGGCCATGACGGCCACGAGGTCACTGCTGTTGGTCACGCGCTCGACGGTACCCGGCTCGGCCGGCCCCTCAATGCCGATTGGCTCTGCCCACGCAGTCAGGAGATGGTCTGGCGGAAGCGGTGCTCGGTCTCCTCGATCTCGTCGAGCTGGGTGAGGATCTCGCCGGGGGTGGACTCGCCGATGACCTTCTGCAGGAAGGGCGTGTGGTCGAAGAAGGTGTCGCGCACCGGTGCGAGGGCGCGCGGGGCGTGGTGGAACAGCTGGCCGAGGAAGTAGGCGGTCTGGGACTGGCGGGCGGTGTGCGGTCGTCGCGGCGCCTCGAAGTCCAGCAGGGCCTGGGCGACCGTGGCGTGGTCGGTGAGGTCGAGGCCGGCGAGGCGGCGGCCGAGGTAGTAGCCGTCCTCGGTGGCCATGCCGGCGCCGTAGGCGGCGTACGGCGACGTGGGGTGCGCGGCGTCGCCGATGACGGTGACGCGACCCTGCGACCACTGCTTGAGCGGCTTGCGGTCGCGGATGACCCACCGCTGGACGTCGTCGGGCGGGGTCGCCGCGACGAGGTGCGGGAGTGGGTGGGCGAACGGCGCGGCCAGCGCCGTGGCGGCCTGGTGGTAGTCGCCGGCGAACTCCTCGGCGGCGTCGTGTGCGGTGAGGACCCACCACTGGTAGCCGCTGCGGCCCTTGTGCCGGATGGCCGTCCAGCTGCCCTGGGTGGTGCGGTTGTGGGAGACGATGCAGCGGCCCGGTCTCGATGTCGAGGGTGTCGTCGAAGGTGAACCCGCCGAAGATGTGCAGGTTGTGCTCGCGCTTGGGGGCGTCGCCCCACAGCGTGCGCCGGACCAGGGAGTCGATGCCGTCGGCGCCGACGAGCACGTCGTACTGCTCGGTGTGGCCGTCGGCGAACGTGAGGGTCACGCCGTCTCGTCCTGGTCGAAGGAGGTGACCTCCTGGTTGACCTGGAGCGTCCCCGGTGGCAGCGCGGCGAGCAGCCGCTCGTAGAGCTCCGGGCGCAGCAGCCCGATGAACCCGCCGCCGTAGGCGTCGACGACGTCCTGCGGGAGGCGGACGACGGCGCGCACCTTGCCCGAGGCGTTGCGGAACTCGGACTGGCACGGCGCACCGAGGTCGGTCGATGTCGACACCCATCAGCCCGAGCGCCTTGATGGGCGGCGGCCACAGGTTGAGGATGTTGCCGGCCGGACGAGCCTCCCTGTAGCGCTCGATCAGGGACACGTCGTGGCCCGCCTGGTGCAGCGACAGGGCGGCTGCCATGCCGGCCGGGCCGGCACCGATCACGGCGACGCGTCCGGGGCGCTGGTCGTGCTCATCGTTCGTCCTCCTGACCGGGCTCGGCCTCGAAGAAGCGCATCGCCGGGGTCGCCCGCGACCAGGTCGGGCACCACGCGAGGAACTCCTGCGGTGTGCGCGTGGGTCATGTGGGCATCGAGTGCCGCCCGGTCGCGCCACACCTCGACGCTCAGCACCACGTCCGGGCGGGTCACGTCGGCGTAGAAGCCGTACAGCTGGCACCCGTCGTCCGACCGCGTGGCCGTCGCCATGGCAGCCACGGCCTTGCAGCATCTGGTCGCGGCGGCCGGTCGCGGCCTCCGCCTCTCCGATGACGATCAACACGGTGGCACTCCTGAAACGTAGTGAGTACTACGGTTAGCATGTGATGGGCGTCACGCCGCGGTCAACGGAGGAGGAGTGATGGCAGGCATCAGCCCGTCGATGGCGGCCGTCCCGACCGCGGACCTGGCGGTGCGCGAGCCCCGCCAGCGCCGCACCCGCGAGCAGTGGGAGCGGATCCTCGACGCCGGCGTGCGGCTGCTCGAGGAGGGCGGCTACGAGGCGTTCACCATTGCCGCGCTCTGCGAGCGCGCCGGGGTGCCGCCGCGGGCGCTGTACGCCCGGGCGGCGACCAAGGACGCCCTGTTCCTCGCGGTCTACGAGCACGGCATGAGTCGGGTGCTGGCCGACCACGAGGTGTTCGCCGACGCCGACCGGTGGGACCTCGACGATGACCAGCGCGGGTCGAGCAGGCGGTGCCGGACCTGGTCAGATCTTCGTCGACAACGACGCGTTCCTGCGCGCGGTCGTCCTGATCTCCGGCGCCCATCCCGAGGTACGCCGGCGCGGCGAGGCCTACCGCGACGCCATCGGCGAGCTGTTCGTCAGCGTGCTCGGCCCGGTCGACGTGCGCGACGACGACCCGGCCAGAACGCGAGTTCTGCTTCTCCCTGGTGTTCTCCGCGATGGTGCTCCGGACCGCCTACGGCGCGGGCTACGGACCGGACGGTGACGTCGACGACCTCACCCAGGAGCTTGTGACCATGGCCCGGCGCTACCTCCGAGTCGCGGGGGCCGCGGAGTCGGTCAGCTCGCTCTGACTTCCTCTCGGGGCCTCCGTTACGGCGAGACGTCGATGAGCACCTTGCCCACCGCGCCGTTCTCCACGGCCGCGTGGGCCTCGGCGGCTTGCTCGAGGGCGTAGTGGTGCAGGGGGAGCCCGGCCTCCTCGCCCACGCGCACGGCCTCGTCCAGCACCGCCGTGGCCACGTCCTCCAGCGCGCGAGCACGCCAGGTGTCCGGTGCGTTGTAGACCAGGACGAACTGCCAGCGGGCGTTCGGCACCATCGAGGGGCGCACGGGAAGCTCCAGGGTGCTGCCGCCGTTGTTGGCGTACACCGCCACCGAGCCGTGCCTGGCCAGCACCTCCGCGTCGAGCGCGGCGTTCACCGCCGGGGACACCTCGACGATCGTGTTCACCCCGTCGGGTGCGATGGCGCGCACGTCGGCGACGACGTCCTGTCGCGTGTAGTCGATGACGTGGTCGGCGCCGGCGCGGGCCGCGAGGTGGCCCTTCTCCGGGCCGCTCACGGTGGTGATCACCGTGGCGTCGGACCACCGTGCGAGCTGGATGGCGGCATTGCCGACCGCCCCGGCACCTCCGGCCACCAGGACGGTGCGACCGTCCAAGGTGCCCGGCCCGAGACGTGTCGGGCCGTCCTCGGTCACGGTCAGGCACCGGTGCGCGGTGAGGAACGGCACCCCGAGGCTGGCGCCGAGGTCGAACGACGCGACGTCCGGCAGGAAGACCACCTGACGAGCCGGCACGACGGCGTACTCCTGTGCGGTGCCGCCGGAGGGACGGAGGTGGGCCGCCTCCCAGATCCACACCCGGAGTCCCGACAGTGCTGCCTCGACGCCCGGACCGACGGCGTCCACCACCCCGGAACCATCCTGGTTCGGAACCTGCGGCGGACGGACGGGACTCCCTGCCCGTTCGCCACGACGCGACTTCCAATCGGTCGGATTGACGCCGGAGCGATGGATGCGGACCCGCACCTCGCCCGGCCCGGGATCGGGCACCGGACCCTCGGCCAGCGTCAAGACCTCGGGACCACCCGTCACGGAGTATGTGATTGACCGCATGCCCTGACGTTATCCCCAGTGGGATCGCGGTCAGTATCGTCGCAGTCTGGACCAGAGCGACGGGAGAGGTGGAGAGCATGCGCAAGGTCGTGGCGTACATGTTGGTCTCGGTCGACGGGGTGGCCGAGGCTCCGGACCAGTTCCTGTTCCACTTCGACGAGGTGATGGAGGCCAACCTCGGCGACATCATCGGGACGCAGGACACCGTGCTGCTCGGTCGCCACATGTACGACGAGTGGTCGACCTACTGGCCGACGTCCGACGATCAACCGTTCGCCGACTTCATCAACAACGTGCAGAAGTATGTCGCGACCAGCACACCGTTGACGGCGCAGTGGACGAACGCGGAACCGATGGCCGGTCCGGTCGAGGACTTCGTGCGCGAGCTGAAGGCGGGTGACGGGGGAGACATCGGCGTCCACGGCAGCATCTCCTTGACCCAGTCACTGCTGGCTGCGGGGCTCGTCGACGTGCTGCGGCTGCTCGTCGCGCCGCGCGTGGCCGGCAGCGGACGACGCCTGTTCGAGGACGACGTGGTGCGCTCGCTCGAGCTGGTCCAGAGCACCGGAAGCCCGACCGGCTCGCTCCTGGTCCACTACGACGTGGTCAGTCCCGTCAGCCGATCCTGACGTCGAACCGCAGGAACGCGCGGACCTGCGGCCCCGAACCCCAGTAGCGGAGGACGAGGTGGTGGGTGCCGCGAGCGAGATGGTTGAGGCGCACGTACCCGCGTCCGTCGGTGGTCACGGCGGTCGCTCGACTGGTGCCGCCTTCGAGCACGCGGACCACTCCGTCCGGCCCGGTCAGCCCCGGGGTGACGACCCGGATCGAGACTCCGGCCCAGGTGTCGTGGGCGGAGGTGCTGACCTTGAGCTGCGGGACCGACCTGACCCACCGTCCGGTCCCGGCTCGCCCGGTGACCGGTGCCCAGTGGGGCGCCGCCAGGGTGACCTTCACGGCGACGCGGTGCCCGACGTCGGCCGCCCTGAGGAGGTAGGTCCGTGCGGTGGCGCCGGTGATCGGCTGGCCGCTGCGCAGCCACTGGTAGCTCGGGGTCGCGGTCGACGGCGTGAAGGTGCCGGGGTTCACGGCGAGCACGTGACCGACCCGCCGGTACCCGAAGATGGCCGGCGACTCCGTGAAGGCCGCCAGTCCGCGCACCACCGGACCGATGGCCGCCGCGGTCGCGGACTTCGGCGCGTAGCCGGCGGCGGTGGCGGTCACGGAGACCGTGATCCGCTTGTCGAGCTGCTGCGGGGTCAGCGTGAAGGTCGACGCGGCGGCCGACGGGATGGCCACCCCGTCGGCGTACCACTGGTAGGCGACCGCGCTCGGCGGTACCGCCCAGGTCCCGGAGGATGCCGTGAGCGTCTGACCCACGATCGATCGTCCCGAGATGGCCGGAGCGGTCTGCACGGAGTTGGTGCCCGGCAGCACCGCGGCCGTGGGAGCACCGACGACCGCGGTGAGGTAGCCCGGCCGCCGTGCGGTCACCTGGACCGACAGGGTCTTGCCGACCTGGGCGGCCGTGGGGGTGAACGTGCTCGAGGTGGCGCCCGCGATCGGGGTGCCGGCGGCCGACCACTGGTAGCTGAGCGTCGGCTCGGGTGACCATCCGCCCGGCAGGGCGCTCAGGGGTACGCCGACCCGTGGCGTCCCGGACACCGAGGGGCCGCTGGTGTTCAGGAACGTTCCCGGGACGACCGCGTCGGTGGCCGCGGAGGTGGCGGAGGTGGGGGTGTAGCCGGGCCGGGTGACGGTGACCTGCACGGCGACCTGCTTGCGCAGGTCGGCGGCGGCGGGCGTGTACGAGTCGCCGGTGGCGCCGGCCACCGGTGCTCCGTCCACCAGCCACTGGTAGGCGGGGTCCGCACTGGGCGACCAGGTGCCCGCGGACGCGGTGAGCGGCTGGTCGACCTGGGCGGTGCCGGTGACCGTGGGCGGGCTGACGGCGGCGAACGCGCCCGGCTGGACGGCCGCGCTGGCAGCGGAGGTCGACGTGCCGGTGGTGTAGCCGGCCCGCGTGGCGGTGACCCTGACCGTGAGCGGCGTAGCGACCTGCTCGGCCGTCGGGGTGAAGACGGACTGGGTGGCCCCGGCGATCGGCCTGCCGCCAGCGAGCCACTGGTAGGCGCGTGACGCGGTGGGGGACCAGGTGCTCGAGGTCGCGGAGACCTGGACGCCCACCTGGGGCGACCCGGAGACCACCGGCGGTGCGGTTGCCGTCAGCACGCCCGGCGCGACGGCCGGTGTCGCCACGGAGGTGGTGCTCGCCGAGGTGGCGTCGGCCAGGCTGGCGGTGACCTTGACCCGGAGCGCCTGCCGAGCTGGGCGGCGAGCGGGGTGAACGTGCGCTTGGTCGCGCCGCTGACCGCGACCCCGTCGGCGTACCACTGGTAGGCGTAGGTGGCGCCGGACGGTGTCCACGTGCCGGGCGACGCGGTGAGCTTGACGCCCACCTGGGGCTTGCCGGTCACCGTCGGCCGCGCGGTGTTCTTCATGGTCGGCTTGCCGAGGTGGATGAACGCGCTGGGCCACTTGCTGCTCGTCGTCGAGATGGTGCGCTGGCCGTAGCCGCCACGGGTGGCGTAGTTGTACTCCTCGATGGTGATGGAGGAGCTGGTCACGCCGATCACCCAGGCGACGTGGCCGGAGCTCGAGCCGGGGGAGCCCTGGGCCCACCAGGCGATCGCGCCCCGCTGCGCGACGCCGTCCACCGGCACGCCGGAGTCGAGCGCGGCGCGCTTCCAGATCGCGGCGTCGCCCCAGTGGTGGCCCAGGTACCAGTTGTGGAAGGCGATCCCCACGTCGTGGTTGAGGCGCCAGGCGACGAACGACGTGCACTCGCGGTTGTAGAAGTTCCAGGGGTCGACGCGGGAGTCCTGGGCGGCGCTCTTGAGGCTGCTCGGGTAGTCGTCGACCCCGACCGTCGCCGTCACCGGTGCCGGCACCAGGAGGACGCCGAGCGCGAGCGTCAGCAGGAGCCCAGCGAGCAGCGACTTTCGCCCTGTCAAGGCGGCGCGCCGCACGTAACCCAAGTAACGCATGTGGCATAAGGTAACCGTGAGGTCTGCCGGCCGTCTACGGAATGCGCATTCCGGCGGTCGTCCCACGCTCAGATTCGGGCGCTCAGGTCACGGCGAGGGCGTCACCGTGGTGCCTGGTGTGCCGGCCAGGAGGGCGCACCCAGCTCGCGGGAGACCGACCGCGCCGTCTCGCGCACGAGGTCGCGGAGCTCGGTGCGCTCGAGGTCGCCGCCGGAGGGGACGACGACACCGATCGCGCCGACGGCTTCGCCGTAGGAGTCGAAGACCGGGCTGGCCAGTGAGCTCTCGCCGATCACGGCCTCGTCCTGCTCCGCCGCGATGCCGGCGGACCTGACCTGGTCGAGCTGGTCGCGCAGCAGCTCGGGCGACGTGATGGTCTCACCGGTCATGCTGCGCAGGTCACCCGACGTGAGCACCCGCTTCTCGTCCTCGGGCAGGAAGGCGAGCATGGCCTTGCCGAGGGCGCTGGCGTGCATGGGGATGACGATGCCGACCTCGGGCATCTGCCGGCTGCCGTCGGGGCGGGGCTCGTGGTGGATGATCACGACGTCGTCGATGAGGAGTACGCCGGTGCGCACGGCCAGGCCGGTACGGCGGGCGAGGTCCTCGGCCCAGGGGATGGCCCGCGACCTGAGCTCGAGGGTGTCGAGGTAGACGTTGCCGAGCCGGAGGACCGCGGGCCCGAGCTGGTAGCGGCTCGATCCGCGCTCCTGCACGACCATGCCGTGCTCGACCAGGCTGCGGACGATGCCGTGCGTGGTCGAGGGAGCGAGGTCCAGGCGGGTCGCCAGCTCCGACAGGCTCATCCGGCGGGTGCCCTGGAGCGCGGTCAGGACCCGTATCGCGCGGTCGATCGACTGGATCACCGGGGTGCACCCTTTCTCCGAAATGTGACCTATTTCACGAAAACTCTTGCCTCCTAGTGAACCATAGGCGTACCGTCCAAATCAGATTCGACAATATCGAATTCGATTCGGACCAATCAGGAGAAGAGGAACGGGCATGCTTGACGAGACCAATCTGTTCCAGCGCTTGGGTGCTGAAGCCATCGGAACGGCGTTTCTGGTGTTCATCGGGGTGGGGTCGGTCCCGGCCACCCTGATCGTCAACGGCGATGCGCCGTTCACGATGGCCGACCTGGGGATGATCTCCCTGGCCTTCGGCACCGTCGTGATCGCCACCGTCTACGCCCTCGGACACATCGGTGGCAACCACATCAACCCGGCGGTGACGCTCGGGCTGGCCGCCACCGGCAAGTTCCCGTGGAGCCAGGTGCCGGCGTACATCGGAGCCCAGGTGGTCGGCGCCATCGTCGGGGCCGCGGCGATCATCGGGGTGCTCGGCCAGCAGGCCAGTGACGTGGGTCTGGGCGTCGCCTCCTACAACCCCGACACTGTGAGCGTGGCGCAGGCCTTCACCGCCGAGTTCGTGGGCACGTTCATCCTGGTGTTCACCATCTTCGGCGTCATCCACCGCAAGGCCGCCGCCGGCTTCGCCGGCGTCGCGATCGGGCTGGTCGTCTTCGCGGCCATCATCCCCGTCGCCCCGACGACGGGCGCCTCCATCAACCCCGCCCGCACGTTCGGCCCGATGCTCGTCCAGCAGATCGCCGGTGGGGACGTGAAGTGGGACCAGCTCCCCGTCTACCTCGCCGCCGAGCTCCTCGCCGGCGTCGCCGCCGCCCTGCTGTTCGGCCTCCTCTCCCGGACCCCCGCCGACCGGCTCGGCACCGAGGGCGTGGACCTCGGGGCCCCGAGCTCGAGCCCGAGACCGCCCGCCAGGCCACCAGCGCCTGACCCGACCCAGCAACCAGACCCGAAGGAACTCTCATGAAGAAGCTGATCAACGACCCGAACGACGTCGTGGTCGAGGCACTGCAGGGCATCGAGGCGGCCCACCCCGAGCTGCGGGTCGACCACCAGCACAAGATCATCTACCGCGGTGACGCCCCGAAGCAGGGCAAGGTCGGGATCATCTCCGGCGGCGGCTCGGGGCACGAGCCGCTGCACGGCGGGTTCGTCGGCCTGGGCATGCTCGACGCCGCGTGCGCCGGCGAGATGTTCACCTCACCCGTTCCCGAGCAGATGCTCGCCGCCACCAAGCTGGTGGACGGCGGCGCCGGCGTTCTCCACGTCGTGAAGAACTACACCGGCGACGTGATGAACTTCGACATGGCCGCGGAGCTGGCGGCCGCCGAGACCGGCGCCCGCGTCGTCTCGGTGGTCACCGACGACGACGTGGCCGTCCAGGACAGCACCTGGACGGCGGGTCGACGTGGGGTCGGCGTCACCGTGCTGCTCGAGAAGATCGCCGGGGCGGCGGCCGAGCAGGGCCGCAACCTCGACCAGGTCGCCGACGTCGCACGCAAGGTCAACGCCCACGGCCGGAGCATGGGCGTGGCGCTCACGTCCTGCACCGTGCCGGCGGCGGGCAAGCCGACGTTCGAGCTCGGCGAGGACGAGATGGAGCTCGGGGTCGGCATCCACGGAGAGCCCGGCCGGGAGCGGCTGCCGCTCGCGCCGGCGAGCGAGATCGCCGCGATGCTGGTCGAGCCGATCCTGGCCGACCTGCCGTTCGTCAAGGGCGACCCGGTCATCGCGTTCGTCAACGGGCTCGGCGGCACCCCGCTGATCGAGCTCTACGTGATGTTCAACGAGGTCAGCAAGATCCTCGGGGGGCACGGCGTGCCCATCGCGCGGTCGCTGGTCGGTTCCTACATCACCTCGCTCGACATGGCCGGATCGTCGGTCACGCTGCTCAAGGTCGATGACGAGCTGCTCTCTCTCTGGGACGCTCCAGTGAACACGTCGGCACTGAGATGGGGCATCTGAGCAATGGCGAGAACGTGACCACGGCAGTCCTCGAGGAGTGGGTGCGCAGGTTCGCCCACCTGGTCGCCGAGAACCGCGACCACCTGACCGAGCTCGACGCGGCGATCGGCGATGCCGACCACGGGTCGAACATGGACCGGGGCATGAAGGCCGCCGTGGCCGCGCTCGACGCCAGCCCGCCGGCCACGCCGGGGGCGCTGTTCTCCAAGGTGGGCATGACCCTCGTGTCGACCGTCGGGGGAGCGAGCGGTCCGCTGTTCGGCACCCTCTTCCTGCGGATCGGCACCACCCTCGGCGACGCCGAGACCGTCTCGGCGCCCGAGCTCGCCGCCGCCCTGCGGGCCGGGCTCGGTGGGGTCGTGGACCGCGGCAAGGCCGGGCCGGACGACAAGACGATGTACGACGCGCTGGCGCCGGCCGTCGACGCGCTGGACGTCGCCCTCGCCGAGGGCGCGGACCTGGCCGGCGGCGCTGAAGCACGCCCGCGACGCCGCCGCGGCGGGTCGCGACGCGACCACACCGATGCTGGCGCGCAAGGGCCGGGCCAGCTATCTCGGCGAGCGCAGCGTCGGCCACCAGGACCCGGGCGCGACGACCGTGGCGCTGCTGCTGGAAGCGGCGACCCAAGCACCCTTCTGAGCCACCTGACTGATTCGAGCGACGAGCGAGCGGAGCGCAGTGGACATGACAGAGAGCCTTTCGGGAGACTCGCCGACCTCGAGCCTCGAGCAAGGGGTGGGACTGGTCGTCGTCTCCCACAGCCGGACGCTGGCCCGCTCCGCGGTCGCCCTGGCCGCCGAGATGCTGCACGGTCGCCCGCTGAGGATCGAGGTGGCGGCCGGGCTCGACGAGACGACCTTCGGCACCGACGCGGTCGCGATCATGCAGGCCATCGAGCGCGCGGACGGCCCGGCGGGAGTCGTCGTACTCATGGACCTCGGCAGTGCCGTGCTCAGCACCGAGCTCGCGCTCGACCTGCTCCAGGACCCCTCGATCCGCGACCGCGTGACGCTCTCCCCGGCGCCCCTGGTCGAGGGCCTCGTCGTCGCCGCCGTCGCGGCCGCCGGCGGAGCGAGCCGTGCCGAGGTGGCGGCCGAGGCGCGTGACGCGCTGATGGGCAAGTCCGGGCACCTGTCCGCGCCGCAGGAGGCCGCCACCCAGGAGGCGGGCGAGGTCGGTGCGGCGGAGGTGGTCGGCGTGTTCTCCGTCGAGAACCCGCACGGTCTGCACGCCCGCCCGGCCGCCCGGCTGGTCAGCGAGGTCCGTGCGCTCGACGCGTCCGTCCAGCTGCGCAACCTCACCACGGGCGGCTCGCCCGTCCCCGCCGGAAGCCTGAGCCGGGTCGCCACGCTGGCCGCGCTGCGCGGTCACCAGGTGGAGGTCCGGGCCTCCGGGCCCCAGGCCCAGGAGGCGGTCGAGCACCTGCTCACCCTGGCCGCGCGGAGGTTCGACGAGACCGTCGAGGAGGCTGTGGAGCCACCCGCCCCGTCCCGCGCCGCATCGGCCGGCGGCCCGCTGGCAGCCTCGCCCGGGATCGCGATCGGGCCGGTCCGCCGGCTCACCGCCGTGCCGGTCGACCTCGACCGGGAACCGGTGGGGGAGCCGGCCGCGGAGTGGCGACGCATCGTCGAGGCCGTGGCCGCCGTACGTCGCGACATCGAGCACGTGCGGGTGCTCACCGCTCGTGAGGTGGGCTCGGGGGAGGCCAGCATCTTCGACGCGCACCTGTCCCTGCTCACCGACGCGGAGATGCTCGCCGACGTCAAGACCCGCACGAGTGCCGGAGCGGGCGCGGTCTCGGCCTGGGCCGGCTGCCTCGACGACGTGGAGCGCGCGTGGGCGAACCTGCCCGATCCGTACCTGAGGGAGCGGGCCGCCGACGTCCACGCGGTCGCCGAGCAGGTGCTGCGGGCGCTGACGGGTGAGCCCGGGCGGAGGATGACGGCACCTGGAGTCCTCGTGGCCAACGACCTCACGCCGGCCGAGACGGCCGGCCTCGACCTCGCGCTGGTGACCGGAGTCCTGCTCGCCCAGGGGAGCCCGAGCTCGCACGCCGCCATCCTGGCCCGGGCCCGCGACATCCCGGTGGTCGTGGCGGCCGGCCCCGAGGTGCTCACCATCCCCGAAGGCACCACGGTGCTCCTCGACGGCGCCGCCGGCGAGCTGCACGTCGATCCCGGCCCGGCCCTCCTCGAGGAGTACGGACGCCGTGCGGCCGACGCGGCCGCGGAGCACGCCCGCCAGCTCGCGCTCGCCGAGGAGCCCGCCGTCTCCCGCGACGGCGTCGCGGTCGCCGTGGCCGCGAACCTCGGCTCGGTCGCCGATGCCCGTGCCGCGCTCGCGGCCGGGGCGGACGGCGCCGGCCTGGTGCGGACCGAGTTCCTGTTCCTCGACCGGAGCGCGGCGCCGGGCGTGGAGGAGCAGCAGGTCGAGTACGACGCCCTCGCGGACGCCATGGACGGCCGGCGGATCACCCTGCGCACCCTCGATGTCGGAGGCGACAAGCCGCTGTCCTACCTGCCGGTCCCCCGGAGGCGAACCCGTTCCTCGGCCACCGCGGCATCCGGCTCAGCCTCGACCACCGGGACCTGCTGCGCGACCAGATGGCCGCGATCTGTCACACCGCGCGGAGCTCTCCGACCAGCATGATGATCCCGATGGTGTCGACGCCCGGCGAGATGATCGAGGCGCTCCAGGTGCTGACCGAAGCGGCGGGACCGGAGGGCGTCCCCGAGGGCCTGCGGGTCGGCACCATGATCGAGGTCCCCTCGGCGGCCCTCAAGATCGAGTCGTTCCTGCCCCACGTCGACTTCGTCAGCATCGGCACCAACGACCTGACCCAGTACGCCCTGGCGGCCGAACGCGGGAACCCCGCGGTCGCGCCCTCTCCGACGCCCTCGACCCCGGCGTGCTCCAGCTGATCGACCACGTGTGCCGGGCCGCACGCGGGCGGATCGACGTCGCCGTCTGCGGCGAGGCCGCCTCCGACGAGCTGGCCATCCCGGTGCTCGTCGGGCTCGGCGTGCGGGAGCTGAGCGTCTCGCCGCCGGCCGTCCCGCGGGTCAAGGCGGCCGTGCGGGAGCTGGACGTCGAGCGCTGCGCCACGCTGGCCCGGCGGGCGCTCGGCCTGGCCGAGGCGGACGACGTACGCAAGCTCGTGCTGTCGATGCTCTCGGAGGGGCCCTCCTGACGAGCCCGTCGGTCTCGTGGCGGCGCGCCTCATCCGCGCAGGGTGATGCCGTCTCGCGCGTCGTGGCCTGGACTGGGCGTCCAGGGGATGGTTCAGGCGCGGAGGTGGCCCGATGGCAGGGGAACGAGGTTCTCCGCTGCCCGAGATCGGTGTCATCCGGAGCAAGCTCTCGCCCGGCCGGCTGCCGAGCGGGGTCGTCGCGCGTCCGGCACTCCTCGAGCGTTTGAGCGAGGGAGGCCGCTGCGCTCTCACCCTCGTGTCCGCACCCGCGGGCTTCGGCAAGACCACGCTGATCACGTCGTGGGCGTCCACGGCGGCCGTCGCCTGGGTGTCCCTCGACAAGGTGGACGCCGATCCGGCTCGGTTGTGGACCCACCTCATCACCGCGCTCTCCACCCTGGAGCCGCAGGTCGGTACGACGTCGTTGGCAGCCCTGAAGGCACACCCGGACGAGATCGAGAGGTACGCCCTTCCACGGCTGCTCGACGAGCTGCCACGCGACGGTCCGGACATCGCGGTCGTCCTGGACGACTACCACCTCGCCGAGAACCCACAGGTCAACGGCACCCTCGACGCGTTCCTGAACTATCGGCCGGCTCGCCTCCAGCTCGTCATCTCGACTCGGTCGGACCCGGCGCTGGGGGTACCGCGACTCAGGGCATCGGGGAAGCTGCTGGAGCTCCGGGCCAACGACCTCCGTTTCGACGACCGTGAGCTCGCGGCATTCCTCGACGGGGTGGGCGTCCCGGGCCTCACCCAGGAGGAACAGCGCCGGCTCGCCGAGCACACCGGTGGCTGGCCGGCTCCGCTCCGGTTGCTGGCATTGCTCATCCCCGGGACGGACCGTGGCACGTACCTCGAGTCGCTCTCCCGGGCGAACCGACCGGTCGTGGACTACCTCACCAGTGACGTGCTGGACCTCCTCGGACCGGACGTCCGGGAGTTCGTGCTCCGCGCGTCGGTCCTGACCCGGATGAACGCGGGCCTGTGCGACGCGGTGACCGGCACCTCGGGATCCGGCGCCGTCCTGGCCGACCTCGAGCTGTCGAACCTGTTCGTGTCGGTGGACGAGACCGGCGAGTGGTACCAGCTGCACCACCTCTTCGCCGAGGCACTCCGTCTCGAGCTGGCCCGCACCCGGCCCGGGATCGTCCCCGGGCTCCACCTGCGCGCAGCCCGGTGGTTCGAGGACGCCGGTGACCTCGAGCCGGCCACTGCTCATGCCATCGCCTCCCGCGACCTCGAGGTCGCCGCCCGGCTGGTGGCCCTCCAGGCGCAGGAGTTCGCCAGCATCGGACGCTGGGCCACCGTCCGCAGCTGGTTGTCAGAGCTCTCCTGGCCGGAGGCGCAGGCCCACCCGGAGCTCGCCTACATCCGAGCCTCTGCGGCCACGTTCGCCCATGACCTCGACCTCGCCCAGCAGTGGCTCGACATCGCCGGCACCGGTCCGCCCGACCTCATCGGCGCGATGGGGCTCCCGCTGGGGTACCGCACTGACTCCCTCCGGGCGATCGTCGGGGTCAACGACGTCGACCGGGCCGAGGCCGCCGCGAACCGGGCCATCTCCTCCGCCCCGGCGGCGCAATGGGAGGGTGTCGCGCTGGCCGGGCTCGGCCAGGCGCAGTACCTGCAGCGGCCACTACCCCCGGGCCAGGGATTCCCTGCGCAGGGCCGTGGGCCTGATCCCGGACGCGAACCCGAACTTCCTGACGTTCGCCATCGGCTGCCTCGCCCTGGCGGAGTACGCCGAGGGCTCGACGGCGCACGCCGAGCCGATGCTGGACGAAGCCGTGGGCCTGCTCCGGAGGATCGGCCAGGAGCGTTCTCCGTCGAGTGGGATGCTGCACCTGGCGTGCGGGGAACGGGCGCGAGCCGAGGGTGACGCTCGCCAGGCCCTCGGATGGTTCGAGTCGGCGCTCGAGATCCTCGGCCAGGGGACCCGCAGTGCCTGGTTGGCCAATGCCCACCTGCTGCACGCGGGTGCGTTGCAGGCACTCGGTGACGAGGCCGGTGAGGCACGGTCCCTCGACCTCGCGGACGCCATCCTGGACCGGATCCCGAACCCGGGAGCCCTACGCGCACGGTCCGAGTACCTGCGCCAGCACCTGCACGGAGCCGCCCGACACCTGACCGAGTTCGGTGAGGAGCTGTCCGGCCGCGAGATCGCCGTGCTCCGGCTGGCGGCGGACGGGCTCACGCAGCGCGAGATCGCGGATCAGCTCTTCATCTCCTACAACACCGTCAAGACGCACCTCAAGGCCACCTACCGGAAGCTGGGCGCCACCTCCCGCGACGAGGCGGTGCGCCGGCTCGCGGAGCTCGACGTGCTGCCGTCGTCGGCGCGGCCGAAGCAAGGTTCACCCGGGTGACCGTCGGGACAGGTGGTCGATTCCCGCCGTGAGTCGGCCACACTCCATGAGTGTCCGGCCTCAGTTGCACGATCGTCGTCTCGGGTGAGCTCGGCGCGCGCTTCGAGGGAGCCTTCGCGAGTCTGGCCCTCACGCATGCCGCCGGTACGACGCGGCTCAGCGGGTCTCTCACCGACCAGGCAGAGCTCCAGGGCGTGCTGAGCCAGGTGTTCGACCTGGGTCTGGAAATCGTCTCGATCTCGACTCACCCGGGTGAGTTCCCGGAGGGGTGAGCAGAACCGCCACGGGCGACGGAAAGATCCCCTTCGTCCCACTATGAAGGGGAGGGCGCGATGACAGAGACATCGCTGGACGAGCTCGGACCGGTCGACTACGTCGTGGTCGAGTTCCCGGCTGGAGCAAGCAGCTTCACCGGGGAGATGGCGACCGAGCTGGTCCGCCTCGTCGACTCCGGAACCATCCGGTGATCGACGTCCTGGTCCTGACCAAGGCCGCGGACGGGTCGGTGGAGGCCATGGAGCTCTCCGACATCGAGGAGCTGGGTGAGCTCCAGAAGCTCGAGGCCGAGCTGGCCGAGCTCCTGGCCGAGGACGACGTCCTCCATCTCGCCGCGGCCATGGAGCCGGGCAGCACCGCCGGTGTCCTGATCTGGGAGAACCTCTGGGCGGCACCGTTCGCCTCGGCGGCCCGGCGCTCGGGCGGACAGCTCATCGCCGACGGCCGCATTCCGATCCAGGCGATCATCGCCTCGATCGAGGCCGACGAGCAGCTCGCGACCGAAGGAGCCTGACATGCCACTCAGAGCAGCACGCGTAGGAAGGGTCGGCGTCATCGGACACCCGGTGGCGAAGACCGCCGTCGTCGCCAAGGCGGTCTCGCCGGGGCCCTCGCCGGTGGCCAAGACCGCGGTGGTGGCTGCCGCCGTCACCCCGGGACGTGGCATGCGCCGCCGGATCTGACGCGAGGCGACCATCTCGCGAGGGCTACAACCAGGTGCCCCGGCTCAATGACTCGGGGCGACCGGCGTCAGCAGCACCCGTGAGCCCATGCCAACGGTGTGGCCGAGCATCCCGACGTACCGGTCGCGGAGCAGCTCGAGCGAGCGCAGTGCCCAGAGGGTCTCGACGTTGACCCAGGCCAGGTCGCGGGCCTTGTCGATGTTCCAGGCGCTGACCAGGTGCACGACCGGCCCGACGTCCTTGTCCACCCGCTTGCCGATCGAGGTGAGGAACGAGCGGCGGATCCCGGACTCCACGGCGGCGAGCACGTCGTTGACCGCCTCGTAGTCCCGCCGGACCGCGGCGGACGCCGGGCTGGTGTGCCGCGCGCGGCAGGTCTCCACCAGCGCGAGGGGGAGGTCGTTCTCGATGTGCGCGTTCATCCCGGCCAGGGCGAACTGGATCGGCAACAGCCCGGGGGTGGCCCGCTCCTCGAACAGCGGCTTCCACGCCGACGGTGGCTTCCGGCCGCCGGCCACCGCGTCGTACGCCGTGAGCCAGAGGTTGGCGAACCGGACGTCGAACTCGGCCATGAACTCGGCGTCGACGAACGTGTCCTCGTGGAGCGCGGCGGCGACGCGCTCGGTGACGTCGAGGTACATCCGGTTGAACACCCCCGCGCCGTCACCGTGCGGGACCTCGCGCTGGATGGCGCGGAGCCGGTCGATGACGCTGACGACGGTGTTGGGGAGCGACGTCGGCATCCCGCTCACCTCTTCCGGTGATCCGCCAACGGGCCTGGTGCCGGCTGGCTCCCTCAGCCAGCATGCCCCTGAATGAGTGTCTGCGGTGCCGGATGCGGAATGCGTCCGGCGCTCACCACGATGACCCGCCGGGCATCGCGCGACCCACGAGCAGCATCAGCGCCAGCACCGCCACCAACAGGAACGCGAACTGCCACGCCGACAG
>CAVUKP010000002.1:0-59864 GCA_963742135.1 uncultured Thermoleophilia bacterium | reverse complement strand
CCGGCCTGACACCGCGTGATGCCCTCCAAGTTGGCCTTGACGTGGCAGAGCTTGACCTTCTTCCTGCCCACGTTCGTCGGGTAGTACATGTTCACGTTCACGCCGGGCTTGATGCCGTAGGCGGTCAACGTGACCTGCGTTCCCATGAGACCCGTGGTCGGCGTAATCGTGCCGCCGGGCTCGAAGTCGGTGACGGTGTTGTTGCCGCTCACTCCGACCGTGAGGTTGTCGACGTACACCTGCGCACCACCGGGCACCGGACCGCCGAGGCGGAACAGGAACGCGCCGGGTGCTGGTTGACGTCGTTACGCACGGCGGCGTCGGGGAACGCGGCGAGCACCTCGGGCCACGTGCAGTACGTGGCCTGGTTGCAGACTGTGTTGCCCGGAGCCTGACTCGCGAACCACACGCCGTCGGTCAGTGCATTGAGGCGACGCCACGCATCGGCGGGCGGCGGGGCGGTCGGCACGAACGTCAGCCGGCCTTGGAGGCAGTGCTGAGGTCGGTCGAGTCATAGTCGACGTCGAACTGCAGCACGAGCTGGTTGGTGCCGGCGCCCACGACGTAGCCGTCGTACTCGATGTCGGTGAACGCGTCGAGGCGAGTGCCGGCGTACGCGTTGGTGCCGAGTGAGGCGCGGCCGGTGTCGTCGACGTCGAGCGCCGCGGTCCCGATTCCCAGCGGAGCCGGGTTGGGTCCCTCGACCAACGTGACGTTTCCGAGCGACCCACCGGGACCCTCGTTGCCACCGAACCAGTCGGTGGTCGTCAACGTCCGCACGACATGGTTCGCCGGCGGAGTAGACGGGGGCAGCAGCTGGAAGTCGGCGAAGTACTCGACCTTGGACCCGCCACTGCCGCCAATCATTTGGAACGTGTGCGTTCCGTAGGGACCGGCCTTGTCCGGTGTCGCCGGGATGTTCCCCTGGCAACGGGCGATGCCTTGGATGTTGGCAGCGACGTGGCAGAGCGACGTCTTATTGCCGTTGATGTTTGTCATGTAATACATGTTCACGCTGACACCGGGCTTGACCCCGTAGGCCATCAGCGTGACCTGTGCGCCCAACAGTCCGGTCGTGGGCGTTACGGTGCCGCCGGGCTCGAAGTCGGTAACGGTCGTGTCGCTGTTGATGGTGACCGAAAGCTTGTCGACGTATGCCTGTGCACCGCCGCTGATCGGGCCACCGAGACGGAACAAGAACGCACCGTGTGCAATCGTGTCGTTGCGCATGGCTGCGTCCGGGAACGCCGCCAACACCTCGCTCCAGGTGCACGTCGTCGCTTGATTACACACGGCGTCGCCCGGTGCCTGACTCGCATACCACTCGCCGTCCGTGAGTGCGTTCAGGTGGCGCCACGCGCTGTCGGCGGGCGGCGGATCGTTCGGCACAAACGTGAGCCGGCCCTGGTAGGCAGTGCTGTTGTCGGTCGAGTCGTAGTCGACGTCGAACTGCAACACGAGCTGATTCGTCGTGCCGCCGACGACGTAGCCGTCGTACTCGATGTCACTCAATGCATCGAGCGCGTTCCTGCGTAACGCTTCGCGCCCAACGACGCCCGGCCCGTGTCGTCGACGTCGAGCGCCGCACTCCCCAGACCGGCCGGAGCCGGGTTGGGCCCCTCAACCAGCGTGACGTTTCCGAGCGATCCACCAAGCTCCGTTGCCCCCGAACCAGTCGGTGACCTTCAGCGCCCGCACGACATGCGTTGTCGTCGTGGCGCCGGCCGGCGCGGTCCAGCCCCACCAAGCTCCCGGTCATGACTGCCACCGTGAGCACCGTGATGCGCTTCCCCCGCATAGTCCCTGCCCCCACTCGAGTCTTCATCTGAGGTTAGATCTGGCTTCCTTGCTCAAGCCACGAATCCCCATGGCTTTGTTTTACTGAAAGTGAGCGTGGTGCGCGGCGCCCGCCGCCGCGCACCACTCGTTCCAGCCGGAACTACTTGACGACCACCTTGAAGGTCGTGCAAACCGGTCCCGCCTGCCCCGCCACACTCGTGCAGGTCGTCTCAGTGACCACATCGTCAACATGGAAGGCCGTGTGGTTCCACACCAGGTTCACGTTCGTCGTATTGCCCTTTCCGAGCGACGCCGTGGTACCCGAGCCCGTCACCGTCGTGACCGGCCCGCCGTTGACACTGAACTTCATCGACAGGTTCGAACGGGTTGAAGTTGAACGCCGCATTGCTGATGTTCTTCACCTTGATCGGGAAGGCGTTCGCCGTTTGCGTGTGGATGATGAACGTGACGTCCTGGCTTGTCGTCAACGCTGTCGGGCCGTTGGTCTGATCGACTGCGCTGCAGTTGTTGATCGGGTAGAAGTCGCCGAGGACATCGACGCACGCTTGGATGTGCAGGTTTGCACCCGTTGCCAGCGCCGACGGCGACTTGTACGTGAACGTGAACTGAACCGACTGCCCCGCGGCATCGTCGCCGACTTGTTCGGCTGCGTCAGCTGCGACGCGGGAATCGGCAAACCGTTCAGCGAGCCACTCAGGTGGATGTTGCCTTGGTTCACCACCTGCGAGACGTTGAAACGCGTTGTACACGGTGAACGTGAAGTCGGTTGACGTCTTCCCGGTTCCGACGCCACCGCTGATCCACCCTCGGAGGTCGAGGCCCGGCGTGCCGGTCACACCGATGTTGACCGAGTCGGTGTCGGTTCCGGTGTGAAGTCGTCGACGGTCAGTTGGAACGTCAACGTGGACGGTCCGATCGGCGCCGTGACGTCGGCTCGATCGTGTGGACGTTGTTCAAGGTGACGGGAAGACCACCGATCTGCAGCCACGTGTACGTGAGCGTCTGTCCCGGGTCGTTGTCGAACGAACCCGAACCGTTGAGCGTGATCAGGACACCCGGAGTCTTGTTCGCCTGATCCGGACCGGCGCTGGCGAACGGCGCGTGGTCGATCACGTTGATCGTCACCGTGTCGGTGTCGGTTCCCGTGTGGCCGTCGTCGACGGTGAGCTTGAAGACCAGCGTCGTTGGCGCGACCGAGCTCGTAGAGGTCGGCGAAGCGATCGCCGCGTTCCAGGGCGTGACCGTGCATTGCCGGACAGCCGGTCCACGTGTACGTGAGCGTCTGGCCGGGGTCGGGGGTCACTCGAACCGGTTCCGTCGAGCGTCGTCAACGTCGAAACCAGCTTGGTCTGGTTCGGACCCGCGGCGGCGGTCGGCAGGTGATTGATCACGTTGACCGTCACGGTGTCGACGTCGGTAGAGCCGTGGTGGTCGTCGACCGTGAGCTGGAAGACCAGGGTCGACGGGTTGACCGGGCTCGTGAACGTCGGCGAAGCGATCGCCGTGTTCGACAGCGTGACCGCCGGACCGGACAGCGCGACCACGCGTACGTGATCGTCTGGCCGGGATCGGGGTCACTCGAACCGGTTCCGTCGAGCGTCGTCAACGTCGAAACCAGCTTGGTCTGGTTCGGACCGGCGTCGGCGGTCGGCGCGTGGTTGATCACGTGGATCGTCACCGTGTCGCTGTTCGTTCCACCGAAACCGTCGTCGACCGTCAGTTGGAACTGGAGGTCGTCGGGCAGTACCGGTGCGGTGAACGTCGGCTGGACCGTGTGGTCGTTGTTCAGCGTCACCGTGGTGCCGCCGATCTGGGTCCACGTAAACGTGAGCGGCTGGTTCGGGTGAACTCTTGCGAGGCCGAACCGTCGAGCGTCACCAACGTGGAGACCAACGGACTTTGGTCGGGTCCCGCTTCTCCGCGACCGGGTCGTGGTTGCCGTTGCCGACCGAACGGGTGTCGGTGCCCTGGAGGCCGTGACCGTCGTCCACCGTCAGTTGGAAGACTGCCGAGCTGCCGTCGGCTGCCGCGTTGAACGTCGGCTGGGCCGTTCTGATCGACAGCGTCACCGCGGTGCCGGCGATCTGGATCCACGAGTACGTAAGCGGGTGACCATCGGGGTGGCTCGAACCCGTGGCGTCGAGCGTGACGAGCTCGTCGGCCGTGGACTCCTGATGCGGACCCGCAACGGCGATCGGTGCGTGGTTCGTGACGTGGATCGTGACCGAATCCGTCGTCGATGCGAGCGACGGGTTCGGGTTCTGCGTGTCGGTCACCGTCACCGTGAACTTCAGCGACCGGGCCGTCGTCCGGCGCCGTGAACGTCGGCTTCTGCGCCGTCGTGCTCGACAGCGTCACCGGCGTGCCGGCGGTCTGCGCCCACGAGTACGTGAGCGTGTGACCGTCGGCCTGCGTCGAACCCGACGCGTCCAGCGTCACCACGTCACGACGGTGCACCGTCTGGTCCGGACCCGGGTTCGGCGATCGGCGAGGCGAAGTCGCCGACGCCGATCGTGACCTCGGAGCTCGTGGTCGAGGCCACCGCCGGGTTCGGGTTCTGCGTGTCGGTCACGGTCACCGTGAACTTCAACGTCGTCCCCGCGTTCGGCGCCGTGAACGTCGGCTGCAGCGCGCGTCGTCGTTCGACAGCGTCACCGGCGTGCCGGCGGTCTGCGTCCACGAGTACGTGAGCGTGTGACCGTCGGCCTGCCTCGAACCCGACGCGTCGAGCGTCACCGGCGCGCCGACGTTGACGGACTGGTTCGTCCCCGAGCTCGCGATCGGCGACGCGTAGTCGTTGACCGTGACCGTGACGTCGGCGCTCGTCGTCGAGGCCGCGCCGGGTTCGGGTTCTGCGTGTCGGTCACGGTCACCGTGAACTTCAGCGTCGTGCCCGCGTTCGGCGCCGTGAACGTCGGCTGCAGCGCCGTCGTGCTCGACAGCGTCACCGCCGTGCCGGCGGTCTGCGTCCACGAGTACGTGAGCGTGTGACCGTCGGCCTGCGATGAACCCGACGCGTCGAGCGTGACCGGGCCCGTGCCGACGTGGACCGTCTGGTTCGGGCCCGGGCTCGCCACCGGCGACGGCGTAGTTGCTCACCGTGATCGGCCACGGTGCTCGCCGTCGACGTGTTGCCGTTCGCCGCCCGCGGTGATCGGGCTCTGCGTGTCGGTCACGATCAGCGAGAACGTGTAGTTCGCCGGCGTGTTCGGTGCCGTGAACGTCGGCTTCCTGCGCGTGTGGTCGCCGAGAGCGTCACCGCCGGGCCGGCGGTCTGGGTCCACGCGTAGCTGATGACGTGGCCCTGCGCCTGGGTCGACGCCGAGCCGTCGAGCGTGACGGTGCCCGATCCGACCTTCACGTTCTGGGCCGGACCGGCGTTGGCGACCGGTCGGGTCGGCAGCGAGCTGGCGTACGCCGCCAGCGGTGGCGGCGGCCGACGCCTTGGTCGTGTTGATCTTGGTCACGATCACCTGGAACCGCGGGCAGTTCGCCGACGTGGCCGACGTCGCGCCCGTGCCGCTCGTGCACGCGGTCGTCGTCGGTGCTCGCACCGCTCGACGGCACCGTGTACGTCGGGTTCGCCGCCGTCGTCGACGACAGCGTCGTCGTGCGCCCGCTCACCTGCGACCACACGTACGTGTAGTCGGCGGGGTTCGTGCCGTCGGGGTTGGTGATCGTCGCGCCGAGGGTGACCAGGTCACCCGTGAACACGGTGCCGCTCGGCGTGCGGGTCGACCGTGGCCGTCGGCGTGCTCGCGGCGACCGTGATGCTCACCGGCGTGATCGTGGTGTCGGTGTCGGCGGGGTTCGGTCCGCCGTTGGTCGCCGTCACGTTGAACTGCGCGGTGTAGCCGGCCGCGGCGGCGGCCGGCGGCGCGGTGAACGTCGGGCTTCTCCGCGTGCGTGTCTCGACAGCGTGACCGTCGGTGCGCCGTTGCTCACCTGCGTCCACGTGTAGGTCAGCGGCGCGAAGTTCGGGTCGGTCGACGCCGAGGCGTCGAGCGTGATCAGGTTGCCCGCGACCTTGCCGGTCTGGTTCGGTCCGGCGTTCGCGACCACGTGGTCGGGCAACGCTCGTGACCGTCGTCGTGGCGGCCGTGGACGTGTTGCCGTTCGTGCCGGTGCCCGTGATCGGGCTCTGGGTGTCGGTCACCGTCAAGCGAGAACGTGTAGCGTGGTCGCGGTCCCGCCGGTCGGCGGGGCGGTGAACGTCGGCTTCTGCGGCCGTGGTGCTCGAGAGCGTCACCGCGGGACCGCCGGTCTGGCTCCACGCGTAGCTGATCACGTGGCTCTGCGCCTGCGTCGACGCCGAGCCGTCGAGGGTCACGAGACCGCCGGCGGCGGTCGACGGTCTGGGCCGCACCGGCGTTCGCGACCGGTCGGGTCGGCAAGGTGCTGGCGTACGCGGCCAGGGCGACCGCCGCACTCGAGCCTGCCCGGCGTCTGGTCGCGGTGACGACCACCTGGAAGCGCGGGCAGTTCGCCGACGTCGGGCTGACCGTGCGCCGTCGTGCCGCTCGTGCACGCGGTCGTCGTCGGCGCGGCACCGCTCGACGGCACGGTGAACGTCGGGTTCGCGACGTTCGTGGACGACAGCGTTGGTCGTGCGGCCGGTGACCTGCGACCACGCGTAGGTGAGCGGCGCGCCGCCGTCGGGGTTCGTGACGACGTGGCGCCGAGCGTGACGATGTCGCCGGTGGTGACGGTTGTCGCCGGCGTCACTGGTCACGGCCGACACGGTGGGCGTCGGTCGCCGTGACCCCGATGCTCGACCGAGTCCGCGGTCGTGTTGGTGCCGCCGTACGGGTCGGCGACCGTCAGCGGCGAACGTGATCGCGTGCGGGTAGACGAACGTCGGGGTGTCGCCGGGACCGACGAACGTCGGCTTCACCGCGTGGACGTCGTTCGAGCGTGACCGGCACGCCGCCGGTCTGGGTCCACGTGTAGGTGAGGCGACTGCGCCGGCGGGCCGTCGGGGTCGGTCGATGCCGAGCCGTCGAGCGTGATGATGTTGCCGGTCTTCTTGCCGGTCTGGTTCGGTCCGTGGTTCGCGGTCGGCGGCCTGGTTGGCCGCCGACCGTGTAGTTGACGACCTTCGGCGACGGGTTGCCGGCGAGGTCCTCCGCGTTCACCGTGAAGGTGTGCGGGCCGACGCGTCATGTCGATCGGCGCGCCGTCGGCGACGTCGCCGGCGCAGATGTCGTCACCGGAGCCGAACGTGTCGTTGCAGTCGTAGTCGGCGATGACGCGGCCTGCTCGGAGACGTACTTCGCGCCGTCGATCGGCGCGGTGATCGTGATCGCCGACGGCGTCGTGTCGATGTTCTGCACGACGTAGGTGTCGGTCAGCGGCGGCGAGGTGCCGTTCGGGATCGCGTCCGGGCCGGTGTAGTAGCTGGGCGGGGTCGGGAAGCGCCGCGTCGACCTCGTAGCCGGGCGCGCACGCGGCCTTGGCGTCGACGTGACGAGGCCGCCGAGCGCGGTCGTGTCGACGGTGTTCAGGTAGGTCGGGTCGGTCCAGACGGTGTCGCCGCCGTAGACGTAGCGGGTGCCGTTGGTCGAGAACCACGGCGCGGCCGCGGCGCGTGCTGGTGAGCGTCGCGCCGCTCGACGGTGCGGGGAAGTTGTCGGGCTGGCGTGCCGGTGTAGTTGCGCGGCTCGGAGCCGGGCAGCTGGCCGGCGAGCTTCACCTGGAGGTGGGTGCCCGCGAGCCGCCGGTCGCGGTCACGTTGATCGTGATGGTCGGGCCCTGGAGCGCGGAACCGCCGCGTGAACTCGCGTCGGTGCCGCGCCGTGCTGCTACCGAGCAGCGTCGTGTAGACGCGGTTCGTCGACGTGTTCCAGAACGCGTTCGGCGCGGTACCCGGGATCGGCGAGGCGCTGCGACGCGCGGCAGCGTCATCGGGTCGAAGCCCTCGGTCGGCGACGTCGCCGACGCCCGAGATCACGCGAGTGCGGCACGTTGGCGCGGTCGACGTAGTAGCCGGCCTCGGGGTTCGCCTCGACGTTGCCGTTGACCGGGCCGAGGCTGACGCTGTTGATCGTGAGACCCGCGGGCAGCTGGTACGCCGCTCATCTGGTTGTAGATGTACTTGATCGTCGCGGTGATACCGGTGCTCCGGTCGTCGCGCGGGTACAGCGACACGTCGGGACGGATCTTGATGTTGAACGTGTCGCCCTGGTGTGCACGCCGTCGGGGTAGGTGACGCGTGAACCCGAGGTCCTGGTCGGCCTCGGTGTTCGCCGGAGAGCGAGCCGCCGTTCGCGCGACAGATCGACGTGCGGCGTCTTGTGCACCGTCACCATCGTGCACCCAGGGCGGATGACGCACCGGCGCTCGTCGGACTGATCAACGCCACGTGCGACGAACAAGCAGCCGCGATCATGACCAAGGACAAGGACTTGAACGACTTCCGCCGCGGCATGCGTTTCCCCCCGCATTCGCCTCTGAGGCGCGGCTTTGCGCCCGGTCGATGCGACCTTTCCAGGTACCCAGAAGTTAGTCAAGTATTTTGATTTAGCGTTCGGTCCGTTGACCTGCGGTTACTCGCACGTACGATGGGATCCCCATGACCGCCCGTGGCGAACAGACCAAGAAACTCCTGCTCGACACCGCCGAGCAGCTCTTTTCGGAACGTGGCTTCGATGCGCGTGAGCTTCGCGAGACAATTCGCTGGCAGCCGGCGCGAACACCGCGGCCATGCAATTCCACTTCGGTGACCGCGACGGGCTCGTCGACGCCCTCATCGAACGCCACATGCCGCGTATCGCCGCCGTTCAACAGGACCTCTACGACAAAGTCGTATCCGACGGCAGCGGACGACACGCGGCGAGGTCGAGGTGCTCGTGCGGCCGTGCGCGGAGTACCTGACACTCGGACCGAGTGAACGGGCGTGGGTGAAGATCATGGCGCAACTCGCCTCGATGCCCGATCTCCGCATCAACGAGATGGTCGAGATCACGCCGTCGCACGGTGCATCGATCGCACCCGACGACGGCGGTCCCGACGAGCGCCCCGACGTCTTCGTCTCCCGGTTCGCGGCGGGGTACTTCGGCGTCGCGTTCCCGGCGGCCAGGGCCGATGGCGGCGCTTTCGTCGCGGTCTCGAACACCCTCGACCCGAGCTCGACCCGAAGTCTCGGCAGCCTCTACGGAACAGTGGCGCACGAGCTCTTCCACCTCGTCCAGTTCTCGTACTTCCCTGCGACGGTCGACCCCCCGCTCGCGGCCTGGGCGCTCGAGGGAACGGCGGCGGCGCTCGAGTCGCGCGTCTACCCACAGCTGGACGACGTCGTGTCGTCGCTCCAGCTCCGGCGGTGGTTCGCGGCGCCGCAGCGGAGCCTCCTCGACGAGAGCTACGGGGCGCAGCTCCTCTGGCGGTTCCTGGACGAGCGCCAACCCCGTCTCCTGCCCGCGTACCTCGCACGTGTGGCGCGCGCGCGGCCGGAAACGGAGGCGGCGACGCTCGCAACGACGTACGCGCGTGTTGCCGGCGAGCCGTTCGCGCGCGCGTTCGGAGCGTTCGCGGCGTGGACGACCGACGGCTACGGCGAACGGCTCACCCCGACGCGGACGCTCGCGACGCGCGGAGGCTCGCGGGGAACGGTGGCGCCGCTCGCGATCCACTACTTGCGCGTCCCGCGCGCGGCCCACACCGTCGTCCTGCGATACCTGCGGGGGCGGGCCGAGACTGCCTTCTCCTACCAGGTGCCGGATGACCGCGCCGGCTACCCCGCCGCGACGCGCCGCCTGGCCGCACGTGCGGCTGCGGACGGCAGAACGCTCACGTTCGAGATCCCCGAGCGCCTGCGGCAGAGCGGCCGGTTCGCAACACCGACGCTCGTGCTCGCGAATGGAGGCGTCGCCCGCGGCGTCGCCTACCGCGTCTCGGTCGAATAGGACGCGAGCCGTTCGCGCGCCGCGCGCGCCGCGACGACGTACTCGAGGCGGTCGGCGATCGCTGCGGCCCGCCTGACGAGGACCGCGGCTTCGTCACGTCGGCCGACGAGCGCCAGCGCGTCGCCCGCCTGGAGGAGTGCGTCGGCGGAGGTTCCGCTCTCGCCTCGTGACTCGAGCAGCGCGCCGGACTCGTCCAGGAGCCGCGACACTCGCTCGCCGTCTCCCCGGTGGGCGGCAACAGTCGCGGCGACGACGCCGCGCCAGGCGCGGACGTAGTCGCCCCCTTCGGTCCCCGCCGTCCGCTCGAGAACCGCCTCGGCCTCGTCGTCCCGGCCCAGACGGGCGAGGACGAGCGCGAGCCTCCATCCGGCGTTCACCGTGCTCCAGCGGTCACCGAGCCGTTCGAGTTGCGGCAGCGCATCCCGCAGAATCGACTCGGCTGCAACGAGGTCCCCGGCGAGGATCTCGATGTCTGCGATCGCGATGAGATCGGCTGCGGCCGTCTGCGGGAGACCGAGCGCCTCGATGATCGCGTGGTTCTCGGCGACGAGCGCACGCGCCTCGTCGAATGCGCCCTCCATCGCGCGCAGATCGGCGAGGCCGCCGAGCGCGCCGGCGCGCGCGAGGCGGCTCGGCGGGCTCTCCAGGATCGCGGCGACCTCGCGCTTCGCGATCTCGACCGGCCACCTCCCACGACGGACGATCACGCACAGCCAGCTCGTTGCGAGCCCCTCCAGGTGCCGCGACCCGGCCGCGCGCGCGGAAGCGACGGCGCGCCGCAGATCCTCTTCCATCCCGACCTCGTGCACCGCCGAGATCGAGGAGCGGCGGTAGCCCGCGTGGTAGGCGAGGAGGTGTGCGCCCGCGAGACCCTCGTCGTCGCCCGCCGCCTCCAGCACGGCGATCGCCCGCCGCGCGTCGGCGAGGACACGCTCGGGATCCTCCGGCGTCGATCCCCAGAGCCGTGTCGACTGGCGCGCGACCACCAGACGGGCGTCCATATGGTCGTCACCGGGGTCGCGCAACCGCTCGGCCTCGTCCAGAATGCGGAGGGCGTCCTCGCGGCGGTCGATCCACGCCAGTGCGTCGGCGAACGCCAACATCAGGGCGACGCGGTCGGACGCGCCGGGCGACAACAACGCGACCGCGCGACCGAGGAGCGCCGCGCTCGTCCGCATGTCGCGCTCCTCGTGGGCCCGCCGTCCGGCCCGTTCGAGGCGCGCAGCCGCCGCGCTCGCAAGGTCGGCCAACTCGGGCGTCGACGGCTCGATCTCGGCCAGCGCGTCGTACGCCGCCTCGAGGTGGTACCCCGTCAGCTCGTCGGTATCGACGCCGGCCGCCGCCGCGCGGTCGGCGGCGATCGCCGCGACCTGCCGATGGAGCGACGCGCGCCGCCGCTTCGGGATGCCCGCGTACGCCTCGTCACGGACGAGCGCGTGGCGGAAAGACCACGTCTCGACGCCGCCCTGCCCGGGCGCGACCGGCTCGACGAGGTCGCGGCGCGTGAGCGCGAGCAGCGCCGACCGGACGTCGACCGCCACGAGCGCGCCCACGACGTCGGCGTCGAACGTCTCGCCGCAGACGGCTGCGGCTTCCAGGACACGGCGCTCGTCGGCACCCAGCCGGTCGAGGCGCGCCGCGAGCAGCGTGTGGATCGAATCCGGAACCGCCTCCCCGCCGTCCTCGAGCGCCGACGCCAGCAGCTGCTCGAGGAACAGCGGGTTCCCGGCCGCGGCGTCGAGAATCGCCGTCCGTCGATCGGGCGCAAGCGCGACATCCGCAGCGAGGCGGTCGACGAGCGCCTCTGCATCGTCGGCCGGCAGAGCGTCCAGCAGGATCGAGGACGCGTTGAGGCTCCCGCCCGCCCACTCCGGCCGCGAGTCGAGCAGCTCCGGCCGCGCGAGCACGAGCAGGAGGATCGGTGCGCGCGCGAGCGTCGCGACGTGCTCGACGAGGTCGAGGAACGCGGGCGCCGCCCAGTGGAGGTCCTCGAGCACGAGCACCAGCGGCCGCTCCCGTGCGAGCGTCTCGAGCAGGCGCCGCACCGCCCACGCCGTCTCCTCCATGGGGCCTGTCGACGGCGCCTCGCCCACGGCGGCCGCGATCCGCGCCGCGACCGCGTCACCGTCGGCCTCGCCCGCGAGGACGTCGGCGGCCCAGGTCGCGACGCTTCCGCCCGCGACCGGCGCCAGCGCGTCGCGGAGCGGGGCGAGCGCGGGCGCGTCGAACGGCGGCGTCCGCCCGATGAGGCACGTTGCGGTGGGGCCGAGGCGGGCGACGAGCTCGCGCGCGAGCCGCGTCTTCCCCATTCCGGGCGACCCGAAGACGGTCACGAGCCTCACCCGCGCGTCCCGGACGACGCGCGCGAACGCCGCATCCAGCTCGCGCAGCTCGTCGTCGCGGCCGACGAGCGGCGTTCCGAGCCGGCGTACGACGGCCTCGGCATCCGTGACCACCTCGCGGACGGCGTAGGCCCCGCAGCGCGCCTCGGCGACGACGGCGTGCCGGAGGAGCCGCCAGGCGCGCTCGCCGAGCAGCACGTCGCCGGTCGCCGCGGTCGCTCGAAGGCGATCTGCCTCCTCGAGCGGCTCTCCCGACACCAGCGGCTGCCCTCGCGCGGGATCGCCCGTGATCACCTCGCCGGTCGTGACCACCGCCCGCGAGACGAGCCCGGCGGCGCGAAGCGCGCACGCGACGTGCACCGCGCGGAGCGCGTCGTCGTCGTGCGCGCGCGGGACGCCAAAGATGACGAGGACGCGGTCGTCGGCGGTGCGGCCCGCCGTGCCGCCCTGAGCGGCGGCGATCGCCTCGACCTCGCTTCGGACGCGGCGAAGGCGCTCGCGCCGCGCCTCGGGGTCGCCGGCGACGTCGGCGGCGACGTCCGCGAGGAGCACGGCGACGTGCTTGCGTGCCTCCTCGAAAACGGCCGCCCCTGCTCGCGCGGCCTCGGCCGACGGCCCGTCGAGCGCCGGGTCGTGACGGAGGATCGCTCGGTGGAGCGCCTGGAGCTCCTCGCCCGGGTTGGCGCCGAGCTCCTCGACGAGGGTCGCCCGCGCGGCCGCATACGCCTCGAGCGCGTCCCCCTGCCGGCCGCTGCGGTAGAGCGCCAGGAGGAGCTGTGCGCGGTATCGCTCGCGGAGCGGCTGCTCGCGGACGAGCTCGTCGAGCTCCGTGACGAGCTCCGCGTGGCGGCCCAGCTCGAGGTCTGCGTCGATCCGGCGCTCGATCGCCTCGTGGCGGAGCTCGCCGAGGTGCGCCGCGGACGCGGCGACCGGCTCGCGCGCGAGATCCGCGAGCGGCGGCCCGCGCCACAGTGCGAGCGCCTCGCGGAGGAGCGACGCCGCCTCGAGCGGCTCTCGCCCCCGCGCCTCGTCCACGAGCCCGCGGAACCGCTCGAGGTCGAGCTCGCCTGGCTCGACGCGCAGGAGGTAGCCGGGTGGACGCGTGACGAGACGGTCGCCGAGCTCGCGCCGGAGACGGAGGACGTGGTTCTGGAGCGATGCCAGCGCCGCCGGGGGTGGTTCCTCTCCCCAGATCCCGTCGATCAGGCGGTCGGACGCGACGACACGATTCGCGTGCAGGAGCAGCAACGCTGCGACGGCGCGCCGCTTCGCACCGCCGACCGGCAGCGTCCGCTCGCCGTCGCGCACCTCGAGGGGGCCGAGGATCCGGAACTCCACGATAGGTCGAACATATCCCGGCCTCGCGACGCGCCACGGCCGCCGGGTCTGAACGCAGCGGCCGGACGCTCGACGCGTTCGGCTACCGCACGACGATCGTGAGCGAGAGCGCGTTGTCGGGCCCGAGGGTCTGGAGGCCCTGCTCCTCCGAGCTCTGCAGGTTCGTCACGGCGAGCCGGTAGACGCCCGCCTTGCGGAAGACGATCGTCCTGAGCGTGCCGGCGTACGTGCGCGAGGGGCCGAGCGCGAGCTTCGGGCCGGCGACCTGCCGGAACTCGAAGTCCATCGGGCAGTTCGGCCGGATCTCGAGCCGCGTTCCCCGCTTGAGCGTCACCTTGGCGGCCGGCCCGAGCGTCTTCGTCCCGGCCTGCCACACGTGGCACCCGCTCACGTAGTGCAGGATCGTCAGACGGAACGTCGGCGAGCCGGCGGCGACGGCCGCCGACGGGAGCGCGACGAGCGCGGCTGCGACGAGGGCGACGACGAGGAGCTTTCTCACAGGGCCAGTGTCGCCGCCCGCGCGCGCGCAGACCTCGTGGTAACCACCGATCCGGGTCCGGCGCCCGTCCGGCTCGCGCTCGGGCCACTACTGTCCGGCGGGTGCTCGAGCGCTGGACCCGCGTCGTCCTCCGCTTCCGGGTCCTCGTCCTCGTCCTATGGCTCGGCGTCGTCGTCTGCGGCGTCCTGGCGTCGGCGCGGCTCCCGGACCTGCTCTCCAACTCGTTCGTCGTTCCCGGCACCGACTCCGACCGGGCGCGGACGCTCCTGGCACGCCACTTCGACGAGCGGCCGGACGGTGTCTTCACGGTCGTCATTCCGAGCGCGCACGTGACGCAGGCGCAGCGCGAGCGGGTCCGCGAGCGCGTCGCACGCGCTGCGAAGGTCGTCCCGACCGGCCACCTCGGCGTCGACGGAGCCGGCGGCGGCATCGTCTTCGCGGACGTCGACACGACGCTCGACCTGCAGGACGCGAAGGGTTACACCTCGGCGCTTCGGGACGCGCTGCGCGCCGATGGGGGGCGGGACGCGCTCGTGACGGGCCAGCCGGCGATCCAGCACGACCTCGACCCGGTGTTCTCGTCGGACCTCCGCCGCGGCGAGGCGCTCGCAGTCCCGTTCGCGCTGCTCGTCCTCGTCTCGGTGCTCGGCCTCTCGACGGCCGTCCTGATCCCGTTCGCGGTCGCCGCGGGCACGATCGCCGCCACGCTGCTCGCGGTCTACGCGCTCGCGCACACGTTCTCGATGGTCAGCTACGTCACGAACCTCGTCGAGCTGATCGGCCTCGGCCTTGCGATCGACTACTCGCTGCTCGTCGTCCACCGCTTCCGCGAGGAGCTCGGGCGCGGCGGCTCGCGGGAGGAGGCGGTCGTGCGGACGACGGCGACCGCCGGCCGCGCCGTCGTCGCGTCGGGGCTCGCGGTCGCCGCGGGCCTCGGGCTGCTCCTCTTCATGCCGGTGCCGCTCCTCCGGTCGATGGGCGTCGGCGGGCTGCTGATCCCGATTGCGTCGATCGCGGCGGCCCTGACCCTGCAGCCGGCGCTCCTGTCCGTCGTCGGCGGCCGCCCGGCGGCGCCGCGCTCCGATGTCGACCGCGGCTTCTGGGCGCGGCTGGCGCGGACGATCATGCGGCACCCGCGCCTGTACCTCGCCGCCGGCACGGCGCTCCTGCTCATCCTGGCGGCGCCGGTCCTCCGGCTCGAGCTCACCCCCGGCTCGTTCTCGGTGCTTCCGTCCTCGCCGGAGGCGATGCGCGGATTCGCCCTCCTCCGCGACGGCGTCGGACGCGGCGCCGTGACGCCGATCCACGTGGTCGTCGACGCCGGCGCGCCCGGCCGCGCGCGCTCGCCCGAGACGCGCGCGGCCGTCGAACGGCTCGTCGACGGCGTCTTCGACGACCCCGAGGCGCTCGTCGTCGCGAGCGGGCGTAAGCGCCGGTACGTCGACCCGACCGGCCGGTACGCGCGCGTCGTCGTCGCGCTCCGCCACGAGTACGGAGCGGACGAGAGCCGCAGGTTCGTGCGCCGCCTGCGCCGCGAGCTCGTCCCGCGGGCTCGATTTCCGGAGGGTGCCCGCGCCTACGCGGGCGGTGCGCCGGCGCAGGGCGTCGACTTCCTCGATCGCTCCTACGACGCGTTCCCGTGGCTCGTCCTCGGCGTGCTCGCGCTCACGTACGTCGTGCTGCTCCGCGCGTTCAGGTCGCTCTTGCTCCCCCTGAAGGCGCTCGCCCTGAACCGTGCTCTCGGTCGCAGCCGTCTACGGGATCCTCGCCGTCGCATTCCGACACGGTCGAGGCGTGGATCCCGGTCTTTCTGTTCGCCGTCCTCTTCGGGCTGTCGATGGACTACGAGGTCTTCCTCGTCACCCGGATGCGCGAGTCGTGGGACCACGTGCACGACAACCGGCGAGCCGTCGCGCACGGCCTGGAGCGGACCGGGCGGATCGTGACCGCCGCCGCGGCGATCATGATCGCCGCGTTCCTCGGCTTCGCCGCCGGACGGATCGAGCCGCTTCGCCAGTTCGGGATCGGCCTCGCGCTCGCCGTCCTGATCGACGCCACGATCGTGCGGGCGATCCTCGTGCCCGCGTCGATGGCGGTTCTCGGGCGATGGAACTGGTGGCTCCCGTCCTGGGCCGCGCGTTTGGCACGCGTTCGGGCGTCGCCGCGCACGTAAAGGCGGAAGGAGGGGCGCCGAAGCACCCCTCCTTCACCCAGGCGGGACCACCACCTACTTGACGACCTTGATCGCGAGCCTGAATGCGCCGAGCTGGTAGCCAGCCGCGAGGCCCGGGGCGTCCTGCGCGAACGACAGCAGCGGCACCATGCCGAGCTGCGGGTACGCGTACGCCGGCTGCTGCGTGTAGAGCAGCGGATACAGGTCGATGAGATGCGTTCCGGGCTTGCCGGTCGCGAGGAGCTGGATCTGGGTGTCGCCGTTCGAGTTGAACCCGCACGCGTAGCCGATGTAGGCGTTGTCGTAGGTCACGGCGATCGTGTTGTCGAGCTGCGTCCAGCCGACGCCCTTGAGCTGGACGATGAAGGGGTGGCCCGCCTTCACGACCTTGGGCGCCTGCACGAAGCTCCGCTTCACGTAGAACGGCACCTGGGTCTTCACCGCGCCGCCCTGCAGGAGCTGCACGACGTGCCAGCCCCCCAGGCCGTCGGGGACGGTGATGTTCGTCTTGAGAGAACCGTCGGCGCCCGCGGTGACGGTGCCGAGGGGCAGCGAGACGAAGTTCCAGCACGTGCCGGTGCAGTTGACGCGGTTGCCGACGACGGTCGACCACGACAGGTCGACCCGCTCGTTCGGCGTGAAGCCGGCTGCGGTGACGTCGACCTTCGTGAGGATCTGGCCGCTCGTCGAGCGCAGCTGCGCCGTCGCGCTCGACGAGGTGTCGAGGGTTGCGGCGGCCAGCGTCGTCCGCTGGTCGATCGTCGGGGTGACGGTTGCGGGCCACTCGCTCCGCGTCTTCGGGACGCCCGCGTCCTTCGTGATCGTGAACTTCATCCGGTGGCTGTCCGTCCACGGCACCGGGGACTGCTTCATGTTCAGGTACGGGACGGTGTGGCTCGAACCGGCGTACTCGAGCCAGTGGTCGCCGACGTCGCCGGCGGCACGGATCTTGAACGTGACGACGCCGCGCGTCGTGTTGGCAGAGGCGGCGCCGAGGTAGCGGTTGTCCCAGAGCACCGAGCCGACGCTCTCGTACGTCGGCGAGCCCATGCCGACGACTTTGACGGTGATCGGCGTGCCGATCGGGCCGCGCGTCGGGCTGATCGAGACCCGGCGCTCGAGCAGGAAGCCGCCCTTCGCGACCTGGACGCCGTCGACCAGCGCGAAGACGTCGTGGAGGCCGCCGAAGTCGACGGGTGTCGCGACGCCGAGGGTGAGCGCGCCGGAGCCGTCGGTGCGGCCCTTGGCGAGGGCGACCGTGACCTTGTCGACCTTGCGGCCGATGTAGTCGACGCTGTCCGGCTTCGCGTCGAGCACGTACCGCACGTTGGCGGTGCTCCAGGCAATCGTGACGTCCTTGTTCGCAGGGAGCCCGCTCGCGGTGAACGTGAGCTTCGTCCCCGCCGGAGCGATGTCCGGCTTGATCTTCAGGGCCTGCATCGTGGCCGCGGCCTGGCCGGCGTCGATCGTCGGGCCCGGCATCGCCGGCGTGCCGGGGATCGTCGGAGCCGTGACCGGGCCTGGCGCGGCCGACGCGACGCCGGCGAGCGCGAGCAGCGCGAGCGTCCCGGAGGCGGCGACAGCGGCCGTTCTCAGCCGTGACGTCGGGGTCGTGGTGAACATGGTGGTGGTCCCTTCTTCGTCCTACGGAATGACCGTGAACGCGTAGTCGTAGGTGCCGGTCTTGCCGCCGTCGGTCTTGAAGCTGACGCGGGCGACCGAGTCACCGAGGGGGTAGTCGGCGGGGATGTTCCAGGCCGCCGTCCAGAACCAGACGCGGTTGTCCGTGGCGCCGTGGGCGCCCCAGTTGAGAGTGAGAGGCGCCGCGACGCCGACGAAGGTGACCGTCGCGGTGTCGACGTTCTCGGTCGAGAGCGTGTCCGTCGTGGCGATGTCGGACCCCCAGGCGCGGAGCACGAATTGCTCGCCGCGCTTGTAGACGTTCGTCTGCGTGCAGCCGACGGGCCGCGCCGCGGCGCCCGCCGGGCGCGTGCCGTTGACGCTGTCGACGTAAAGCGCGACGTCGAGCTTCGCCTCCTGCGCCGCGGCCGTCACGGCGGCGATCGGCGCGACGAAGCTGGTCGACGGGTTCGCGGTGACGGTCAGCTGCGACGTCGCCACCGGAAGCTGCACGAACTGGCCGAGGCGCTTCGCCTCGATCTTGATCAGGACCTTGAACCCGACGATGCCGGCCGGATAGGTGCTCGGGACAGACCAGCTGCCTGTCCATGGCTGCTTCGCCGTCGCGCCCAGGGCCTGCGGGTTGTAGGTCAGCTTGACGTTCGGCTGGTTCGCGATCTTGACGTAGAAGTACTTGACGTCCTTCGCCGTCATGACCTTCTTCGTCTTCGGGTCGACGGCGTACGCGCGGAAGATGACGGTTCCGCCGGGCGCGACCTGCGTGATCACCGCGCGGGCCGCCGTCACCGTCTGGGCGGCGACGAAGACCTGCTGCACCTTCGTCGACGGGAACGGGGTCTCGCCGTCGGCTGCCTCCGCGACCCCGGTGAAGGCAGTCGCGGCCGCGAGCACGGCCCCCGCGATCAGGAACTTTCTCATCTCTCTCCTTGTGGCCCGGTCGCCGGGCTACCTGTTGAGGTTGCCCTTGAACGTGACGTTGAAGGTGCCGGCGCCCTTGTCGTAGACGCCAGTCATCTTGAGCGTCCCCTTCGCCTTCGCCAGCTTCCCGGTCGCCTTCGTGACGGTGACCTTCCCGCTGATGCTGAAGACCTGACCGGCCTCGTCGCCGCACCCCTTCGACGTCGGGACGACCGTGAAGGTGATCGTCCCGGAGGCGCCCGTGATCTTGCCGGGGCCGGTGAACGGAACGCAGGGCTGCTGCGTCGTGTCGCCCTTGCCGACGCCCGTGATCTTCCCGGCGCCGATGAACGACCCGGTGCCGGCGCCGGTGGCGACGATGTCGGCGACGTTGTCGGTGACCTTCGTCGTCGCCGTCCCCTTGTACTTGCCCGTGAAGACGAAGACCTTCGCGCTCTTCTGCGCCGCGGCGAACGCGCCCCCGACGAGCAGGAGGGCGGCTGCGGCGGCAGCGAGGATGATGATCGTGCGGTGCTTCACTTCGACTCCCTTTGGTCGTGGTCCCTGTGGTTGCGTCGATCGTGGTCGCGACCGGGAGCTACGGCATCCGAGCACCCCGCTATCTGTGCTGCGGGAAAGTGCCGATGCTGCGGATTTCTGCGGTAGTGCCGCCGGCGCTCTGGACGCGCCCAGCGGCCCTCGTCAAGTCGGCATCGGCTGCGCGACGGGCAGCGGCGCGAGCTTTAGGGTAGGGCGCGATGGACTTCACGCTCAGCCCGGAGCAGGAGCTGATCCGGCGGACCGCGCGCGAGTTCTCCGATGCCGAGATCGCTCCGCACGCGCGCGACTGGGATCGCAGCGAGGAGATGGACCGCGCGATCGTCGCGAAGCTCGCGGAGGTCGGGTTCCTCGCCGCTGCGCTCCCCGAGGACGTCGGGGGCATGGGCCTCGACACCGTCTCCTACGCCCTCGTCGTCGAGGAGATCGGCCGCGCCGACTCGTCCGTGCGCGGGATCGTCTCCGTCTCGAACGGCCTCTACGGGAAGACGGTCGCGAGGTGGGGCACCGACGAGCAGCGCGGCACCCTCCTCCCCGCCCTCGCGCGCGGCGACGCACTCGGCTGCTACGCGCTCACGGAGCCCGGCGCGGGCTCCGATCCCGGCAGCCTCGAGGCGCGCGCCGAGCGCGACGGCGACGGCTGGCGGCTGAGCGGCCAGAAGATCTTCATCACGCTGGGGACGTGGGCGTCCCACGCACTCGTCTTCGCCCGCACCGGCGAGCCGGGCCCGCGCGGAATCACGTGCTTCGTCGTCCCCTCGGACGCGGAGGGATTCGAGGCCCGGCCGATCAAGGGAAAGCTCGGGCTCCGCTCGCAGGACACCGGCGAGCTCTTTCTCGACGGCGTACGCGTTCCCGACTCCGCGCGCCTCGGGGAGCTCGGCCAGGGGTTCAAGGTCGCGATGTCGGCGCTCGACAACGGCCGGATCTCGCTCGGCGCGGGATGCGTCGGCATTGCGCAGGGCTGTCTGGACGCCTCGCTCGGCTACGCGCGCGAGCGGCGCCAGTTCGGGAAGCCGATCGCCGGGTTCCAGCTCGTCCAGGAGCTCCTCGCCGACCTGTCGGTCGAGACGGAGGCCGCGCGGCTCCTCGTCTGGCGCGCAGCGGCGGCGGCCGACGCGGGCCGTCCGCACACCGCGGAGTCGTCGTATGCGAAGTACTTCGCGAGCGAGGTCGCGGTGCGCGCCGCCAACGCCGCCGTGCAGATCCACGGCGGCTACGGGTACGTCGACGAGTACCCCGTCGGCAAGTTCCTGCGTGACGCCCGTGTGACGACGCTCTACGAGGGGACGAGCCAGGTGCAGAAGCTGATCATCGGCCGGCACCTGACCGGCGAGAGCGCGTTCGTCTGACGGCGCGAAGGCGGTTTGACCGTCCTGGCGACCCGCGCTACCGTCGCGACGTCAGAAGGTCACAAGGGGGGTCAGATGAAAATGGTCGGTCGCGCGGCGTTGGTCGCGCTCGTCGCTGCACTCGTCCTGCCGGGCGCCGCGCTCGCAGGCGTCAAGGTCGGGCAGCCTTTCCCGGCGAATCTCTACACCGTCCCGGACTCGTCGCAGGTCACGGGACTCCGCGTCGACCTGCCGAAGCCGGACCGCGCCACGCGGCCGAGCGACTGGGCCGACGTCACCGTCCTCGACACGCTCGACGGGTTCAATGTCCAGCCGCGGATCTCGGTCCCGTTCTCCGGGCCGATCGACCTCGCGACTGCGACGAGCGACAACATCTTCGTCGTCGGCCCCCGCGGCCACGTCGTCGGCATCAACCAGCGTGTGTGGGAGCCGCTGACGAACACACTCCACTTCGAGACCGACGAGCAGCTCGCGCAGGACACGACCTACCTGCTCGTGGTGACGCGCGGCGTCCACGACGCCGGCGGCGACGAGCTCGCCGGAAGTCCGCTGGGGACGCTGGGCCCGACGAGCGCGTACAAGGAGGCGCTCCACGACGCCCTTCCGATGGCGATGGTGCGCGGCGTCGACCCCGGCGACATCGCGGGCGCGAGCCTCTTCACGACGCAGTCGATCGACGCCACCTCGCAGGCGATCCGGTCGCAGCTCGCGCCGACACCGGTCACGTTCGCGCTCGGCGCAAGCGGCGAGCGAACGGTCTTCCCGGCCACGACGCCCATCACCTGGAACCGGCAGAGGACGGCCTCGACGTCGCCGTCGACGTTCTCCCCGACACCGCTCCCGACCCCCGCGCTCTTCGTCTTCCCCGGGTCTGTCGCGCAGGTCGCGTTCGCGTCGTTCGAGTCTCCCGACTACGAGAACGCCGATGAGGTGATCCCGGCCGTCGGGACGAAGACCGGCGTGCCCGCGGTGCAGTCGACGAACCTCGTCCAGTTCACGCTCTTCGTCCCGGGCGGCGTCGAGCCCGCAGGCGGCTGGCCCGTGGCGATCTTCGGTCACGGCTTCACGGACTCGAAGAACGGCGCGCCCTGGGCCGTCGCGTCCTCGCTCGGCAGGGCCGGGATCGCCACGATCGCGGTCAACGTCGTCGGCCACGGCTACGGAGCCGCGGGGACGTACACCGCGACAACGCCCGCCGGGGCGGTCACGTTCCCGGCCGGCGGCCGCGGGTACGACCAGAACGGCGACGGCGCGATCGACTCGACGGAAGGCGTCGGAGCGGTCGGCCAACAGTCGCTCGTCTCCAATCGCGACGGGCTTCGCCAGACCGTGGTCGACCTGATGCAGCTCGTGAAGGAGATCAAGGCCGGAATCGACGTCGACGGTAACGGGGCGCCGGATCTCTCGACGTCGCGGATCTACTACGCCGGTCAATCGTTCGGCGGGATCTACGGCGTCCAGCTCCTCGGCCTCGAGCCGGACGTCCGCGCGGGCGTAGCGAACGTGCCCGGAGGGCCGATCGTCGAGATCGCGAGGCTCTCGCCGAGCTTCCGCCCGCTCATCGGCGTCGGGCTCATCACGCGCATGCCGTCGCTGTACAACAACGCGTCGCCCAACCCGTCGTTCACCAACTTCAACGAGAACATGCCCCTGCGCAACGCGCCGCTCGTCATCGACACCGTGGCGGGCGCCTCGGCGATCCAACAGTACGTCGACCGGGCCGAGTGGGCTCAGCAGGGGGCGAATCCCGCCGCTTACGCCCCGTTCGTCGACGGCTCGAAGACGATCGTCCAGTTCGGCCGCGGCGATCAGACCGTCCCGAACCCGACGACGAGCGCCATCCTGCGGGCCGGCGGGCTCGCCCCTCGCGCGACGCTCTTCCGCAACGACCTCGCCTACACCGCGACCGGTGGCGCGGTCGCCAAGAACCCGCACACGTTCCTGACGAACCTCACCGGCGCGGGCGCCGGGTTCGCGCTCCAGGCGCAGGCGCAGATAGCCACCTTCCTCGCGACCGACGGCGCCGTCACGATCGATCCGGACGGCCCGGGGCCGTTCTTCGAGACGCCGACCTCGATGGTGCCGGAGGACCTCGCCTACATCCCGTAGCGAATCCTCCCGGAGGAGGACGCAGGATCGTCCGCCGCGCCGATGTGGGCGCGGCGGGCGGTCCCTAGGCTCCTTCTCATGACACGGAAGCTGCTGTTCATCCTCATCGTCACCGGGCTGATCGTGCTCGCGCTCGCCGGGTGGACGGTCGACGGTCTCCGGTGGGCGCTCGCCGGCGGCGCCGGCCGCACCGCTCCCGTCCCGGCTTAGGCACCGGTCGCTAGCCTGCGAGGGTGCAGGGACCGTCGGTCGATCCTCCCGACTATCCGCTCCTGCCGACTGCGAGGGGTCTCCTCCGGCTCTGGCGCGCGGAATGGCGCCTGGTCGGCGTCGGGCTCGCGTGCGCCGTCGGCTACAGCGGCCTCTCGCTGACCGTCCCGATCCTGATCCGGCACGCGATCGACGAGTCGATCGCGCCCGTCGACGGGACCGCGTCCCCGCTGTGGCCGTTCATCATCGCGGTGGTCGCGCTCGCGGTCGTCCGGTTCGGCGTCAACATCACCCGCCGCTACGCGACGGCGCGCGTCGGGATCCGCATCGAGGCGCGGATGCGCGAGCTCCTCTACTCCGCCTACCTGTACTTCCCGCGCGCGTTCTACGACAGGCACGCGACGGGGCAGGTCGTCTCGCGCGCGACCAACGACCTCTACCCGATCCGCTACTTCATCGGCTGGGGAATGGTGCAGGGCGCGCAGTCGCTGATGATGATCTGCGGCGTCGCAGTGGTGCTGTTCCTCGTGAACGCGAAGCTCGCTGCGATCGCACTCGTCGCGATGCCGCTCGTCGGCCTGCTCGCGTGGCTCTTCGCGCGCAAGGTGATGCCCATCTCGCGCGAGGTCCAGCAGCTCAAGGCCGACGTGACGGAGGCCTCGGACGAGGCCGTCGTCGGCATCGAGATGGTGCAGGCGTTCGGCCGCGAGGACGACGTGCGCGCGCGTTTCACGGAGAAGGCCGAGGCCGTGCGCGACGGTGTCCTGCGCCAGGCACGGGTGGAGTCGGCGTTCCTGCCGGGCCTGCTCTTCCTGCCGACGCTCTCGATCGCTGCAGTCCTGCTGTTCGGCGGCCGCGACGTGATCGGCGGCAAGCTCACCTACGGCGAGTTCTTCCTCTTCTACTCGCTTCTCCTCCAGCTCGTCTGGCCCCTCGAGGCGCTCGGCTGGATCATCAACCTCGCCCAGCGCGCGACCGCGTCGGCCTCCCGGAGCTTCGCGTGGCTCGACAACATCCGCGGGATCCCGGAGCCCGAGCGGCCGACCGCCCTGCCTGTCGCCGCACCGCCGGCGCCTTCGACCGGGCACGCGTCGGCGACCGGCATGGAGGTGACGTTCGACGGCGTGCACTTCGCCTACGGGACGGGTGCGGAGGTGCTGTCCGGCGTCGACCTCACGGTGCCGGCGGGCCAGGTCGTCGCGATCTGCGGCGCGACGGGGGCCGGGAAGACGTCGCTCCTGAACCTTCTGCCGCGGTTCTACGATCCGACCGCCGGTCGCGTCCTCCTCGGAGGCGTCGACGCACGCGACGTGCCGGTGACCGACCTCCGGCGCGCGGTGGCGATCGTGACGCAGCGGCCCGTCCTGTTCTCGATCCCGCTCCGCGAGAATCTCACGGCCGCGCGACCCGACGCGCCGTGGGACGAGGTGCTCGACGCGTGCGAGGCGGCCGGGGTCGCCCACTTCGTGCCCGAGCTCCCGAACGGCTACGACACGCTGATCGGCGAGCGCGGGGTCAACCTCTCGGGCGGTCAGCGGCAGCGTGTCGCGCTCGCGCGGGCGCTCATCGCAGGCGCGCGCGTCGTCGTGCTCGACGATCCGATGTCCGCGGTCGACACCGGGACCGAGCGCCACCTCGTCGAGAACCTTCGCCCCGCGCTCGAGGGTCGCACGGTCCTCATCGCGACACAGCGCTTCTCGACCGTCGAGGTCGCGGATCGCGCCGTCGTGCTCGAGGACGGGCGCGTCGTCGAGGACGGCGAGCCGCACGAGCTGCTGCGCGGAACCGGGACGTTCGCCGAGCTCTTCGGAGAAGAGATCCTTGCCGCGTAAGCGCGTCGGCCTCTCGCGCCTCTCGCGCTACCTGACCGGGCTGGGCCCGCGCGTAGCCGTGCTGTCGCTGGTCGCGATCGGCGGCGCCGCGGCGCCGGTGGCCGGGCTCATCGTCGTGCAGCACGCGATCGACCACGGCATGCGCGACAAGAACCCCGATGTGCTGTCGCGCGACGTCGTGATCTACCTCGCGATCAACGCCGCAGCGTGGATCCTGCAGACGACCCTGATCCGCGGGCTCGCCCGGCTCGGGCAGGGGATCGTGCTCGGCCTGCGGCGGGACCTCTTCGAGCACCTGACGTCGCTGTCGCTGCGCTACTTCAGCGAGCAGCGCGCCGGCTGGATCATCGCCCGGCTCACCTCCGACGTGGACGCGCTCTCGGACGTCCTCTCGCAGGGCCTGGCAACGCTCGTCGCGAATTCGCTGATGCTGGTGGCGGCGATCATCGGGCTCTTCGTGCTCGACTGGCGCCTCGGCGTCGTCGCGCTCGTCGTGCTGCCGCCGACGCTGGTGCTCACCCGCTGGTTCCAGGTCCGGTCGCACACGGCGTTCCTCCGCGTACGGGAGACGATCGCGACGATGACCGCCCAGATCGCCGAGTCGGTCTCCGGGATGGCGATCATCCAGGCGTTCAACCGCGAGAGCCCGTTCCAGCGCGAGTTCGACCGCGTGAACATCGCCAACCTCGAGTCGAACCGCCGGGCTCAGCTCCTCAACTCGGTGTTCTTCCCCGGGATCGAGTTCCTCGGCGCGATCTCGACCGCGTGCGTCCTCGTCGTCGGCGCGCGGCTGATCGACGACGAATCGCTGACGATCGGGACGCTCGTGTCGTCGATCTTCGTCCTGAACCTCGTCTTCCAGCCGCTGCAGGAGCTGTCGGACCTCTACGGCCAGCTGCAGTCCGCGGGGGCGGCGATGGAGAAGATCACGACGGTCCTCGACACGGAGCCGGAGATCAAAGACCGCCCGAACGCGCGCCGTCCGGCCCGGATCGAGGGCGACCTTCACCTGGACCGCGTGACGTTCGCGTACGGCCGCGAGCCCGTCCTGCACTCGATCGAGATCCGCGTCCCGCCGGGCGGCTGCCTCGCGCTCGTCGGCGAGTCCGGAGGCGGCAAATCGACCACCGCGAAGCTCATCGGGCGCTTCTACGACCCGGACGAGGGCGCCGTCCGCGTCGACGGGCACGACCTTCGCGACCTGGACCTCCGCGCCTACCGACGCCAGCTCGGCGTCGTGCTGCAGGACCCGTTCCTGTTCGCCGGGACGATCGCCGACAACATCCGGTTCGCGCGGCCCGAGGCGACCGACGAGGAGGTCGAGGACGTGGCCCGCGCGATCGGCGTCGACCGCGTCGCGCGGCGGTTCGACGAGGGCCTCCGCCACGTGGTGCGCGAGGGAGGCGCCGGGCTGTCGGCGGGAGAGCGGCAGCTGATCTCGATCGCCCGCGCGCTCCTCGCGGACCCGCGGATCCTGATCCTCGACGAGGCGACCTCGAACATCGACCGCCCGACCGAGGTCCTGATCGAGCGCGCGCTCGATCGGCTGCTCCACGGCCGGACGTCGATCATCATCGCCCACCGACTCGCGACCGTCCGGCGCGCCGACGAGATTCTGGTCGTCGAGCACGGGCGGATCACGCAGAGCGGCCGATTCGACGAGCTGCTCGCGACCGACGGCCCGTTTCGGCGTCTCGCCAAGGACCTGCGTGGCGCCGGCGACTCGCTCGCACCGGAGATCGCCGCCGAGCCGCGCTAGCTTGGGCGGAGAGCTATTCGGGAGCGCACGATGACGCCGTGCAGTCGCGGCCGGTCGTCGGAAGGCGACCGAGCAGCGCCCCGAGCGTCTCGAGCTCGTCGGTGGAGTACCGGCTCGTGAAGAGCTCGTCGACGCCCGCGAGATGCGTGACGGCCGCCTCGGAGAGCTTCGCCCGGCCCGCTTCCGTGAGCTTGGCGTAGGAGACACGGCCGTCCTTCGCGCACGACGCCTTCTCGACGAGCCCGGCGCGCTCGAGCCCGTCGAGCAGGCGCGTGATCCCCGATGCTGTGAGGAGCACGCTCTCGGCGAGGTCGACTCGGCGCATCATCCCGTCCTCGGCCCGCGAGAGGTGGAGCAGGACCTCGTAGTCGTTCAGCGTCAACCCGTGGTGCGCGAGCAGGTCGACGTTGAGCGCGCGCGTGAGCGCGGCGTGCGCGCGCAGGAACGAGACCCAGGCGGCGAGGTGGCGAGGTGGCGAGGCCGTAGACATTTGACACGTCAAGTATAGCGCCCGGCCGTGGAGGCCTTCGACCCGCGGCTCCCGTGGCGCGAGCGGAGGACGAGGCACCGGAGTACGGTTCACGCGAGGCGCGACCGGAAAGAGAGGAGTCCGTGCCGGACAACGGCTGCGACGTCGTCGTCGTCGGCGCTTCCGCCGGCGGCGTGGAGGCGCTCAGCGCCCTCGCGCGTGCACTCCCGCCCGATTTCGCGGCGCCGGTCGTCGTCGTCCTGCACGTCCCCGCGAGCGGGACGAGCGTCCTCCCGCACATCCTCTCGCGTGCGGGCGCGCTCCCAGCGCGGCACGGCGTCGACGGCGAGGTGCTCGAGCCGGGGATCATCTACGTCGCCCCGCCCAACTGCCACATTCTCGTCGCCGATCACAGGATCACGCTCGATCGAGGCCCGCGCGAGAACGGTCATCGCCCCGCGATCGACCCTCTGTTCCGGTCCGCAGCCGTCGCCTTCGACCGCCGGTCGGCGGGCGTCGTCCTCTCCGGAACGCTCGACGACGGCACGGCAGGGCTCCTCGCGATCAAGCACAGAGGCGGCGCGACCCTCGTCCAGGACCCCGAGGAGGCGCTCTACACCTCGATGCCGGCGAGCGCGATCCGCTACGTCCACCCGGACTACGTGCTGCCGACCCGCGAGCTCGTCGACGTCCTCGTGCGGCTCACCGCGAAGTCGGGCGGGCCTCGCCCGGAGACCACACGGGTCGGTGCGGGAAACCCCGCGAACCAGGCGGCGCCGGCGCCGGCGGCGGAGCACGCGCAGCCCGGGGAGCTCGTGCCCTTCTCCTGCCCCGACTGCGGTGGATCGCTCTGGGCGACAATGGCCGGCGAGCTGGAGACGTTCCGCTGCCGCGTCGGGCACGCCTTCAGCCTGAACAGCGTGGCGGCACGGCACGGCGAGATGCTCGAGCGGGCGCTGTGGATGGCGTACCGTGCGCTCGAGGAGCGCGCGGCGATGTCCAGGCGCATCGCGCGGCGGCTCGCCGACCGTGGAAGCACCGAGTCGGCGGAGCGCTTCCACCGGCAGGCGGCCGAGGCGGTTCGGCAGGCGGAGGGGCTGAAGCGGATCCTCGGCGGCATCGACGCGGCCCCCGCCGCGGAAGCGGCCGAGGCGGCGGACGCGAGCTAAGCTCGGGGCATGGCCGCGGCCGACGAGTCGTTCGAGGCGCTGATCGACTACATCAGGGCGAACCGCGGCTTCGATTTCAGCGGCTACAAGCGCCCGAGCCTCCAGCGGCGGATCCAGAAGCGGATGGAGCTGACGGGCGTCGACTCCTACGACGCGTACCGGGCGTACCTCGAGGAGCACGGCGACGAGTTCCGGGCGCTCTTCAACACGATCCTGATCAACGTCACCACGTTCTTCCGCGACGTCCCCGCCTGGGAGTACCTCCGGGAGGAGGTCGTCCCGCGCATCGCCGACGAGGCGCGGGAGCGCGACGGGATCCGTATCTGGTCGACGGGGTGCGCGTCGGGAGAGGAGGCGTACACGCTGGCGATCGTCTTTGCGGAGGCGTTCGGGCAGGACGAGTACCGCGAGCGCGTCAAGATCTACGCGACCGACGTCGACGAGGACGCTCTCTCCGAGGGACGCCACGGGTCGTACCCCGCCCGCCGGCTCGAGAACGTCCCGGTCGAGCTGCGCGAGCGCTGGTTCGACGAGGGCGACCAGCGGTACACGGTGAAGCCGGAGCTGCGGCGGAACGTGGTCTTCGGCCGGCACGACGTCGTCCAGGATCCCCCGATCTCGCGCATCGACCTCCTCGTGTCGCGGAACACGCTGATGTACTTCACGAAGGAGGCGCAGGAGCGGATCCTGGCGAACTTCCACTTCTCGCTCCGCCAGGGTGCCTACCTCTTCCTCGGGAAGTCCGAGATGATGCTCTCGCGGAACGGCCTCTTCCATCCCGTCGAGCTCACGCGGCGGGTGTTCCGAAAGGTCGAGAGCGGCCAGATCCTGCGAATCCCTCCGCGCGCCGCGGCGCCGACGCCGCCGAGGCTGGCGCCGGATCGCCTGATGCACGAGATCGGCTTCGAGTCGGCGCCGGTCGCCCAGCTCGTCGTCGACCGGAGCGGGACGCTCACGCTCGCGAACACGCAGGCGCGCATCCTCCTGAAGCTCGCCCCGAGCGACCTCGGAAGAGCCTTCAAGGACCTCGAGGTGTCGTACACGCCCGTCGAGCTCCGGTCGCAGATCGACCGGGCATACGACGAGCATCAAGCGATCAGCATCCGCGACGTCCGCCTGGTCAGCCCGACCGGCGACGCGCGGGTGATGGACGTGCAGATCATGCCGCTCGTCTCGACGCAAGGCGCGGTCGTCGGCGTAGGGGTGTCGTTCGTCGACGTCACGCGCTACAAGCGCCTCGAGGAGGCGTACGAGGCGTCGAAGAGCGAGGTCGACACGGCCTACGAGGAGCTCCAGTCGACAGTCGAGGAGATGGAGACGACGAACGAGGAGCTCCAGTCGACGAACGAGGAGCTCGAGACGACGAACGAGGAGCTGCACTCGACGAACGAGGAGCTCCAGACGATGAACGAGGAGCTGACGTCCACGAACGAGGAGCTCGAGACGATCAACGACGAGCTCAACCAGCGGACGGACGAGCTCCACCAGACGAACGTCTTCCTCGAGTCGATCCTCCGCAGCCTCGACGCAGCCGTGATCGTCGTCGACCGCGAGATGCGCGTCACCGCGTGGAACGACGGCGCGTACGAGCTCTGGGGGCTCAGGACCGACGAGGTGCAGGGAGAGCACTTCCTCAACCTCGACATCGGCCTGCCGGTCGAAGAGCTGCGCGGGTCGGTGCGCGAGCTCCTTGCGGGAACGGACGATGGGGACCCGATCGAGGTCGTCGGCACCGACCGCCGTGGCAGGTCGATCACGTGTCGCGTCCGGCTCTCGCCGCTCTCGGCCAACGGAGGCGCCGCGGACGGGGCGATCCTGTTCATCGAGCCGGCGGCGAGATGACGGCGGACGCCGCCGCGGCCGGCGAACAACTCGAGGCTCTGCGTGCGAGGCTCGACGCCGTCGACGACCCGGCGATCGCCGAGCTGGTCGAGACGATGCGGACGACGCTCGAGGAGCTGCGGGCCGCCGAGTCGGAGCTCCTGCGGCAGAACGACGAGCTGGCGTCGCTCCAGCACGCGATCGTCGAGGAGGCGGACCGGTACCGCGGCCTCTTCGAGCTCGCGCCGATTGCCGTTCTGACCACCGACCGCCACGCCACGATCGTGGATGCGAACGAGACCGCGGCGTCGCTCCTCGCGGTCCCGCGCCGGTTCCTGATCGGGAAGCCCCTGCCTCTCTACCTCGAGGAACCGGGGCGGCGTGAGCTCCGGTCGCGGGCGCTCAGGCTCGCCGACGCGGCTGACGACGCCGCGGAGTCGTGTCAGGTTCGGATGCGTCGGCGGACGGGTGTCCGGTTCGATGCCGTCGTCACGGCAAAGGCCCTCGGCACCGGCGTTCAGTGGGTCGTCCAGGACGTGACCGAGGAGCGTCAGGCGGAGCGGCGTCTGTGGGAGCTGAACCGCGACCTCGAGACGCGCGTCGTCGACCAGGCGGGCGAGCTCGTGACGGTGCTCGAGCAGCTCCCGGTCGGCGTCGTCATCGTCGAGCCCGACACGCTCCTCGTCCGCAGCGCGAACAAGAGGGCGCAGGAGATTCTCGGCGAGGCCGTGTCGACGGGGCGCGCGGTCGGGGTCGACGGCTTCGAGCGGTACGACACGGAGGGCCGGCCGCTCGGGCCCGAGTCGTGGCCGGTCACGCGCGCGCTCGCGGGCGAGTCGGTCGGGCAGGAGGTCGTGGAGGTCGTCACACCGGACGGTCGGCGCCTGGTCCTCGCGATCAGCGCCGTCCCGGCGCGCGCGGCGGACGGCCACGTCACCGGCGCAGTGCTCACGATCGACGACGTGACGCTGCGCGAGGTACGCGAGCGCGCGGAGCGCGAGTTCGTGACGAACGCCGCGCACGAGCTGCGGACGCCGCTGACTGCGATCGCCACGGCCGTCGAGGTCCTGCAGTCGGGGGCGAAGGAGGTGCCGGAGGAGCGAGATCTCTTCCTCGGGCACCTGGAGCGGGAGTGCGGGCGGCTCTCGCGTCTCGGCGCCGCGCTGCTGTCGCTCGCACGGGCACAGGCGCAACAGGAGGAGCCACGGGCGGAGATCGTGCGGTTGCACGACGTCCTCACGGCCGTCGCAGCCGACCTCGCGGTTGCCGAGGGAGTCGAACTTCGGGTCGAGTGCGCTCCGGACGTCGCCGCACTTGCGAACCGCGACCTCGTCGAGCAGGCGGTGTGGAACATCGCGACCAACGCCGCCCGCTACACCGCCCACGGCGAGATCGTGCTCGCCGCGCGCCTCGAGGACACGGTCGCGGCCGTCGAGGTCCGCGACACCGGGCCGGGCATCGCCGCCGACGCGCGCCCCAGGCTCTTCGACCGCTTCTACCGCGTCGACCGGCAGGATCGCACCGGTTTCGGACTCGGCCTCTCGATCGCGAAGCAATCCGCCGAGAGCGCGGGCGGGTCGCTGACCGTCGAGTCCGCCGACGGCGTCGGCACCCTCGCCCGGATCACGCTTCCGCTGGCGAGGCTGCTCTGACCGACGCGCCGAAGATCCTCCTCGTCGACGACGAGCCGGCGATCACGGACGCAGTCGGGTGGATGCTGCGGAGCAATGGGTTCGCCGTGGAGACGGCTCCGAGCGCGGAAGCCGCGCTCGAGGCGCTCGCACGCGACCGGTTCGAGGTGATGCTCCTCGACGTGATGCTCCCGCGGCTCTCGGGAATCGAGCTGTGTCGCCGCGTTCGCGCGACGAGCGACATCCCGATCCTGATGCTGACCGCGCGCGACGCCGAGGTCGACCGGGTGGTCGGGCTCGAAGCGGGCGCCGACGACTACGTCACGAAGCCGTTCTCGGCCGCGGAGCTCGTCTCGCGGGTGCGGGCGATTCTCCGGCGTCGCGCCCTCGACCGCGGCGTGACCGTCCGCACCATCGGATCGCTCGAGCTCGACCTCGCCCGCCACGAGGTCAGGGTCGGCGGCCGCGCCGTCCGCATCACGCCGACCGAGTTCCGGCTGCTCGCGCTGCTCGCCTCGCAGGACCGGCCGTTCTCGCGCCGCGAGATCATGCAGCACCTATGGGACAGCTCGTACGTCGGCGACGAACGCGCCGCCGACGTCCACGTGGCCAACATCCGGAGGAAGCTGCGGACGGCGGCCGAGGAGGATCACGTGGTGACTGTGCGCGGCGCGGGCTATCGGCTCCTCGCCGTGTGAACGAACGCACACGGAACGCATAGCCGGTGTTCAGGGACGCGGCGCTTTGATGGCGCCATGGACGTCACACACACCGACACGAGAATCGAGATCGCGCAGATCGGCCGCGATCGCTACATCGTCGCGCTCATCGGCGAGCCGACGGCCGACGCGCTGCGCGACGCACTCTTTCCGCTCACCGCCCACGACGGTGCGACGGTCGTGGTCGACCTCGCGGCCGTCTCGCACGTCGCGCCGTCGCTGCTCCCGATCCTCACGGACGGCGCCGACCTCGTGAACATCCACGGCGGCCGGCTCGCCGTCGTGACCCGCGACCCGAGGGCCCGTTGGCTCCTCGACGAGTCCGGTTTCTCGCGCGTCGCCCGCGTCGAGCCCACGCTCAACGATGCGATCACGAATGATGTCTTCGCCTGAGACCGCGGTGAGGGCCGTGGTGGCGAACGGCGCACGCGCCGACGCCGACGGTGGTCATGCCGAGCTCGACGCGCTCCGCCGCGAGAACGCGCAGCTGCGGACGGCGCTCTCGAGCCGCATCGTGATCGAGCAGGCGAAGGGGATCCTGGCCGAGCGCCACCTGCTCGTCCCCGGACCAGGCGTTCGAGCCGCTGCGGCGCGCCGCGCGCGCGAGCGGCCGGCCGCTCCACGACCTCGCGCGGGAGGTGATCGGCACCGGCCAGACGCCGGCTGCCGTCATGCGGGAGCTCGAGCGCCAGAGGGCGAACGCGTGAGCCGCGGCAACGGGAACGGGAACGGGAACGGAGCCGCGGCGAACGGACACGACAAGCCGCTTCTCGTCTTCTTCTACTCCGACAAGTCGGGCCGCTGCCGCCGAGCCGAAGGCTTCCTGGCGCAGGTGCTCCAGCGGCGCCGCAACCACGAGACGTTCCGCGTCCACCGGGTGGCCGCCGACGACCGCCGCGATCTCGTCGAACGATTCCGGATCGACCGGGTTCCGACCCTCGTCGTCGTCGCCGAGAAGCGCGTGCGCGGCACGCTCGTCGAGCCGCGTGGGTGCGAGGAGATCCAGACGTTCCTCGCGCCGTGGCTCAAGTGACGCCCTTCGGCCGCGCTTACGAAGGCGTCGGGGCGACTGCCATCGACTATCGTTCGGCGATCACTCCTGGAGCCTCCCGCGTGCACGGCCGGCCCCGCCGGCGCACGGCCGATGTTGTCCGCCGCGCCGCGACCCGCGTGCTCGCGGTGGGAGCGTTCGTCGCAGCTGCAGTCGCCGCCTGGTGGGCGGTCACGTCGGCTCTCGATGCCAACGACGCCGGCGATGCCGCCACGACCGGCACCGTCAGTTTCGGCGCGGCGCGCGTCACCCGGTCGCCCGCGGAGAACGGCGGCGTCTGCTTCACGCTCAGCCGGGTCGGCGTTGTCCTCAAGCGGACGTGCGTCGCGCGCGTAGGCGCAGAGGAGATCGCAACCGCCGTCGCGAAGCGGCGCAGCGGCCAGCTCGTCATCGGAGGGTTGACCGGGTCGTCCGTCGCCGAGGTGCGCATCCAGCTGCGGCCGAGCGGAACCGTCTCGGCTCCGCTCCAGGACGGAGCGTTCTACGTCGCCGTCCCCCCTCGCAAGACGCCGGCGGCGGTGGTGAAGGTGCTCGACGACGGCCGCGCGACGGCCGTGCCCGTCGCGCGCGACGCGGTATCCGGGTCGCGCGCTAGATCGACCCGCTGAAGGTGTCGCAGGCTGCCGGCTTGCCCTGCTCGTAGCCGCGCGAGAACCAGCGGCGCCGCTGCTCGCCCGAGCCGTGCGTCCACGTCTCCGGGTTGACCTGTCCCTGCGCCTTCTCCTGGATGCGGTCGTCGCCGATCGCCGACGCGGAGTCGAGGCCCTCGTTGATGTCCGCCTGCGTCAGCTTCTCGATCAGGCCCGTCTCGACGGCGTGCGCCGCCCACACCCCGCCGTAGCAGTCGGCCTGGAGCTCCGACCGCACCGCCTTGCTCTCCGGCCCCTGCGTATCGTTCCCGATCTTCTGCAGGACGCCGAGCTGGTCCTGAACATGGTGGCCGTACTCGTGCGCGATCACGTACGCCTGCGCGAACGGCCCGCCGCCGGCGCCGAACCGCGACTGGAGCTCGTCGAAGAAGTTGAGGTCGATGTAGACCTGCTTGTCCTGCGGGCAGTAGAACGGCCCGACCTGCGAGCTGGCAAGGCCGCACCCGGTCTGAACGGAATCCGTGAAGAAGACCGTGTCGACGTACTGGTACTTCTCGCCGCTCCGCTGAAAGACGCCGTTCCAGAACTTCTGGACGCTGTTCACCACGCCGACGATCCGGCAGTCCTGGCGCTCGTTCGCGTCCTGGCCCGTTCGGCACTCCTGCGCGATGTCGCTCGGCGGCGCGCTCTGCCCCACCGCGGTGTCGTCGAGCGGCGCGAGCTGGCCCAGGCCGCCGCCGCCGAGGACCTGGAGCAGGAGGTAGACCACGAGGGCGGCCATGCCGAGACCGCCGCCGCCCATGGCGAGGCCTCCGCCGCCCATGCCGCGTCCGCGGACATCCGTGACCTGGCCCGTGTCGAGCCGTGCGCCCCTGCGAAATCGCATGGCCACCCCGTACCGAGACCGGACGGACGGGAAACCCCGCTCGTTGCGGCGGCAGCTCGCGACAGGGGGAAACCATCGGGGGTGGTCGCGCGTTCTAACGGATATGCGCCGCCTGCTCCTCGTCTGCGTCTGCGCCGTCGCCGCCGTTTCGGCCGGCGCGCTCTATGCCCACGCCGGCGCCGCGAGCTCGACGGCGGCCTTCCGGACGCCGGACGCGGGTGCAGCGTGCCGCGTCGCGGGCGCGGCGCTCGTCTGCAGCAGCCTCGGGACGACGCAGTCGCTCTCGCTCCGCGGGGACCGGTCGCCGACTCTCGTGCGGCGCCTCCCGTGGTGGGACGCGTCGACGCCCGTGCTGACGCACTGGCGCCGCGGCGCCGTCTCGTGCTCGCTCGCAGGCTCGGCGATCGTCTGCCGGAACGGCGGCGCGGCGTTCGCCGTCGACGGCGGCGGCTTCGCCGCCGCTCGCTGAGGCCGCGCTCGAGATGCTGCGCGCGACGATGCGCCGCTCTACGACGAGATTCGGTCAGACGGTGCGGGGTCGCCATGGCTCGTGCTCGTGCGCGAGCCAGACCAGCTCGGGGTCGAGCGCGCGCACCCGCAGCTGGCCCTCGGTTTGCGGCTCGTCGAGCTCGCCGAGCCAGACCGCCACGTCGCCGCCGACGACGACCGGACGCCCGCCGGTCTCGACGACGACCATCTGCATTCCGGGTGTGTGGCCCGGCGCCGGGACGAGTCGGAGCCCGGGAAGCAGCTCGAGCTCGCCGTCGACCGGCACGTACCGCACGCCGGGCGCGTCGACCCACTCGCGAATGGTGTAGTCGTCCTCGCTGCGGGCGTCGTCGAGCTCGCGACGCTGGACGTAGATCGGCCTGCCGGCGAAGAGGTGGTTGCCGCCGCAGTGGTCGAAGTGCAGGTGTGTGTTGACGACGATGTCGATGCCGGCGAGGTCGAAGTCCTGCTTGCTCAGCGGCCGGAGGCGAGGATCGAGGTCGGCCACCGCCGGGTGCAGCTCCGTCATCCCGGTGTCGACCAGCACGCGCGCATCGGGATGGTCGATGACGTGCACGTAGACCGGCATGCGCTCGCCCTCGGCGAGCAGATCGGCAACGTGGACCGGCGTGACGGCGATCGAGGCGTGGGCGTTCATCGTGTACCGACCGGCTCGCGCGACCGTGACGCCTCCGCGCCGAAGTCGTCCACGAGCATCCAGATCTCGCAGACCTCGCGGAACCCGAGGCGGCGCAGGATCGGGCGCGACATCTTCCCGGCCTGCGTCACGAGCAGGGGCGTGCCGGCCGCGACGGCGTCGGCCCAGCGCGCCGCCACGAGCGCGCGGTAGGCGCCGCGGCCGCGCCCGTCGGGGAGCGTCGCGCCACCGAAGAGCGCGACTCCGTGCTCGCTGAACGCCGCCGTCGCACGTGCCACCGCTCGGCCGTCCGCGAATGCGAGGTAGGTCGCGAGACCCTCGGTGTCGGGCTCGACCGGCGTGTCGTCGGCCGCGACGGGACCGCCGAACGCGATCGCTGCGATCTCCGACGCAGCGCGGTAGTCGTCAGGGGATTCCGCGCGGCGCACCTCGATTCCCGGGGGGACGGTGAACGGCGGCGGGCTGTCGAGCACCATCCCGACGGCGTAGTCGTCGGGCTCGTCGCCGACGAGGCCGAGCTCGCGGAGCCGGTCGACGAGGTCCGGCGGCGTCGCGTGCGTGCCGACTTCCCAGCTGCACGACGTGCGGCCGCGAGCCCGCACGTGCGCGTGGATCTCGCGGCGCACGTCGTCGAGCTCGCCCGCGTCGAAACGGAACCGCTGCGCGACGTTCCAGCGCTCCCCGCGGCCCATCCAGAGCACGTACCGGTCCTCGACGATCCGCTCGTCCCCCGGCGCGAGCGGCGTGTAGGTGTTCGCGTTCTCGGCGAGCTCGAGGATCGGATCCATCAGGCGACCTTAGTCGGCGGCGGTCGCCTCGCCGGCACCGTAGAGCTCCGACCGCCACGCATCGCGGTAGATGTCCTTGAGCTCCTCGACGCGCCGGACGTACTCCCGCGTCTCGGCGAACTGGATCTCCCTCGCCTCGCTGCGCCACCGGTCGACGTTCCCCTGACCGGCGTTGTACGCGGCGAGGACGATCCGCTCGTCGTCGTACTTCTGAAAGAGATGCCGCAGGTACCACGACCCGTATCGGACGTTGATCTCGGGGTCGTCGAGGTCGTCGACGCGAAACGCCGAGCCGCCCGTGCGGATCGCGATCCCCTTCGCCGTCTCGGGCGTGAGCTGCATGAGGCCGACCGCACCCGACCGCGACCTCGCGTTCGCGTCGAACTTCGACTCCTGGTAGATGACCGCCGCGAGCGAGCGCGGGGTCGAGCGAGTAGTTGCGCGCGTGGGTCGCGGACGATGTGCCCGTACCGGAGCGGATACCGGATGCGCTCGTACCACGGCGGGCTCGTCTCGTTGACGACGAGGAACGCGCCTGCGGCGACGGCGAGAACCGCCGTGACGACGACGAGCCGCCTCACGTCTCCGGGACGAGGTCGCGCATGACGCCGGCGACGAACGCGTCGAGCTCGTCGAGCGATCCGGTGTTCACGCAGACGTAGTCGGCGCGCCGGCGCTTCTCCGCGTCGGGGATCAGGCGCTCCTCCCGCCCCTCGGAGCGGCCGTCGGTGCGCAGGTCGCGGAGCTTCCGGGGCGCCGTCACGAGCACGACCCGGTCGAATCGCTCGTCGGCGCCGACCTCGTACAGGAGCGGCACCTCCGTGACGCAGACGCGAGGTGCGTTCTCGAGCGCTGCGAGCCGCTCGCGCCATTCCAGGTACTCGCCCGCGACGAGCGGGTGAAGCAGCTCCTCGAGCCACCGCGAGCGCGTCGCGGTCGTTGAAGACGACCGTCGCGACCGCCTGCCGGTCGAGGTTCCCCGTCTCGGGATCCGCAACGCCGCGACCCATCCGGCCCGACGACGCGCGTCGCGAACGTCGTCGCGCTGCAGCAGGTGGTGGACGATCTCGTCGCTCGACACGGTGGCGGCGCCGTGGCGGGCGAAGGCGCGGAGCGCCTCCGACTTTCCCGCTCCGATACCGCCCGTGATCGCGACGGCGACCGGGCGGGTCACTCCTCGTCGGCGCGCGACCCTGCGGAGGAGGGCTCGCCGGCGGCCGCGGGCGCGTCGCCCGCGGGCAACGGCTCGGGCTCGGCGGCCGTGTCGTCGGCCTCCGACGCCGTGCCGGCTCCGGTCGCGTCGGCCTCGCCGGTCGCCTCGTCGGCGGTCGGGACCTCGAAGGCGGACTCGGCCTCATCCGTGGCCTCGGCCGCGATCGGCTCGGCCGTCGGCTCGGGCACAGCTCGATCTCGGCCGCTGGCGCGTCCTCGATCGCCGGCTCGGCCTCGATCGCCGGCTCGGGCGTGGCGTCCTCGGCGTCGTCGGTCGGCTCCGGCGCGACGTCGTCGGCGTCGTCGGCCTCGTCGGTGGTCGAGTCGCCGGCCACCGGCGCCTCCGCGAAGACGTCCTCGGACAGATCGAGGTTCGGCCGCGCGTGCAGCGACTCGCGGCCGTCGGCGCGCGGCTGCACCGGGTCGTTCTCGTCGACGCGCTTGAGCGACAGCGAGAGCCGGCGGCGGTCGGCGTCGACCTCGATGATCTTCACGTTCACCGCCTGGCCCTGCGCGACGATCTCGCGCGGGTTCTCGACGTGGTGCTGCGCGAGCTCCGAGATGTGCACGAGGCCCTCGACCCCCGGGAGGATCTCGACGAACGCGCCGAAGGTGACGACCTTCGTGACGCGCCCCTCGACGACGTCGCCCTCCTGGTAGCTCTCGATCACCTGCTGCCAGGGATCGCTCTGGGTCTGCTTCAGCCCGAGCGAGATCCGCTGGCGGTCGCGGTCGATGTCGAGCACCTTGACCTTGACCTCCTGCCCGATCTCGAGCACCTCGGACGGGTGGTTCACGTGCGACCACGAGAGCTCGGAGATGTGGATGAGCCCGTCCATGCCGTCGAGGTCGACGAACGCGCCGAAGTCGACGATGTTCGAGATCTGGCCCTCGACGACGTCGCCGGGCTGGAGGCGGTCGAGGATCTGCTGGCGCTGCTCCTTGCGCTCCTCCTCGAGCACCGCGCGGCGCGAGAGGACGACGTTGTTGCGCGAGCGGTTGAGCTCGATCACCTTGCAGCGGAGCTCCTGCGCCAGGAACTCGTCGAGGTCCTGCACGCGGCGGATGTCCACGAGCGACGCCGGCAGGAACCCGCGCACGCCGAGGTCGAGGATCAGGCCGCCCTTGACGACCTCGATCACGCGGCCGATCACGGGATCGCCGGACTCCGCGGCGCGCTCGATGTTCTTCCACGCGAGCTCGAAGCGGGCGCGCTTCTTCGACAGGATCAGGCGCCCCTCGGCGTCCTCCTTCGTGAGGACGAGCGCGTCGACCTCGTCGCCGAGCGAGACCTCGTCGGCGGGGTTCACCGACCGGCGGATCGAGAGCTCGGAGACCGGGATGACGCCTTCCGACTTGTAGCCGATGTCGACGAGGACCTCGTCCTTGTCGACCCGCACGACCGTGCCGTGCACGACCTGCCCCTCGTTGATCTCGGGGAAGGTCGACTCGTAGTCGGGGATCAGCTCGCCGTCGGGGCCGTGGACCCAGACCCCCGGCTCTTCCTGCTGCAGATCCTGTTGCTCGATGTTCGTCGCCAAAGCGGCCGGAAGTATAGCGGCGGTCGGTGCCGCTCCCGAGCGCGCGCCCGAATGCGCCGAGGGCCGGGATTGCTCCCGGCCCTCGTGCTGTTCGGATGGTTTCGCCGCCTACGGGAACGACGGTCCGCGTGATGCGGTTCATCGGGGGCGTCGGCACCGGGTTGTTCGCCGGCAGCCTCAGGTACGAGACGAACGCGTCGAGGTCGACCATGCCGCCGATCGGGGTCGTGCCCTCCTTGAAGACCGAGAACCCGTCCCCGCCGTCGGCGAGGAAGTTGTTCATCGCGACCTGGTAGGTCTCGGTCGGCAGGATCACGTGCGTGCCGAGCTTGACCGAGCCCGGGACGACGTGCTGGTTCGTGTCGAGCGCACCCGGTCAGGCCCGTGTTGTTCGCCGTGTACTGGTAGCTGAACCCGTTCGAGATCTGCAGGATCTTCTTGTTCGTGCCGGCGTTCGAGCCCGACCACTGCTGCTGGAGCAGCCGGTAGATCATGTCGCCGGTCATCGTCTTGACCTGCATCGTGTTCGCGAACGGCTGCACGTTGAACGCCATCGCGTACGTGACCTCGCCCGGCTGGCGGGTCTCGCCCGGGGCCGGGGGTATAGCGAAGCGAGGCGCGGATGCCGCCCGGGTTCATGAACGCGATCTCGGCGCCGCCGAAGTCGCCCGGCGACGTCGCGAGCAGCTGGCCGTCGGCGATCACCTCGCCGATCGGCTGCTCGCCGGCAGCGTTCGAGCCGCCGGCGCCGCCGTCACGGGCGCTGAGCAGGTCGGCTCGCGATATGGCCGATGACCTGGTTCGCGAGCGGTGCCGACTTCTGCCGCCACTTCTCGACGATCGCGGCGACCGTCGGATCCTGCGCCGTCGGCGTGCCCAGCAGGTTCGTCGAGCCGGCGGCCGAGTTGAAGTGGCCCTCGGTCTGCTTGACGACGTAGTTCGTCGCCGACTTGGTCGTGACGTCCTTCGTCTGGTGGTCGATCGTCAGGTCGATGCTCGTCACGAGGCGGCCGAAGGACGACGCGCTCGTGAGCAGGATCTTGGTGCCCGCATAGTTCGGGCAGTTGTACGGCTGGTGGGTGTGCGCCGAGACGACGACGTCGACCTGCGGGTCGAGCTGCTGGACGATCGGCGTGATGTCGCCGGCGAGGTTGTCGCAGGCGTTGACGTCGGCGAAGCCGTTCGCGAAGGGCGCGCCGTACTTCCCGGCGTTCGAGAACGGCGCCGTCTGGATGCCGCCCTGGTGGAGCAGGACGACGAACGTGCGGACGCCCTCCTCGGCGCGGAGCTTCTGGACGAGTGCGTTCACGACCGGGACCTCCGGACGGAACGTGAGGCCCTTGATCGCCGACGGCGTCACGACGAGCGGCGTGCCCTCGAGCGTCAGCCCGATGAACGCGATCTTCGCGTTGTCGACCTTCCGGATCTCGTAGGGCGGGAGGATCGTGTCGTTCGTCCCCTCGAAGACGACGTTTGCCGCGAGGTACTGGAAGAGGGAACCGCCGAACGGCCCGAGCGCGCACGTGGTCGGGTCGGCGGTGCAGCCGCCGTTCTGCATGCGGTACAGCTCGTTGAGCCCTTCGTCGAACTCGTGGTTCCCGACGCCCGTGACGTCGAGGCCCATCGCGTTCAGCGCCTCGATCGACGGCTCGTCGTGGAAGAGCCCGGAGATGAGCGGGCTCGCGCCGATGAGGTCACCCGCGCCGACGGTGATCGTGTTCGAGTTGCGCTCGCGCAGCTCCTTGAACTTCGCCCCGAGGAAGGCTGCGCCGCCCGCGCGACGGCTGACCGGCACCTCCTTGTTCACCGTCGGGTTCTCGTCGAACTCGCAGCAGTACGTGATGTTCCCCGGCGAGCTCGGCTCGAGGTTGCCGTGGAAGTCGTTGATCGCGAGCAACTGGACGTGCGTGTCCTTGTCCTTCGGCCCATTCGCCGCGAGCGCACTCGGTGCCACCATGAGCGCCGCAGCGAGAAGAGCCAGCACTACCTTGGACCTGGTCATTCCTCTCCTCTTGTTTCGTTGTGCCCTCCGCCGCACGACCCATGGAAATGCGGCGCGTTTCATTCGCGCACGTCGGGGCGGCGGACCGCCCGCCGCCCCGACGTCGTGCAGTCGATGCCTACTTGAACATGAACTCCGCGGTGTGCGTCGTGCCGTCGGCCAGCTTCAGCACGAGCGTGCTGCACGTGCCCTTCCACGCCTTGTCGGTGTCCCAGGTCAGCGTGTAGAGGCTCTTCTTGGCGTCGTATGCGAGGCCCTTCTTGCTCGACGGAATCGTGTCGCTCGCGTCGTCCGGACCCGGCGCCCCGCAGGCGTGAACCGCGACGGCGGGGTACCCCGCCGCGACGATCGCGAGCCCCTGGTCGCCGCCGAGGCCGAACACGAGCTTGACCGCCTCGCCGGCCTTCACCGTATTCACGGTCGGCGACGGAGCCAGCCCGACGAACCCGGTGAACGCCCAAACGATCTTCACCGTCGCCGTGTCGGTGCCCGAGAGCCCGTCCGGATCGCTCGCCTTCACGGTGACCGTCTGCTGCGTCGGCGCGCTGTTCGCGGCCGCCGCGTAGCTCACGCAACGGCCCGGAGTCTCGAACGACCCGTTGCCGTCGAGATCCCACGCGTACGTCAGCGAGTCTCCGTCGGGATCGCTCCCGGTCGCGCAGACCTGCACCGACGACCCCTCCGCGACCGAGTACGGGCCGCCGGCGTCGACCGACGGCGCGCGGTTCGGCGGCGTCGGGTTCAGGCCGATGACGACCGCGTCGTGATCGGATGTCCGGTACTGGTTCGGCTCGTACAGCGCGTCCTGCGCCGGCGGCTTGAAGGACGTGTCGTAGTCGAGGATGTCGGGCTCGTCAGAGTTGATGTGCCAGTCGGCAGCGCCGGTCACCTGCCCGACGAGGCTCGAGCTGGCGAGCGAGTGGTCGAGGTAGCCGGCCTGCCCGTCGAAGGTGTACGAGTAGGCGAACGGGCCGTGGTACTTCGCGATCAGGTTCGTGAAGTCGTCGGAGGTGCCGGCGACGTCATCCGAGCCGGCCTTGATCTCCGTCAGCGTGTCCTCCATCGCGTACGAGTTGAGGTCGCCGACGATCAGGAAGTCGGGATCGTTGCTAGCGGTCGGGTCCGTGGCGAGCCAGTCGACGAGGGCCTCTGCGGCCGCCCGGCGGGTCTGGCTGCAGTTGCCCTGTCCATCGAGGAGATCCGGATCACCGACGTCGTTGCAGTTGGACCCCTTCGACTTGAAGTGGTTGACGACGACGGTGAAGCGCGCACCCGTGGCGTTGACCTCGAACGTCTGCGCGAGCGACGGCCGGCTCTTCGTGTCGATGAACCGCGGATCAACCGCGCTCGTGAGGAGCTTGTACGCGCCCACCGGAGTGACGACGGCCGGGCGGTAGATGAGGCCGACCTTGATTGCGTCGGTCCCGATCGTCCCGGTGTGGATGTAGTCGTAGCCCGGCATGCCGTCGACGATGCTCTGGAGCGGCTCGACGCCCGGCGTGTTCTCGAGCTCGTTGAGGCCGATGATGTCGCCGTTCAGGCCGGTCAGCGCCGCGAGCAGCTTCGTCCGCTGCCGGTTGAACTCGTCCGGCTGGTCGGCGTCCGCTCCGCGGCAGTCGAGGTTCGCGTTTCCGCCGCAGGGCCCGGGGCCGGTGTCGCTCGCGGTGGTGTCGAGCGTGACGAAGAAGTTGAGCGTGTTCATCGCCGCGACGCGGAGCGAGCCGCCGACCGGCTCCGGCGCGGCCGGCCGCGGGTTCGTCGACGTGTAGTCGGCCGGCCCGGTCGGGAAGACGCGATACAGGCTGAAGTCGAAGCCGAGGACGCCGACCGTGTTCTGGACGTGGTCGCCGCCGCGGAAGAGGTTCGCGAGCGTGAACTGGTTGCCGTTCGGGTGGCGCAGGAACGGCGGGTTCTGCGCGCTCTGGTTGTCGTCGAGCGTGATCCGGCTCAGCACGTTTGCCGCCGTGCGGGCGTTGGCCGCCGTGCCCGGAGCATCCACGGCCGTGCCCGAGAACGGCCGCGACTCGCCGTTGAGCGGGTTCGCGAGCACGATCTCGCCGAAGCGGTCGTAGTTGAAGTACTCCGCGATCACGAGCGACTGCGGGAAGCGCACGAGCATGCCCTCGTAGCGCTCGGGGAAGTCGCCGTTCTCGAACGGGAGCGTGACGTCGGTCGCCGCGGGCAACGAGTTGCCGGTGCTGCACACGAGGATATTCGTCACCGGGTCGGTGTTCGAGCTCGACCCGTTCAGGCTCGTCTGGTTGAAGCGCTCGTGGGCGAAGCCCGTGACGCGCACGCGATCGCCGACGCTGACGGTGTTCGCGTTACCGGTGAAGACGAAGATGCCCTCCGACGTCGCCGGGTCGGCGTCCGCATTCGGCTCCTGGAGGAAGAAGCCGCTGTTCGCGGCCGTGCCCTCGAAGTCGCCGACGACGACGCCCTCGGTGGTGACGGTGCCCGGGCTCGGGGCGGCGAGGCCGCTGCCCTGGATCGTGTGGATCGCCGTGTACGGCGTGCCGCAGGCGGCGACGTCGTCGTTGACGATCGTGCCCTGGCCCTGCCCGTCGGCGACCGTTGCGCCGGTGACGTTCGTGACGTCGACGAGGAAGGTCTCGTCCGGCTCGATGTCGGTGTCACCGTTCACGAGGACGTCGAACGTGTAGGTCGAGCTGTCCTTCGGGATCGTCTGAGAGGTGAGCGACTTCGCCGTGTAGTCGCCCGGCGCGGTCGCGGAGCCGCCGTTGCCGGTCGCGATGTCGAACGTGACGCCGCCGGCGCCCGCCGGCGACGAGAGGCTGACGGTGAACGTGAAGGTGGTCGTGCCCGAGTTGCCCTCGCTCACCGTGACGTCGTTGACAGAGAGGCTCGGCGTCGTCGTCGAGCAGAAGTGCAGCGGCGAGAGCGTGTTGCGCGGCGAAGCGGCGGCCGCCGAGAAGTCGGCAGCGTTATTGTCGGTGTCGGTACAGCCGTCGCTCGCCCGGAAGACCGCGTTCGTGGTGCTCGGTGCGGGAGCGCGTCCGGCGCCCTCGAAGCAGTCAGGCGTCGTTCCGTAGCCGACGAAGTCGACCACGCCCGCGGTCGGACATGCGCCGCTGAGGGCAGTTGTGCCGTTGACGAGCGCGACCTTCGCAGCGGCCGCCGCCATGGCGATCGTGCCGGTCGCGTCGGCCGCCGGCAGCGGGTTGACCCCGTTCGCGCCGACGGCCTCCTGCACGAGGTAGTAGCGGCCGGATGCGAGCGTGCCCGTAAGAGCCGTCGTCTGCCAGCTCGTGCCGAGTGCGGAGGCGTACTGCACGCTGTACCCGCTCAACGGCACGTCGTTGGGGGTGGGGTTGTACACCTCGATGTAGTCGTTCTTGTATGTCGAGCACCCAGCCGTGCCGCAGCCGGCGCCGCCGTACACCTGGCTGATCACGAGACCGGTCCCGCCGACGTTCGCGCCCGCCGGAACCGTGATCGCAAGCAGGACTACCGCGAGCGCGAGCCCCCCGAGAACATGCGGCCGCACACACATGGACAAAAGTTTCATGACCCTCCCCTTGAGATGTCGCACCGGTTCGTTCCGGCAGCGCCGAGCAAACGTCACTCCCCAGTTCTTGCGGCCGCCGCCCTCTCAAGCCCCGGCCGAAACGGACGGGTCGATCGTATCCCGGTTTTCGGTCGTTCGCCACCACGCCGAAGGAGGGTCCGGCCGCTGCCGCGACCGGCGTCCTACCGCTTCGCGTCGGCCCAGTTGTCGCCGACGCCGACGTCGACGGCGAGCGGCGGATCGAGCGGGTAGGCGCCGCACATCTCGCCGCGGACGAGCTCGCGGACCGTCGACACCTCCGGCTCCGGCACCTCGAGCAGGAGCTCGTCGTGCACCTGCAGCACGAGCCGCGCTCCACGCCCCTCCTCGCGCAGGCGCCGCGCGATCCGGATCATCGCGACCTTGATGATGTCGGCGTTCGAGCCCTGCATCACGAAGTTGACCGCGAGCCGTTCGCCGAGCGACCGCGTCTGGCGGTTCGAGGCGCGGATCTCCGGCACCGGGCGGCGGCGGCCGAGCAGCGAGGTGACGTAGCCGTCGCGCCGCGCCTGCTCGATCGTGCGGGCGATGAAGTCCTGCACGTGCGGGAAGCGCGCGAGGTAGGCGTCGATGTAGGCCTGCGCCTCCTCGCGCGGGATCTCGAGGTTCTCCGACAGCCCGAACGCGGAGATCCCGTAGATGATCCCGAAGTTGATCATCTTCGCGATCGACCGCTCGCCGGTCGTGAGCGTCGCCGGGTCCTTGCCGAGGACCTCGGCCGCGGTCGCTCGGTGGATGTCCTCGCCGCGCGCGAACGCCTCGCGGAGCTTCGGCTCGCCGGAGACGTGCGCGAGGATCCGCAGCTCGATCTGCGAGTAGTCCGCGCTCATCAGGCGGCATCCGTCGTCGGCGACGAACGCGCTGCGGATCTCGCGGCCGAGGTCGGTGCGGATCGGGATCGCCTGGAGGTTCGGGCTCGTCGTCGAGAGGCGTCCCGTCGACGCGACGTGCTGGTTGATCGTCGTGTGCAGGCGGCCGTCCTCGCCGAGCAGCTGCGGCAGCGGCTGGAGGTACGTGTTCAGGAGCTTCGAGAGCTCGCGCCATTCCTCGATCACGGGCACGAGCTCGTGCTCGCCGCGGATCGCGCGCAGCACGCGTGTGTCGGTCGAGTACCCCGTCTTGCCCTTCCGGCCGGCGGTCAGCTCGAGCTTCTCGAAGAGCACGCGCGCGACCTGCTGCGTCGAGCCGAGCATGAACTCCTCGCCGGCGAGCTCGTAGGCGCGCTGCTCGAGCTCCTCGACGCGCTCGGCCAGGCGCGCCGTGATCTCGCCCATCCGGTACGTGTCGATCCTGACCCCGGCCAGCTCCATGTCGGCGAGCACGCGCGTCAGCGGCAGCTCGACCGTCCGGTAGAGCGACGTCGCGCCGCGCTCCTCGATGCGCGCGAGGAGCAGGTCGACGAGGCGCCGCGGGATCTCGGCGTGCCGGACGAGCCTCGTCGTCGTCCTCGTCCGCCTCAGGCGTCGGGAGGATCTCGACGCCGTACTCCGCGGCGAGGTCCTCGAGCTCGTACGAGGCGCGGCCGGGCTCGATCAGGTACGCGGCGAGCAGCGTGTCGTCGCGGGCGTCGACGCGGAGCGCCTTCGCATCGTGGACGACGAGGTCGGCCCCCTCGACGCGCGCCGGGCGAGGCCCGACGACGACCTCGTCCCCGGTCGCGACGGCCGCGTGCCCGTCCTCGGCGGCGAAGCCGACGCGCCCGCGCAGGTCGAGCGCGCCCTCGCGCCAGGGCACCTCGACACCGGTCACCTTCATCGGCGCGGACGGCACCGCGGCGTCGAGCTCGTCGACGCGGTTCAGGAGGTTCCGGAACTCGAAGCGCCGGAAGATCTCCTTGAGCTGCGAGCGGTCGGGCGGCGCGAGGACGAGCTGCGACGGGTCGCAGTCGATGTCGAGGTCGCGCCGCATCGTCGCGAGCAGCTTCGAGACCCGCGCCTGGTCCGCGTGCAGGACGATGTTCTTCCGGCGCGCCGGCGACAGCTCGTCGACGTGGTCGATCACACCCTCGAGCGAGCCGTACTGCGCGACGAGCTGGCCCGCGGTCTTGTCGCCGATCCCCGGCACGCCCGGGATGTTGTCGCTCGTGTCGCCCTTCAGGCCGATGAAGTCCGGCACCTGATCGGGCCGGACGCCGTAGCGGGCGACGACGCGGTCGGGCGTGTAGACGTGGACGTCGGCGACGCCGCGCGGCGTCATCATCAGGCAGACGTTGTCGGAGCAGAGCTGGAACGCGTCGCGGTCGGTCGAGACGACGCAGGTTCTGATGCCGTCCTCGTCCGCACGCGTCGCGAGCGTCGCGATCACGTCGTCGGCCTCCCACCCGGCGAACTCGAGGTTCCGGTAGCCGAACGCCTCGACGATCGGGCGGAAGTGCGGGAACTGCTCGGCGAGCAGACCGGGCATCGGGCGCCGCGCCTCCTTGTAGACGACGCCCGCGGCCTCCGCGGTCTCGTGCCGCTCGACCGGCCGCGTGTCCCACGCGACCGCCACCCCCTTCGGGCGGTAGTCGGCGAGCAGCTTGAAGAGCATGTTCGTGAATCCGAGGAGCGCGTTCGTGGGCTGCCCGTCCGTCGTCGCGAGCTCCTCCGGGAGCGCGAAGTACGCGCGATACGCGAGGTTGTTGCCGTCGACGAGGAAGAGGTCGGACTCGCGCGCGGGCGCGTCGTCGACCTGCAGCTCGGCTCCCGTCAGCGTCTTCGGCATGAGCCAACGGTATCGTCCGGCGGTCGTGGCGAGGCTCGAGATTCACGCGTTCACCGAGGACTTTCGTGGTGACGCGGGCCGTCTCCTCGCCGCGCGGCACGCGCGCGAGCGCGCCGCCGAGCGCCTCCTTCCGGAGGTCGCCGATTATGCCGCGCACGTTCCCGGCGGCGACGGCCTCGTCGCGACCCGAGGCGGCGAGGTCGTCGCGTACCTCGTGGCCGAGGTCGACGGCGACCGCGCGGCGGTCGGTGTCGCCGGCTGCGCGGCGTCGGAGCCCGACGCGCGTGCGCGACCTCTACGCCGCCGCCGCCGGCGAGTGGCCGTCGCGCCACCAGGCGCTCGTCCCCGCGTCGGAAAGCGACCTGGTCGACGCGTTCTTCCGCCTCGCGTTCGGCTGCCAGTTCATGCTCGCGGTTCGGGAGACGGAGCCGGCCGACGCCCGTCGATTTCGGCGGCGCGATCCGCGCGACGACGCCGGAGGATCTCCGGACGCTGGCCGAGCTCGAGCACGTCCTGTGGGATCTCCAGCGCGAGTCGCCGAGCTTCTCCGGGATCCCTCCGACCCCGCTGTCGGAGCACGAGGAGGGCTGGGCCGACCTGTGGGACGACGCGGACACCGTGTCGGTCGTGGGTCGCCGAGCGCGACGGCCGCGCCGTCGGCGGGGTCGTGCTGTACCGCCGCCCGCCGGGCGACCTGCGCGTTCCCGAGGAGAACGTCGATCTCGCGTTCGCCGCCACGTACCCCGACCAGCGCGGGTCCGGCGTCGGCCTCGCGCTCGACCGCGCACGCCCTCGCGTGGGCGCACGACCAAGGCTTCCGGTCGATGACGGCGGACTGGCGGTCGGTGAACCTGCTCGCGTCGCGGTTCTGGCCGCGGCGGGGTTGGCGGCCGACGCACTTCCGCCTCTACCGGGCCGTCCCGTAGAGCCTCGCGCGTGCCGCGCGTCCCTCTCCTCGCGGGCGAGCGGATCACCGTCGTCGACGTTCCCGAGGACGGCGTCGTGCTGCGGCCGCCGCGCCCTGTGCCAGCGGCTGGCCGACGTCGGCGCGCGGCGTCCGTGACGCGCTGCGGTTCCCGCTCGCGGGCGAGCCGCTCGAGCGCCTCGTCACGCGAGGCGGGACGGCGACCGTCGTCGTCGAGCAGCCGTCCCTCCCGATCCCGTCGGCGCCGACGAGCCGCGGCACGACGCGCTGACGGCGACGGTCGACGAGCTCGCGCGCGCCGGGGTCACGCGCGTGACGATCCTCGTCGCGGGAGGCCTCCAACGACGGACGACGCCGCGCGAGATCGGCCTGCTCGTCTCGCCAGAGTTCCGGCGCCGGTTCCGCGGCCAGGTCATCGTCCACGACGCCGAGAGCGAGGACCTCGTCGACCTCGGCGTGATCGGCAACGTGCCGATGCGCGTCGGCCGCGCGCTGCTCGAGACCGACCTCGTCGTCACGGTCACCGCCGCCGAGACCGTCCTCAACGGCGGGCCGGCCGCGCTGCTCAAGGCGTCCGGGCGCGAGTCGCTGCGCGCGGCAGGCGCGCTGTCGCTCCTCGAGACGAGCGCGTCGCACGGCTGGCGCCTCGCGCTCGAGCTCGAGCGCCGGCTGGTCGAGCGCGTCCCCGTCACGGGCGTGTCCGTGGTGCTCAACCTCCCGAACGTCGGCGGCCCGTTCGGGTCGTTTCCGTACGACGAGCAGGCCCTCGAGCGGCTCGCGGCGTCGCAGTCTCCGCCGCGGCTTCGGCGCGCTTCCTGCCGCCGTACGCGGGCGGCTGATCGAGCGCGTACCGCGCGAGGTGACCGCCGCGGCCGTCTTCGGCGGCACTCCGTCCGCCGCCCACGCGGAGGCGCTCCTGCGCGCGATCTCGTTCAAGGGCACCGAGCTCGACGAGCCGCTTGACGCGATCGTGATCGGCATCCCGCCGGTGACGCCGTTCGTCCCGCGGGAGCGTCCGAACCCGGTCTCCGCCGCCTACCTCGGGCTCGGGCTCGCGCTTCGCATGTGGCGGAACGCGTTCCCGCTCCGGCACGGCGGAACGGCGATCCTCCTCCACCACTTCCAGCGCCGGTTCGAGCGCCCGACGCAGCTGCCGTACCGCCCGCTCTTCTTCGACCCGCGCACCGCGCGCGACAGCGACGCGATGCGCGAGGCGGAGCGCGCCGCCGGCGACGACGACGGCGCGATCGACGCGTATCGCGCAGGCCGTGCCGTCCACCCACTCCAGCCGTTCGCCGAATGGAGCGCCTGCGACGCCACCGCAAACCGCCTCGGCTCGGTCCTGATCGCCGGCTGCCGGGACGCGGCCGCCGCGCGTCAACTCGGGTTCGTTCCCGTTCACAACGCCGCAGCCGCCCTCGGGATGGCGCGCTCGGCGGGGGCGACGCGGATCGGATTCCTGCTCGCGCCGCCGTACTTCCCGCTGCTCGTCGGACGCCGTTAGACGCCTGTCGTTGTCATTGACATAGATGCAATCGGGACAACAGCCAATGTTTCTGCAGCTGCCCCGCGGTTACTGTCCGGGCGTCCGAAGTTGCGACGCCGACGCGGCCGCGTGCGCGGGACAGCGCAAATCGAGAGGCGGTGTATGGACAGGATCCTCGTCACGGGTGGCGCCGGCTTCATCGGCTCGCACCTCGCGGACGCGCTGCTCGAGCGCGGCTACGGGGTTCGCGTCCTCGACGCGCTCGCCGACCAGGTGCACGGCGGCGAAGCGGCCGGCGTACCTCGACGACGACGTCGAGCTGATCATCGGCGACGTCCGCGACCGCGAGGCCGTCCGGCGGGCGCTCGACGGCGTCGACGCGGTCGTCCACTTCGCGGCGCGCGTCGGCGTCGGCCAGTCGATGTACGAGATCGCGGAGTACGTCGCCGCGAACTCGCACGGCACCGCCGTCCTGCTCGAGGCGCTGCTCGACCATCCGGTGCGCAAGCTGCTCGTCGCGTCGAGCATGTCGATCTACGGCGAGGGCGCCTACGAGCCGGTGCCGGCGGTCGAGCGGACGAAGGCGGATCTCGAGGCTCGGCGGTGGGAGCCGCGCGGCGCCGAACGGCGAGGACGCTGACGCCGATCGCGACGCCCGAGTCGAAGCCGCCTGCGAACTCGTCGGTGTACGCGCTGACGAAGTACGACCAGGAGCGGATGTGCCTCGTCTTCGGCGATGCGTACGACGTGCCGACGGTCGCGCTCCGCTTCTTCAACACGTACGGCCCGCGCCAGGCGCTCTCGAACCCGTACACCGGCGTGCTCGCGATCTTCGCGGCGCGCCTGCTGAACGGCAACCGGCCGCTCGTGTTCGAGGACGGCGGGCAGCGACGCGACTTCGTCCACGTCCAGCGACGTCGCGCGCGCATGCGCGCTCGCGCTCGAGCGGGACGAGGCGAACGGGCGCGCGATCAACATCGGCAGCGGCCGGAGCGTCACCGTCGGCGAGATCGGCCGGAAGCTCGCGTCGCGTCCTCGGCGTCGACATCGAGCTCGAGGTCACGGGACAGTATCCGCGCCGGCGACATCCGCCACTGCTTCGCCGACATCGCGCTCGCGCGCGAGCTGCTCGGCGTTCGAGCCGGAGGTCGAGCTCGAGGCCGGCATGGCAGAGCTCGCCGAGTGGCTGCGGACGCAGACCGCGGAGGACCGCGTCGACGAGCGCGACCGACGAGCTGCTCTGCCGCGGGGGCTCGCGCGATGAGGCGCGACGGCGACGACGCGGCACCGGCACGCGGCTCGACCGGCCACTCGCTCGTCACGGGCGGCGCGGGCTTCGTCGGCACGAACCTCGCCTCGCGGCTCCTCGACGACGGCCGGCGACGTCCTCGTCTTCGACGACCTCTCGCGGCCGGGCGTCGAGCAGAACCTGCGCTTCCTCCGCGAGACCTACGGCGACCGCGTCGCGTTCGAGCACGCGAGCGTCCGCGAACGGCCTCGCGCTGCGGCGCGCGGTCGAGGGCGCCGACAGCGTCTTCCACCTCGCGGCGCAGGTCGCCGTCACGACGAGCCTCGTACGACCCGGTGGACGACTTCCGGACGAACGTCGAGGGCACGATCCGGCTCCTCGAGGAGCTGCGCCGGCTGGACGACCCGCCGTTCCTCCTCTTCACGTCCACGAACAAGGTCTACGGCTCGCTGCCCGACGTCGGCTCGAGCGCGTCGGCGAGCGGTGGGAGCCGGTCGACCCGGAGCTCCGCGCGCACGGCCTCTCGGAGGACGCGCCCGCTCGCACTTCTGCACGCCGTACGGCTGCTCGAAGGGCGCCGCCGACCAGTACGTGCTCGACTACGCGTACTCGTACGGGCTGCCGTCCGTCGTGTTCCGCATGAGCTGCATCTACGGCCCGCACCAGCACGGGAACGAGGACCAGGGCTGGGTGGCGCACTTCGCGATCCGCGCGCTCGACGGGGAGCCGATCACGCTCTACGGCGACGGCGCGCAGGTGCGCGACATCCTCTTCGTCGACGACCTCGTCGAGGCGATGCTGCTCGCGCGCGACCACGCGCCGGAGGTCGCCGGCCACGCGTTCAACATGGGCGGCGGCGCCGAGAACGCCGTCTCGCTGCACGAGGTGATCGAGCAGATCGGCGACCTCCACGGCGGGCGGCCCGGACCTTCGCTTCGCGAGACGAGCGCGCAGGCGACCAGCGCTACTACGTCGCCGACACGCGCGCGCTTCGAGGCGGTCACCGGCTGGCGGCCGTCGTGTCGCGCCCGCGACGGAGTCGAGCGTCTCTACCGCTGGCTCGCCGACCGCCACGCCCCCGTCGGGACAGCGTCTGCGGGCGGTGGCTCGATAGCCGTCGCGCTCGACACGATGCGCGCGGCCGTCGTCGCCGCGCCGCGCCGGGTCACGGCGCGTCGAGGCCGCCGTCCCGGTCGCCGGGGCCGGCGAGGTGCTCGTGCGGGTCGAGGGCTGCGGCGTGTGCGGCTCGTCGCTCCCGCTCTGGGAGGGCCGCGAGTGGTTCGACTACCCCGCGAGCCCGGCGCGCCCGGCCACGAGGTCTGGGGCCGGCTCGAGGACGGCCGACGCGTCGCGGCGCTCTCCTACCACGGGTTCGCCGAGTGGGACGTCGCGCGGGCGGAGCACGTCGTGGAGCTGCCGCCGGAGCTCGACGGACTGCCCGTTCCCCGGCGAGGCGCTCGGCGTGCGCCGTCAACGTCGTTCGGCGCGCCGCGATCGAGGCCGGCAACCACGTGGCGATCGTCGGCATGGGGTTCCTCGGGACGGCGGTCGCGCGGCTCGTCGCGCGAGGTCGACCGAGGTGCGTCGCGGGACGGCCGTCGACGGCGAGTTCGACGTCGTGATCGAGGCGGCGGGCACGCAGGAGGCGCTCGACACGGCCTCGCGCCTCGTCGCGGCCGGCGGCCGCCTCGTCGTCGCCGGGTTCCACCAGGACGGCCCGCGCGTCGTCGACCTGCAGAGCTGGAACTGGCGCGGCATCGACGTCGTGAACGCGCACGAGCGCGACCCGGCCGTCGTCGTCGCCGGGATGCGCGAGGCGGCGCGGCTCGCGGCGGCGGGCGACGCTCGACGTCGCGTCGCTCGTCACGCACCGGCTTCGCCGCTCGACGAGGTCGAGGCGGCGTTCGCGGCCGCCGCGACGCGGCCGCAGGGCTTCCTGAAGGCGGTCGTGTGCCCGTGAGCCGCCGCCCCAGCGACGCGACGCTCCGCATCGGCCGCGCCTCGGGTTCCTCGGCGTCGGCTGGATCGGCCGGTCGCGGCTGGAAGCGATCGCCGCGTCCGGGCTGCGCAGAGGTCGCGGCGATCGCCGATCCGGCGCTGCCGGACGCGCTCGACTCGCTCGACGACCTGCTCGAGCTCGACCTCGACGGGATCGTGATCGCGACGCCGAGCGCGCTGCACGCGGAGCAGGCGATCGCCGCGCTCGAGCGCGGGCTCGCCGTCTTCTGCCAGAAGCCGCTCGGCCGCACCGCCGCCGAGACGCGCGCGGTCGTCGAGGCTGCCCGCCGCGCCGACCGGCTGCTCGCGGTCGACCTCTCCTACCGCCACGCAGAGGCGTTCCGCGCCGCGCGCGCCGCCGTCGCCGGACGATCGGCGAGCTCGTCGGCGCCGACCTCGTCTTCCACAACGCCTACGGCCCCGACAAGCCGTGGTTCCACGACCCGGCGCTCGCCGGGCGGCGGCTGCGTGATCGACCTCGGGATCCACCTCGTCGACCTCGCCGTCTGGATCCTCGACCTCGACCCGGTCGACGTCGGAGCCGGCTCGTGGGGCGAGCCGGTGGAGCGCTTCGCGACCGCCGAGCTCGACCGCGTGCGACTCGCGTGCTCGTGGAACCTCCACGCCGGCCGCGACGCGGTCGATCGAGGCGTCGTTCTACGGCACCGACGGCGGCGTGTCGGTCGACGAACGTCGACGGCTCGTTCTACGACTTCCGCTGCGAGCGCTTCCGCGGGACGACGCGCGAGACGCTCGTCGACGCCGCCCGACGAGTGGCTCGGGCCGCGCCGCCGTCGAGTGGGCGCGCCGGCTCGCGGCGGGCGAGCGCTTCGACGCGCCGCGGCGGACGAGCTCGTCCGCGTCGCGGAGATCCTCGACCGGATCTACGCGCGATGAGGATCCTGATGACGGCCGACACCGTCGGCGGCGTCTGGACGTACGCGCTCGAGCTCGCGGACGCGCTCGCGCCGCACGGCGTCGAGGTGCGAGCTCGCGACGATGGGGCGTCCGCTCGACGCGCGCGCAGCGCGCGCGAGCTCGCGCGGTCGGCGGTGACGCGCCCTCCACGAGTCGGCGTTCGCGCTCGAGTGGGAGGACGACCCGTGGGAGGACGTCGACCGCGCCGGGCGAGTGGCTGCTCGAGCCTCGAGACGCGCGATCCGGCCCGACCTCGTGCACCTGAACGGCTACGTCCACGGGTGCCTGCCGTGGCAGTCGCCGGTCGTCGTCGTCGCGCACTCGTGCGTCCTCTCGTGGTGGGAGGCGGTGAAGGGCGAGCCTGCGCCGCCGGAGTGGGAGCACTACCGGCGGTCGGTCGAGGCGGGCCTGCGGGCGGCGGAGGCGGTCGTCGCGCCGACGCGCGCGATGCTCGACGCGCTCGAGCAGCCACTACGCGCTTCCGCACCGAGCGGTTCGTCGTCCCGAACGGCCGGTCGGCTCCGAGCGCGCGCGGTCGCGAAGGAGCCGTTCGTGCTCGGCATGGGCCGCTTCTGGGACGAGGCGAAGAACGTCGCCGCGCTCGAGCGCGTGCGCGACAGCGTTCCGTGGCCGGTCGTCCTGCTCGGCGCCGGGACGCGACGCGGGCCGCGTCGCGCCCGAGGAGGCCGCAGTCGCACGCTCGCCCGCGCCGCCGTCTTCGCCGCGCCCGGCGCGCTACGAGCCGTTCGGGCTCGCGATCCTCGAGGCGGCGCTGGCCGGCTGCGCGCTCGTCGTCGGCGACATCCCGTCGCCTGCGCGAGGTGTGGGGCGACGCGGCGCTCTTCGTCGCCGCCGCGACGACGACGAGGCGCTCGCCGCGGCGCTCCGGCTGCTCGCGCGCGACGACGCGCTCCGCGGCGAGCTCGCGCGCGCGCGCGCGCCGGCGCGCGCGGCGGTACACGCCGCGGCGCATGGCCGGAGCTACCTCGAGGTCTACGAGCGCGTGACGGCGCGCCGAGGTCGACGCGGAGAGCGTGGCGCCGTGAGGCTCGTCTTCTTCGTCCACTCGCTCGTCTCCGACTGGAACCACGGCAACGCCCACTTCCTGCGCGGCGTCGTCGCGCGAGCTGCTCGCGCGCGGCCACGACGTGCAGCGTGTACGAGCCGCGAGGACGCGTGGTCGCGCGACAACCTCGTGCGGAGCCACGGCGAGCGGCCGCTGCGCGAGTTCGCGCAGCGCCTTCCCCGAGCTCTCGAGCGAGGTCTACGACGCGGCAGCTCGACGTCGCGGCCGCCGTCGACGGCGCCGACGCGGTGCTCGTCCACGAGTGGAACGAGCCCTGGCTCGTGAAGGCCGTCGGCGCGCTCGCGGCGCGGTCGCGCTCTTCCACGACACGCACCACCGCGCGGTGACGGCGCCGCGGGAGATGCGCCGCTACGACCTCGGCGGGTACGCCGGCGTGCTCGCGTTCGGGCGACGCGATCGCCGACGTCTACCGCGACCGCGCGCTGGCACGACCGCGTCTGGGTCTGGCACGAGGCGGCGGACACGCGCCTCTTCCGCCCGCTCCGCCGGCGGGTCGAGCGGCGACCTCGTCTGGATCGGGAACTGGGGCGACGGCGAGCGCACGAACGAGCTGCGCGCGCTTCCTGCTCGTGCCGGCGCGTCGGCTCGGCCTGAGCGGGCACGGTGTACGGCGTCCGGTACCCGCGAGGCAGGCGCGCCGCGCGGTCGAGCGCGCGGGGCTCGCCTACCGCGGCTGGCTCGCGAACCACCGCGTGCCCGGAGGTCTTCGCGCGCCACCGCGTGACGGTGCACGTTCCGCGGCGGCCGTACGTCGAGGCGCTGCCGGGGATCCCGACGATCCGCCCGTTCGAGGCGCTCGCCTGCGGCATCCCGCTCGTGTCCGCGCCGTGGGACGACGCCGAGGGCCTGTTCACCGCCGGGCCGGGACTTCCTCGTCGCGCGCAACGGCAAGCGAGATGGAGCGCACGCTGCGCGAGGTCCTCGCCGACCGACGCAGCTCGCGCGCTCGCTCGCGCGGCACGGCCGCCGGACGATCCTCGCGCGCCACACGTGCGCCCACCGCGTCGACGAGCTGCTCGCGATCCTGCGCGAGCTCGGCGTCCGCGACCTCAAGGCCGTGCGCCGCGGAGGCGGCGGCGTGAGGATCGCGTTCTTCGGGTCGTCGCTCGTCTCGTCGTACTGGAACGGCGCGGCGACGTACTACCGCGGCCTCGTCCGCGCGCTCGCCGAGCGCGGCCACCAGATCACGTTCTACGAGCCCGACGCGTACGAGCGCCAGCAGCACCGCGACATCGACGACCCGCCGTGGGCCGAGGTCGTCGTGTGGGAGCCGACGGCGCGGCGCGCGCGCGGAGCTCGTCCGCGGCGCGCCGGCGCCGACCTCGTCGTCAAGGCGAGCGGCGTCGGCGTCCTCGACGCCGAGCTCGAGGCGGCCGTCGCGGCGCTGGACGGGCCGACGCGCGTCGTTCTGGGACGTCGACGCGCCCGCGACGCTCGCGCGCGTCGAGGCCGACGCCGGACGATCCCGTTCCGCGAGCTCGTCCCGCGCTTCGACCTCGTCCTCACCTACGGCGGCGGCGACCCCGTCGTCGAGCGCTACCGCGCGCTCGGCGCCCGCGACTGCGTGCCGGTCTACAACGCGCTCGACCCCGAGACGCACCTCCCGGTCGACCCCGACCCGCGCTTCGCGGGCGACCTCGCCTTCCTCGGCAACCGCCTGCCCGACCGCGAGGCGCGCGTCGAGGAGCTCTTCCTCCGCGCCGCCGCGCTCGCGCCCGGGCGCGCGCTTCCTGCTCGGCGGAGCCGGGTGGGACGACAAGCCGCTCCCGCCGAACGTGCGCCTGCTCGGCCACGTCGGCACGGGCGACCACAACGCGCTCAACTCGACGCCGCTCGCCGTCCTGAACGTGACGCGCGAGTCGATGGCCGCGAACGGCTGGTCGCCGCCGACGCGCGTCTTCGAGGCCGCCGGCGCCGCCGCGTGCCTCGATCACCGACGCGTGGGAGGGAATCGAGCTCTTCCTCGAGCCGGAGACGCGAGGTGCTCGTCGCCGAGGACGGAGCCGACGTCGCGGCGCATCTCGCAGAGCTGACCCCGGCGCGCGCGCGCGAGATCGGCGCGGCCGCGCGCGAGCGCGATCCTGCGCGAGCACACCTACGCCCAGCGGGCCGAGCAGGTCGAGGCGATCCTCGGGGTGCGCGCGTGAGAACCGTCTGGCTCGGCCTCTCCGTCACCTCGTCGTGGGGCAACGGCCACGCGACGAACTACCGCGGGCTCTGCCGCGCGCTCCTGCGCGCGCGGGCACGACGTGCTCTTCCTCGAGCGCGACAAGCCGTGGTACGCGGCCGCGCGCGACTTCGACGCGCCGTGGGTCGAGCTCTACGACTCCGTCGACGAGCTCGAGCGCTGGCACGACGCGCGTCCGCGACGCCGACCTCGTCGTCGTCGGGTCGTACGTCCCCGACGGCTGCGACGTCGCGGAATGGGTGCTCGAGACGGCGCTGCGGCACGACCGCGTTCTGGGACATCGACACGCCGGTGACGGCCGCGAAGCTCGCGCGCGGCGACTACGAGTACCTCTCCCCCGCGCTCGTCCGCCGCTTCGACCTCTACCTCTCGTTCACCGGCGGGCCGCTCCTCGACGACCTCGGCGCGCGGCGGCCGACGCCGTTCCACTGCGTCGCCGATCCCGAGCTGTACCGGCCGCTCGACACGCGCGTGCGCTGGGACCTCGGCTACCTCGGGACCTACTCCGACGACCGGCAGCCGAAGGTCGACGGCTGCTGCTCGAGCCCGCGCGTGCCGCCCCGAGCAGCGCTCGTTCGCCGTCGCGGGCCCGCAGTACCCGGAGACGATCGAGTGGCCCGCGAACGTGACGCGGATCGAGAACCTCGCGCCGCCGGAGCACGCGCGCTTCTACTGCGCGCAGCGGTTCACGCTCAACGTCACGCGCGACGACATGGTCCGCGCGGGCTGGTCGCCGAGCGTGCGACTCTTCGAGGCCGCCGCCTGCGGCGTTCCCGTCATCTCCGACTGGTGGGAGGGGCTCGACGCGTTCTTCGAGCCCGGGCGCGAGATCCTCGTCGCGTCGCGACGGCGACGACGTCGCGCGCCATCCTCGCCGAGATCGACGACGGGCGAGCGGCGGGCGATCGGCGCGCGTGCGCGCGAGCGCGTCCTGCGCGAGCACACGGCCGACCGCCGGGCGCAGGAGCTGGAGCAGCACGTGGCGGCGGTCGCGAGGCTCGCGGCATGACGCTCCAGTCGGCCGCGCTGCACGACCCGGAGATCGCCGCGCTCGCGCCGTGGTTCCACAACCTGCACCTCCCCGACGGCCGGCAGACGGCGCCGGACCATCCGCTCGGCGACTTCCCGCGTTACAAGTGGGCCGAGATCGCCCCCCACCTCCCGGCCGACCTGCACGGCTGGACGGCGCTCGACATCGGCTGCAACGCCGGCTACTACACCTTCGAGCTCGCGCGCGCGGGGCGCGCACGTGACGGGGCTCGAGATCGACGAGCACTACCTCGACCAGGCGCGCTGGGCGGCGGCGGCAGTTCGGCGTCGCGGACCGCGTCGAGTTCCGCCACGGGACGGTGTACGACCTCGCGCGGACGCGCGAGCGCTGGGACCTCGTCCTCTTCATGGGCGTCCTCTACCACCTGCGCTACCCGCTGCTCGCGCTCGACCTCGTCGCGCGGACGGCGCGCCGGCTCCTCGTCCTCCAGACGCTGACGATGCCGGGCGAGGTGCGCGACGAAGACGCCGGCGCGACCTCGACCTGAAGCAGCGCGAGCGCCTTCTCGAGCCCGGAGTGGCCGAAGATGGCATTCGTCGAGCACCGGCTCGCCGACGACGAGACGAACTGGTGGGCGCCGAACGCCGCCGCGGTCGAGGCGATGGCGCGCTCGGCCGGGCTCGAGGTGCTCGAGCACCCCGGGCCACGAGATCTGGCTCTGCCGCCCGCGCGCGACGTTCGCGCACGAGACCGAGCTGCGCGCTGCGACCGGCGCCGTCGCCGAGGACTGAACCCCAGGCGGAGCGGGAACGCCGCGCGCATGCGCCTCATCAGACGCATCGCAGCAAAGACGCCGGAGATCGTCGGCGCGCCGTGGGCGTTCCTCGGCGGCGATCGTCCTGACGGTCTTCTGGATCGTCTGGGGGTTCTTCGCCGCGTTCTCCGAACACGTGGCTGCTCGTTCCGTCCGCCGTCGCGTCGGTCGTGACGTTCCTGATCGTCTTCAGCCTCCAGTACACGCAGAACCGCGACACGCGCGCGATCCAGCTCAAGCTCGACGAGATCCTGCGCGGCACCGAGCGCGCGCGCAGCGAGCTCGTCAAGCTCGAGCGGCTGTCGGACGAGGAGCTCACGCAGATCGAGGACGAGATCGTCGAGCTGCGCGAGCAGGAGGCCGACCGTTAGACGCCGCCGCGCGCTCTAGCCCGATCCGTCGCGATCGACGAGCTTGGTTGAACCGCGACTCGCCCTCGTCCTGGTCACGTAGCGAACGATCGCGCCGCCCCGCGACTTCGCCGGCTGCTCGGTCGTCGG
>CAVUKP010000001.1:0-14429 GCA_963742135.1 uncultured Thermoleophilia bacterium | reverse complement strand
CCGCGCCCTTCGCCGCGAACGGATCGACGTCGACCTCGCGCCGGTGCTGGACTGGCACGACGGGCCGCTCGGGTCGAGGCAGTTCACGTACGCCTCGATTCGGCGTCGCCTTTGCCCGCGGCCTCCACGTTCGGCGACGGCGCGTGCGTGAAGCACTTTCCCGGGGCTCGGGTCGGCGCCGGTACTCGACCGACGAGCGCCCGCACGTCGACGCACGGATCCGTCCGCAGGACGTCGCTCCGTTTCGCGCGGCGATCCGGGCCGGTGTCCCTTGTGTGATGGTCGGCCACGCGTTCTACGGGGCGCCGTTTCGCGCGTCGCTCGACCCGTCGATCTACGTCCGCCTCCGAGCGCTCGGGTTCGACGGCGTCGCGATCACCGACTCCCTCTCGATCATGCGCGCGGCGCCGGTCGAGGAGTGGGCGCGGCGGGCGGCGCGTGCGGGAGCAGACCTCCTCCTCGTCGCGCATCCCGGCTACGCCGAGCGTGCCGTCCGCGCGCTCGTCCCCCTTGCGCGCCGCGGCGAGCTCGACACGCACGTCCTGCGCGTGCTGCGGCTCCGGCGTCAGCTGCGACCGTCGACGCGCTGACGCGACGCGTGGACGTCGCGCCGGAGGAAACGGCGCGAGGGCGCGGTCGACATCCGGCCGCCGAATTCGACCGGCACGAGCGAACCGTTGCGTCTAGACTGACCGACTAGTCAGTCAATAACCGCGACGACCAGAGGAGCTGAACGACCCGTGGCGACCGTCGAGAACGTGCTCGAGGGCATCTCCTTCGCCCTCACGGACGAGCAGAAGGCGCTCCGCGCGCTCGCGCGCGAGTTCGCCGAGAAGGAAATTCGGCCGAAGGCCGCCGAGTACGACGTGGTGATGAAGCACCCCGTCGACGTGGTCGCGAAGGCGCACGAGGTCGGGCTGATGAACCTGCACATCCCCGAGGAGTACGGCGGCCCGGGCTGAACTCGTTCGACGGCATGCTCGTCGGCGAGGAGCTCAACTGGGGCTGCTCGGGGATCGGCACGTCGATCGGCGCGAACGGCCTCGGCGCGACGCCGGTGCTGGTCGCCGGGACGGAGGAGCAGAAGGCGAAGTGGCTGCCCCCGCTTCTCGAGTCGCCGATCCTGTGCTCGTTCGGCCTCTCCGAGCCCGAGCGCCGGCTCCGACGTGGCGAAGCTGAAGACGACGGCCGAGCGGCGCGGCGACGAGTACGTCCTCAACGGGTCGAAGACGTTCATCACGAACGCCGGCTACGCCGACTGGACCGTCGTCTTCGCGAAGACCGACGTCACGAAAGGCCATCGTGGGATCTCGGCCTTCATCGTCCCCATGGACGCCCCCGGCGTCACGCTCGAGACAGCACCTGGACAAGATGGGTCAGCGCGCGACCGACACCTCCGCCTTCGCCCTGCAGGACGTCGTCCTCCCTGCCGAGAACCTCCTCGGCGCCGAGGGCCAGGGCTTCAAGATCGCGATGCAGACGCTCGACTTCACGCGGCCCGGGCACCGCGGCCGGCGCCGTCGGCGTCGCGCAGGCGGCCTACGAGCTCGCCGTCGAGTACGCCAAGCAGCGCGTCACGTTCGACGTGCCGATCGCGATGCACCAGGGCGTGCAACTTCATGATCGCCGACATGGCGACCGAGATCGAGGCGGCGCGCCTGCCTCGACGTGGCAGGCGGCGTGGATGCTCGACCAGGGGAAGCGCGCCACGCTCCACTCGTCGTTCGCGAAGCGGTTCTCCGCCGACACGGCGATGAAGGTCACGACCGACGCCGTCCAGGTGTTCGGCGGCTACGGCTACATGAAGGAGTACCCCGTCGAGAAGCTGATGCGCGACGCGAAGCTGTTCCAGATCTACGAGGGGACCTCGCAGATCCAGCGGCTCGTGATCGCGAAGGAGATCTTCCTCCCGCGCGACTGAGCTGCGTTAGGGTCGCCTCGTGGCGCTCGAGATCGATCTGACCGGCCGGGTGGCCTTCGTGACCGGCAGGCTCCCGCGGCCTCGGCCGCGCCGACGCGCTGACGCTCGCGCGCGCGGGCGCGGACGTCGTCATCGCCGACCTCCTCGTCGAGTCCGAGCTCTCCGAGGACACGGATCGCTACGGCGCGCTGGCGACGGTCGCGCGTCAGCAGGGGATGGTGCACACGGAGTCGACTGCGGAGCAGATCCGCGGTCTCGGACGACGCGCGCTCGCGGTGCGTTGCGACGTGACGAGCCGCGAGGAGGTCGCTTCGGCGGTCGCCCGCACGGTCGACGAGCTCGGCTCGGTCGACATCCTCGTCAACAACGCGGGCACGCTCGACCACGTCGGCCAGTTCCAGAACCAGGTCGCCGGAGCTGTGGGAGCGCGACCTTCGCGTCAACCTGACCGGCGCGTTCAACTGCTCGCAGGCGGTCTGGCCGCACATGAAGGAGCGGGGATGGGGTCGTGTCGTGAACATGGCTTCGGTCGCCGGCACGCTCGGCGGCTTCGGCCAGGCCAGCTACTCGACCACGAAGGCGGGGCTGCTCGGACTGACGAAGACGCTTGCGATGGAGGGCGGCCGCCACGGCATCACGGCAAACGCGATCGTCCCCGGCATCATCGGCACCGAGGCGTTTCACCTGGCGAACGAGGCGATGAACGACCGGATCGCGAGCCGGACCGTCTTCAAGCGGCCCGGCGAGCCGCAGGACATCGCGAACGCGATCGCGTTCCTCTGCTCCGACCTCGCCTCGTACATCACCGGCGTCGAGCTGAACGTCTCGGGCGGCGTCGAGCTCTTCGTCTTCTGAGGCGGGCTCGGGCGCGGGCGCAGCGCCTGGAAGCGAATTGCCGGCGGCTACGATGGACGAATCTTGGCCACCCACGGCTCAACGACGGCCGCTCCATCAGGCGACCGTCGCAGCCGCCGGGCGGGGCCTGGGACGCTGCAGGTGCGCCTTGCGCTCGCCGGGATCGCGTTCGTCGTCGTCCTGGTGCTCCTCGGGTTCGTCTTCGCGGGCTCGTCGGACCGGCTCGCGGCGGGCACACGCATCGCCGGCGTCGACGTCGGGGGGTTGTCGCCGCACGACGCGCGGACGCTCCTCGAGCGACGTGCCGAGCGCGTCGCCGAAGTACCCGTCACGTTCACGGCCGCCGGTCGCACCTGGAAGCTGACGCCCAAGCGCCTCGGCGTGGTCGTCGACTGGGCCGCCGCCGTACACGCGGCCGAGGATCAGGGCGATGGATTCGCGCCGGTTCGGGGTTACAAGCGGATCGAGCTGCGGTTGTTCGCCGGCGACGTCAAGCCGTCGGTTCGCGTCTACGACGCCGCCCTCGCCTACGAGCTGGGCCGCGTCGACGCCGCCGTCGACAGGCAGCCGCGTTCGGCGCGCCTCGTCAGGCGCGGCCTGGGGATCGAGCTCGAGCCCGCGCAGACGGGGACCGCGCTCCGCCGCGCCGCGGCCGCACGGACGATCGTGCGGGCGCTCGCGGGGTTCGACCGCGACGCCGTCGCGCTGCCTGTCAGGACGCGCCGGCCCGCGGTCGTCGCGTCGGGCCTCCGGCCCGCGCTGCGCACCGCGCGACGCGTCGTGTCGGCGCCCGTCTCGCTCACGCTCGGCGAGACGCGCTGGCGCCTCCCGCGCTGGCGCCTCGCGCTCATGCTCGATCTCCCGGAGCGGCCGGGGGAGCCGCTCGCGCTGAGGGGAAAGGCGGCGAGCGACTACTTCCCGCGTCTGGCGCAGACAGTCTCACGTCCCGCACGTGACGCCGACTTCGCCGTCTACGCCGACGGCGTCCGCGTCACGCCGTCGCGCCCCGGCGTCGAGCTCGACGTCGAGCGAACGGCGAGGACCGTGCTCGCGGCGGCCCGGCGGCCCTCGAACCGCACCGCTGCGCTCGTCGTCACCCGCGCCGAGCCGAAGCTGTCGACCGCCGAGGCGCGCGCGATGCACATCACCGGCAAGGTCGGGGCCTACGAGACGAGCTACGGCGGGGACTCGAACCGGATCCACAACGTCCAGCTCGTGGCGCACCTCGTCGACCGGAAGCTGATCGCGCCCGGAGCGACGTTCTCGTTCAACGACACGACCGGCGAGCGCACCGCCGAGAAGGGCTTCCTCGAGGCGCCCGTGATCATCAACGGCGAGCTGCAGACCGGGCTGGGCGGCGGCGTGTGCCAGGTCTCGACGACGGTCTTCAACGCCGCGTACGAGGCCGGGCTGCCGATCACGTCGCGGACGAACCACGCGCTCTACATCTCGCACTACCCGCTCGGCCGCGACGCCACCGTCAACTACCCCGACATCGACCTGAAGTTCGTCAACGACACCGGCCACTGGCTGCTCCTGCGGACGTTCGTCGGCTCGTCGTCGCTCGTCGTCGCGCTCTACGGGACCCCGGTCGAGCGCCGGGTCGAGACCGAGACGGCGCCGCTCCGCGAGGTGGCGGAGCCGCCGGTCCGGCAGATCGACGATCCGAATCTCCCGATCGGCGACACCGCGCTGGAGGAGAGCGGCGAGCCCGCGCGCGCGACGTCCGTGACCCGGCGCGTCTACACGAGCGCGGGCAAGCTGCTGTCGTCGGCGACGTGGTACTCGAGCTACCGCGCCGAGACGAGGGTCGTCCGCGTCGGAACGAAGCGGCCCGAGCCCCCGCCCGAGAAGCCGAAGACGCTCCCGGCGGACACGACGCCGACGCCGACGACCACCGCGCCGACGACGACCGCTCCGGCCACGACCGCTCCGTCCACCACGACGCCGTCGCCGACGACGCCTACGCCGACGACGACCGGCGCCGTCACGACGGCGGCTGCGACGACGACGCCCGCGCCGACGACTCGGCCGTAGCTATCGCCCCGACGAGCCACGACGGGATCCGCGTCGGCCGGAGCGTGCGCGCCTCGACGGTCGCGTGCGCCGTCCAGCCGTCGGCGATCACCGTTCCGGCGCGTTCGACCGCGTACTCGTAGCGGAATCGTGCGCCCCGGACGTCGCGGCACCGCGCGTGGACGAGCAGCCGGTCGTCGAACACCGCCGGCTGGATGTAGCGCGCGTGCGACTCCAGGACGAGCGCTTCGACTCCCTCGTCGCGCAGCCGCTGGTAGCCGTGGGCGTACTCCTCGAGGTACTCGACCCGCGCGACCTCGAACCAGACGAAGTAGCTCGAGTTGTGCGCGATCCCCTGCGCGTCCGTCTCGGCGAACCGGACGCGAATGTTCGTCGAGAAGGAGAAGCCCTCCATCGCCGGTGACTCTACGGACGGTCGGCGACGAAGAGCGCCAGATCCTGCTCCGCCCATTCGAGGCGCGCGTCGAGGCCCGACTCCCGGAGCCACCGACCTGGTCGGACGCGGTGTCCGGCCGGTCCCAGCCCGGCGAGAGCGGCGCGACCGGCTCGTCGACGAGGACGACGTCACCGAGGACGAAGCGCCCGCCGGCGCGCAGCGCCGCGTGGACGCGCGCGAAGAGGTCGCGCTTCGCCGTCGCGTCGAGGTGGTGGACGGCGAGCGCGGACACGACGACGTCGAACGGCCCTGCCGGAAGCGGCTCCTCCAGCCGCTGCACCGTCGTCGTGACGCGCGGCAGGTCGATCCGCGCCAGCATCCCCGGGCTCAGGTCCGTTGCGACGAGCTCCGCGTGCGGATGGAGCGCGAGGACTCTCCGGGCCGTCTCGCCCGTTCCGGCGCCGAGGTCGAGGATCCGCGTCGCGTCGAGGCCGACGGTCGCCCCGGCGATTCTGTCCTCGAGCTCGTCGTACAGCGGGATCTCTCTGCGGATCGTGTCCGCGTAGCTCTCCGGGTCGAAGTGGAACTCGGCCACGAGCGGCGACGATACTGGCCGCGTGTCAGCCGCGGCGCTCGCCGACCTCATCCGGGACCACCAGCCGTGCGTCGTCCTCACGGGCGCCGGCGCCTCGACCGAGTCGGGCATCCCAGACTTCCGGTCGCCGGACGGGATCTGGGCGCACTACGACCCGATGGAGTACGCGACGATCGACGCCTTCCGCCGGGACCCGGCCAAGGTGTGGGACTTCTACGGGCGGCGGCTCGGCGTGCTCGCAGACGCGCGTCCGAACGCCGCGCACGAGGCGCTCGCGGAGCTCGAGGACCGTGGTTACGTCGGCGCGATCGTGACCCAGAACGTCGACCGGCTGCACGAGCTGGCGGGGTCGCGCGACGTCGTCGAGGTCCACGGGTCGATCCGTACGTCGAGCTGCCTCGTCTGCGGCGAGCGCGCCGGCTTCGACGAGGTCGTCGAGCGTCTGCCCGTCCCGCGCTGCTCGCGAGGTCACGTGCTGAAGCCGGATGTCGTCATGTTCGGCGAGGTCCTCCCTGTCGAGGCGATCGACCGCGCGACCCGGCTTGCCCGAGAAGCCGCGCTGATGCTCGTCGTCGGGTCGTCCCTCGAGGTGTACCCGGTTGCGTCCCTTCCGGTCGAGACCCTCCGGGCGGGCGGGCGCCTCGCGATCGTGAACCGCGACCCGACGCCGTACGACTCCGAGGCCGACGTGATCGTTCGCGCTGCTGCCGGCGAGACGCTCGCGGCTGTCGCCGCGGCGCTGTGACGCGCGAGCGCGATGTCGTCGTCGTCGGGAGCGGCTTCGGCGGCGCCGTCGCCGCCCTTCGGCTGGCCGAGAAGGGCTACGACGTCGCCGTGCTCGAGGCGGGCCGGCGATTCGAGCCGCAGGAGCTTCCCCGCACGAGCTGGAACGTGCGCGACTACCTCTGGGCGCCGAGGCTGGGCTGCCGCGGCATCCAGCGTCTGACGCTGCTGCGCGACGTGCTCGTGCTCTCCGGCGCAGGCGTGGGCGGCGGATCGCTCGTGTACGCGAATGTGCTCCACGAGCCGCCGCCGGAGGTGTGGCCGGACGCCGACTGGGCGGACGAGCTTGCGCCGTGGTACGACCAGGCGCGGCGGATGCTCGGCGTCACGCGCTTCACGGGCGACACGGCCGCCGACGAGGTGATGCGCGGCGTCGCGCGCCGGCTCGGGGTCGCGGACACCTACGAGACGACCCCCGTCGGCGTCTACTTCGGGCCCGACCGCGTCGACCCGTACTTCGGCGGAGCCGGGCCGTTGCGGGACGGCTGCGACCTCCGCGGCGCATGCATGACGGGCTGCCGCCGCGGCGCGAAGAACTCGCTCGACCGCAACTACCTGTGGCTCGCCGAGCGCGCCGGCGCCGAGATCCACCCGCTCACGGAGGTCCGGCGCCTCCGGCCGCGCGACGGCGGCCCGACCGGCTGGGTCGTCGAGACCTCTCGCGGCGAGGTCGGGGCGCGGCAGGTCGTGCTCGCGGCGGGGGTGCTCGGGACGCTGAGGGTCCTTCTGCGCTCGCGTCTCGGCGGGCCTCGCGTCGGCGACGACGTGCGCACGAACTCGGAGGTGATCATGGGGGCGTCTGCTCGAAGGGTTCGCGCCGGGCGCGACTACAGCCGCGGCGTCGCGATCACGTCGATGATCCGCCCGGCGCCCGACACGACGATCCAGCCTGTCCGCTACGGCCGTGGCTCGAACCTGATGGGCGCGCTCGGGACGGTGCTGCCGGACGAGCCCGGAGCGCTCCGCTGGGCGGCGACGGCCGCGCGCCACCCGGTCGTGTTCGCGCGCAGCCTCTGGATTCGGCGGTGGTCGGAGCGGACGGTGATCCTGCTCGTGATGCAGACGCGGGCGAGCTCGCTGCGCGTGCGGCTGCGGCGAGGCCGGCTCACGACGCTCGAATCGACGGCGCCGGCGCGGATCCCGGTCGCGGACGAGGCGGCGCGGATCGCCGCGGAGCTCGTCGACGGCTACCCGGGAGCGTCGGTGAACGAGGCGATCCTCGGAACGCCCATGACGGCGCACGTCCTCGGCGGCGCGTGCATCGGCGCCGTCGTCGACCGGTACCACCGCGTGCGCTCGGCGCCGGGGCTGCACGTCGTCGACGGCGCCGCGGTGAATGCGAATCTCGGCGTGAACCCGTCGCTGACGATCGCCGCACAGGCCGAGCGTGCGCTCTCGATGTGGCCGAACGCGGGCGACGACGACCCGCGGCCGCCGCTCGGGGCGGCATACCAGCGAGTCGAGGCGGTCGCGCCGAGGACGCCGGTGGTGCCGGCCGGCGCTCGCGCGGCGCTCGGCACGGGGGCTACGCCGCCGTTCGCCTGACGGGTGTCTCGCCGAGCACGCGGTGACATGTCGCGCAGACCTGTTGCTCCACCTCGTACGGCACGCCGGCCTTCTGCCGCACCACATGAACGTTGGTCGCGACGTGCTCGTGAGGGTTCGCCTGCTGCTGTGTGCTCATCGTCCTCAGTGTTCGGTATCGGCCGTCCCGCCGCGTCGCGAAACGGGGTGAATCCGGTGTCTATCTGGCTTCGACGTCGTCCACGAGCGAAAGTTGCGCGTGGTCGACGAGCCCCGAGACGCCGACGCCTACGAGGCGCAGCGGACCCGGCCGGTCGCGAAGCGCGCGATCGAGGAGGCCGCAGGCGAGGCTCCCGATCAGATCGCCGTCCGCGGTTCCGACCGAGAGCGAGGTCGAGCGCGTCCGGATCGCGAAGTCCGGGTAGCGGAGCTTCGTCGTGACGGTGCGCGCCGTCTGGCCACGGCCGTGCAGGTGCTCCGAAAGGAGCGTCGCCATCCGCCGCAGCTCGTCGTGCAGGCGTTCCGGGTCGCCGACGTCCTGCGCGAAGGTCTCCTCGTGCGAGATCGAGATTCGCTCGACCGAGACCTCGAGCGGCCGCGGGTCGATCCCCCGCGCCCTGTCGCGGAGCACGACGCCGACCCTTCCCGGCGCCAAGCGACGGAGCTCGTCGTCCGTCAGCTCCGCGAGCGCGCCGATCGTCTCGACGCCTTCCGCCGCCAGCCGCTCCTCCGCGCGCGGCCCGATCCCCGGCAGGATCCGGATCGGGAACGGCGCGAGGAACAAAGCCTCGCGTCCCGGGCGAACGACCGTCAGCCCGCCCGGCTTCCGCCGGTCCGAGGCCACCTTCGCGACCACCTTCGACGTCGCGACTCCGAGAGAGCACGAGAGACGGGTGCGTGCGCGCACGACGGCCTGCACCGCCTCGGCGAGCGCCCGCGCGTCGTCGAACGACGTCGCCACTTCGCCGAGCTCGAGGTAGCCCTCGTCGATGCCCGCCTGCTCGATCGTCGGGACGATCTCCCGCACGAGCGACCAGACGTCGCGCGAGTACTGCCGATAGACCGCCATCCGCGGGCGCACGAAAACGGCGTGCGGGCACCGCCGCAGCGCCTCCGCGCACGGCATCGCGGATCCGATCCCGAACCTGCGCGCGACGTAGTTCGCGGTGGCGACGACGCCCCGCCCGTGGGGGTCGCCCCCGACGATCAGCGGCTCGCGCCGGAGCCGCGGGTCCTCGAGCTCCTCGACCGCGGCGAAGAAAGCGTCGAGGTCGAGGTGCGCGACGATCATCGGAGGTCAGCGTAGACCTGCGACTGGCCGTCGCCGGTCGCGATAATCGTGCGCGTGAGGCGTCTCCTCCTCGCCGCGCTCGTCGTCGGCGCCGTGGGCGTGGCCGCGGCTCTTGCGGACACGAAGCCCGACCCGCAGGTGCAGGCGAGGCCCGACGGGTGTCAGCGAAACGGCGCAGCGCTCTACACCATGTACGCCCCGAACTGGGTCTACGTGGGCGACGAGAAGACGAGCCCGGACGACGCGCCGCCGCCGCCGCAGTGGGCGACGGGGGTTGTCCACTCGGTCGACGAGGGGCTGCTCGCCTCGCGCGTCGCGACCGCCGACAACCCGCTGACCCACCGCTCGTTCGACGTCAACATCGACGTGAAGGTCGATCCGACGATCACCTTCCTGACCGGCGCGAGCCGCGACGGGACGACCCAGCAGGACCACCTTCACCTGGAGCGCGAGTCGGGCGCGACGCCGATCTTCGCCTGGCCCGCCGCCGGCGACCGCGTCTCCGCGCTCGGCTCGTGGGTCTGGGACTGCGACCACTACGCGGGCAAGGGCGAGCGGACGGAGCTGCACCCGTTCCGCGCGCTGTGGGTGCAGCGGAGCCCGGGACAGCCGTCGAGCCGCAGCCCGCGCGGGGAGAGCGAGGGCGACCTCTTCGTCTCGACCGACGGGACGGCCGCCGCCGCGCAGGCCGAGTGCGCGCACCGGTCGAAGGGCTCCGATGCGTACAAGCAGTGCACGAAGGGCCAGAGCGAGTGGCAGGACGTGAACGGCGCTTACGCCTTCGAGCTGCCGGCGCCGCCGAAGCCGTCGCCGGGCGCCCGGCTGCGCGTGCGCGTCGTCGACCGGGGAAGCGTCGGCGCGCCGCAGGTCGCCGCGACTGTCTCCGGAAACCGCGTCAAGGTCTCGTTCCGGGTCGCGGCGGCGCGCGGGCGGCGGGTCGTCGTCGCGAAGCAGGTCTTCGCGGGGTGGACGCCGATGCCGAAGGCGAAGCTGCCCGTGCATCTGCGGCTGCGGTTCGACAGCCTCCTCGTCCGCCGTGCGATGGACCCGTCGTGCCGACCCGATCAGCCGTCGTGTCCGGCCCGCAACGAGACGACGCTCCTCGGCCAGATCGCGAGCGGCCCCGGCGAGTACCAGCTCACCTGGAGCGTTGCGGGGACGTGGTCCCCGTGGGCGCCGAGGACGCTCCTCGCGCACGACGGCCAGACCTTTCGCGCCACGCAGGCGATCGACTTCTGGGTGCCTTCGGGCCGACCCTGGGCCCTCGTCGCGCTGGCGCGCGAGTGCGACTTCGGCGCCGTCCCGAGCTTCGCCGGCCCCGGTGTGCCGCTCGCGCCGTGCCCGCGCACGAACGAGGTCGGGAACCCGACCGGAGACGACTTCGCCGGCGCCGTCGCCGTCCGGTTCGCGTCTCCCGAGCGGAGCCTCGGCGGGCACGTCGCCGACGCGACGACGAAGGGATCGAGCTGCCCGGCGTCGAACCGCCGCGGCTGCTATCGGCTCACGTTCACGGTTAGCCGCGTAGGCTGACGGGAAAGGGAGGCACCCATGGCTCGCAACACGATTCTCTCTCAGTTCGCGTCGCTCGGCGAGGAGGCGCTCGCCCGGCTCGCGCAGCACCCGACCGCCAACCGGATGGTCCAGAGCGCGATGGAGCTCAAGGAACGCGTGGACGAGCTCACGCGGCGCGTCCGTGGGCTCGAGTCGATGGAGCAGCGCCTCGAGGACCTCGAGCGCCGCGTCGACGCGCTGGACGGCGGCGTGACCGCCGCTCCCTCGCCGGAGCCGCCCGCGCTCCCCGAGACGGCTGCGACGACGACGGACACTTCGGTCTAGGAGAATCTTCTAGCGCGGGACGCGCACGCGGAGGGCGCGCGGGACGACCTCGAACGTCGCCGGCGTCGTTCCGACCTGCTCGCCCTCGACCTCGATCGGGAGGTGCTCCGGCGCGTCGACCGTCACGCGCGCCGAACGCACGACCTCGACCTTGGGATGGCGGACGTAGGTGCCGCGGTAGATCTTCGGCGCGGTCGTGAGGAAATCCCACTTCGTGACGTCGCCGATCAAGACGACGTCGAACAGGCCGTCGTCGGGCTCCGCGTCGGGCGCGACCTGCATCGCGCCGCCGTGCCAGCGGCCGTTTGCGAGCACGACGTCGTGCATCCGGCCTGTCCGCACGCCGTCGTCGAGCGCCACCGTCACGTCGGTGTTCTCCCACTCGAAGAAGACGCGCACGAGGGCGTAGAAGAACGTCGTGCGGCCGCCGAGCGCCTTCGACATCGTGTTCGCGCGCTGCGCGACGGCGGCGCTCATGCCGACGGAGCCGACGTTCGCGAACCAGCGGACGGCGTCGTCGCCCGCCCAGGTGCGATGGTGGACGCGGCCGAGGTCGACGGTTCGCGCGACGCCGTTGAGGGCCACGTCGACCGCGGCGTCGAACCGGCTCGGGATCGCGTAGGTGCGGCCGAAGTCCTGGCCCGTCCCGTTCGGGAGGAGGGCGAGCTCGGCCTGGCTGCCCGCGATGCCGTTGACGACCTCGTTCAGCGTCCCGTCGCCGCCGACGACGACGAGCAGCTCGGCGCGGCCCGCGGCCGCGCGCGCCAGCTCGATGAGGTGGCCGGGCCGCTCCGAGAAGAGCGTCTCGCCGACGAGGCCGAGGCGCGCCGCACGGTGCGCGAGCTCCGGCCACCGCCGGCCCGTGGCGCCGTTCGCCGACGCCGGGTTGACGAGGAAGATCGTCGAAGGGCCGGTCGAGCCGCTAATGACCGTCGGCGGTCGCGACGTCGAGCGCGATCTTCGTCATCCGGTCGACGGAGGAGCGGAGATCGTCGTCGGAGATGCGCGTGAAGACGCCCTCGACCACGATGTCGCTCACCGTCAGCAGACATGCGGTCTGGACGCCGCGGAGCGCGCCGACCGTGAACAGCGCCGCCGCCTCCATCTCGACGGCGAGCACCCCGCGCTTCGACCACCGCTCGTACTGCCCCTCGTCCGGGTTGTAGAAGAGGTCGCTCGAGACGATCGGCCCGACACGGAGCTCCTGACCCATCTCCTTCGCCGCGTGAACGGCGCCGTGGATCAGCTCCCAGGAGGCGGTCGGGCAGTGCGGCTCGTTGGCGACGAGGTGCATGGCCGTCGCGTCGGCCGGAACGGCGGTCAGCGCGACGATGAGATCTCCGAGCGCGTGGCTCGGCTGAAGGCCGCCGCAGGTGCCGACGCGGATCAGCTTCTTGCACCCGAGCTGGATCAGCTCCTCGAAGACGATCGTGGCGCCGGGGCAGCCCATACCCGTCCCCTGCACCGAGACCGGTCGCCCGCGGTACGTGCCCGTGTACCCGAGGAGGCCGCGCTCCTCGTTCCGTTGCTCGACCTCCTCGAGATAGGTCTCGGCGATGTACTTCGCGCGGAGCGGGTCGCCCGGGAGCAGGACGGCCTCCGCGTACTGGCCCGGCTCGGCGCGAACGTGGATCGGCATGGCGAGCGACTCTAGCCCGTCATCCGCGAGGATGCCGCTGGTGCTGACCGAGCCGTCGTTCGACCAGGTGCTCGAGTTCTGCGGCCGTTCGCCGGTCGAGCGCGTCTTCCTCGAGGACGTCGCCCGACGGAGGCTCGGGCGGTTCGTGGGAGCAGTCGACTCGCGCGGCGTCGTCGGCGCCCTCTGCCATGTGGGTGCGAACCTCGTCCCGTCGGGCGACGGCTGCGGCGTCTTCGCCGAAGCCGCGGGTCGCGGCCGCCCGCGGATGCTGATCGGCGAGGAGCGCGCCGTCTCCGAGCTGTGGGCGGCGGCAGCGCCGGTTCTCCCCGCACCGCGCGAGGACCGGCCGGGGCAGCCGGTGTACGTGATCGAGGAGCCGCCGCGGCCGGGCGACACGGGCCTGCGGCCGGCGCGGCTGTCGGATCTCGACCGGCTCGTGCCGGCTTGCGCGGCGGCGCATCTCGAGGAGCTCGGGATCGATCCACTACGTGAGGATCCGGAGAGCTTTCGCTGGCGGACCCGCGCGCAGATCGAGGAGGGGCGGTCGTGGCTCTGGCTCGAGGACGACGTCGTCCTCTTCAAGGCGGAGGCGTCGGCGTGGACGCCTCAGGCCGTCCAGCTGCAGCAGGTCTGGGTCGACCCGGCGGCGCGCGGCCGCGGGCTCGGCGGGCGTGGGATGCGCGACATCTGTCGGCTCCTGCTCGAGCGGACGCCGGTGGTGACGCTGTTCGTGCGCACCGACAACAACGTCGCGATTCGCCTCTACGAGGCGATCGGAATGCGACGGGCGCTCACGTACAGGAGCATCCTCCTTTGAGGAGGCTCGTCGCCGCCCGCCACGGCGAGAGCGAGACGGGGGCGGCGGGGCTCCTGAACGGCGATCCGACCGTCGGGTCCCGCCTCACCACGCGCGGCAGGGCGCAGGCGCGCGGGCTCGGCGACTCCGTCGGCCCCGTCGACGTCACGGCGCACACGGATTTCGCGCGCACGCTCGAGACGGCCGAGGTCGCGTGGCCGGCCGCGCCGAGGCTCTGTCTTCCGGAGCTCAACGAGATTTCGTACGGACGGTTCGAGGGGACGATGTGGCGCGACGGGTACGGCGAGTGGGTCGCCGCCGCCGGGCCGGCGGATCCGAGCCCGGGCGGCGGCGAGAGCCGCGCCGGGGCGGTTCGGCGGTACGTGGCGGGGTATCGCATCCTGCTCGCACGCCCCGAGGAAACCGTTGCGCTCGTCGGCCACGGGATCCACCTCGCCTACGTCGTCCTCGCGCTTCAGGGGCTGCCGCCCGGCCCCGTGCTGCCGGGCGTGCCGCCTGCCGTCGCACTCGTCGTCGATCGTGACCGCCTCTCCGAGGCGGTCGACGTCATGGACGCGTGGGCGCGCGAGCCGGTGTGGGGGTGAGACGGCTCCTCGCGGCTCTCGCGGCCCTCTGGCTCGCGCGCTGGGCCGCCGGCGAGCTCGCCGCGTACGCCGGCCGACACTGGCGCGCGCACGGCCCGCCGCCGATCGAATCGGAACGCGCGCCGGGCTGGATGCCGCCGCGAGTGTGACATGGCGGTGCAGGGCAGTCGC